>CAVXAB010000043.1:0-72475 GCA_963759545.1 uncultured Actinomycetota bacterium
CGCGCAGCACTTCAGCGCCGACGGGCAGCCGCTGCGCCTGCTGTCCGGGCAGAACCGGCTGTTCAAGCAGCTCGGCTACGACAGGGTCGCGTACCTGGAGAACGCGCCGGAGTTCGGCGCGCGGGCCGCGGGCGCCAGCGCGTGACCGCCCAGGGCGAGCAAGCGGCGGCCGCCTGGCGGGACACGGACTTCGCCCGCGACTGGGCGCAGGGCGACTCGTTCCGTGACCTCCTCGACTTCCCGCGGCGGATGGCCGCCGCCGTGGTGGCGGGGGACAACCCGGCACCCGCGACGATCATCGACGTCGGCTCAGGACCGGGCGCCGTGCTTGAGATCTTCCTCAGCCGGTTCCCGCGGGCGAAAGGCATCTGGACGGACGCCTCCTGCGCCATGCTCGACCTGGCGCAGGAGAAGCTCGCGCCGTTCGGCGACCGCGTCGAGTTCCGCATCGCCGACATGACCGACCTGGACGGCGCGGGACTGCCGGACGAGGCGGACGTCATCACGACTTCCCGGGCCGCCCACCACCTGGACAGGGACGGGCTCATCGGCTTCCACCTGGCGGCCGCGCGGCGGCTCAAGCCGGGCGGCTGGCTGGTCAACCTCGACCACATCGGGCCGGCCAGCCAGGCGGGGCCGCCCGCCACGGCCGGATTCGACGACGTGTGGGACCGGCGCCTGCGGGCGGCGCGCAAGGAGTTCGGTGTCACGTCCGACGGGCAGAAGCACCACCACAACTACCCGCTCACCAGCGTTCAGGACCACCTCGACGCGTTCGCGGCGGCGGGAATCACCGACGTCGAGGTGCCCTGGCGGGCGTTCTACACCTGCCTGTTCATGGGCCGTACCCCCGGATGAGCCGAACTGGCCTGCCGCGAAAAGAGCGAGAAGAGACGGGACTGCGACCGAGATGCTGAAGCAGGAGATCAACGAGCTGCTCACCCAGACCGGACCAGGGACGCCGATGGGCGACATGTTCCGGCAGTACTGGATCCCGGCGCTGCTTGCCGAGGAGCTTGCGGAAAACGACTGCCCGCCGGTGCGCGTGAAGCTGCTGTCCGAGCGGCTGATCGCGTTCCGCGACACCGAGGGCAGGTACGGCCTGATGGATGAGTTCTGCGCGCACCGCGGCGTGTCGCTGTGGTTCGGGCGCAACGAGGAGTCCGGGCTGCGCTGCTCTTACCACGGGTGGAAGTACGACGTGAACGGCCAGTGCGTCGAGATCCCTTCCGAGCCAGACGAGCGGCACAGCAGCCTGTGCGCGAAGATCAAGCTCACCAGCTACCCGCTGGTCAAGATCGGCGACGTGCTCTGGACCTACATGGGCGACCCGGCCAAGACGCCGGACCTGCCGCAGTGGGAGTTCAGCCGGGTGCCCGCGGAGCAGAGCTACACCTCCAAGCGGTGGCAGGAGTGCAACTGGCTGCAGGCGCTTGAGGGCGGCATCGACTCAAGCCACGTCTCCTGGCTGCACAGCGACGGGCTGCGAGACGACCCGCTGTTCAAGGGAGCGCAGGGCAACAAGTACAACCTGACCGACCTCAAGCCCTTCTTCGAGGTCGCGGAGTCCGACGGCGGGCTGTTCATCGGGGTCCGCCGCAACGCCGAGGAGGGTCACTATTACTGGCGGATCACGCCGTGGGTGATGCCAAGCTTCACGATGATCCCGCCGCGCGGCGACCACCCGATCCACGGCCACTTCTGGATACCGATCGACGATGAGAACTGCTGGGTGTTCACCTACGACTACCACCCGGTCCGTCCGCTGTCGGCGGCTGAGGTCCAGGCGATGAAGGACGGCAAGGGCGTGCACAACGAGTTCGTCCCAGGGACGTACCGGCCGCTGCAGAACAAGGACAACGACTACATGATGGACCGCGCCGCGCAGAAGCGCGGCGACACGTACTCGGGCGTCAAGGGCATCTCCATGCAGGACGCGTCGCTGCAGGAGAGCATGGGCCCGATCGTGGACCGGACCAAGGAGCGCCTCGTGTCCACCGACAGCGGCATCATCATGGCCAGGCGCAAGCTCTGGCGGGCGGTAGAGGCGCTGCGCGACGAGGGCGTGACCCCGCCGGGCGTCGACGTCGCGCACCAGGCGGTCCGGTCGGCCGCGGTCGTGCTGCCGAAGGACCAGTCGTTCATCGAGGGCTGCGCCGACGCGCTGCGCGTGCGCCCTGGCGAGAAGCACGCGTCGGTGTGAGCGCGCCAGCCACACAGGCAGGGCAGCGCCAGCCGACACTGCTCGCCAGCTGCGCCCGCGCCACCACCGCCGCCGAGGCCAGGTACCGGATCAGCTACCCCGGGTTCGCCCGTCGCAGCTCGCGGGTGATCGCGCTTGGCGGGCAGTCGGAGCAGAGCGTCAGGGAGATGGGCGGCCGGCTGTGGGGCGGCGGGCACTTCCTCGTGTTCGAGTCGGCGGTCCCCGGTGACGCACTGCTCCGGCACGCGCAGGCCGGCGGCACGGCGCTGCTGAGCGAGGAGCTCGAGGGCGCCGACACCGTCGTGATGATCGCTTCGGCCGGAGCGACACGCGGAGGCGGCGTCGATCATCGGCGATGCCGCCGCGGCGCGCGGCATCATGTCCGCGGGCCTGGTGCTGCCGGTGCTGCCCAGTAGTGGCGACTCGGTCAACGAGGTCGTGTCCGCGCTGCGGCCCAACGCGATGGTGCTGGTCGTGCTCAAGGACGTCGCGGACGTCCCGGAGGTCCTGTCCGCTCTGCGGGTGTAAGGAGACTCGATGAACGAGAAAGTCACGGTCGGCGCGCTGCAGCGGATGAAGCGCGACGGGCGGAAGATCGTCGGCGTCGTGGCCTGGGACTACCAGATCGCCGCGATCGCCGACCGGGCCGGCGTGGAGATCGTGTCCGTCGGTGACTCCGTCGGCGTCAACCTCTGGGGCCACCGCAGCCCGCTTGAGGTCACGCTTGAGGAGATGCTCATCGTGTGCCGGGCGGTGCGCCGCGGTGTCACCAGGGCGCTGGTCAGCGTGGACATCCCGTTCGGCCCCGTGCAGGAGGGCACCGACAGCGCCGTGCGCGCGGCGGTCAGGCTGGCCAAGGAGGCCGGCGCGGACCTCGTCAAGATCGACGGCGCGGCCGACTTCCCCGCGGCCGTGGCCGCCGTGACCCGGGCGGGGATCCCCGTGTGGGCGCAACTCGGGGTCACGCCGCAGACGGCGCTGCGGCACGGCGTCGGCTACGAGGCGATGCTCGCCCCGGGCGCGCGGGTGCCTGAGGGAATGAAGGACGAGCTGGTCGCCGAGGCGGAGCGGCTCGAGAAAGCGGGCGCGGCGCTGCTCGACTTCACCAACTCCGGCCCGGTCGCCGGGCCCGAGGTCACGCGGGCGGTCGGCATCCCGGTCATCGGCGGCGCGGGCGGCGGCCCGTGGCTCGACGGGCGGGTCCGGATGGCGCACGCCGCCATCGGCTACGCCGCGCGGACGCTGGACGACAAGCCGGACAGCTACGCTCAGGTCGCCCGGGTCACGCTGGACGCGCTGACGGCGGTGGCCGAGGACGTGCGGGCCGGCCGGCACATCAAGGGCGACCTCGCCGCGCGGGCTTAGCCGAACGGTACTAGCCGCACCGTATTGGACGCACGGGCCGAGGGAGGATTCCGCATGCCGACCGCCGTTATCGACGGCATCGCCACGCACTACGAAGTGACCGGCGACGGGCCGCCGCTGCTGATGTTCTCTCCCGGCGGGTTCAACGCGACGCTCGCCAACTGGACGTCTTTCAGCATCTACGCCCGGCTCGGCCTCGTTGCCCAGCTCGCCAGGCGCTACACCTGCGTCATGTTCGACCGGCGCGAGTCAGGCGCCTCCGGCGGCCGGGTCGAGCGCGTCACCTGGGCGGACTACGCCGCGCAGGGCAAGGGCCTGCTCGACCACCTGGGCATCGCCCGCGCGCACCTGATGGGCGGCTGCGTGGGCTGCTCGGCGGTGGCCGTCTTCGCGGCCACCTGGCCGGAGGCGGCCGCGTCGATGGTGCTCTACTCACCCGCCGGTGGCGCCAGGTACCGCATCGCGCAACACGCCAGGTTCGCGCGGCATCTGTCCTTTGTCGCCGAACGGTCCCTGGTGACTGTCACCGACCTAGCACTCTCGTCCGGGCAGGGGTTCACCCAGGACCCGCGCGTCGGCCCGTGGGTGAACTGCGTCCGCGGCGACCCGGCGTTCGCGGACGGCTACCGTGCCATCGACAAGGGGCGCTACGAGACGCTGGTCGCGGGCATGGCGCGGACGCTATTCGACAGGGACACCGTGCCGGGTCCCGAGCCTGAGGACCTGCTGCGCCTCGACGTCCCGGCGCTCATCGTGCCTGGCCAGGACGCGTCGCACGCGACCTCGGCGGCCCGGTACCTGGAGGAGTGCCTGCCGCGCGGCGAGTACTGGGACATGCCGGTGAGCGGGCAGACGGCGCAGACCGCGCCCGCTCGCGTGCTTGAGTTCCTGCGGTCAGCCGCCGCCGGATGACCCTGCACCAGGTCGGCGGCCGGAAGCGATAGGCAGTCAGCTAGCGGATCGTGCCCAGGAACCGCTCCCACGCGGCAACGCTGAACGCCAGCGTCCCGCCGTCGCGGTTGGTCGTGTCGCGGACCATGACCATGTCGTCGCTGGCTACTTCGACGCAGCTGCCCGCCGTTGCGCGTCGAGTAGGTTGATTTGCGCCAGTCGCACCTACGTCCGTCAGCCTCCTATCAGTGCCAGTGACTCTGACACCTTCATAGCACTCGGCACTGAAGCGTTATCGTAGACGAGCTGCCAGCGACGCAACGATTTTGGGTCGGTGAATACCTCGCCGGCGCCGCGTGCTCCGACCAGGCGGCATCGTCAGCGAGCATGATCCCGCTGTCGTTCACCGGCATGCGCTACCTCCGGCATCACCTGGAGCACGACATTGGGGCTCGCGGCGACATCGAGCAGATGGCGTAGCTGCGCTGTCATGATCTCCGGCGACCCGACCAGCCGGTACAGCGCGGACTCGATCGAGTACGAAGGACATACGACAGCGGCCCAGCACGCGCTGCTGCCGTTCCATGCGTGCCTCCCAGCCTGGCGGCAGCCACTTCAGCGGCCACCCCGGTCAGCGCTATCAGCGCGCGCGCGTAGTCCTCGGTCTGGCACAGGCCGTCAACGATGCCGGGGTGTCCACAGGCGCAATGTCGCTGAGCGGTCTTCATAGTCGCTCCATGACCGGAACGTAGCCGGAACCTCGGGCGCGCTGCGGATGTCATCAAGCCAGTTCGAGATACCAGCCGCGCCGCTCAGGAAATACCTTGTCGAGTGCGTCGGCTACCCTCACGCTCGGCGGCCGCACCCGCTTCGATACGGCTCAAATGAGCTGGGTTGATTCCCGTGCGCGTGCCAATTCCGCTCATGGACCACCCGTGCGCCAGCGCTGTTCGCCGCAGCTGCCGGCCGAAGTGCCCGGCGCGCCTTTCCGTTCTTGCCAGACGGTACCGTCCATGCGAACTAGATCGTGCCATACGCCCCGTAATTGTCACTGTATTGCAGCAAGGATGCTTACACGTCTCGCCGCCGCCGCGGCGTGCTAACCGTCCAGTACGAACGGCGGCGGGACGCTCTACCCCCGAGCGAAGGGAAAGGGCAATGGGCGTCAGTGACGACATCCGCCAGATGAGCGACCCGGACTTCCTGGCCGAGCGGGCGCGGGTCAGGGAAACGATCGAAGCGCTCCAGGAGCGCCTAGCCGAGCTGGACGACGAGTTCCTCAAGCGCGCCGGCGCGGCGTGGACGGAGGCAGTCCAGTGACCCGCAGCGCAGTGAGCCACAGCGACCTAGTCGAGGCCAGCCTCAGCAACTTCCGGGAGCACCGAGCCGACGCCGCCCGCTGGCTGGCCGTCGAAGTCCTCCTGTCCGACCCCGCCGCCCTAGAAGACGACGACCTAGTTGACCGGCTGTGCACGCTGCAGGACCGCCTAGAGGCCCTAACCCGTCTACGCTACGGCGTGGCGTGAGCACGCCCTGACCGAAGCGGAGTCCTGGGATCAAAGACAGGAAACGCTCCGCCGCTCAGGGCTGGTCAGCCTGCCTCGGTGCCACGCGGGCGCAGGCGGCTCGTCAGCTGAGCCGGGGTAATGGTGATCGGGAACGGGCGCTCCACGGTCAACGAAGCCGTCGTGACCCCCACGGCAGCGTAGCGGCCGTCGCGTAGCTCGAAAATGGTTAGCTCCGGCTGTGTCGGATTTGGGTCGACGATCCAGTACGAGGGGACGCCGAACCGTTCGTAAGCCGCCTTCTTCCGGTTTAGGTCGATGATCGCGGTGCTGGGCGACCGGATCTCCACCACGAGCAGCGGCGGCCTGGTGAACTTCGCGTCGCCGACCTCGTCGACGGGAACCACGACGAGGTCTGGGGCGAACTCGGTTGTCGTCGCGGTCAACTGCACGGCTGGTTCTAGCATGACGCAGAGGTCTTCGGGGCACGCGTCGTCGAGGATCTTCCCGAGTTGGAAGGCGGCGAACTGATGGATGGTGGTAGGTCGCGGGCTCGCGACAAGCACCCCGTCAAGCAGTTCATACCGGCGGCCGTCATTCGGCAGCCGGTCCAGTTCATCCACCGTGAACGGGAGTCCGGCGTTGGCATGTGGCTCTCCGAAAGTCACGGCACTCATGGTGCCCCCTCCTGTTGATGGCGTCCACTCTCCCAGTGCCGTCCGACATTCCCGAGCCTAGAACCTGAAGCCCTGAAGCCGGGTGTGCGACACATTCGTAGGGGTGCTGGACCGTTCGGCGAGTCTCCTGCGGGCAGCGCTGCGCGGGCGGGAGGATGCCGCTTATGGCACCTATGGGGAGTCGTACGTCCCGTGACGGCGAAGTGGCGTCCCGATGGGAGCCGTACCACGCCCGGACAGCCGAGCGCGGGCCGCGCCCGCTCCTACTGAAGGCGTGCGAACTGCTCGGCCCCGGCGAGGGACGGACGGCGGTCGACCTGGGATGCGGTGCCGGGGCGGACGCGCTGGCCCTGGCGGGTCGCGGCTGGGTGGTGACGGCGGTAGACCGGGACCCGGTGGCGCTTGGCGTGCTGCGTGGCCAGGTTCGGGGCAGCGGCCTAGTGAAGATCGTGCACGCATCGTTCGCGGAGGCGGTGCTGCCGGAGGCGCATCTGGTTCATGCCGGGTACAGCCTGCCGTTCTGCGCCCCTGCTGATTTCCCCGAGGTATGGGCGGCGGTCCGTGATGCTCTTGTGCCTGGCGGGTTGTTCGCCGGACAGTTCCTCGGGCCGCGTGACGGGTGGGCCGGGTCGGACGGCATGACCTTCCACGACGCCGGTGAGGTGGGGAAACTGCTCGATGGGCTGGAGGTCTGCTACTTGCGGGAGCGGGAGTGGGACGGCCGGGCCGCGGGCGGCCCGAAGCAGTGGCATGCGTTCGGATCCTGGCCCGGCGGTCATGTTCCGGCCGCGCCCCGCAGGGACACCGGGAACCCTCGCGCACGGGCAAGCCTCGCGCCAGACCCCAGGCACCTACCCCGGCCCGCGCGGACGGCACCCCGAGGTTTTCTCGGTGGCAAGCCAATTGCGGAGCGCAAGGCGCCCTCGGCGCCTGAGCACCGCAATTGGCGCGGCAGTTGCTCAGACCCCAGCCCGCGCAGACAGCAACCCAGGGCGGACCACCTCAGCCGCTGCTGACCTCCGCCCGAAACCTCAGCCACTGACCAGCCCGAGCTTCCGCAACGGCCGGGTACGGACGGCGGGCGGACCGCCCGGCCCGCGTCGGACACAGGCCTTGCCGGGCATGCTCACGACATCAGCATCCCTAGTCCGGATGCGGCTGCCAATTCCCCATTGCCGGAGGGGAGTGCCGGGTCAGAGCAAGTCCAGAGTGCGGCCCCGCCTGCGGTTCCCGGCCGTGGTCCTCATCCCGCCTGGGCGCCTCCGCCAGGACCCATGGAATTACTCGTCGTGCCTGCGCTGAGTGACTCGCCGCGCTCCAGGGCCGCGATCTGGTCAAGGCGGTCCTGGTGACGGCCGCCCTTGAACGGCGTGGCGAGCCAGAGCTCGGTGATCATCTCCGCCAGGGCGGGCGCGACGATCTTGGCGCCGAGGATGAGCACGTTCGCGTCGTTGTGCGCGCGCGCGATCTCCGTGGTGAACAGGTCGTGGCAGACGCCCGCGCGCACGCCGCCGATCTTGTTGCACGCGATCTGCTCGCCCGAGCCCGAGCCGCCGATCACGATGCCGCGGTCGGCCGCGCCGCTAGCGACCAGGCGGCCGACCGCCGCGCACAGCGGCGGGTAGTCGACGACTGCGTCGCCGTGGGTGCCGAGGTCGTCGACGTCGTGGCCCGCGGCGGCGAGCCGCCCGATGAGGTAGTCCTTCAGCGCGACGCCGTTGTGGTCGGCGGCGATCACGATCCGCACGGTATGGGTCCCCTGTCTCAAGCGGTCAGGTCGTGGGTGCCCGCGGCGAAGATGTCCTCGGCCGTGACGGGCTTGTCGAGGATCTTCTGGTCGACCGCGTAGCGGATGAGCTGGTCGATCATCGCGCGGTTCGCGCGCGATGCCGTAGGGCATGGGGTCGGCGCCGGTGATCTCCGCGACCCGCAGGTACATGCGGTCGGCGGGCCCAGGATCGGCGATCGCGCCGCCGGTGAGTGCGGCCACGTAGCGGTTCTTCGCCGCCGCGTACGCGGTGAACAGGTCCGCGGCGAGGCCGGGGTGCGCGGCGAGCAACTCGTCCTTGACGACCACCAGGTGGTTGATCGGGTACAGGCCGCGCTCGCGCAGCGCGCGGTAGCCTGCCTCGGCCGCGTCAGGGATCAGCGGCACCAGGTCCCGGCGGTCCGCGGGTACGCCGATGCCGGCGGCCAGCTCGCCGGAGGCGACCATGTCGGGAACGTCCTCGCCGGGCGCGACGGGGACGACGTTGGGCGGCGGCACGTACTCGCGCACGTGCTCGTCGCCGGACAGCACCCAGGTGACGCGGCCGAGGTCGACGCCGTACTCGTCGGCCAGGATGCCGCGCGCCCAGACGCCGGTCGTGACCGTGTAGCCGCGGTTGACGCCGACCCGGCGGCCCTCCAGGTCCGTCGGTACCAGGCCGTCGGACTTCGCGGCGCGCACGATCGCGCCGTGGTGGAAGCCGCGCACCAGGAAGACCGGCAGCGCCGTGAACGGCTTGCCGTGCGCCTTCGCGACGAGGTAGGTGGTGAACGCCATCTCGGTGACGTCGAAGTCGAGGGTGCGCACCATCCGGCGGAAGGCCTGGATGAGGACGGGCACTTCCTCGAAGTTCAGCGTCCACCCGGCGGGCCGCACGGTCCCGTCCTTCAGCGCCTGGGTGGCGCCCTGGGTGCGGGTCACGGCGGTGAGTGTGGACTGTCCCATGCGCCGCACTCTAGCATGGTAATCTGTCAGACCAATAGACCTTTCTGGTCGACCAGTGCACCAAGTAAGACAGGGCACCCAGTAGGGAGCGTCGCTCATGGCTGAGCAAGTGCTGGCAGCGGTAAGGACGGGCCCGGGACGCACCGAGCTGCGCGAGTTCCCGATGCCTGACATACCCGAGGACGGAGCGCTACTCAAGGTCGAGGTCGCCGGCATCTGCGGGACCGACGTGAAGATGTACGCGAAGCCGCCGTTCGCCGCCCCGGTGATCATGGGGCACGAGAACATCGGCGTGATCGACCGCGCGGGCAAGCGCGTTCGCCGAGCGGCAAGGGGTTCGCGAGGGCGACCGGGTATTCGTCGAGCACTACGTCGGCTGCTTCCAGTGCGACTGGTGCCGGGCGGGGGAGTACCGGCACTGCGAGCTGACCGACTGGCGGACGAACCCGGACGCGCGCCGCTTCGGGTACACGTCGGCGGACAACCCGTATCACCTGTGGGGCGGGTTCGCGCAGTACATGTTCCTGCCGTGGAACGCGGTGCTGCACAAGCTGCCGGACGGCCTGTCGCCGGAGCTCGCCGGGCTCGCCACGCCGATGTCCAACGGCATCGAGTGGGCGCTGTTCGCGGCAGGCGTCGGCTACGACTCCACCGTGCTCATCCAGGGGCCAGGTCAGCAGGGGCTGTCGCAGGCGGTCGCCTGCAAGCAGGCCGGGGCCTCGCTGATCATCGTCACGGGCACCACGCGGGACGCCGCGCGCCTTGAGATGGCCAGGAAGCTTGGCGCGGACCACGTGATCGACGTGCAGGCCGAGGACCCGCTGGAGCGGATCATGGCGGTCACCGGCGGCAAGGGCGTGGACGTCGTGCTCGACTGCACCTCGGGCGCGGGGACCGCGCCGGTGCTGCTCGGCGTCGACGCGCTCAAGCGCCGGGAGGGAACCCTGCTGATCCAGGGTGAGCTGGCCGCGTTCCCCGACTTCCCCGTCAAGAAGGTGACGGAGAAGGCGATCACGATCAAGAGCGCGCGCGGGCACAGCTACCGCGCGTGCGAGCTCGCCGTGAAGCAGCTCGCGTCCGGGCGCTTCCCGCTCGACCTGCTGGCGACGCACACGTTCGGCCTGTCCGACGTGGACCGCGCGATCAAGGCGATCGGCGGCACCGGGAGCGAACGAGGACGTCATCCACGTGTCCCTGCTTCCCTGGCGGGCCTGAGCATGGGAATGGTCGTCCAGCACATTTCCCGTGCCGACCGGGCGGTCACCGACGCGCTCGCGGAGTTCGGCGTCGCCACGGCGCACGAGGCCCTGGGGCGCCGCGGCCTGCTCGCGCCGTACCTGAACCCGGTCTACCCGGGCGCCCAGGTCGCTGGCACCGCGGTCACGGTCAGCGTCCCGCCGGGCGACAACTGGATGATCCACGTCGCCGTCGAGCAGTGCGCGGACGGCGACATCCTCGTGGTCGCACCCACGTCACGGTGCGACGACGGGTACTTCGGCGAGCTGCTCGCCACCGCGCTGCAGGCGCGCGGCGTGCGGGGCCTGGTCATCGAGGCGGGCTGCCGTGACGTCCGCGAGCTGACCAGGATGAGGTTCCCTGTCTGGTCCAGGTGCGTGTCCGCGGCCGGCACCGTGAAGGAGACGCTTGGCGACGTCAACGTCCCGCTGGTGTGCGGCGGCCAGCTCATCCAGCCGGGCGACGCGATCGTCGCCGACGACGACGGGTGCGTCGTGGTGCCCCGCCTGGAGGCGCCCGCGGTGCTTGCGGCATGCCAGGCCAGGGCGCGGAAGGAAGAGGCGGCCCGCGAGCGGTACGCCGCGGGTGAACTCAGCCTGGACGTGAGCGGCATGCGCGAGCGGCTGGCGGAGCGGGGCCTGCGCTACGTGAACTAGGCGGGCGGCAGGCCCGGCGTGCCTTAGCGATCACGGGGCTTGATCAACGACAGAGGACGGCTACGCATGCGGACATCAGAGACGCGACCCGTTGGGGTGCTTGGCGCCGGCCGGATGGGACTGCCCATCATCGGCCACCTGGTCAGGGCCGGATTCCCGGTCGTCGTGTACGACGTCGATCCCGCCAAGCGGGAGACGGTGGCGGGCAAGGGCGCCACGTTCGTGACGGACAGCCGCGAAGTCGCGGCGCGCTGCGCCACCGTGCTTGCCTGCGTCGGCTACGAGGAACAGCTCAACGAGCTGATGCTCGGCGGCCGGGAGCTGAGCGACGACGGCATGCTCGCGCGGCTGCCGCGCGGTGCGCTCGTCGCGGTGCTCAGCACGGTGTCCGCGGCGGTCATGCGGCGCCTGCACGCGGCGGCCGAGCCGCGCGGGGTCGACGTCGTGGACGCGCCGGTGTGCCGCGGGTCGTGGGCGGCCGACGCAGGCGAACTGCTGTCACTGCTCGGCGGGACAGCGGACGCGACGGCGCGGTTCACCCCGGTGGCCCGGGCGTACTCATCCGACGTGATCCGCCTCGGCGATGTCGGCGCCGGGCAGGTCGGCAAGGCCGTCAACAACCTGATCCTGTGGGCCTGCCTCGTCGCGGACCACGAGGGGCTCGCGCTTGCCGGGCGCTTCGGCGTCGACACCGACACGCTGCGGCAGGCGCTGCAGATCAGCAGCGCGGCCAATCACGCGCTCGACAACTGGGGCAACCAGACGATGGCGTGGGCCGAGGACGACATGAAGATCGTCCAGGACATGGCCGCGGAGGCCGGCATCGGCCTGCCGCAGAGCGCGCTCAACCGCGAGGTCTGCCGGGTGCTTAAGCCGCGGCGGTACCGGCTCGGCGAGTACGGGCTCTGACGCCCTCCTCCAGCCTCACTCGGCGCCGAGACCCGGGCCCCGCACCGCGTGAAACCGCCGGGCCCGAGTCTCAGCGCCGGCCACTACCTCGTGATAACAGCAAGAAGCGCGAAGCGCCGGGTCCGCGCGTGCCCGTTGCGTCCGGTTTGTTCCGGCGGCGTCGCGGCCAGGCCCATGATCATGTGGATTCCGCAGCTAATAAGATGCGGAATCCACATGAAAAGCGAAATCACTGTCGATCATGCCGCAGCCCGCGCTCGGGCGCCGCGTGCCAGTCGGCGCACGGCCACTCACGGCCACCACGCATCACTAAGTCAACGCCATTGTCCTATGCGGCTGTCCTATGCGGCTGCCCTATGCGGCCCGAATCCCGGCGTAGGCATCGAGCCGGGATAACAGCAACAGGCGCGGAGCGCAGCTTTTCCCTTGACAGCTCTTCCCTCCACGGATCGCGCCCGGCCACCAGCTAGCGCCCTGATAACAGCAAGAAGCGCGACGCGCAATGCGACCCGTCTGGTTACTCAAATTTTACTAAGACGACTTCTTGTAAATGGTATGACCTTATGCCATGATCGGTTGATCGGGCGCACACCACGCCCTTTCCCGATCCGCCGGCCGGGTCGGCCCGCTTAGACCCCGCACGGCGGGCGGCCCGCCCTTACCAGCTTCCGTCGCAGTCCGTCGCGCCGTACGGCGCCCGCCCGGCCAGCGGGCGCCGTCAGTCAGCAGACACCATCACCCGCCCGGGTCGGCTTCCGCGTGCCCGGGCAGACCGCCCGCGGGCGCCGCCCTGGGCAGCGAGATAGGGTCCCGATGACGCACGATCTGTTTTCCGGCTTTTCGCAACTGCTCACGCCCGAAGCCATCGGGCTGCTGTTCGTCGGCATGGCGATCGGCATGTTCATGGGCATGCTCCCCGGCATGGGCGTGTCGCTCGCGCTCAGCCTGATGCTGCCGTTCCTGTACCACATGAGCGTGATCCCCGCGATCACGCTGATGCTCGCCACGCAGGCGGCCTCCTACTACGCGGCCTCGATCACCGCCATCTTGCTGAACACGCCGGGCGCGCCCGAGTCGTACCCGACCACGCTTGACGGGTTCCCGATGGCACAGCGCGGCGAGGCGGGCCGCGCCCTGGCCATCTCGGCCGCATCGACGTGGGCCGGCGGCTGGATCGCCTGCGCGGTGCTGCTCGCGCTGCTGCCCGTGTCCGGCTCGCTGGTGAACGTGTTCCACCCGCCGGAGTTCGTCGCCATCATCATCCTGGCGCTCGTGCTGATCGGCGGCACGGGGGAGAGCACCTCAAGCGGCAAGGTCATCTTGTCCGGCGCGATCGGGCTGATGTTCTCGTTCATCGGCGCCGACCCGGTGACGGGGATCGACCGGTTCACGTTCGGCAACGTCGCGCTGATGAGCGGACTCAACGTCGTCCCCTTCGCGCTCGGCGTCTTCGCCATGACCCAGATGGTCGTGATGTACGGCCGCAACGAGTCGGTCGCCGCCGGCCAGCAGGCGATGCTGCGCGACGCTTTCCGCCGCCAGGTCGGCGAGGGCCTCGGCGACGCGGCGAGGTCCTGGATCCATATCCTGCGCTCGGCGCTTGTCGCCAGCGTGCTCGGCCTCATCCCCGGCATCGGCGGCTTCAGCGCCAACTTCATCTCCTACAGCCTCGGGCGGCAGGTCTCGCGGAAGTCTGGCGAGTTCGGCACCGGCGTCCCGGCCGGCATCGCCTCCGCCGAGGGGTCATCGCTCGCGAAGGAGGTGGGCTCCCTGGTCCCCGCCGTCGCGCTTGGCCTGCCGTCAGGCGTCGGCATGGTCATCTTCATCGCGGCGCTGTCGATCCTCGGCATCCAGCCGGGACCGACCCTGCTCCGCTCCGAGCCGTCGCTGCCTTACTCGATGATGTGGGTGATGGCCATCGCCGGGCTGCTGTCCTGCGCCGTCGGCCTGGCCATCACCCCGTGGCTCAGCCGGGCGACGAACGTGCGCGGCCCCGTCATGATGCCCGTCATCGTCTCGCTCGCGGTGCTCGGCAGCTTCGCGGCCGTGACCGGCTTCGTCGGGGTCGTCGAGCTTGGCGTGTTCGCCGTCGTCGGCGTGGTGCTGCGCAAGCTCGGCTACTCCCTGGCGGCGATGACCATCGGCCTCGTGCTCGGCGGGACGTTCGCCGACAACCTGCACCTGACGCAGAGCATCTACGGCTGGGGGTTCATCACGAGCAGCCCGCTGGCCGACGTGTTCCTCGTCATCAGCGTCGTCCTGCTCGCGCTGATCACGTGGCGCGGGCGCCGCGGCCGGGCCGTGGTCACCCCCGAGCGCGCGGCGCGCGGCCCGCGGCCGCCGCACCCGGTCCTTGAGCCGGCGACCGAGGCCGTGATCGCCGTCGTGTCGGTCGGCTACATGATCATCGCCCTCGGCTACCCCGCGGACGCGGGCCGTGTGCCCGCCATCATCGCGGCCATCGCCGCCGCCGTGGTCCTGTTCCGGCTGGCGTCCCGCGGGGTCGGCGTGCTCCGCCAGCGGACAGTGCGTCACGCGACGGGGCGCCACGGGGCGGCCGGCGGCCCGGCCCCCGAGCGCTTCGACGCCGTGCCCGGGCCCGTGGACGCCGTGCCCGGGCCCGTGGACGCCGTGCCTGAGGCGCTGGCCGCCGAGTTGGCGGCGGTCCTCGCCGGCCAGGACGCAGGGCCGGGACGCGAAACGATGGAAGCCCTGGCTGGCCACGACGGCGAGGCGCGGGGCGGACTTGGGAGCCAGCCGAAGTCGTTCGGGCGAGAGCGGGAGCCGAGGCCGACGCGGGCCAGTCTTCCGGCCGCTGTGCCGCGGGAGCTTGGGCCGCAGGAGACCGGGCCGCAGACGACCGAAGCGCAGGGGAGCGGGCATCCGGCCGCGGACCAGCCGGCGCAGGGGCGCCGCTGGCGCCGGACGGCGCGCGAATTCGCCGCGCTCGGCTGGATCTGGGCCGCGGTGGGCGCGAGCTACCTGTTCGGCTTCGAGATCGGCGTGCCCGTGGTCGCCGCCGCGTACTGCCTGACCTCGGTCGAGTGGAACCGCCGCTGGCAGCGCCTGGCGTACGCGGGGGTGGTGACCGGCACGTGCTTCGCGATCGCCTACGCATTCATATCCCTGTTCAGCCTCACCTTCTCCGGGGTCTTGATCTGATCCCGCGTCCGGCTGGCCCGGCCTCACGGGCCGTCACGTCACCATCGCACGAACCGTCAGCATCGCCGTGAAAACGAAAGGCAGAAAAATGTCCGAGCACGCCACGCGATACACAAGATCGAATGCGTCACGAAGGCGGGTCGCGGCCGTCGCGATCGCGGCGGTGTCCGCCGCCTTGCTCGCCGCCTGCTCGTCCGGCTCGTCGTCCGGGTCAGGGAGCGGCACGGCGGCGAGCGGCGGCGGGGGCGCCGGCTACTTCAAGGGCAAGACCATCACGCTCATCTCCCCGGACAGCCCCGGCGGCAGCTACGACTCCTACGCCCGGCTGTTCGCGCCGTACCTGGGACAGGAACTCGGGGCCACGATCAACGTCGAGGACGTCTCCGCGGCGGGGACGCTCCAGGGCAGCAACCAGATGGCGGCGGCCGCGCCGAACGGGCTGACCATCGGCATGGTGAACGTGGGCGGCGACATCGCCAGCCTCGTGGAGAAGCAGCCGGGCCAGACCTTCAACATGGCGAAGCTGAGCTGGATCGGCCAGCCCGCCCAGATACCGAACGCGCTCGTCACCCAGCCGGGCTCCGCTGTGCAGAGCTTCTCCGGGATGCTGCACTCCACGGGCGGCAACGTCACCGTGCTCGACATCCGCAACGGCATCGGGGACATGCTCAACCGGGTGATCTACGGCGCGTTCGGCGTCCCCCACCAGCTGGACACCGGCTTCGAGGCCACCTCGGCGCTCAAGCAGGGCTTCCTGGCCAAGGACGGGCAGACGATCCTCGAGGCCATGTCGACGCTCTACCCGCTGATCTCAGGCAATGAGGCGAAGCCGCTGCTCGTCATCGGGCCGGTCTCGCTGTCGAGCTACCAGAAGGTGCTCAGCGGCGTGCCCACCCTGGAGAGCGAGATGTCGTCGGCGGCGCTGTCCGGGAGCAAGGAAGCGGCGGTCAAGGAGGCGCTCGCGCTGAGCGACCTGTCCGACGACTTCGCCGCGCCCGCCGGCCTGCCCGCTTCCGAGCTGGCGACGCTGCGGCAGGCGTTCAGCCAGGCCGCGAGCCTGCCCGCGCTGAAGGCCCAGGCGGTCAAGGAATCGCTGCCGCTGTCGTTCATCGGCGGCGCCACGGTGTCGGGTCAGGTCAACACCGCGCTTGCCAACTCGACCTCGATCGCCGCGTACGTCAACCAGTAGGAGGCTGTTAGTGAGTACGAAGACCACCACCAAGGTCGCCCACTACCACGTGCAGAAGCAGCGCCGCGCCGAGTTCATCGAGACGTGGCGGGCGAACCAGCGCACAGTCGTGGCGCTCGAGGACGTCGAGATGCACGACACCAGCCGCCGGATGCGCCGCGGCGTCTACGTCGGCGCCGACGGCGGCCGCCCGACCCGGTCGATGGACGCCACCGCGCATGAGATCGACCCGGGCGTGGTCGCCGCGGTGCACCGCCACTCGTGGGACGCGATGGTGTTCTGCGTCGCGGGCGAGGCATGGACCGAGATCGACGGGAAGCGGATCGACTGGGGCCCGGGGGACTCGCTGCACCTGCCGGCCTGGAGCTGGCACCGCCACGGCAACGAGGGGAGTGCCACGGCCCGGTTCCTCACTTTTTCCTCCGAGCCCATGCTTGAGACGATGGGCATGGCGATCCTGGAAGACGGCGGTGACGCGGACACCGGCACGCTGCCGCCGAGGCCGCCGTTCTCACCGGGCGCCGAGGGCGCGGACCCGTACGCGGAACGGCTGCGGCGGCTGGCGACCGACCAGGAGGCGCGCCGCGGCGGGCGGCTGCACACGAGCTGGGACGACCTGGAAATGCTGCCGACGCCGCGCGGCACAAGGACGACGTTCCTGCTTGACCGGGCGATCGGCTACCAGGCCTCCGGCATCACGATGGCGATGTTCGAGATCGGGCCGGGCCGCGGGCAGTCGATGCACCGGCACCCCGGGGAGGCGTGGCTGTACGTGGTCGACGGCCACGGCCACTCCTACCTCGGGGCGGAACCGGAGGGCGGGCAGACCTACCCGTGGAAGAAGGGCGACCTCATCGTCGTCGACCACTTCCTGTGGCACCAGCACATCAACGACGATCCCGAGCGGACGGCGCGGGTGGTGCGGATTCACATGTTCGACAGCCTGCTTGAGACGATGCGGGCGCTGTGTGACCCGCTCGTGCTCTTCGAGGAGCCGCCGGACCACATCAGGGACAAGCAGGCAGGCGACCCGGGCACGGTCGACTGGCCAGAGCTGACCAGGCCGACCTGGCCGTGAGCGCGGAGTCGTTTCCGCGCGGCGTCACCGCCCTGCACGTGCTGCCCGCGGGCCACCATGACGGGCCGTGGGACAGCATCGTCGTGCCGTCAGGCACCAGGGAACGGCTGCTCGGGACGGCGCTCGTGGCAATGCTGCACGGGCGCCGCCTGGCCGCGCTCCCGGCGCCGCCAAGCGGACTGATCGTGCTCGCCGGGCCGCCCGGCACCGGGAAGACCACGCTGGCGCAGGGCCTTGCCCAGGCGGCGGCGCTCGCCGTGGCGGCGCGCGGCGCGACGACGTTCCTTGAGGTCGACCCGCACGCCATGCCAAGCGAGATGCTCGGGGAGAGCCAGCGGAACGTCACCAGGCTGCTGCGTGACGTCGTCCCCGCGCTCGCCGCGTCGCGTCCGCACGTCGTCGTCCTGATCGACGAGGTGGAAAGCTTCGCCGTGCGGCGCAGCCTTGCGTCGTTCGAGACCAACCCGGTCGACGTGCAGCGGGCCACGGACGCGGTGCTGGCCGGCCTTGACCACCTGGCGGCGGCGGTGCCCGGGGCGGTCGTCGTGACGACGACGAACTTCCTGCCGGCCGTTGACGAGGCGTTCCTCTCGCGCGCCGACCTCGTCGTGGAGCTCGGCCTGCCGGACGTGGCGGCGCGGACGCGGATCCTCGCGGCGGCCCTCGCCGACCTGGCCGTGGCCTGGCCCGAGCTGAAGGACCTGGCATCGGACGACGCGCTGCACGACGAGTTGGCCGTCCGCACCGCGGGCTGGGACGGGCGGCGGCTCCGCAAGCTGCCGCTCGCGGTGATCGGCGCCGATCCCGCGCTCGCCCGCGACCCGGCGCGGCTCACGGCCGGGCAACTGCGCGGCGCGGTGCCCGCCTAGTCGCGGTGCCGGCTGGCCGCGGTGCCAGCCTGGCCGCGTGGCGCGTCGCGCCCGGCGCTACGGCGCGCGGCGGGCCACGCGGCGGTGAGCATCCTCACACGTGGAGTTACCGGGTCAACGTTATCCGTGCGTGACATATATGTTATCGTCCCGAGATGTGTCTCATGACCTGCGCCGTTTCCCTCCGCTTGCCCGCACGTCCTCCGCCGACCTGGCCGTTCAGCCGGGCGCGGGAAACTGGGAAAGAGCCAGGCAGCGGCGGCTGGTACTTGCCCTGATCGCCGCGGTGGTCGTGCTTGACCAGGCATTCAAGTGGTGGGCATGGCGGTACGTGTCGTGGACCAAGATCAACTCCGGCGGCGACGTCCTCGTCGGGAGCAAGGTCGGCGGGTGGTACGCAGGCCCGGTCACGGGCGCGCTGCTCGACCTGCTCGACTTCGGCCTGCTGAGCATCGCCGTCTCGGTCCTCGCGCGCCGGCGGGTGCCTGCCTTCGTCAGCGTTCCCTGCGCCCTGATGATCGGCGGATGGGGCAGCAACCTGCTTGACCGGCTGGGGATCCACTACTGGACCGCGCCGGGCAGCGTGCGCGGCGTGGTCGACTTCATCCACCTCGGCACGCACTACTACAACGTCGCCGACTTCTTCATCATCGGCTGCACCCCGTTGTTCCTGCTGGCGGCCGGGTGCCAGGGCGTGCTGGCGGCGCGTCGGCCGGCCGCGGCCAGGAGCGTGCCGCCGCCCGTGCGCAGCTGGGCGCGGCTGCGCGCACGGATCCGGATCTCGGCGCTGGCCGGCGCCGGCCTGACCTTGGTGGTCGCGCTCGGGGCGGTGAACTACGGCGGCGTGAGCGCGGCCGCCAGCGCGCCAGCGCGGCAAAACGGTCACGCGTGTTCGATCGGGGCACCGGCGCTCCGGCCGCTAACCGGCATCCGGGTCTGCGGGTAGCGCCTCAGGAGGGCCAGGGTCAGTACCGCTGCGGTATGAGGACGGCGCAGCAGGCGATGGACACCACGATCGTGGCGACCAGGAACAGGAAGCCGGGTGTGTAGCTGCCCGTCGTTGACAGCATCCAGCCGACCAGGGCGGGGGCGCCCGCGCCGGCGAGGTTGGTCAGGCAGGAGAAGACGCCGCTTGAGCGCTCAGCCTCGTCGGTCGGCATGAGGCTGTGCAGCAGGCCCCAGTTGGCCACGATGCACCACGCGTTGCCGGCCAGCCCGAGGAACACCCACACGCCGATCATCAGCGTGTTGGCCGGGTACAGCACGGCGCCGAGGATGCCGATCGCCTCAACGGCGAAGCCGGCCGCGGCGACCGTCGCCCGCCGCATTCGCCGGTCGGACCATATGCCGACCAGGACCATGACGACGATCGACAGGGCATTGGCGGTGGTGAGGATCAGGCCGACCATGCCGAAGCTGATGTGCCGCTGCTCCTTCAGGTAGAGCGGCAGCCACGTCACCAGGCCGTAGAACGGGATGTTGGTGCCGAGGTACATGACCATCGTCAGCCAGTACCGGTAGTTGCGGTACGGCGACTGCGGGCCCGCCTTCGGGATGAGCTTCGTGTTCTCGAACCGGTTCTCCTCGATGTGCGTCACCTCGGCCGAGCCGATCGCGGCCGCGCTGCGCGGATCGTCCCTGATCAGCAGCAGCGTGACGCCGAAGGCAAGCACGAGCGCGATGGCGGCCTGCAGCCAGAACGCGCCCGACCAGCCCAGTGACGTCAGCGAGACGGCGGTGAGGGACGAGGCGACGGTCGAGCCCACGAAGATGCCGGACAGCCACGACGCGTTCGCCCGTGCGCGTTCCTGAATGGGGAACCAGCGCGCGGTCAGGGTGTGGGCGACGGGGTAGAAGCAGGCCTCGCCCGCGCCGAGCACGATCCGCGTGCCGTAAAGCTGCGGGATGGTGTGCACGAAGGGAGTCACGGCGAGCGCGATCACCCAGATGCCGCTTCCGAGTAGCATCGCGCGCCGCGGGCCTATGCGCTTGACGAGGTAGCCCCAGCCGAGCATCGCGACGCCGTACGCGTAGAGGAACGAGCTGGACGCCCAGCCGACGGCCGACGAGTGCGGGCCGACGTGGAACCGGTTAATGAATTCCGGGCTGGCCGCGACGATTCCCATCGACGTCTTCACCAGCTGCGCGACGGCGAAACTGATCAGTAGAGGGAGGCTGATGTAGAGCCACCTGCGCGCGCCGGAGGCGACGAGTACGTCGGCCTTGACGGCTATTGAGTCGTCGAGCATTTCACCACGCCTTCATGTGGTGCTCCGGGCCGGGCCAAGGGGGATGGAGCGCCCGGCCCGGAGCCGTCGTGTGCCAGCGCCATGCGGGCGCGGTTGCCGGCCCACGCTCAGGTGGAGGCCATGGGACGGCGCGATCGGCGAATTCCCTGCTACTTGCCCTGGTCGCCCTGTGCCAGCTGGGCGGCGAGGAGCTGGGCGGCCTCGTCGGGGCTGAGCTGGACCGGGTGGCGCTCGATCTGGTGCAGGCGCATGGTGCGGAGCAGGCCGGTGTCCTGGATCGCCAGGTAACGTGAGGTGTCGGCGGAGTCGCCGTTGAAGTGCTGGTGCCAGGCCCAGCGGGGCGGGGCGAACAGGGTGCCCTCGGACCACTCGACGATCTGCTCGGCCTCGCCCTCGTAGTTGACTACCGTGAAGCCGTGTCCCTTGACGCAGTACAGGTAGGCCTCGGTGGTGTGGCGGTGGCGGACCGAGCAGCTGCCTGGCTTCAGCTCGGAGAGGTGGGCGTTGAGGATCTCGTACTCGGCGAGGTCGAACCACTGGCCGCGGTTGTTGCGCCAGGGCCGTTCAGGCAGCTCCATCTTCCGCAGGTCGTACGGCACGACGAGCCCCTTGAGCGGCGGGTGCTCGCGGTTGAACGCGTCGCGGGCTTCGAGTTCCGATGCGGACTTCTGGCTGGGAGCTAGGACGCCGGGTTCGTAGTCCTTGCGCACGGGGGCTCCTTCCGAGGAGGTCAGGACGGCGGCGGGCGTAATTGCCGTGCTGTGTGTCGAATCACTCCAGGCTGGCATAAGGTCATACCATTGACAAGAAACTTCAATGTAACGCTTTGGTAACGCAGGCTCTGGCCCGGCCGCCGGCGCGAGACAGGCGGGGCTGACGAGAAAGTCAGGCAATACGAGAGACTGGTGCATATGGGAACTTTGGTGCTGATGAGGCACGCGGAGAGTGAGTGGAACGCCAAGGGCCTGTTCGCGGGCTGGGCGGACGTCAGGCTCGCGCCGAACGGCCGGCAGGAGGCGGAAGCCGCCGGGCGGCTGCTGTCCGACGCGGGACTGCGCCCGGACGTGGTGCACACGTCGGTGCTGACCCGCACCGTCCAGACGGCGAACATCATGCTCGACGTCACGGGCCTGAGCTGGCTGCCGGTTCGGCGCAGCTGGCGGCTGAACGAGCGGCACTACGGCGCCCTGCAGGGCAAGGACAAGGCGCAGGTCCGCGAGCAGTACGGCGACGAGCAGTACATGAGCTGGCGCCGCTCCTACGACGTGCCGCCGCCGCCGATTCCCGACGACGACCCGCTCTCCGCGGCGCGCGACCCGCGGTACGCCGGGCTGCCGCCCGAGCTGCTGCCGCGCACGGAGTGCCTGCGGGACGTGGTGCACAGGCTCCTGCCGTACTGGTTCGACTCGATCGTGCCCGACCTGACGGCGGGCCGCACCGTACTCGTCGTCGCGCACGGCAACTCGCTGCGTGCCCTGGTCAAGCACCTGGACAGGATCGGCGACGCGGCCATCACCGAGCTGAACATCCCGACCGGCATCCCCCTGGTATACGAGCTCGACGGGTCCTTCGCGCCCGTCACCAGGGGCGGCCGCTACCTCGACCAGGACGCGGCCGCCGTGGCGGCGGAGGCAGTGAAGAACCAGGGCCGCCGAGAGTAACCGCGCCCCCGTTCTGGCTGATGTCTTTGACTATTCCGAACGGAGGCCGGTGACTCCGGTCACGCCCGCTGAACCCGGCCGGCGGAGGGCTGTTGGTCAGCCGGCCGGTCGCGGCACATCCGTTCCGGCGGCGGCCCGCCGCGCCCGGCGCCGCTGCCGCCGGACCGCGCCGACCGTGATCACGACGGCCGCCAGGATCGCCTCGATCTCACCGGTCCTGAGCAGGTCGCCGGGTCGGCCGCCGCGGTGGCGGCGCCGCTGCTTGGCCTCGCCGTCCCAGAACTGCGCGGGGCCGTCGGCGGCGAGACCGCCCGGCTGGGGGCCGCGCAGACGGCGGCCACGGTATCCAGCGGCAGCCGGGCGCTGCTCAGCGTCACCGTGGGCGCGGTGGACTAAACGGCGGGGCCGCAATTGTGGGACCGGCGGATCGTCTGATCGTGGATCCGGTGCGATGCTGGCGTTGTCGGGGGAGACCGCAGGACTACAGGAGGATGCGGGATGACGACGACAGGGCACGGTGAGGCGCGAGCAGACAGTCATCCCAGGGCAAGCAAGAACGGGAGAAGCGATGACGATCGGTAGTTACGCTCCCCTTCAGGGGACGCAAGCGCACGAGACCGAGGGGTCCGCGTCGACGTGGTGGGTACGCGCCGCCAACATGATCACCGCGTATTCCGAGGTCGTGCCCGGATCCGAGCTCGCCAGAGCGGACAACGCCGATGAGTACTTCCTGTGGGCGCTGTTCACGCCGTGCCAGGTGACCGCCGGCGGCGACACCGTGGACGTGCCGGCGGGGTCGGTGGTGATCGTCCCGCCCGGTCGGTCGAGCATCCGGTTCGCCGAGCGGGGCGCGGTCTGGCGAGGGTTCACCTCGCTGAACGCCGACCTGCGCGACAAGGCGCCGAACAGCCGCGAGTACGCCGGGCACCCGGCGGGTGTCGCACCGGTCGAGCCGTGGCCGATGCCGCGCGACGGGTACAAGATCCGTGTCTACCACCTGGACGACACCCCGGCGGGCAAGCCGCACTGCTACGTGCACCGCACCGCGATGACCAACTTCGCCTGGCCGGTGGCGACCAAGCCGCGCCGGACGGACGCGATGAGCCCGCACACGCACGAGGACTTCGAGCAGGTGTCGATCATCCACTCGGGGACGATGGTGCATCACATGCGCCGCGCCTGGTCGCGCAACCTCAGCGAGTGGCTCCCCGATGAGCACGTGATCCTCACGTCCCCGGCCATCGCGATCTCGAAGCCGCCGGACATCCACACGACCCAGGCGGTCACGGCCGGCGAGCGCGTCGGCCTCATCGACTTCTTCGCCCCGGTCCGGTGGGATTTCTCGAACATCGACGGCATGGTCGTCAACCGCGGCGAGTACCCGATGCTGCCGGAGAAGCCGCCGTCCTACGCCGGCGTCACGACCGTGTACGCCCCGGACGACCCGCGAGCGGCGCTGAACCGCACGGCGCAGGTCAGCTGATCGAGTGGTCGAGGCGGGCCGCCGCGACCTTCTTCGGCACGACCATGCGCCAGGCGTCGATGATCAGCTCACGCATCTCGTCCTTGCCGAGTGCGCTCATCCGGGCGTTGATCCAGTGGAAGCGCTGGTCGGATAGCTTCGGCCAGAGGAACCGGTCCGGCTGGCTGTCGATCAGCGCCGCCCGCTCCTCCTTCGGGAAGCCGAAGCCGATCGTGGTCTCGTCGGGCGAGATCGAGGCGTAAACGATCTTCCCGACGCGGAACTTGACGTGGTCGCGGATCAGGTGTTCCTCCGTACGGGGCAGCGACATGGCCACCTCCCGCACGTCCGCAGCAGTGATCATGAAAGACGTTAACACGCCGCTTCTGCGGCCGATTCGGCGTTAGGCCGTCGGCGGAGCCGCCAGGCCCGCGGCGGCGGCGCGGGCGCGGGCGACCTCGGCCGGCTCCAGGCCGACCAGGCGCAGGCAGGCGGCCGCGATCTCGTGCCCGTAGCCCTCGCGCATCGCGCCCGCGCGGCGCAACTGGATGACCGACTCCACGAGCTGCATGAGCAGGGCCGCGGTGAGGGACTCGTCCATGCCGTGGCCGGCCGAGGCCCCCTGCCCGAGTCGCCCGTAGACCGCCTGGAGTTGCGCCCGCTCCGCCCGGAACGACGCGAACTCCCCGGCCTGGACCTCAGGCATCAGGTAGAGGGTGGCGATGTTGTGCGGGGCCTGGGTGAGCGTCGCCACGTCGATCAACGCCAGCGCGTACAGTCCCGCCGCCGGGTCGTCGCGGCACCGGGACTCCAGCCAGGCGGCGACCCGCAGGCTCGGCCGCACCGACTCGGTGAGCAGCTCGAGGAGGATCTCGTCCTTGCCGGCGAAGTAGTAGTAAAGCGACGCCTGCCGGATGCCGACCCGCTCGGCGATCTGCCTGGTGGTGGTCGCGGCGAGGCCCTGGCTGACGAACAGCTCCGCCGCGGCGTTGAGGATCTCCGCGCGGGGCGCGACCTGGGCGTCGCTGGCCGGCCGGAGCCGGGGACGGCCAGCGCGCCGCCGGCCAAGCTCCGCGTCTCTTCGTCTTTTTCTCCCACGCGAGTGATTATCGTGACTCCGCCGCTCTTGAAAGAGCGGCTTCTCAGGTCGCTTGTTGGGCTACCTGGAGGGCAAGCCCTGCCCGCAGAATGTTTCTGGCGGCGTTGACGTCGGCGTGGGCCTCGTGGCCGCACGCCAGACATCGGAACGCCTCTTGGGTGACGCGGTTCCCCGCTGCGATGTGCCCGCATTCGGCGCACCTCTGGGAGGTGTGACGGGGGTCGACTGCGATCACTGTCCGTCCGGCGCTTTCAGCCTTGGCGGACAGGACGTCGCAGGAACACCCCCCACCCGCGTCGTTGATGGATTTGTTCAGGCCCGACTTGGCTGCCGCGCCGTTGGGCTCGTAGCGCGCCGTTGCCGTCCGAGCGCGGCTTCGGGCGCTGGGTCATGTTCGCGATCTGCAGGTCCTCGTGAACGATCAGGTCGTGGTCGCGGACCAGCGTCAGGGCGGTCTTGTGGGCGTGGTCCAGCCGCTGCGCGGCGGACCTTGCCGTGCAGCGCCGCGACATTGCGCCACGGCCTTGCTGCCGTCGGCCGCTGCCTCGTTTCTTGTGGGCGAGGTCCCGCTGGGCTACCGCGAGCCGTCTGGTGGTCGCGGCGAGAGGGCGCGGGTTCGGGACATGCGTGCCGTCGCTGGTGGTGAGGAACGAGGCGATGCCCAGGTCAATGCCGATCGCCGCGCCGGTCGGCTCCAGCGGCTCGGCGGGTACGTCGTCGCAGGACAAGACCACGTACCAGCGGCCGCCTTCCCGCTTGACGGTGATCGTCTTGACGCGTGCCCTTGACGGCCCGGTGCTGGTGGACGCGGACGTGGCCGATGCCCTTGGAGGTAGACGCGGGTGACGGTGGGGTGCGGGACGGAATCCCAGCGGGCGCCGTCCTTTTCGCGGCCATTCGATGGAGTCCCACCAGCCGCGGCCCTTGAACCGCGGGTAGCCCGGCTTTTCGCCCTGCCTTGCACGCGTCGGAAGAAGGCCTGGAACGCGAGGTCGAGGCGGCGGATCGCGGCCCGCTCGCAGGTGAACGCCCACCGCCCGTACCGCTCCGGGTCGGCGGCTCGGATCTCCTTGAGCTGCGCGTCCTGGCTGTAGAACGTGACCTGGTGCGTGCCCATGCGCCAGGCCTCGCGCCGCTCCTCCAAGGCGGCGTTGTAGAGCTGGCGGGTGTCCTCGAGGCACTCGGTCGAGCGCGGCCTCCTGTTGCGTGGTGGGCCGCAGCAGGAACTTGTACGGATCGCCTCATCGCAGGATCTTCGCCGACCAGCGGATGACAAGCGTCGGAACACCGTCATTGACGGCGGTGCCGGGCAGCAGCTGCTTCCATGCCGGGGACGGGGGAAGCGCGGACAGCTTGGCCGAAACGATCCGCATAGTTGCACCTCCGCATCTGATCCACGGTTTCTTGGGAACAGGATAGCGATAGAAAAGTCAATCTGCATTCATTAACGACATCGTGTTCGCATGCCTCTTGGGCTGTCATCGGACGTGGCCGGTTGTTGTGGACGCCTCCGTCGTTGAACGAGCGGCTTGATTATCGCAGTGCCTCCCGCCAGGCGCGCCAGCCGCCGTAGCCGGTAATGTCCGCCGCGCCGGCCGTGGCGGCCGGCTCGCACAGGAAGCCGAGCACGTCGCGGCCGTCGTCGAGGCAGACAAGGCCGACCGCCATCGGCGAGGCGAGGCCGGCCATGAACCGCGCGAACCCGGCGGCAGGCAGGCGCCACACCTCACCGGGGATCGACGCGCCCCCTTGAGCCTCCCGCACCAGGCCGGGCTTGGGCGGCGTGGTGTCCAGGGCGAGCAGCCGGTAGCGTTTCGCGGTGGCGGCCGTGCCTGCCAGGGTGCCGCCCGCCGCGAGCAGCTCATGGTTCAGCGGCTGGCCCGACAGGTGCGCGCCGACGACGAGGAGGTCGACCGGTGCCTGGTCGTACCGCCGGGCGATCTCGGCGAGCCGCGCGTCGCCGCCGGCGGGGCCGGTGAGCATGATCCCGAACGGCAGTCCGCGCACCGTTCCTGCCGGGACCGCGACCGACGCGAGGTCGAGCAGGTTCGCGAAGTTGGTGTACCGGCCGAGCCTGGCGTTGACGCCGACCGGGTCGGCGGCCACGTCGGCGAGCGTCGGGTGCGCCGTCGTCGTCGGGGTAAGCAGCGCGTCGAAGCCGGCCAGCACGGCCGCGGCCCGCGCCGCCAGCCGGTCAAGCCGCTGCTGGTCGGCGAACAGGTCGGCGGCGGTGAAGCGGGCGCCGTCGAGGATGATCCGGGCGACGACCGGGTCCAGGTCCGTGCCGATCAGCCCGGTGTTGGCGGCGAGGTGCGCGCCGACCGCCGTGTACCGCTCGGCGACGAACGCCCCGCCGTACAGCAGGGCGGCTGCTTCGAGCAGCGGGGTGATGTCGACCTCGGCTGTCTCCACGCCGGCCATCCCGAGCCTGGACACAGCGGCCGCGAACGCCTCCGCCCAGCCGTCGGCGAGCCCGTCGAGCTGGGCTGGCAGCGGGACGGCGACCTTCGGCGCCATGTCCAGAGGCGCTCTGTCACCAGGCGCTCTGTCACCAGGCGCCAGCCGCCACGCGCCGCGCGGGCGGTCACCGAGCAGGGCCGCCAGCGGGTCGTGCCCGTCAGGTCCTGCCATCGTCGTGACGGCCTCCCTGGCCAGGTCAAGCGAGCGGGCGAAGACGGTCACGCAGTCAAGCGACCGGCAGGCGGGCACCACGCCGGTGGCCGGGATGACGCCGCGCGTCGGCTTCACGCCGACCACGCCGTTCAGCGCGGCGGGTACCCGGCCAGAGCCGGCCGTGTCCGTGCCGAGGGCCAGGTCGACGAGGCCGAGCGCGACCGCGACCGCCGAGCCCGAGCTTGACCCGCCGGAGATCCGCGCCGGGTCCCAGGCGTTGCGCACCGCGCCGTGCGGGCTGCGGGTGCCGACCAGGCCGGTGGCGAACTGGTCAAGGTTGGTCTTGCCGAGGACGACCGCGCCGGCGGCGCGCAGCCGGGCGACGGCGGTCGCGTCTTCGGCGGGCTGGTAAGCGAACGAGGGGGCGGCCGCCGTGGTGGGCAGCCCCGCCACGTCGATGTTGTCCTTGACGGCGGCGACCAGGCCGGCCAGCGGCAGTATCTCGCCGTCGGCCACGCGTGCGTCGATCATCGCCGCCTCTGCCAGGGCCTCGCCTGGCGGCCGCAGCGTGATCCAGACCTCCGGCCGGCCCGCCGCGCCGATCGCGGCGTACGCGGCGCGGACCCGGTCGACGGTACTCACCACCACGGGCCTCACCGGGCCGCTCCGCCCGCGTCCCCGTCGGGCAGCACCGCGGCCACTACCTGCCCGGCGGCTACCTGCGCGCCGGCGGTGACGTACACGCCGGCCACGGTCCCGTCGTGCGGCGCGGTGAGGATCGTCTCCATCTTCATGGCCTCAAGCGAGGCGAGCTTGTCTCCCTTCGCGACCCGGCTGCCCGGCCGTGCCGTCACTTGCCAGACACTGGCGATGAACGGCGCTTGAACGGCGGTCGCCCGTTCCGGCACCGCGACCGGGACCGCGGCGGCGGCGGTGGCGGCGGCGCTGATGGCTGGCTCTGCGTCGGCCCGGTCGAACTCGCCGGAGGCCCGCCAGCGTTCCTTCTCCGCCGCGAACGCGGCCCCCTGCCGCGACCTGAACGCCGCGATGCCCGCCGCGTGCTCCGTGAGGAACCGGGTGTAGGACCCGTAGTCGAACCAGCCCGCGGTCACCTCGACGTGGCCGCGCCCGGCGTCGGTCTCTGCCCGGAGGTCAAGCAGTTCCTCGGCGCTGACCGGGTACCACTCGATCTGGTCGAAGAACCGCAGGCTCCACGGCTGGTCGGCGAACAGCCCGGCGCGGCGGAACCGGTTCCACACCTGGATGGTGCGGCCGACGAACTGGTAGCCGCCGGGTCCTTCCATGCCGTAGATGCACAGGTAGGCGCCGCCGATGCCGACGGAGTTCTCCGCCGTCCAGGTCCGCGCCGGGTTGTACTTGGTGGTCACCAGCCGGTGCCGTGGGTCGACCGGGGTGGCGACGGGCGCGCCTAGGTACACGTCGCCGAGGCCGAGGACCAGGTACTTCGCGGCGTACACGATGTCGCGGACGTCCGCCACGGACTCAAGTCCGTTGATCCGCCTGATGAACTCGATGTTCCACGGCGTCCACGGCGCATCGGAGCGCACCCCGTGCATGTACCGCTCGATCGCCAGCCGGGTTGCCGGGTCGTCCCAGGACAGCGGCAGCCGCACGGACCGAGTCGGGACGCGCAGCTCGTGCGTTGGCGGCAGCTCTTCCTCGATCCGCCGCAGCAGCGGGAGCAGCGACCGGGCGCGGAGCCTGCCCGCGTCGGTGTGCACCTGCAGCGACCTGATGCCGGGCGTGAGGTCCACGACGCCGTCGAGGCCCTCGGCCTCAAGGGCCTCCTGCAGCGCGTGCACCCGCATCCGCAGGCCCAGGTCGAGGACCGGGTCGCCGTACTCGACGATGACGTTGTCGTCGCCGTCGCGCCGGTAGACCACGGCGGGCGCGTCCGTGCCCGCCTCGTGCCGCGCGAGGACGCCGTCGTCTCCGTCGCCCCCGGTGCGCGTCAGCGTCGGTACCGCGCGGCGGTCGCGCAGCGCGCCCGCGCCGGCTTCCTTCACCGCGACGAAGCGGACCGTGTCGCCCGGGCGCAGCTGGCCCGTCTTCCACAGCTCGCCGCTGGCGACGACGGCGGGGCAGACGAACCCGCCAAGGCTCGGCCCGTCCGGGCCGAGGATGATCGGGGTGTCACCGGTGAAGTCGAGCGCGCCGACGGCGTAGGGCACGTCGTGGATGTTGGACGGGTGCAGCCCGGCCTCGCCGCCGTCCTCGCGGGCCCACGACGGGCGGGGGCCGATGAGCCGGACGCCGGTGCGCGCGGAGTTGTGGTGGACGGTGTAGACGCACGTGTACAGCTCGTCGATGTCGGCGCGGGTGAAGAAGTCCGGTGCCGCGTGCGGCCCCTCGGTGACCCCGATCTCCCAGTCGCTGACAAGGGCCGGCCGGCGGTCCGCCGGCGTCTCGGCCGGCTCGCCGAGCGGCGCCTGGGTGCCCGCGCGCAGCACGTCCCCTGCCTGCAGGGCGCGGCCGCCGTGGCCGCCGAACCGGCCCAGGGTAAACGTCGACGCGCTGCCCAGGTACTTCGGCACGTCGAGGCCGCCGCCCACCGCGAGGTAAGCGCGCAGGCCAGGCCCGGGGATCGCGCCGATCGCCAGGACGGCGCCCGCGGGCACGGTCACCGGCGTCCACCACGGGACCGCCGCCCCGTTGAGCCCCGCACCATTCAGCACCGCGTCCGACACCGCGCCGCCCAGGCAGATGAGCGTGTCGTGGGAGAACCGGAGGGTCGGCCCGGTCGCGGTGATCTCCAGCGCGGCCGCGCCCTCGGGGTTGCCGACGGCGAGGTTGGCCTCACGGAGCGACACCTCGTCCATCGGCCCGCTCGGCGGCACGCCGACCTGCCAGTAGCCCAGCCGCCCCGGCCAGTCCTGCACCGTCGTCAGCGCGCCCGGCTCTAGCACGTCGATCCGCGGCTCCGGGTCGGTCACGCCGTCCAGGGTGGACGTCGAGTGCGCGACGGCCCGCACGTCGGGCCGTGCCGCGACGGCGCGCAGCAGCCCCAGGTTGGTCGCGACCCCGTCGACGCGAGTCACCGTCAGTGCGCCGGCGAGCGCTGCCAGGGCCTCGTCCCGGTCAGCGCCGCGGGCGATGATCTTCGCGATCATCGGGTCGTAGTGGGGCGATACCTCCAGCCCCGCTTCGATCCAGGCGTCGATGCGGACGGGACCGTCAGGGAAGGTCACGGACGTGACGAGGCCCGGGCTCGGGGCGCCGCCGCGGCCGGGGTCCTCGGCGTAGACGCGAGCCTCGACGGCGTGACCGCGGGCCACGTGCCGCGACGCGGCGAACCGCGCGACGCCGTCCGGTCCCAGGCCGGCCAGCCGGAGCATCTGCTCGACGAGGTCAACGCCGTAGACCTCCTCGGTCACCGGGTGCTCGACCTGGAGCCGCGCGTTCACTTCGAGGAACGACGCCTCCCGGCGTGCCGGGTCGTACACGAACTCGACCGTGCCCGCGGACCGGTACGCGACGGAGGCGGCCAGGTCGCGGGCCGCCTGGTGGAGCCGGCGCCGCAGCGTCGGCGGCAGCCCGGGGGCCGGGGCCTCCTCGATCACCTTCTGGTTGCGCCGCTGCAGTGAGCAGTCCCTGTCGCCGAGCAGCGCGACGCGCCCGGTGCCGTCACCGAAGACCTGCACCTCGACATGGCGGGCCGGGCGCACCAGCCGCTCAAGGAATACGCCGCCAGCGCCGAAGTTCGCCGCTGCCAGGCGCTGCACGCGGGCGAACGCCTCCGCGACCGCGGCCTCGTCGGCGCAGGCCTGCAGGCCGATGCCCCCGCCACCGCCGGTCGCCTTGACCATCACGGGGAAGCCGATCGACCGGGCCTGCTCAACGGCGTCTTCAGCCGTCGCGAGCAGGCCGGTGCCTGCCAGCAGCGGCACGTCGGCGGCGCGGGCGAGTTCCCGCGCCGTGTGCTTGTCGCCGAACGCCTCAAGTTGCTCAGGGGTCGGGCCGGCGAACGCGATGCCCGCCTTCTCGACCGCCCGCGCGAAGCCGGCGTTCTCGGAGAGGAAGCCGTAGCCGGGATGGATGGCGCCGGCCCCGGCGGACTTGGCCGCGGCCAGGATGGCGTCGGCGTTCAGGTAGGAATCCTGCGGCCTGGCCGGGCCGATGAGGACCGCCTCGTCGGCCTCACGGACGTGCGGCGCGGCGCGGTCGGCCGCCGAGTAGACCGCCACCGTCCGCAGGCCCAGCGTGCGGGCGGTGCGGATGACGCGGCGGGCGATCTCGCCGCGGTTGGCGACCAGGACGGTGTCGAACGCCCAGCCCCGCAACTCGTTCACTCGCAGCCAGCCGTGACGATCATGCGCAGCGGTGTCGGGTTGAAGTCGTTACACGGGTTGTTCACCTGGGGGCAGTTAGAGACCAGGACGAGGATGTCCATCCCGGCGCGGAACGCGACCCGCTTGCCCGGCGCGGAGATACCGTCCACGATGCCGAGCGTGCCGTCGGCCTCGACCGGCACGTTCATGAACCAGTTGAGATTGGACACCAGGTCACGGGCGCCCATGCCGTACTTGCTCGCCTCGGCGAGGAAGTTCTCCCTGCACCCGTGCTCGGACGCGGTGTGGTGGCCGTAGCGGAGGGTGTTGGACTCCTTCCCGCAGGCGCCGCCGATGGTGTCCTGCCGGTCGATCTCGTTCGCGATGACGGTGGCGAGCGGGTTCCCCTGGTTGGAGCGGAGCACCGTCCCGGTCCGCACGTAGACGTTGCCGCCCCAGGCGATCGTGTCCGGCACGGAGTACCGCTCGCTGGTGTCGTGCGCGTTGTACAGCAGGCAGTCGCCCGACTGGTTGGCGCCGACGTCGACGATGGTGAGGACGTCGCCCTTCCGCACGACGGCCGACCACGGGGCGCGGGCCGGGACCACCTCGTCGAGCACGATCTCGCCGTCGGCGAGCGGCCCGGCCAGGTTAAGCACGGTGCCCTCGGCGTAGCGGTCGGGGTCGAGGACGTCCTTGAGGTCTTCCGGGCAGTCCGGCGTCCGGCCGGCGGCGTCGGTGACGGTGTTCACCAAGTCAGATCCCCCTCGCGGCGGCGTAGTCGGCGGTGTTGAGGTAGTAGCGCAGGGCCTCGGGGCTCGCGTCCCAGCGAGCGTCGGCCGGGCCGGTCGGCCGGGACTTCCAGGCGTGCACCCGCAGCGGGCCGCACGTGTACCGCGGCCGGGGGTCGACCGGGTGCGGGACGTTGGCGACCAGGATGATCAGCGGCAGCTCGGCGAGAAGTTCCACCGATGTGCCCGGGCCGGCGCCGCCGACGAACGTAAGGCCGCCGTCCTGGCCGACCCGGACCCCTTTGAAGAAGGAGACGCTCGGCGGCAGGTCGCGCGGGGCCAGGCCGTGCTTGGCGGCCGCGAGGGTGAACAGCTCGCGCCCTGACGGGCTTGGCCCCTGCGGGGCGGAGCCGCCGTACCTGGCCTGGTTGGCCTGCGCGGTGGAGGTGCCGCACAAGGCGTCGTGACATCCGGAGTCGTCGGCCACGATGGTCGCCAGGACCCGGCCGTCGCCGGACAGCAGCGGGTGCCCGGCCCGGAGGTAGGCCTGCCACGGGATCTTCACGGTGTCGGCCACGTTGAGCCGTTCCCACGGCTCAAGGGCGTTGTAGACCAGCACGTGCGCGCAGGCGTCGCCGGTGACGTCCTCAAGGCGGACCCGGGTGCCGCGTGCGACGACCTTGTGCGCGTAGTTGCCCCCGGCGACGGTCTCCGCCCAGGTCAGCGTCGCGACGTCGACGCCCGGCGGCGGGAACGGCGTGCTGGACGCGGGCAGGTACGGCATCGCGTCGGCAACCTGCCCGCCGCGCGCCCGCGCGTCGGCGCGGGCGCTGTGGACCGTGTCAGTCTCGTGCTCGTCGGCCGCAGTAGCCAAGTCGGATCTCCTCCCGGCGCGGACAGGCACCTCCGTCAGCGTGGGTCATGCGCGGCTATATTCGCCGCGTATGACCCACGCTCACGGGCGGGCACCCTCCGAGCGCCTGTTATATCCGGATATTTCGGGGTCGCAGGAGGCTCATCGGCGTGAGATCCCGCACTTGACCCACGGTCATCCCTGACAGTGGTGAGCTAGGCGGCTTCCGTGGCGGGGACGGGAACCGGGGCGTCGGTGTGCACCATGGTGCCGCCCTTTAGCCGCAGGTGGACGAGGACTCCGACGATGAGCGTCCCGCCGATGAACAGCGGCGCGCTCCACTGCAGCCACCAGGTGTGCCCGGTCAGGTCGTAGACCAGCGAGCGCGGCCAGGCCAGGTTGATGATGGCGAGCACCTGGTAGGCGACGGCGATGACGGTGACGGGCAGGCCCCACTTGCCGAGGCTGAACAGCTTCTTGCCGCGCTCGTCGATGCCTTCTGCGGTCGCCTCGCTCGGCTTGCCGCGCGCGGCGCGGATGCGGTGCAGGAGCAGCGGCCCGGTGACGCCCAGGTAGCCGATGTACAGCATCGCGATGCACAGGCTGGACAGCGCCGTGAAGACGGCGGTCTGCGGGAGGTTGACCACGAGGGCGAGGACCGCTCCGACGCCGACGACAATAGAGCAGGCGATGGGCGTGCCGGTGCGCGGGTTTACCCGGGACAGCACTTTGTGGAACGGCAGGGCCTGCTGGCGCGCCATCGAGAACATCATCCGCGAGCCTGACGTCTGGCAGGCCAGCGTGCACACGCAGATCGCGATGATGACGTCGACCAGCATGATCCGTCCGGCGGTGTTGCCGAATACGGCCTCGACCACGTACGGCATTCCCACGGTGGCGAGCTTGCCGTCGGTCAGGCTGGGGGCGGCCATCAGCGCGGCGATCAGCAGCAGCGCGCCGCCGATCCCGGAGACGACCAGCGCCCGGATGATCGTGCGCGGGGCGATGTGGCGCGGCGAGCGCGTCTCCTCGGACAGCTCGCCTGCCGAGTCAAACCCGACCATGACGTAGGCGGCCATCAGGCCGGAGGCGAGGAACGCCCAGATGTAGGGCGAGCCCGGTGTCGGTGCGGCGCCGGATGTGTTCACCAGCACGGAGACGCCACGCTTGGTGTGGCTGAACAGCGCGATGATGATCGCGGTGACGCCAAGCAGCTCAAGCACGACGCCGGTGCTGTTGACGAGCGTCATCAGCCGGATCCCGACGATGTTGATCACGGTGGTGACGACCAGCAGGATCACGCCGAGGATGACCGCGTTCTGCGCGCCGGTCGGGGTTGACGGCGAGGAATTCGCGGCCGAGCCGCCGACCATCTGGAACCCGGTCCAGATGGAGGGCAGCACCGCCTGCAGCGCGATAGCGGCGGCCGCGACGGTCAGGATCTGCCCGATGATCATGATCCAGCCGGTGAACCAGCCGAATGTCGAGCCCGCAAGCCGCGACGACCACTGATAGATCGAACCGGAGATCGGGAACCGGGCGGCGAGGGTGGAGAAGTTCAGCGCGACGAGCAACTGCCCGGCGAACACGATTGGCCAGGTCCAGAAGAACGCCGCGCCGCCGAAGCCGTAGCCGAGGAAGAACAGCTGGAAGACGGTGGTGAGGATGGAGACGAAGGAGAAACCGGCGGCGAACGAGGCGAAGCTGCCGACCCGGCGGTGCAGTTCCTGGCTGTAGCCGAAGCGCGCCAGGTCCGCGCGCTCGGGTGTTGCTTCGGTGATGGACGTCATGGCTGCCCCTGGCGCTTGCGATGGCGGCTGGTGGACTAATACCTGTCGATCGACAGGTATTAGCCAAAGCATCCAGGGACGACGTTTCCCGGGGATTCCTGGCGTTCGACGGGTATGTAACGGGGCAAGCTGGATGTAACGCCCGTGCGTCGCGATCCTCACAGCGCTGGGTGAGGGGACCTTTAGGTCGCCCGCGCTACAGTGCCAGCAGAACCATGGTGACGACGCTGCTCCACTTGCGATGCGGTGACTTGGAGGATGACATGGCCCGTCGCCCGGCGATGGCAGTGACGTCCGTGACGATCGGCGCGCCGGCGCCGCGAGACCTCGCCGCGTTCTACGCGCGACTCCTGTGCTGGCCCGTCGCGGCGAGCGAGCCCGCCCGGCCAGGGATGCCGCCAGAGGACGGCTGGGCCCAGCTGCGACCGCCGGCCGGCGAGGACGGCCCGACCCTCAATTTCGAGTACGAAGCGAAGTTCACCCGGCCCGCGTGGCCCGCCGCTGATGGCGGACAGAACGCGACCCAGCACCTGGACATCGCCGTCGGTGACTTGGATGAGGCAGTCCGCTGGGCCCTTGCCGCCGGCGCGACGCTGGCCGCCGTCCAGCCGCAGGACGACGTCCGGGTCATGGTCGACCCGGCCGGGCATCCGTTCTGCCTGTTCGAGGATGACTCGATGCCGTCTGCCGAGTAGCGCCTTGATGGCGCTGTTAACGCGCCGGCGCGGTGCCGGCCTTGCCGGTGCCAGGACCGAGGTCTCTGGCGCCCAGCTAAGTTCCGCCCACGAAGGTGAACAGTCGCTGGCCCAGCGCCAGCGCGGCGGGCTCGCCCGCCAGCCGGTGCGCTCCCACCGACATGAAGCCGTCGGCGCTGGTGTCGAACGCCTCCTCGCGGAAGCCCGCCTCCCCGAACCAGGACCGGATCGCGGGAGTCAGGTCGGGCGGCCTGCGGTGCCTGGTCCACAGGACCAGCGCACCGGGTGCGCACAGGCTGGGCAGGGCGGCCACCGTGGCCTGGATGTCGCTGCCGGTGATGTTGCCGAAGATGCCGCATGCCACCACTACCTGGGCGGGTACCGCGCCGGCGCAGGCATCGGTGACCCCGGCGTCGGCCTGCAGCACCTCGACGCCGTGCAGCCCAGCCGCCTGCGCCGCCTGCCGTGCGACCGCGACGTTGCGCTCGTCCAGCTCGACCAGCCGGGCGCGCACGTCGTCTCGGCGCGGATGCCCGGTCAGCGCGCCGATCACGTCCCGGCCCTGCCCGGCGCACAGGCTGATCAGCCGTATGTCCCCGGCGGGCGCGCGCTCGAGCTCGGCGCGCAGGTGCCCCCGCACGAGTTCTCCCCGCCGCGAGAGCAGGGAGCCTGGATCGTCGTAGTCCCGGTGCCATTCCACCCAGTCACGCTGCGCCATTCTGCGACCCTACAATCCGCGGCGGGTCGCCATCGAACTACGTTTCACTGGACGGCTATTCATTGCTTCCTGGCGATGAGATATCCCTGGGTAGAAGCCCCTTCCTTCTCCGGGGGAACGCCGCCCCAGAACACGGTGGCGAACCCGGCCGCGGTGGCCAAGCGCTCCACCTCGGCCGGGGGGAGCCAGTAAGTGTCGAACTCGATGTTGAGGCCGGTGCTGCGGCCGGCCCGGTGCAGGCTGCCGTCGCCCGCCTTGAACGCGCTGACCAGGTAGCCGCCCGGCTTAACGACCCGGGCCAACTCGGCGAAGGCCGTCGGCCGGTCGGCGGGGGCCAGGAAGATCAGCGAGTACCAGCAGACGACGCCCGCCTGCGAGGCGTCCGCCAGCGGCAGTTGGCGCAGGTCAGCGATGTCGTAGCGGAACTCGGGCTGGTCTTGCCTGGCTACCTCGATCATCACGGGCGACAGGTCGAGGCCGCGTGGTGACAGTCCCTGGGCGGCCAGGTACCGGTCGAGCCGTCCGGTGCCGCAGCCGACGTCGGCCACCTCGGCGCCAAGCCCGGCCTCCCGGACCAGCTCGCAGAACAGGCCGAGCACGGCCCGGTCCTCCGGCATGTGGTCGAGCGCGTCGGCCAGCCGCTCGCGGTAGAAGCCGGACAGGACGTCGTGGGCGGCGCGCAGCTCATCGGTTTTGGGGTCCATGCCGGTACCCTAAGCTGGCCACCGCGATCCGCCAGCCAGTGCCAGAGCAGAGCCCGTAACCCCGTCAATTGAAGCTCGTTAGGCGCTCCCGGCTTTCGCGCCGGGCCCGGCCCGCGTGTGCCCGTTTCGTCCGGTTTGTCCGGGCGGCTCCGCGTCCCGGACCATGATCATGCGATTTCAGCAGCTAATAAGCTGCGGAATCCACATGATCATGAAAAGTCCTTTCGATTATGCTATTCCCTGCCGCGGGCGCCGCGCCCCAGCGCGCACACGGTCCCTGCCGTCACCACCCGCCACTGAAGTCAACGGCACTGGCTGGCACGCAGTGAAGCTCGGTGGCCGGTCACGGGCGAGGCCGCGGTGACGCCGGGCGGAACACGGCACCGCGGGCCGCCGCACCGCCGACGGTGCAGCGCACCGCCGACGGTGCCCGCACCGCGGGCGGGCCGCCGCTTCAATTACCGGCACTGCGTGTTACACGAGCTTTCTTTACCTCGCGCACGACAGTTACCGCCGGATATTGGTCCTGCAGGCCCGGGGCCGGCACCAGCCCCGGGCCTGCATGGCGGCGGCCGCGTTACGCCGGGATCAAGCCGTGCGGGTCGATGACGTACTTGCGCGCGGCGCCCTTGTCGAAGTCGTGGTAGCCGTCCGGTGCCTTGTCAAGCGAGATGACCGTGGCGTTCACCGCGTCGGCGATGTGCGCCTTGTCGTGCAGGATCGCCATCATGAGCTCTCGGTGGTACATCATCACCGGGCACTGGCCGGTGACGAAGTAGTGCGACTTGGCCCAGCCGAGGCCGAGCCGCACCTTCAGCGAGCCGATTTTCGCGTCGTCGTCGACCCCGCCGGGGTCGCCGGTCACGTAAAGGCCGGGGATGCCGAGCCCGGCGCCAGCACGCGCCACGGTCATGATGTCGTTCAGTACGGTCGCCGGAGCCTCGCTCGCGCCGTGCCCGTGCCCGCGTGCCTCGAAGCCGACGCAGTCGACGGCCGCGTCCACCTCGGGCTCGCCGAGGACCTGCTCGATCTGGTCGGCGAGCGTCGCGTCCTGCGACAGGTTGACGGTCTCGCAGCCGAAGCTCTCCGCCTGCTTGAGCCGCTGAGGGTTCATGTCGCCGACGATGACGACCGCCGCACCGAGCAGCAGCGCCGAGTACGCGCAGGCCAGTCCCACCGGGCCCGCCCCCGCCACGTAAACGGTGGACCCGGTGGTGACGCCGGCCGTGTGGGCGCCGTGGTAGCCGGTCGGGAAGATGTCAGAGAGCATGGTCAGGTCGCGGATCTTCGCCATCGCCTGGTCCTTGTCGGGGAACTTCAGCACGTTGAAGTCCGCGTAGGGAACCATGACGTACTCGGCCTGGCCGCCCACCCAGCCGCCCATGTCCACGTAGCCGTAGGCGGATCCTGGTCGGTCAGGGTTGACGTTCAGGCAGACCCCCGTCTTGCGCTCCTTGCAGTTCCTGCACCGGCCGCAGGCGATGTTGAACGGAACGCTGACCAGGTCGCCGACCTTGATGAACTCCACGCCTGGCCCGGCCTCGATCACCTCGCCGGTGATCTCGTGCCCGAGCACGAGCCCCTCGGGCGCGGTGGTACGGCCGCGGACCATGTGCTGGTCGCTGCCGCAGATGTTCGTCGAGACGATCCGGAGGATCACCCCGTGCGGGCACTTGCGCCCGATGTTCGCCGGGTTGACCCCTGGACCGTCCTGCAGCTCAAGCTTCGGGTAGTCGATCGTCTGGACTTCCACGTGTCCCGGCCCGATGTAGGCGACGGCACGGTTGCCTGGCATGGCGCACCTCCGTGTAGCGGTCATGTGTCCGTACGCCCGATGCTAGGAACGAGGCCGGCGGCCGTCACTGCTCCGACCGGCGGAAATATCTCGTCCATTTGGTCAGCGGACTGCTGCCCAAATGGGTCACCCCCACCTGGCCGATCGGGCAGGTCCTACAGCAGGCCCCTGGCGCTCGCCCGGTAGACAAGCTCGGTCCTGTCGCTCGCCCCGAGCTTGCGCATGGCGGTCCGCAGGTGGTACTTGACGGTGCTCTCGCTCACGTAGAGCTCGCGGGCGACCCGCAGGTTGGTCGCGCCCTGGGCGACCAGCCGGACGACCTCGAGCTCGCGGTCGCTGAGCGGCCTGCCTGGCGGTCCTGGCTCGCCCCGCAGCGAGCGGACGACGAGCTTCGCGCTGCGCGGGTCGAACGCGGACTGGCCGCCGTGCACGCTGCGGATGATGCGGGCCAGTTCGACCGCGTCGACGTCCTTGAGCGCGTAGCCGCTCGCGCCGCGCCGCAGCGCGCCGAGCAGCAGCCGCTCGTCGAGGAACGTGGTGAGCACCACCACGCTCACCCCGGGCTGCCGCTCGCGCAGCTCGGCGCACACGTCAAGGCCCTCGGCGGGCGCGCGGTCGCTGAGCATCAGGTCGAGCAGCACCACGTCGGGGCTCAGCCGCGCCGTCTCCGCGATGGCCTGCTCCGCGTCGGCGGCCTCGCCGACCACCGTGAAGTCCGGCTCGAGGTCGAGGATCGAGCGCAGCCCCTGCCGCACGATCGTGTGGTCGTCCACCACCAGGATCCTGACCGGCGGCGCCTGCGTCATGGCCCCTCCTGCTTCCTGGCCCCGTGCTTCATGTCGGCGTACCAGGGGCCGGTACGCCCGCGGATTCCACCGGGACGCGGACGCTGATCCGCAGGCCGCCGCCGCGCCTGCGCCGCAGGCTGACCTCGCCGCCGAGTTCGGCCGCCCGCTCGGCGATGTTCCGCAGCCCGTGCCTGCCGCGCCGCGGGGTGCCCTGGCCCGGGGTCCCTGGACCTGAGGTGCCGGGGCTTGAGGTAGCAGTGGCGAGGTAGCGGCCGAGCACGGCGGGATCGCCCGAGCCGTCGTCAGCGACGCTGAGCAGTATCTGGTCCTCGGCGTACGCCAGGCTGAGCCATGCCTGGGTGGCGTGGGCGTGGCGCACCGCGTTCCACAGTCCCTCCTGCGCGATCTGGAACAGGGCGTGCTCGACCGCCGAGGGAAGCTGGCGCTGGCGGGCCGTCACCCGGACGGAGACCCGCAGCTGCCCGGCGGAGCGGAAGTCCGCCGCCAGGTCGCGCAGCGCCTGCCCGAGTCCCGTGCCCGGCTGCTCAAGACCGGACAGCTCCTCGACCGCGGAGCGGACCCAGCCAAGGCCGGCCCGGGCGAGTTCCTTGCTCGCCACCAGCCGCTCGTAGGCGGGCGAGCTCGGGTCCAGGTGCCGGTGGCACCATTCCAGGTGCATGCCGATGCCGACCAGGCACTGGGCGACGCTGTCGTGCAGGTCGCGCGCGATCCGGTGCCGCTCCGCGCTCACCAGCTCGGCCTGGCGGACCCGGGCGAGGTGCTCCCTGGCCCGCCGGAGCTGCTCGTTGCGCCTGGTCAGCTCCGCGGCGCGGCGTTCGGCGCCGCGCCACTGCGCGTAGTAGCCGGTCTTGGACGAGTGCACGCCGACCAGCTGCTCAAGGCGGTCCTCGTCCAGGTCTGTCACGGCGGGCCTCCTACCAGGCCGCCTGGCAGATCGCGCGGACGTCCGCCTCGCCGACGGGCCTCGGGTTGGTCACGATGTAGGCGTCGTGCAGGGCGCCGCGCGCCACGCGGTCAAGCTGCGAGCACTCGACGCCGATCTCGCGGAGCGTGGTCGGCAGGCCGGCCTTCCCCGCGAACGCGCGCACGGTCTGGATCGCGGCGTCCGCCGCCTCGTCCGGCGTCATGAGGCCGGTGCGCAGGCCCATCGCGCCCGCGACGTCGGCGAGCCTGCCGGCGGCCACGGCGGCGTTGAACTCCATCACGTGCGGCAGCAGGATCGCGTTCAGTAGCCCGTGCGGCAGGTCGGTCAGCCCGCCGAGCTGGTGCGAGATGGCGTGCGTCGCGCCGAGCAGCGCGTTGCTGAAGGCCAGGCCCGCCTGCAGGCTCGCCCGGGCAAGGCCCTCACGGGGCCGCAGGTCACCCGGGCGGTCAAGCGCGGGCAGCAGGTGCTCGCAGGCGCCGCGGATGGCGGTCAGCGCGTGCGTGTCGGTGAGGAAGCTCGCGGCCAGCGACACGTAGGACTCGATCGCGTGGCTGAGCACGTCGATCGCGGTGTACGCGGTGATGTCGTGCGGGACGGTGGTCAGCGCCCGCGGGTCGGTCACCGAGATGTCGGGCACGAGCGCCCGCGCGCCGATGGTGAACTTGAGCCGCCGTGCGGTGTCCGTCACCACGCAGAACTGCGAGACGTCGGACCCGGAGCCGCCGGTGGTCGGCACCATCACGGTCGGCGGCAGCGGCCCGGTCACCTTACCGACGCCCGCGTAGCCCGCGATGCCGCGAGCGCCTTCCTGGTTCGCCTGGGTGGCGAGGACCGCGATCGCCTTCGCCGCGTCGATGCAGCTGCCGCCGCCGACCGCGACAAGCACGTCGCAGCCGCCCGCCAGGTAGGCGGCGCAGCCCGCGGCCACCTCGTGGTCCTTCGGGTTCGGCGTCAGCCTGTCCCACAGCTGCGCGGACACGCCGGCCTCGGCCAGGTGCCCGAGTACCTCGCCGGTCCAGCCGGCCTCGCCCACGCCCTGGTCGCTGACGACGAGCACGTGGGCGGCTCCCTGCCGTCGCGCGGCCTGCCCGACCTCGGACAGCACGCCGACGCCGAAGATCACGTCGGGCACCAGGAACTTGGCGACCGCCCGCGGGTGCGCTAGCACTGGCCGCTAGCGTCCCCAGCGCAGCCCCGGCGTCTCCACCGGAGCGTCCCACAGCTCGGCGAGCTCGTCGGTGAGGCGGCAGACGGTCACCGAGAAGCCCTGCATCTCCAGGCTGGTGATGTAGTTGCCGACCAGGTTGCGGGTGACCCGGGCGCCATGGCCGGTCACGTAGCGGCTGACCTCGTTCCATACGCCGTACAGCTCGATCAGCGGCGTGCCGCCCATGCCGTTGACCATGACGAGCAGGTCGCCCTGAAGCGGCAGGTCGGCGTGGATGGCGTCCATCGCGGCCGCCGCGATGTCGCGGGCGGGCCGCAGCGGCGCCCGGGTGCGGCCGGGCTCGCCGTGGATGCCGATGCCAAGCTCGATCTCCGTCTCCGGCAGGTCGAACGTGGGCTTGCCCGCGGCGGGCACCGTGCACGAGGTCAGCGCGACGCCGAACGACCTGCTGCGCTCGTTCACCTCCGCCGCCACCGCGGCGACCTCGGCAAGCGACGCACCGCGCTCGGCGAGCGCGCCGGCGATCTTCTCCACGAAGACGGTGGCACCGACACCGCGGCGGCCCGCCGTGTAGAGCGAGTCCTGCACGGCGACGTCGTCGTTGACCACCACGGAGGCGACCTCGATGGCGTCGTCGGCGGCCAACTCGGCCGCCATCTGGAAGTTGAGCACGTCGCCGGTGTAGTTCTTCACGACGTGCAGCACGCCCGCGCCGCCGTTGACCGCCGTGGTCGCGATCACGATCTGGTCGGGCACCGGAGAGGTGAACACCTCACCCGCGCACGCGGCGTCGAGCATGCCGTAGCCGACGAAGCCGGCGTGCAGCGGCTCGTGACCCGAGCCGCCGCCGGACACCAGGCCCACCTTTCCCGCGACCGGCGCGTCGGCACGGGTGACGACCCTGTTCTCGATGTCCACCGACAGTGAGGGATGGGCGGCGGCCATGCCCGCCAGGGCATCCGTCACGACGGTTTCCGGGCTGTTGATGAGCTTCTTCATAGCGTGCCTTCCCGCGGAGCCTTGTTCTTCTTGCCCTCACTCCAAGGTCTCACTCGGTGGCACAGTCAAAAAGAACGAGACTCCGATGCTGCTGACAGGGCGACGGTAACCCCGGGCGCGCGTGAACCCCCGGAATAGTGTTCCGCATTGTAGAACGACGTTTATTACGCGAAACATAGGCCGGGGCCCACCGTCAGTCAAGGGTCGGTCACGGGCCGACGGCGGGCGCGCAGGGAAATCTAAAGTCCCTGCATATACGGGTGTTCATTCGTTGTCGAGCGTCCCTGGCAGGCGACGCCCGGGTACCGCGGCAAGGTGCCGCACGGTGCGCCTGAACGCTCGGCTGTGCGGATTTTGCCAAAATTTTACTCTCTTGGCTCATTGTGGTGAGCGCTGGCCAGTCGTACGTTGAGGCCAAGCGCGCAGGCAGAGAGGCCAGCGCGGCAGGAGAGGATAGCCATGGCTGATATCACTCCTCTAGCTTTCCGCGGTGAGGGACGTACCATAGGCCGCATTTCGGGCCTTTGGGGCGAGTTGCTCTCCGAGTTCTTTGGGACGTTCGTCCTGATAGCTTTCGGCGACGGCGTGGTCGCCGTGGCCGTGGCCGGCCTGCCGGGGTCCGGCCGGACCGCGGGACCACTGACGATCTTCAACGCGGCCGGCGACTGGCTGCTGATCACCTGGGGCTGGGCGATGGCCGTCGCCTTCGCGGTCTGGGTGGCGGGCGGCGTGAGCGGCGCCCACATCAACCCGGCGGTGACGCTGGCGTTCGCGGTGCGGCGCAAGTTCCCCTGGATGAAGGTCCTGCCGTACATGGCGGCCCAGGTCATCGGCGCGTTCGTCGGCGCCGCGCTGGTGTTCCTCGTGTACTTCAACGCGATCGACCAGTTCAACCTCCTCAACAGGACGCCGAGGAGCGGGGGCTCGGCTCTCGCGACATACTCGATCTTCGCCACGTTCCCCGCCGGGTACTTCCACGGCGGCTACGGCGGGCCGCTGATCGACCAGGTCGTCGGCACGGCGTTCCTGCTGATCTTCGTCGTGGCGCTGATCGACCTGCGGAACACCGCGGTCGGGTCCAACCTGGCGCCGCTCGCCATCGGCCTGGCCGTGGCCGCGATCGGCATGTCCTACGGGCCGAATGCGGGCTACGCGATCAACCCGGCCCGTGACTTCGGCCCCCGGCTGTTCGCCTGGGTCGCCGGCTGGGGCCAGGTGGCCCTTCCTGGCACCTACCATTCGGTCGGTCTCAATTTCACCGGCTACTTCTGGATACCCATCGTGGGGCCGCTGATCGGAGGCGTCATCGGCGTCCTCCTCTACGACCTGTTCATCGGCGACGTCCTGCACGCCAGGCTCAAGATGGCCGAGGAAGTCGAGGGGCCTATCCCGGAAAGTCGGCCGGCGGAGCCAGGGACGGGCGCGCAAGGCGAGGGTACGATCCCGGGGACCCGGCAGCCGGACGAGTCCGAGACTCCCGCCCACAGGACCCGCGAGTTACGCGCGGGGCCGGGCAAAGGGTCTGAGCAAAGACGCCAGAACCGATAGAGAGCCTGACTTAAGAAGGAGGTTGGCATGCCGGATTACGTCGCCGCCGTCGACCAGGGGACCACAAGCACCCGGTTCATGATCTTCGACCATTCCGGGAACGAGGTCGGCAAGCACCAGCTTGAGCACAAGCAGATCCTGCCGCAGGCCGGCTGGGTGGAGCACAACCCGGTCGAGATCTGGGAGCGCACCGCCGCCGTCGTCCAGACCGCGCTGAACAACGCCGGGCTGGTCGCGGCGGACCTGGCCGCGCTCGGCGTCACCAACCAGCGCGAGACCGCGGTCGTCTGGAACCCGAAGACGGGCCGTCCCTACTACAACGCCATCGTCTGGCAGGACACGCGCACCGACCGGATCGCCAGCGCGCTTGACCGCGACGAGCGCGGCGGCGTCATCCGGCGCAAGGCGGGCCTGCCGCCCGCGACCTACTTCTCCGGCGGGAAGATCCAGTGGATCCTGGAGAACGTCGACGGGGTCAGGGAAGCGGCGGACCGCGGCGAGGCCGTCTTCGGCAACACCGACACGCTGGGTCATCTGGAACCTGACCGGCGGCGTCAACGGCGGCATGCACGTCACCGACCCGACGAACGCCAGCCGCACCATGCTGATGAACCTGGAGACCCTGGACTGGGACGAGGAGCTGCTGTCGTTCTTCCGCATCCCACGGCAGATGCTGCCCACCATCAGGCCCTCCTCCGCGCCCGGCGGGTACGGCGAGCTCACCGGCCTGGCGGCGCTGGCCGGCGTCCCGCTCACCGGCGACCTCGGCGACCAGCAGGCCGCCACCGTCGGCCAGGTCTGCTTCACGCCCGGCGAGGCGAAGAACACCTACGGCACCGGCAACTTCATGCTGCTCAACACCGGCGAGGAGGTCGTCCGCAGCAAGAACGGCCTGCTCACGACCGTGTGCTACCAGTTCGGCGAGAACAAGCCGATCTACGCGCTCGAAGGCTCGATCGCCGTCACCGGGTCGGCGGTGCAGTGGCTGCGCGACCAGCTCGGCATCATCTCCGGCGCCGCCGAGGTCGAGCCACTGGCCCGCCAGGTCAGCGACAACGGCGGCATTTACTTCGTGCCCGCGTTCTCCGGCCTGTTCGCGCCGTACTGGCGCAGCGACGCCCGCGGCGCGATCGTCGGGCTGTCGCGGTACAACACCAACGCCCACCTCGCCCGGGCCACGCTCGAGGCCATCTGCTACCAGAGCCGCGACGTCAGCGAGGCGATGGAGCAGGACTCAGGCGTGCACCTGGAGGTGCTCAAGGTCGACGGCGGCGTCACCGCCAACGACCTGTGCATGCAGCTGCAGGCCGACGTCCTCGGCGTGCCGGTCAGCCGGCCCGTCGTCGCCGAGACCACCGCGCTCGGCGCCGCGTACGCGGCGGGCCTGGCCACCGGCTTCTGGTCCACCACCGAGGAACTGCGCGCCAACTGGAACGAGTCCAAGCGCTGGCTCCCGACGTGGACGGAAGAGCAGCGGGCCGACGGCTACCGCGGCTGGAAGAAGGCGGTGGAGCGCACGCTGAACTGGGTAGAGGTCGACTGACGAATACTCTAATTTTGCCCTTGCTGCTAAGCAATTTCCCTCGTGGAACGCAAAATTAGAGTATTAGGACCAGCGACGATTTCTCCGGGGGAACGACCCCCGTGCCCCCCGAGGAAGGGAGAGGCTTGCAGTGACGGCGCTATCGCCGGCCGGGCGGCGCGAGGCGATTGCCCGGATGGCCGAGAATGAGCTCGACATACTCGTCATCGGCGGTGGCGTCGTCGGCGCGGGGAGCGCGCTCGACGCGGTCACCCGCGGACTGACCACCGCGATCGTGGAGGAGCGGGACTGGGCGAGCGGCACGTCAAGCCGGTCGAGCAAGCTGATCCACGGCGGCCTCCGCTACCTGGAGATGCTCGACTTCGGCCTGGTCAGGGAGGCGCTGCGGGAGCGCGGCCTGCTGCTCGACCGGATCGCGCCGCACCTGGTGAAGCCGGTGCCCTTCCTGTACCCGCTGCAGCACCGGGTGTGGGAGCGTGCCTACGCCGGGACCGGGGTGGCGCTCTACGACGCGATGGCCTACACCTCGGGCACCGCCCACGGGCTGCACCACCACCGGCACCTGACCCGGGGGCAGGCCCTGCGCGAGGCGCCGTGCCTGCGCAAGGACTCGCTCACCGGCGCCATTCAGTACTGGGACGCCCAGGAGGACGACGCCAGGTTCACGATGACCGTGGTGCGGACGGCGGCGTCGTTCGGCGCGCTGGCGGCGAACCGGGCCAAGGTGACCGGCTTCCTGCGCCAGGGCGAGCGGGTTACCGGCGCCCGGGTCACCGACCTGGAGACCGGCGCGGAGTTCGAGGTCCGGGCCAAGCAGGTCATCAACGCCACCGGCGTGTGGACCGACGACACGCAGGCGATGGCCGACACCCGCGGCCAGTTCCACGTCCGCGCGTCCAAGGGCATCCACCTCGTGGTGCCGCGCGACCGGCTGCCGTCGAGCACGGGCCTCATCCTGCGGACGGAGAAGAGCGTCCTGTTCGTCATCCCGTGGGGACGGCACTGGATCATCGGCACCACCGACACCGACTGGGATCTGGCCAAGGACCACCCGGCGGCAACCGCGCAGGACATCGACTACCTGCTCGGGCACCTGAACTCCGTGCTGAGCTCGCCGCTCACCCGCGAGGACGTCGAGGGCGTCTACGCCGGCCTGCGCCCGCTGCTTTCCGGCGAGGAGGAGTCCACGTCCAAGCTGTCGCGCGAGCACGTCGTCGGGCACCCGGTGCCCGGCCTCGTCGTGGTCGCCGGCGGGAAGTTCACCACCTACCGGGTGATGGCCGCCGACGCGGTGGACGAGGCCGTCCGCACCATGGACGCCAGGGTTCCCGACTCGTGCACGGCCGAGCTGCCGCTAGTCGGCGCCGACGGCTACCGGCCGCTGTGGAACCAGCGCCGGGCACTCGCGGCGACCTTCGGCATCCACGTCGCCCGGGTCGAGCACCTGCTCAACCGGTACGGCGCGTGCGTCAACGACCTCCTCGCCATGCTCCGCGCCGACCCGTCACTGGCGGCGCCGCTGCCCGGCGCGGACGACTACCTCGCGGTCGAGGCTAAGTACGCGGTCACCCACGAGGGCGCCCTGCACCTGCAGGACGTGCTCACCCGCCGCACCCGCATCTCGATCGAGGCGTGGGACCGCGGCGTCGCGGCGGCACCGGAGGTCGCCGACCTGATGGCGGGCCTGCTCGACTGGACCGACGAGGCGAAAAAGCGCGAGGTCGACCGCTACCTCGCCCGGGTCGCGGCCGAACGAGAGTCCCAGACCAAGCTGGACGACGACTCGGCCGAGGCCGCGCGCCTGGAGGCCCCGATCTAGCTACGGATCACCAGCAGCCTGTTGCCGCGCGGGTCTACCTGGGCGTGCACTAGCGTGCCGGCGGTGTACGTGCGGTACTGCTCGGCCGTGACGGTAAATGCCCAGGCCTGGTCGCGTACGCCATCGTCGATCGCCAGGCACCAGTGCGTGGTGCTCGAGTTCTCCCCTGACTCCTCTTCTGTCCATGCCTCGACCACAAGCCCGTCGAACTCGGCGAAGGCGGGGACGGCGGCGTCCTTGGCGAGCAGGCTCGCCGCGATCAAGACGTCGCAGGCCAGCACGCCGAACGCCGCCGCACGCAGCTCCCCGTGCGCGATCACCGCGGTCGCCAGGGTGGGCGGGAGCAGGGCGGCAAGCACGACGGCCAGTATCGCCAGCCCGGTGCCGCCGGCCTGTATCCAGCTTCGCGGCTGGGGGTCGCCGATCGTGATCTGGCGCCATTGCCCGCTGTAGCCCGACCAGATCGCCTTCGCCGGCTTGCCGTTCGCGGGCGAGAACAGCTTCACCGCCGCCCGTGCCCGGCCGAGCGCGGCGGCGTACGCGATCTCGCGCCGCGGCCACCCGGCGGGCATGCGGGTCCCGGCCGTCGCGCCGCCGCCCGGGCGCGCGGCGGCGTACCCCGCGGTGACGGGCCCCGTGGTGGCAGATACCGTGCAGCTAGCCCGCCAGGCGCGCAGCGCGGCGCGGCCAGCCGGCGTCAGCTTCTCGCCCTTGACCGCGACGCCGGTCAGCGCGCACAACGTGACGAAGCCCGCGACGGGTACCCAGTAGGCGTAGCCCCGGTCGGCGCGCAATGCCAGGCCCAGGGCGATGGCCGGGAGGAGCGCGGCGAGCCAGAGCAGGCATCCCGCGGCCTCGCTCAGCCTGGGGCGGGTGAGCCCGCGGCTGCGCGAGTCCTCGATCACGTCGCGGTTGAACGCCTCCATGAAGGCATCCCTGCCGGATTTCATCGTGCCGTCGCGCCCGGTGGGCGTGCCCGCGAAGCCGTCCGACAGCGCCTCCGCCGGCACGTCGGGGCGGCCGCAGGCGCGGGTCACCAACTGGGTATAAGCCCGGCGCTCATAGGCGGTGAGCTCCGCGCCTGGCAGGTGCTTCCCGAGCACGCACATCACCCGCCCGTCCGCGCGGGGCTCAAGCCGGAACCACCCGCGCGCCGCCAGGTCAAGCAGGGTGGCCGGGTAACCGAGGGCAGCCAGGCGCCCGGCGAGGAGGCTGACCACGGCCGGCGGCTCCGACCCGGCAGGCCGCGGCGGCACTCCGCCCTGGGCCTGAGCCGTGCCAGGCGAGGTGCGGCCGGCGAGCACCGCCCACAGGGCAAGCCACCCGGCGGCGGCCGCGACGGCGAGGATCAAGAGCATGAACGTCCTCTCATCGAAGCCTTCTGGGTCCAGAAGCTACGTTCGCGCTCGGCCGCCGGCAACGCTCACGGCGACCCTGGCAAGAGACCGGCAAGAATTGTCAGGTGAGGCAGCTTGCCGTTGCGCCGCGACCTCTTCTTAGCCCTCCTGGATGACACCAGTCACGGAGGCACGTACTTTGGGGGTGTGGACCGGCGGATATTCGGAGTTGAGACTGAATACGGCCTCACTTGCACCTTCCGCGGGCAACGGCGCCTGTCTCCCGACGAGGTAGCGCGCTACCTCTTCCGGCGCGTGGTGTCCTGGGGACGAAGCAGTAACGTCTTCCTGCGCAACGGCGCACGCCTCTATCTCGACGTGGGCAGCCATCCCGAGTACGCGACCCCCGAGTGCGACAACCTGGTCGACTTGGTCGCCCGCGACAAGGCGGGCGAGCGGGTACTTGAAGAACTGATGATCGACGCCGAGACGCCGGCTGCGCGAGGAGGGGATCGCCGGCGACATCTACCTGTTCAAGAACAACACCGACTCCGCAGGGAACTCCTACGGCTGCCATGAGAACTACCTGGTCCCCCGGCAGGAGGACCTGGAGCGGCTGACCGGCATCCTGACGCCGTTCCTGGTCACCAGGCAGATGATCTGCGGCGCCGGGAAGGTGCTGCAGACGCCGGGCGGTGCGGTGTACTGCGTCAGCCAGCGCGCCGAGCACATCTGGGAAGGCGTGTCGTCGGCCACCACCCGGTCCCGGCCGATCATCAATACCAGGGACGAGCCGCACGCCGACGCCGAGCGGTTCCGTCGCCTGCACGTGATCGTCGGCGACTCCAATATGAGCGAGACCACGATGCTGCTCAAGGTCGGGACCACCGACCTCGTGCTGCGGATGATCGAGGCCGGGGTCGTGCCGCGGGACATGACGCTGGACAACCCGGTCCGCGCCATCCGCGAGGTCAGCCGGGACATGACCGGCCGCGTCCCGGTGCGCCTGGCGAACGGGCGCGAGATGAGCGCGCTGGAGATCCAGTACGAGTACCTTGCCCGCGCGCGGGACCTCACCAGCAGGAACGGGCTTGACGCGGTCAGCGAGCGGGTGCTGGAGATGTGGGAGCGGACGCTTCAGGCAATCGAGACAGGGAACCTCGACAAGATCGCCCGCGAGATCGACTGGGTGACCAAGTACCAGCTGATCGAGCGGTACCGTGCCGTGCACGGCCTCCCGCTCTCGGCTCCCCGGATCGCCCAGCTCGACCTGGCCTACCATGACGTGCGCCGCGGCCGGGGCCTGTACTACCTGCTGCAGCAGCGGGGCGCCGTGGAGCGGGTCAGCCGGGACCTGGACATCTTCGCGGCCAAGTCGATTCCGCCGCAGACGACCCGCGCCAAGCTGCGTGGCGAGTTCATCCGCCGCGCCCAGGAGAAGGGGCGTGACTTCACCGTCGACTGGGTGCACCTCAAGCTCAACGACCAGGCGCAGCGGACCGTCCTGCTCAAGGACCCGTTCAGCCCGGTGGACGAGCGGGTCGAGCGGCTCATCGCCACCATGTGAGTACTGGAACAACTCGGTCACGATTCGTAGAATGGGGGAGCGGCCGTCTGGCGCAGGGCAGGAGGCACCCAGGGTGACAGGTGTGCCACTGCGGCGCAGGGAAGCGCTCACCGTGCTCGGGGCCGCGGCGATCCTCGCGGGAGGTGCCGCCTACCTGGGCGTGGCCGACGCCCAGCCCGTGAGCCTCCGTCCCAGTGCCCTCAACGCTTACACTCCCGACGCGACCTACGCCCCAGACGGCACCGCCGGCCGGACGGCAGCGGTGCCGCGGGCCGACGTCCGCCTCCTCGGCGGCCCGTTCCAGGGCAACCAGCAGCGGAACCTCGCCTACTTGCTCTTCCTCGACCCCGACCGGATGCTGCGCAGCTTCCGTATCAACTACGGGCTCCCCGCGCGGGCCATGCCCATCGGCGGCTGGGAAAGCCCCACCTCGATGATCCGCGGCCACGTGACGGGCCACCTGCTGTCGGCGCTCGCGTGGGCCTACGCGGGCACCGGCACGACCGCGGATGACCCCGTCCGGCGAGCGCTGCAGGCCAAGGGCGACTACCTCGTCGCCCAGCTAGCGAGCATGCAAGCCAGGGCGCCGCGGGCTGGCTACAGCGCCGGGTACCTCTCGGCATTTCCCGAGCAGTACTTCACGTGGCTGGAGGACGGCCAGGTGAACCGGGTCTGGTCACCGTACTACATGATCCACAAGTACCTGGCCGGGCTTATCGACCAGTTCCAACTGGCCGGGAACACCCAGGCGCTTGACGTGGCGTCCCGGCTTGCCGGGTGGGTCGACCGCCGCACCAGGAACCTGTCTTACCAGCACATGCAGGCGATCCTCCGGACCGAGTTCGGCGGCTTGCCTGAGGCCCTCGCCAACCTCTACGCGATCACCAGGGACCCGGCGACGCTGAAGACGGCGGAGCGCTTCTACCACGCGCGGTTCCTCGACCCCCTGGCCGCCAACATCGACCCTCTCGAGGGGGCGCAGTGCAACGTCTCGACGCCGAAGGTCACCGCGGCCCTGCGCCTGGCGGAAGAGACAGGGAACGAGAAGTACTGGAACGCGGCGGTCAACTTCTGGCGCATCTCGACCGCCCACCACTCGTACGCCATCGGCGGCATGGGCAACGGCGAGGTCTGGGGACCGCCTGACGTGGTCGCCGGCGCGCTCTCGAATTACAACTGCGAGGGCTGCGTCAGCTACAACATGCTGAAGCTCACCAGGCTCCTGCACTTCCACGCGCCGGGCAGCGCGGCCTACATGGACTACTACGAGCGCACCCTCGTCAACCACATGCTCGGCACCCAGGACCCAGGCTCACCGCACGGCTTCGTCGCCTACTACACGGGCCTGTCGCCTGGCGCGCACAAGCAGGTCCCGTCCAACTACTTCCCCGGTGCCGACGAGAACGTCTTCGCGACCGACTACGACACGTTCACCTGCGACACCGCGACCGGCCTGGAGACACCGACCCGCTTCACCGACACGATCTACACCAGGGACCCCGACGGCGCACTCCGCGTCAACCTCTTCATCCCCTCGCGGGTCCGCGCTGACGGACTGACGCTCCGCCAGGCGACAAGCATCCCCGCGGTCCCCGCGACAACTCTCGCGGTCGAGGCGGGCACCGGCTCAATGACGCTGAGAGTCCGCGTTCCCGCCTGGGCCACGACCGCGTCGGCGACCCTGAACGGGCGACCGCAAGACCTGCCGTCCCGGCCGGCGGCCGTCGAGGTCACGCGCGCGTGGCGGCCGGGCGATGAGCTCCAGGTCTCCTTCGGCATCGGCCTGGCAGTGCGGCAAGCGCCCGACAGCGCGCGGGTCGCCTCGCTCGCCTACGGCCCTGTCGTCCTGGCCGCCCTGACGGGCGACGCCGCGCGCATGCCGGCCCTCGACCCGTCTTCCGTCCGGCAGGTGAGCGCGTCGCCCCTGGCCTTCGAAGCACAGGGGTCCTTCGGCACCAAGGGCGACGCCCGCCCCATCCCACTCATTCCGGTCTGCGACGTAGTCCACCAGCGCTACACGACCTACTGGCAGCTCGCGTAGCTCTGAGCCACGCCCGCTCATCCGCCGCGCTGCCAGTAGGGCGGCGCCGAGTTCGGCTCATCCCGCGTGTACCGCGGCTGCTCGGGATACCGCGGCTGCTCGGGATACCGCGGCTGCTCGGGATACCGCGGCTCTTGGGGGTAGCGCGGCTGCTCGGGGTACCACGGCTGCTCGGGGTATCCCGGCTGTCGGGGTATCCCGGCTCGGGATAGCGCGGCTCTTGGGGATAGCGCGGCTGCTCGGGATAGCGCCGCTCTTGGGGATAGCGGGGCTCTGCGGGATACGACGGCTCTCCGGGATACCACGGCTCTTCTGGATAACGCGGCTCTTCTGGATACCAGGGCTCTTCCGGATAACCAGCAGGCACCTGCTGAGGAAGGTCGGCGGTTCCCTCGCCGTGCCTCGGCGCCGCCCGCCCGCCGCGGCCAGCGCGCACCCCGAGCCGCACCGCGAGCGCGGTGGCGGACAGCAGGAACAGCGCTCCGGTCACGGCGAGCCAGTGCCCGAGGTAGGGGTCGAGCGACAGGTCCGTGGTGCGCGGGAAATGCGAGGGAATCTTGAAGATCAGCGGGAACCAGATCAGCAGCAGCAGGCCGGAAAGCACGACGGGGACGCGCAGGTAGTTGATCCAGGGCACCGTCGGCAGTTTCGGCGGGCGATGCCTGAAGACCGCCATCACCGACTTGTCGGCGAGCGCGTACAGCGGCATCAGGATCAGGTCGTGGCCGATGACCGCGCCCGCGAACCAGACGGCCACGCCGACGGGCTTGCCGTGCAGCAGCCCGCCCCCGGCGTACCAGGCGAGCGCGAAGCAGCCGACCAGGGTGAGCAGGTGCAGCGGGTTGGCACCGTACCAGCGGGCGAACCAGCGCATATCAGCTCCGGAAGGTCATGGTGGAGACCCACTTGGTGTTGTGCACACCGGGGCAGGCGGGCACGATCACCCGGGCCGGGTAGCCGTGGTCGAGCGTGAGGTCCGCGCCGTTGACCCGCAGGGCGAGCAGCGAGTCCTGGTCCATGATCTGCCCCGCGGACAGCGCCGCCTTGTTGAATCCCCCGCCGTGCTGCAGTGACGTCACGAAGACGCTCGACGGGCGGGTGACGCCCGCCAGCGCGGCGAGGTCGCGCAGCCTGACGCCGGTCCATGCCTGGTTATCGGTGGACCAGCCCTCGACGCACGCGATGGGCAGGCTGGCGGTGTGCTGTTCCATCCGGAGCAGGTCGGCCCGGCTCAGCATCACGGGTTTCCGGCCCGCCTGGCCGTCGGCCGCGACGGCGAGCCGCCAGGTTTCCCCCGTATCCGCCGCGATGATCCCCGCGTTGCGGGCCGTATTGTTCACCTGGAAATCGCCGGCGGTGCTGCCACTGACCTGCTGGTTGTGCGGCGCGAGCAGCGCGGTCCGCCGCAGTGACCCGCCAAGGGACTGCCCCACCGACAGCGCCGCGACGAGGCCAGCGCCCGCGCCGGCGAAGGCCAGCGCGCCGCGCCGGGAGATCGTCGGAACGCCGGGCGCCACGGGCGCCAGGTACCCCGCGTCCGCTGGCTCCGGGCGCGTTTGGGTGAGGTTCGTCCGCAGTTCCCCCCAGAAGCTTCGGCTGCGCAGCGCCCTGATCATGGTGGGCAGCTTGAGCGGCACGTGGACGGCGAAGCCGGCGATGAACACCCAGGCACCGTAGAAGTGCAGCGTGTAGAAGGAGGTCGGGAACGGGTACCACGTCTGGATGTTCAAGATCCCCGTCGCGAACTCGAAGACCGCGCCCCCGACCAGCAGGAACAGCGACAGCCGTTCCAGCGCGTGCGCGGGCGAGCGCAGCGGCGGCCACTCGAACAGCTTCGGCAGCACCGACCACAGCTTGAACAGCACGATCGGCACCAGCGTCAACCCCAGCGTGACGTGGGTGCCCTGGGTGACCCGGTAGAGCCAGACTGGATTCGTTGGCCAGGAGAACAGGTAGAAGCCGAGCAGGCCCTTGCCCGGTGTCGTGTCGTTGATCGGGTCGAGGCCCGGGTTGTAAGCGGCATACGAGAGCAGGCCGGTCACGAACATCACGGGGATGGACACCAGCAGCATCAGCCCGAATACCGAGGTCAGCCAGGGGCCCCGGATCGGGCTGCGCCAGAACGACCGGCGGAACGGCCCGGGAGGACCTGCTGGATCGGTCATGAGCGAGGGATCCGTCACCCGCGACCTCACGAGCCGACCGCCTTACCGCCGCCCAGGATGCTGAGAGCGGCCTGGCAGGAAACGCTCTTGGGAATCCAGACCACGGCGGGCCTGGCGCTGTGCCCCGCGACCGGGATGAGCAGCGCGGGCAGTTGCGCGCACTGCTGGTAGTCCAGGTGGAGGGCGTGCGGGTTGAATAGCGGCGGCCCTGGGGCATCGTCGATGATGGCGCTGAACTTGTACGTGGTGATCGCTTTCTGTGCGCTGATACGGAAGCTCAAGATCGCGGTCCTGTCGGTGGCGTGCAGCACGTCGGCCACCGCTTGCGGGTGCGCGGCCGGCGCCATTCCCGCCAGCAGGCTCATGGCGGGCTCGGCGGGGACGGCGACGTCGCCGCCGAGCGCCCGCATGCCCGCGACCAGCCGCTCACCGGCGGCGCGGTCGGCGCTGGTGGGGATCGCGTTGGACGGGTGGCAGCTTGCCAGCAGGATGACCGACTGGGCGAGGACGAGCACGCCGGACGCCGTGGTGACCCACCGGGTCGAACTGCTGCCGAGCGCCAGGCCGGCGAGGAGCGCCACGGCGAGGTACGCGGGCAGCACGTCGTTGACGGCGCCGCCGGTTTTCATCAGGGCGACGAAGCCCTCGACCGCCAGCGCGGCACAGCCGGCCAGCAGTTCGCGGGGCACCCGGCGCGCGCCGATCAGGGCGGCGCAGGCGGCCAGGCCCATGATGGTCAGCATGGCCGTCCAGAACCAGCTGAAGTTGCCTGGGACAAGCGACTGCTCGCTCATCTGCCTGAAGACGTAGAAGGTGTACCAGCCTCCGCTGGTCAGCCGAAGCCCGAGCGTGCTGATGCCGAAGACGGCGACCTCGGTGAGCGCGGTGACGCAGCCGAGCCGGCGGCGCGGGCCGGTCAGCAGCACGGCGATCACCGCGACCCCTTCGGCCAGCGCGGTCTGCTTGGTGAGCGCCGCCGCGGCGAGCAGCAGCCCGGCGGCGACGGCGCCGCCCGTGCCGCGCATCCAACGGGCGGCGTACAGGCCGCCGATGCTGAGCGCGAGGAAGAGCGAGTCGACCCGGGCGGTGTCGAACCACGTGCCCGTGGCGAAGTAGGTCGCGGCGAACACGCCCGCGGCGCCGGTCCCGGCCGCGATGCTGCCTGTCTCGCGCTGGACCAGCCGGGCGAGCAGCGCGAAGCAGGCGAGCGCGGACACCAGGGACACCAGCCGCAGCGGCAGGTAGGAAACGCCGAGCACGCGGGCCGCGCCCGCCGCCACGTAGAAGTAGAGCGGCGTGTACCCGTCGGGGACGTACCCGACGGTCGGTGCCGGGTACAGCGACTGGCCGGCCAGGATGCGGTGCACCTCGACGAGCGAGTTGCCCTCAAGCGAGTCGACGGCGAACGGGTAGCCAAGCCGGCTCAGCGCGACGAACAGGAAGGCGCCGATCGCGACGAGGCCGGCCAGCGCCGCGGCCAACTGCGCGGCACGGGGCGCCCGCTGCCGCGGTGGCGGCCCGTCAATGGCCCGCTCGGCGGCGTCGCCCGGGCGCGGCAGGATGCCCGGAATGCTGAGGGTCATGCCAGGTATTACACGGCATCCGCCCAGGGCGTCGCAGGGAATTCACCTTACGAACTGAGGACCAATCAAGATCTTACGAATTTATGAAAAACCATGGCGCCGCGGACCACCCAGCCGGGGATGTCCATAATCTCGGGCCATGCGTGTCCTGGTCACCGGCGGTGCCGGCTTCATCGGATCCCATGTCGTCGAGGCGCTTGCGAGCGCGGGTCATGAGGTGCGGGTGCTCGACGCGCTGCTGCCGTGCGTCCACCCAGGCGGCGTCCCCGCCTTCTCCGGTGATCACGGCTTCGAGTTCGTGCACGGCGACGTCCGCGACGCGCAAACGGTCGACGACGCGCTGCGCGGCATCAGCGTGGTCTGCCACCTGGCCGCGATGGTCGGGCTCGGCGTCGACTTCGACGACGCGCCGCTGTACGCCGGCTGCAACGACCTCGGGACCGCGGTCCTGCTCGCCGGGATGGCCCGCGCCAGAGCCAGACGGCTGGTCATGGCCTCGTCGATGGTCGTCTACGGCGAGGGCGCCTACTCGTGCGCCGGGCACGGGCTGGCCGCCACGCCGCCGCCGCGGCAGGCCGCCGACCTCGACGCGGGCAGGTTCGAGCCGCGCTGCGAGCGCTGCGGCGAGCCGCTGTCACCTGAGCTGGTCCCCGAGGAAGCGCCGCTCGGGCCGCGCAACGTCTACGCCGCCACCAAGCTCGCGCAGGAGCACATCGCCGGGTCATGGGCCAGGGCGACGGAGGGGCACGCGGTGGCGCTGCGCTACCACAACGTGTACGGCCCGGGCATGCCCCGCGACACGCCGTACGCCGGGGTGGCCTCGTTCTTCCGCTCTTCCCTGGAGGCAGGCCACGCGCCGCGGGTCTTCGAAGACGGCGCCCAGCTGCGGGACTTCGTGCACGTCCGTGACGTGGCCGACGCCACCGTCACCGCGATCGAGGCGGTCGGCGGCCCGGCCGTCCCTGGCGGTCCCGGCGCCCTGCGCGCCTACAACGTGGGCAGCGGCACCCCGCGCACCGTGGGCCAGCTCGCGTCGACGCTGGCCGCCGCCTACGGCGGGCCGCGTCCCGTTATCACCGGCGAGTACCGGCTCGGCGACGTCCGGCACGTCACCGCGTCCAGCGACCGCATCGCGCGGGAACTGGGGTGGCGGGCGGCCGTCCCGTTCGCCAAGGGGGTCGCGGAGTTCGCCACCGTGCCCGCCGGACGTAGGCCAGCCGGCCGGGTGCCGGCCTGACGGCTGCAGGCCGGCCTGACGGGTGCGCCGGCCTGACGGCAGCGGGTAAGACGGGCAGGAGCGGCCAGGCGCCGGCCCGGGCATTGTCGCGAGATATTTCTTCAGATTGTAATAACTGCTTTCCCTGGCACCCGGTGAAATCACTCGCGACAGCCCACGGTTTTTGTTCTCCGTTTCGTAAGGCGCTTACGGCAATCCCTGGGCCACATTGGTAATAACGTCTCACCCGTGACCGTTGACGTGATCTTGCCGTGCCTGAACGAGGCGCAGGCATTGCCGTGGATTCTTGACAGGATGCCCGCCGGCTTCCGCCCCATCGTCGTGGACAACTGCTCCACCGACGGCTCAGGCGAGGTCGCGAAGTCGCTCGGCGCGACCGTGGTGGCCGAGTCGGCTAGGGGCTTCGGGGCCGCCGCCCATGCTGGCCTGCTGGCGGCGACCAGCGACCTGGTGTGCTTCTGCGACTGCGACGGCAGCCTCAACCCGCAGCAGTTCCCGCTGCTGACCGCGCCGCTGCTGGCCGGCCAGGCCGACCTGGTCCTCGGCCGGAGGCGTACGGAGCAGAGGGACGCCTGGCCGCTGCCCGCGCGGCTGGCCAACTGGGAACTGGCGCGGCGGGTCCGCCGCCGCACGGGACTTGGCGTCCGTGACCTGGGGCCGATGCGCGCGGCGGGCCGGGAGGCGCTGCTCAGCCTGAACCTCGCCGACCGGCGGTTCGGGTACCCGCTTGAGATGGTCATGAACGCGGCCGCCGCCGGCTGGCGGGTGTCTGAGGTCGAGGTGACCTACCTCCCCCGCATCGGGAAGTCCAAGGTGACAGGCACCGTGGGCGGCTGCGTGCGGACCGTGCGGGACATGAGCCAGGTATTCGCCCAGTGACCGCTCCCGCGCCGGAACCGGTTACCACCTTGCTCGTCATCGCGAAGCAGCCAGTGCCTGGACGGGTCAAGACGCGCCTGGTGCCGCCCTGCACGCACGAGCAGGCCGCCGCGCTCGCCGAGGCCGCGCTCGCCGACACGCTGCACACCGCGGCGGCGGTGCCCGCCAGGCGGCGGGTGCTTGTCCTGGACGGCGAGCCTGGCCCGTGGCTGCCACCGGGGTTCGACATCGTGCCGCAGTGCGGCGGCCCGCTCGACGAGCGCCTCGCGAACGCCTTCGCCGCCGTCCGCGGCCCGGCGCTGCTGATCGGCATGGACACGCCGCAGGTCACCCAAGATCTGCTCACCGTGGACTGGCAGGGCGCCGACGCCGTGTTCGGCCCGGCCGCCGACGGCGGATTCTGGGCGCTCGGCCTGCGCGTGCCTGACCCCGCCCTGCTGCGCGGCGTCCCCATGTCGACCGCGAGCACCGGCGCGATCCAGCGTGCCCGGCTGCTCGCGGCGGGGCTGCGCGTCGCCGACCTGCCGCAGCTGCGCGACGTCGACACGGCAGCGGATGCCGTGGCCGTGGCACTCCAGGCACCGGGGAGCCGTTTCGCCGCGCGGGCGCGGGAACTCGCCGCTGTCCTAAGCCCGGCCGGCAGCGGGGGACCGGCCCCCACCGAGGAGGACGTCATCGCGAAGAACGCGCTCGGGGCAACCGCATGAGGGCGGGAGCGATCGCCCTGTACGAGGAGGCACTCTCCCTGGACGCACAGTGCGAGCAGGCCGCGGCGCTTGCCCTGCGGACCGCCGACGGCCGCGCGCTGCCGCTCCAGGTGTCCCGGTGGTGCGCGCCGCCCGATGCCGCCGACGAGGAACTGCTCAGGCACTGCCGCGGCCCGGTCCTCGACGTGGGCTGCGGCCCAGGGCGGCTGACCGTGGCCCTGACCGAGCGCGGGATTCCGGCGCTCGGCGTGGACATCTCCCGGGCCGCGGTGGCCAGGACCCGCGAGGCCGGCGCGCCCGCCCTGCTCCGCTCGGTGTTCGATCCGCTGCCAGGGCAGGGCCGGTGGGCCACCGTGCTACTCGCGGACGGCAACATCGGCATCGGCGGCCTGCCCACCCGTCTCCTGCGCCGCTGCGCCAAGCTGCTCGCACCGGACGGCCGGATGCTGATCGAGGCCGAGCCTGGCAACATCGACGAGCGGCTGACCGCCTGCCTCGAACACCCCGACGGCCGCCGCGGCCCGGAATTCCCCTGGGCTCGCATGGGCACGGCTGCCCTGCTTGGCGCCGCCGCGGACGCCGGCCTGCACGTCGCGGGGCAGTGGCGGCACGCGGACCGCGAGTTCGTGCTGGCCACCCGGGCGGCCGTGCGACCAGAAGAAAGGAATCTCACCGAGGCAGTCAGCCTCGTCCGTTCTGGATAAAAGCTTTGAGTCTTCCGAACGGAAGCGGCTTACTCTCCTCAGGCAACGGCCACCCGGTTGCGTGGCAGGCAGTCGGGCGGCCGTTGCCTGGCGGGTAACACGGTGAACTCCGCCGCGCCCGCCGCGCGGCGGATGATCCGCCCGTCATGCCAGACCTGCCAGTCCCCGCCGGCGTCGCCGCTGGCAGTGGCGGCCTCGACCCGGATCACGTTCCCCGCCCTGGTGGTGATGAACTCCTGGTCGCCGGCCGCGATGACCGTGCTCACCCGGGCGCCGTCGGGAATCTGGTACAGCCGCAACGTCACGCCGTCGGCGTAGTCGTAGTCCGGCCGGTCGTCGACCGCGCCCACCGGGATGACCGCGCCTGGCCGCACAAGCAGCGGCACGCTGAGGAACCCGTGCCGCTCGGTGACCCAGCGCGGGCCGGTGACCCGCTCCCCGGTCAGGAAGTGGGTCCAGGTGCCGTCCGGCACGTAATACGACACCGCGCCGTCGGCCGACAAGACCGGCGCGACGAGCAGGTCGTCGCCGAGCATGTACTGACGGTCCAGGTGCGTGCAGCCCGGGTCGTCGGGGAACGCCAGGGCCATCGCCCGCATCATCGGGATGCCCTCGGCGGCCGCCTGGCCCGCGGCGCCAAGCAGGTAAGGCATCAGCCGCAGCTTGAGCCTGGTGAACGTGCGCAGCACGTCCACCGCCTCCTCATCGAACAGCCACGGCACCCGGTAGGAGCCGCTGCCGTGCAGGCGGCTGTGCGAGGACAGCAGTCCGAACGCGATCCACCGCTTGTACACGGCGGCGTCCGGTGTGCCCTCGAACCCGCCGATGTCGTGGCTCCAGTAACCGAAGCCCGACAGGCCGAGCGAGAGGCCGCCGCGCAGCATCTGCGCCATCGCCTCGAACGTCGCGTCGCAGTCGCCGCCCCAGTGCACGGGGAACCGCTGCGAGCCCGCGGTGGCCGAGCGCGCGAACAGCACGGCCTCTCCGTCGCCGCGGCGCTTGCGCAGCAGTTCGAAGACGGTCTGGTTGTAGAGGTAGGTGTAGTAGTTGTGCATCCGCTCGGGGTCCGAGCCGTCGAAGTACTCGACGTCGTCGACCGGGATGCGCTCGCCGAAGTCGGACTTGAAGCAGTCGACGCCCATGGCGAGCAGCGCGTCGAGCTTGGCCGCGTACCAGTCGCGCGCCGCCGGGTTGGTGAAGTCGACCACGGCCATCCCCGGCTGCCACTGGTCGGTCTGCCAGACATCGCCAGAGCGCCGCCGCAGCAGGTAGCCCTGCGCCTTGCCCTCGTCGAACAGCGCCGACCGCTGTGCGATGTACGGGTTGATCCAGACGCAGATCCGCAAGCCCCGTGCCTTGAGCCTGGCCAGCATGCCCGCCGGGTCGGGGAACGTCCGCGGGTCCCACTCGAAGTCGCACCAGTGGAACTCGCGCATCCAGAACGTGTCGAAGTGGAAGACGGAGAGCGGGAGCCCGCGCTCCGCCATGCCGTCGATGAAGCTGGTGACCGTGGCCTCGTCGTAGGACGTGGTGAACGAGGTGGACAGCCATAGCCCGAACGACCAGGCGGGCAGCGCGGGCGGCCGCCCGGTCAGCGCGGTGTAGTTGCGCAGGATGGCCTTCGGCTCCGGGCCGTAGATGACCAGGTACTCAAGCGACTGCCCGGGCACGCTGAACTGCAGCCGGGAGACCGCCTCAGAGGCGACCTCGAAGGACACCAGGCCCGGGTCGTTGACGAACACGCCGTAGCCCGCGTTGGTCAGGCAGAACGGCACGTTCTTGTACGCCTGCTCGCTGCCGGTTCCGCCGTCGGCGTTCCAGATGTCGACGACCTGGCCGTTCTTGACCAGCGGGCCGAACCGCTCGCCAAGCCCGTACACGGCGGTGTCCGGGTCCAGGCTGAGCTGCTCGCGCATGTAGTGGCCGCCCGCTGGCTCGTGCGCGCTGGCCGCGGTGGTCACGATCCCCGTGTTGATGAGTGCCGCGGCGCCCGCGTCGCTCGCGGTGAGCAGCCGGCCGCCCGCCAGGAACTCCAGCCGCCAGTCCGCGCCCGTCCGCACCCGCGCGGACAACTCGCCCGAGGTGAGCACCGCCCACTCGCCCTCGCGGAAGGACCGCGCCGCCGGCGACCGCTGTCATCGCAGTCTCGTCAAGCGCGAACGCGGGCGGACGGCGCGCCTGCCCGGTGAAGTGCGTGATGCGCACCGCGATCACGTCCGGGGCGGTGGCGCTCAGCGTGAGCGTGATCATCGGCCCCTTGAGCAGGTCACCCCGGTGCCCGATCCGGCGGACGGCGGCCAGGACGGTGAGCGTCCCCTGGCCGGCCTCGGCGTCGAGCACCTCGACCGGGTGGAACGCCTCAACGCCGGGACGCAGCAGCCAGCGGCCATCGGTGAACTTCATGCGCGGGGTCTGCCTTTCTTGTGCGGTTACTTGATGGCGCCGACGGTGACGCCGCGGGTCAGCGTCCGCTGGAAGATGAGGAAGAAGATGATGGTGGGGAACACCCCGAGCAGCGCCGCGCCGCTGGTGGTCAGCGGGTTCATGATGTGCTGGCCCTGCAGCGTGCCGAGCGCGACTGGCACGGTCTGGTTCTGGTTCGAGACCAGGAAGACCAGCGGCAGGAAGAACTCGTTCCAGGTCCAGATGAAGAAGAACACGAGCAGGACGCCGAGCGTGGGCCGGCTGACCGGCACCACCACCCGCCACAGGATGCGCGCCCGCCCCGCCCCGTCCATGCGCGCCGCCTCGAGCAGCTCGCTCGGGAAGGTGCTCAGCACCGAGGAAAGCAGGTACGTGCCGAACGCCGCCTGGATGACGGTGAAGATGATGATGACGGAGAGCTGGGTGTCGTAGAGTCCGAACTCCTTCGCCAGGTCGTACAGCGGGTAGACGAGCCCCTCCTGCGGCAGGAAGTTCGCGATCAGGAACGCGCCGAGTATCCAGGTCCTGCCCTTCACCCGCCCGATGCCGAGGGCGTAGGCGTTCAGTATCGAGAGCAGCACCGCCAGGACGCAGACCGAGCCGCTGATCAGGATGCTGTTCCACAGCGCACGGCCGAAGTCGGCGGTGTCCCAGAAGGTCTTGATCCCCCCGGTATAGAAGCCGTCGGGGAAGCTCAGCGGCCCGTGCGCGGAGTACTCCGCCGGCGGCTTGAACGCGTTCAGCGCGATCAGCGCGAACGGGATCAGGATGACCACGGCGACGACGACGAGCGCGGTCAGCGTGAGCCAGGCGGCCGGGCCCCGGCGGCGCGCGAGTACGGTGCTCATCCGGCGTGCCTGCGCTGGAGCCAGAGGAAGACCACGGACACCACCAGGATGATCAGCGTCATCACGGTCGCGATCGCTGACCCGTAGCCGACGTCGAGGTTAGTGAAGAAGCTCTGGTACGAGTAGTAGGACGGGACCTGGGTCGCCACGCCTGGACCGCCGCCGGTCAGCGCGTATATCCAGCCGAACGCGCGCAGCGACGCGACCGTGCAGGTCAGCAGGACCACGTAGATCTCCGGCCTGATCTGCGGCACGGTCACCCGCAGCAGCCGCTGCCGCCACGTGGCACCGTCGATCTCGGCCGCCTCGCCAAGCGCCGGGTCGGTCCGCTGCAGCGCCGCCATGAAGATCACTACCGGGTAGCCGAGCTGGAACCAGATCAGCACCGCCATCACGGTCAGCAGCGCGGTGTTCGGGTCACCGAGCAGGTCGTGCGCGAGGAAGCCAAGGCCGACGTCGCGGAGCGCGACGTTCAGCGCGCCGTACTGCGGATCGAGGATCCAGCCCCACACGATCGCGGCCACGATGATCGGCAGTACCTGCGGCAGGTAGATGCACGCGCGCAGCACGCTCGCCACCCGCGGGCTGAACCGCTTGGCGATCACGTCGAACAGGGCGGCGGCCACGAGCAGCCCGATCACGGCCGGGATGACCGCCATCGCCGCGACAAGCGCGAGGCTGTGCCACATCGACGCCCAGAACTCCGAGTCGTGCATGAGCTGCCGGTAGTTCGCGAGGCCGGCCCACTGCCTGGGCCCGACGCCTGTCCAGTTGGTGAAGCTGGTGTACACGTTCATCACCAGCGGTATCGCGATCACGACGGTGAACAGGATCGTCGCGGGCAGCAGGTACGTCAGGTAGGCGGCGGACCGCGCGCCCGCGCCGGCGCCGGATCCGGCGCCGCGGGTCGCGGAGTCGCGGACCCGCGGGCCGGATCTCCGGCGCTGCGCCACTGCGGTCACAGTGCTGGCCAGCACAGTGTCAGCCAAGGCTGGAGACGTACTGGTCGTAGTTGGTCTGCAGCGTGCTGAGCACCTGACTCCCGGTCGCCCCGTTCATCAGGTCCTGGGTCTGCGCGAGCAGCGTGTTGTAGAAGCTGGGGGTTGGCCAGTCGGGGTAGTAGGCAAGGCCGTTGTCGCCCGCCAGCGTCTGGAAGTTCTGGATGAGCTGGACGTTGAGCGGGTTGGACACGCCGGCGGTGCTGGCCGTGACCGGTACCGCGCCGTTGTTGGCCAGCAGCTTCTGCACGTCGGGCTGGAGCGTGTCGTTGATGAAGTCGTAGGCGAGCTGCTTGTTCGCGGCGTTCTTCGGCACCACGAACAGGTTGCCGCCCGAGCCGGCGTTGAGCGTGTTGCCCGGCCACAGGAACGTGCCCCAGCTGAAGTTCTTGATCTCGCTCTCGAACGTGCCCGCCCACCAGCTGCCGGACATCAGCATCGGGTTCTTGCCTGTCTCGAAGTCGTTGCCCGCCTGGGTAGCGGTCAGGCCCACCGAGTCCTTGGCGATGTAGCCCTTGCTGACCCAGTCCTGGAACGTGTTCACGGCGTTGGTCCATGCCGCGTCGTGGAAGTTCACCGAGCCGGTGTACCTCTCGTAGTCCTGCACGTCCTTCTGGGTGGACTGGCTCAGCTCCATCTCGTACAGGTATTGCATCGCCATGTAGTCGTTGCCCGCGTTCGCGAACGGGGTGACCCCGGCCTTGGCGAACTTGGCCATCGCGGCCGTCAGCTGCGCCATCGTGGTGGGGACCTGGACGCCGTACTTCGCGAACATGGCCTTGTTGTAGTAGACCGTCAGGTACTCGGCGTAGTCGGAGACGCCGTACCAGTCGCCTGAGCCCATCACGCCCTTGGGGTCATACTTCGCGGTGACCTGCAGGTCGGGCCCGAGCAGCTTGTCCCAGCCGTACTTGGTCGCCTGCGCCGTGAGGTCGGTGAGCAGGCCCTGCTTGGACAGCAGCCCGGTGGTCGCGTCGCCCTTGTTGTACTCCATGACGTCGGGGACATCGGAGGAGTTGAGGATCATCGAGGCGTTCTGCTGCATCTGGTTGAAGCTCTTCAGTGAGAACTGCACCGTCACGCCGGGGTGCTGCTTCTTGAAGTCGGTGATGGCCTGGTCCCAGGCGATCTGGTAGGCGCTTCCCGGCCCCTCGTACCACCAGACCTTCAGTACCTTCGACGACGACGCGGTGCCGCCGCCACTGCTGCTGCTGCCGCCGCAGGCGGCCAGGCTGCCCGCCAGGGCTACCAGGGCCGCGATGAGCAGGCCCGCTGATTTTCTCGGCATGGGGATCCTCTCGAACGTGGAGGGACATCCAGTCGAAGCGCTTCGCTATGACGTGGAGACTAGGCCAGCGCAGCGAACGTTGCAAGAGTGTTAACCCAGTAAATTAGGCTACGGAATCGCATCGACGATCGATGCTCGCCGACGGCCGTGCTTTGCCGACAGCGTGCCTGGCCGGGCGGGTGGTCAGCCGCGGTCCACCGGCCGACGCGCCGCCGGCCGCGGGCCCGGTGCTGCCGCGGACCCGCAGCGTCGGCGGGATCAGCACGACCTCGCCCGCGCCGCCGTCGGCCAGCCGGCCCATCAGCAGCTCGACGGCGCGGGCGCCAAGTTCGGCGGCGGGCAGGTTCACGGAGCTGAGCTGCGGCGATGTCTGCTCCGCGATCTGGTCGGGGCACACCGCGACGATCGACACGTCCTCGGGGACGATCCGGCCCGTGGTGCGCAGCAGGCTAAGCAGCGGCGGGATGACCGCCTCGTTCTGCACGATCAAGCCGGTGGTGCGCGGCCGCTCCTCAAGGATCCTGGCGAGCACGCCCGCCGCCGCCTCGTAGCTGCCGCCGCACGGCCGGTGCACCAGGTTCATCCCGGCCTCGGCGGCGGCGGCACGTATCCCGTGCAGCGTCCGCTCGGCGAAGCCGATATGCCGCTGGTAGATGCCCGCTGCCTCGCCGATGAACGCCACCTCGCGGTGCCCGAGCCCGGCCAGGTGCTCGACGCACAGCCGGCCCGCCTGCGCGAAGTCGAGGTCGACGCAGTCAAGCCCGGCCGGGTCCGCGGGCACGCCGATGAGCACCGCGTCAACGCCGGTCTGCCTGACCATGGCGATGCGCTCGTCCTCCATGCCGACGTCGGTGAGTATCACCGCGTCAGCCCGCGCGCTCGTCGCGACCCGCCTGATCCCCTCTGGCCCCTCGTCGTTGGTCAGCAGCAGCACGTCGTAGCCGAAGCGCCTGGCCATCGTGGTCACCGCGATCGCGATGTCCATCATCACCGGCACGTACAGGTCCCTGCCGAGCGGGACGACGAGCGCGAGCACGTTCGACCTCGCGCTTGCCAGCGCCCGCGCGCCGGCGTGCGGCTGGTAGCCGAGCAGCTTGATGCTCTGCGCCACCCGCTCCCTGGTCTCCTCCGACACCGGGCGCTTGCCGCTGAGCACATAGGACACGGTGCTGGCCGCGACCCCAGCGTGCCGGGCCACGTCGGCAAGCGTCGCCATCCATACCTCCCGGTATTCCCACCAGTCGAAGCGCTTCGGCCAGGTTACGTTATCACCGCTGCCAGCTGAAGTAGCTCACGGCGTAGCATACGCCGTCGCCGGCGGCGCGACGCCTGGTCACACGCGCGCCTTGCCGGGACTCTGCGCGTGGCGCGGCTCAGCCGGGGCGGCGGGAACCCGGTCAGCGTCCTGGAGTCCCTGCCGCGGTGCGCGAGGCCTGGGCCGGGCCGTCGCGGCGCGCGCGGCGGGTATCGCGGAGGGACGCGGCGGCGGCCACGGCCAGCACGACGGTGATGAACGCGGGCGCCGACCAGGCGGGGAACTCCCAGACGTCGGCGAGCAGCAGCTTGACCGCGACGGCCGCGAGGATGACGGCAAGCCCGGGCCGCAGGTAGCGGAGCCTGCCCGCCGCCCCGGCGAGCAGGAAGTACAGCGCCCGCATGCCGAGCAGCGCGAACACGTTGGACGTGTACACCACGAAGGGATCGGTCGTCACCGCGAGGATCGCCGGGATCGAGTCGACGGCGAAGATCACGTCGGTGGTCTCGACGACCACCAGGGCGAGCAGCAGCGGGGTGGCCAGCAGGCGGCCCCGCTGCTCGCCATGGACGTCGGCGCGCAGCATGAACCGCTGGCCGTGCAGCCGGTCGGTGACCGGCAGCCAGCGCCGCAGCCACCGCAGCACCCGTGACTGCTCCGGCGGGGCATGGGTGCCGCCGCGCAGCATGTTGAACGCGGCGAGGAGCAGCACGGCGCCGAAGACGTAGATGACCGGGTGGATGGCCTCAAGCAGCGTGATGCCGGCGGCGATGAACGCGGCCCGCATCACCAGCGCCCCGATGATGCCGAACATGAGCACCCGGTGCTGGTAGCGCGCCGGGATCGCGAACGCGGCGAAGATGGCGGCGAACAGGAAGATGTTGTCGACCGACAGGCTCTTCTCGATCAGGTACCCCGCCAGGTAGGCCTGGGCGGTTGCCCCGCCCGCCCAGGCCCACACCAGGCCACCGAACCCGAGCCCGATGGCGATCCAGACGGCGCTCCAGGCGCCGGCCTCGCGCAGCGACACCTCATGGGCCTTGCGGTGCAGGACGAACACGTCAAGCGCCAGCATCGCGATCACGAAGGCGAGGAACGCGGCCCACGCCCATACCGGGACAGTCAACGCTGGCCTCCGCCCCGCCGCAGGCCCCGGGGGGTCAGCGGGCCGCTTCCGTCTGCGGCAGCAGCCCGGCCTCGCTGAGCATGGACCGGGCGCGGTCGACGGTGCCCCCGCGCGCGATCAGGTCGTAGTGGGTCGCCACCAGCTGGCGCACGGAGCTGAAGTCGCGGCTGGCCCTTGGTGCTGGCGTGCGCCACGTACCCGAAGGCGGCCCCCCACAGGACGCCGAGGGCGGCGCCGGTCGCGGCCACCGCGAGGAAGGAGTGCCCGGAGGTGAACAGCCCGATCAGTATCCCGAACAGCAGGCCTGCCCACAGGCCGCTCAGGGCGCCCGCGCCCGCGGCGCGGCCGCGCGTGAGCCGGCCCGTCACCCGTTCCACGAGCCGCAGCTCGGATCCGACAATGTCGAGGTTCTCGACCGGGAAGCCGTCGTCGGAGAGCCGGTCGACCGCCCGCTGGGCGGTTTCGTAGTCGTCGAAGCGCGCCACGGTGTTCCACGCAGCGCTGACCGGATCTAGCGGCCGCACCCTGCTTCCAAGCATTGCAGCTTCCCTTCCCTTCCCTGTTGTTCACGGAATCCAGGGTCGTCGGCGGCTGTGCAGGGGCGGTCGGCGCCGCGTGGAGATCCGGTGGAGACGGTCTCCATCTGGGCTGCACCAGCCGCACACCGGACCTCCCCGCCCGCGGGTCATTACTGAGGGGACTGTCGAGACATCAGACGCGAGGTGACGTGATGGCATGGGTGGCGCTTGTTGCCGCCGGATTGTTCGAGACGGCATTCGCTGTGTGCCTGAAGCTGAGCGACGGCCTGCGGGTGCCTTGGCCCACGGTGGGCTTCGCGCTATCCGCGCTGACCAGCTTCGGGCTGCTGACCGTGGCGCTGCGCGACCTTGAGGTCGGTCCCGCCTACGCGGTATGGACCGGGATCGGCGCCGCCGGGGCGGCGTCGGTCGGCATGATCTTCCTCGGCGACGCGGTCTCGACGATGAAGCTCGTCTCGATCGCCCTGATCCTGGCCGGCGTGATCGGCCTGAACCTGTCCGGCGTTACCCCGTGACCGGCGGCGGGCGCGGGAGATGCCACGGCGGAGCACCTCGATCAGCGCGCTGATGGCGACCGAGGCGCCGAAGGCGATGACGAGCCCCGCCCAGGGGTTGTCCTCGAAGGCCTGGCCGCCGATGCGGCCGATGAAGAACGCGTAGAGCGCCCAGATCACCGCGGCCACCGCGGTCGCGGCGGTGAACCGCCTGCGCGGGTACCCGGTGAGCCCGCAGGTGAGGGTGACGGCGGTGCGGCCGCCGGGGATGAACCGGCAGACGACGATGAGCTGCGTGCCGAACCGTTCGAGCGACCGCTCCGCCCACGCGCGCGCCCGCATGCCCTTCGGCGTGGCGAAGAACCTGCGCTGCACGGCGGGACCGAAGCGGCGGCCGAGCAGGTAGCAGAGGTTGTCGCCGATGAAGGCGCCCGCGGCCGCGCAGCCGATGAGCAGCGCGATGCGCGGGTCGGTGCTCCCCGCGGTTGCCACCCCGAGTGCGATGATCGCGCTCTCACCCGGCAGCACGGGGAAGACCGCGTCGAGCGCCGGGATGACGAAGGCGATGAGGTACGAGAGCGCGGAATCGACCTGCAGGCTGGCCAGCGCACTCATCGGAGCGCGGCCGGGACGCGCGCCGCGCCGGTGCCCGGCGGTACCGCGCCGAAGACGGTGTCGGAGCACCGGGCGCAGTACCGGCCCTCCGGCGCGGCGACGAGCAGCGTCTCGGTGATCGGGGCGCCGCACTGCTCACAGCGCCCGAAGACCCCCGCCGCCACCCGGCCGAGCGCGTCCTCGGTGTCGGCAAGCCGCTGACGCGCGGCGACGGCCCGGCGGAGCAGCCGGCGGGCGTCCCCGTCATCAGTGCCGCCGGAGGCCGCACCGTGGTACGCCATGGACAGCTCCGTGACCTCCTGCAGCCGGATGCGCCAGCGCGCCTCAAGGATGGCCCGCCAACGCGGGGCGAACCGTCCGTCGTCTTCTCGTCGCATTGCGCTCCTATGCTGGGTTAGCGGTCGTGCCCCCGCCTGCCGGACGGCGGCCGCTGCGCGGACCGGCGTGCACGGAGCAGGCGGGCGCACAGCACCACCAGGCAGATGGCGAAGATGATCCACGGCGCCAGCACGATGAGGTCGCTTCCGGTCATCAGCCCTGCCTTATGCTGCGGTGCAAGTGGTATCCCTGTGCTGTCCCAGTGCACCTCGGAAGAGTGCCTGCCCGGTGTAGTTGTCATGGTGACGGTGTGGAGGCGCGCGATGCGGCGGCGACGGCCCATGAAGGAAGGCAGGGCGTGATGGCAGCGACGGTGCTGGTGGTCGAGGACGAGCGCAAGCTGCGGGACTTCGTCCGGTCCTACCTGGAGCGCGCCGGCTTCACGGTGCTGTCCACCGGCTCAGGCGCGGAAGCGATCACCATGGCGGCGGACGCCGCGCCTGACCTCGTTGTCCTGGACCTCGGCCTGCCCGACGTGCCCGGCGAGACCGTGGCCAGGGAACTGCGGGCGATGTCGCCGGTTCCCATCCTGATGCTGACGGCGAAGGCGGCAGAGGAGGACCGGATACGCGGGCTCGAACTCGGCGCGGACGACTACGTGACCAAGCCGTTCAGCCCGCGCGAGCTGGTCTTGCGGGTGCAGGCGATCTTGCGCCGCGGCGGGCCCGCCGCGGCGGCGCAGGGCGTCGCCAGCTACGGCGGCGGAGTCCTCGTGATCGACGAGCCGCGGCGGACCGTGACCGTGCGCGGCACGCAAGCCCAGCTCACCCCCACGGAGTGGGGGATACTCGGCACGCTGGCGACGGTCCCTGGACGGGTCTACTCCCGCTTCGAGCTGATCAACAAGGTGCGGGGATACGAATTCGAGGGGTACGAGCGCACGGTCGACTCGCACGTGAAGAACCTGCGCCGCAAGATCGAGGACGACCAGGCAAACCCGGCCATCATCGTCACCGTGCTCGGCGGCGGCTACCGGCTCGGGCTGTCACGCGATGACTGACGCCCCGCCGCCCGGGCCGCGGCCGCGGCGCCAGCCCCGACCTGGGCCGCCCGCTCCGCCGCGCGACCCTGGCGGCGGACACCGCGGCAACACCCTGGGCCTGCGGCTGGCGCTCGCGTTCCTCGGCGTGGCGCTGGCGGCGGTCGCGCTGATCGCCGTCCTCACCGCGGTCTTCTCCTCCGTCGACGTGTCCTCGCTGGCGAGCAGGCAGCGCAACGAGCTGGCCGGCGCGTTCGCGGTGGCGGCGGGCAGCGCGTGGCAGCAGAACCAGAGCTGGGCTGGCGCCGACCTCACGCCCGTCACCGACCCGGCCGAGGAGATCGGCGTACAGCTTCAGGTGCGTGACACCGGCGGCCGCCCCGTGGCGGCGACCAGCGGCTTCGCGGCGGCGGCCGGCCCCGCGACCAGTGCGCCCGTGCTGGTCCACGGCCACCAGGAGGGCTCGGTGCTCGTCAAGCTGACCGCGTCCGGCCTGGGCGGCGCCGATGCGATCCTGCGGACCGCGCTGCTGCGCGCCATCGCCGGGGCCGCCGGGCTCGCCGCCCTGCTCGCGCTCGTCACGGGCCTTGGGGTCTCCCGGCGGATCACCCGGCCCGTGGCCCGGCTGATCGCGGTGACCCAGGCGATGGCCAGCGGCGACCGCTCCGCGCGCGCGGGCGAGATCAGGGCGCCCGGTGAACTTCGCGAGCTCGCCGTCGCGTTCGACCACATGGCGGACACGCTCGACCACGAGGACAAGATCCGCCGGGACCTGGTCGCGAGCGTCACCCATGAGCTGCGCACGCCGGTCGCGGTGCTCCAGGCCGGGCACGAGGCCCTGCTTGACGGCGTCACCGAGCCGGGCCCAGAGGAGCTCGGGTCGCTGCGCGACGAGGTGCTCCGCCTGGCCCGCATGGTGGACGACCTGCAGACGATGGCCGCCGCCGACGCCGCCGTCCTCCAGCTGACGCGGGAGCGGCACGATCTCGCCGACATCGCGGGGTCCGCGGCCGACAGCCTGGCCCGCAGGTTCGAGACGGCGGAGGTCGCGCTCGTCCGCCAGCTGGCCCAGGCGCCGGTGCTCGCCGATGAGCGGTGGATGCACCAGGTGGTGACCAACCTGCTCGGCAACGCGCTCAAGTTCACCCCGGCCGGCGGTACCGTCACGATCCGGACCAGGCAGGATGGCCCGAGCGCGGTGCTCGAGGTCGCGGATACCGGCGTCGGCGTCCCGGCCGACGAACTGCCGCGCATCTTCGACCGGTTCTGGCGCGGCCAGGCGGCCGCCCAGACGTCCGGTAGCGGTATCGGCCTGGCCATCGCGGCCGAGCTGACGCTGGCGCACGGCGGCACGCTCACCGCCGCGAGCGAGCCGGGTGTGCGGACGT
>CAVXAB010000044.1:0-185121 GCA_963759545.1 uncultured Actinomycetota bacterium
GGCTGCTGACCGTGCCTAGGATGCTGGCGGCGTTCGAGGCGGGCCTGCTGCTCATCGCCGCCACGCTGTTTCTCTTTGTCGGGCCGAGTGAGAACCAGCGGCGCCCGTGGGAACTGGCCGGTCTGTGCGTTATCGCGGGACTGATCACGCTGATGGTAAGCGCGTCGTGGCTGCTCGCCCGCTCGCGCCTGTGGGTACGGCACGAGAGTGCCTCGCCGCGAGACATGGCTCCGGGCCTCAAGAGAGCCAGCCGTAACCCGGACAGCTTCGGGGATGCCTTGCAGTTGTACGGCTACCGGATACCTGCGATCCGCGTCGACTCGGCGGAGGCGTGGCACTACCACTACGAATGGACCAGGGAAATGGAAGAGAAGGCGGCGCAACTGCTCTCCTCTGGCGCGCCCCGGGGTGCCATGCTCGATGAGAAGCAGAACCCACAAGCGGGGCGGGAAGACCCTGTCGACATGGAAGAGGTCGGCCGCGAGGTGACGGGCGCCTTGACAATCGCCGCGACCGCTAGATCTGCACCGCCCGATGCCACTGACCGAACGCTGGAACCACGCCGTCGTTCGGGATAATTCTTTTGATCTTTCCGAACGGAGGCGTGGTTCTACGGGAATTGAATCAGCAGGATTAATCGCGGGTCAGGACCTCAAGAGACGGCCTTGTCCGTGCGGCGCGGTAGCTTCCAGCCGGGGCGCACGAAGTGGCAGGTGTAGCCGTCGGGGTAGTGCTCCAGGTAATCCTGGTGCTCCGGCTCGGCCTCCCAGAACGGCCCGGCCGGCGTCACCTCGGTGACCACCTTGCCCGGCCACAGGCCGGAGGCGTCGACGTCGGCGATCGTGTCCTCGGCGGTCCGCTTCTGCTCGTCGCTGAGGTAGAAGATGGCCGACCGGTAGCTGGTCCCGATGTCGTTTCCCTGCCGGTTCAGCGTGGTCGGGTCGTGCACCTGGAAGAAGAACTCCAGCAGGTCGCGGTAGGAGATCTTGTCCGGGTCGAAGACGATCTCGATCGCCTCGGCGTGACCGTGGTGGTTCCGGTAGGTGGCGTTGGGCACGTCACCGCCGGTGTAGCCGACCCTGGTCGTGAGCACGCCTGGGAGCTTCCTGATGAGGTCTTGCATGCCCCAGAAGCAGCCGCCGGCGAGGATGGCCTTCTCGGTCGTCATGATGTGCTCCCGGTGTCGTGTGCGGGCTCGAACAGCGTGCGGTAGGCGCCGTATCCCTCGCGCTCCAGGTCTTCGAGCGGGATGAAGCGCAGGGACGCGGAGTTGATGCAGTAGCGCAGGCCGCCGGCTTCCGCGGGCCCGTCATTGAACACGTGGCCCAGGTGGCTGTCGCCGTGCGCAGAGCGGACCTCGGTCCTCAGCATCAGGTGGCTGAGGTCCCGGTGCTTGACCACGTTGCCCGGCTCGATCGGCACGGTGAAGCTCGGCCAGCCGCTGCGGCTGTCGTACTTGTTGACCGAGGCGAATAGCGGCTCGCCGGACACGACGTCGACGTAGATACCGGGCTCCTTGTTGTCCCAGTACTCGTTACCGAAAGCCGGCTCAGTGCCGTTCTTCTGGGTGACCCGGTACTGCTCCGGCGTCAGCCGGGAGACTGCCTCGGGGTCCTTGCGGTAGTTGTCTACCATTTCAGCTCCTTCGCCGGTGATGCCGCCCACTGGCTGCGGGCCGAATCACCAACCGTGCAACCTCGCGTCGGCCCCCGTTATTTCGGCGCGATTCAGCCCGCCGTAGTAATCGAATCGTCAGTGACGCCAGCCGCGCGGCGGGCGGCGAGCCGCCGTTTTTGCGGTTCGATCGTGTAGCGCGGATCCTTAGCGGAACGGATGCCCGCCTCGAACACCCCGAACCGGGTGAGCGCTGACGCGGCCACCAGCGCCAGTCCCGACGCCGCCGCGACGCCGCGGCGTCGCCCGCCGAGGAGCGTCCCGATCCCGCCCGCGACGGCGAGCGCCTCACTCACCCGCAGCAGCGCGCCCGGTCTGCCGTCGTGCAGCGGCTCGGCGGCGACCGGGTCCATCCGCCGGCGCATCACCTGGGTCGCCACCAGATCGCCGACGACGCCGATCACGGCCAGCTTGCGTGCCGGGGCCGTCTGCGCCACCGGCGTGGTGACCATCGCCAGGCCGGCCGAGGCCAGGCTGGCGGAGCTGACGAACACGAAGGGCAGCTCGTCGCGCGCGTGGTTCCAGGTCGGAGTGGACGTATCGGCGAGCAGGACCGCCGTGTACACCGCAAGCAGGGGGCCGAACGCCGCGGCTTCCAGTCCCGCCGGGCCTTCAACGGCGCGCAGCACGCGGCGCAGCGGGCCGAGCGGCAGCCGTTCACCGGTCATCCGGTCGAGCTCAGCGACGGCGGCCACTCCGGCACCCGCGCTGAAGGCGCTGAGGATCCACGAGCCGAGGCTCATCGGGGAGGTCAGCTTGATCACGCGCAGCATGTTCAGGAAGCGTTCCGGCCGGCCGAGGTCTTCCACCAGGACGGCGGCACCCAGGCTGACCGCGGACAGCGCTGCCAGCCGGCAGTTGCGGCACAGCGTGGCCCGCCCGGTGAGCTGTGCGCCCGCGCCGAGCACGGCCGAGCCGCCCGCGACGCCGCCGAGGAAGAGGTACGCGGCGATCCCTGGGCCCCACGGCGCGGGCTTGACCACGGGACGGCCGTAGTACGACGTGAATTCCGGCTCGGGAACCATTGGCATCTCGCGCGAGCCGTCCCCGCCACCCGTGCGCGGCCGTCGACGGTGCTTGCCATTGAGCCTGCCTCGACCGGGCGACTCAGGCGGGCGCACGCTGTCGAACTCCGAGGTCGTCACTAACGTCCTCCAATGAACGAGAGCAGAGCCGCGGCGGCCATTCCGGCCGCGGCGAAGCCGGCCCGCTTGAACATCCGCGGCAAGTCGGCCGTGGGCACCCGCGGATCCGGCGGGAGCCCGTACACCTCCGGCTCGTCCAGGAGCAGGAAGACCGATCCGGTGCCGCCGACGCCGTCCAGTTCGTTGGCACCGTAGAGGCGCGCCTCGGTCCTCCCCTGGGCGTGCAGCTCGGCGACCCGTTCCCTGGCCACGGCCACCATGTCCGTGTGATCACCGAACTTGATGGACGTGGTCGGGCAGGTCTGCGCGCACGCCGGCGTCTGGTCGTCGATAAGCCGGTCGTAGCACAGCGTGCACTTCTGGGCCACGCCGAGATTGGGGATCTCGGGCTGCTCGCCCTTCCGCTCACCGCGCTTGGTCTTCGGGGCGGACGTGCCGTCGCTGCGGCGCTCGACCACGCCGAACGGGCAGCCCGCCACGCAGGTGCCGCACCCGTTGCACACGTCCGCCTGCACGACGACCGTGCCGAATTCGGTACGGAACAGCGCGCCGGTCGGGCACACGTCGAGGCACCCGGCGTGCGTGCAGTGCTTGCACACGTCGGAAGAGATGAGCCAGCGGAATTCAGGGGTGTCCAGTAGCGCCGTCCCGGCTGCCGCCGACCCCGCGGGGCCCGGAGCGGGTGGCGGAGCGGCGGGTGGCGGAGCGGCGGGTGCCGGGGCGCCCACGCCGGGCATGCCGAGATCGACCAGGGTGCGGCCGGTCGCCCGCGCCTCTTCGATGCGCTCGCGTCCCTGCTCGATGAAGGCGACGTGCCGCCAGGTGCTCGCGCCGAGCGCGCCGCTGTTGTCGTAGGACGACCTGAGCAGTTCCAGGTCGCCGTCGCGCGGGTTGTGGTTCCACTCCTTGCAGGCCACCTCGCAGGCCTTGCAGCCGATGCAGATCGAGGTATCCGTGAAGAACCCTTTGCGCGGCTTGACGTCCGGCCAGCGTGCGTCGGCCGCGGGATCGGTTGGTCCGGCCAGTTGGGGCATTACTTCCCCTTCCTCGACGGCGGGTCGACGATCTCGTGAGCCGGGTCGGTGATCCGCGCGTTGTCGGTGGCGACGGTGGCACCGGAGCGCGCCTGGTATTCCGCCACGAGGCGGAGGCGGTCCGCGCCCCGCGGCCGGCGTCCCGCGCGGATATCGCAGGACCCGACCTTGGACTCCTGGATCTGCACGTTGGGATCGAGCGTGACGCCGAGCAGATCGTTGGCCCCGTCCCCGCTGATGATGGCGTCCTTGCCCACGCCCCAGTGATACGGCAGCCCGATCTGGTGCACGGTGCGGCCGGCGATGATCAGTGGCGTCATCCGGTCCGTGACCAGGACCCGGGCCTCGATCGCCGAGCGCGGCGAGATGATCGTCGCCCAGCCGTAGGGCTCGAGGCCGCGCTCCGCGGCCAGCGCGGGCGACACCTCGCAGAACATCTCCGGCTGCAGCTCCGACAGGTACGGCAGCCAGCGGCTCATCCCGCCCGCGGTGTGGTGCTCGGTCAGCCGGTAGGTGGTGAACACGAACGGGTACACGTCCGCGCCGGGCGCGCCGGCGCTCGGCGCGCTCAGGTTGTCCGGCCGCGGGAACGTGACCCGGGCGGGATTCTGCTGCTGCGGGTAGAGCGGGTTGGCGACGGGTGACTCCTGCGGCTCGTAGTGCGTGGGCATTGGCCCGTCGACCAGGCCGGCCGGGGAGAACAGCCATCCCTTGCCGTCTGACTGCATGATGAACGGGTCATCGCCCGCGAGACCGTCCGGACCGCTGCAATCCGGGCCGGGGCGGGCGCCCGGGGCGCGGTCGAGCACGAAGTCGGGCACGTCGTCACCGACCCACTGGCGCCGCTCCTCGTCCCACCAGACGTACTTTTTCCGTTCGCTCCACGGCTTGCCGTCCGGGTCAGCCGAGGCCCGGTTGTAGAGGATTCGCCGGTTGGCCGGCCAGGCCCAGCCCCACTCGTTCTGGCTCACCCCCGGTCCGCCGTGCGGCACCCGGTCGGCCGCGTGGTTGACGCCGCCGGCGTACACCCCGGTGTAGATCCAGCAGCCGGCGGTCGTCGACCCGTCGGCGCGCAGCTGGGTGTACGACGAGAGGGACTCGCGCTCGCCCGATTCGCCGTAGCGGTAGCCGTTGATCTCCGCCAGCACCGCCTCGGGATCGGGATTGCCGCGCTCGTCGGTGGGATAATCCCAGGTCAGGTCCAGCAGCGGCCGGTCCCGTTCGTCGGTCGAGTCGGCCAGCTTCGCCCTGATCCGCCGGCCGAGCTGGTAGAAGAAGTCCAGGTCGCTCTGGCACTCGCCCGGTGGTTCGACCGCCTTGTGCCGCCACTGCAGCAGCCGCTGCGTCTGGGTGAACGTGCCGGCCTTCTCCACGTGGCTCGCGGCGGGCAGGAAGAACACCTCGGTCGCGATGTCCTCGGTCCGCAGCTCGCCCGAGGCGATCTCCGGGCCGTCCTTCCACCAGGTCGCCGACTCGATCATGTTGAGGTCGCGCACCACCAGCCACTTCAGGTGGGACATGCCAAATCGCTGCTGCCTGCCGTTCGCCGACCCGACGGCCGGGTTCTGGCCGACCAGGAAGTACCCCTCGACCTGGTCGGCGAGCATGGCGGTCACCGTCTGGTAGGTGCCGTGGGCGCCCGTCAGCCGGGGCAGGTAGTCGTAGGCCCAGTCGTTGCCGGCCCGGGCGGCGTCGCCCCACCACGCCTTGAGCAGGCTGACCGTGTACGTGTCGGCGTTGGCCCAGTACCCCTTCTGCGTCTTCCGCCCGACCGTGTCCAGGTAGTCAGCGAGGGTGTCATCCCGCCCCGCCGAGGGCATCGGCAGGTACCCGGGAAGCAGGTTGAACAGCGTGGGGATGTCGGTCGACCCCTGGATGCTGGCGTGTCCGCGCAGCGCCATGATGCCGCTGCCGGGGCGGCCCACGTTCCCAAGCAGCAACTGCAGGATCGCGGCGGCCCGGATGAACTGCGCGCCCAGGGTGTGCTGCGTCCAGCCGAGGGCGTAGGCGAAGCAGGTGGTCCGCTCCCGGCCGGAGTTCTCCGTGATTGCGCGGGCGAGGTAGGCGAAGTCGTCCTCGCTGATCCCGCAGGCGTCGCGGACCATCGCGGGGGTGTAGCGGGCGTAGTGCCGCTTGAGGATCTGGAACACCGTCCGCGGGTGCTGCAGGGTCTCGTCGCGCAGTACCAGGCAGTCGGGCAGGACCGGGCCGCCAGAGCCGTATGAGTCGGCGGCCGCACGGGCCGACGCGCTGGCACCATGCTCACGGAATCGCTCGTGCATGCGCCGATGGCTCTCGTCGACGGGCTTGTCGTCGGCTTCGGCGTAAGCCCAGGTCGACGGGTCGTAGTGGCCGGTCTGCGGGTCGATGCCGGAGAACAGGCCGCCGAGTTCCTCGGTGTCCCGGAAGTCCTCGTTCACCAGGGTCGCGGCGTTGGTGTAGGCGACGACGTACTCCTTGAACCACCGGTCGTTGGCGAGCACGTAGTTGATCAGCGCGCCGAGCAGTACCACGTCCGAGCCCGCGCGGATGGCGATGTGCCGGTCCGCGACCGCCGAGGTGCGGGTGAACCGCGGGTCGACGTGGATGACCGTGGCCCCGCGGGCCCTTGCCTCCTCCACCCACTGGAAGCCGACGGGATGGCACTCCGCCATGTTGGATCCCTGGATGACGATGCAGTCGGCGTTGGCCATGTCCTGCAAGCTTTGCGTGGCGCCGCCGCGCCCGAACGAGGTTCCCAGACCGGGAACCGTGGCGGAGTGTCAAATGCGCGCCTGGTTCTCGATCTGGACCGCGCCAGCGGCGGTAAACAGTTTCTTGATGAGGTAGTTCTCTTCGTTGTCGAGCGTCGCGCCGCCGAGGGCGGCGATGCCCATCGTGCGCCGCAGGAGGCGCCCCTCGTCATCGCGGTCCTGCCAGGTGCGCCGGCGCGACTCGATGAACCGGTCGGCCACCATGTCGAGGGCGGTTTCCTTGTCGATGTGCTTCCACTCGCCGGCGTAGGGCGCGCGGTAGAGCACCTTGGTCTGGCGACCAGGAGCGTTCACGAGCTGCTCGCTCGCGGACCCCTTCGGACACAGCCGGCCACGCGAGATCGGGGAATCGGGGTCGCCCTCGATCTGGATGACCTTCTCCTCTGCCAACCTCCCCGCCCTCCACCCTTTTGACGTAGATGCGCTGACCGCAGCCGACCGCGCAGTACGGGCAGACGCTCTGCACCACCCGGTCAGCCGTCGAGGTACGCGGCGCCATGGTGCGCGTGCGCTCGGAAGTCACCGCCGGCCCGCGGCCGAGCAGGTCACCGGAGCGCACTTGCCGGACAACCGGCCACTGCAGCGGACTCCACCGTGCCATAAACACAAGGTTAATTGACGTGCTGCTTCAGTGACATCCGGGGCAGGCATGGCCCCGCTATGCGGCCAGACGGACTCCCTGGCGCTCAGCGGAAGCGTCGTCGGGCGGGTCGATCAACTGCCAGCGCAGCGTGAGCCGCCCGGTCTCATCGGATGTCCACGTTCCGCGCAACCGGGGCACCGCCGTCCGGTTGCCGTTCGCGGCCATTGGAGCTGCCGTTGCCGCCGTCGGTGTCTGTTCGTGAAGATGCGCCTGGGGGTAGCGGCGCCTTAGGTACAGCGCGGGTCCGGCCCACAGTGACGCGAAGACCGCGGCGATCGCCACGCCAGTGATTGCGGCGACGGGGCCACCGAAGCACACTTCGATTACCAGCAGCAGCCCGCCCACGATCGCGGAGAGCAGTCCGCACAGCCCGACGACTATGAACCGGTGCCCGATCCAGACCAGCTCGCGCTTCAACCCGCACTGGAACAGCAGGCGATGCAGCATAACTGGTGCCACCAGCAGGGCCTCGGTCAAGGCGCAGGCGGCCAGGGTGGCGATATAGATGCCGCGCTCGGTGTCACTCAGCTCGGCGAACCGGTCGGTGAACGCCAGCCCGAGCAGGAACGCGAACAGAATCTGCACGCCGGTCCGCGCCACCCGCAGTTCCTGGAGCAGCTCGGCGAAGTTGCGGTCGGCCCGCTTCAACGGCGTCTCGCCTCGCTGGCCGGCGTTCCATGTGTCGTCGCACCCCGAGGACATCGTCCGCCGGGCTCGGCGGGTGGTCTCGACGGCTTCCGAGCCGCCGCTGACGAAGAACACGCGCGAGGCAGGATCAGGGGACAGCGCGGCGACCCGCGCCGCGAGTCGCAGGGTCGTCGGGTGCACGCTGCCGTCGGGTGCGTACCCGAGCTCGCAGATCTGCGCGTGTACCGCGTCGGCGACCTCGCGCCGGCGATGCCCGATGTTGTTGAGCCACATGCCGGACAAGGTGTCGAAGTAGCGGCGTCCCGCCTCGCCGTACACCCAGACCCCGTCCCCGCGCGTCACGATCTTCACCGCGTCCGGCGACGAGAGGTCACCGGCCACGCGGGCGTGCGGCCAAAAATGGGCCTCGCCGAGCCCCCGCAGCGCTGGAGTGACCGCCGGCGTGACGGCGACCGGTTCGTCATCGGGCGGCTCGTCGGCCTCCGTCGGCTCAGCCTGCGCCGCGGTCCGCTTCCGGAACGTCCAGGCCGGGCGGGCGGGCTCTTCATAGCCGTGGCCCAGCGATGGGCCCATAGTCGAGCGCATGGTCATGCTCCCTTTTAGACGCGGCTTTGGACGACAACCACGACGCGGCCCGTGCACACCGGGGCGCAGATCGCAGGCAACCGCTTGTGAATATTTTCACAAGATCGGGCGGCAAAGGCCTCACGTGGCTTGATCATGTGATCGCCGTACCTCTCCAGCCTTCAGGCGGGCTGTCAAATCCGTTCTAACACCGACAATGAGCTGCCGTCACGTCAGCTCCACCCATCCTGACGGGTTCCATGCGCTTCCCTAACAGACGCGGGGATGCTCCCCCGGTGACCTGGCGGCGACTTCGGCTTAGTGTCCCTATATGGCAGCCGCTGCAGCGATCGGGGCCCTGGTCCTGCTTGCCGCCGCCGGGCTGGCCTGGACCGCTCGCCTGGTCCATATCTCTAACCTGGACGCGGCGGCACTGGCGGGCAAGGTCGGCGTGCCCGATCCCGTCTCCGCGCTTGACTGGCCCGAGCTTCGCGTGCGGGCGATCGTCCCGCAGCCCGGTGACCAGCCTTTGGTCCTGCTGCTTGTCGGCTGGCCTGCCCACCCGCAGCGGACTGCCACGCTGCTGGTGGCAATCGACAGCGGCGATAACCGGTCGGTGCCGTTGCTCTCGCTCTGGTGCGCCACGCAGGCGCCGCTCTCGCCGACCAGGCGGGACGGAACGGGCCTGGAGCTACGCCGCAGGCAGAGCCTGGAGCGGGTCCATGCGGTCCTGGTCGCGGAAGACTACACGGCGTTAAGGCCACCGCGTGGTCGCGGCCCAGATTGGACTCTTAAGTCCATAACCAGGTAATGTTGCCGTATGGCGCTTACGGCGAAGGGACGGGCCACCAAGCAGCGCATCGTCGAGGGTGCGGCGGAGTACCTGCGCGGCGACGATCCCGGCGAGGTGACGCTGGACGACATCCGGGCCATCACCGGCACGAGCAAGAGCCAGATCTTCCACTACTTTCCCGCGGGCAAGGAGGAACTGCTGCTCGCGGTCGCGCGGTACGAGTCGCAGCGCGTACTCGACGACCAGCAGCCGCACCTCGGCAGCCTCACGTCGTGGGCCGCGTGGCAGCGCTGGCGGGACGCCGTCGTGGCCCGTTACCGCGCGCAAGGGCGGAATTGCCCGCTTGGCGCGCTCATGGCGCAGGTCGGCAGCACGCCAGGCGCCGCCGAGGTCGTCACCACGCTCCTCGCGCAGTGGCAGGCGCACGTCGGCGAGGGCATCGCCGTCATGCAGGCCGCGGGCCTCGTCCGCCAGGAGCTGGACGCCGACCGGGTCGCCGCGGCCTTCATCGCTGGCATCCAGGGCGGCGTCCAGGTGCTTCGCTCGACCGGGAGCACGTGGCACCTCGAGGCGACGCTCGACGCGCTTATCGATCACCTGCGCGGCGTATGAGGCGCTCAGATTTTGGACTTGCAGGTCCAAAAATGTGATCCTAGCATCGCTGGCATGACACGACGACTTGAGAACAAGACAGCCCTCGTCACCGGTTCCACGAGCAACATCGGCCGCGAGGTGGCCGTCGCGTTCGGCGGCGAGGGAGCGCACGTCATCGTTTCCGGCCGCGACGACGCGCGGGGCCAGGCGGTGGTCGCGCGCATTCGCGACGCGGGCGGCAAGGCGGACTACGTGCACGCCGACCTGGGCGGCGCGGCCGCGAGCCTGGCGCTCGCAGAAGAGGCGACCGGGCTGCTCGGCGGGCGCCTCGACATCCTCGTCAACAACGCCGGCATCTTCCCCGGCCACACCACGCTGGCAACCGACGAGGAGACGTTCGACCGCGTCTACGCCGTGAACGTCAAGTCAGCGTTCTTCCTCACCCAGGCCGTGGCGCCGGCGATGATCCGCGCCGGCGGCGGAGCCATCATCAACCTCGGCTCCTGGGTCGCGCGGCTCGGGCTGCCGGTCGGCGCGCTCTACAGCTCGACCAAGGGCGCGGTGGAAACGCTGACCAGGGCCTGGGCGGCCGAGTTCGGCCCGCTTGGCATCCGCGTCAACGCGATATCGCCGGGAGTCATCCTGCCGCCGGACTGGGATCCGGCCACCGAGTACCCCGGCGCGGTCTTCATGCGCGGCGCCCCGGCGAGCGCGCCAGGCAACCCGGAGGCGATCGCCGCCGCTGCGGTCTACCTCGCCTCGGACGAGGCCGCCTTCGTGCACGGCGCGGTCCTCGACATCGACGGGGGCCGGGCGAACGTGCTCACGTCCGCCGCTGCCACCCGTCCCTAGGCCGCGTACTGTGCCGTCCGCGCCACTACCCAAGCGATGGTGGACGTTTGGGCACACCCGGCGTGTGCCCAAACGTCCACCATCTTCCTGCGTGCGGTCAGAACTTGCCGGCCTTGACGCCGGCCAGCGTCACCCGGGAGACCTGGTAGGTTTCCACGGACGTCGGGACCTGCGGAAGCGTCACCACGGAGCTGATCGGCATCCCGGTCCTGGCATTGATCGTCAGCACCTGCTTGCCCCCCTCAAGCAGCGCAGGCCCCGCCGTGAGGGTCAGCGTGGGCTGCCCGCCGGTCGTGGACTTGACCACGGTGACCTCGGGAAGGGTCGACAGCAGGCGCAGGACGCCCGCCCGGATCTCCGGGTTGGCCGCCCCCCAGGTCAGCGAGTCAATGCTGTTGTCCCAGACAGAGTCGTCGATGTCGGCCTGCAGGGCCTTGCCGGTGGGCATCGTCAGCGGGGTCTTCATCCCCTTCTCACGCATCAAGGCTTGCCTCGCCGCTGCGCCCTTCGCCCATATCTTCTCCCGTGCGGCGAGGCTGAGGAAGTAGTCGTTGGGCGTGGCGTTGACCATAAGCTCCCTGGCGGTGGCGAGGTTGCCGTTCGCCGCGTAGCGCGCCGCCGCTACCTCACGGGTATCGACGCTGTCGGCCTGGTTGGCATGATCGGCGACCGCCGTCGCGAGGGTCTTCTTGTCGCTGCCCGAGTACAAGGCGCCGCCGTCGGTGTACAGGCCGTAGTAGACCTGCATCAGCTTGCCGCCGATGACCTGGGAAACGATGGCCAGCGACGCGTTCCCAGGCACCGAGCCGCCGGTTGCCCTGATGTCGGCGGCCAGGGTCACCAGCGGGGAACCGACCGCGGGCGGTTGGGCGGCCGGCCCGGTCGACGCCCCCGTCGACGACCCGGCCAGGCGCCGCGGACCGCGGCGTCGACGTGGCGACGAGCGCGATGGCCACCGCCGCCGCGACCGCACCGAATCCGGCACCGATGCCGACCTTGCCCAGGGTGCCCAGGGTCCCGCGGCGGTTACCCGCCAGGGAAAACCTCCTACGGCGCACCGGGGCCGCCCCTGGCAGCGGAATCATCGCCACCCGCAGCGTCGTCCGCGCCCGCTCGTACGCGTCGGGCCGCAGTGGCGCGGCCGCCTTCAGCTGACCGACCAGGTCCATCTCGTCCACCATCACTGGCTCTCCTTCACACTGTTGAGATCGGTCAATAGCGCGGCCACTTCCGGCGCGTCCCGCAGCGCCATCCGGGCCTGGTGCAGCAGGCGGCGTGCCGTCCCGGCCGGCTTGCCGAGCACCCGCGCGGCATCGGCGACGGTCAGGTCCTCCCAGGCGACCAGGGTCAGCACCTCGCGTTCCTCGGGCCTGAGCCTGGCCAGGGCCGCCCGGAGCACCGCCTGGGTGTCCACGCGGGCGTCCACCGCAGGCCAGGGATCCCACCCGTTCGCCAGGCCGGTCACGTCCGGCACGAGGTCCTCGGCTGGCCGGGACCGCCAGTAGCGCCGCAGCCGGTTAAGCGCCACCCCGTACAGCCACGGCCGCGCCTCGGCGAACGAGCGGTCGTAGGTCCTCCGGGACTCGAAGGCCGCCACCCACACATCGCCGAGCAGGTCCTCGGCCGCCTCCCGCCCCGCCCGCCGCGCGAGGTAAGCCCCCACCGCGACCTCGTGGCGGCCGATCACCTCCATGAAGGCTTGCCCGTCGCCTGCCAGCGATCTGCCGATCAGTTCCGCGTCTGACGTCATGACCCTCCTCGCCTGTGTCCCGCCCTCCACCCGGTGATTGCCAACTCGCCCGCAAAGCGTTCAGCGGGCGGGCCGGCCGCCGGCCCGCCGCCGGAAATGCTGCTCGCGCGAGGGGGAACCGCGCCCCCGTTCGGGATGAACTTCTTTTTCATTCCGAACGGAGGCGGGTGACTCCCGCAGCGCGCGCGCGTGCCCGGGTGTGGCCAGCGCGGTCAGCGCAGGAACCGCTCGACCGCCGGGAGGAACCGCGCGGCGTCCTTGCCGCCGGGCGGCGCTGGTGCAGCCGATGAGCAGCCCTTTCAGGTGAGGCCAGCGTCGCGGGCCAGGATCGCGACCTGCACGCGGTTGGCGGCGCCGAGCTTGGTGAGCACCCGGGACAGGTGCGCCTTGACGGTCGCCTCGCTCATGTACAGGCGGGCCGCGATGTCGGCGTTGGAATGGCCCTTGGCCACCTCCGCCGCCACTTCGCGTTCGCGGCCGGTCAGGGCCCGCAGCGCCTGCTCGGCCGCGGCGCGGCGGGGCGTGGCGGGGTCGGCGCTGAACCGCTCGATCAGCGTGCGGGTGGCGGACGGGGACAGCATCGCCTCGCCGCCCGCGACCAGCCGGATGGCCCGGATGATGTCGGCCGGCGGGGTGTCCTTGAGCAGGAAGCCGCTCGCGCCGGCCTGCAGCGCGCCGAACACGTACTCGTCCAGGTGGAAGGTGGTCAGCACGATGACACGGGGCGGGTGGTCGAGCGCGGTGATCGTCTGCGTCGCGGCGATGCCGTTCAGCTGCGGCATCCGGATGTCCATCAGCACGACGTCTGGCCGGTGCTCCCGCACCGCCGTGACCGCGGCGGTGCCGTCATCGGCCTCGCCGATCACGTGCAGGTCATCGGCGGCCGACAAGATCGTGCGCAGGCCAGCCCTGACCAGCGCGTCGTCGTCGGCCAGCAGTACCCGCAGCGTGGTCATCGCGCTCCGTTCCAGTTCAGTGTCGCGGCCAGGACGAAGTCGCCGTCGCGGTCCGGGCCGTGTGACAGGGTGCCGCCCGCCATGGCGACGCGCTCGGCGAGTGCGGTGAGGCCGAGGCCAGAGCCGGGCAGGCCCCCGGTGCCGTGCAGGGCTTTTTCCTCATAGCCGAGCGGCAGCCGGTTGCGGACCACGACGTGCAGGCCCTCCCCCGCCTGGCCGGACACCTCGACGGTGGTCACCGTCCCGCTCGCGTGCTTGCTCACGTTGGTCAGGCCCTCGCGGACGATCCGGTAGGTGTCGCGGCCGAGCCCGCCGGGCGCCGCCTCGGGCTGGCGCACCCGCATGTCCAGGGTGACGTTCAGGCCGGCCGCCGTGAACTCGGCGACGAGGGCTTCGATGTCGGCGAGCGTCGGCGGCGGCGCGTGCGGCGCGTCCGGTTCCGACTCGCGGTCGCGCAGCACGCCGATCACGTCGCGCAGCTCTGTCAGCGCCTGCCGGGCGGTGACCCTGATCAGGGCCGCGGTCGCCTGCACCTGCGACGGCGCCTGGTCCGGGCGGATCTCGAGCGCCCCGGCGTGCAGCGCGACCAGCGACACCCGGTGGGCGAGCACGTCGTGCATCTCGGCCGCGATCCTGTCCCGTTCCGACCGCCGGGCCTGCTCGGCCAGCAGCAGCTGCGCCCGCTCCGCCTGGTCCACCCGCTCGTGCAGGGAGGCGATGAGCTCGCGGCGCGCGCGGAGGTACATGCCGGCCGCCACGGCGGCAACGTGATAGCTGAGCAGTCAGCAGCCAGGCCGCCCAGACCGGGTACTGGTTCACCCACAGCGCGATGTAGGCGAGGAAGGCGACCTGGTGGAGCGCGGCGATCGTCAGCGCGACCTTCGGGCGGCAGCGGGTGCTGACGTTGTACACCGAGATAACGCAGGCGACCTGCGCGGACCTGGACAGCATCAGCGGGACGGTGAGGACGACGGCGACCGCGACCGGCCAGCGCCGCCTGAACCACAGCAGCGCGCTCGCGGCCGCGCCGATGGCGGCGTCCACCGCGAAGACGGTGCTCGGGGAGCCGGGTATCCAGCCCTGACCGTGCGCCCCCACTTTGGTGAGCAGCAGGCCGAGTCCGCCGGCGGCGGCAAGCAGCACGCACGCCGCGTCGGCCGCGCGCGCCCTGCTGCCTCCCGCCGCGGTCGCCACGATCGCCAGATTATGCCCGGATGACTTGCGTTGGCATCGGCCGAACGGATACCTCGCGGTACCGACGAAAGTATGAGTCCTTGTGCTTGTCGCGCGGCCTTGCGGACCGGTGACCGTGAACGCCCGGCCGATGTGGCGGACCTGGCTCGCTCGGCAGGCTTAGCCGCATGATTTCGATAACCAACCTCAGTAAGCGGTACGGCACCGTCAACGCGGTGCAGGGCGTCACGTTCTCGTGCGAGCCCGGGACCATCACCGGCTTCCTCGGCGCCAACGGCGCGGGCAAGTCGACCACGCTGCGGATGCTGACCGGGCTCACCCGGCCGGACACGGGCAGCGCCACCATCGGCGGCAAAGCGTTCACCGAGCTTGCGAACCCGGCCAGGACGGTCGGCGTCATGCTCGACGCCTCGGCGCTCCACGTGGGCCGGACCGGCCGGGAGACGATGCGGGTCGCGGCGATGATCGCGGGCGTGCCCGCCGGACGAGCCGACGAGCTGCTCTCGGCGACCGGGCTGGCCGACGCCGCGCGCCGGCGGGTGGGCACCTACTCGCTCGGCATGCGGCAGCGGCTCGGGCTGGCACTGGCCCTGCTCGGGTCGCCGAGCGTGCTGATCCTCGACGAACCCGCGAACGGCCTTGACCCGGAGGGCATCGCGTGGATCCGCGGGCTGCTGCGCGACCACGCCGCGCGCGGCGGCACGGTCCTGCTTTCCTCCCACCTGCTGCCCGAGGTCCAGGCGACCGCCGACCGGCTGGTGATCATCGCCGGCGGCCGGATCGTCGCCCAGGGCACGCTGCGGCAACTGCTGGCCGGGACCGGCCAGACCCTAGAAGAGAAGTTCCTGTCCCTCACCGCTGGAGGCTCCCGATGATCCCGTTCGATACCCTGGTCCGCGCCGAGTTGCGCAAGACCGTCGACGTCCGTGCCGCCCGCTGGATGCTGTTCGCGACCGCGCTGCTCGCCGCCGGCGCCGAGGCTGTCCCGCTGGTGTTCCCGCACAACGTGACCCAGGACCGGGCCAGCTACCTCACCTGGGCCGCCCTCGGCCTGTCGCGGCTGCTGCCGCTCGTGCTGCTGATGGCGATGACCGCCGAATGGAGCCAGCGCACCGCGATGACCACCTTTACCCTCGAACCGCGCCGCGGCCGGGTACTGGCCGCCAAGGTCTTGGCGGGGCTGATCATCAGCGCGGTCGCCGGGCTGTTCGCCTTCGCCGTCGCGACGGTCGCGGTACTCGCCGCCGGCCGACTCGTGTCGGGGGGCGTGGCGAGTGGCTGGGACTGGTCTCAGCTGGCCGGGTTCGCGCTGTTCATCGTGCTCACCAGCGCCGTGGGCATGGCGATCGGCGCCGCCCTGCACAACACGGCGGCGGCCATCGTCAGCTACTTCGTGCTGGCCGGGCTGTTCAGCCTGCTGATGATCCCGGCGCTGCAGAAGGCGGGCGACTGGATCAACACAGGGACGACGTTCGGCTGGATGCTCACCGGTGACTGGTCCGGGCACGTCGCCCAGATCGCCGTCTCCGCGGCGCTGTGGATCGCGCTGCCGCTGGCCATCGGCACGGTCAGGACCGTCCGCCGCGAGGTCCACTGAAAGGCCAGGACGCGGTGCGCGCGCGCAGGGCTTGGCAACGCGGGGATTCCGCAGCCGATCGGCTGCGGAATCCCCGCGATCATGGGCCGGGCAGGTGCGGGTTAGTCGACTGGTCCCGGCTCGGGGCGGTAGGGGCGGGCCAGCGGCCAGTGGGCGTCCTCGAGGACCGCGTCGGCGTCTAGGTCCGCGAAGCTCTGGATGAGCGTCGCCACCAGGCCGGTCCAGCCGGTCTGGTGCGAGGCGCCGAGGCCCGCGCCGTTGTCGCCGTGGAAGTACTCGTAGAACAGGATGAGGTCCCGCCAGTGCGGGTCGTCCTGGAACAGCGTGTTTCCGCCGTAGACCGGCCGTCGGCCGTCCGCGTCGCGCAGGAAGATCCCCACGAGGCGCCGAGCCAGCTCCTTGGCCACCTCAAGCAGGTTCATCATCGTCCCGGAGCCGGTCGGGCATTCGACCTTCAGGTCGTCGCCGTAGTAGCGGTAGTGGGAGATCAGGGCCTTGATCAAGAGCAGGTTCACCGGGAACCAGACCGGCCCGCGCCAGTTCGAGTTGCCGCCGAACATCGCGCTGGTCGACTCGGCGGGCTCGTACCGCACCTGGTGCTCGACGCCGTCGATAGAGATGGTGTACGGGTCGTCGAGGTGCCAGCGCGAGATCGAGCGGATGCCGTGCGGCCCGAGGAAGCGCTCCTCATCCAGCATCCGGGCCAGGATGCGCCGCAGCTTGTCCTCGTTGACCAGGGAGAGCAGCCGCCGGCCGCGGACGCCGGGAACGAACGGGTCCGCGATGTTGACCAGCAGGTCCTCGTTGCGCCTGAGGAACTCGCCAACCCGCTCGGCGACCCGCGGGTAACGCTCGATGAGGTCCGGCTCGATCACGGCCGCGGCGCACAGCGGCAGCAGGCCCACGAGGGAGCGCACCTTGATCCGCTTCCCTGTTCCGTCGGGGAGGCGCAGCACGTCGTAGAAGAACCCGTCCTCCTCGTCCCACAGCTCATCGGGGTTGTCGCCCACGGGGTCCGTTGCCGCGGCGATCCAGAAGAAGCGCTCGACGAACTTGTGCACGAACTCCTCGTAGGACGGATCCTCATCGAGCAGGGCCAGGGCCAGCTCGAGCATGTTCTGGCTGAACATCGCCATCCACGCGGTTCCGTCGGCCTGCTCCAGCTGCCCGCCGGTGGGCAGGGTGGCGCTGCGGTCGAACACGCCGATGTTGTCGAGGCCGAGAAAGCCGCCCTCGAACACGTTGCGGCCGGAAGGGTCCTTGCGGTTCACCCACCAGGTGAAGTTCAGCAGCAGCTTCGAGAAGCACTTCTTGAGGAACGGCAGGTCCACCTCGCCGAGCCCGGCCTGGAGGTTCTGCAGGAACAGCGTCGCGAACGCGTGCACCGGGGGGTTGACGTCCCCGAAGTTCCACTCATAGGCGGGCATCTGGCCGGTCGGGTGCAGGTATTCCTGCGACAGCATCAACTCGACCTGGCTCTGCGCGAATTCTGGATCGACCATGGCCAGCGGCACGCAGTGAAACGCGAGGTCCCAGGCGGCGTACCACGGGTACTCCCACTTGTCGGGCATCGACACGATGTCGTGGTTGAACATGTGGAACCACGACTCGTTGCGGGTCCCGCGTCGCAGCGGGGCCCGGAGCGGGTGCACCCGGCGCTCGCGCAGCCAGGTGTCAACGTCGAAGTAGTAGCACTGCTTGGACCACAGCATCCCGGCCAGCGCCTGGCGCATGACCGCCTTCGCGTCCGCGGTGACAGCGGGCGGCGTAATGGCCTCGTAGAACTCGTCTGCCTCGGTCCGCCGCAGGGCGATCAACTCGTCGGCCCCGGCGAACGGGGCAGCGAGTCGATCGGGGCCCTCGCGGGTGAGCCGCACCAGGACCGAGGCCTGGCCGCCGCCAGGCACGTGGAGCCGCACGTGCGCCGCCGCCTTGGTTCCCTTGCCTTCCGGGTTGACGGTGGCCGCGCCGAGCGTGAGGTGGTCGCCTATCCCGTTCTTGGGGAACGGGGCCGGACTGCTCTCGTTGTCGCAGAACAGCAGGTCCGCGGTCGGCTGGGCGTGCAGATAGAACACGCCGAGCAACCCGTGCTCGGCCCGCGCGACGGGATCAGCGGACTCGGCCCGCGTAATCGTTGGCTTCGGCTCGTCGCCGCCCCACGACCACGTGTTGCGGAACCACAGCGTGGGCAGCACGTGCAGCGCGGCCGCCCGCGCCGAGCGGTTGTGCACCGTAACGCGGCACACGATGTCCTCTGGCCCGGCCTTCGCGTGCTCCACCTCGACGTCGAAGTAGTGGCCCTCGTCGAAGATGCCCGTGTCCGCGAGTTCATACTCGAACTCGTGCCGTGACCGGGCCCGGTTCACCGCGACAAGGTCGTTGTAGGGGAACTCGGCCTGCGGGTACTTGTAGAGCCAGCGCTGGTAGCTGTGCGTCGGCAGGTTGTCGAGGTAGAAGTAGTACTCCTTGACGTCCTCGCCGTGGTTGCCCTCCGAGTTCGTGAGGCCGAACAGCCGCTCCTTGAGAATCGGATCCCGCTCGTTCCACAGCGCGAGCGCCAGGCACAGCCGCTGCTTGTCGTCGCTGATCCCGGCGAGGCCGTCCTCACCCCACCGGTAGGCACGGGACCGCGCCTGGTCATGACTGAAATAGGACCAGGCATCCCCGTTGTCGCTGTAGTCCTCGCGGACCGTTCCCCACTGTCGCTCGCTGAGATAAGGCCCCCAGGTCCGCCACGGCACACCTGCCCTGGCCTCCTGCAGCCTGCGTTCCTCCGCCGACAAATCCCCCACCCCCCATAGGCCACCAGGGGTTATGCCCCTCCGCCGGCACGATCAAGCGTTACGGTGACGGAATGTAACTGCCCGGCGATCCGGGCCTTGGTCCGCCCGCGCAGCCGATGCCCTTGGGGTTGCGCGGGCGGCACCGGCCCGAGCGCGGGCGGCGCGGTTAGCGCGGGTTCTTGCGCGGGGTGGCGCAGGCTACGAACGCGCCTGCGCAGGTGGCCGCGGCGCACAGGATCAGGGCGCCGATGTAGCCTGACGCGGCTGGGGCGCCGGTGCCCGCCTGGGCGGAGGTCACGATGATCGCCGCGGCCAGCTGGCTGCCGAGGGCGCCGCCGGCGTTGCGGACCACGGTGTTCACCGCCGTGGCCGACCCGGTGCGGGCGGCGGGCACCGCGGAGACGATCTGGTTCGGCAAGGCCACGAGGCACAGCCAGAATCCGACGCCGAGCACCGTCGTGGCCGCGTAGACCTGCCATGCGGCGTCGTGCCACAGGGCGAGGCTCGCGAAGCCCGCCGCGCAGCTCAGCTGGCCCGCGATCAGCTGCGTCCGCAGGCTGACCATGCGGTGCAGCCAGGCCGGACAGGGGGCCGAGGAGCAGCTGCACCGCGGCGGTCGGGAACATGAACAGGCCCGCCCCCGTCACCGACGCGCCGAAGCCGTAGCCGAGCCGCGCGGGCGCCTGGACGAGTTCGGGGATGATCAGGAACGAGGCGTACATGCCCACGCCGACCAGCAGGGCCCCCGCGTTCGCCGTCCACACGCCGCGCAGCCGCATCAGGCTCATGTCCACCAGGGGGCTGCTGCTGCGGGCCTCCATGCGGACCCATGCCAGCAGGGCCGCCGCGCCGAGCACCAGCAGGCCCAGCGTCCTGATGTTCGCCCAGTGCCAGGTGGCCGACTCGCTCACCGCGATCAGCACCGCCGACAGGCCGGCCGCCATCAGCAGGGAGGAGCGCCACGGAACCCGTGCCCCTGCTTCGGCGGGACCGTCGGCCGGGATGTAGCGGGCGGCCAGCACGAGCGCGGCGGCGATGACCATGAGCGACAGCCAGAACAGCCACTGGTAGGAGAGCCGGGTCATGATCGGCCCTGGCAGCACGAGACCGAGACCGCCGCCGATGCCGAGCAGCGACGACACCAGGCCGATACCCCCGGGGACCCGCTCGCGCGGCAGCCGGTCCCTGATGATCGCGAACGCCAGCGGGTAGATGCCGCCCGCCGCGCCCTGGATCACCCGGCCGACGACGAGCTCAGCAAGGTTTCCCGCGACCGCGCAGACCAGCGTGCCGGCCGCGAACGTGGCCAGGCTGGCAAGCATCATGCGCTTCTTGCCCGCCACCTCGCCGAGCCGGCCGATGACCGGGGTGAGGATGCAGGCGCTCAGCAGGTACGCGGTCGAGATCCACGCGGCGCCGTCCGCGTTGGTGCCGAGGCTGACCTGGATCCGCGGCAGGGCGGGGATGACCAGCGCCTGCATCATCGCGAAAACGGTCCCGGCAAGCGCGAGGACGGCGAGCAGCGCATTCACGCGCACCGGCTCGGCGCCGGCGTCCTGGTCGGCTGGAGCGCGGGTCACAGGGCGGGTCAGGAGTAGCGCAGAAGCGTTCACGAGGGGCCTCCGAGGTTGAGTCCGGGTGCGTCGTGAACCACCCTCAGGGCTCCAGCCACGGGAGAGTCAACACGCGTTTGCGGCGCCTGTGCCGCCCCGCGGGGCGCTTGACTCTCCCCTTGCTGGAGAGCTGAGACTGCTCTTATGCAGCAGCTGACCATCGGGGCGTTCGCCCGCCTTACCCACCTGAGCGTCAAGACGCTTCGCTACTACCACGAGGTGGGCCTGCTTGAGCCGGCCGTGGTCGATCCGGACAGCGGGTACCGCTACTACCGGCCAGGCCAGGCGCACTCCGCGCAGCTTGTCAGGCGGTTCCGCGATCTCGGGTTGCCGGTGGCCGACGTGAAAGCCGTCCTGGCCACATCCGACCTGACCGCCCGCGACGCGATCCTGGCCGGTCACCTCGACCGGATGCGCGAGCAGCTGCGGCAGACCGAGGCCGCGGTCGATTCGCTGCGCCGGATGCTCGAAGGCGGCCAGACGGCCACGCGATCGAAGAGCGGCTGCTCGAGGCCAGTCCCACGATCTCCGTCGCCGCGGACGTGACGAAGGAGAACGTCGCGTCCTGGTGGCGGGACGCCCTCGCCAGGCTGCGCGCGATTGCCGACGCGGCCGGGCTCGAGCAGAGCGGACCGGTGGGCGGCCTGTTCGACGATGAGCTCTTCACACAGGACGCCGGGCACGCCCGGGTCTACCTGCCCGTCAGGGAGTCGCCGGCGCTCGACGGCACGGGCGTGCGCTGGGAGCTTCCCGCCGGCCGGTTCGCCGTCGCGCTGCACGCCGGCCCGCACCGCGACGTCGACCGCACCTACGCGGCGCTCGGCACCTACGCCGGCGCGCACGGCCGCGACGGCACCGGCCCGGTGCGGGAGCGGTACCTCGACGACCCCCTCGACACCCCGGACGCCACCCAATGGCGGACCGAGGTCTGCTGGCCGCTGGCCTAGGAAGGCCAACGCGCCCGGGTTTCGAAGATGGTGGATATTTGGGCGCACTATAGGGTGCCTAAATATCCACCGTCAGGCGGCACAGCCGCTAGGCCTGCGGGCCTGCCCGCCCTAGGGTGCCAAGGGCTTGCCGCAGCTCTCGGCGAGAGCCGACGCCGAGCTTGGTGTACACCTTGCTGAGATGCCATTCGACCGTCCTAGTGCTGAGGAACAGCTGGGCGCCGATCTCCACGTTGGTGCCGCCGTCGACGGCGAGCCTGGCGATGTGCGCCTCCTGGGCGGTCAGCTCGCTGGCCGCCTCGACCGTCCGCTTGCGCACCGTTTCGCCGGTGGCCAGCAGCTCGTGCCTGGCCCGCTCGGCGAACGCCTCGATGCCCATGGCGGTGAACCGGTCATGGGCGGTCCGCAGCTCGGCGCGGGCGTCCTTGCGCCGGTTCTCGCGGCGCAGCCATTCGCCGTACAGGAGGTGGGCGCGGGCCAGGGCCGGGCGCATGCGGGTACGGCCGAGCCGCTCGATCGCCTCGCGGTAGCAGTGCTCGGCGGTCTCGCCCTCGCTCAGCAGCGCGCGCGAGCGCGCCTCGGTGCCGAGCGCCCAGTCGGTGCCGCTGGCGCGGGTCGTCTCAGAAAGCCGCCGGAGAGGCTCGGACGCGCGGGCGGGCTGACCGCTGCGGACGGCCGCCTCGATCAGCTCCGCGAGCTCCCAGCCGAGGACGCCCACGTCGTCGTACTCGCACACCCGCTCGGCGGCGGCGAGGGCCTCGTCGTAGCGGCCGAGGCCGTTGTACAGCAAGGCGGCCGAGTACTGGCTGGTCACTCCCCTCCCCTCGCCTCGGCTGGTCACGCCGTCCATGTTGGCCTGGATGAGCGCCGTCGCCTCGGCCTCGCGGCCCCGCCACGCGGCGATGCCCGTGGCGCCGTAGGGCGCGAGCTGGCTCCCGGTCGCGTCGGCGACGACCTGCGCCTCCGCGATGAGTGCCGCGCCCTCCGCCAGCTCGCCCGAGTGTGAGTGCAGGAGAATGCGGGTCCTGACCGCCAGGGGGAGCTCGCTGAGTGCCCCAGCGTCGCGCGCGAGCTTGACGTGACGGCTGGCCAGGACGTGCCATGCCTCGTCGTCCCACACCGCCATGGCCGCCCGTTCGGCGAGCCACAGCCAGCTCAGCCCCTCCTCGACCGAGATGTCCTGACTCTGGGCGGCGAGCAGCGCCCGTTTCAAGGCCGGCGCCCCGGCCGCATAGCCCTCCGTGACCAGCAGCGCTAGGCCGTCAAGGAGCAGATCGGGTGCCCGCCCCTTGGTCGGCGACGCGGGCGCCGTGCGCGCGGCCCTGGCCACGTCGGCCACCGCCGTGGACAGGCGGCCGACGAACAGCGCGGCGGTGAACGCCTCCAGGTACGTCTCGCGGGCCAGCCGGGCGTCCAGCGGCTCGAGCCGCTTGGCCGCGGTGAGCATGAGCGGTGGCGCTTCTCGGCCATGACTCGAGGCGAACGCGACCTGCGCGCGCAACCGGTCGCCGCGGGCACGCTGCAGTTCATCAAGCGGCCCGGCCTGTGCCATGGCCAGCAGGCCGAGCGCGGCGTCAAGCGCGCCAGCGCGGTACTTGGCTTGCGCCGCGGCCATCGCCCGCTGCGCGCGGCGCGCCGGGTCGAGCGTCAGCCCGGCGGACCGCTCAAGGAACACGGCCGCCGCCGCCAGACCACCGCGGCGCTGTGCCCGCCCGGCGCACTGCTCAAGTTCGGCGGCAACTTCCTCATCGGGGCCAGGCGCGGCCTGGGCCCGGTGCCAGGCTCGCCGCTCGGGATCGGCCTCAGGGTCGGTGGCCTCGGCCAGCGCGCCGTGCAGCTCCTGCCTCGTCTGGACCGAGGCCGACCGGTAGGCCGCCGAGCGCACCAGCGGGTGCCGGAACAGCACCCGCGCGCCGAACTCGGCCAGTCCCGTCTCGCTCGCCGGCCCCGCCGCCCCTGCACCGATCGCGAGCCGCCCGGCCGCCCGCCACACCAGGACAGGATCCCCGGTTGGATCGGCCGCCGCCAGCTGCACCAGCCGCCGGGTTTGCGCTGGCAACGCCTCAAGCTGCCGCGCGAAGCTCTCCTCGATCCGCCCGTCGAGCGGTACCGCGCTGCCCACCCCGAACCCGCCCATCAGCTGCGTCGACGTCAGCCCGCGGGGCAGCTCAAGCAACGCCAGCGGGTTCCCGTGCGTTTCTGCTATGACCCGGTCTCTGACCCGTTCGTCTAGCGGCCCGGGCAGCACCGACTCAAGCAACCTCCGCGCATCGTCCTCGCCCAGGCCCTCCACCACGAGCTCGGGCAGCCCGGCAAGGTCCTTGCCGGGAACCCGCGCCGCGAACACCAGGCCCACCGGGTCGGCCGCCAGCCGCCTGGCCGCGAAGCCAAGCGCCTGCGCCGAGGCATGGTCCAGCCACTGCTGGTCATCAACCACGCATACCAGCGGGCGTTCCCCCGCCGCCTCGGACAGCAAGCCCACGACGGCCAGGCCCACCAAGAACCGGTCTGGCACCGGGCCGGCGCTGAGGCCGAACGCGGTCCGCAGCGCCTCACGCTGCGGAACAGGAAGAGACTCGGCATGATCCAGCATGGGCGCGCACAGCTGGTGCAGCCCGGCGAAGGCCAGCTCCATTTCCGACTCCACGCCCGCTGCCCGCGCTACCAGGCACTTCGAGGCCCGCGCGGCCAGGTAGTCAAGCAGTACGGTCTTGCCTACGCCGGGCTCACCGCGCACCACCAGGGCCCGGCCCTCGCCCGCTCGCACGCCGGCCACGAACCGATCAAGTACGCCACGTTCGCGGGCCCGGTCCGTGAGCCCCGCCGCGGGCCCCCCGATGCCCGAATGTGCCCTCACCGGCCCGATGTTATACACCAACCGCGCCGACGGCACCGCCTGCCGGCGACACCCTAACGCCACGCCGCGGTCTTCACTACTACTGGCGTGACCCGTACCGCGGGCCTGAGCACGGGCCAGTGACTACCACGGGTGCGAGGGGCCCCGCCCGAGGGCGACGCTGAGGCGAGTACCACCCCGCAGATCACCTGGGCCGGCTCCGCGTACCGCGGGCGCCGACCATCCAACCAGCGGAAAGAAGCACCATGCCCACAGTTAGCGTCGGCCAGGAGAATAACGCCGACATCGAGCTTTACTACGAGGATCACGGCGCGGGCCAGCCGGTGGTGCTGATCCACGGTTACCCGCTCAGCGGGCGGGCCTGGGACAAGCAGGTCCCGGTCTTGCTGGAGGCCGGGTACCGGGTGATCACCTACGACCGGCGCGGGTTCGGCAAGTCCAGCCAGCCGTCATCGGGGTACGACTACGACACCTTCGCCGCCGACCTCAGCAGCCTGCTGGAGTACCTCGACCTGCGCGGCGCGGTGCTGGCCGGGCACTCGATGGGCACCGGGGAGGTCACCCGCTACCTGGGCCGCTACGGCTCGGGCCGGGTCGCCAAGGGCGTGCTCGTCGCCCCGATCCCCCCGTACCTGCTGCAGGCCGACGACAACCCCGGCGGGGTGCCGCAGGGCCTGTTCGACGGGTTCGCCGCCGCCGCCCGCGCCGATACCCCGGCCTGGATGAACGGGTTCCTCGGCAGCTTCTACAGCGCCGGGACCGATGGCGGCACGCTGGTCAGCGAGCAGGCGTTCGCGGCCAGCTGGAACCTCGCCGTCACCGCCTCGGCGACCGCCGCGGTGGCCTGCATCGCGACCTGGGCCACCGACTTCCGCGACGACCTGCCCAAGATCGACGTGCCGGTGCTGGTCATCCAGGGCGACGCCGACCAGGTGCTGCCGCTGGACAAGACCGGCGCCCGCCTGCCCGCCCTGATCAAGGACGCCCACCTGGTCGTGGTCGAGGGCGGCCCGCACGCCATCCCCTGGACCCACGCCGCCCAGGTCAACGCCGCCCTGCTCGGCTTCCTGCGCGCCTGAGCCCCGGCCGGACCCTGGCCACCCAAAGCGCGAACCCCGGCCACCCAAAGCGGGCCCCGGCCCCCAAGGCGCGAGGCCCGCGGGGCCTTCCCGCCGAAAAGAAAGCGTCACCCAACGTACCGCCACCAAGGAGGCAACCACCTATGAGCGCCACCGAAGCACGCAACGACAGCGGCGACACCGCCGCCGGCAACGTCGCCATGCACCTGGAGATCGACGTCATCCCGGTGTCCGACGTCGACCGGGCCAAGAAGTTCTACCAGCGCCTGGGCTGGCGGCTCGACGACGACGTCGCCCCGTTCGACGGGCTGCGGATCGTCCAGTTCACTCCCCCGGGCTCCGGTGCCTCGATCACGTTCGGGGTGGGACTGACGACGGCCGCGCCCGGCTCGGCCGAGGGCGGCATCACCGTCACCGACATCGAGGCCGCCCGCGACGAAGTCACCAGCCGCGGCATCGACGCCAGCGACATCTGGCACGGCCCGCCGTTCCCGGTCGAGGCCCGCCAGCCGGGTACTGACCCCGACCGGGCCAGCTACGGGTCGTTCTTCTCCGTCACCGACCCCGACGGCAACACCTGGCTCGTCCAGGAGGTCACCACCCGCCGCCCCGGCCGGACCGACCCCGCCAGCCACCGCCTTCGGGACCACGGCGGACCTGGCCAGCGCCCTGCGCCGCGCCGAGGCCGCCCACCGCGAGCACGAAAAGCACGAGGGACACTCCCACGTCTTCCACCGCGCCGGCCACGTCGAGGACTGGCCCGCCTGGTACGCCGCCTACCTCGTCGCCGAGCAGGCCGGAACCGACCTGCCAGCCTGACCGGCTGAACCAGCTGTCAGTGCGGGGCCCGCGGCCGCGGGCCCCGCACCGCGTGTCCGCCGCCAGGGAGTCAGTCTCGTGGCGGCCAGCCCGGCACCGGCTCCTTGCCTGAGGGGAACCGGATGTTCTTCGCGCGGACGAACTCGCGTAGCGTCTCGGCGGCGTTCTCGCGCCCGAAGCCGCTGCCCTTGACGCCGCCGAACGGCGTGCCGAGGAAGGCGCGGCGCATGTAGTTGTTGACGAAGACCATGCCGGCCTCCAGCCGGTCGGCGAGCCGGCTGGCGCGGAAATGGTCCTCGGTGACCAGCGCGCACGTCAGCCCGTAGGCGGTCCCGTTGGCGATCGCTATGGCCTCGTCCTCGGTGTCGTACCTCATGACGCAGGCCACCGGCCCGAAGATCTCCTCCTGCGCGACCACCATGCCCTGGGTCACGTCGGCGAGGACGGTCGGTGGCACGAAGAAGCCGCCGGCCAGCCGCGGGTCGTCCGGCAGGCTGCCCTGGGCGGCCAGCCGGGCGCCCTCCTCAAGCCCGGTGCGCAGGTAGCCGAGGACGCGCTCCTGCTGCCTGCGGTCCACCATGGCGCCGATGTCGGTCCGCGGGTCAAGGCCGTCGCCGACGACGAGGCCCTCCGCGGCGGCGCAGAAACGCGCAAGGAACTCGTCGTACCTGGAGCTGTGCACCAGCAGCCTGGCCGTCGACGTGCACGCCTCGCCCTGGTTGTAGAACATGCCCTCGACCGCGACGCTGACCGCCGTGTCCATGTCGGCGTCATCGAGCACGATGAGCGCGTTCTTCCCGCCCAGCTCCATGGTCGCGTAGGTGAGGTTCTCGGCCGCGGCGCGCAGCACCGCGCGGCCGGTGCTCGTCGCGCCGGTGAACGTGATCCGCTCCACCACCGGGTTGACGGTGAGCGCGGGCCCGGCGGCCGGACCGGTCACCGCGTTCACCACACCAGGCGGCAGGACCTGGTTGACCAGCTCCACGAGCCGCAGCACGGCCAGCGGTGCCTGCTCGCCCGGCTTGATCACGACCGTGTTCCCCGCCGCGATGGCCGGGGCGGTCTTCTTGCTGAAGTGCAGCGGCGGCCAGTTAAATGGCAGGATCGCCGCGACCACCCCGTAGGGCTCGTACTTCACCCGCGCCTCGATCGGCCCGGAATCGATGACCTCCCCGTGCAGCGTCTCGGCGAGGCCCCCGTAGTAATCGAACGCCGCCGAGCTGTAAGAGACGTCGAAACGCAGCGCGTCCCGCCGCGGCTTGCCCACCTCACGCGCCTCGAGCTCGGCGAGCTCTTCTGCGTGGTCACGGATCACCGCCGCCACCGCCCGCATGTACGCCGACCGCTCTCGCGGCGTCGTCCCCCGCCACGCCTGCTCGTACGCGCGCCGCGAGTCGGCGACCGCCGCGGCCACAGTCGCCGCATCCGACGCGGCCACCGTGGCGAGCGGCAATCCCGTGGCGGGCTCATCGACGATGAACGTGTCACCTGACCCGGACGGGCCGGCCCAGGAGCCGCCGATGAAGGCCGACCACGCCCCGCCGGACGCCGGCGCCACTTCAGTGGCGGCGGCCACACCGCTTTCCGTCATGTCCTGACCCTCCGGCCGTGAGCCGACAATGCGAACGATTGCATCGTACGCCGGGCGGGAACACATGGCACGAGCTCCCCGCCGGGACGCTGTGGTTGAGCGGGAGAAGGAACCACAAGTCGTTCGGCACCCTCACACGGCGGCCCGGCGCCCTCGCACGGCGGCCCGGACCATGATCATGTGGATTTCGCAGCTTATTGGCTGCGGAATCCACATGGAAAGCGAAATCCTTAGCGATGATGACCGTCCGGCGCGCGGGGGCCGCGCGCCGGCCGCCGCACGGCCCCCACGGTCACCGCGCACCCCTTAAGTCAACGGCACTGAGCCATCAGTGCCTGGGCTGGGCTGCCGCCAGGTCGCTGTCCGGGATGGGAGCTCGTCCGGATGGTGTGCGGTCAGCTCCGCGCGCCGTGCACGGCCCCCGGAGTGAACGGTTGAGGGTGAGGTACGCTCATCGGGCCATGGAGCTCCGTCACCTCGAGCACTTTGTCGCCATAGCGCAGGAAGGCAGCTTTACGCAGGCGGCGCGTCGGCTGCACCTGAGCCAGTCAGCCTTGTCCATCTCCATCCGGGCGCTGGAGCGGGATCTCGGGGCCCGGCTGTTCGAGCGCACGTCCCACGACGTCGCCTTGAGCGACGCCGGGCACGCGCTGTTGCCCGAGGCGCGCCGGATCCTTGGCTGTGTCGACATCGCCAGGAAAGTCGTGGGAGACGTCGGAAGCGGACTGCGCGGTGTTTTCCGTGTCGGTGTCTTGCAGGCACTGCCGCTGGTCGACCTGGCCGAGATGCTCGCGCGTTACCACCAGGAGCGGCCGCTGGTCGAAATCCGCCCCATGCCCGCGCATGGCGGGTCCGCCGCGCTGGCGGAGGACGTCCGCAGGGGTGAGCTTGACGCGGCCTTCGTGTGCCTGCCAGGCGGCGCTCCGGACGGCGTGGCGCTCACCCCGCTAGCCGCCGAGCCGATCCGGCTCGTCTGCCGCCCGGACCACCCGCTGGCCCGGCGTACGTCGGTCGCGATCAGCTCGCTCGGGAACGAGGGGTTCGTCGATTTCCCTCCCGGGTTCGGCAGCCGGGAGTCGGTTGAGCGGGAGTTCGCGCAGGCCGGCGTCCAGCACCGGGTCACCGTCGAGGTGCCGGATGTGATGACCCTGATTGAGCTGACCCGCGCCGGGATCGGCCTGGCGGCCCTGCCCCTGTCGCTGCTCCTGAGCCGGGGGCGCCTGGCGGTCGTGGACCTAGAGCCGATGCCGTCCTTCGAGGTCGCACTCGCGCTGCCCTCAGGCCGGCCGCTGAAGGCCGCGACGCAGGCGTTCCTCGACCTGGTGGGCGAGATGTGCCCGGGCACGGGCCTCGGGCGCTAGCGTGCTGTTGTTTCTGCGCATGGCTGTTATTGCCCTATTTCATGGCTACCGGCAGCCCTAAAGAAACTGCCGTCCGCGAGCCCAATTGTTGATGCGATAAATCACAGGCATTGACAGATTCAATAGCCATGCTTGTTTTATGTTCGTCGATTGCCGGTATGGTGGCAATCGGGTTACGCCAGCAAAAGCTGGCATGAATTCGATGACCCGGAGGAGAGGGCGCCCGCCAGCCGCGACGCCTACCGCAGAAACAATTAAGGAGCACATGCAAATGGCTGGAGTATCGACGATTGAGGAAGCGCCGATATACGCGCCCCCTGCGCGTCAGCCGGGGGTGGCCATACGGAAATACGCGACCGAGCTGATCGGCACGTTCTTCTTGACGTTCGTCGTCGGGGTGGCCGCGCTCAGCGGCAGCGGGTTCGTCCCGCTGGCGGCTGGCGCCACCCTGATGGTGATGATCTACGCCGGCGGGCACATCTCCGGCGGGCACTACAACCCGGCGGTGACGCTGGCGATCCTGGTCCGCCGCCGGATCGGCATTCGTGACGCGGCCGGCGTATTGGATCGCGCAGGTCGCCGGCGGCGTGGTCGCCGGGGCACTGGCCCGCGCGCGTCGTCAATCCGGCGATCGGTCAAGACCCTGACACTGTCCGGGCACGCCGAGGCGGCCGCGGCCGTGGCTGGAGCTGCTGATCACCTTCGCGCTGTGCTACGTGGTGCTGAACGTCGCCACCAGCAAGGACCAGCCGAACAACGGGTTCTTCGGCCTGGCGATCGGGTTCACCGTCGCCGGAGGCGCGTTCGCCGTCGGCGGCATCTCCGGCGGCGTCTTCAATCCGGCGGTCGCCCTTGGCGGTGCCACCGCTGGCCTTTTCGCCTGGGCGACGCTCTGGATCTACCTGCTGGTCGAGCTGGCCGCCGGCCTGGCGGCGGGCCTGGCGTTCCTGGCGCTCAACCCCGGCGACAGCTGACACCCGGCCGCCGCCATCGTCCGGGCAGCGCAGGGCCCGGGCTTGTCTTGAAGAGGAGAACGCGCATGAGTACCCCACAGCCCAAGCCGACCACGACGGATGCGGGCATTCCGGTCGCGAGCGATGACCATTCGCTGACCGTCGGCCCAGACGGCCCGATCCTGCTGAACGATCACTACCTGATCGAGCAGATGGCCAACTTCAACCGGGAGCGCATCCCCGAGCGCCAGCCGCACGCCAAGGGCGGGGGCGCGTTCGGCGGTTTCGAGGTGACGGGCGACGTCAGCGCCTATACCAAGGCCGCGGTGTTCCAGCCAGGTACGCGTACCGAGACGGTGATCAGGTTCTCCACGGTGGCCGGGGAGCGGGGTAGCCCCGACACGTGGCGCGACCCGCGCGGCTTCGCGCTGAAGCTGTACACGCCCGAGGGCAACCTGGACATCGTCGGGAACAACACGCCGGTGTTCTTCATCAGGGACCCGCTGAAGTTCCAGCATTTCATCCGCTCCCAGAAGCGCCGCGCCGACAGCGGACTGCGGGACAACGACATGCAGTGGGACTTCTGGACGCTGTCACCGGAGTCGGCGCACCAGGTGACCTGGCTGATGGGCGACCGCGGCATCCCGCGCACCTGGCGGCACATGAACGGCTATTCCAGCCATACCTACAGCTGGGTCAATGCCGCCGGGGAGATCTCCTGGGTCAAGTACCACTTCATCTCCGACCAGGGCATCGAGTTCTTCACGCAGGCCGAGGCCGACGCGATGGCCGGCGAGGACGCCGACTACCACCGGCGCGACCTGCACGAGGCGGTCGAGCGCGGTGACGACCCGTCCTGGACGCTGAAGGTGCAGATCATGCCGTTCGAGGAGGCCAAGACCTACCGGTTCAACCCGTTCGACCTGACCAAGGTGTGGCCGCACGACGACTACCCGCTGCGCGAGGTCGGCAAGCTGACGCTGAACCGCAACGTGAGTGACTTCCACACCGAGATGGAGCAGCTCGCGTTCGAGCCGAATAACACGGTGCCAGGCACCGGCCTGTCCCCGGACAAGATGCTGCTCGGCCGGGGGTTCTCCTACGCCGACGCGCACCGTGCCCGGCTCGGGGTGAACTACAAGCAGATCCCGGTCAACGCGCCGAAGGTGCCGGTGCACTCCTACAGCAAGGACGGGGCGATGCGGGTGGTCAACGTGTCCGACCCCGTGTACGCACCGAACTCCAAGGGCGGGCCGGCGGCGGACCAGGCACTGACCGCCGAGCCGCTGTGGCACCTGGACGGCGACATGGCCCGCGCCGCTTACACGCTGCGCCGTGACGATGACGACTGGGGCCAGGCGGGCACGCTGGTCCGGCAGGTCATGGACGACGACGCGCGCGACCGGCTGGTGTCCAACATCGTCGGCCACCTGCTGAACGGAGTGACCGCGCCGGTACTCGAGCGCGCCTTCCAGTACTGGAAGAACGTGGACCAGACCCTCGGCGAACGCGTCGAGAAAGGCGTTCGCGACGGACAGCCCTGACCGACCGGCGGCCCACGCGAGCAGCGAACCTGGCCCCACGTCGGGCCTCCCAAGAAGAAAAGAAAGGCAAAAATGATGGCAATCGAACTAGTGCCGCTGTGCACGATGCGGCTCGAGAGCAAGCCAGCGGTCGAGGTCGGCACCGGCCCGGCGGGAACGCGGCTGATCGTCGACTGCACAAGCGTCAAGGTCCTTGGCGACCGCCTGCGCGGGCAGATGGAGGGAAGGACCACTGGCGACTGGATCCTGATCGGCCCCGAGGGCACCGGGACGCTCGACGTCCGCGAGACGATTCGCACCGATGACGGCGCGCTCATCTACGTGCAGTACCACGGCCGCCTGGACGGGTCGAACGGCCTGCAGCCCCCGCTGACGGTCTACGTCGCGCCTCGTTTCGAGACCGGTGACAAGCGTTACGCGTGGCTCAACCGGATTCAGGCAGTCGGCAAGGGCACGATCAACGAGGACCTGTCGGTGGACTACGAGTGGTACGAGGTCCGCTAGAAGCACGTGAGGTGACGAGGGAACCGCGCCTCCGTTCGGGATGATCTCTTTGTCTTTTCCGAACGGAGGCGGCTGGCTCTGGCGGCCGCACGCTATGCCAGTGATTCGCGGTACGGAACGGCGGCATTCGTTATACGGCATTGTCAACGGTTGGCCCCGCGTGCCTGAATTTGAGTGAACAGCGGGGGTCGACGACCAGCCAGGACCGAGCCGACGGAGTGCGAGATCCATGATCACAGAAGCGACACCGGTGCGGGTCGGCGACACCGATCTCTTCGCGCCTCGAGTCGGCCTGGGAACCGCCGTCCTTGGCAACTTCCTGCAGGCGATCAGCGACGCCGACGCCGTCGCGGTGATCAGTCGCGCGCTGGCGAGCGGCGTGCGCTACATCGACACCGCGCCCCTGTACGGACACGGGCTGGCCGAGCAGCGCGTCGGCGTGGCCATCGCGGGTTCGTCGCACGCCGGCTTGGTCGTCTCGACCAAGGTCGGGCGACTGCTGCGTGCGGGAGCCCCGCGCGATGAAACCCAGTACCACGACGGGATCTCCTTCTATAAGGAGGTCCCGCCCGCGGGACCGATGTGGGACTTCAGCTACGACGGCGTCCGCCAGTCGGTCGAGGAGAGCCTGGAGCGCACCGGGGTCGGCCGGTTCGACGTCCTGCACCTGCACGACCCGGACGATCATCTCGAGCAGGCCGCGACCACGGCCTACCGGGCGCTGCGCGATTTGCGCGCCGAGGGAATGGTGACGGCCATCGGCGCAGGCGCGAACCGGTCCGCGCCACTCGCGGAGCTCATCCGCACCTGCGATCTCGACGTCGTGCTGCTCGCCGGCCGCTACACGCTGCTCGACCAGACCGCGCTGGCGGACCTGCTGCCATTGTGCGAAAGTCGCGGCGTCTCCGTCGTGATCGGAGGCGTCTTCAACAGCGGCATTCTGATTGATCCAGTTCCAGGCGCGCATTTCAATTACCTGCCCGCCGATCACGCATTCCTCGCCAAGGCGAGGGCCATTCGGGAGATCTGCGACAAGCACGAAGTGCCGCTCGCGGCGGCCGCCGTCCAGTTTCCGCTGGCGCACCCGCGTGTGTGCACCGTGCTGGTGGGTCCGCGGACAATCGGCGAGCTAGAAACTGACCTGTCCCTGTTCGAGGTGGAGATCCCGGCCAGGCTCTGGGCGGATCTGCGGCACGAGGGACTGCTCGGCGCCGACATCCCGACGCCGGCGTGAGGAGAGCACACTGTGACGTCGCGCATCGATGCACACCAGCACTTCTGGGACCCGGCACGCTACTCGTACCCCTGGATGGCCGGCGACGCCATGGATCCGGTCCGCCGTGCCTTCACTCCCGATGATCTCCGCGGCACGCTCGGCGAGGAGCAGATCGACGGCACCGTGCTCGTGCAGACGCTATCCAGCGCGCAGGAGACCCGCGAATTCCTCCGCCTCGCGGCGGCGACCGGCTTCGTCCACGGGGTCGTCGGCTGGGTCGACCTGGCCTCACCCGGCGTCGCCGACGACCTTGACGCGCTCCTCGCTGGCCCCGCCGGCCGCTGGCTGGTCGGCATACGTCACCAGGCGCACGACGAGCCTGACCCGGACTGGCTCGCGCGCGCCGACGTGCGCCGCGGCCTCGCCGCCGTCCAGGCCCGCGACCTCACGTACGACCTGCTGATCCGCGCGCGCGAGCTACCCGCCGCCGTCGATACGGTCCGTGACTTCCCTGGCCTGCAGTTCGTACTCGATCACATCGCCAAGCCGCGCATCGCCGACGGCCGCGATGACCCGTGGAGCCAGCGCATGCCGGCGCTCGCCGCGCAGCCGAACGTCGCCGTCAAGCTCTCAGGAATGGTTACCGAGGCCGACTGGGCAACGTGGTCTGCCCCCGGCCTCCGCCCGTTCGTCAGCAAGGTCGTCGGGTGGTTCGGGGTGCAGCGGCTCATGTTCGGTTCTGACTGGCCCGTCTGCCTGCTCGCGGGCTCCTACCACGCCGTCCTCGCCGGCCTGATCGACGCGTTGCCCGCCATGTCCCCTGCCGAGCTCGACCAGGTACTCGGCCTGAACGCACAGCGCGTCTATCGGCTCGGCCAGGGCACCGGCGTCGCGCCACGGCAATCGTGACGCTTTCTGGCTGCTTGCTGCCTGGTGTCTGGCTGTTCTGGCTGCCCGGTTCGGTTCTGGCTGGCACCCCGGTGTCAGGCTGTGCTGGTGCCGCCGACACCGGGAATCTGCCAGCGGCCCCGCGCGCCGGGGTCGATGGCCGTGGACGCGCCGGGAGCCTGCGGCCTCTCCAGGTAGCCGTCGCGCACGTGGCTGCGCTCGACGAACGCCTCTTGCGTCCACGGAATGAACTCGATCAGGGGCGGGGCCTCGGAGATAACCGTGCCGACGAGGTGCTGGTGGACTTGCATCATGTCGCCCGCGTGCGGCGCAAGCCGTAGCCCGCGGTTCCCGGCGTAGGCCGCTACCTGCAGCCATTCCGTCACTCCGGCCACCCGGGTCGCGTCGACCTGGACGACGCGCAGCGCATCCGCGGAAATGAAGCTGGTGAACTGATGGTAGGAGTAGATGCTTTCTCCGGCGGCGATGTCGATGCGGGTCGAGCGCTGGAGGCGCCGGTGGTTTTCCAGGTCATCGGCGTGCAGTGGTTCTTCCACCCAGTCCATCCGCGCTTCCTCGAGCACGGGCATAACCTGGTTGGCCGTGTGCAGGTCCCAGCGCTGATTGGCGTCGCACATGAGGGTGACGTCGTCACCGATCTGCCTTCGCACCGCCCGCACCCGGCGCGCGTCCTCCCGCCAGTCCGGATGGCCGACCTTCATCTTCACTCGCCGCCACCCCTGGTCGATCAGCGAGGTCAGGTCGCGGACGAGCTCATTCACGCTGAAGTTCAGCCAGCCGCCGTCTGTGTTGTACGCCTCGATGGGATCGGCAGTGCCGCCGAGCAGCCGCCACAATGGAACGCCGGCCCGCTGCGCGGCCAGGTCCCAGAGGGCGATGTCCACCATGGCCAGTGCCATGTGCACGGCACCCGCTCGTCCTATCCAGTGGGTAGGCAGCCAGTACAACCGTTTCCAGGCCCCGCTGATGTCCGCGGCGGAGGTACCGAGCAGGGCCGCCGCATAGTAATTGTCAATGACAGCGCACAAGAGCTCGGGGCCGCAATGAACACCTGATATCCCGGTTCCAATCCTGCCGTCGGCGGTCCTGATCTCCACAACCGGCACTGTCCAATGCGACATCGCCGCCGTCGCGTCGGCAATAGGCCGGGCGAGGGGAACCGCCAGCGCGTATGTCGCGATTGAGGTGATAACCTCGCCCTCATTGCCCCCGGTCACGTCGCGGACCTCTCTCTCGATAGCGCTGCCCATCATTAGGTCATGCCCGGTCATATATGGTCAACGACGAAGTGCGGATGGCGCTTATCCGCCGGACAGATGGGCGGCTGCCCTGGGCTCGTCGCCGGGGTGCCAGCCACGCTTGACCTTGACCGGTGGCTATCCGCATTACGGATGGCGTCGTTCTATTAGTCGCGCTTTATCGCGGGATACTGCCGCTCTAGGGTCGTACACATGGCAGGCCCGCTTCATGTCCCTGGATCCAGACCAGAAGGATTTCAGGAAGACCGCTTCCGCATGTTCACGGGAGCCGCACAGTGACCACGAGCAACGTCGCCGTCGTGACCGGCGCCGCGTCAGGGATCGGCCGCGCCACCGCGCTGCGCCTCGCCAGGGACGGCTACGAGATCGCGATGATGGACCTCGATGCGGCCGGGCTAGCCGAGACCCGCACGCAGATCCGGCAGGCCGGCGGGCGGGCGCACGCCTTCCCGGTGGACGTGCGCGACCCGCTCAGCGTCGGCTCGGTGACCAGGAAGGTCGCCGTGACCGTCGGCCCGCCCCAGGTGCTCGTGAACGTGGCGGGCATCGGCGTGGCCGCGAGCGTGCTTGAGACCAGCGACGAGGACTGGAACAGGGTGCTTGCCGTGAACCTCACCGGGCCGTTCCTGACCATCCGGGCCACGCTGCCGCTGATGCTCGACCGCGGCAGCGGGGTGGTCGTCAACATCGCCTCGGTCGCCGGGCAGGTCGGGCTGGCCCGCCGCGCCGCATACTGCGCGTCCAAGGCCGGGCTCGTCGGACTCACCCGAGCGGTCGCCGTGGACCACGCCAGCGAGGGCATCCGCTGCGTGGCGATCTGCCCGGGGACCGTGGAGACGGAGTGGATCGCGAAGATCATCGCGGACGCGCCCGACCCGGCGGCCGTGCATCAGACGATGGCAAAGCGGCAGCTCGACGGGCGGATGGGATCGCCGGACGAGGTCGCCGCCATGGTCGCCTTCGTCGCCAGCCCGGATGGCCGGTTCATCAACGGAGCCGCCCTCGTCCTCGACGGCGGGATGACCGCCGCGTGAGCGCGCTTGCCGTGTGACGGGAAGTTGATCTAGCGTGCGATTTATGGTGAAACCGGGATGAACGGCCCGCCATTTCCCGAGGACGGACTGCCCGCGCAGGACGTGCCGGGCCTCGGCGCGGCCGACCTGACCTCCCGTGACCCGCGGGACGCCATGTCGCTGCAGACCGCTTGGCTGCGCAGCTTCCTCGCCGTGGCGGACAAGAGCGGCTTCGGTGCCGCCACCCTCGTGCTTCACCTGTCCCAGTCCCGGGTCAGCGCCCACATCGCGGCGCTGGAGCATGCCCTCGGCGTCAGCTTGTTCGACCGCAAGGCCCGGCCGGTCTGCATGACCGAAGCGGGCGAGCTCTTCCGCGGGCATGCCCTGACGGCGCTGCTCGAGTTGCAGAGCGGCATTGACGCGGCTCGCAGCACACTCGACAACTTCGTCGCGCGCGTGACGATCGGCAGCTACCCCAGCGTCAGTTCCACCTACCTCCCGTCGGTGCTGCGCGAACTCAAGACAAAGTATCCAGGCGTGACGGTCGACCTGCTTGAGGGAGCCGCGGCATCGCTGGAGGAGATGGTGGTGAACGGGACCGTCGATCTGGCGTTCCGGCCGCTGTTGCCGAAGATGCGCGAGAACACGCTCTGTCACCGAACGATCTGGCGCGAGGACATCGTGGCCGTGATGCGCGACCACGATCCGCTCGGCAAGCAGGCCTCGGTCAGTGTCGATGACATGCTCAGCCGGCCACTGATCGGCAACCCGGCTGGCAGCGAGGAAGACGGCGGCGGGTTCGACCTGCGCAACACGCTCGGCGAGGCGGCCTCCCGGGCGGACATCGCCTACCTGACCGATCAGCCGGCCACCCTGGTCGCGCTGGTCCGCTCGGCCTTCGGTGTAGGCGTCATCAACCGCCTCGCGCTGCAGACCACCAGCACCGAAGGGCTGACCATCCGGACCATCGACTCGCCCACCGCGCACCGGGAAGTGGCCTTGCACTGGACGCGCAGGCGCGCGGGCTCTGCCGTCGTCAAGGCATTCCTCGACGCGCAGCAGCAGGTGCCGCTGCCACCGGGCGTACGGCCGATAGCTGACCGCAGCCCGGTGACTTAACGGGCGGTTGCCCTGCTGATCAGCGAACGGCCTGGTCCCGCCACACGGGTCCGGCAGGGAACGAGAACTCCTCGAGTGACTCCGGTCGTATCTGGGTCGAGAAACCGGGCGCGATGGGCGCCTGGTAGCGCCCGGCGGTCACGATCGCGGGGTTGACGAAATGCTCGTGCAGGTGGTCGATCCACTCGATCATCCGGCCGTCCGTGGTTCCGGTCAGCGCCACGTAGTCGAACATCGACAGGTGCTGGACCGCCTCGCACAGCCCGACGCCCCCCGCGTGCGGGCAGACGGGCACCCCGAACTTCGCCGCGAGCAGCAGGTTGGCCAGGTTCTCGTTGACCCCGGCGACCCGGCAGGCGTCGATCTGCATGACGTCGATGGCATTGGCCTGCAGCAGCTGCTTGAACATCACCCGGTTGGCGACGTGCTCACCGGTCGCCACCGGCACCGGCCGCACGGCCTGCCTGATCGCGGCGAAGCCGAGGACGTCGGAAGGGCTGGTCGGCTCTTCGATCCAGGCGGGCCGGAACGGGGCCAGCTCGCGGATCCAGGCGATTGCCGCCGCCACGTCCCAGACCTGGTTGGCGTCGATGGCGATGGCAATACTCTCGCCCACTGTTTCCCGCGCGATCGCGCAGCGCCGCTTGTCGTCGTCTAGCCGGGCTCCGACCTTGAGCTTTACCTGGGTGAAGCCGTCTTGGACCGCTTGCGCGCAGAGCGCGGCGAGGGTGTCGTCGGAGTAGCCAAGCCAGCCCGGCGTCGTGGAGTAGGCCGGATAGCCGTCCCTGCTCAGCGTCTTTGCCCGCTCGTCCTTGCCGTCCTGGCCGCGTTCCAGTAGCTCTAGCGCCTCGTCCGGGGTGAGGGCGTCGCTGAGATAACGGAAGTCGACCAAGCCGACGAGTTCCCGCGGTGACAGGTCCGCGAGCAGCAGCCAGAGTGGCTTGCCCGCCCTGCGCGCGGCCAGATCCCAGCATGCGTTCATGACAGCGCCGATCGCCATGTACGCGATGCCGCATTCTGGCCCGAGCCAGCGCATCGGGCTGTAGCCCACCAGTGCCCGGTACAGGCCGCCGAGGTCCGTGAGGACCTCGTCCAGGTCGCGGCCGACCAGGAACCGCTCCAGCATGCGGACAGCGGCAAGCTGCACGTCGTTACCTGGGCCGATGGTGAACACGAAGCTGTACCCGGACAACGGCTCACCGCCAGCGCTCGCGGGATCCGCCTCGTCGGTCCTGATAATCAGGTACGCCGCGGAATAGTCCGGGCTGGGGTTCATCGCGTCTGAACCATCCAGCCGCAGCGAGGTCGGGAAGCGGACGTCATGGGTCACAAATCCGGTGATCTTAGCCATGGGTATCGCGGTCCTCACGATTGCGGGGAATAAACTGGTCGGGTTGACGGAGGGAGCACCGGTGATCCGCTCCATGATGGCCTTGCTTACCGACGTGTAATCTCCAGTGTTCTGGATTTCACCGAGTAGACGGAAGTTTCCCATTACGACGATTCGATCGGCTAGCTGTACTATCTCGCGCAAATCGCTGGAGATGAGCAGGATAGCCTTGCCCTGGTCGGCGAGGCCGCGTACGAGTCCGTGCACCTCCGCCTTCGCCCCCACGTCGACGCCGACAGTGGGTTCGTCGAGCAGGAGGATTTCCGTCTCCGCGGCCAGCCACTTGGCTAGGCTTACCTTTTGCTGATTGCCTCCGGAAAGCCGGGAAACGGCCTGGGAGAGGCTGCTCATTTTAAGCCGCAGATTCTCGGACTGCCGCATCACAGCAGGCCGGACGGCGCGCTCGGATACCCGGCCCAAAGGTCCGCCAACCCGGTCCCAGATGGTGATTCCGACGTTACGGCTAATGGAATGGCTGAGGATCAGTCCCTCGCCTTTGCGGTCCTCGCTCACGTAACCCAATGAGTATTTTCTCAGCGCATCATAGGGATTTCGGATATGCGCGGGCTCGCCGTCGATGCTGAATGTACCGCCGGTGATGCGCCCGAGCCCGACGAGGCTGCGCGCGAGCTCTGTCCGCCCCGCGCCGACAAGCCCGTAGAGGCCGACGACCTCGCCGGCGTGGACGGTCAGGTTCACGTCTGCGTGCCCGTACTCCGTCGCGATGGCCTCGAGCCTGAGCCTGGCTGCTCCCGTCCCGCTCCGGTGGGTGGCGGTGACGGTAGCCCGCGTTTCCCTGCCGACCATTGCCCGGACGATCTCCGCACGCGAGATGTCGGCCAGGCGACGCCCGGTGATGACGTTCCGTCCGTCGCGCAGCACCGTGACCTCGTCACACAGGCCGTAGACCTCTTCCAGCTTGTGGCTGACGAACACGATCGCCGTGCCCCTGTCCCTGAGTCCCCGCAGGATCGCGAACAGGTGCTCTGAGTCCGTTTCGCTGATCGACGAGGTGGGCTCGTCGAGGAACAGCACCCGGCAGCGCGCGGACAGCGCCCGCGCGATCTCAAGCAGCTGCGCCTGGCCAGGGCTCAGCTGCCGCGCCTCCGTGGACGGGTCGACGTTGAGGCCGACCTCTCGCAGCCATGGCCGGGCGTCGCTGAACATGCGCCGGTAGTTGACCAGGCCGCGGATGAGCGGCTGATTGCCGAGGAACAGGTTCTCCGCGACCGAGAATGCCCCGACAAGGTTTCGTTCCTGATGGACGACGGCGATGCCGCGGGAGGCGGCGGAGCGCGGCCCGCTGAGTTCCAGCGGCGCGCCATCCAGGATCACCTGTCCGCCGTCCGGCGGGTAGACGCCCGTCGCGATGTTGATAAGCGTGCTCTTGCCTGCGCCGTTCTCGCCGATGAGCGCGTGGATCTCGCCGCCCTCGAGCCGGAGGTTAGCCTCGTCAAGCGCGACGATTCCGCCAAACACCTTGCTGATGGCCCTGACCTCGAAGACGGCCGGCGCCTTGGCATCACTGTCCACTGTCCCGCCTCCGTCACGGTTCACGCCCGCCACCCGAATGCCCTCCACCTGAAGGCCCCGTGCCGGCCGACTTGCCGCTGGGCCGCCTCGCCCAGCCGCGACGCGAGCACCGCGGCAAGTATCAGCAGGCCCTCGGCCATCTCGACGGCGTTGGTATTGACGTTCAGCACGATCAGCGCGTCGCTGATCGCCGAGAGGACGACGGCCGCGACCAGCGCGCCGAAGGCGGAGGCCTCGCCGCCGGCGAGCGCCGTCCCGCCGATGATCGGCACGGCGAACGAGACGATGAGCCAGTCGCCGCCCGCGGCCGGCGTGGCGGTGCCGATGGTCCCCATGTACATGACCGCGGCGATCCCGGCGAGGAGCCCGGAGACCGTGTGGGCGGTGACCTGCGCCCGCCGCGACGAGAGCCCGGCCAGCATGGTCGCGTCCCGGTTGCCGCCGAAGGCCAGGACCAGGCGGCCGTCCGGTAGCCAGCGCAGTCCCGCGTACGTGATGACGGTCACCGCCAGGGCCAGGACCATCAGGTAAGGGAAGAAGCTGGTCCGTCCCTGGCTCAGCTTCACGACCGACGACGGCACGTCCGAGTAGGCGGCGGATCCGCTTATGCCGTAAGCGATGCCGGTGAACGCGGTACCGGTCGCGAGGGTCACGATGAATCCGGAGAGCCTGGTCCGCGCGATGATGGCGCCGTTCACGAATCCGCCGGCCGTCCCGAGGACCAGCCCTGCCAGCACGGCAAGCCCGGCCGGCCAGTGGTGCACCTGGAACAGGTACCCGATGATTATCGTGCACATCGCGGCAAGCCCGCCGACCGCCAGGCTGAGATCGCCCGCCGCGAGGACCACCATCTGGGAAAGCCCGATCACCGCGTCAAGCGCGGCGGTCTGCAAGATGACGTAGACGTTGAAGGCAGTACCGAACGACCTCGTCACGGCGCCCATCACGATGCCGAGCATGATCGTGGCGGCCAGGAGGGGTGCCCAGCGCGCCCGGAGCAGCCCGTTCATACGCGGGTCACCTCCACCGCGACAACCGCCCGGCTGCGCCGCAGGCGGCCGCGCCGGTTGCGGCGCGCCTGGTCGGCGATGACGGCGACCAGCAGGACGAGCCCCTCCGCCAGGTTGAGCCAGTAGCTCGACACGTTCAGGATCGTCAGCCCGGACTGCAGGCTGTCGAAGAAGACGGCCGCCAGGAGAATGCCCGCTATCGTGATGTCCCCGCCGGTCAAGGTCACGCCGCCGAGCACGACGACGACGAACGAGGGCAAGAGCCAGTCCGACCCGACGCTGGCGTTGACGCTCAGCTCATAAGACGACTCCATGACGGCGGCGAGGGCGGCAAGCAGGCCGGAGAGCGCGTACGCGCCAAGCAGCACGCTCCCGGCATTCACGCCTGACGCCCGGGCGGCGCGCTCGTTCGCGCCGATGGCGAGCGACTTCCATCCGAAGCTCGTCCGGTTGTAGATCACCCAGGTGACACCACCGCAGATCAGCGCCACGACCACCAGCGGGCAGATCGCCGCGCTGAGGAACGTGCCGCTGCCGAGCGCGTTCAGTGCCGAGTTCGTGATCTGGAAGTTCGCGCTGCGGCTGACGAGGAGGGCGCCTCCGCCGTAGGCGGACGCGAACGCGAGCGTCACGATGAAGCTCGACAGCCCGCTCCTCAGCTCGACCACCCCCATGATCACCGAGGCGGTCACTCCGGCGGCCGCCACCACGAGGAGAGTCAGCGGCAGTGCGATATTGGCCGACACGAGCATGTAGCCGAGCAGTGATACGCAGATCGCCCCGACGCTGCCGACCGCCAGGTTCATCCGCCCCATGACCACGAGGGCCGCCTGCGCCATGCCCAGGACGGCGTCGCGAGCCGCGAGCTGTCCAATGCCGAAGAGGTTGAAGCTGCTCACGAAGGAGCCATTTATCACCCCGAACACGGTCCAGGTCAGAATGATCAGCACGATCAGGCCGACGGCCGGGCCCTGGTCAGCGACCAGGGCCACGGCGCGCACGCGGTTCGACCCGAATCCGGCGAACCTAGTCACACACGACCCCCTCCTCCTCTCGGGACCCTTGACTACGGGCAGGACAGGAACTTGGAAGTCTCTCCGAGTACCTGGGCCGTGTTCGAGGGGATGTTCGCCGGCTTCCCGATGTACTGGCCGACGGCGGACTGGGACACGAACATGTAGCCGGAGTTGACGAAGTGGCTCGTCGGTCCGGGAATGGGAGTGAACGGGCCATTGGGGTTGACCGTGCAGCCCTTGGAGAGCATGTCGTACAGCCAGGTGATGGCCACCTGTGCCTGGCCGTAGTCGTTCTGGAACATCGTCCCGTAAATGTCGCGCTTCTCGACCGCGTTCATCACCTCCGGGCTGTTGTCCTGCCCGATGAACAGGACATGGCGGAACTGCGGGTCACTGGACAAGATGCTCGCGGCCGCCACGGAGGGGTAATAGTCGGTCGACAGCATGCCGTTCAGGCTGCTGCCCTTCGAGGCGAGAAGGCTCTCCACGGCTGGCGGAGCGGAGCTCGGGCTGTCGATGTTCGATACGAGCTGGGCCAGCTTGACCTTGCCGCCAGAGGCCGCGATCGCCTGGTTGACGCCCTGCTCGCGAAGGGCCGTATTCGCGTCGGTGAGGAGTCCGGTGAGGAACGCGATGTTCCCGTGCCCGCCCATCGCCTGTTCGAGCACCTGGGTCTCGTAAGTCGCCGAGGCCTTGACGTTCGTCGCGTAGCACAGCAGCGCCGGGGTCGGGTCCGTCGTGCAGCCCGCCAGGTCGAAGACGGGGATGCCCCGGCTGATCAGCCGCTGGTAGGTCGGCTTAATAGCCGATTCACCGTCGGGGAAGACCGCGAACGCGTTGTATCCCTGCGCCACGAGGGAGTCGATCGTGCTGACCTCGACCGACGGGTCGTAAGTCGGGGTGGGCGGGACGACGTAGGTGACGGTCACGCCGAGTTGCTTGGACATGACCTGGGCGACCTGCCCCCAGGTCGTGAAGTACACGTTGGGCCCGCCGGCGACGATGGCGATCTTTATCTTCGATTTCTGGATCACCTTGCCCGCGGCGGGCTTGCTGCTGCCGCCAGACGAGGTCCCGCCAGACGAGGTCCCGCTGCTGCAGGCGGCCACACCCAGAATGGCGATCGCCAGCAGCGGTACCACGTATCTCAAGCCGCGGCGTCTGCCTGCCGTTCTCCTCCGTTGACGCGCTCTCATCGGCCTACCTTTCCTTCTTGGACGTGTTTGCTGATTCGCTCTCATTTCGACGAGCTGGCAATGTTCGTGAAAAGGCCCCATTCAGCCTGAAGGGACCGTTTCATGATTCTTGAACGGCCGTCGGCTCGCTGCCGTACGGCGCTGAAATAGGCGACGCTGTTACCAAGCACGCGCGGATTTGGAGTATTCGTTTCGCCCGCTTTTACTTGCGGCGCGAACTTAAAGTCATATTAGACATATGCCGTTAACACGGAGAAGCGCGGATTTCGGATAGCGATGATCCGTATCGCTGCTGGAGTCTCCGGCGTGGCCGGCCCGGGCAGCCACGCCGGGGCGACGCGTTGAGGGAGGAACTCGCCCCGCGGTGACCGGGCCGTCCGGGGCGGACCGCCCGGCCGCGACAGGACATCCGCGCGACGCCGTTCGAACCTGGGACGCAGTCCCCGCGGGACATCCGCGCGACGCCGTTCGAGCCTGGGACGCAGCCCCCGAGCGACGCCGCTCGAGCCGGACAGCCTCCGCAGCTTGGCCGTGGACAAGCTTGAGCGCGCGATGTCGTTGACTTGAGTTGCGCATGGTGACCGCGGGGGCCATGCGCGGGCTGGGACGAAGTCCCCGCGGGATGGGCGCGACATTATCGAAGAGATTTTCCATGATCATGTGGATTTAGCAGCTTATTAGCTGCTAAATCCACATGATCATGGAGCCGGGTGCAGTGCCACCGGGACAAATCTGTACGAAACGGGCGCACGGGCCCGGTGCGACGGTGCGACGGCGCGCTGACCGACCGCGAGTATCACGGTGAACCCGCCGCCGTCCCGATAGACCGGGACTGCCCGGACGCCCAGGCGAACTGCTTGGCCTGATCGCGGATGGTGCGTGGTCGGCAGGCAGTTTTCGCCGATGGGGCTTTCCCGGCTAGCTCGCCTCGGTGACGGGGCCGCGAGCAGGTCGTCGAACGGCAGAGCGGCTTCATGCTGGTGCTGCGGCCCGGCCGTTCCTGCGCTCAGGTGAGGGGAAGTGCCTGGTGAGCTGCGCGCGGGCGGCGTCGTCGAGAGCCACGTCTGATGCTCCGAGGTTCTCCGTCAGATGGGCGCGCGTCCGGGTTCCCGGGATGAGCAGGATGTTTGGCGCTAGGTCGAGCAGCCAGGCGAGTGCGATCTGCGCCGGGGTCGCGTGCAACCGTGCTCCGAGCGCGGCGAGTACGGGACTGGCGAGCAGGTGGCTGCGCACGGAACCAGGCCAGCCCAGGGGGCAGAACGGCACGAAGGCGATGCCGCGTCTGCCGCATTCGGCCAGGACGTCGGCGGATGCCTGGTCGGCCAGGTTGAACAGGTTCTGCACGCAGACGATCTCCGTCTGGTCGACGGCACGCAACAGCTGCTGCCTGGAGACGTTGCTGAGCCCGACGCCGTCGATCAGTCCTTCCTCCCGCGCCTTGACCAGCGCGGCCAGCTGGGCGTCGAACCGCCCTCCCGGCGCCTCGGCCGGTTCCATCATGCGCAGGTTCACCGCGGCCAGCCTGCTGACGCCGAGCGTGACGAGGTTCTCCTCGATCCCCTGGCGCAGCTGGTCCGGGTCGTCGTAGCGGAGCAACACCCCGGTGGAGTCGAAGCGGGCGGCCACCTTGCTCACGATCGCCAGTCCGTCCGGATAAGGATGCAGCGCCTCACGGATGACCTCGTTCACCGTGCCCGCGCCGTAGAACTGCGCGGTGTCGATGTGGTCCACCCCGGCCTCGACCGCCGCTCGCAGTACCCGTAGCGCCTCATCACGGTCACGCGGTGGCCCGAAGATCCCGTCACCGGCGAGTTGCATCGCGCCGTACCCGGCCCGGCGCACGCGCCACGGACCGAGCGCGAACGACCCGCCAAGGTCGTACCCCATCAGGCCCCCTCCTTCTGGTGATGCGTGGACCTGCGACCCGGTTTCCAGGTCGCGGTGGATCGACTGGATGATGGTGAAAGCCCAGGATTGCCGCCGCACCGGTGAACGGTCCTCACCGGATCCCGGTGATTTCCCGCCGGGCCGCGCGCCTGCGTGGCCCGGCGGGGTGCGGGCCGGCGGCGACCTGCGTAGGTTTTCACTATGACCGCTCGTGACGATTTCCCGCCGGGGGCGCTGCCCGGCGCTATCAGCGTGCGCGGCGCCAGGCACAACAACCTGCGCGACGTTGACGTTGACGTGCCGTTGTGGCGCACGGTCGCCGTCGTCGGCGTGTCCGGTTCTGGCAAGACGTCGCTGGCCATCGGCACCTTGTACGCCGAAGGCATGCAGCGGTACCTCTCCGGCCTGAGCACTTACAGCCGCCGCAGGCTGACCCAGGCGCAGCGCCCGGACGTGGACCGGATCGACCACCTACCGCCCGCGCTTGCCCTGCGGCAGCGGCCGCCTGTTCCCGGACCGCGCAGCACCGTCGGGACCATGTCGGAGGTGCTGAACGTCCTGCGGCTGATGATGTCGCGGCTCGGCTCGCACCTGTGCCCGAACGGTCACCGCGTCGGCCCGTCGGTCGCGGCGTTCGCCGAGGAAATCGTCTGCCCGGTCTGCGGTGCGCGCTTTGAGCATCCAAGCGCCGAGTCCTTTGCCTTCAACTCCTACGGCGCGTGCCCTGCCTGCCAGGGCCTGGGCGTGCGTTCCGAGGTCGACGAGGCCACCCTGGTACCCGACCAGGACAAGACGATCGAGGAGGGAGCGGTACTGCCGTGGAACTCCGGCGGGCGGCGGCTGTCGATGTACGCCGCGGGCGAGCTCGGGGTCCGCCTCGACGTCCCGTACAAGTCGCTCACCGAGCGAGAGCGCGACATCGTGCTGCACGGCGCCCCCGTGCAGCAGGAGGTGACGCTGCACTCGGGCCGGAACGAGCGGACCGTCCGGCTGTCGGTGCACTACGACAACGCGGTCGCCGCGGTAGAGCGGTCGCTGCGCAGTGACAACGAGCGCACCCGCAGGCTGGTCCAGCGTTTCGTCATCTCCCGTACCTGCTCGGTATGTCACGGCACCCGGCTGCGCCCGGAGGCACTGGCGTCGCAGCTCGGCGGGCGGAACATCGCCGAGATCAGCATGCTCAGCCTGGACGGGCTGCGCGGGTTCACGGCCAGCCTGCCCGCCGGGCTTCCGGCCGAGCTCGGCCGGGTGACTACCGGGCTGCTCGCCGAGCTGAACGGCGCGCTCACGCCCTTGCTCGACGTCGGCCTGAGCTACCTCACCCTCGACCGTGCCGGCGCCTCGCTGTCGACCGGTGAGCGTCAGCGGATCGAGCTCACCTCCACCGTCCGGGCCAGCACCACTGGCATGCTCTACGTGCTCGACGAGCCATCGGTCGGGCTGCACCCGAGCAACGTCACCGGGTTGCGCAAGGTCATCGCGGCCCTGGCAGGGAACGGCAACTCGGTGATCGTGGTCGAGCACGAGCGAGACCTCATCCGCTCCGCGGAGTGGGTCATCGAGCTCGGCCCAGGGGCCGGCACCCAGGGCGGCCACGTGATCGCCGCGGGTACCCCCGCCCAGCTGGAATCCGACCCATCCTCGGTCATCGGCCCGTTCCTGGCCGGCGCGCCCGGCGTTCCCCGTGACCGGCCCGAGCGGACGACCGACGACGGGCGGATCGCCATCGAGATCGCCGACCTCTACAACCTGCACGACCTCACCGCCGAGTTTCCGGTGAACCGCCTGTCCGCGGTGGCAGGCCCGTCCGGGGCGGGCAAGACCGCCCTCGTGCTTGACAGCCTCATCCCTGCGGCGCGGGCGCGGCTAGCCGGCTTGCCCGAGCCGGGCCACGTCCGCCGCCTGGACCTGCAGGGCATCCGGCAGGTTGTCCAGATTGACGCCTCGCCAATCGGGCAGAACGCCCGGTCAACCCCGGCCACCTACTGCGGGGCGTTCGATCACATCCGCCGCCTCTTCGCCGCGTCCGCGTACGCCAGGCGCCGGCGCTGGAAGCCCGGCCACTTCTCGTTCAACACCCGCGAGGGCCAGTGCCCGACCTGCCGCGGTCTCGGGCACCTGGACCTCGACGTGCAGTACCTCCCGGACATCACCGTCCAGTGCCCGACCTGCCAGGGCGCGCGTTTCAACGACGCGGTCCTCGCGGTGCGGGTCGAGGGCATGACCATAGCCGACGTGCTCGACCTGAACGTGCGCGACGCCGTCGAGCGGTTCGCCAGCGCGCCGCCAGTCGCGGCGGCGCTGCGGCCAGTCAACGAGGTGGGCCTCGGCTACCTGAAGCTCGGCGAGCCTACCCCGTCGCTTTCTGGCGGCGAGTCGCAGCGCCTGAAGATCGCCTCCAGGCTCCGCAGCAGCCAGCGGGGCGCGCTTTACGTCTTCGACGAGCCGACCACGGGCTTGCACCCGCTCGACGTGGCGACGCTGGTCGGCGTGCTCGACCAGCTGCTTGACGCGGGCGCGACGATCATCGTCATCGACCATGACCTCGACTTGCTTGCGGCGGCCGACTACCTCATCGACATGGGCCCGGGCGGCGGCCCGGAAGGCGGCCGCGTCCTCGCGACTGGAACGCCCGCCGATGTCGCCCGCGACGCGGGCAGCGTGACCGGGCCGTGGCTGGCCGAGTACCTTGGCTCGGCAGCGCCGCCGCGCACCCTCGCCGCGGACCGGTGATCGAGCGGATGCGGCACGCCGGGGTCCTAGAGCTACCCGGCGCGCAGGAGTGCTGGTGACCGGCTAGCGCCATTGCCGCCACCGGGCGACGGCGGGGGGCTAGCGGTGAAACACGCATTCGTTCGGGCTGACGTGGTTGACTTTCCCCGGGTGATTCGTTGACTTGCCCGCCGATCCTCAGCCGACGTGGCCGCCGATGAGGCTGCCCACGGCGAACGTCACCGCGACCGCGACCCCGCCCAGTGCGAGCTGGCGCAGGCCCGAGAGCAGCACCGGGCGGCCGGTCAGCCAGCCGACCGTCATGCCCCCGGCGAGCAGCGCCGCCGCCGTGATGGCCAGGGCGGCGGCCAGCGAGTGCAAGCCGGCCAGGTAGGGCAGCAGCGGGATCAGCGCCCCGGAGGAGAACGCGGCCAGCGACGAGGCGCCGGCCAGCAGCGGGGACGGCAGCTCCGACGGGTCGACGCCCAGTTCCTCGCGGGCGTGCACGCGCAGCGCCGTATCAGGGTCGGCGGATATCGCGGCGGCCATCGCGGCCGCGGTATCCGCGTCGGCGCCGTAGCCGCGGAAGGTCTCCGCGAGCTCGGCCTCTTCCGCGGCCGGGAACCGGGCGTGCATCCGCCGCTCGACGGCGACCTCCGCGCCGACCAGCTCGTTCTGGTTGGTCACCGAGATGTACTCCCCGGTGCCCATGGAGAACGCCCCCGCGACCAGCGACGCGACGCCGGTCAGCACCACGGTGTGCGCCGCCGCGCCGCCGCCGCCGAGCCCGGCGATCAGCGAGGCATTGGTCACCAGCCCGTCGACCGCCCCGAACACCGTCGGCCGCAGCCAGCCGCCGGAAACGTCACGGTGCCGGTGCGACCACCCCGCCGCCAGCGCCGCCAGCCGTACCGCGTGGCCTTGATCGCCCGTTTCTCCGCTCACGTGCGAGATTATCCCTCACCCCGACCCGGGCACGCCCGGGACGGGCGTGCTCAGCCCAGCCCGGGCACGCCCGGGACGGCGTGCTCAGCCAGTGAACGCGGCGACGAGGCGTCCGCGGCGATGGCTGCCGTTTCAGCGCTGCGGGAAGCTGGCGGTGGCCAGGACGGTGCCGTCCGTGCGGACCAGCCGCACGCTGGTGAACTGGGCATGACTGGCAGGACCGGGGCTTGCCCAGGTGCCGTAGCCGGCGTCCAGCCAGAACGAGCCGAGTGTCATGACGTGCCCGTCAGGGCTCACCAGCTGGCAGGTCACGCTGCCGGTGCCGGAGCGCAGGTTCACCGACATGGACAGCCACTGCTCGCTGCCGCCGTAGAAGAAGATCGTCCCCACCGTCTGGTGGCTGGCGGAAACCAAGGAGGCGGAGCTCAGCGACGAGCTGGCCGTCGACGAGGTGGCGGCGTCCAGGCTCCAGCCGCCAAGGGCCGATACGGCGGCCACCAGCGCGACCGCCGCCGCGGCCAGCACCCGGCGCGGCCCGCGGGGCTTGCGGGGCTTGCGGGGCTTGCGGGGCTTGTCTTCGCCGGCTTCGCGGCCCGAGCGGCGTCTTTCGCCGGTCGGGCTCATCCGGCTGGCCTGGCCTGGCCAGGGCCTGGGCTTAGCGCGACGATTCTGAGCCGTTCCATTACCCGGGTATCGAACCCTGGCGGCGGCTCCTTGGCAGGCAGCAACTGCACCAGTTGCTCGCCCTTCATCATCAGCTGGCGGACGTTCTCCTGGCACGCCGCACAGTGGCCCAGGTGCGCCAGCGCTTCCGCGCGCTCGCGTCCCGTCAGGACTCCGAGCGCCAATTCCGCGCGCGCGTCAGCGAATCCGGCGCATCCCATCTTGTTCAGCGCACTCACCGCCTGCAATCCGTAGGAGAAGGACGCCGGGAGACCGACCGGGCCTATCGGCGCCAGGGCCCGCGGGCGGCAGCTCACCCAGCAGACCGTGAGCCGGAGCTCCCGTCCTCTGCACACCCATACATACGCGTCGATGGCCGTAAAGGATTGACCAGGGACCGCAGGTAAGCAGGCGGCACGGTCAAGACCGGGCCGTGTCTAACCGAAATGCCGCCGTTCCACGCCCGATAGTCACCCGGCAAGGGTGGTTTCGGGCACCGCGCGGTGGGCCAGAGTAGTGACTGGGACATTCACGGGAAAAGGAAGAAGGATGGCGCCGTGAGCGACGCACAGAAGGGCCCGCAGTTTGACTCTGCTCCGCTGATCACCGGCGCTGCCTTGGTCGGTGCCGGAACCCTGATCGCCATGGTCGGCCTCGCCATCGGCGGCGGGCACCTGGTCGCGGCCACGCGCCGCTGGGTCAAGGAGATGGAAGTTCCGCCGAGCGAGCTGGCCCGGCAGAAGTGGGCACAGGCCAGGACCGCGGTCGAGGCCGGCACGTCGGCCTGGCAGAACGGCACGAAGGTCGGCGCGCCCAGCGCCTCCTGAGCAAGGGCAGGCAGCCACCACCGATCGTCCTGGCCCGGCCGTCGGCCTGTCGGCGGCTGGCCCGGGGCGGGATGTGCCGCGCTCAATTACTGGCGACGGGCAGAAGGTTGGGGCCAACGACAGTGATCGACGGTCCGTTCGGGATAACTCTGACCTTCCGCCCGTGACTACCAGAGCCCGGTCCTGGTCGTGCACGACCACCGTGCCAGCGAGGTAGTCGCCCAGTGACTTGTGGGCCCGGCTGAACAGCATGAGCCATACCCCGATGAGCAGCTGGCCGGCGAAGGCGAGGCCGAGCACCTGGCGTACCGCCATGTCCTCCCGGCCGGCTACCCGGCCGGCTTCCGGCAGCCAGCAGCGCATCCGCAATAGCCGTTGCGCGGGTGTCTGGCCCTGGCCCCAGACCGCGACGCCCCAGATGACGTAGCCCACCCCGAGCGTGACGGCGAAGAGCGCAACCGCCAGGCAGAAGGCGGCGATAAGCCGGCCGACGCTCGCGAGCCGTACGCCTTCCGGCAGGACAACACCGGAGTCGGGGTCGAAGTACATTCCCGGCGGCACGGGCGGCGGAGCGAACTGCTCGTAGCCGGGCCTGGCGCCCGCCGTCCTCGGTGCCTGTTGTCCCGTCATCCCCGGCCTCCTCGGTCCTTGACCGATTCCTCACCTATGTGGGAATGGTAGCCCGGCGCTGGTCAAAAGACCTGCTGCGGCATAATTGAGACATCATGCGACACCCTCTCGACGGCCTCACTGTCGTCTCGCTTGAGCAGGCCGTGGCCGCGCCCTTCGCCACCCGTCAGCTCGCTGACCTCGGCGCGCGGGTCATCAAGATCGAACGGCCGGGCGGCGGCGACTTCGCCCGCGGCTACGACCGGACCACCCTCGGCCAGTCCAGCCACTTCGTCTGGCTGAACCGGGGCAAGGAGAGCGTCGAGCTCGACCTCAAGGACCCCGGCGACCGTGACCTGATCGGCAGGCTCATCGACGGCGCCGACGTGTTCGTCCAGAACCTGGCCCCTGGTGCCGCCGACCGCCTCGGGCTCAGCCCGTCGGTGCTGCGGGCGGGCCGGCCCGGGCTGATCTGCTGCTCGATCTCCGGCTACGGACCCGACGGGCCTTACCGCGACAAGAAGGCCTATGACCTGCTCGTGCAGTGCGAGACCGGCCTGGTGATGGCGACCGGCACACCGGAGAGCCCGGCGAGGCCAGGGATCTCCATCGCCGACATCGCCGCGGGCATGTACGCGTACACCGGCATCCTGACCGCCCTCTACGACCGGGAGCGCACCGGGGCGGGCGCGACGCTGCACGTGACCATGATCGATGCGCTCAGCGAGTGGATGACCCAGCCCGTCTACTTCTCGCACTACGGCGGGCAGCCGCTGCCGAGGACCGGGGCGAGGCATCCGTCCATCTCGCCGTACGGACCGTTCAACGCCGGCGACGGCGCGGTCTTTTTCGGTATTCAGAACGAGAGGGAGTGGCTTGTATTCTGCCGCGACGTGCTGCGGCGGGGTGACCTGGCGGCAGACTCTCGCTTCGCGAGCAACCCGGACAGGGCAGCGCGCAACGACGAGCTGACCGCGATCATCGAGGACTGTTTCGCGAAGCAGAGCGCCGATGAGGTCATCGCGGCACTCGAGGAGGCCGGGATCGCCTGCGCCAGGCTCCGGGCGCCAGGCGAGCTGACCGAGCACCCGGAGCTGCGCGCCCGTGGCCGGTGGCGCCCGGTCCGCACGCCGGGTGGAGACATCGACGCCCTGCTCCCGGCCGTCCAGGCGGCCGGGCAGGAGCCTGTCATGGGGGCGGTACCGGCGTTCGGTGAGCACACCGAGGCGATCCGCGCGGAGTTCGGTGCTGATTCTCGTTAGCCCCGAGCGTTAGGCCCAGGTGTGGAGGCGGGGCGCCGTTAATTTAAGCGGCGGCCCGCCTCCAGCGCAGGCGGGGCAGGCGGGGGCAGGCGGGGGCAGGCGGGCCAGGTAGCGAAGGCGAGGCAGGCGGGCAGGCGGGCCAGGCAGCGCAGGCGGGGCAGGCGGGGGCGGGCGGGGCAGGCGGGGCAGGCGGGCAGGCAGCACAGGCAGCGCAGGCGGGCAGAGGCCCGCCGCGACCCGTTCGGCCCGGCATCACTGCGGCCTTGCCCGTGATCGACCACCGGGCTTCACCGCGTATAAGCCAGTGCCGTTGACTCCAGCGGCGCGTGGTGACTGTGGGGACTTTGCGCGGGCTGGGACGCGGCCTCTGTGGGCAGTCGCGGCACGATCGAAAGGATTTTTCATGATCATGTGGATTCGACATCTTATTAGATGCTAAATTCACATGATCATGGTCCGGGGCGCGGTGCCGCCGTGCCGGGGCGCGGCGCCGCCGGGGCAATCCGGACGAAACGGGCACGCGTCGGCCCGGCGCGAAGGCCGGGAGCGCCTGGGTCAACGGCGCGTCAAAGCCGCCGTCGTAGGCGGGCACCCGGCCGGATTCCATGGCGAGCGGGAACCGCGCGAACGCGGCCGGCTCGTCGTCGAGGTAGCCGAACGAGGCGTAGTCGCTCTCATGCCTTCGCCTCGGCCAGCTCGGGCAGGCTCACCGGCTGCAGCCGGTGGGGGCCGTCCGCCATCGAGGTCAGCAGCGCGTCCCAGGCGCGCATGCCCTCGTGGATGCGGCGCAGCCGCAGGAACTCGTTGGGTGCGTGCAGCTTCTCGTCGGCGGTGGAGAACGAGAAGAACAGCGTCTTCGCCCCGAGGACCTGCTCGAACAGGGTGGTGGCAGGCAGCGTGCCGGCGATGACCGCCTGCAGGACCTCCTGGCCGGGGTAGACGGCTCGCATGGCTTCGGTGGCGGCGGCGATCGCCGGGTGCGCCGGGTCGATGCGGTAGGCGGGCACCGCTCCGCCGTCCTGCTCGACGGTGACGCGCACGCCGCGCGCACCGAGACGGGCCACGTGGCCGCGGACCGCCGCGAGCACGCGCTGCGGGTCCTGGTCACCGACCAGGCGGCACGACACGAACCCGCGCGCGACGTGCGGGATCACGGTGTAGCGGCCGCCGCCCGCCACCCCGTTGACCTCCAGGGTCGGGCGCTCCCACAAGCGCTGCAAGGTGGAGTAGCCCGCCTCGCCGCAGGTCTCGGTGACCCCGAGCTGCGCGGCGAACAGCTCCTCGTCGAATGGCACCGCGTCCAGCTGCGCGAGCCGTTCCGCGCCCGGCGGGGTGACCCCGTCGTAGAACCCGGGGACGGCGACCGATCCGTCGGGGCGGTGCAGGCTTGCCAGGATCGCGGCAAGCACCTGCGCGGGGTTGGCGACGGTGCCGCCGTAGCGGCCGGAATGCAGGTCGTCGCGGGCGCCCTCGACCGTGATCGTGAACGCGACCAGTCCCTTGGAGGCGACCGACAGCGACGGCTCGTCGGGGCGCCACTGCGCGCCGTCGGCCGAGATCACCAGGTCGCAGGCGAGCTCGGGCGCGTGCTCGCGCACGTACCCGGGCAGGTGCGGGCTGCCGATCTCCTCCTCGCCCTCGATGAGGAACTTCACGTTCAGCGGCAGTCCGCCCCGCTGCGCGAGCGCCGCCTGAAGCATCGCGACGACAAGGAAGACCGGTCCCTTGTCATCGGAGACGCCGCGACCGCGCGCGCTGTCGCCGTCCGCGGTTCCCCTAACCACGGTGAGCTGGAACGGCGGGGAAAGCCACTCGGACTCGTCCCCGGTCGGCTGCACGTCGTAGTGGCCGTACACGAGCACCGTGGGCGCGCCGGGCGCGCCGAGCCATTCGCCGCGGACGACCGGGTGGCCTCCGGTCTCCTCGACGCGGCCGCCGGCGAAGCCGAGGTGGCCCGCGATCCAGTCGGCGGCGCGCCGCATGGTGCCGCGGTCGGCGTTGCGGCTGTCGCTCGGGATCGCCACGTAGTCCCCGAGACTGGCGAGAACGCCGTCGAGCCGCGGGAGTTCCAGGTCGTTCACCGGTGCGCTGCCTCTCTCGCTCGCACCAGTGCGGTGGTGCGGGCCATCTCGTTGGCTACGATCATGAGTCCCTCGTCCACGCCCATGCCCGGCTTGGCCAGCACCTGGGTGGCCTGGCAGGCCATCGCCACGTGCGCGGTCACCTGCGCCGAGCGGTCCGTCTCGTTGCAGGTGCCGCCGCAGTAGGCTTCCAGCCCGGCGTCGCGGGCCAGCAGCAGCGCCTCCACGGTGTTGCCGATGCTGCCGAGGTCGGGTGTCTTCACGTGGATGACATCGGCGGCGCCCGCGTCGACGAAGGCCCGGACGTCGTCCAGGGTGTTGCACCACTCGTCGACGACGACGCGGACACCCGACCCTCGTTCTGACAATCCTTCGCGGAGGCGGCGGAAAGCGGCGAGCTGCGCTGCACGCGAGCCGGCGTCGATCGGATGCTCGATCGCGAGGTCATAGGGCTGCGCTATCTTGCCGAGTTCGGCGAGGTACGCGGCGACGGCGTCCGTGTCCCCACCGAACGCGAGCCCGGCGCAGCCGTACAGGTCGAGGTGAAGCCGCGGACGGTACCCGGCCGACGGGGCGAGGTCACCGATCCGGCCGACCAGCCAGCGCACGTAGTCGGCGAGGATCTCACCGGACGCGCCGAATTTCTCTGCCACGTTGTTGATGAGCCCGTGCGGGAGCACGTCGACGCCCTTGAGTATCATCTTCTCCGCGTTGCTGTAGCGGTCGTCGCCGGTCTGCGCGTAGAGCGGGACCGGGAGCAGCGGGGCGCCGGTGTCGTACTCGTCCCTGACGACCTCGGCCATGGTGCGCCGGCGGGCATGCGCCACCGCGGCGAGGACGGCCTGGCTGACGCCGTAGCGCACGGCGGTATGCAGCAGACTGCCGTCGGGTCCTGGCAGCGCATCCATTCGTTCTGACACTGTCCTGAAGCCCTCGCTCAGGTCGGTGTCCCGCAGCGCGGGCGCGACGACCTGCTCGACCGCGGCGACCGCGTCCCGCGCGGTGAACAGCGGCTCGCGGCCGCCGGCCCCGCTGTACTGCACCGCCGCGCAGTCGCCGAACTCGACCCCGCCGTCGTCGAGGAGGAGCAGCACCGAGACGGCCTCCCCCGGCTGCCGCACCCGGCGGAAGCCGGGAATCAGCGGCTCGCCCGTGTAGTCGAACCCGTCGTGGCCAGCGCCGGCCCTGATGGCCAGCTGGTCATCGAAGAAGAAGCCGGCCTGGACGGGGACCGCGAGTACGTCGACGACGCGCATCGCGCGGCGCATCACGCGGCCGGGAGCGCGGCGACGAACTCGGCCAGTTCGTCCAGGTTGGCGCGCTCGTTCACCCGTTTGCCTGCTTCGATGTCGTGGATGATTTCCGCGACCTTGTTGAAGATCGGGCCGTTGACGTCGCGGAGCATTTCATCGATCTCGGTCTTGCGCTTGCGCACCACGAGGTCGCGGTAGATGCCGCTGTACTGCTTGGCGCTGTTGCGGTTGAACTCGGCCAGCCGGTCGAGCGACCCGTCGAGATCGTCCGGGTCGAAGCCGTCGAAGCTCTCCACCTTGACCGGCGCCTGCGCGAGGACCTCCCGCGCGATGGCGATCATGACCGGCCGGTAGCGCGGGTCTTCGAGGTGCTTGGCGATGGTCAGGTCCGACACGGCCCCGGCCCACAGCATCGCGCCGTAGGCTTCCTTGCCCCACAGGAAGCCGAGCACGTTGTCGGTCGGCTTGGCGTACGGCAGGGCGTCGACGAGGTCGAGCACCCGCGGGGTGATGCGGCCGCCGTCGAGCTCGCCGACGCGGAAGGTCGCCACGTTGCCCTGCATGATGCGCCCGGGGGCCATGACGTCGGCGCCGAAGTTGACGAACGAGGAGACGACGCGCATCCGGCCCACGGCCCCGATGAGGGTGTCGGCGGTGAGGCCGTTCTGCACGGTCAGCACGTAGCCCTCGGGGGCGAGCCGGTCGCGCAGCAGTTCCGCGGCGGCCCGGGTGTGCAGGCTCTTGACGGCCACGATGGCGTGCTCGAGCTGATCGGGCAGCTCGTCGGGGGTGATCGCGCGGGCGGCCACGGTGAACTCGTTGACCGGGCCCTCGATGATCAGCCCGTGCTCGCGGATGGCGGCGACGTGGGCCGCGTCCGCGTCGCACAGGGTGATGTCGTGGCCGGACCGGATCATGTGCGCGCCGAGAGTGCCGCCGATCGCACCGGAGCCGATGATGGTGATTTTCATGCTCATGCCTCTCCTGCCTTCGTGGCGGTCCAGCGCTCGATCTCGTCATCGAGCAGGGTGAGGGGGACGGCCCCGTTGCGCAGCACCGCGTGGTGGAACTGGCGCAGCTCGAATCGCGGCCCGAGCGCGTGCTTGGCCCGCTCGCGCAGGCGCACGATCTCGCGCTTGCCGGTCACATAGGCGAGCGCCTGGCCGGGCCAGGCGATGTACCGGTCGACTTCGTTGCGCACGTGGGAGCGCGTGGTCGCGGTGTGGTCATACATGAAGTCGATCGCCTGCTGACGCGACCAGCCCAGGTGGTGCATGCCGGTGTCCACGACCAGCCGGCAGGCGCGCAGCGCCGCGAAGGACAGCATGCCGAGCCGCGTGACCGGGCTGCTGTACAGGCCGATCTCGTCGGCGAGCCGCTCGGAGTACAGCCCCCAGCCCTCGTTGAATGCGCACAGCTCGGCATCGATGTGCCGCCGGTACCGCGGGATGTCGAGCGTCTGCGCGGTCGCGAGCTGCAGGTGGTGCCCCGGCACCGACTCGTGGAACGCGAGCGCCTCGTACTCGTAGCGGTAGCGCTCGCCCGGGTCGGTCGTCAGCAGGCAGTGCGCGCCTGGGCGGCTGCCGTCGACGGACGGGGGCCGGTAGTACGCCATCGCGGTGTTGTCCGCGTCGATCGGGTTGATCTCCTCGATGACGCAGCCGGGAATGTCGTAATGCTCGAAGTAGGTGTCGCGGACGGCCTCGGCGCGGTCGAGGGCGTCCCGCGCGACCGCGATGATCTCCTCGCGGGTGCGGAAGCGCAGCGCCGGGTCGTCGCGCATCCGCGCGGCGATGGTGGCGAAGTCGCGCTCACCGAGCGCCTCCTGGCCGATCTGCGACCACAGTCCGGCCAGCTCGTCGAGCTCCGCCAGCCCGATGGCGTGGATGTCCTGCGGCGAGAGCGCGGTGGTCGTGTGCCGCGCGACCGCGGCCAGGTAGCCCGCTTCACCGCCGGGGACTTCGCGGATGCCGACCCGGTCGTCCGGCCGGGCGAGCGGCGCAAGTTCGCGGCGCAGCAACTCGGCGAGCCCTCGCATGGCCGGCCTGATCGTCTGCGTGATGTGGGCGGTGGCCGCCTCGCGCACCGCGGGTTCCGCGTCGTCCACCGGCTTGAGCAGCGCATCTTCGGATACCGGCAGCGCGAGGTACCCCTCGAGCTGGCGGATTGAGTGGTCGACGCCGACGGCGGTGGGCGTGCGCCCGTCAGCGGCCTCCGCCAGGTACCGCTGGCCGAGCGCGTCGAGGGTGGCGCCGATCTTCGACAGCCTGCTGAGGTAGCGCTCGGCGGCCGCCGGGCTGGCGACGGTCATGGCGGGCACCGCCTGGAAGATCAGCCCCTGCCGGCTGACGTAGCTCTTGGCCGACGCGTTGGCGGCCCAGAGCGAGTGCTCGGCGTCGGCGCGGGCTCCCTCGACGAGCGCGGTGAGCACTCCGTGATCGACGCGCTGGGCGTCGGTGAGCCCGGCCGTGTCGATCTCCCTGACCTGGCGGCCGATGGCCGCGAGCTCCTGCGCGGTGCGGTCGCTCGCCTCCCGGCTCGGGTCGAAGGACAGCCCGTCGAATTCATCCACGCCGAGCAGGGTGGCGTTGTACGGGTCGTAGCTGTGCTGAGTGAAGAAATACGCCTCACCGAGCCGGGTGAGTTCAGCTGCTGCCGTGGTTTCGTTGTCGGCCATGTCGCGGGCTAGACCCAGATCTCCCGTAGAGCCCGGTAGATGTTGCCGCCGAGCACCTGCTGGATCTCGGCGTCAGAGAAGCCGTGTCCTACCAGCCAGTCGCAGATGTTGGCGAAGTTCTCCGTAGGGTTCTCCAGGCCGTCCACGTACTCGACCGCCTCGTACGCCGGGCCGCCCATCCGAGACAGGCTGAGCAGCTGCGCGAACGTGCGGTGCAGGGCCACGTGGTCTCCGTAGAGGGTGTCGGGGCCGAACGCGACGTGATCGAGTCCCACCAGGTCCACGCAGTACAGGAAGTGGTCCATCACCGACTCGAGGGTATGCCGGGGGTGCGGGTGGGACAGCGTGGTGTGCGGCGCGGCCGACATGCCGATCACCCCGCCCGTCTCGGCGACCGCCCGCAGCACCGCGTCCGGCTTCATCCGCGCGGTGTCCCACACCCCGCGCGCCCCCGCGTGCGTGATGAGGACCGGCTGGCCGGACTGCGCGCAGGTGTCCAGCGCCGTCCGGTCCGCGGAGTGCGACAGGTCGATGGCGAGCCCTAGCTGGTTCATCCGGGTCACCGCCCGGTGGCCGAACGCGGTCAGCCCTCCGTCCGTCGGCTCGCTCAGCCCGCTGCCGAGGGTGTTGGCGTCGGAGTAGGCGATCCCGATCTGCCGGATGCCCAGGCCGTACAGGACGTCGAGCCGGTCGAGTTCGTTCTCGATCGGCGTCGCCGCTTCCAGCCCGAACACCAGCCCGACGGTGCCGGCGGCGCGGGCCGCGTCGATGTCGGCGACCGTTTTGATCAGGTCGAACCCGGGCGCGTGGGCCAGGTCGGCCAGCCGCATGCCGAGGTCGATGATGATGTCGTTCCACCGCCACGGCGCGCTGCCGGTGACGCACGCGGTGCCGTCCATCAGGTTGTCGAAGATGACGTCCACCCCGGAGGCGCGCATGCCCGCGTAGGCGGCGTGCTGCCGCCCGGTCCGGTTGTAGGCCGGCGTCTCGCCCATGTCGGCGGGGAACCGGACCGGGTGGTCGTGCAGGCTGATCACCAGGCTGTCGCGCAGCAGCGCGGCCGATCGCCGCGCCTGCTCGTCCGTCAGCCGCGCTCCCTGGTACGGGGGCACCCGGCCGAACTCCGGAGTCAGGTCGAACGGGGGCAGCGTTCCCGCCGGCAGGTAGGAGTAAGCGAGGTAGTCGTCGCCGGTCATCGCAAGGTCCCTTCCGCGGCCAGCTGCCGCCATAGCACTTCCCACGCCCGCATCCCCGCGCGCAGCAGCGCGATCCGCAGGAACTCGTTCGGAGCCGTGGAGGTTCTCAAGTCGAGTGCCAGCCCGGTCACTGGAACGCGCTCCCCCCGTCGATCGCGATGATCTGGCCGGTTACCCAGCCTGACTTCTCCGAGGCGAAGAAGCTCACGCCGTTGGCGATGTCGGCGGGCTGGCCCAGCCGGCCCATCGCGATCCCGGCGACCAGCGCCCGCTGACCGTCCGGGCCGTAGCCGTCCCACTGCAGCTGTGAGGTCGGGTTGGACAGGATGAAGCCGGGCGCGATGCAGTTGACGGTGATTCCGTAGGGGCCGAGTTCATACGCCATCTGCCGGGTGAAGCCGAGCTGGCCCGCCTTGGCGCTGGCGTAGGCCTGGATCCCGGTCTTGCTGACGGTCAGCCCGGCCCCTGACGAGATGTTGATGATCCGTCCCCAACCACGCTCTTTCATCGCGGGCACGACCGCGCGGGTGCACAGGAACATGGTCGTCAGGTTCGCGTCGACCACGGCGTGCCAGGCGTCGGCGGGCACCTCCTCCAGTGGGCGGCCGACCTGGCCGACCACCCCGCCGGCGGTGTTGACCAGGATGTCCACCGGGCCTACGGCGGTGAAGACGTCGTTGACGGCGGACGGGTCGGTGAGGTCCGCGGCCGTCAGCTCGGACCCGTCAAGGGCGGTGGGCTGCTTGTCGACCCGGTGCACCTTTGCCCCGTCCGCGGCCAGGGCGTCCGCGATGGCGGCGCCGATCCCGTGGGCGCCGCCGGTAACCACCGCGACCCTGCCTGCCAGTGACATGCTTAAGCGCTCCGTTTCTCTCAGCGGTTGCGATTCGACGCGGTTTCAGGTGGCTTGCGCTGCCCGTAGTTCCAGGTGGTGCGGGCTAAGCGGTGCTACGCTCCGCGGGCGGCGGGCCCACCGACCCGCGGGAGACCAGGAACATCGGCTCGCCGATCAGGACATCGGATCCGCTGGTGCCGTCGATCCTGGCGATCAGCGCGTCGACGGCCGCCGCGCCGAGCTCGGCCAGGGGCATGCAGATGCTAGTGACCGGCACGTCAAGGTAGGCGAGGGACTCATCCTCGTCCAAGCTGACCAGGGAGACCGCGCCGGGCACGGCGATGCGCGCGTCCCGCAGGGCGGCCAGCACCCCGTACACCTGCTCGATGCTGCCGACTCCGATGGCCGTCGGCAGCGGCCTGGTCGCCAGCAGGCGCCGGATCACGGCGAAGCCGCCCGCCTCAGTCGCGTCTGCGTGCTTGATGACGGCAGTGAGGCCGAGGGCGGCGCAGTGCCGCCGGGTCGCGGCGGCCCGGCGGTGCACGGTGTCCACCTCACGCCGGCCGTCAATGAGCAGCACGCTGCGGTGGCCAAGGCCGGCCACGTGGTCAAGGAACAGCCGGACGGCGCCTGCCTCGTCCATGACGACGTCGTTGCCCTGCTCGGGACCGCGTCGGTTGACGTACACGTGCGGCACCGCGCTCAGCGCCTCGTCCGCCTTGGCGCCGCCGGTGCCCCTACCGCTGCGCAGCGCGGTGGCGAGGAGCAGCCCGTCGGTACGGCTTTCCGCGACGAGGTAGCTGTAGGCGCCGGGCGGCTTGGGGTCCTCCGTCGGCTCCTCCATGATCATGACGACGTAGCCGCGCTCGGCGGCGCGCAGCAGGGCGCCGCGCTGCAGCCGGACCCAGATCGGGTTGCGCAGCATCGGGACGACAAAAGTGAGCGCACCCGTACGGTGCTGGCGCAGTGCCCGGGCCAGCGCGTTCGGCCGGTATCCGCGGGCGCGGGCTTCGGTCAGGATGCGCTCGACCGTCTCCGGCCGCAGCGAGTGGCCGACCTCGCCGTTGAGCACCCGCGACACGGTGGACGGGTGCACGCCGACAGCGCTGGCGATGTCAACTAGCCGCACCACCCGCCGCTTGCCCGCCGGTTCGTGCTGTCGGCTGGGTGCCCGCTCGGTCACACGGCTTCCGGGGCGTTCGCGGTTTCCATCGTCCAGGCGAAGTGACAGGCCGCGCTGTGCTCGGGGTCTGCGCTGGACGTGGCCAGGGCCGGGTCCTGCTCGGCACAGATCTGCTGCGCCATCGGGCAGCGGGTGCGGAACCGGCAGCCGGTCGGCAGCCGCAGGGGGCTCGGCGGGTCGCCCTGCACCGCGGGCGCCTCGTCCTCGTCCCTGGCCGTCATCCGGGGGATGGCGGCGAGCAGCCCGGCGGTGTACGGGTGCCGCGGATTGCGGAACAGCTCCTCGGTCGGCGCCACCTCGATGATCCGGCCCAGGTACATGACCGCGACCCGGTCGCACAGGTGCCGGACGACGGCCAGGTTGTGCGAGATGAACAGCAGGGTCAGGCCGAGCTCACCCTGCAGTTCCTGGAGCAGGTTCAAGATCGTGGCCTGCACGCTCACGTCGAGGGCGGAAACCGGCTCGTCCGCCACGAGCAGTTCAGGCCGCAGCGCGATCGCCCGGGCGATGGCGACACGCTGGCGCTGGCCGCCGGAGAACTGCCGGGGCAGGGCGTGCAGCGCGTCTTCTGGCAGCCCGACCATCCGCACCAGTTGCCGGGTGTGAGACTCGACCTTGTTCCTGGGCACCACGTGATGCACCCGCAGCAGCTCTTGCAGGATCCCGCCGACGGTCAGCCGGGGATTGAGCGACGAGTACGGATCCTGGAACACCATCTGAATCCGGCGCTGATCGGCGCGGGACCGGCGGCGCGCGGGCAGCACCTTGCCGTCCAGCTTGATCTGGCCGCGGTTAACTCGCTGGATGCCGGCGATCGCCCGGGCGAGCGTCGACTTGCCCGAGCCCGACTCGCCGACCAGGGCAAGCGCCTCGCCCCGGAGGACGGTCAGGTCGACCCCGTCGACCGCGTGCAGCAGGTGCTGCTGGTGGCGCAGCCGGGCGCCGAGCGACGAACCGACGGAGAAGCTCACCTCGATGCCCGCCGCCTCCAGGATGTCCTGCTCGCTCATGCGGTCGTTCCTATCTGCTCCAGGCAGCGCTCGTAGTGCAAGCACGCGGTGGCCCGGTCACCCTCCAGCAGGCGCAGCGGCGGGTCGCTGACTTTGCAGTCCTCCTCGGCGAACTGGCACCGGGGATGGAACCGGCAGCCGGATGGCGGGCTGACCAGGCTGGGCGGTGAACCGGGGATCGGTACCAGGGACTGGCCGGGGTGATCGATGTCGGGGGCCGACCGCAGCAGGTCAAGAGTGTAGGGGTGCAGCGGCTGGCTGAATACCCCGGACACGGTGCCGCGCTCGACGATCCGCCCGGCGTACATGACGGCGACCTTGTGGCAGACCTGGGCGACCACAGGCAGGTCGTGGGTGACGAACATCAGGCTGGTGCCCGACTCGTGGCACAGCTGGGCGAGCAACCGCAGGATCTGGTCCTGGATCGTCACGTCGAGGGCGGTGGTGGGCTCGTCGCAGAGGACCAGCTCGGGGTCGCACGACAGCGCCATCGCGATCATGACGCGCTGCCGCATCCCGCCGGAGAACTCATGCGGGAACGCACGGAAGCGGCGCTCGGGCTCGGGGATGCCCACGCGGCGCATGAGATCCATGGCGCGCTCCACCGACTGGGCGCGGCTCATGCCGAGGTGGACGCGGGGGCCCTCGGCGATCTGGTTCCCGACCCGCATGACCGGGTTGAGCGCGCTCATCGGCTCCTGGAAGATCATCGCGATCCGCCGGCCGCGGATCTTATTGAGCCGGGAGTGCGACAGTCGCGTCAGGTCGGTGCCATCGAAGACAACCGAGCCCGAAGTCACCTTCGCGTCCGGCGGGAGCAGGCCGAGGATCGACTTGAGGGTCATGCTCTTGCCCGAGCCGGACTCGCCGACGAGGCCGACGGCCTCGCCCGGCGCGATCTCGAGCGAGACCCCGTCGATGGGGCGGACGACGCCCTGGTGGCCCGCGATCTGCACCCGCAGGTCGCTGACCTCAAGCTGCAGCGAGCCGCTCATGCCGAACCCGTCCGGAGGAGGTCGGCGAGGCCGTCGCCGATCAGCGACAGGGCCAGGCCGGTGATCACGACGGCGATGCCAGGGATGGTGGTCAGCTGCCACTGGGTGGTGAGGAAGTTCTGCCCGGCAGAGATCATGGTGCCCCAGTCTGGCGTGGGGGGCTGGATGCCCAGCCCCAGGTAGCTGAGGGTGACGATGGCGATGATGTCCTGGACGATATCGGACATGGCGTAGACGATCGACTGCGTGACCACGTTGGGCAGCAGGTGGCGGCCGATGATCCGCAGGCTGGACAGGCCGCCCGACTGGGCGGCCAGGACGTACTCCTGTCTCTTGGCGACGGTGATCTCGCCGCGGGTGATGCGGGCGTAGGAGACCCAGCCGACCGCCGTGATGGCGATGTAGATGCTCTTCTCGCCGGTGCCGAGGACGAACACCAGCGCGATGACCAGCACGAAGAAGGGGAAGGCGACGACGATGTCGATGATGCGCATGATGACGGTGTCGGCCCAGCCGCCGAAGTAGCCGGCCAGGCTGCCCAGGATGGTGCCGAGGATGAACGGGAGGATCACCGCGATGACGGCAACGCGCAGGTCGACCTGGCCGCCGTAGAGCAGCCGGGCCCAGGTGTCGCGGCCCTCCTGGTCGGTGCCGAGCAGGTGGCCGGCCTGCCCGATGCCGAGCAGCGGCTGCTCCAGGTTCTGGGTGTCGGGGTTGAACGAGGTCAGCAGGGACGCGCCGTAGCACATGAAGACGATGACCGCGAGCAGCACCAGGCCGGTCATCAGGGTCGGCTGGCGGTACCAGCGGGCGCGGCGCGCCCGGACGCGGGTGACGGCGGGCGGCGGTGCCGGCGCGGGCGCCGGGTCGGCCGAGACTGCGCTCATGCGTCGAACCTCACTCTCGGGTCAAGCGCGACGTAGGCCACGTCGGTGAGCAGGTTGACCAGGACCACCAGCACGCCGTAGACGAGGGCGACCGACTGGATGACGGTGAAGTCGCGCTCGAAGATCGCGTTGATCATCAGGCTGCCGAGGCCGGGGATGGCGAAGACCTGCTCGACGATGAGGGTGCCGCCGATGAGGTAGCCGATGTTGATGCCGAGCACGGTTACCGCCGGGATGATGGCGTTGCGCAGCACGTGCCTGACCAGCAGCCGGGGCGTGGGCACGCCCTTAGCCCGGGCGGTGGTGATGAACTCGGCGCCGAGCACGCCCAGCATGCTGGCGCGGAGGCTGCGGATGAGGACCGGGCACAGCGCGACCGCCACCGTCAGGGCGGGCAGGAACATGGACCGCAGGTGGCCGGTGAAGCCCTGGCCGTAACCGGTGACCGGAAACAGCCGGAGCTTGGTGCCGAGCCAGGTTTGCAGGATCAGCCCGAACCAGAAGGCCGGCAGGCCCAGGCCGAGCAGCGGCACGACGCGGACGACGTGGTCGCGGACCGCGTCCTTGCGGCTGGCGGCCAGCGTCGCCAGCGGCACGCTGATGGCGACGCCGAGGACCGCCGCATAGCACAGCAGCCACAGCGTGGGCGGCAGATGGCTGGTGATCAGGCTCGAGACCGGCACTTGGTAGTACAGGCTCTGGCCCAGGTTGCCGTGGAACAGCCGGTCGATGAACAGCCAGTACTGCTCGATGAGGGGCTGGTTCAGGCCGAGCTGCTTGTCGAGGGCGGCGACGGTGCTTGGGTTGGCGCGCTGGCCGAGGATGGTGACGGCGGGGTTGCCGGGGATCAGGTGGACCATGAAGAACGTGATGATCGTGACGCCCACCGCGGTCGGCACGAGCAGTACCAGCCGCCGGAGGACGAAGCTCATCCGGCCCATGAAGACCTCGCTCGGGTTGGTAGGCCGCCAGGCTGGGCCGGGCGCTGTCTGGAGCGCCCGGCACAGCCGGCCCTGGAGTCACGGGGCGAATCCGGTTAGCTGGAGCCCGGGCTCAGCCAGACGTCCTCCATGTGGTAATTGCCGAGCGGCGTGACGAGGAAGCCGTGCACGTTCGACGACTCCACGTACTGGTACGGCGAGTAGTACAGGAACGCCATGAAGGCGTCCTGCGCGGCCTGCGACTGGGCGGTGTTGTAGTCCGCCTGACGCGCAGCGGTATCCGTCGTCACCTCGGCGGCGTGGACCGCCTTCACCACGGTCGGGTTGTTATAGAAGGTGAAGAACGACTTCGAGCCGGCCGTCGGGTCGAGCGCGAAGGTGGCGAGCTCGTCGGGATCGGGGATGTCCATCGTCCACAGCGAGAAGTACATGTCGTACTTGCCGCTCTGGAAGTTCTCGTTCGCGGTGTTGGGGTCCTGTTGCTGGATCTGCACGTTGATGCCCAGCGGCTTGAGCTCGGACTGCACGATCGTGGCGATCGTGGCGTAGTCGGAGTTGCCCGAGGGCAGCAGCAGCGTGGTGGTGAACCCCTTCGGCACGCTGGACTTAGCCAGCGCGGCCTTAGCGTCCGCCATGCTGTACTGCAGGCCCCCGCTGTTGGGGTCGTAGTACGGCAGCTGGGGCGGGAAGATCGAGTTGGCCGACTGCCCGTTGCCGAACAGCACCGCCTTGACCAGAGCGCTGCGGTCGATCGCGTACGAGATCGCCCGCCGCACGTTCACGTCCTGGAACGGCGCGACTTTCTCGTTGAAGGCCAGGTACGTGGTCTCCGTCGAGGGGAACAGGCTCAGCGCCACATTCGGCGTGGACTTCAGGGCCGACACCGTCGACCAGGCCGGATACTGGTCGATCTGGGCCTGGCCGCTGGTGACCTGCAGCTGCCGGGTGTTGTCGTTGGGCACGTCGGTCCAGGTCACGCTGTCCAGGTAGGGCTTGCCCGACTGCCAGTAGTTGGTGTTCTTGATGAGCTTGAGGCCGCTGCCCTTGTGCCAGTAGTCGAACTTGAACGGGCCGGTGCCGATCGGCGCCTGGTAGAACGCCGCCGCGGTCTTACCGCCGTAGTTGTCGGGCACCACGCCGTTGGCGAACAGCGCCAGGTCGGCCAGGAGGGGCGCCCACTTGTACTTCAGGTTGACCACCACCGTGTCGGGCGACGGGGCGGTCACCGACTTGATGGCGGAGTCGATGTAGCCCCAGCCCTGGGAGGCGGCCATCGTCTGCTCCAGGGTGAACTGCACGTCCTTGGACGTCATGGGAGTGCCGTTGGAGAACTTGACCCCCTGCCGCAGCGTGATCGTGTATGCCAGCTGGTTCTTCGAGACGGTGTAGCCGGTCGCGAGCCACGGCATTACGCCCTTGCCATTGCTGGTGACGGTGAACAGCGGCTGGGTGATCTGCTCGATGATCCAGATCGAGTTGTTGTCGAAGACAGTCGACTCGTCGAGCGACTGCGCATCCTGGGGGTTGGCGAAGACGAGGTTCCCGCCCGTGACCGGCGCACCGGCACTGGCGGAACTACTACTGGCGGCGCCTCCTGCGGACGAGGAAGCGCCTGACCCGCAGCCGGCCAGCGCCAGGAGGGCGCAGCCGGCGGTCAGGGCGATGATCGAACTTGGCCTATGCCTCACGAGCGGCTCCGGTGAATATCGGAGCGACGGGTACGTCGCAAAGGGGGATGACGCGTGGGAGAGGGACACGATCTCGTGCCAGGGGAAGGGGCACGACCCTGTGCCGAAGCTGTTGGGCAAAGGTTTGCGCAAACCTTTGCCCAACACTGTACGCACGACACCGCGGCATGACGAGACCTATTTGCACCAAAACAGATGCTTTAACGATCATGTAACTTGAGGCCGCTAATGTTTCGCCCATCCGGGACGGCCACGATGTCCTGGTCTGCGAGGATGCCCCATGCCCGCGCTGCCCCTGCGTCAGTCTTCTTTCTGTTGCTGATGCGGCGCCGCCACGTTGCCGGCGGGCCCGTCGGCGCGGAAGGCCCGGTAGATGTGCACTGATCGCTCCCAGTCAGCTATCCGCTCGATCGCTGCCTCGCCGACTGCGTGGAAGACGGCATCCACCAGGCTTTCTGTGAGCACGAGGAGCGCCGCGAAAGAGTCGAATGGGGCGCCGTCCACGGCGACGGGCAGCACGATGTCCGCTTCCTCGGCCGACGGGGAGAGCGACTCGTCGGTGATCAGGATGACGCTGGCGCCGCAGGCCTTCGCCAGCGAGACGATCTCCCTGGCCGCCAGTTCGTACCGGCGCAGGTCATAGACGATCACGACCGAGTCGCGGCCGAGGCGCAGGTACTTCGCGAGGTCGGCGCCGCGCGGCTCGTCGGCGTAGTCGACGTTGAGGATGAGCTGATCGAGCTGCATCGCCAGCATGCGGGCGATCAACCGCGAGAAGTACCCGCCGGAGGTGACGACGTGCCTCGGGCGCCCGGCAAGCAGTGAAACGGCTCGTTCGACCTCTGCCGGCGGCACCGTGTCCTTCAGCCGCGCGACCAGCCGGGCGCGCTCTTCGACCGCGCGCGAGAAGACGCTGTCGTCGGACGGCATCGCCTGGCGGGCCCGGGCACGACTCAGCGGGCTCCCGCTCATGGAGCGGGTGACCTCGGCCCGCAGGCGTTGCTGGAACTCGGGGTAGCTGCCGAATCCGAGCCTGTCCAGCAGGCGCAGCACCGTTGGCTTGCTCGTCCCCGCCGCCGCTGCCAGCGCGGCGCTGCTCTCGAGCCCCGCAGCCGGGTAGCGGGCCAGTAGGGTGCGCGCCACCTTCCGCTCAGCGGGCGTAAGCTCGTCCATCCGCTGAAAGATCTCGTCCCGCAATGGCAGTTCTTCTGGCGAAGAGTCCGTCATGTGGTGAGCGTAGGTTCCGGGCCGCTTCCGCGTGCGGAGAACATCGCAGGCGAATTGTGCGCCACGACGATGCGCCCGTCGCCGCCGACGGCGATGACGCCTCCGGTGGAGCCGCGCTTGCTGAGTTCCTGCTCGAAGGTCTCCCGGACTGCCGCAGTGAGGTCCGCCTCCGTATAGCGGATCCGAGCGGCGATGTCGTACGCCACGACGCCGCGGATGAAGGCCTCGCCGTGGCCGGTGCTCGAGATCGCCACCACATTGTCGCGTGCGTACACGCCCGCACCGACGATCGGTGAGTCTCCGACGCGCCCGTCCGCCTGGCCGACCATCCCGCCCGTGGATGTGGCGGCGGCGACGCGGCCACTGGCGTCGCGGGCCACCGCGCCGACCGTTCCGTGGCGGGCGGCGACCGCACGGCCGTCCAGCACTCGCTCCAGCTGCTGCCGCCGCTGCTCGGTGATGAAGTAGCCGGGTTCGGACACCTCAAGTCCGTGGCGCTCGAGGAACGCGACATCCGGGTCGACGATGAGGGCGTGCTCGGTGTGCTCCATCACGGCGCGGGCCAGCCGAACCGGGTTCTTGGCGTGCTTGGACGCGGCGACCGCGCCGGCGAGCCCGGCGCCCGTCATCACCGACGCGTCGAGCTCGGCGTGTCCCGTCGCGGTGAGCGCGGCGCCGCGGCCAGCGTTGAACAGCGGGTCGTTCTCGAGTACCTCAACGGTCGCGCAGACCGCGTCCAGCGCGCAGCCGCCCGATGCGAGCACCTGCCATCCGGCGGAATAGGCGGCGCGTAGGCCCTCCTCGTACGGAGCGCGGCCCTCGAGGGTCAACTCCTCCACGCGCCCGCCGGCCCCGCCGTGCAGAGCCAGGCTGGGTCCTTCTTCAGGTGGCGCCACTTCGAAAATCTTCATCGCGATCGTCTTTCTGTCGTCCGGTTGAGAGCTCAGCGTCCGCTTAGCGTCCGCCGGCCTGCCGGGTGATGTAGGTGACCGCCACAAAGGACTTGTAGACGCTCAGCAGGTTGTCACCGGCGATCCTGGCGGCGCGCTCGCCGGTGCGCTGGGTGTCACGCGCCCAGGTAGCGACCTCCGCCATGTCACCGGTCTGGAACTCCATGTCCAGCGTCACCGGCTTGCCGATCGCGGGCGTCTGCACGCTTCCCGCCGCGACACGGCGGACCGCTTCCTCGGCGCCGGCCCGGATCCGCCGGCATGACTCGTCCGGGTGCAGGTTCAGCGCCGCCGACCGGGTGATGGACTCCTTCGTGATCACGCTGACGGCATCCGGCGCGAACGGCGCCGTCTCCTTGGCGGTCACCCGGTCTCCGGAGACGAAGGCGACGGGGGTGCGGTAATGCGCCATGGGCAGGGCGTTGATGCCGCTCTCCCCCACGTACTCGCCGTTCACCCGGACACCGGCGAACACCTCGGGGTTGTAGGTGTGGGACAGCGTCGACGGGCGTCCTGAGATCGAGCCGTGATAGCCGACAAGGAAGACAGCGTCGAAGCTGTCGTCGAGCCCTTCGACCATGTACATCGGCTTGTGGCGGCCCGACAGGTAGCTGGCGCCCCCCGCGATCTGGCGCGGGTCGAGATTGGCCATCCGGCCGTGCGAGTCGTTGACGACGATCTCGGTCGCCCCGCTAGCGACCGCACCCTCGATCGCCGCGTTGACTTCATCCTGCAGCAGCGCGCAGCCAAGCGCGTACCCTGAGCTGCCGGGGCGGCACTGGTCCCAGTCGACAATGCCGGCGACGCCTTCCATGTCGCATGAGATCCAGATCTTCATTGTTCCTCCTTCAATGCGGGCACACCCCGGTACGGAAGTGCCGGACTACGCGATGCAGCCGGAGCAGTCGGGAACTTGATTGACTTACTCGGTCGTCCTGGCGGGAAGGGCAAGCCCGAGCAGGAGACCGTCGGCGCAGACGGCCGGACTCGATGTGATGAAGAGCGGGACCCCGGGGGCGGGCGCGGTAATCCGCGTCGGCGTGCCGCCGATGATCGGTGAGACCGTGCCCAAGAGGTCGCCCGTCGCGACGGAGGTGCCGGTCTCGACCGCGGGCTGCCACCATCCGGCGTCGGTCGTTCTCATCCAGATCCATCCGTCGTGTTCGACCGGGCGGTCGAAGACGGTGGCCTCTCCTGGAAGCAGCCGCAGATGGCGCAGGACGTTCCGCAGCCCGCGCAGGTGCCTGTCGACGGCATCCCTGGCAAGGACGCCGCACTCGCCCGACTCAGCGGTGAATGACGGGATGCCGAGATCGGCCGCGGCCGCTGAGGTACTGCCCGTAACCGTCCGGCCGTCGGATGACTGCCGCACCATGTGCCCGAGGCCGTAGGTCAGCGCGAGCTCGCGGGCCTGCCGGTCGACGGGCGACGCGTCGTAGAAGACGAACGGCTCGAGTGCTTCTGGCAAGTCACCGGCGTGCAGGTCGATCACGTAGTCGGAGCCCTTGATGAGCCTTTCCGTGACCGCGGCGGCGATCCGTTCGGCGGCGCTGCCACCCGCATCGCCGGGAAAGCTGCGGTTGAGGTTCTTCCCGTCGAGCGGGACGACGAACGGCGTGCGCGCCCAGAACGCCGGCAGGTTGATGAGCGGCGCGACGGTAACGGTCCCCGAGAGTTCGGCCGGCTTTAGCTCCGCCAGCAGCTCGCGCGCGGCGGCGATGGACGTGTATTCCGTCCCGTGCACGCCGGCGATCACCGTCAGGTGCGGCCCGTCGCCCGCTTCTCCCACGACATTGACGTACGGGATGCTCAGCACTCCGTCATCGCCGAGGTCGACCCGCACTTCGCTTGCCTCGATCATCCTTGCCTCTCCTCCCGGACACCGCGCACGGCCGCCTGACACCACCCTTGCCGCCGTTGTAGTTCGTTACTATATGGGCAGATTGACAGCAAACTGTACCGAATGTTACAGATCTGTTCCGGTCGTTACCGCCGGCATCCGGTCAAGGCTCGGTCATCGACGGCGGCCGGGATGCGCGGCCCCGCGCTGGGAGGCCCTGCCAGTACCCCGAACGACAGGCTCTCCCTCCATCCGGCGGGACTTCGTTTACTGGAAGTGGCGCGTGAGATCGCCCGCGCGTCAGCTACGACATCCAGGAGGCAAGACCACCATGGCAATGCCGAACAGAATCCTTGGCCGGACCGGCGTCTCGGTCAGCCCGCTGTGCCTTGGCGCCATGATGTTCGGCCCCTGGGGCAACAAAGACGAGGCCGACTCCGTGCGCGTCATCCACCGCGCCCTGGACGCGGGCATCAACTTCCTCGACACCGCCGACGTCTACTCAGCGGGCGAGTCCGAGCGGATCGTCGGCAAGGCCCTCGCCGGGCGCCGTGACGACGTCGTGCTTGCCACTAAGTTCTTCATGCCCATGGGGGGAACTGACCCGAACAGGCGGGGCGGCTCCCGCCGGTGGATCATCCGCGAGGTAGAGGACTCACTGCGCCGCCTTGACACCGACTACATCGACCTCTACCAGGTGCATCGGCCCAGCCTGGACACCGACGTCGAGGAAACCCTCGGCGCGCTGACCGACCTGGTTCGCCAGGGCAAGGTCCGCTACATCGGCTCGTCCTCCTACGCCGCCAGCCAGATCGTCGAGGCTCAGTGGACCGCGCGCGACCGCTACCTGGAGCGGTTCGTGACCGAGCAGCCGCCGTACTCGATCCTGGTGCGCGGCATCGAGGCCGACGTGCTGCCCACCGCGCGCCGGCACGGCATGGGCATCCTTAGCTACAGCCCCCTGGCCGGCGGCTGGCTGTCCGGCAGGTGGCGCAAGGACGCCGTCTCCGCCCCGACCTCGGCCGCACGCCCGAGCGCGCGCTTCGACATGAGCAGCCCCGCCAACCAGCGCAAGCTCGACGTCGTCGAGGAACTCGCGCAACTAGCTGACCAGGCCGGCCTGACGCTCATCGAGCTGGCCATCGCGTTCGTCATCAACCACCCCGCCGTCACCGCCGCGATCATCGGCCCGCGCACCATGGAACAGCTCGAGTCCCAGCTGCCCGCCGCCGAGGTCACCCTGACAGCGGACATCCTCGACCGGATCGACCGGCTTGTCGCCCCGGGGGTAACGATCAACCCAGACGACAACAGCTACGGCGAAGCGGAACTAACCCCGGCAGCGCTACGACGCACCCCGTGACGTTGCGCTGACCTGGCGCCGGCGAGACCGGCTCGCTGCCTTCATCGAGGCCCAGGTCGCTACGGGTAGAAAAGGCGTCCGGCAAGATAGGTGATCAGCATCGACAGGCCGCCGATGCTCGCCGTACGGATCATCGGAACCAGCGGGTGGACATGCGAGATCCGCGCGGACACCCATCCCGTCAGCGCCAGCGCCGCCAGCACGATCACGAAGGTCACGGATGCCCTGGACGGCCCGGGGATCAGGACGATCGCCAGCCAGGGCAGCACGGCCCCGGCCGCGAAGGAGGTGCTCACCGCGAGCGCGTCACGGAGCGGGGCGGCACGGGAGGCGGGCGTGATGCCGTACTCCGCCTCGGCGTGCGCCGCCAGCGCATCGTGGGCGGTCAGCTGGATGGCGACCTGCCTGGCCAGGTCGGCGGAAAGGCCACGCGACACGTAGAGCCCGGTGAGCTCATCGAGCTCCGCGTCGGGGTCGGTATCGAGCTGCAGCCGTTCAGCGGCAAGCTCGGCCGCCTGCCGGTCGTCGTCGGCGTGCAGCTTGGAGTACTCAACGCCGCCCATGGCCAGCGTCCCCGCTACGAGCCCGGCGAACCCGGCGAATACCAGCACGCCCTGGCTAACGCCAGCCCCGGCGAACCCCTCGCAGATCCCGGCCGACGTCAGGATGCCGTCGCTGGCTTCAGGGAAGTGCGGACGTATCCACCCGAGGACCCTGCTGGCCACCTGCAGCGGACTCGCCTCCCGTAGCCGCCGACGACGGTGATGTGTTCACCGTCAGGCAATGTTCCCGTTGTCTCGCCGTCGGTACCTATTTACCCAGATCCGGCCTGGCGGGACCCTGGAATACGCGCCCACGCGATCCGGCCGTCCCGCAGCCGCCACGACCGCCTCGCCCTGCCGACCCTGGCCCAGTAAGCCGACAGTGACGTCGTGCCGTCCTCCAGCCGCGCCGCACCGAGTACCGCCGTCGCCTGCGGGTTCGCCTTCAGCCACGCCTCGGCGGCTTCCCGCGCCCGGTCCTCGTCGTCACTGACCCCGCACCCGGCGCTGCCCGGCGCGGCCCCTTCCCACTCCCATCCGTTCACGGCGCGTCCGCCACGGGCCTTGCAGGGCACGCGCACGTGCGACCACTCCATCTGCAGCCTGCTGGCCAGGCGTATCGGCTGGTGGCATTTCTTGCACTCGGCGGTAATCGGGTAGTGCCCCTCGCGGGAGAAGTCGGCCGGCCTGCCGTCCTCGGTGACGCAGGAACCTGTGACCGGGTAGCCGATGTGCCCGGCAGACTCGGTGACGTAGCTGATGCCGGTCATCATGCGGCCCCCACGTAGTCGTTCATCAGCCCGCCCAGTTCCCTGGGATCGTCGGCCCGGATGATCTCCCCGGTCACACGGCGGGGCGCTGCCCAGTAGCCCTGATCGTCGTGGCCGATCAGGAACTCGTCGCCCCAGAGCAGCAGCAGGTAATCGAGCGCTTGCTGGACGTCCTCGGTGTGCGTGCCACCGGCAGCCTGCGGCGCTGCCTCACCCATCGTTCTCTCCGTTCTACGGCGTGCCTGGTTCCGATCAGGCCGCGACTAGTGCTTGTTCCTAGGCCAGCAGGGCTCGCAGGCCTGCGGCGTCCGCCGCGGCGAGCCTCCTGCGCTTCCCGTCCTCGCGCCGCTTGCTGGTTGCGTGCCAGTCGGTTTCCCTGCCGGACGCGGACCGGCCGCGCCAGATGTGCCACCCGGTGAACTGCGCCGCGAGGGCGCACAGGTCGTCTGCCGTGCTCACGGTCCAATGGTCGCGATCGCCGCGGGACGTTCCCACCGCCTTGCGGGACGCTTCGCAGGACGTTCTGTGCGCATGAAACGTCCCGCCCCGGCCTTGAAACGTCCCGCAACGTCCGGCACCCTGGGTAACGTGAGCGCTACCGCCTCCCCCAACGAGCGGCTGCGCACCGCGATGCAGCGCACCGGCACCACCATCGACGAACTCGCGCTGTGCTGCGGCGTCGACCCGAAAAGCGTGGAACGCTGGCTGAGCCTCGGCCGCGTCCCGCACCGCGCCAACAGGTGGGACGCCGCCCGCCGCCTCGGCTACGACGAGGACTACCTGTGGCCCGACGCCCCCGGCCGCGACCAGGAACGCCGCGACGGGGCGAGCCCAGTCGGAACTGGTCCGCCTCTACCCCGACCGCGGCAGCGTCCCCCGCGGCACCTGGCACCAGCTGTTCGGCGGCGCACGCGAGGAGATCGCCATCCTCGTCCACGCGGGACTGTTCCTCGCCGAGGACCCCGTCGACACGCAGGCTGCTCGCCGAGCAGGCCCGCGCGGGGGTGCGGGTCCGCATGATGCTCGGCGACCCGTCGTCCGCCCTGGTCGCGCAGCGCGGCGAAGAAGAAGGCATCGGCCCGGGAACGGTCGCCGCGAAAGTCCGCAACGCGCTTTCCTTCCTGCGGCCCCTCGCCGAGCAGGGCCTTATCGAGATCAGGCTGCACGACACGACGCTGTACAACTCGATCTACCGCGTTGACGACCAGGTGCTCGTCAACGCGCACGTCTACGGGAACACCGCCGCCTGCGCGCCCGTACTGCACCTGCGTAAAGTCTCAGGCGGCAGCCTGGTCACGACCTACACCTGACTGCATCGAGCGCGTCTGGGAACAGGCGAAGCCGTGGAACGGGGAGGACGCCTGAGATGGCCCGCAGGATCGACTACTACGACGACCCGGACGCACCGAAGCCGAACAGCGTCGTCCCGGCGGCAGTCGCCATCGTGGCCCGCGAAGACGGCGCGGTGCTGCTGATCCGCCGTACCGACAACGGCAACTGGGCGCTGCCCGGCGGCGCGATCGAGATGAACGAGTCCGTAGCCGGCGCGGCCGTCCGGGAGACCCTCGAGGAGACCGGCATACAGGTCGAGGTGACCGGCCTGCTCGGCATCTACTCCGACCCTGGCCACGTCATCCACTTCACCAGCAACGACGAGGTCCGCCGCGAGTTCAGCGTCGTGCTGACCGCCCGGCCCGTCGGCGGCGAGCCGACCCCGAGCACGGAGTCCAGCGAGGTCCGCTGGGTCGCGCCCGGAGACCTGGCCGGCTACACGATGGGCAGGGCGATGCGGAAGCGGGTCGACGACTACCTGAAGGGCACCGGCACGCCGGTCATCGCGTAGCAGGAAGCCGCTCTTTCCCTCACATAAGGGACTTTCCGTAACAGCTCGGCAACAACAGGACGCACTTCGTACACCGCGCGCGCCTTTACCGCGTCTACCCTCCCAGGAAGGGGCACCCGCGCTGAGGGAGGGGGACGGATGACGCAGCAAGGGGACTACCGAGAGGACCGCAGGACCCGAGGCTGCGCGCCCCCGGAGACACCGCCTCAGTACCAGCGAGGAACAGCCCGCCGGCGGCAGGACGGCACAGGCCCCCGCCAGCGGCAGTACGCGCCCCGCCAGGACCCGCAGCCTGCTTTCACGCCCGGCCCCAGGCAAGGCCCTCCGCCGCCTCCCGGCCAGTACCCGCCGCAGCCCGCATGGCAGCAGCCGTACCAGCCGCAGTACGCGCCGCAGCCCCCTCAGGGCCCGCGGAAGTCACGCAAGGGGCCTCTCGCGTTCTTCGGCTGCGGCGGCCTCGCTGCGATCTTCATCCTCATCGCGATCCTGGCCAGCCACTCGTCCCCGTCATCGTCCGCCCCGGCCGCGGGCGACCAGCCGACGCAGGCCGCCGCCCCGCCCGCGCAGACGCAGGCGGCCAGTGCCGCCGCGGCGCAGACCGTGACCTACGTCGTCACCGGGTCAGATGCAGACGTCACCTACGGGCCATCGGGAAGCGACTACTCAGGCAGCGTCCCCCTGCACGTCAGTAAGCCGCTCGGCACCCCGCTTTACTACAGCATCAGCGCGCAGCTCCAGGGCGCGGGCTCCGTCTCCTGCAAGATCGAGGTCGACGGCAAGACCGTCTCCAGCTCGACCGCCAGCGGCGGCTACAACATCGCCCAGTGCGAGATCAGCCAGGACCCGCTGTCGGGCCAGTGGACGGACACGAACGGCTAACCGGCACCGTCAGCGCGCCAGGGCGCTCCCCATCAGGTCGAGCTGCCGCTCCGCTGCTTCCGCTTCGAGCTCGTCGAGCTCCGTCCACCTGTCCAACCGCTGACGCAGTTCTGCGGGGAACGTCCAGTACCCGGCTACTGCCAGGCGATGCCGGACGTGCTCGGGCAGGCAGGACGGATCGACAGAGGGAACCTCCAGGGAAATTGGTGCGCGAGCGCGCGGGATAAGCCTACCGAAGCGCAGGCAGCCCGCACCGTACGGGTAGAGGTCGATCGCGACGCCGCCCCGCTGGCCGCGCTGACATCGATACCATCCTCGCCATCGCGGATGATCACAGCCGCGCAGGGAGTTGGCCGCGAGTCCTTCGGCCTGATGGCACGGGTGTGGCATGTTAGTTCAAGGGCCGACGCAGGGTTCGTGATCATGCCGGACGGGAGATGGGGAGATGTCTCAGGACGGCGCTGCCGAGGGTGGTCAGGGCGAGCAGGGGCTGAGGCTGTCCAAGAGCACACCACTTGCCCGGGCGTTGGTGGAGGCGATCCATGCTGGAGAAGTTGAGCCGCTGATCGAGTTGCTGAGAGAGCATCCAGGTCTGGCCGCGGCGCGGATCGTTGACGAAAAGGGCGGCTCGGGAACGTCTCTGCACATGGCGGCCGATTGGCCTGGGTTCTTCCCTCGCGGGCCGCAGGTCGTCGCCGTCCTGATCGCCGCCGGTGCCGATCCCAGCGCTCCGGTGGAAGGAAGCTGGCACGCCGAGACGCCGCTGCACTGGGCGGCCAGCAGCGATGACGTCGAGGTGGCCAGGGCGCTGATAGACGGCGGCGCCGACATTGAGGCGACCGGAGCGTCAATCGCCGGCGGCACCCCGCTTGATGATGCGGTCGGGTACGGCTGCTGGCGGGTGGCTCGTCTGCTTGTCGAACGCGGTGCACGAGTTGACCGCCTCTGGCACGCTGCGGCGCTCGGCATGATGACCCGTGCTGAGGAGTTGCTGGCCGCTTCGCCCCCGACACGGCAACAGCTCACTGACGCTTTCTGGCAGGCGTGCCACGGCGGTCAGCGACGTATGGCCGAGTACCTACACGCTCTCGGTGCCGATCTGAATGGCACCCCGTCATGGGGTGATAGCAGGCCCCTGGACGCGGCCGACGGCATCAGCACCGGTCGCCAGGCTCTCGTGAACTGGCTCCGCGACCAGGGGGCCACGAAGTCAGGCGAAGCCGCCACGTGAGTCTCCGCTCGATGCCAGGACTGGCGCGAGCATGAAGACAAGCGGCGCGCGCTTGGGGTTCTGGCTGAGGCGGCGCCTGCGGTCATCTGACCGCGCCAAGCGCGGCGCTGATCGTGGCGATGACCGCCCCTGCGAGCGTGACCGAGATGAGCGAGCTGGGGAAGCCGGCGCCGAAGAACCGCCGGCGGATCCAGGCCAGTGCCAGGAGCTCGGCGGCAATCGCCGCGAGCGCGAGCAGCATCGCCGGACGGTACTGGGGGATGAGGAACGGCAGCGTGTGCAGGACGCCGCCCAGGAACGTGCCGGCGCCGGTGATCGCGCCGCGCAGGTACGGGCGGCCGCGCCCGGTCAGGTCGCCGGTGTCGGAGAGCCCTTCGGAGAAGGCCATGCTGACGCCCGCGCCGATCGCGGTCGCGAGCCCGGCGAGGAACGCGTAGCGCGTCTGGTGCGTGGCGAACGCGACGGCGAAGACCGGGGCGAGTGTCGACAGCGAGCCGTCGATCAGGCCGGCCATCGCCGGCTGCGCCCGCTGCAGCAGGAACGATCGCTGGTCGCGCTGTCCGCGCTTGGTGCCGGGCGGGCGAGCCGCGGGAAGGGTCGTCTCCATGGCATCGATGCTGCCGGGCGGGCGGCCCGCCGTCATCGTGCACGGGAACCGTCTTCTGCCTAGTCGGTGCGGATGCGGTGGCACGGGCGGGTACTCCGCCTGGAGTAGCCGGGCACGGGCGCCAGGCGGTCGGTACTCAGCGTTCCGGGGTGCGGGCGCGGCGGGCGCGTCTGACGGCGCGGGCGGTCAAGGGCGCTCCGATAGCTGCGGGCAGGAACCAGAACGACAAGGACGGCAGGTGGTCCCACAGGGGGAGGTGGGGTCCGTTGTCGACGTAGAACGCGGTGAGCATGGCCACGTAGGAGGTGCCCATCGCGGCGATGTGGCCGGTGTCGCCTGGGCGATGGCGGCGCCGGTGCTGCACGCCGGCGACCGCGGCGGTGAACGCGACCGCGCCGATGATCAGGAGGTGGTAGTCCTGCCGCCAGCGCATGATGGCCAGGGCGGTCGCGGTGGCGAAGACGACGGTGATCGCCCGGTAGTACAGCCGCCCCGCGCGGACGTGCCGCGGGCTTCCCTTACGCGTCAGGGCGGCGGATGCCCCTGCGGCCACGGCGGCGAGCCCGGCCAGGACGTGGACGGCGAGGAAGGCGAGGAAGACGGGCGCGGTGGAGCCCACCTGGTCGCCGAGGATGGTGCTGGCCGCGATCATGCCGTGCCCTTCTCCTGAGCCCCGCTCGATGCGTAGCTACGCTACCTATGATCTTTACGGTACTCCGCGTATTGCCTGACGGGAAGGCATAAAGTAGCATCGCTACGTATGAGGGCGGAGGAACTGAAGGGCCATCTGGACGCACTGCTCCTGGCTGCCCTGGAAAACGGGCCGCGGCACGGGTACGCGGTCATCGAGGCCCTGCGGGAGACCACGGGCGGGCAGCTCGACCTGCCGACCGGGACGATTTACCCCGCGCTGCGGCGGCTGGAGCAGGCGGGCCTGATCGCCGGGTCGTGGTCGGTAGTGGGCGGTCGCAGGCGGCGCAGCTACCGGCTTACCCGGGCAGGCGACCGCGCGCTGGCAGGCAAGCGGGCCGCCTGGCAGGACTTCGCCGCGATGATGAGCGCAGCCCTGGAGGGCAAGCCGTGTCCGAGCCCGGCATAATCCGGGACTACCTGGCAGCCCTGCGGTCGCAGCTGCCCGCCCCGCTCGTGGACGAGCTAGCGGACGGGCTGGAGGAAGCCCGCCAGCGGCACCTGCGGCTGGGCCTGCCCGCCGACAATGCGGCCCGGGCGGCAGTGACCGAGTTCGGCGAGCCGTCAGTCATCATCGCCAGCTTCGCCCGCGTGAACCCGGGCCGCCTGACCGCGCGCAGCCTCCTCCGGATCGGCCCCTGCGTCGGCGGCTGCTGGGCGGCCGCGCTGCTCACCGCCAGGGCATGGACCTGGCACGTCCCCGAACCCGCCCTCATACTGACCGGCCTGGCGCTGCTGGCCGTCGTAGGACTGCTCGCCGTCGCCGCGCTGGGCAGGCAATACCGGCTCTCTTCCTACGCGGCGGCCGCGGGCTGCATCGGCACCGGCACGCTTGACGCCGCCGTGGTCACCGGCGTCATGCTGGCCGCGCCGTCCCTGACCTGGCCGCTAAGCATCGCCGCGACGGCCAGCGTCACGCGCATCGCGATCAGCGCTAAGGCTGTCCGGCGCTCGCTCGCCGGATAGCCAGGCCAGAAGGCGTCCCGAAATCCCGCATCACGCCACTGAACCAGATCCGGTCCGGGCACTGAGCTGCGGCCGGAGCAGGGTCCGGAGCCGAGCCAGGGCCCATCTCATGCGGCCCCTGCGCGGCTATCCGGAAGTGGCTGCCCTGAGTCCGGTCAGGGTGGCCTGGACGAGGCGCTGGACGGCTGCCGGGTCGTGCAGGCTCGTGGCGGCGCCCAGGGCGTGGAGGCAGTAGAGCGTGAGTTCCCCTGCGGGGATGTCGGTGCGTACGGCTCCGCCCGCGGCCGCGTCGGCGACCAGGCCAGTGATGAACTCACGCATCTCCTGGTGGGCGGCGGCGACGTGCTCGCCGCTGTGCAGGATGGCGGCAAGGTCGGTGTCGTGCGGGCGGCGGTGGGAGATCGCCGCCGCGTAGGCCGCTAGAACGGCCTCCAGCCGCGGCATGGCTCCCCCGGCCTGGTCGCGGACGACATGGAGCTGCTCGAGGTGCTCTCCGATCTGGCGTTGGTGCCATGCGCGCAGGATCGACTCGACGTCGGGGAAGTACTTGTACAGCGTCGCCCGCCCGATGCCTGTGTCCTTGGCGATCTGCGACATCGTCACGCCGGTCAGCCCGTGCTCGGCGACCAGCGACGCGGTCGCGTCGAGGGTGGCCTCCCTGACCGCGGCACGGTGCGCATCGATCGTCTCGCTCCAGATCCTCGGCATGTCATCCATCATACATTCCGTCCTAAATAGAGACAGATGGATTGACAGTGACAAGTTGTATTGAAAAACTAGGCCGGTACGCGTCGCCGAGACGAAGGAGCTTCCCGTGCCCGACCTTCCGCCGCACCTGAAGGGATGACCGGCCATGCCCACTGCCACCACAGGCTCCGCGGACAGCGCCGCGCAGGTCCTCGACGCCCTCCTGGCCCCGGCCGGGCGGGCCGACCCGTTCCCGGTCTATCAGCGCGCCCACCGGCTCGGACCGGTAGCTGCCCTCAGCGACGGATCGATCCTGGTGTCCGGCTACGCCGCGGTCGATCAGGTGCTGCGCAACCCCGGGTTCGGAGTGGCGCGGCCCACATCCGGCGATAACGCGCTGGACTCCATGAGCAGCTCGATCCTGCGCACCGACCCGCCTGGCCACGGCCGCATGCGCTCGCTCATCTCCCAGGTGTTCACCCCCCGCCGGATCACCGCCCTCCGGCCGGCGATCGAGCGCGCCGCCGACAGCCTGCTCGGCAGTCTCGCCGAGGCCGGCGCGAACGGCAGCAATGCCGACTTCATGAACCTGTTCGCCTTCCCGCTGCCGGTCACCGTGATCTGCGAGCTGCTCGGCGTCCCGCACTCCGACCGGCCCCGATTCCGTTCGCTGGCCGCTGACCTCACCGAGGTGCTTGAACTGTCAAACGGCGACCTGGGGCCGGCCGACGCGGCCGCCCGCGAGCTGGCCGGGTATTTCACCGAACTCGTCGCCGAACGCCGTACCGCACCGCGCGATGACCTTGTCAGCGCCCTAGCGGCCGCCCCCGGAGACCGCCTGACCGGAACCGAGCTCCTCGCCAACTTGACCCTGCTGCTCGTCGCCGGCTTCGAGACCACGGCCAGCCTGCTCGGCAACGGCCTGGCTATCCTCCTGGGCCAGCCTGACCTGGCTGCGCTGCTCCGCTCCGGGCAGATTCCCGTCCCTGGCTTCATCGAGGAGGTACTGCGCTACGACTCCCCGGTCCAGGTGACCACGCGCCGGGCACGCACAGCCGGCCTGACCATCGCAGGCGAGCCCGTCCCTCCCGGCAGCGAAGTGATCCTGCTGATCGGCGCCGCCAACCGCGACCCCGCTCGCTACCCCGACCCCGACCGCTTCGACCCCACCCGCCCCGACATCAGGCCCCTCAGCTTCGGCGCCGGAGCGCACATCTGCATCGGCAACGGCCTCGCCCGGCTCGAAGCCGACGTCGCCTTCACCCGGCTGCTGACCCGCTTCCCTGCGCTATCACCCGCGCCCGGCTGCCCGCCCGCCCGCCGCGACCGACTCGTCCTGCGCGGCTATTACACCCTTCCCATCCAGGCCACCGAACCCCGATGATTCTCCGGCAGGCGTCCGTACCGGTTACGGAGTCCAATAGAGCGTGCCGCGATTAGCAGCAGTCGTCGCCGCGCCAGGATCCGATGCCTTCCCGTACCGCGACGGCGGCGATGCCCAGGCCGATGGCGGAGTCCAGCCACCAGGTGGCGGGCCAGGCGGCGGTGACGGCAAGTCCGAGCAGCACTGCGGCAGCCTGGGCGGCGCACAGGTAATTCTGGGTGCCTTCCCCGGCGGTGGCGGCGGAGCCCAGCCGGGCCGCGAGCTTGTGCTTGGCCCGGCCGAGCAGCGGCATCTCCAGCAGTGCGACCGCCGTCAGGACCATCCCGATCACGGTCGCCTCCGGGTGGTGGCCGGCGATCAGGTCACGCACGGACTCGACGGCGATGTAGGGGGCCAGCAGCCAGAACGAGACGGCGACCCCGCGCTGGGCGCGGCGCTCGGCGGTCTCTGACAGTGTGCGGGATCCGGTGAACCGCCACACCACGATCACGCTGGCCAGCCCTTCCACTGCGCTGCCTAGCGCCCAGCCGGTCAGCGCGACCGACCCGGCCGCCAGGCCCTGCCACAGCCCGATGACGCCCTCGGTGCACATCCAAGCCAGGCTGGCCCACGCCAGCCAGCGTGCCTGCCGGGCCGCGCGCTGCCACCCTGCGTCACGGACCGCCGGCACTGGAAGCGCGGTCTGGCACGTGCCGCCGGGCTCGCAGCAGAGGTCGTCTTGGACCTGAATGCCTGGCTCGCGGGCCGGGCGGCCGGTGGTCACGACGGCTCAGGACAGCAGGCGTCCAGGCCCCATTCCTGGCACAGCGCGACGGCGTTGCCGGTGGCGGCCAGCACCTGCTCGGCTGCGGTGAGCATGTCGGCCAGCGCGGGCTGGGCGAGCCGGAAGACCGAGGCCCGCCCGGCCGGCTCGGAGGTCACCAGGCCGCAGTCCCGCAGGCAGGCCAGGTGCTTGGACACCGTGGACTGCGCCAGCCCCAGCGCGGCGGTCAGGTCCGTGACCCGGGCCGGGCCGACGGCAAGGCGGCGCACGATCACCAGCCGCGCCGGGTCGCCCAGGGACCGGAACAAGGCCGCGGCCGGCGCCAGTTCCACCCGCTCTACTACGGCAGCAGGAGATGTCATCGCCATATGACGATGTTATCACCGTCTAACGATGCGGTCGGCGGGCAACGTGGAGCCGCAGGCTAGCGGCTGGAGGGGCTAGGGAGCGAGGGTCTCGGCGATCTGCAATACCGCGTCACCAGCCGTCATCCGAGCACTCCCGGTCAGCCGGTGAGGGGCGCTCCGGCCGGGCCGGTGACGCGGGCGAGGGTGGTGGTGGCGAGCTGCTGGACGGCGGCGGGCAAGGGGACGTAGCCGAGGTCGGCGGCGTAGGACTGCCCGGCGTGGGTGAGCCAGCTGATGAGCGCGGTCAGCGCCTTTCCGCCGGCCGTGCTTGGCTGGCGGGCCGAGAGCAGGACCCAGCTGTAGCCGCAGATCGGGTAGCTGGCCGAGCCGGGCTCGTTGACGATTGAGAAGCTGCCGGGGGTGATGTCGGGTCGTCCGGCGGCGTCGGCGGTGATGGCCGCGGGTGTCGGCTGGACGTAGTTTCCGGCCTGGTTCTGGACGGCGGCCCAGGCCAGGGCGGTGCCTGTGACGTAGGAGCGCTCGGTGTAGCCGATGGAGTAGGGAATGCGGGAGATCGCGGCGGCCACGCCGGCGTTGCCGTCGGCGGCGTAGCCGACAGGCCAGTGCAGCGACCGGCCGGTGCCGACGGCTGAGGCCCAGGCCGGGCTGACCGCCGACAGGTAGTTGCTGAAGATGTAGGTGGTGCCGCTGCCGTCGGAGCGGTGCACGACGGTGATGTAGGCGTCGGGCAGCTGGGTGCCGGGGTTGAGGGCCTGGACGGCGGGGTCGTCCCACTTGGTGATCTGGCCGAGGAAGATCCGGGCGATCACCGGGCCGGTCAGCCTGATCGGCCCGCTGCCGCTTGTGATGGCGTTGTAGGCGACGGCCACGGCGCCGAGGTCGACCGGCACCTGCACCGTCGTACCGGTGGCGCCGGCCAGATCGGCGGGGCTGGCGGGGACGTCGGTGGCGCCGAAGTCCGCCTGCCCGGCGGTGAAGCGGGTGATGCCGGCGCTGCTGCCCACGGCGGCGTAGCTGACCGCGGTGCCGGGGTGGGCCTGCTGGTAGGCGGCGAACGCGGCGGTGAAGAACGGCGCGTCGAACGTGGACCCGGCGCCGGTGATCCGCACCGCGCTGGCGGCTGCGACCGAGGGCTCCGGCGTGCTAGGTGTGGCGGATGTGCACCCGGCGAGGACGATCGCGGCGGTTGCGAGCAGGGCCGCCGCGACGGGCACGACCACGAGACGGCGCGGCGAGCGGGAGTGCGGGTGGAGAAGCAGGTATGGCATCGTTGCCGTCCTCTGTGCGAGCGGGGCGTTCAGCTGGGGCGGGCCTGGCGGGTCCAGGCCTGGGCGCCGGCCTGGACGGCGTCCCAGGGGGAGCCGAGCGGCGGGGTGTAGGACAGGTCGAGGTCGCTGACCTCATCGACGGTCATGCCGTGGAAGATCGCGGCGGCGGCGATGTCGACGCGCTTGGCGACTTCGGCGTTCTTGTGCCCGAATAGCTGGACGCCGAGAAGCCGGCCGGTGGCGCGGTCGCCGGTGAAGCGCATGTGGATGCGGTGGCTGCCGGGGTAGTAGGCCTTGTGGTCGTCGGCCTCGGCGCCGATGGTGACCGGGTCGAAGCCGGCCGCGACGGCCTCGTGATCGCGCAGTCCGGTGCGGGCGGCGGCCTGGTCGAAGATCTTGACGACCTGGGTGCCGAGGCTGCCGGCGAATTCCCGGTTGCCGCCGCAGGCGTTCTCCCCGGCGACGCGGCCCTGCTTGTGGGCGGTGGTGCCGAGCGGCAGGTACGTCTCGCCAAGCAGCCGGTGATACGTGACCACGCAGTCCCCGGCGGCGTAGACGTCCGGCAGCCCGGTCCGCATGCCGCGGTCGACGGCGATCGCGCCCTTCGCGCCGAGGGTGGCGCCCGCGCTGACCGCCAGGCTGGTGTCGGGCCGGACGCCGACCACGACGAGCACCAGGTCGGCGTGCCGGGTGACCTGCTCGCCCTCGCCGGTGACCGCCTCGACCTGCAGGCGTCCGGGCGCGCCGGGTGCCGCCCGGCTGACGGACTTGACGGCGGTGCCCGTCAGCACCTCGACGCCGCGGGCGGCGAGCTCGGCGTGCACGAGGGCGCCGAGCTGCGGGTCGACGGTGGGCAGTACCTCGGGGAGCTGCTCGATCTGGGTGACCGCGAGGCCGCGGGTGGTCAGCGCGTCGGCCATCTCCAGGCCGATGTAGCCGGCACCGACGATGACCGCGCTGGCCGGGGCTATCTCGGCCAGGGTGCCCATGAGGGCGAAGGTGTCGCCCATCGAGTGCAGCAGGTGCACCCCGTCGCCCTGCCCCAGAATGCCGAGCCCGGTGATGGGCGGGCGGACGGGGACCGCGCCGGTGCCGATGACCAGCTGGTCGTAGGCGATCAGGTCCTCGGCCCCGTCCGGCCCGGTGACGAGCAGTTTGCGCCCTTGCGTGTCGATGCGGCGGGCGGTGGTGTCCAGCCGCAGCCGCATCCCGGCTGCCTCCAGGTCGGCGATGGTGCGGTGCGCGAGGTTGCGCCAGTGCGGGACCTCGCCGGAGACGTAGTACGGGATGCCGCAGATGGAGAAGTTCGGGTAGGCGTCGGCCACCACCACGGTGACCTCCGCGTCCGGGTCAACCTCGCGGGCGCGGAGCGCGGCGCTGACGCCGGCGTCGCTCCCGCCGATGGCGACCATGTGCATGATTACCTCCCGTTAACTGGCTGTCCGCTAGTCGCGCCCGGCACGCGCCGGCCGTTCCCCGTCACCGTCGGCCTGGGCAAGCCCGGCCAGCTCCTGGCCATCGGCTGTCTCATGCGGGACGACCACCCCGGCGGCCTGGGCGGGGGTGAGGGCGGGGTACAAGATCCTGATGATGGCCACCCCGGCGATCCCGCCGCCGACCTGGGCGGCGATGAACACGGGGACCGAGGACGGGGCGATGCCCGCGAAGCTGTTGGAGAACATGCGGCCGACGGTGATCGCCGGGTTGGCGAAGCTGGTGGAGGAGGTGAACCAGTAGGCGGCGCCGATGTAGGCGCCGACCGCCGCCGGGGCGCTCCCCAGCCGGCCGGACCGGGCCAGGGCGAAGATCACCAGGACCAGCCCTGCGGTGGCGATCACCTCTGACAGGGCGTGCGCGCCGCTGGCCCGGTGCTTCACCGAGATCGACACCGCCGCCTGCGCGAACATCAGGTTCGCCGCGACCGCCCCGGTGACGCAGCCGGCGACCTGCGCGGGCAGGTAGGCGGCGGCGTCCCGCCAGGACAGCCCGCCGAGCGCCGCGTCGGCGAACGACACGACCGGGTTGAAGTGCGCGCCGGACACCGGCCCGAACATCAGGATGATCGCGAACAGCCCGGCGGCAGTCGCGGCCGCGTTCTCCAGCAGCTCAAGGCCGGTGTTCGACGGGGACAGCCGCTGCGCGGCGATCCCTGACCCGATTACGATCGCGGCGAGGAAAGCGCTGCCGAGGAACTCGGCGGCCAGCCGGCGCCACAGCGCGGCCGGATGAGGTAGAGGTGCCCTGGTCACAGCACCAATCTTGGCGTAGTCAGCTTAACTCAGTCAAGATTGAGTCAATGAACAATGAGCAAAGATGTGACCTGGCGGGCAGGGCCAGGCCCGGTCGGGCGTCCAAGGGGACGGGTGACAGACGGCCGCCACCGTTCGGGTGAATGCCCTTGGGCTTTGCCTGCCGCATTACGCGGCCCGCGCCGGGGCCAGCGGGCCGGCGCGGCCGCGGCGAGCGCCGCGCCCGCGGCGGCGGCAGCCGCGAGGATCACGAACAGCACGGGGTAACTGCCGGTAGCGGCGGCGATGGCCGCACCGATGCTGGGGGCGATCGCCCCGGCGGCGGTGAGCGGCGCGTTGAACACGCCGTTGACGGCGGCGTAGCGGTGCGCGCCCCAGTGATCGGTCACCAGGGTCGCCTCGGTGAGCGTGAACACGCCGCGGACCGCGCCGGCGAGCACCGACGCCGCGATGAGCAGCGCGGCCGGGCCAGGCAGCAGCCCGAGCAGGAGCGTGACCGTGGCACCCGCCGCGATGACCGCTACCGTCCGGCCCCGGGTGCCGAGCCGGTTCGCGAGCCGGCGGTAGCAGAGCCGCCCGGCGACCTGGCCGGCGCCGCCGAGGCCGAGCGCCCACGCCGCCAGGCCTTGTGTCATGCCGCGGCCGGTGAGCAGCGGGACCAGGTTGACCAGGGCGGCGTACTGGGCGAACGCGCACAGCGTCGCCGCCGTGACGAGCAGCAGGAACGTCCGGCTTGCCAGCACGTTCCTGTCGGCGCCGCGCGCGGGCCCGGCCTGGCCCTGGCCGGCGGGCGCGTGTCCAGGGCAGCCGGAGGAAGAGGGCGTGCGCCGGCACCGTGACGGCCGCGAGCACGGCGGCCAGCAGCAGGTAGGTGCCGCGCCAGCCCAGGGGGCCGGCGAGCGCCGAGGTGAGCGGCGCGAAGATGGTGCTCGCGAACCCGGCCGCGAGCGTCAGGGTCGTCAGTGCCGCGACCCGTCGCGGCCCGTACCAGGTGGTCAGCGCGGCGAACGCCGGCGGGTAGTAAAGGCCGGCGGTCGCGATCCCGGCCACTACCCAGGCCGCGGCGAACAGGCCGTAGTCCGGGGCTGCGGCGATCCCGGCCACCGCCAGGGCGCCGAGCGCGCTGCCGGCGGTCATCACCGGGCGCGGCCCGTGGCGCTGGATGAGCTGGCCGGCCGGGATGCCGGCCAGCGCGCCGGCCAGGTTGCCCGCCGAGTAGGCCAGCGTGACGGCGGTGCGGGACCAGCCTGTGCCCGCCGCGATCTGGGTGGCCAGGACGGGGAAGGCGTAGTAGATCACCCCGTAGGAGACGATCTCGGTCACGCACAGCGCGGCCAGGGCACGCCGCCGGGCCCCACCGGGTGCCGGCGCGTCCCCGGCGGCCTGCCCTGTCGCTGGGGTATCCGCCGCCGGGGCCTGCGCCATCGGTGTCAGCCGCGGGCCGGGGCGAGGCCGATCTGCAGCACTTGCGGGGCGGGCGCGCAGCACGCGCCGCCGCTGGCGCCGTCCGGGTCGTCGAACAGGCCGGCCCCGCCGCACACGCCGGTATCCGGCAGCGCGAGCTCGGACCGGGCGGCGGCCTCGTGATCCCCGGCGAGCTCGGCGGCCACGCTGCGGACCTGCTCGTACCCGGTCATCGCGAGGAACGTCGGCGCGCGGCCGTAGGACTTCATCCCCACCAGGTACAGGCCAGGCTCAGGCTGCGCCAGGTCGGCCGCCAGGGTGGGGGCCGCCGTGCCGCAGGAGTGGACGTTCGGGTCGATCGACGGCGCGATCGCGCTCGGCGCCTGCAGCACCGGGTCCAGGTCGAGCCGCATTTCCGACAGGAAGCCCAGGTCCGGCCGGAAGCCGGTCAGCACCACCACCGTGTCCGCCGGGTCCAGTTCCCGCCCGTCCTCGGCTACCAGCACCGCCCTGTCCGCGCCGTCCCGCCGGATCCGCTCGGTGCGGAACCCGGTCACCAGGGTGACGGTGCCCTCGTCCACCGCCTGCCCGGCGCGGATGCCGAGCGCGCCGCGCGCGGGAAGCTCGTCGGTGGCGCTGCCGGCGGTCGCGGCGCTCGCGGTTGCCCGGCGCAGCGCCCAGGTGACCCGGGTGCCCGGGTGCGCCCGCGCGATGCGGGCCAGTTCGATGACCGCGGTGGCCGCGGAGTGGCCGGCGCCGAGGACGACGGTGTGCCTGCCCGCGAACGGCCAGGGGGCGGCGAAGTCAGGGATCTGGTACCTGACCAGGCCCCGTCCCGCGGCGGCCCGCTCGCCGAGGGCGGGCAGCCCGTCCGCGCCGGCCGGGTTCGGCTGCCGCCACGTGCCCGACGCGTCGACGACGGCCCGCGCCTGGAGCTTGTCCTCGTCCCCGCCCGGACCGGTGACGTGCACGGTGAACGGCTGGTCGCCGCGCCCGGCGTCGACGAGGCGGTCCCGGCCCTTGCGGGACACCCCGGTCACCCTCGTCCCGTACCTGACCCGGCCGTCAAGCGCCCCCGCGAGCGGGCGCAGGTACCGGTCGACCCACTCGGCCCCGGTCGGGTAGCCCTGGCCGGGCGCCGCCCAGCCGCCAGGCGCGAGCAGCCGGGCCGCGGCCTTGTCGACCAGCTCCGGCCACGGCGAGAACAGCCGGACGTGCCCCCACTCGGCCACCGCGGACGCCGGGCCGTCGCCCGCCTCGAGCACCAGCGGCTCAATCCCCCGCTCAAGCAGGTGCGCCGCGGCTGCCAGCCCCTGCGGGCCCGCACCGATCACCACAACGGGCAGTTCGCTCATCCCAGGCTCCTCCCATTCACTTTTCTCGATGCATCGAATATGCTCGATGCATCGAGAAAAGTCAATCGGACAGGTAGAGTGAGATCATGACGGCACCGGCACTGCCCCTCCTCAGCGGCGACCTCGCGGCCTGCTGCTCCCCGCTGACCGGCGGCGTGCTCGACGAGGCGGCGGCGGAACGGATCGCCCGGGTGTTTCGTGCGCTCGGCGACCGGCACCGGGTCCGGCTGCTGTCGCTGATCGCCGCCGCCGACGGCGGCGAGGCGTGCATCTGCGACCTGACCGCCCCGGTGGGCCTGTCTCAGCCGACCGTGTCGTTCCACATGAAGCAGCTGGTCGAGGCCGGCCTGGTGACCCGCGAGCAGCGCGGCAAGTGGAACTACTACCGCGTCGTCCCCGAGGCCCTGCTGGCGGCCAGCGCCGCGCTCCGCGCGCCCGCCGCCTGAAACCCGCTGGGCGGGTGCCCGGCTGCGCGTACCGGGGAGCCCTCACCCGGTCCCGGCGATGGCGCTGCGCCGCTCGATGAGCACGGTGTCCCGCCACCGGCCGTGATGGCACCCGATCCGCTCCCGGGTCCCCACGACCCGGAACCCGGCCTGCATGTGCAGGCGCAAGCTGGCGGTGTGCTCGGAGAAGATACTGCTCTGGATCGTCCAGATCCCCGCCGCCTCGGTCGAGCCGATGAGCGCCAGAAGCAACGCCGCGCCGATCCCGCGGCGGTGGTGACCGGGACGGACGTAGACGCTGTGCTCGACGACTCCGGCATACACGCGCCGGGCAGAAACCGGGGAGACGGCCACCCAGCCGAGCACCTCCCCCTCACCATCGGCGGCGATGAACCGGTGCCCAGGGAGCTTCGCCGCGTCGAAGGCCGCCCAGCTGGGCGCTTCCGTCTCGAAGCTGGCCAGGCCGGTGTCCAGCCCGGCCTGGTAGACCGCCAGCACCTGGCTGGCGTCGGCCGGGTCCATCGGCCGGATGACCACTCCGGCCGGCGGGGTCACCCCCGTCTGGGCGGCCGGGGCCGGCGCATCCGGTGACTGGTCCTGGAACATGGCGGTCCTCCGCTTCGGGTTCGGGGTCATGAGCCATCCACTGGACCCGATCTTGACAGACCAAATATGACTCAGCCAACATTGAGTCAATGAGCGGCGGTGATGTGACAGGCCTGGAGCGTCGGGCGGCGGTGCATGCGGCGCTGGCCGACCCTGCGCGGCTGCGGATCACCGACGTGCTTGGTGCCGGGGACGCCTCGCCTTCTGAGCTGGCGGCGATGCTGTCGATGCCGTCGAACCTGCTCGCCCATCACCTGCGCGTGCTTGAAGAAGCAGGGCTTGTCGCCCGCCGCCGTTCCGACGGTGACCGGCGGCGCATGTACCTGCGGCTGATACCGGGCACCCTGGACTCGCTCGCGGGCCAGGGGCTCCTGCCGGCACGGCGGGTGCTGTTCGTGTGCACCGCCAACTCGGCCAGGTCGCACCTGGCGGCGGCGCTGTGGGGCCAGGCCAGCAAGCTGCCATCGGCCTCGGCAGGCACCCACCCCGCCGGGGCGATCGACCCGGGGGCGATCGCCGCCGCTCAGCGGCACCAGGTGCCGCTCCCCCGGCTGCGGCCCCGGCATCTCAGCCAGGTGCAGGAAGACGGGGACCTGCTCGTAACCGTCTGCGACCTGGCGCACGAGGAACTCGGGACGGCAGCCGACGTGCACTGGTCAGTCCCCGACCCCGTGACGGCCGGAGACCCGGGGAGCTTCGATGCGGTGCTGGCCGAGCTCGGCCGGCGCGTCGCGCTGCTCGCTCCCCGGCTCGCGGACGCTTCCTGAGGCTTGGGTAGCAGGGCTGGGCGCCCGGTCGCTCCCGGCCACCTCACCCGAACGCGTCCGGTCAGCTTGGACTGCCTGCGTCGTCATCACTCTCCGCGGCCCGCTCGATGGCCTGGCGGAGCTGACCCGCCGACGGCACGCCGGAAAGCCGCCCGTCGCTGCCCTGGTAGAGCCGACAGGAAATGCTGGCTGACTCGCCCGGCTCGGCGAACGGGTCGGCCCCGTTGATCAGGAGCGTGGGTGAGCCGTGCATTCCCCGTCTGGCCGCCTCTGCCTCGTCAGCGATCACGTGGCGGGAGACGGTCACGCCGGGGCGGCCTTCCAGCACGCTGGCCAGCTGCTCCTCCAGCAGTGCCGCGTTCGGGCAGCCGGGTACCGCCAGCACCGTCAGATGCATCTCGGACTCCTTCCGCCCGGTGATCGTAAGCCGCCGGCACGCAGGCATCAGCGTATGACCGCCGCCCGCGAAACGGGCTGCTGCGCCACATCAACCGGGACAATCGGTATCGTTTACGAGGCTCGCCCGCAGCGGGCCGGGACTTGCGGCAACGGCGGCGGGCCCAGCGCGACCCAGGCCGCGCTTGACGCCCGGGCCGCTGCCAACGGGCTTATCTGCACTGACCGGACGGCGTGCGACGCTGGGATGCGTCGCCGAGGGGAGAAGGCGATGGCCGTGCTGCGGCATGTTGTGACGCCGAAGGGGGTGGCCGCGGGACGCGGCTACAGTCAGGTGGTCGCCGGCCGCGGACGGCTGGTGGTGGTGAGCGGCCAGGTCGCGCAGGACGAGCACGGCGAGCTGGTCGGTGCCGGGGATGCGGCAGTTCAGGCGCGGCAGGTGTTCGAGAACCTGCGCCGCTGCCTGGCGGAGGCCGGCGCAGGCTTTGACGACGTGGTGAAGCTGGGACTCTTCGTCCTTGACGTCGCGCACCTTCCCGCCGTGCGCGCTGCCCGCGACGCCGTCATCGATACCACCCGGCCGCCCGCGAGCACCGCGGTTCAGGTGGCCGCCCTGTTCGCCCCCGGCTACCTGATCGAGGCAGAGGCCTGGGCCCTGGTCGACGACTGATCACAGCGGCGGGCGCGGGGTGACCCGGTGCGCCGGCAGCCTGTCGAAGGGGCCTGCAGGCAGGTCGGCGGTCAGCGCGAGCAGCTCCCTGAAGTCACGCGCCACGATGGCCAGCCCGACCCGCTGCTCAAACTCGTCCATGGCCAGCCTGCCCTCGACGAACGACTTCTGGAGGATCCTGATCGCGCGGTCCCGGTCGGCCACCGAGGGCAGCATGCGAACCCGGCGTCCGGCTGCCATCGTCACCCCCAGCCTGGGCATCACCCCGGCCTCCTGCAAGGGCTGACAAACCCGAGCATAAGTCAGCCGCCTAAACAAGGCGAGAGCCCGGTACCCAGCCCGCCGGTGCCCGCCGGTGCTCGCCGGTGCTCGCCGTGCGGTGGGGCGGCGTGGCGTGGTCAGCGGTGGAAGATTCCGTAGGAGAACGGTCCTGCGGTGATCGTTGTCTGGTCCACGTTGACGCCGGTGTGCTTTACCGGGGTCATGCCGGCCAGTTCTGGGCGGTCGTGCGGCAGGACGCGAGCGCGACCGCTTGGGTTCACCACCACCAGGAACCGGCCACTGCGCAGGTAGGCAAGGGGATATCCGTCGGACAGGATCTCCAGGCTGCCGCGGGGCCCGAGTTCGGGGTGAGCGCGCCGCAGCGCGATCAGGTCCCTGACGAGATGCAGGAGCGAGTCCTGGTCGCCGCGCTGCCCGGCGACGGTGGGCCGTTGCGGGTCCGGATCGACCGGCAGGTAGAGGCTGGCGGCCGGGGCAACGGAAAAACCCGCGTTGGGGCTTGCGTCCCATTGCATCGGGGTGCGTGACCCGGCCCGGTTGAAGCTGGAGGCTATCGAAATGCTGCCTTCGGTGTCCGGGAGGCCGGGAAGGTGGCGCATGCCGATCTCGTCGCCGTAGTAGATGGCCGGCAGGGTCGGGAAGGTGAGCAGGAACGCGAAGGCGGGCGGCAGTTGCTCGGAGGTGCGCGATCCGGCGTGCAGCCGGGCGAAGTCGTGGTTGGCGGTGGGCAGCGCGATGTGCCCGGGCTCGCCGATCGCGGCGAGCGCGTCGTGGTAGGCGGACAGGAACGCTTCGGCGTTACCACGGCCGTCGGCCTCGAAGTAGCACGGATCGTCCGCGCCCCACTCCGGGCGGTTGGGGGCGATGCCGTTGCTCCACAGCGAGCGCAGCGGCCTGCCGTTGGCCGGGCCGCCGAAGTGGAGGAAGAAGTCGGCGTCGAACCCCGCGGGCACGGCCACCGCCGGGTCGCCCCATTCGGAAAGAAGAACCGCGTCCGGGTGCGCGCGGTCGAGCCAGGCGCGGGCCTCCCGCCACAGCCGGGCGGTTTCCGCGTGGCCTGGATCGTCTTTCACCAGCGAAAAGGCCATGTCAACCCGGAAACCGGACACGCCGAGCCGTAGCCAGTGGTCCATGATCGTGCGCAACGCCGCGCGGTTAGCACGGGGGCCCTCGGCCGTCACGTCCTGCCGCCAGGGCTCGTCCGCCTTCTTGCGGGCGTAGCCGAAGTTCAGCGCGGGCTGAAAGTCGAAGAAGTTCGGCAGGTAACCGCCCGGGCGGCTGCCGGGAGAGCGGACGAACCTCTCCGGCAGCCGGCCGTCAGCGCCGGGGACGGCCCAGATGTAACGGTGATCGCCTTCGTCGCGCGCGGACGCCACGAACCACGGGTGGGTGTCGGAGGTGTGCCCGGGGACCAGGTCAAGCAGGAGCCTGATGCCGCGCACGCGGGCCTGCTCGGCCAGCGCGGCCAGGTCGTCGCTGTCTCCGTAGCGCGGGGCGATCGTGAGGTAGTCGGCGACGTCGTAGCCAGCGTCGCGCATCGGGGAGACGAAGCAGGGGTTGAGCCATACCGCCGTGACCCCGAGCCAGGCCAGGTAGTCCAGGTGCTCCGCGATGCCGCGCAGGTCGCCGATCCCGTCGCCGTTAGAGTCGGCGAAGCTCTGCGGGTAGATCTGGTACAGGACGGCATCGCTCAACCAAGCCGGCATGGCCATGCGCGGGTCAACCCTTTCCCAATCGGGGCGTCGGCGGGCAGACACAGAACCCGCCCCGGGGCCCGTTCCAGCACGAGAACTGTACAGAACCTGGACATCTACGTACAGGTGCCGCCCGGGCGGCCGGGCCGGCAGTTCTCATCCTGCACTGGCAACTGCCCGCTATCGTGATGTGGTGACAGCCTGGCTGCGCCGAAGGCCGACCATGACTGCTTCGCTTGCCCTGGCCGCAGTGGCCTGGGTGCTCGCCGGCGGGCCCGCCGCCGCTGCCGCCTCCGCGGCGCAGCCCGCGCGCCGCCGCGGCGCAGCCGCCGCCACCCCCGCGCAGCAGCCCGCCGCGTCCAGTTCCTGGACGGTGTATCACGGCGATGCCGCCGGCCGCGGTGTGGCCGCGCCGGTAGCGGCGGTCAACACGACGACCAGGGCATGGACGTCGCCCGTGCTCGACGGCCAGATCTACGGTGAGCCGCTCGTGTCGGCAGGGCGGGTCTACGTGGCAACGCAGAACGACACCGTTTACGCGCTCTCCGCCGCCACGGGCGCGGTGGCCTGGTCCGCGCATCTCGGCAGCCCCGTGCCGTCAACCGACCTTCCCTGCGGGAACATATCGCCCACGGTGGGCATCACGGGTACCCCGGTCATCGATCAGTCCCGCGGCGAGATCTTCGTGGTGGCCGACGAACTGGTGAACGGCAAGCCGGCGCACATGTTCACCGGGCTCGCCACCGCCTCGGGCAAGGTCGAGATGACCCAGGACGTGGACCCCGCCGGGGCGGACACCGCCGCGCTGCTGCAACGCACCGGGCTGACCCTGGACGACGGCCAGGTCGTATTCGCCATGGGCGGGAACTACGGGGACTGCGCCGCCTACCGTGGCCAGGTGATCGCGGTACCTGAAACGGGCGGGGCACCCAAGGTATTCACGGTCGACGCCGCGGCCGGCCAGTCGCAGGGGGCGATCTGGATGGGCGGAGCGGCGCCCGTGGTCGACTCAAGCGGCGACATCTGGGTCAGCACGGGCAACGGCTCGGTCGACTCATCCAGCCAGCCTTACGACAACAGCGATGCGATGCTCGAACTGTCACCGTCGCTCAAGCTGCTGCAGTTCTTCGCGCCGACCACCTGGGCCACGGATAATTCGCAGGACCTGGACATGTCGACGGCGCCCGCGCTGCTGAACGACGGGCAAGTGATCGTCGCCGGGAAGTCCCGCATTGTCTACCTGCTCAACGGGGCACGCCTGGGCGGCATCGGGGGGCAGCAGGCCGACCTGGGCGCGGCGTGCAGCCAGGATATCGACGGCGGCGTGGCGGTGCAGGGCACGACGGTCTACCTGGCCTGCTACAGCGGCATCATCGCGGTTCGGGCGGTGCAGTCCCCCGCCGCCCTTCACCTGCTGTGGAGTGCAGGGACGGGCGGCGGCCCCGCCATCGTGGCCGCGGGCCTGGTCTGGACCATCGGGCAGAACGGCGTGCTCTACGGGCTGAGCCCGGCCACCGGCGAGGTGCGGCAGCAGGCATCGATCGGCGCGCTTGCCAACCATTTCCCGACGCCCAGCGTGGCCGACGGGCTGCTGCTTGCCCCCACGGCGGATCAGGTGGTCGCGTTCCCCGCGTCTGACTCCGCTGCGGCCGGGTCGCCCGCCCCGGCCACGAGCCAGCTGCCGACGAGTCAGGCAAGTGGCCCGCCGACGGCGGCCGCCCCTGATGGCGGCGGTCTTCCGGCCGGCGCCATCGCCGGCCTCGTCGCCGCCGGCGTCTTGGCTGATCTGCGCGGCGGGCTGGCTCGTGTGGCGCCGGCGGTGACGGATTGGGCCACGCGCGAATTGAGGCATTCAGGAGCGGCAGATGAGCGGCCCGTCGCCGCCGGCTCGGCCGAGGTCGAGTAGCTCATCCGGGCGGGCGGCGGCCGGGCACTGGCCTTCCCCGCCTTGACGCTGCGGTTGAGCGGTAGAAGGAACCACAAGTCGTTCGGAAGAAGATTAAGAATTTCCCGAACGACTGGTGGTGACTCACTGGGGCGCACCATCTCCTGCCCCGGCGGGCAGCCGGGTGAAGGTTACATGGGTGACTCCGCTTGGGGAACTCACCGACTCGATGGTGAAGCGCTGTTCCAGGTCCTCCAGGCCGTCCCAGACGGATTCGCCGCGGCCGAGGAGGATGGGCACGAGCACGACGTGCATGTGGTCGATCAGGTCGGCGGCGAGGAACTGGCGGACGGTGGCCGGGCCGCCGCCGATGCGTACGTCCAGGCCGCCCGCGGCGTCCTTGGCGGCCGCGAGCGCCTCCGCCGGGCTGGCGTCGATGAAGTGGAAGGTCGTGCCCCCCTTCATCTCGATCGAGGGCCGGGCGTGATGGGTGAGCACGAAGACGGGGGTATGGAACGGCGGTTCCTCGCCCCACCAGCCCTTCCACTCCTCGTCGGTCCACGGGCCACGCTGCGGGCCGAACTTGTTGCGGCCCATGATCTCCGCGCCTATGCCCGGGCCCCAGTTGCTCGCGAAGGTGTCGTCGGCGCCCGTGCTCCCGCCTGGCTGGCCCTGCATAGCGCGAAATGTACGGGTGCCGAAGAACCATCGCACTAGCCGGGTGTCGGCATGCCCGAAGGGTGCCTCAAGGGTCTGGTCGGCGCCGGCGCCGAAGCCGTCGAGCGAAACGGAGAAGTTGTGTACGCGAACGAGTGACATGACAGGTAGACCTCCAGTGGAAGCTGCGTTCATCGGTTCCATGATGTAGTCGTAGCCAGAATCGAGTTCTCGACATGGCCTGACTCGTGCATGACTTCGTCGACGTCTTCGACACCTAAACCTCGAAGCCCAGCTACAGCCGGCCCGCCGACGTCGTCTTCGCCAATGTGAACCCGGCGGACTACGTGGTCCTGGTCGTCCCCGGCGGCCGTCTGAACTGCTTCCCTGGCTCGGTGCGGCTACCGCTCGCGGGCCGCTGCCGCGGCCTTTCGCGGTGCGGGGAACGCTGCGAGCGCCCGCAGGATCATGTCGACCACGGCGTCGAGCGGGATCGCGGTGGAGTCGATGATCAGGTGGTAGTGACGCGGATCGGCGGGGTCGGCGCGGTACAAGCGCCGGACGTAGGCGGCGCGGGCCCGGTCGGCCGCGTCCAGGTGACGCCTGGCCTCGCCCGGATCGATTGCCTCGATCTCGGCGCCCTGCGCGACGCGCCGGTCGGGCGGCCCGTCAAGCCGCACGTGGAGTCCGCGGTCCTTGCCAAGGACCACCGCCGCGCCCCGGCCAAGGATCACGCCCGCGCCATCGTCCGCCAGGCGGCGGACGCCTTCCTCGCAGTGGCTGCGCAGGTCCTCTTCCTGATGGCGGGCCGACGGCGGTGACTGGGTGGGCCCGGCCGGCATCGCCTGCGTGAGCGCGGCGAGCAGCCGGTGCGCCGGCGTCATGTCCGCCTCGTCCGGCACAAGCCGCTCGGCGCAGGGCACCAGTCCCGCGGTGCCGCCTGAGCTGGTCGTGGCCCGCGAGAGGAAGGGAACGCCGAGCCCCGCCGCCAGCGCCGGGGCGACCACGCTGCCGCCTGCGCCGTAGGAAGCCGACACGGTGACGAGCCGGGCCTGATCGGATGCCATGGTCACTCCACTTGTTGGACTTGTTCGGGGCTTGTTCAGGGCTTGTTCGGGGCTTGTTCGGGGCTTGTTCGGGGCTTGGTCAGGGGTTGGTCGGGGCTTGTTCAGGGCTTGGTCAGGCGGGGACGGGGACGGCGTCCGCGCCCTGCTTCTGCGTGAGCAGCCCCGACCGCAGCACCAGCGCGCACACGACGGCGGCGCCGGCGAAGATCGCGGCCGACACCCAGAACGTGACCACGTAGCTGTGCACGGCCGCCCCGGCCTGGGCGGCCGGGCTGGTGCCGTGGGTGACCAGGTAGCTCGACAGGGCGCTGGCGGCGATGGTGTTGAGCAGGGCGGTGCCGATCGAGCCGCCGACCTGCTGGCAGGTGTTGACCATGGCCGACGCCACCCCGGCGTCGGCGGCATCGGCACCGTAGGTAGCGGTGTTCAGCCCGCAGCCGAACACGAGCCCGAGTCCGAGCCCGATGACGATCAGCGCGGGCAGGATCCAGGCTGCGTAGCTGATCGTCACGCCGAGCTGCGTGGCCAGGATCACCATTCCGCCCGCGGCGATGAGCAACCCGGCCGTGATCAGGATGCGAGGGCCGAACCGGGGCATGAGGAGCTGGCTGGACGTGGTCGACGACACGATCAGGGCGCCGATCAGCGGCAGGAACGCCACCCCGGTCACCACCGGCGAGTACCGCAGGATCTCTTCCAGGTAATAGGTGAGGAAGAGGAACACGCCGAACAAGCCGATCGCGGACAGCCCGATCGACAGGTAGGCCCCGCCCCTGAACCGGTCGAGGATGATCCGCAGCGGCAGCAGCGGATGGGCCACCCGCCGTTCCGTCAGCGCGAACAGGGCAAGCAGGACCACCCCGCCCACCAGGAGGCCGATGGTCAGCGGGTCGCTCCAGCTCTTGGTATCGGCCTCCGACAGCCCGTAGACGAAGGCGACCAGGCCCGCCACCACCAGCACCGTCCCCGGCACGTCGAGGTGCACGCTGGGGTCGCGGCGATCACGGCTCAGCAGCCGGATCGCGGCCGCGACCGCGACCACCGAGAAGATGACGTTGACGTACAGGCACCATCGCCAGGACAGGTACTCGGTCAGCACGCCGCCAAGCAGCAGCCCGACGGCACCGCCGGCCCCGGCGATCGCGCCGAAGATGCCGAACGCCTTACCCCGTTCGGTCGGGTTGGTGAACGTCACCGTCAGCGTGGACAGCGCGGCCGGCGCCAGCAGCGCGCCGAACGCGCCCTGGATCGCGCGCGCGATGAGCAGCATCGAGAAGTTCTGCGCGGCCCCGCCGAGGGCCGAGGCGCAGGCGAAGCCGATCATGCCGATGATCAGCATCCGCTTGCGCCCGACCAGGTCCGATAGCCGCCCGCCAAGGAGCAGCAGCCCGCCGAAGGCCAGCGAATACGCCGTCACTACCCACTGCCGGTCGGCGTTCGAGAACCCCAGGTCCTGCTGGGCGCTCGGCAGCGCGATGTTCACCACCGTGGCGTCCAGCACTACCATCAGCTGCCCCAGGCAGACGACGCCAAGGATCAGCCAGCGGCGATTAGAGACCTCGTCCGCGCCATCACGCCATTCTGCCCTCGTTGCCCCTGGCGTTGCCCCTGGCGCTGGCGCGACGCGATCAGCTTTTTGTGCCATGCGGTACCCCCGAGGCTGGCGTACCCGGAACACGGCCGTGCCGAACAGCCAACTGTGGTCAGGGCCGGCCGTAGGCGCCCGTCCCCGATCCTGGGCAGCCCGCGGTAGCGGGGCTATTGCCCTACTTCGGATGGGCGCTAACAACCATCCGGCCACCCATCCGCCGCCGTCTATTAGGCGCTCCCTGCCTTCACACCGGGCCGTGCGTGCCCGTTCTGTCCGGATTGTCCGTGCGGCAACGCGGCCCGGCCCCGGCGCACCGCGGCCCGGACCATGATCATGTGGATTCCGCAGCTTATAAGCTGCGGAATCCACATGAAAAGCGAAATCCTTAGCGATACCGCCCGTCCGGCGCGCGGGCGCCACGCGGACGCCGCGCGGGCAGCCCGGGCACGGGCCACACGGTCACCACGCACCACTTTGGTCAACGCCCTTGAGGGGGTGACCATGGTTTAGCGGAAATCCGCCGAGGGAGAGTCCGGAACTGCCCAGGCTTGCTCACGTGCCAGGCGCGCGGGCGCGAAAGTCGCCGGCGCCGCGGCGATTCCTTGATGCCGGGCTGGTCTGTATTGGCAGGACCGCCGAATGGGGCCCTGAACTCGCAGGCCAAGGAGGATCGTCATGCAGGACCGTGCGATGGCAGGAGTGACGGCGCTGGTTACCGGCGCCAGCAGGGGCTTTGGCCGCGGCATCGCCGCCGCCTTGAGCGGGGCGGGCGCGCAGGTCGTCGGCGTCGCCCGGGACGGTGGCGCGCTGGGCGAATTGCGCGCGGAACTCGGCGAGTCGTTCACGCCGGTGCCCGCGAACGCCGCCGACCCGGTGGTGGCCGGTGAGTTGATCGACAAGTTCCGCCCCGGCGTGCTGGTGCTCAACGCGGGCGCCACGCCGCTGCCGCGGCCGATCCAGCACCACACGTGGGAGACGTTCAGCAGGAACTGGGACGTCGATGTGGCACACGTGTTCCACTGGGTACGCGAGGCGCTGCTCGCGCCGCTGGCGCCGGGCAGCACCGTGGTGACGCTGTCCAGCGGGGCGGCGCTTTTCGGCTCGCCGCTCTCTGGCGGGTACGCCGGGGCCAAGGCCGCGATCCGGTGGCTCACCGACTACGCCGCCGACGAGTCACAACGGGCAGGGCTTGGCATCCGGTTCGTCTCGGTGCTGCCGCAGCTCTCCCCGGAGACCGCGCTTGGCGCGGTGTACGCCGCTGCCTACGCCGCCAGGGACGGCGCAGGCGCGGCCGCCCGCGGCGGACCTGGCGGGGTGCTTACCCCTGAGCAGGTCGGGCAGGTGGTCACCGGCCTGGTTACCGGACCCGGCCAGGACCAGAACGCCTACCTCGTCACCGCCGCGGGCCTGCGCCCGCTGCCCTGACGTCCGGCCTGGCATGATCTTGGAAAACCAGCGCGTGGCACGCTGGCGAGAGTGGAGTGCTGATGAGCGTCAGCGAGGATTTCACCAGCAGCACCAGCCCCTTCCGCAGTGAACTGCTGGCTCACTGCTACCGGATGCTGGGCTCGGCCGAGGAGGCTGAGGACCTGGTGCAGGAGACTTACCTGCGAGCGTGGCGTTCTTTTGACGGGTTCGAGGGCCGCTCCTCCGTGCGGACCTGGCTGTACCGGATCGCGACCAACGTGTGCCTGACCGAGATCGAGCGCCGCGGCCGCCGGCCGCTGCCTGCGAGCCTGTCCGCCCCGGCGCAGGATCCGGAGTCGCCGCTGGCGCCCGCGCTCGAGGTGCCCTGGCTGCAGCCGTTGCCGGACGCGCTACTGTCCAGGGCGGGCGAGGATCCCGCCGCGGTGGCGGCGTCGCGGGCGGGCATCCGGCTGGCGTGGGTCGCCGCGCTGCAGCACCTGTCCGCCCGCCAGCGCGCGATCCTGATCTTCCGAGACGTGCTTGAGTGGCCGGCCGCGCAGGCGGCTGAGCTGCTTGGCACCACGACGACGGCGGTCAACAGCGGGCTGCGGCGGGCCAGGGCACAGCTTGCCCAGGCGCTGCCCGCCGAGGACGAGCTTGCCGAACCAACCGAGCCGGGCCAGCGGGAGCTGCTTGAGCGGTTCGCCGCCGCCTTCGAGAGCGCCGACATCAGCGCGCTGGCCGAGCTGCTGCGCGAGGACGTCACGCTGGAGATGCCCCCGGTGCCGACCTGGTTCGCCGGGCGGGCGGCCGTGCTGCGCTTCTTCGCCACGCGCGCGCTGGACGCGCCCGGGCGGTTCCGCATGGTTCCGATCATGGCGAACGGCCAGCCAGCGTTCGCGGTCTACCAGCGCGGACACGACGGGGCCGACCACGCGGACGCGGTGACGGTGCCCACGGTCACCACTACGGGGATCGCGCGGATCGTCACCTTCCGTGACCCAGGGCTGTTCGCCCTGTTTGGCCTGCCGCTGATCCATGGCGCCGCGGCCGCCCAGGCGACCACGCTCCCCGGCCTGCGGCGGAGGTCACTCGGCTTCCACCTCCCGCAGGTTGGTGCGGGTGAGCTCGACGAGTTCTGATCCTTCGCCGGACAGGATGGCCCTTGCGTAGCGCCGCGCGGCATCAATGGGTCGGAGGGTTTAGCCCGTACGAGTTCCCCGTAGGGGTCATGCCCGGGAGTCTTCACGTCAATCGGTGGCCCTCAGGTGCTGGCGGCAATGCCCGGCCGGAGCACCGCGACGACCTGCGCGGGTCAGGCTTGATCAGCAGACAAGTGGGCAGGGACTGGACCGTCCCGCGTGCCGGGCTGGGGGCCCGGCAGGTGACGCGCCGGACCTTCGCATCCTGATGAACGGGGGATCAAGACCATGAGTATGCGCGTGGCGCCCACACCGGTGATTCCGGTCCAACTCCAAGACCCACTCCACGACAAGGGGACTGCCTTCACCCAGGCAGAGCGTGACGCTCTCGGGCTTACCGGGCGCCTGCCGTCGGCCGTGCAGACGCTTGATCAGCAGGCCCAGCGCGCCTACCAGCAGATGCTGCGGCAGGGCGACGACCTGGCCAAGAACGTGTACATGGAGCAGCTGCACGACCGGAACGAAGTGTTGTACTACCGCGTGCTCGCCGATCACCTGGCCGAGCTGCTGCCGATCGTGTATGACCCGGTGATCGGCGATGCCATCGAGCGCTACTCGCACGAATACCGCCGTCCCCGTGGCCTCTACCTGTCGATCGACCGGCCAGACGACATGGACAACGCGTTCGCCGGCCTGGGCCTCGGGCCGGAAGACGTCGACCTCATCGTCTGCAGCGACGCCGAGGAGATCCTGGGCATCGGCGACTGGGGCGTGGCCGGCAGCATGATCGCCGTCGGCAAGCTGGCCGTGTACACGGCCGCGGCGGGCATCGACCCGCGCCGGGTGATCCCGGTGTCGCTTGATGTCGGCACGAACAACGAGACGCTGCTGAACGACCCGCTTTACCTGGGGAACCGGCACGCCCGCGTCCGCGGCGCCGACTACGACGCGTTCATCAAGAAGTACCTGCAGACGGCGTCGTCGCGGTTCCCGAACGCGCTGCTGCACTTCGAGGACTTCGGCGCGGACAACGCCCGGCGGATCCTGGTCACCTACCGGGACCAGTACCGGATCTTCAACGACGACATGCAAGGCACCGGCGTGATCGCCATGGCGGGGCTGTACAGCGCGCTGAAGGTCACCGGCATCCGGTGGCGCGACCAGCGAGTCATCGTCTTCGGCGGCGGCACCGCGGGCATCGGCATCGCCGACCAGATCCACGACCAGATGGTCCGCGACGGGGCGGACCCGCGCCAGGCGACCCGGCAGATCTGGATCGTCGACCTCCCCGGCTTGCTCACCGACGACATGGTCGACGGCATGCTGAATTACCAGCGCCCGTACGTCCACCCGGCCGCCGAGGCCGCGGACTGGGAGAAGACCCCGGTGGCGATCGACCCGGCGGCGGCGGTGCGCTGGCCGGAGATGGCCGCCCTGCAGCAGGCGCGCGCGGAATCGGGCATCATCGCCCTGCAGACCGTGGTCGAGAAGGTGAAGCCGACAGTCCTGATCGGCACTTCGACCACGCACGGCGCGTTCACCAAGGACGTCGTGGAAGCGATGAGCGCTGGCGTCAGCCGGCCGGTCATCTTCCCGCTGTCCAATCCCACCTCCAAGATCGAGGCCGCGCCTGCCGACATCATCACCTGGTCCAAGGGGCGGGCACTGGTCGCCACCGGCCTGCCGATCGGTCCATTCGAGTACGACGGGACCACCTACAAGTTCGGGCAGGCGAACAACGCCCTGGTCTACCCGGGGCTGGGCCTCGGCACGATCGTCTCCGGCGCGTCCAAGGTCACCGACGGGATGCTGCACGCGGCGGCCGAGGCGGTGGCGGGCCAGGTCGACGTCAGCGAACCCGGCGCGGCGCTGCTGCCCGCGGTCGAGAACCTGCGGGCCTCATCGGCGACTTCGGCGGTCGCAGTCGTGAAGGCGGCGAACGCGGACGGCGTCACCGGCAAGAAAATCGACAACACGGTGCAAGCCGTGCAGGACGCCATGTGGCAGCCAATCTACGCCGACGAGGCCCCGTCGGAGGACGCCTCATCATGACGAATCCTGACGATACGGCACCGAAGATCCTCGACCTTCCGATCGGGCTTGGCGCCACAGGGATGCGGCGGGAATTCGACAGCCTGGGCGACGTCGAGGTGCCCGCGAACCGGTACTGGGGCGCGCAGACCCAGCGAAGCCTGGAGCACTTCGATATCGGCCATGACCGGATGCCCAAGGAGGTCTACCACGCCTACGGGTACGTGAAGAAGGCCGCGGTGGTAGTGAACACCGCGGCGAGCCGGCTGCCGGCCTGGAAGGGCCAGCTGATCGAGCGGGTCTGCGATGAGGTGATCAGCGGGCAGCTGGATGAGCAGTTCCCGCTGTACGTGTGGCAGACGGGGTCGGGGACGCAGTCGAACATGAACGTGAACGAGGTGATCTCCAACCGGTGCATCCAGCTGACCGGCGGCACGCTTGGCTCGCAGGAGCCCGTGCACCCCAACGACCACGTCAACATGGGCCAGTCGTCCAACGACACCTTCCCGACCGCGATGCACATCGCCGCGTACATGATGGCGACGCAGAAGACGATCCCTGCCCTTAAGCGGCTGCGGGACGCCATCGAGGCCAACTCCAAAAAGTGGGCCGACGTCGTGAAGATCGGCCGGACCCACCTGGAGGACGCCACCCCGCTGACCGTCGGCCAGGAATGGTCCGGCTACGCCGGCGCCCTGGACGACGCGATCGCCGAGCTTGAGCACGCCACCAACGGGCTGCTGAAGGTCGCGATGGGCGGCACCGCGGTGGGCACCGGGCTGAACGCTCCGCCCGGGTTCGGCGAGCAGGTCGCGAAGCAGATCGCGGAGATGACCGGCGCCCCGTTCGTCACCGCCCCGAACAAGTTCACCGCCCAGGGCACCCTCGATCGCATGATGCGCGCCCACGCGGGACTGAAGGCGGCGGCCGTCACGCTGTACAAGATCGCCAACGACCTGCGCTGGCTGGGCTCGGGGCCGCGGACCGGGTTCGAGGAGCTGGTCTTCCCGGCCAACGAGCCCGGTTCCTCGATCATGCCAGGCAAGGTCAACCCGACCCAGGCCGAGGCGATGCTGATGGTCGCCATCCAGGTCATCGCCTCCGATGTGGCGATGACCATGGGCGGCGCGGAGGGGAACTTCGAGCTGAACGCGTTCCGCCCGATCCTGATCAACAACTACCTGCACTCCGCGCTGATCCTGGCCGACATGTGCGACCACATCCGCGAGTTCATGATCGAGGGCACCCAGCTGAACGAGGCCAAGCTGAAGGAGAACATCGACAACTCGGTGATGATGGTGACGGCGCTGTCCCCGGTGATCGGCTACGACAAGTCCGCGGCGATCTCCTACTACGCCATCGACCACAACCTGACCCTCAAGCAGGCGGCGCTGGCCAAGGGCGTCAGCGAGGAACTGTTCGACAAGGTGGTCCAGCCCTTGGCGCTGACCCGCCCCGGCTCCGCCGACGTCCCCGCGCCTCGGGAAGGTCCTGACAGACGACTCGATGCGGGCACGCGGTGAGCCGGACTCACGCGTCTCGCTGATTTGCCGCTTGTTCGGGTTCGCCAACCGATCCTTCACAAGGTGCGGCGGACGCCTGCGTCCTTGGGGCTTGGGGAGCTCGGTGGGCGGTGATGACGATCCCTACCGTCATCACCAGCAGCGAGACGACCACGCCGGCGATCGCCGCGGGGCTGCTCTGCAGCCGGGAACCGAGCCACAGGACGCTGAGCCCGATGGATATGACCGGGTCGGTGGTGGTGAGAATGGCTTGGACAGGTGCCAGGAACCTGCCCTGCTGGAAGGCGTCCTGGTTGAGGATGAACCCGACCGGGCCGGTGATGGCCAGCACGTAGATCGGCCAGTTGGTGAACACCCTGGCCGGACCGCCGCCCCATTCCGTCGTCACCAGCTTGACCGAGAACGCGGCGACCCCGTAGCAGACGCCGCAGGCCAAGCGCCAGCGCGAGCGGCCGCAGGTTCTCGTTCCTTGCGGCCACGACCAGGCAGGCGCCTACCACCACGACCAGCCCTACGGCCAGCGGCAGCAGGACGCTGAAGCCGACGTTCGCGCGCCCGGCCGTCGGCCGCCCGATGGCGAGGAATCCGGCCACGCCGAGCGTGGCGGCGCCGACGCCCGCGAACAGGACCGGATCCCATCGCTTCGCCCCCGCGGGGAACATCTTCGGGTCGAACAGCAAGGTCCGCCCGATCAGGACGGCGAAGACCAGGTCGAAGACCAGCAGCGGCTGCACGACCGCGAGGCTTCCGAAGCTCAGGGCGACGACCTGCAGGGCGAAGGCCGCGAGGTTCGTCACGATGGCCCCCAGCCACAACGGCTGCTTGACCAGGTCAAGCAGGATCGCGGGCGATAGCGCCTTCTCGGTCTTGACCCGCTTGGTACTGCGCTGATCGGCCACCGAAGATATCCCGAAGAGCAGCGCGGCCACCAGGGCGGTTACTACCGCGACCGTCTCCATTGCGTCCTCCGTTCGGCCGGGACGGCTCCACGGCGCCCCCCTTGACGAGCTCTACGTTGGCTCTAAGTTGTTCTTCGTTAACTCTAAGTCGTCCGCCCCGGCTGACCTGGACTGACCTGGTTCGGGCCAGTTACCGGGGCAGCCCGACGGTCTGAGCGTCCCCTGCCCGCGTGAGCCGGCGGCCTTTGTCAAGTCATCCGAGTCGGGTGACGCGGGCTCACGATGCACGGCGTAATGCTGCACGGATAGATGACCTAGCGCAGATCCATCCGGGGAGTGCGGTGCGTACCGATGGCACCCGAGAAGCTATGCCGCGGTGGTGGCGTCATCACCGGCCTCGTCGTCCTTGTCGCCGCTTCGCTGCTGGCGTCCGCGCTCGCCCGCGAGCAGCGGGCCGCACGCAGCGCAGCGTGTGGCTGGAGAGCGTTCCGGCACGGCTATACCTGCTAGCAGGAAGATTTGCTGTGGCCTGATTAAGACGGCCGGCGGACGGATATGAGAGGTACTTGCGGGGGGACGCCTGCCCATACACGGGGGCCCGATGATGAGCGAGAACGCCATGCCTGGTGGGGCACATGCGCGCTAGCGGAGAGATGCTGCACTCCGTCGCGCAGATGAGCGCGCAGGTAGTCCCGGCACGCGGGCAGATGGCGACCACGCTCGGGTTCCACATCATCCTGGCGTGCCTTGGCATCGCGTTCCCGTTCTTCGTGCTGCTTGCCGAGTTCATCGGCCTGCGGCGGCGTAACGAGACGGCGTTGCGGCTGGCGCGCCGCTGGTCGCAGGCGATGGGCGTGCTTATCGCGGTCGGCGCGGTCACGGGGACCGTGCTCTCCTTCGAGTTGGGCCTGCTGTGGCCGGGCCTGATGCGCCAGTACGGCTCGGTACTTGGCTTCCCGTTCGCCATCGAGGGGCTCTTCTTCTTCCTCGAGGCGATCTTCGCCGGGGTGTACCTGTGGGGCTGGCAGCGGCTGCCGGGGTGGGTGCACTGGTGGTCAGGAGTGCCAATCGCGCTGTCTGGCATCTTCGGCGCGATGTCGGTGATCGCGGTGAACTCGTGGATGAACCAGCCAGGCGGGTTCACGGAAACCGGCGGCCAGATCACCTCGGTGAGCCCGTGGCAGGTCTACTTCAACCACGCGGCGATCTACGAGATGCCGCACATGATCCTGGCCGCGTACATGGTCGCCGGGTTCCTCGTGGCCGGGGTGTACGCGACGGGCATCCTGCGCGGCCGGCGGGACCGCTACCACTACACCGGGTTTGCCATCGGGTTCGTGCCTGCCGCGATCCTGACCCCGTTCCAGATCTTCGTCGGCGACACCGCGGCGCGCTCGATCGCCCAAGACCAGCCGGTCAAGTTCGCCGCCATGGAATACGTCGCGCAGACGTCACGGCAGGTGCCGGAGTGGATCGCGGGTGTCTACGTCAACGGGCGCGTTTACGCGGGAATCAAGATCCCCTACCTGGACTCACTCCTCGTGGGATTCGGGCCAGGGACGCAGGTGACCGGGTGGAACACCGTCCCGCCGGCGGACCGGCCGCCGGTGGTGTGGCTCATTCACCTCGCCTTCGACGTCATGGTCGGGCTTGGCTCCCTGCTGCTGCTTTGGGGGCTGTGGGCCGCCTACGAGTGGTGGCGCCGGCGCCGGCTGCCGCCGCAGCGGCTGTTCTGGTGGGCCGGCGCGGTCAGCGGGCTCGCGGCGATCGTCGCGATGGAGTGCGGCTGGGTGGTCACCGAGGTCGGCAGGCAGCCATGGGTGGTCTACCAGTACCTGACCACGGCCGACGCCGCCACAAGCAACGGTGGCGTGGTCACCAGCCTGACCCTGGTCATCATCCTGTACGCGGTGCTCGGGGTGGCCACGATCGCGATCTTGCGCCTGCTTTCCAGGCGCTGGCGCCGCGGCGACACCGAGGAGGGCGTCCCCTACGGTCCCTCCCCCGAGCCGCAGAACGCAGACGCCGGGGAGGCGGGGCGGTAATGGCCTACGACGCGGTGGGAGGCATCCTGCTGGCCGGCGTCACCCTGTACGCGGTGTTTGGCGGTGCGGACTTCGGCGGCGGCCTGTGGGACCTGCTCGCAGGCACCACCGCGCAGGGCAGGGCGCCAAGGACGCTGATCGACGAGTCAATCACCCCGGTGTGGGAAGGCAACCATGTCTGGCTCGTCTTCGACCTGGTGATCTTCTGGACCGCCTTCCCGTACGCGTTCGCCGCGGTCATGAACACGCTCGCACTGCCACTGTGGCTGGCGCTGGCCGGGATCGTGCTGCGCGGCTCCGGGTTCGCCTTCCGCAAGGAACTGTCCCACCTGAGCCTGCAGCGCGCGGCCGGGGCCACGTTCGCCTTTTCCTCGCTGATGACCCCGTTCTTCATGGGGACCGTGATCGGCGCCATCGCGGCCGGCGCCGTACCCGCCGACGCGACGCGTGCCAGCCTGGCGGCCTGGACCAGCCCGACGGCGCTGCTCGCGGGGTTCCTGTTCGTGGCCGCCTGCGGCTACCTCGCCGCCGTCTACCTCGTCGGCGAGGCCGTAAGCCGCGGCAACCGCGCCATGCAGGCCTACTTCGCGCGGCGCGCCCAGGGCGCCGCCATCGTGGCCGGGGCCCTGTCGCTTGCGGCCCTGTTCGAGCTGCAGAACTCCGATCCGCTCGTATACGACCGCCTCACCAGCGGCCGTGCCCTGCCGTTCGTGGTCGTGGCCGGAGTCTGCGGGCTGGCGGTCTTCGCCCTGCTTGCCGTCGGCTGGCCGAGAGGCGTCCGGGGCATCGCCGCACTCGGCGTCGCCGCCGTCGTCTGGGGCTGGGGCGTTGCCCAGTACCCGACGCTCCTGCCGGGCACGCGGGTGACGCTGAGCACCGCCGGTGCGCCACAGGCCACGATGGTCGCGATCATCGTCGTGTTCATCGTCGCCGTGGTGCTAGTGGGCCCTTCCTTCGCCCTGCTGTACTCCCTGCAGGGCCGCCACATGCTTGGCGGGGGTGAGGACGTGGCGCTCGCGGCCGCCGTCCCGGTCGGCTACACGGGGCAGCCAACGGCAGGGCGCCACCGGCGGCAGCAACCGGTCGCAGACCATGCCCCGGCCGATGCCCAGAACCATGTCGGATCCGCCACCAGGACCGCCGCGCTCGGAGTCGTGACCATTGCCGCCGTCATCCGCCGGCTGAGGCACCGCTGACCGGCCACGGATTACGCGCCGGCGGAGGCGTGACCACGCCCGGCTCGGCGCGGGCGGCCGCCGCCCGGCTGGCGCGGGCGGCCGCCGGCCGGTGCTAGCCGTTGCAGCCGCAGCTGCAGCCGCTCGGGCAACTGCACGATGAGCCGTGCCCGCATGAGCAGTCCCGCATTGCTTCCGCCTTCCTTCGGCCGTTGCACGGCCGCTCAAGAGCGCGCCGCGCTTCACAACAACGAGACGTCATTTTCTCACGTAACGTAATACCCGCTGGAGATATATCTGCCTACCGGCCGGCCAGGGGCGCGGGGGCGGCGAAGGCGCGCAGCCCGGTGTCGATGAGCTGGGCGGCGCGGCGGACGTCGGCGGTTACCAGTTCGTGCAGCCGGGCCGACGCCGGTGCTTGTTCCAGGTGCTTGCGCAGGCTGTCGGCCTGAACGCGCCACAGCCCGAGCAGTGCCCTGGCCGCGATCTGCGGTTCCGGGTCGTCGGGGGTCATCCCGGCCCGCGCGGCTAGGACCTCGGTGGCGACCACGACGGACCGCTCCATCATGTCGGCCTGGTAGGCGCGCAGTGCGGGTGTGGCGCGGATCAGGTCACCGAACCGGCGGATTGCCTGGCGCGCCTGACTAGCGTCCTCCTGGCCCGCCAGCATGCCCGTCAGGCCGGCTAGTTCCCTGTCGAGGATCAGCAGGGCCGCCTGGACGGGAGAGAGCGCGGCATCGGCGAGCCCGGCGCGCAGCGCGGTAAGCGTGGCCTCCAGGCGGTCCATGACGAGGGCTTCCTTAACCGGGAAGTAGTTGAAGACCGTCTTCTCCGACACCCCGCACGCCGCGGCGACCTCGGCCACGCGCACCGCGTCAAAGCCGCGCTCAAGGAACATCGCGGTCGCCGTGTCGGACAGTTGCTTGCGCATCAGGCGCTTCTTGCGCTCACGCAGGCCCTCGGCCAACGCCGGCTCGCGATTCCCGGCCGTCCACTCCGGCGCCCCTGTGCTCATGGCCTCAGTCTAGTCCCATTTTTACAGTTGCAAGAAATTTTCTGTTACAGTATTTTTTTAGTGGCAGAAGGTTCCGTACTTGGCTAGGAGGGCTTCGCATGAGCGAGATCCGAATCGTCCGCGACTACCCGTACCCGGTCACCACGGTCTGGCGCGCCTTGACCGACCCTGACCTGATCCCGCTGTGGACCGCGACGGGTGCGGGCGGGCGCCCGGAGGGCTTCGCCCCGGTCCCAGGCACCAAGTTCCGGTTCGTCGCCAAGCCCAAGCCAGGGTGGAACGGCATCGTCAACTGCGAGGTCCTTGAGGCGCGGGAGCCCGTCCTGCTCCGCTACACCTGGACCGACGACGGCGGGGGCGATACCACCGAGGTCACCTACCGCCTTGAGCCCCGCCTTGAGCCGGCCGGCTGCCGCTTTACCTACGAGCACACCGGGTTCTCCGGCGTTGGCGGCCTCTTCATGGCCCAGTTGCTTGGCCGAGTCCGGCGCAAGATGCTCAGCGACGGCCTGCCGGCGGTCCTCGCCGACCTCGACGACGACGGCCGGCTGCGCCCGGACAGCACGCTGCGGGCCAAGTCCTGAGCCGACGGCAGCGCCATCGACAATGGGTGTGTGGCTAGCCGTGACTTAAGTGGTGGGTGGTGAGCGTGAGGGTGGTGCGCGGGCTGGCGCGCGGCGCCCGTGCGCTGGCCGCGGCCTGATCGACAGGGATTTCGGTTTTCATGTGGATTCCGCAGCAAATAAGATGCGGAATCCACATGATCATGGTCTGGGCCGCGGCGCCGCCGGGACAATCCGGACGGAACGGGCACGCGCGGCCCCGACGCGGGGACCGGGCAGAGATGGGCGCCGGGGCATGGGGTGCCGCGGGCGCGCGGGTGCCGAGTCCGCACGGGGGTGCCGCGTCCGCACGGGGTGCCGCGCGCGGCGTGCCGCGTCCACGCTTGGGTGCCGCGTGCGCGGCCAGCAGGAAGTGGGGGCTCGATTTGCGGGGGCAGAGCGCCAGTGGGACATCGTCGCGACCCCCGAGCGGACGAGCGCGTTCCTGGCGCGTCACGGAATGTAGCCGCAGGCGACCGCGACGGCCGGAACGCTAGCCCGCCGCCGAGGTCGCTGATAACGATGTCGCATCCCTGACCTCACGCGACGGTCTGTTAACACTGGTGATCTTGACATGCTTTGTGAGTGATGCATCAATTTGTGTAGTTGGGCGGGCTGCTGCCTCCGCAGAGACAGTAAGAAGCCCCAGGCGGGGGGGAGGTCCCGTGTCAGCAGACGAGACCACAGCATCATCGGCGATCGACGCGGATCAAAAGCGGCTCCATGAACTGGGCTACGCCCAGGAACTTCGCCGGAACATGTCCGGCTTCTCCAACTTCGCGGTTTCCTTCACGATCATCTCGATCCTGTCCGGGTGCCTGACCCTCTACGGCTACGGCATGAACACCGGCGGGCCCGTGCTCATCGTCTGGGGCTGGCCGTTCGTCGGCATCATGACCATGTTCGTCGGGCTCGCCATGGCCGAGGTGTGCTCGTCGTTCCCGACGGCCGGGGGGCTGTACTACTGGTCGGCCAAGCTCGCGCCGCGCAACCCGGCCGCGTGGAGCTGGTTCACCGGGTGGTTCAACTTCCTCGGCCAGGTCGCGGTGACCGCCGGCATCGACTTCGGCGCGGCGTTCTTCCTCAACGCATTTCTCGACATCCAGTGGAACTTCGACACCCGGCCGTGGCACACGATCGTGCTGTTCGCCGCGATCCTCGTGCTGCACGGCGTGCTGAACTCCTTCGGGGTCCGGCTGGTCGCGCTGCTGAACAACGTCAGCGTCTGGTGGCACATCGTCGGCGTACTGATCATCGTGGCCGCGCTCGCGATCTCGCCGACCCACCACCAGTCGGCGTCGTTCGTGTTCACCCACTTCGTCAACAACACCGGCTGGGGCTCGGCCTTCTACGTGGTGCTGCTCGGCCTGCTGCTCGCCCAGTACACGTTCACCGGGTACGACGCGTCGGCGCACATGACCGAGGAGACCAAGTCGGCGGCGGTCGCCGGGCCGCGCGGCATCGTCATGTCGATCCTCGTCTCGCTGGTGGCCGGGTGGATACTGCTGATCGGGGTGACGTTCGCCATCCAGCACTACACCACCGAGGTCGGCGCGACCGTGCCGCCCGCGCAGATCTTCGTCGACGCGCTCGGCGCCACCGGCGGCAAGCTGCTGCTGCTCATCGTGATCGTCGCGCAGTTGTTCTGCGGCATGTCGTCGGTGACCGCGAACTCCCGGATGATCTACGCGTTCTCCCGGGACGGCGCGCTGCCAGGCAGCGCGTTCTGGCACCGGGTCAACCCGCGGACCCGCACCCCCACCAACGCGATCTGGCTGGCCGCGGCGGGCGCGCTCATCCTCGGCCTGCCCTACCTGTGGAACAGCACGGCGTACGCCGCCGTCACGTCGATCGCGGTCATCGGGCTGTACGTCGCGTACGTGCTGCCCACGTTCCTGCGGCTGCGGCTCGGCTCGGCGTTCCAGCGCGGCCCGTGGCACCTCGGCCGCTGGTCGCGGCCGATCGGCATCATCGCGGTCGCCTGGGTGGTGATCATCACGATCCTGTTCATGCTGCCCACCGCGTCCCCCGTCACCTGGAAGACGTTCAACTACACGGTGATCGCCGTGGTCGCCGTGCTCGGCTTCGCCGCGATCTACTGGGCGGTCTCCGCCCGCAAGTGGTTCACCGGTCCCAAGGTGCAGGGCTCGGCCGCGGAACTGGCCGCCATCGAGAATGAACTGGAGTCGCTCGCCTGATGCTCTCCCTAGAGGAGCTCCGGGTGTCGGTCGCCGCCCGCGACATCGACACGGTCATCGTCGCCCTCACCGACATGCAGGGGCGCCTGCAGGGCAAGCGGTTCCACGCCAGGTACTTCCTCGACGAGGTGGTGCCGCACAGCACCGAGGCGTGCGCCTACCTGCTCGCCGTCGACACGGACATGAACACCGTGGACGGTTACGAGCTGGCCTCGTGGGAGACCGGGTACGGCGACTTCATGCTCATCCCTGACTGGAACACGATGCGGGTGCTGCCCTGGCAGCCGGGCACCGCGCTGGTGCTTGCCGACGTGGCGGGCCTAGGCGACGGCCACGGCGCCGCGGGCGGTCCCGTCCGGGTGTCGCCCCGCCAGGTGCTGCGGGCGCAGCTCGAGCGGGCGGCGGAGCGTGGCTGGACCGCCATGGCCGGCACGGAACTCGAGTTCGTCGTCTTCGAGGGCGGCTACGAGCAGGCATGGGACTCCGGCTACCGGTCGCTCGTCCCCGCGAACCGCTACAACGCGGACTACTCAGTGCTCGGCACCGGGCGGATCGAGCCGCTGCTGCGGGACATCAGGAACTCGATGGCCGGCGCGGGCCTGTACGTCGAGTCCGCGAAGGGCGAGTGCAACCTCGGGCAGCACGAGATCGCGTTCCGCTACGCGGACGCGCTGACGACCGCCGACCAGCACTCGATCTACAAGACCGGCGCGAAGGAGATCGCCGCCAGGCACGGGTACGCGCTGACGTTCATGGCCAAGCCGAACGAGCGGGAAGGGAACTCCTGCCACATCCACCTCTCGTTCCGTACCGCCGACGGCTCTCCGGTCATGGCGGGCGAGGGCCCGTACGGCCTGTCGCCCGCCGGGGAGTCGATCATGGCTGGCCTGCTCGCCGGGCTGCGCGAGCTCACGCTGCTGCTCGCGCCGACGATCAACTCATACAAGCGGTACGCCTCGGGCAGCTTCGCGCCCACCGCGGTCGCGTGGGGGCCGGACAACAGGACCTGCGCGCTGCGCCTGGTCGGGCACGGGCCGTCGCTGCGCGTCGAGTGCCGGGTGCCCGGTGGCGACGTTAATCCCTACCTGGCGCTGGCCGGGCTGGTCGCGGCCGCCCTCTCCGGGGTCGCGGAGCCGCGGCCGCTGCAAGCGCCGGTGACCGGGAACGCCTACGCCGCGGACGGGCTGCCGCGGGTGCCCGCGTCGCTGGACGAGGCGCTGGCGCTGTGGGAGTCGTCACAGCTGGCGGCCGACGCGCTCGGCGCCGACGTGGTCTCCCATTACGCGACAATGGCGCGGGTGGAACTGGACGCGTACCGCGGGGCGGTGACCGACTGGGAGCTGCGCCGGTACTTCGAGCGAATCTGACTTATCTAAGGTGGGGTTGGTGGAGGGAAGGCTAGCGGGCCGGACGGCGGTCGTGACCGGCGCCGGCAGCGGAATCGGGCTGGCCACCGTGCGGCGGTTCGCCGCCGAGGGCGCGAACGTGGTGGCGGTCGACATCGACGCCGACGCCGGCGACAAGGCGGCGGCCGAGGCGGGCGGCACCTTCGTCCAGGCGGACGTGACCGTCGAAGAGGACGTGGCGCGGGCGTTCGCCTTCGCTCACGAGACGTACGGGAGCGTCGACGTCGCGTTCAACAACGCGGGCATCTCGCCGCCCGACGACGACTCGATCCTGACCACCGGCCTTGACGCCTGGCGCCGGGTGCAGGAAGTGAACCTCACTTCTGTCTACCTCTGCTGCCGCGCGGCGCTCGGCTACATGCGCGGGCAGGGCAAGGGGTCGATCATCAACACGGCGTCGTTCGTCGCCGTGATGGGGTCGGCGACCTCGCAGATCTCCTACACCGCGTCCAAGGGCGGCGTGCTCGCCCTGTCGCGCGAACTGGGCGTGCAGTTCGCCCGCGAGGGGATCAGGGTCAACGCCCTGTGCCCCGGGCCGGTCAACACCCCGCTGCTCACCGAGTTGTTCGCCGCCGACCCGGAGCGCGCCGCCAGGCGCCTGGTGCACATCCCGGTTGGCCGGTTCGCCGAGGCGTCCGAGATCGCCGCGGCGGTCGCGTTCCTGGCGAGCGACGACGCCTCGTTCATCACCGCGTCCACGTTCCTCGTCGACGGCGGCATCTCGGGCGCGTACGTCACGCCGCTCTAGGAGCAAGCTCGCGCGGGAGACGCGAAGCAACAACTCGTTCTGGATAGAAGTTCTTGCAGTTATTCCGAACGAGGGCGTGATGACTGCAGCGGTCAGGACGAGGGTTCGTCCAGCCGGAAGCCCACCTTCAGCGTCACCTGGAAGTGGCACCGCTGGTCTTCCTCGATGCGGCCGCGGATCTGGCTGACCTCGAACCAGTCGAGGTTGTGCAGCGTCCTGGAGGCCCGGCCGACGGCCCCTTTGATCGCCTCGTCGATGCTCTCCGTGGAGGAGCCGACGATCTCGCTGACCGAATAAACGTTGTCTGACATCGTTTGTCCTCCGCGCTGGCGTGCTCGTTACCGCTGACGTACGGCGGCCTACCCCGCCCGGGCGAACGCATGCCCAGAACGAGTGCGCGTGATCTTGTGTTTGCCACAATCGCCGCAGTGGACCCGCTGTGTTAGCTTCCGATCGTGGCGGGTCCACCCCCGTCGATGCGGCGGGCGATGCGGCGGAGGATCATGATGGCCATCTCCAACCCCGGTGCGCTCGACGTCACTCATGGCGCGGGCGCCTCGCTCCTCGGGATCGCGCACTCTCTTGAGCCGCTGATCCGCGAGCACGCGCAGGCGCTTGACGACAGGCGCATCCCGGCGCCGCTCGTCGAGGCGCTCTATGACGCCGGCGTGTTCAGGTCGATGCTCCCGCGCGAGGTGGGCGGCCTCGAGGTCGAGCCGGTCGAGTGGCTCCAGATGATCGAGGAGCTTGCGCGGGTCAACGCGTCGGTCGGGTGGCTCGCGTTCATTAACTCGGGCGTGGGGCTGACGTTCCTCGATCCCGAGCGGTTCGAGCGCTTCCGGCTGCGCGGCGGCGGGCGGCTGATCCTCGCGATGAACCTCGGCCGGATGGCCGGGAAGGCGGTCAAGGTCGAGGGCGGCTACCGCATCAGCGGCCGGTGGCCGTTCGCGAGCGGTTCCCCCTTCGCGACCTGGCTCGGCGGGATGTCGGTCGTCTCCGACTCCGCCGGCGCGCCCATCTTGGACGCCAGCGGCCAGCCGCAGCGGCTGCTCGCGATATGGCCGGCCGACCAGGCCCGCCTCATCGACACGTGGGACGGCCTCGGCCTGCGCGGCACGGGAAGCGGCGACATCGAGATAGCCGACCTCTTCGTCCCTGATGATCAGGTCAACCCGGGGTTCTACGGCGCGCCGCGCTATGACCGGGCGCTCTTCCGGATGAAGGAAATGCCGGAAGTGGGCCACGGGGCGCACGCGCTCGGTGTGGCATCCGCCGCACTGGAGTCGTTCGTTGACGCCGTCAACATGAAGCCGCTTCCCGGGTCGACGCGGCACATGGCGATGGGGCACATGCAGGGGCACCAGATCGCGTTCGCCCGGGCCGACGTCCTGGTTCGCGCCGCACGGGCCCTGCTCTACGAGGCCGTGCGCGCTGCCTACGAGGACGCCAAGGTCCACCCAGAAGTGTCACTCGAACTGCGGGTCCGGCTGCGCGAGGCGAACCTCTTCTCCGTCAGGTCGGCGAAGGAGGCGGTCGGCCTCATCTTCGAAATGGCCGGATCGAGCGCCGTCTACCGTGGCCGTTCGATCGAGCAAGCGTTCCGCGACATCAATACCGCGGCCAACCACACCAACTACGTGGAGACCGCGTACACGGCGATCGGTTCCTACTTCCTGACCAGAGACCGCCCGGGCGGTCCCGAGATCGCCGGGCGACCGTTCCTGTGAGCCTCCTCACAGCTCGGTGACATCACTCATTGTGACTGATGGCGTTAGCAGTGCGTTAGATCTCCGGTTTCCGCATGTTCCCCTTGTTAACGGGCAGTACCCTGGGCACACCGGCGAGGCAAGGCCTCTACAGCCGCCTCCGCCCAAAAGCCCCAGGCCGCAGGACCGAAGGAGCTGTTCGCCCTGCCACGGTTTGCCCCAGAGCTCGACCAAAGCGGCGACGCCACGCCAGTCGATCACGACGCCGCCTCGCCTGAATGCCTTGAGCTGCCACGGCCGACCGCGCTAGTGCGCACTATCGGCTGGAACATCGTCGAGTCCTTCGGGTTGCCGACCGGCGCCTTCGCCGTCGCCACAGCGCTCTGGGGCCGCGATGCCGGCCTGTGGGCCATGCTCGCCGCCATCTGGCTCACCGCCGTGATCCGCAAAGTCGTCACCAGGTCCGTCCCCGGACTCGTGGCGATCTCGCTGGTCGTGCTCACCGTGCAGACCCTCGCCGCGATCATCACCGGCAACCTGTTGATCTTCCTGCTGCACTTCCCGGTGGCGAACCTCGCCCTGTGCGTGCTGTTCGCCAGGACGGCGCGCGGCCGGAGCCCCATCGCCGCCCGGCTGGCCGCCGAGGTGATCGGGTTGCGCTGCCCCGCCGTCTACCAGCAGCGAATGCACCGCTTCTTCCAGAACGTGACCTGGCTGTGGGGCGGCGTCTTCCTGGCGCTCGCCGTCAGCCTGGGGGCGCTGCTCGCGACCGTGCCGCTCACCACGTACGTCCCGGTCTGGGCCGTCACCACCATCACGCTCATCGCGCTCGGCATCGGCGCGTCCACGGTGTGGCTCAGGTCCGTGACCCGCAGCCTCGGCATCGGCTTCCGGTTCGCGTAAGGCGGTTCGCGTAAGCCGGTTCGCGTAAGCCGCAGGCCTGCGCCGTGCTAGCGCGCGCCTGGCTCGTCGGCTGACGGCTCGGTATACAGGGGCCCGTCGGGCAGGGCGGGCGAGACGACCCACAGCACCTGGGTGCGGCCCGCCTGCGGGGCACCGCGGAAGGTGTGCCGGGTATCGGCAGGGAAGGTGAACGCGTCACCCTGGCCGAGCGTGACCTGCTTCCCGGCGACGGTGATTTCCAGTTGCCCGGACAGCACGAAGACGAACTCAACGTCGGCCGGCAGCGAGTAGGCCTCGGCCCCGCTTCCGCCGCCGGGCTCGATGTCGCTGAGGATGGCCTGCACGCGCTTTTCGCCGGACGGCGTGAGCAGGTACTCGATCATCTTGCGGCCGCCGAAGTTGATCTGCGGCCTCGTGTCGCGGCGCACCACCTCGCCCTTCGGAGTCTGGAACAGCGACCCGACCGAGACCCCGAGCGCGTCGCACAGCCGGATCAGCGAGGCCACAGAGACGTTGGCCAGGTCCCGCTCAAGCTTGGACACGAACCCCTTGGTCAGGCCGGCTTGCTCGGCCACCTCAGCCATGGTCATTCGCGCGGCGAGCCTGGCCGCCCTCAGCTGCGCGCCGATGCGGGTGCCGTCCGGGATCACTTCTGGCTCGCCGCCTGACACGGCTCCTCCTCCCGGCGCCGGGACGTGAGCCGCCGGCAACCTACAGGAAACTCTGTTTCGTTTATGAAACACATGTTGACTAACAGGAAACTCATCGTCATTCTAGCTCGTGAGGCAGGTCATACCGAGCTGTCCGCCCACGCGGAACTGGAGGCGGCGATGGCGACACAGTCAAGGAAGCCCACCGTCGAGACCGATATCGAGCGCAGCCTGCTCAACCAGATCGAGGTGCACTCGATCGACTGGATCCCCGACACCGAGCGGCACGGCAGGACCTGGCAGCAGGCCATGCTGTGGTTCCTCGGGAACTTCCAGTACTTCACGATCCCGATCGGCTTCGTCGGTCCCTCGCTTGGCCTGTCCCTGGGCTGGTCGATCCTGGCGGGCGTCCTCGGCATCGCGTTCGGCACCTTGTTCATGGCCTTCCACGCGACCCAGGGCCCGGTGTTCGGCCTGCCCCAGATGATCCAGACCCGGGCCCAGCTCGGCTACCGCGGTGTGGTCGTGGCGCTGTTCGCGGTGCTGTTCACCTACATGGCCTTCAACGTGGCCGACCAGGTGCTGCTGGCCAGCGGCCTGCACGGCGCGTTCGGCTGGAACTCCCAGCTCGTGGCGGCGGTCACCGCGGTGCTGGCCGCGGCGCTGGCCGTCTTCGGCTACGACTGGGTGCACCGGGTGTTCCGGTTCCTGCTGGTCATCTCGCTGCCGTGCTACGCGATCATCTCCGTCGCGATCCTCGTGGGGCACGCAGGCGGCCACGCGCCCGCCCACCCAGGCGGCTTCGTCTTCGCCGCCTTCATGGCCCAGTTCTCGGTGGCCGCCGCGTACAACATCACCTACGCGCCCTACGTGTCCGACTACTCCCGCTACATGCCGCGCGACACGCCGGCTCGCGGGATCATCGGCGCGGTCTTCTTCGGCGCGTCAGGCTCCGCGGTCTGGCTGATCGCGCTCGGCGCGTGGCTGGCCACCCGGCTGAACGTCAGCGACGGCCTGGTCGGGCTGCAGCTCTCCGGCGACAACGTGGCCGCGCCGCTCGGCTCGATCACCGCGTTCCTGTCGGCCACCGCGCTGCTCGCGACCATGGGGATGAACGCCTACGGGGGGATGCTCACCGTCCTGACCGGGATCGACTCGTTCAAGACGATCAAGACGAGCAGGACGTGGCGCGCGCTGACCGTCGTCGTCCTGGCCGTGGTGTGGTACGCCATCGGCGAGAGCATCTCCACGAGCGGGTCCAACACCGCGGTCAGCGCCGTGCTTAACTCGCTGACGCTGATGCTGTACCTGCTGGTGCCGTGGACCGCGCTGAACCTGGTGGACTTCTTCTTCGTCCGCCGCGGGCACTACGCGATCACCGACATCTTCCGCCCGGACGGGGTCTACGGCATCTGGGGCTGGCGCGGCCTGACCGCCTACTTCGCCGGGTTCGCGGCCGAGATCCCGTTCATGGTGCTGCCGCCGATCGCCGGCCTGTCCTACACCGGCTGGATCCCTGGCCACGTGACCAACGACGTGGACTACTCCTGGCTGGCCGGGCTGCTCGTCTCCGCCGTGGTGTACCTGGTCCTGTCGCGCTCACTCGACCGGACCGCGGAACAGGCCGCCATCACCGCCAGCGACCAGGAACTACAGGCCATCGACGCGGCCAGCCTTGAGGGGTGACGCGACACCCGCTAGGGCTCAGACGAACGCGCTGAGGCCGGCGATGGCGGCGACCATGGGCGCGCGCACCTAGCCGAAGGCGGCTGCCCGGCAGCAGGCTGGTACGTGTACGAATGCTTAGTCACGCCGCCGAGGAGGCAGCTAGTGGAGCTGATCGTCGAGGATGCCGAGTTCGTCACGATGGCGCCTGGCAATGATGCCAAGAACAGTGGCGCCGAGAGCATGCTGGTGCGCGACGGCCGGATCGCCGCGATTGGCCCCGCCGCCGCCGTGCGCGCCGCGGCGGAACCCGGCGCCGCCGTGGTGCGACTGGACGGTGCCACGGTGCTACCCGGCCTGATCGACGCCCACTGCCACGTGATCAACATCGGTTACCTGGCCGCGGGCGCCGACTGCAGCCAGCCGGCGGCGCCGGACATCGCGGCGATCCAGGCCCGGCTGCGCGCGGCCGCGGAGGGGACGCCGGCCGGGTCATGGGTCACGGGCAGCGGCTACGTCGAGTACAAGCTGGCCGAGCAGCGGCACCCGACCCGCGCGGACCTGGACGCGGCCGTGCCTGACCGCCCGGCGGTGGTCTACCACACGTCGCTGCACGCGTGCGTGCTCAACTCGGCGGCGCTGCGTGAGGCGGGGTTCGCCGACGGCCAGCCTGATCCGCCGGACGGCGTGATCGGCCGCGACGGCCAGGGCGGGCTCAGCGGCCTGCTGTTCGAGGGGCCGATGTTCCGGGTGCTCGGGGACAGGCTCCGCGCCGACCTCGCCCACATGGACGCGGCCGCGCGGGCGCGGGTCGTGCGGCGCGCCGGGGAGCGACTTGCGGCACTGGGCATCACCGCGGCCTGCGACGCGGACCTGCGCTGCCAGACGTTCGCCGCGTACGCCGAGGCCGATGACGCTGGCGCGTTGAGCCAGCGCATTTACGGGCTGATCGTGCACGACGAGGTGGACGAGCTGGTCGGGTCTGGCCTGCAGGGCCGCCGGTCCGGGCGGCTGGCGGCGCAGGCCGTGAAGATCTGGGCCGACGGCGGCATGAGCAGCCGCACCGCGGCCATCCACGGAACCTACCCGGTGCCGCCGTTCGGCTCGGGGATCTTGTACTTCGAGCAGGACGAGCTCACCGCGATGGTGCGCGAGTTCGCGGCCCGCGGCTTCCAGGTCTGCGTTCACGCGCAGGGCGACCGGGCGATCGAGATCGTCCTTGACGCGTACGCCAGGACGCTGGCCGGGACGCCGGGGAACCCGCGCAGGCACCGCATCGAGCACGGCGGCGCCATGTACCCGGCGCTGACCGCGCGGGCGGCCGAACTCGGCATCGTGGTGGCTAGCCAGCCAGGCTTCCTCTCCGGCCTCGGCGACGGGTTCGCCGCGGCGTTCCCCGGGCAGGCGGACCAGCTGTACGCGTTCCGCTCCTGGCAGCGAGCCGGGATCACGGTCGCCGGATCCTCCGACGCCCCGGTCATCACGCCCGACCCGCGCACCGGGATCCGCGACGCCATCGTCCGCCGCACCGCGGCCGGCCAGGCCATCGGCCCGGACGAGCGGCTGACCGCCCGCGACGCCCTCGCCCTGTACACCACGGGCGGCGCGTACGCCATGCACCGCGAGACCGAGATCGGCTCGCTTGAGCCGGGTAAGCTCGCGGACTTCACCGTCCTCGACCGCAACCCGCTCAGCGTCGACCCGGAGGAGATCACCGCCATCCAGGTGCTGGCCACCGTCGTCGACGGGACACCCACCTACCAGTCAGGCGCCGTCATCCTCCCGGAGAGCTAGCCTCTGACCTGGCTGCTTGACCTGCCCGAGGGCACTGCGGTGCGCTGAGGGGAGTCATCCCGCCCCCGTTCTGGATCATGTTTATGATTTCGGCGTGCGGGCGGGCGCTCGCGGCGCGGGCGCGGCGGGCGTGGACTGTGAGTTAGGTGCTCCGCGCCTTGGCGCGGGGCCCGCACGTAGCCGGTTTGTCCGGATTGTCGCGGCGGCGCCGGGGCCCGGAGCATGATCATGTGGATCCCGCAGCTTATAAGCTGCGGAATCCACATGAAAAGCGAAATCCTGTGCGATCACGCCGCACCCCGCGCGCGGGTACCGCGGGCCAGCGCGCGCACGGCCCCCATTGTCACTGCGCACCACTTGAGCCACAGGTGTACGCCGTCCGGCGCCCTTACCCGCGCCGTGTGGCTCGGTGCCCGCGACGCCGACCATGCCCAGCTGCCGCCGGGGCGCTGGGGCGGGGCGAGCTAGCGGGCGGCCGGGCGGGGGGCGGTCAGGCTGAGCGGGGTGAGGGCCAGCAGGTCGATGTCGAGCAGCGTCGGGCGGCCGGACGCGATGGCCGCGCGGAACGCCCGCTCGAACTCGGCAGGCCCGGCCACCCGGGCGGCCTGCACGCCCATCGACTTCGCCAGCGCGGGGAAGTCCGGGGTGGCAAGGTCGACGCCGAAGTTCCGCCCGTCGAACTGGCGCGCCTCGATGCCGCGCAGGACGCCGTAGCCCCGGTCGTTGAACAGGCAGATCACCACGGGAAGGTCGTGCTGCACCGCCGTGGCCAGCTCACCGACGTGCAGCATGAACCCGCCGTCGCCCGCGATCAGCACGGCCGGGCGCCCGCTGCCGACCGCCGCGCCGAGCGCGAGCGGCAGGCCGGGGCCGATCGCCGCGGAGGCCGGCCGCATGGACGTCCTTGGCTGGAGGATCGGCACCAGCCGGTCGCCCCACAGGTAGGCGGGCACGGTCGCGTCCCTGACGATGACCGACTCGCGGGGGGCGTGGCGCCGGATGGCGTCCATGATCTGGCAGTGGTCCTCGCCGAGCCGGGCGCGGGCGTCCTTGCGCGCCGCCGCTGCCGCCGACGCGGCCTGCTCCGCGTGATCGGGCTCTGTGCTGACCCGGTCGATCGCCCCGAGCAGGAGCTCGAGGCCGATGCGGGCGTCACCGACGACCGGCAGGGCCGTCGGGTAGTTCCGCCCGATGACCGCGGGGTCGGCGTCGAGGTGCGCCAGCGTGCCGCCGAAGGACAGGCGCCAGTTGCGGGTGCTGCCGCCCTGGAACCTGGTACCCACCGCGAGCACCAGGTCGGCGCTCGACACGACGTCCTCGATCTGCGGGCTGGTGGTCAGCGCGCCCAGGCACAGCGGGTGGTCCTCGGGGATCGAGCCGCGGCCCTCGATCGTGGTGACGACCGGGGCGCCGAGGCGTTCGGCAAGCGCCACGAGCGCGGGCCCGGCGCCCGAGCTGACGACACCGCCGCCGGCCCAGAGCACCGGCCTGGTCGCGGCCGACAGCGCCTCGGCCACCTTCGCCAGGGCGCCGGGGTCGGGGACGTAGGCGGTGTCCTTGCGGAGGTCGGGTATCGCTACTTCGGCCCGGCGGTACTGCTGGTCGATCGGGATCTCCACCGCCCCCGGCTGCGGCCGGCCCGCGCGGATGTCCTCGGCCGCGGCGATGACGGCCCGGCCGATGTCCTCGGTCCTGCGCACCGTCTCCACCCGGCGGCAGAGCGAGGACAGCATGAGCCGCTGGTGCTCGGCCTCGTGCAGGAAGCCCTTGGCCTTGCCCAGGTAGCCGCTGTCGATCTGCCCGGTGACGAGCAGCACCGGCGATGAGGCGAAGCTCGCCTCGAACAGGCCGGTCATGGTGTTGGTGGTGCCGGGACCGGTGCTGGCGATGACCACGCCAAGCTCCCCGGTGGCGCGCGCGTAGCCGTCGGCGGCGTGCGCGGCGGCCTGCTCGTGCCTTACCCCGATCGGCGTGATGGTGCCGCGCCGCGCGATGGCGTCGTAGATCGGCAGGTTGTGGACGCTCACGATGCCGAAGACGTGGCGGACGCCGAGCACCTCGAGGGCCGAGGCAACCGCCTCCCCTCCCGTCATCTCCACAGGACCCTCCTAATTTTTGCTCTTCATCGAAAAATCTGATCTACCAGGAACATCAAAATGAGGAGAGTCCTCGTCATCCTCCAGTCAGAACTTGATCGACACCTTGAGTGCGTTGTCGGTCCGGTCGTGGGCGATGCGGAAGGCCTCGTCGATCTTCTCGATCGGCAGCATGTGGCTGAGCAGCGGCGCCACGTCGATCGCGCCGCCGGCGATCAGCCGCACGGCGTACCTGAACGACTCGAGCCCTGGCTCGCCCTGGGCGCCGAAGTTCGAGTAGGCGGTCAACCCGCGGCGGAAGAAGTCACGGAACGAGAACGGGTAGTGGCCTGGGCCTTCTGGCAGGCCGAACCAGACGAGGGTCGCCCCTGGCGCGGCTACCTCCAGGCTCAGCGGGAACGTCTCCCGGCTGCCGACCGCCTCCACGACCACGTCGGCCCCGCGCCCGCCGGTAGCCTCGAGCACCGCCGCACGGAAGTCGACCGTGTTGGCGTCCACGGCAAGCTCCGCGCCCAGCTGCTGGCGTAGGCCAGGCGGGCAGGCGACTTGTCCGACACCAGCACGCGGGCCGCGCCCGCCCGCTTGAGCAGGAACGTGAAGAAGGCGCCCGCGGACCCCTGCCCGATGACGGCGGCGTCCTTGCCGACCAGGTCAAGCGGGTGGTAGCGGAGCGCGTAGACGACCGTGCCGAGTTGCTGTGCCATCAGCAGGTGGCTGAGCGGCGCCGTGCCCGGCAGCCGGATGCAGGCGGCGCCCGGGAGCGCCTGGTACTCGGCCAGGCAGCGCCCGTCGATCGCGTGCGGGACGGTGAGCACGCAGTCGCCCGGCGCGAAGCCCGGGCTGCGGGACTCCACCACCTCGCCCACGCTCTCGTGCCCGGGGTAGCCCGGCGGGCCCGGGTTCCGGCGGAGCGTTCAGGAACACGCTGTGCAGGTCGGAGCCGCAGATCGACGCGTAGGCGGTCCGCAGCAGTACCTGGCCGTCCGCCACCGACGGCACCGGCACGTCCTCGCACACCACGCGTCCCATGTCGACCCAGCGCGCCGCCTTCATCGATGTGCACTCCCGTCGCGGCCGCGCCCACTGCGACTGTCCGGCCATTCTAGAACTTCATTCCACTCCGGAGGCGGCAAACGGCGCCCACCTGCCAGTTGTAACAGGCACGGACGGGTTAGACAACGGGGGCGAGGATGCCTAAAGCGGTGTGACGTGCGTCATCCTCCACGGGTGATGCCGAGAACATGCCCGGCGAGGGAAGCTGCCCAGCGTATGCGTATGCGTGTGCAGGGAAACGGGAAAGAGGCAGGTCATGCCAGCGGAGTTCACCATGGGCGCCAGGGCGAGTTGTACCGACGGGTTCTGCGGGGAAGTGCGCCGCACGATCCTCGACCCAGCCGCAGGAGCCGTCACCCATCTGGTCGTGGAACCCAGGCACCTGCGGGGGGAGCCTGGCCGGCTCGTGCCCGTGGGGCTGGTCCGCGACACGGCGGACGAAGTCCAGCTCAGCTGTACCCTGGCCGAGTTCAACCGGCTCGACCCGGCCGAGGAGGTTGAGGTACTCGACGAAGCCGAGTACGGCTACACCGAGGCGGTGGGGGTCGGGGGCTTCGGCAATGTCGGCAGTCCAGGGATGGCCGGTCCGACTTCCGGCATAGGCCTTGGTGCCAGCCAGCCGATCGTGGTCAACCACTCCGTTCCCCTCGGGGAGACCGAGGTGGAACGGCACGAGCATGTCCACGCCGTTGACGGCGAGATAGGGCAGGTAGAAGGCTTTGTCGTGGATAGCGCCGATCACACCGTGACCCACGTCATCCTCAAGGAGGGCCACCTGTGGGGGCGCAAGCAGGTCGCCATCCCCGTCAGCGCCGTCGCGTCCGTGGCGGACGGGATCCGGCTCAACATCACCAAGGAGCAGGTCGGGAACTTGCCGCCGGTCTCGGCCGACGGGACGTAGCTGAGCGGGCGCCTTTCGTGAAGCGAGGACTCAAGCGGCGCGGCGCCACGCGTCGGCAAGTGCCGTGTAACTGTCCTTGCGTCGCTCCCGGTCGAGGCTGGGGGTCACGACCACGATCTCGTCGGCGCTGGCCTGTTCCCTCATCTCTAGCAGCCGCTCGGCGACGACCTTGGGTTCCCCGGTCACCATCCGGCCGTCGTCGCGGCGGCCGGCCAGGAACTCCGTGGACCGCGCGAAGGCGCGAACGACCTCAGGGCGCAGCGGCTCCCTGTCGCCGCGCCTGATGCTCTGCATGGTCAGTGTCCACGCCGCCTCGAATTGGAGTACCGCCTCTTCGTCATGGCTGGCGAACGCGAGCACCGACATGGCCGAGTAGGGCAAGTCGCCTTCGGTGCGCGGCGCGAAGTCGCGGCGGTACTCGCGCAGCGCCTGGAACGCCAGGTCCGGGCTCATGTGGTGGGCGAACACCGCGCTCATCCCGTTGACGGCGGCGAAGCGCGGCCCGTAGCCGCTCGAGCCGAGCACGAACAGCTCTGGCCGCTCCGGCACCACGGGCGCCGCCACAAGGGAGGCGTAGGGATGACCCGCGGGGAAACCGTCGCCAAGGAACGCGAGGAGCTCCGCGACCTGCCCGGGGAACTCCGCGCCGGGGTCGGTGCGCAGCCCGCGCCTGAGCACGTGCGCGGTGAGCTGGTCCGTTCCCGGTGCCCGGCCGAGTGCCAGGTCGATGCGGCCCGGGTACATGGCGAGCAGTGTCCTGAACGTCTCGGCGACCTTCAGCGCGGCATGGTTGGGCAGCATGATGCCCGCGGCCCCGACCCGGATCCTGGAGGTCTGCGCGCCGACGTACGCCGTCAGCAGCTCGGGCGCGCTGCACGCGAGGCTCTGCATGTTGTGATGCTCGGACACCCAGTAGCGCCGGTACCCCGCCGCCTCGATGGCCCGCGCGATGGAGGCGGCGCCGGCAAGCGAGTCGGACGCCCGCTCGCCGTACTCGATGCCGACGAAATCGAGCACGGCGAGCGGGAGCGAATCCTGTTCTGTACTCATCACGCATGACAAGTCCCTGTCGGCCGGCCGCTATTCCCGCAATGGGCGGCTGCGGTCTGGGGATGCCTCAGGCCGCGCGGCGGCGGACCAGCCAGATGGTCGCGGCGATGAGCAGCACCGACAGCGCGAGCAGCCAGCCGCCCTCGATCCACTGGAATGGCCAGAACCGGCTGCCAGGCTGGTACCTCGTCCATTGCGTGTATCCGTGCTGGGTGAGGTATTGCAGCACATTGACCACCGTCCGGCCCTTGTATACCTTGACCTCGCATCACTGGCGGGCAGTATGCGAGACAGCACCCGCCGGTCCAGGGAACTTTGATCTGGTTCATCGTGGACTGGCTGAGCGTCACGCCGCCCTTGGTCCACCAACTGCTCAGGATCCACGCGGAACCGGGCACGTGCAGGTTCCGCGGTGACCAGCGGCGCCGCGTAGTGCTGGCGCAGGTACAGGCCAGCCGCGAGGGTGAGCCCAGCGGAGGCGGCCAGGGTGGCGGCGATCGCGGGGACGACGCGGCGGATGAGCATGCCGGCCAGGGCGCCGATGGCGAAGGCCGCCAGCGTCCAGGCGGCGAACGCCACCCCGCGCAGTTCGAACAGCTTGGAATCGAACGTGGGATGAAGGCACCAGGGTGCGGCGAAGAGCGGCTGGTAGTACCAGGAGACCAGCAGGCTGAACACCCCGGCGGAGGCCGTCACCGCGACCGCGAGCGGCACCAGCTTGCCGAGCGTCCAGCGCCATCGGCCGAAGCCCTGGGTCCACGCGAACCGGAAGGTACCGGTCTCCAGCTCCCGGCCAAGCACCGGTGCCCCGACGAACGCCCCGATCAGCGCGGGCACCGCCAGCAGCAGGGACGCGATTGCGCCAGTGGGGGAGTACGCTTCCACTGAAGTCAAGCATCGCATTCAGGCAGGCAACTGAGCTTGCCGGGTGGCAGGCGGTCGCGGTGGCGTAGGCGTGGTGCATCTGAAGCCCGGTGAGCCACAGGTACACGGCCACCGCGCCGAGCAGCGCGGCAACGCCGGCCAGCGCGAAGCGGTGCTGCCGCCAGGTCACCCCGGCCATCCGCCGCCACGGCACCGGCCGCAGGCTCGCGTCCTCTGCCGGGCGGGCGGGCATGGTCTGGGCGGTCATCGCGCCACCTCCGATGTGATTGTCGCGCAGGTAGGCGAGGGCAAGTTCTTCCAGGCTGGCCCGCCCGTGGCTGGCCAGCAGGTCATCGATCTCGCCGGCCAGCCGCACCCGGCCGCGGGACAGCAGGATCAGGTAGCCGGCCACCCGCTCAAGCTCGGCGAGCGCGTGCGAGGACAGCAGCACCGAGACGCCGTCGGCAGCCGCTGCCGCCAGCACCGTGTCCATGAAGTCGTGCCTGGCGATCGGGTCCAGCATCGCCACCGGCTCATCGAGCACCAGCAGCCGCGGGTGGCGGGCCAGCGCCAGGGTCAGCGCGAGCTGCGCCTGCTGCCCGCCGGACAGCTTCCCGGCCTTCCGCTTGGGCGGGATGCCGAGCTCGTCCAGCCGGGCCTTCGCGTACGGCTGGTCGAAGCGGCGGTTCAGGCTGCGGGTCACGTAGATCATGTCCGCGGCCGACAGGTTCTTGTACAGCGGCGTGTCCTGGGCCACGAACGCGATGCCGTCCAGCGCGGCCGGCGACCCGGCTGGCCGGCCGCCCAGCACTGTGACGCCGCCCGCGGACGGCGCCGCCAGGCCGACCGCCAGGTTCAGCAGCGTGGTCTTGCCCGCGCCGTTCGGGCCGACCAGCGCGGCGACGTGGCCGGCCGGGATGGCGAGCGTGCACTCGTGCAGCGCCCACGTGCGGCCGTAGCGCTTTCCTAGGCCGCTGGCCTCGATGACGTTGGTGCTCACGTGACGTCCTCCGTCTCGCCGCTCCGCGTCGCGGCCATCGGGGCCGCCCGGCGCTCATGGATATTTCGCATCGGTGTTCCTCCTCACGACCGGGCAGCGCGCCCGGTCACCCCCAGGGATACGCAGTCAGTCGTCACACGGACATCACGCGCGGCACCGTTCCCTGGCGGGTCCAGCGCTCGCCGCCACGCGAAAGGCCAGGTCATTTACCGGCCGCGCAGTCCAGCCGGGCGGCCTCGTGTGATGCCGGTGTGATGTCCGGTGGGGCATCATGGCCTCATGCGTGTGCTGGTGGTCGAGGATCAGGCCGAACTGGCTGACGACATCGCCGACGGCCTTCGTGACCAGGGCATCGGCGCGGACGTGGCCTATGACGGGCCGACTGGGATCGAGAAGGCCCTGATGAACTCCTACGACGTGGTGGTACTTGACCGGGACCTGCCCAAGGTCCACGGCGACGCGGTCTGCACCACGCTGGTCGGGTCCCGCTCGGCGGCGCGCATCCTGATGCTGACCGCGGCCGCCACGGTCGGCGACCGGGTGCAGGGACTCAACCTCGGTGCCGACGACTACCTGGGCAAGCCATTCGCGTTCGCTGAGCTTGTCGCCCGGGTCAGGTCGCTGGCCAGGCGCGCCCCGGCCGCCGTCCCGGTGATCGTGCGCGGCGACATCGTGTTCGACCGGGCCCGCCGCCGGGTCAGCCGGGCGGGCCGGCCGCTATCGCTGACCCGCAAGGAGATGGGCATCCTCGAGGAGCTCCTCGTCGCCGACGGTGGCGTGGTCAGCACCGAGGACCTGCTCGAGCGGGTCTGGGATGAGAACGCCGACCCGTTTACCCGCACGGTCACGGTGACAATGGGGCGGCTGCGGCGCAAGCTCGGCGAGCCCGACCCGATCGATACCGTGGTCGGCAGCGGCTACCGGCTCCCGTGAACGTGCGCGCGCTGCTGCAGCCCGGTCCGCAGGCTCTGGCCGCAGAAGGTCAGGACCCGGCTCGCGCTCATCTACGCCGATGCTGTTTTTCTTCGCCGGGTCGGCGCTGCTCGGACTCACCTACGGACTGGTCGCCAGCAGCCTTTCCGCGCAGCCCCCCGCGGCCACGACGGCCGGCAACCAGGCGCTGAGCAACCTGAAGGCTGAATTCAGCGGCCAGGAGCTGGCGGCCCTGAAGCATGAATGCCTGCCGCCGACCGGCACGCTAGCGGGCACACCGGTCCCGACGTCCCTTCGGTCGGCCTGCAAGCAGGTTGAGATGGCCTACGTCGCCGGCGCCGCCGCGGGCTCGCAGGCGCAACGCGGGGACGCGCTGCGGAACCTGCTGGCTGTTCTCGCTTGTCGGCCTCGGCGTCATGACGGTCGCGTCGGGCGGCCTTGGCTGGTTCATGTCGGGCCGCGTGCTGCGCCCGGTCCGGGTGATCACCGAGACCGCCCGCCGGGCGTCGGAGCAGCACCTCGGCGAGCGGCTGGCGCTGACCGGGGCGACGGACGAGCTGAAGGAGCTGGCCGACACCTTCGACGACATGCTCGAACGCCTGGACGCGGCGTTCGCCACCCAGCGCAGGTTCGTCGCGAACGCCTCGCACGAGCTGCGCACGCCGCTGACCGTGATGCGCACGGCGATCGACGTGACCCTGGGCAAGCCGTCACCAACGGCGCGGCAGCTCAAGGACATGGCCGTGCGGGTGCGGCGCTCGATCGACCGGGCCGAGACCATGGTCGAGGCGCTGCTCACCCTGGCCGTGAGCGACCAGGGCAAGCTCAGCACCGAGTTCTCCGACCTGGCCACCTGGGCCGAGGACGCGATCGACGCCGCCGCTCCCGAGATCGAACGCCTGGACCTGCACGTCGTCGCGGTGCTTGACCCGGCCGAGATAACCGGAGACCCGCAGTTGCTTGAGCGGATGATCTGGAACCTGGTGGACAACGCCGTCCGGCACAACGAGCCGGGCGGCTGGATCAGGCTGCGCACCGGCAGCAAGGACGCGGCCGCGTACCTGGAGATCGCCAACAGCGGGCCCTTCGTCCCCGACGACGCCGTGCCCTCGCTGTTCGAGCCGTTCCGGCGCTTGGAGACAAGGACCGGCGTCCGCGACGGCGTCGGGCTCGGCCTCTCCATCGCCAGGTCGGTCGTCACCGCGCACGGCGCGACCGTCACCGCGCGCAGCCAGCCCGCGGGCGGCCTCGACATCTCGGTGCTTATCCCCCGCCGCCTGGCCGCCAACGGCGACGCCGCCCTACCGCTGGACCCGGCGCTGAACGGCCAGGTGAATGGCGGTGTAGACGGTCACGACGCAGAATGGCGAAAGCAGCCATAGGATCGGCGCCTCAATCGGGAGACCGTGCCAGGCCGTGATCCGCAGCCCGATCATCATGTCCTGGCGGTATGCCCACCAGCCGTAGGGACCGGCGAGAGTCGCCTCCCATACGGTATCGACCAGTGCACACGCCAGAGTGCAGAAGGCTACCGCCTGCCAGTTGATGGCGTGACGCGTCGCGCGGTGCAGCAGGCACGGCGGTATCAGTGCGACCATGATAATGAATATGAAATAACCGGGAAACCTGGCGGGCACCGGCCGGATGAGTTCCGTATAAAGCACCGCCGCGACGATCAGGCCGACTCCAGGCAAGGCGGCAGGCCAGCACAACCAGGGTTTAGGTTCCTGGTCGGCAGGGGTGAGACTCGGGCTATAGCGTGAGAGGAACGCGGCATTGAGCCACACGTACATCAGCAGCGCCGCGGCGACAGTCGAGTAGTAGAACGCCGCTTCCTCGATCGGAAGGCCGGGAATCCACCTGCCGCTCGCCGGGTCAAATCCCCAGAATCCTATCCGCACGGTGGCGCCCTTGTTTGGAAACGCGAAAAAGGTATAGCCGAAGAAGATGTCGAGCAGCATTCCGGCGGACCCGAGCAGCGCGATGGTGGCGGCCACGGTGCGCCAGGGTGTCCGCGGGAACAAGCGCGCCCGTACCCACAGAATCGCCACGATCGGCACCAGCGCAAAGGACAATGACCAGGTATAGCCGAACGGACTCGACTCACGCGCCGACCCGTGATCCGCCGGGAGCCTGACCGCCGCCAGCGTGATGCAAGTGGGGATAAGCAGGGTGGTGACCATGGCCAGGACCGTACGCGGACCCGTCCTATCTGACCCCGGCGGTTGCATGATCCCAACTCGCCCCGCGGCATGCCTGTCGCCCATCGGCTCTGCCCCCCGTATGGCAATCGGACTCTGGCAAGCCACGATACAACCGCATCGCTATTCAGTGATTCATTTTTGATTTTGCACAAGATCATGCCACGCTTAGTCCAAATTCTTCCTTTCACGTAAATTACGCAGCTTATTAACGGTAAATTTCGGTGCTCATGAGCCAGGCTGCGCTGATCCCGGTTGGCGCGTGGTGGTGACGAGGTCGGCGAACGCCTGGGTGACCGGGGACGGCGGCCGGTCGGCGGCGACGACGAACGCCACGCTGAAGGTGGCGGCGGGCCGCAGCGGCACGCCCGCCAGGCCCGCGCTCTCGATCATCGACTCAGGGAGGATGGCCACCCCGAGCCCGGCGCGGACGAGCGACGCGTGGATTGACGAGTCCGGCACCTCGATGCCGATCGACCGCTCGACGCGCGCCCTGGCGAACAACTGGTCGGCGATCGTGCGGGTGCCCCACCCCAGTGTGTAGTCGACGAACGGCTCGCCGGCCAGTTCGCTGACCGAGACGACGGCGCGGCGGGCCAGCGGGTGATCGGGCGGGCAGCCAAGCAGCACGCGCTCGGAGGCCAGCGTCGTTACCGTCAGTCCGGGTTGGTCCGTGCCGCTGACGGCGACGAAGGCGGCATCCAGGGCGCCGTTCCTGACATCGGAGATCAGCGCCGCCGACCCGCCGGGAGCGGTCGTGGGCCGGATGTCCACGAGCGGCCGCTCGCGGTGGAACCGCGCGATAAGCGAGCCGACGTCGGCCACGTTGATCACCTGCATCATGCCGAGCCGCAGCGTCCCGCGCAGGCCTGCCTGGGCACCAAGCACCGCCGCCTGAGCGCCGGCCGCCGCGTCGAGGGTGCGGCGCGCCTCCGGCAGCAGGAGGCGGCCGGCGTCCGTCAGCCTGACCTCGCGGGTGGTCCGCTCGAACAGCTGGGCGTGCAGCTCCCGCTCAAGCGAGCGGATGGACACCGACAGCGCCGACTGGACGAGGTGGAGGCGCCGCGCGGCCCGGGTGAAGTTCCGCTCCTCGGCGACGGCGACGAAGTGCTCAAGGTGCCGCAGTTCCACGATTAATTCCTGTGAGGCATGAGTGTGATCACAATTTTTCGTTGGACATGATAAATCTTGTTGCCCATCCTTGCAATAGGGCCTGCTCACGGGCAAAGCCCATGGAAAGCAAGCGACGGATGGAACGACATGACCGCATCGACGGAACGGACAGCAGCACTACCGGGCACTCCGGCGAGGGAACCCGTACGGCGGACCAGGCACCAGCGCCGCCACTCGGCGGCGTTCTGGGTCGTGGCGGCCGCCTTCTGCGTTAATCTCGCGTTCTCCGCGGTCCCGACGCCGCTCTATGTCATCTACCAGCAGCGCGATCACTTCTCCACGCTGATGATCACCGTGGTGTACGCGGTATACGCGATTGGCGTGATCGCCAGCCTGTTCCTCGGCGGGCACATCTCAGACTGGGTGGGACGGCGCCGGGTGCTGGTGCCCGCGCTCGCCGTCAACGTGCTGAGCGCGGTGCTGTTCATCGCCGTGCCCAGCCTGCCCGGCCTCATCATCGCGCGGGTGGTCTCCGGCGTCTCGATCGGGCTCACCACCGGGACCGCCACCGCGTACCTGGCCGAACTGCACCTGGGCGCCGGCGGGTCGCCGACGGGCCTGCGTCCGCAGGTGGTGGCGACGGCGGCGAACCTCGGCGGGATCGGCATCGGCCCGCTTGGCGCCGGGCTGCTCGCCCAGTTCGTGCCGTCGCCGCTGGTGGTGCCCTACGTGATCTTCGGCGGGGCGCTTGTGGTGCTGGCACTGCTGATCGCCTTCGCGCCGGAGACGGCCAGCCGGCCGGACCCGCGGCCGGCCTGGCGGCCGCAACGGGTGGCGATACCCGCGCACGCCCGCGGCACCTTCTTCGCCGCGACGGGGGCCGCCGCGGCGGCGTTCGCGGTCTACGGCGTCTTCAACTCCCTCATGCCCGGCTTCCTGGCCAGCACCATGCACGAGACCTCGTACGCGGTCGCGGGTGCCGTGGCCTTCTCCGCGTTCGCCTCCGGCGCGGTCGCGCAGATCGCGCTTGGCCGGGCGGGTATCGCCACGACGCTGAAGGTGTCTGTGCCGGTGCTCTTCGCGGGCCTTGCGCTGTTCACCGTCGGGATGTGGCTGCCGAGCCTGCCCGTGTTCGTGATCGGCGGGATCGTCACCGGCGCCGGCGGCGGCCTCGTCTTCCGCGGCTCCCTGGTGGCCGCGGCCGGCACCGCGCCGAAGGGATCACGCGCCGAGGTGCTCGCGGGCTTCTTCCTCGGCGCGTACATCGGGCTGTCCGCGCCGGTGATCGCGCTCGGCGTCGCCACCGAGTACGTGCCGGCGCGCGACGTCATGCTCGTGTTCGTGGTGCTCGCCGCTATCGCCATCGCCGCCGGCGCGCGGGGCATACTGCGCCGCCAGGGTGCCTGACGCCCGGGCAAACCGGGACCTGCCCGCCGCGGACGCCGCGTGCATGGCCGGCTCGCAGGTCCCGTGGGGCGCGGGCGCGCTAGCCCGCGGTGGTGAACTGCGGCAGGCGCGCCATGATGGCCTGCTTGTAACGACGCGCTGCGGAGCAGGTTTGTTAGCTCGGCGTCGAGGTGCGCGCTCTCCTCGCCTTCCTGGACGACTTCATAGGTACGGCGGAGGAAGTTCGAGATCTCCTTGACCGCTGCCTCGAAGTGCGCTTGGCCGTTTGGCGAGGATATCTCGATGTTCATCACGCTGCCCGACGCGCCGGTCGCTGAGCCGACCGACGGCCAGACCGTGACATCACCGACCCCCGCACGGCGCCACATGCCCGTCGAGAGCAGGTCGCGGGCGACCATCCACTCGACAGGCTCGCCCTTCCCGACGCAGAACGCGATGTGCACGGCGTACGGGTCCTCGCTTGAGTAGGAGAGCCTGGCCGGCACCTTGATCGCGTGCTGGTATCGAACAAGATGTAGTCCGATTACGGTCGATATGGTGGGATTTCTCACTGCTCTGCCAATCCTTAATTCGCTGTGCTATTTAGGCGGTTTCCTGGCCTGCTGTGCCTTGGTCCAAGACGTCGTGTGGCTCCTCGCCGCCCCTCGGGCGGCCATTGCCAGCGGCGGCGGAAATTGCGGCTGTTGGTGACGCACTGCAGATCCTTGTCGTCTTGACGGGTCTTACTACCTGTGAACTCTAACGCTAGACTTGGGCAGACGACGTCACATGGACTTGGTGATTCGTGCGCGCGGGGTCGAAATTCCGGTTAGCCGGTAGGCCGGACTGGGGGGTGGCTGGAATGGCGGACGCATTCCCGTATCACAAGGAGCGGGCGGCTGGCTCGGGTGGGCTCTCACTCACGGCCCCTTCCTCCTGACCTGGGACGAACAGGGTCCGGCAGGCGGGACCGTTGGCCAGCTGGTTCATCCTGCTGGCTGTTTCTGCTGACGGCGATTAGCGGGTAAATTCCGCACCGCATCGCCATTCCGGTAAAATCAGGCCGCGTTCTTGGCGCGATCGCGGTACATGCTTGCCGCAACCCGGTCGCGTGACCATAAGGCTAGAACGGGCAAATGACTTTGTGTGCCGCAAAGCCAAAACGAATGGCACCTGGGGGCCACAAGGGCGCCGGGGCGACCCGCAAAGTCTTTCATGCTGGTCATGAGTCTTTCTGGAGGCCGCGGATGGCCCAGTGCCGTTGACCCAGTGGTGCGCGCTGCGCGTGAGGGCCGTGCGCGGGCTGGGACGCGGGCTGGAGCGCCGCACGCGCGGCGGGCGCGGCATGATCGCACGGATTTTCGTTTTCATGTGGATTCCGCATCAAATAAGCTGCGGAATCCACATGATCATGGCCTGGGCCGCGGTGCGCCGGGGTCGGGGCTGGGCGGCGGTGCCGGGCGGCGGTGCCGTTGGGACAACCCGGACTGAAGGGGCGCGCGGGGCGCGGCGAAGGCACGGGGCTCGGGGCGCGGCGCGAAGACGCGGCGCGAAGACGCGGCGCGAAGGCACGCGGCACGAAGACGCGGCGCGAAGACGCGGCACGAAGACGGCGAGCGCCTGGTAAACGACATGGCGGATGGCCGGAGCAGGGCGGTGTCGTGCCGGATTTGCGGGTGACGAGGGCGATCCTGGTGTGCCCGGCCTGGCGGATGAGCCCGATCAGCCGGCTTCCGGTGCTGCGTTGTCCGGCATGAGGAGCATGTCGGCGACGAAGCAGACGACAGCGCCGCCGGCGGCGCGTCCGATCCAGGTCGGGTATAGCGCCGTCGCCCCAGCCGCTGTGGTACGCGATGAGGTTGGTACCGGATTCCAGGTCGCTCATGGGTGAGGTTATCGCGTTGCCAAGCACGTTCCCGCGGTCGAGCCGGGCGAAGGCCGCGGTCGCCGAAGCGTCGTAGAAACAGCCCATCCCCGCGTCGACGCCGAAGCCGTAGAACGCCGTGTCCGTGAGAGTCCGCGGGTCTTGCCCGGGTAGCAGCGCCATCTCCCAGGATTGGGCGGGCTCGTCGCGGATGACGAGCTTGGCGGCGGCGACCCGTTTGTGTTCCGGGTGATCCGCGAACCGCACCACCGACAGCCGGACCGGGTACTCGCCTGGCGCGACGGTGACGGTGAACGGCTGGTCGCGGTCGTCGATCCAGGCCGGGTCTTTGGCGACGAGTCGTCCCGAGGGCATCCGCAGTGTCCCCGCGTCCATTACCTCGATGGTCACCTTCTTGATCTTCTCGTCGGTGTCCTGCACGAAGAGGCCGCCGGTGATGTCGTAGGTGAGACGCGTTCCTGGCGTGAACAGCCGTGCGAGATGCGCGGGGTCCGGTGCCAGCGGCCGTGGCGGCTGCCAGGGCCGCTCGTCAGCAGGCAGGCCGGTCCCGTGCGGGTCGGACACGTCGTCGAGGATGACCGTCTCCGGGATCTCCAGCCCGGCCGCGTCCAGCGCCTCGGGGAAGGCGCGGATGAACGGTCCCCAGCCGCCGAACGCCGGTGCGTCCATCCAGTAACCTTCCGGGTTCGGGGAACCCGGTCCCTCCCACCGCGAGCCGTCGGCCCGGATCTGGCTGTCCCGCACGCGCCCGTCAGGCGACGCCGTGATCACGCGGGCCCACTCCCGGTCGTGCAGCCTGACTCGCTCCGGGTCGTTGAACGGATCTTTCCGCTGCTCGAGTTTGAACAAGCGGCCGCTGGCCAGCAGCCGGCAGTCGATCTCGAAGAGACGGCGCAGCTGCTCGTCCAGGAACCGCAAGCCACAGTGCAGTTCCCCGAGTGCCACCTCGATCAGTGCCAGCGGCCGTCCGGCGGCGGCCAGCAGCACCGCGTACTGCCCCCCGGCCTGATGCCGCTCCGCGGCCAGCACCGGGGACAACGGCCCGACCACCGCGCGGGTCCGGGGATCCCAGCCTTCGCAGTACGACACTTCGACGCGATCAACGATCATCAGCCACCGGCTTTCGTGCGCTCCGCCCACGTTTTCTGGACGACGCTCATGGTGCCAAGGAGGTCTGACACTCCACAGACGCACCGGGTGCCGTGGCGAAAAAGTGCGTGCTTCGCCGGGTGGGTGAGGAGGTGCGGGGGCTTGGTGAGGAGGTGCGGGGGCTTGGTGAGGCTTAGTCCATGAAGGCGCCGCCGTTGACGGCCAGCGCCTCGCCGGTGATGAAGCGGGCGTCGGGGCCGGCCAGGAAGGCGACGGCGCGGGCGACGTCCTGCGGGGTTTCCAGGCGGCCGAGCGGGGTGTCGTCGATGTACAGCTGCCTGACCTTGTCTTCTGTCGTGCCGCGGAGCGCGGCCTCCCAGCCGAGCTCCCTGGTCTGCATCGGGGTGGCGACGTAGCCGGGGCAGACGGAGTTGACCGTGATGCCGTGCGGCGCGAGCTCGAAGGCCATCGCCTGGGTGAGGCCGACGACGCCGAACTTGGAGGCCACGTAGTCGGCGAGGTAGGGGACGCGGCCCTGCTTGCCGGCCATCGAGGCGACGTTGACGATCACGCCGCCCGCCCCGCGGCCCTCCGTAACACTGGCGATCATGACCGCGGCGGCGGCCTGGCCGCACAGGAAGATGCCCTCCAGGTTGACGGCCAGGGTGCGGCGCAGGTCTTCCGGCGTGACGTCGAGGAAGCGCTGCATCTTGGAGATGCCGGCGTTGGAGACCCAGACGTCGATCGAGCCGTGCCGCTCGGCCACGGTCTCGGCGACGGACTTCGCCTGGGCGGCGTCGGTGACGTCGAGGGCCAGGGCGCTGGCGTCTGGGTTGCCAGCACGGGCCAGTTCCTTCGCGGTGGCCTCGGCGGCGGCGAGGTCGAGGTCCGTGACGACGACGGTGTGGTCCCGCGCCGCGAGCTCGGTGGCGATGGCGCGGCCGATGCCTGACCCGGCACCAGTGACGACGGCGATCTTCTTGGTCACGACAGGCTCCTTCTGGCTAGCTGGTGGGAGATGGGGGTGAGCGCGGCGCCCGCGTCGCGGTAGATGCGGTAGGCCTCGGCGTACCTGGCGGCGTGGGCGGGGTCCGGCTCGATCGGTGCGCCGATCGTGACCATGCCGGGGACGGTGGCCGCCGCGGCCCACGCCTGCGGGGTCGGGGCGCCCGCCGTGCCGACCGCGGCGGCCAGGGCCGCGCCCAGGGCAGCGCCCGGGTGGTCAAGTACTGGTTCCAGTGCCACGCCGAGCGCGTCGGCGAGGATCTGCTTCCACACCAGGGACTTCGACCCGCCGTTGGAGACCCTGGCGGTGGGGCGCAACGTAACGTTTCGTTCGGTGAAAATCTCTGCGTGATGCCGGAAGCCATAGGCGATGCCCTCCAGGATCGCCCGGTACATGTCGCCCCGGGTGTGGCCCAGGTGCAGGCCGAGGAACGCGCCGCGCAGGTCGGGGTCGTGCAGCGGCGACTTCTCGCCGAGGAAGTAGGGCAGGCAGATGAGCTCGGCCGGCGAGGCCGCGATCGCCTCCGTTTCCAGCTCGGCGACCGGCGCGGGTTTGAAGAAGCGGAGCCGCTGACGGACTGGAACCAGCGGATCAGCGAGCCGGACGTGGCCATGCAGCCGTTCGGCAGCCAGAGCCCGGTCACCGGGTGGGCGTCCAGGTAAAGCCGCTCGTCGACGAGCGGGTGGCCGCTGACGACGAGGATGTCGCCCGCGCCGCCGAGCTTGACCAGCCAGTCGCCGGGGCTGGCGAGGCCCGCGGCGTACGCGGACAGCACGTGGTCCGCGCCGCCCGCGACGATCGGGGTACCTGGCCGGAGCCCGGTTTCGGCGGCCGCGGCCGCGCGAAACCTCGCCGATGACCGTGCCCGGGTCGGCGACCGGAGGGACGACCTGCGGCTTGATCCCCGCCAGGCTCGCCAGCGCGTCCCGCACCGGGTGCAGCGGCGTCAGCGCGCCGTTCTGGCCCAGCTCGAACAGGCCGCTTTCCAGTGCCCAGTTCCGCTCCACGTGCGGCGCCGCGCCGAGCCTGGTGGCGAGCCAGTCGTAGGAGCCTTGCACGGTGACGGCGGACGCCCAGACGTCCGGCTCGTGCCTGGCCAGCCACAGCAGCGTCGGGCCGACCGACTGCTGGGTAAGCGCCGAGCCGGTGCGCGCGACGAAATCCAGGTCTGGCAGCGCGGCGGCCAGCTCGCGGATCTCCGCGGTGGCGCGGGCGTCGTTCTGCAGGATGGCACTGCGCAGCGGACGCCCGGCGTCATCGACCGGGATGACGGCGGGAACCATGCCGGTGGTCGCGACGGCGGCGATGTCGGCGGCGGTGACGGGCCTCCCCATGGCGGCGGACGCCGCCGCGAGCACGGCGGGCACGAGCGAGGCGAGGTTCGCCCACCACTGCGCCGGGTCCGCTTCCGCCCAGCCCGGATGCGGTGAGGAAAGCGCCACGGGCTCGCTGGCCTGCGCCACGACGCCCGCGGCCGGGTCGGCGAGAACCACCTTGGTGGACGTGGTGCCGACGTCGATGCCCAGTACGAGAGTCGCCATTGCTCCCAGGTCCTGTCCCGTTAGTGGTCTGCGGCCCGGTGCCGGTCACGCCGACGCGGAGCGGGCCGCGTCCACGAACCGCTTCGCCCGTTCCGGGTCCACCGGGTTCCACGTGTAGCCGTCGACCTTGAGCGAGCTGCCCACGATGCAGCCGTCGGCGTACTTGAAGTACCGGTCGATGGTCTCGGCGCGGGCGCCGGTGTTGAGCAGCACCGGGACGTTCGGGTCGACCGCCTCCCTGACCGAAGCGATCACCGACAGGTCCGGCTCGGCCCCCGCCATCGCACCGGAAACCAGGATCACGTCGGCCAGGCTGGAGACCACGGTGGACTTCGCGACGTCGGCCGGCGTGCGGCTGCCCACGCTCGAGGCGAACTCCGGCGTGATGTTCATGAACACCGCCAGGTCGGTCACGTCCAGGCGGCGCCGCTCGCGCAGCAGCTGGGCGGCGTCCGGCGACCACAGGCCCATGTCGGACTCCCACGCGCCGGTGGCGACCTCGCGGATGAACGACGCGCCGGTGGCGGCGGCGACCGCGAGGGCGCAGCGCGCGTCCCAGAGGAAGTCGACGCCGAACGGCACGCCGTCGGGCTTGCACTCGGTGACGACGCGGGTCATCGCGGCGGCGGACTCAAGGCCGGCCTGGAGCTGGTAGGGCCGGTCGTTCTCGTTGCAGAAGAGCACCGCGTCGAACCCGGCGCCGAGCAGCACTTCCACGTCACGCCGGACGGCCGCGATCGCGCCCGGCAGGCCCGCTTCTGCGTCGTAGAGCGGCGTTCCCGGCAGGGCGGGGACGTGCGCCATCGCGATCAGCGGCTTGCCCCCTGGGATGACACTGCGGAAGATGCTGCGAAAGCGGGACACGGTAGGTCACTCCTGAGGCTCGTGTGTCGATGATCTTGCTGTGTCTTGTGTGGTGAGACTACGACGATCATCGACGTGGGCACCACCACGCTGGAACTGGCCAGGTCGCTGCACGGCCGCCGCGGCCTCACCGTCGAGTACAACCAGGACGACGCGCGGGTCAAGCGCGCGCTATCGCCGCCGCCAGGCGGTCCGTCGTGCTGGCCGACAGCTCGAAGCTTGGCCGGGTCGCGTTCGCCACGGTGGCGCCGCTGTCCGCGATCGACGCCGTCGTGACCGACGCGTCGGCCGCCCACCAGCCGGTTAGCGAAATCGCCGCGGCGGGTGCCGAGGTCATCGAGGCGAAGGTGCCCGACGCGGTCGAGCCGCAGTGATGACAGCCCCCCGCTGGCGAGCGCGCCCCGCCGGATCCAAGGCCCGGGGACCCGGGGGGGCTGGCCTGATCCAGGCAGGGCGCGCTCTAGGTGCCTCCAGGCCGGACTGAATACACAGCGCGGAAGGCACCACCTCTAGAATCATCTCGGAAGCTTACCATTTGCTGTGGATGACCAATTTATATAGTGCAGACTAGCTGATTTATTCCTGATCATTGTCTGTGTGAGAACTGAAGGCTTACCGTAGCTTGCCGTAGGCGAGCTGTCGCAGACGGCCCGCTGCGGGCGGAATAGGCCTTTTAATCCCATTGCGGTGTGGCGGGCAGCAGTGTCACCATTCGGAACTCGTCGCCTCACCGGGCCGGATCGAGTTCGGCGTGGGAAGCCGGCTCGACCAGGAGGAAAGATGTCAAGCGCCGGGTCCGGGCACGAGCGCCCGCAACCTCGACGACGAGGAGAAGGCGTGACCGCGGATACGAGCCGGCTGCCGCCCCCGGCGAAGCGGTGGGTGATACCCGCCCTCATCGGATACTCCTTCGCGGAGGCGCCGGCCGTGACCACCCTGACCGCGGTCACGGCCGTCCTCGCCGGTGCGGCCCCGGTCGGCATCACCATCGCGATCGGCGAACTGGTGGACGGGCTCACCTCGGCGATCGGCCAGGGCCTGGGCACCCCGGCGGCACGGGAGTGCTACCGCTGGGTCGCCCTCATCGTGGTGCTGTTCTTCCTCACCCACCTCGCCGAGTCGGCGCGGACGGCTCTGGGCCGGGCCCTCGGCCGCCGGGTCACCGGCGGCTCGGCGAGCGCGTGATGATGGCCGCCTCCGAGCCGGCGACCATCGGCCACCTCGAGGATCCCGCCTACCTCAGCCGGCTCGGGCGGGCACGGGGTGACGGAACCATCGACATGCCCCCCGGGGAAGCGGTCTTCGGCTTCTCCACCAAGGCCTCGATGTGGGTGACCAGCATCGGCTCCGCGGCGCTGCTCACCCGGGTCACCTGGGGACTGGGGCTGATCGTCTTCGCCGTCTTCGCCGTGATCCACTCCCGGCTGGTCCGGAACTACCGGATAGCCGTCATCGAGACCGTGAATCAAACGGAGAAGCTCCGCCGTACGTCGTATTTGCGGGACGTGCCGACCACGCCGGGCGCGGCCAGGGAAGTGCGCCTCTTCGGCCTGGCCGCCTTCTTCCGTGATGCCTACCAGTCGGAGTGGCGCCCGAACATGCTGGAGGTCTGGCAGCGGCGGCGCGAGCACCGCATGTTCGTCGTCGTGGTGGTCGTGGTCACCGGCGTCACGGTCGCCTCGGTCTTCTACTACCTGGGATACCGGGCCGCCACCGGACGTACGACGGTGGGTGACCTGGCGATCGGCGGCCTGGCCGTCCGGGCACTCCTTCAGATGCTCCGGGCGGACGACGATGATCTCCGCGTGGGCTTCGGCTCGAAGGCAGCCGCCGAGGCGTTCGCCTTCCCGGCCGGGCCAGTGCCGGCCGGGCCAGTGCCGGCCAGGCCGGCCGGGCCGGACGAGGACCCCTGGCCGGCGCCGGTCGCGACCATCTCCTGCGAGGAGCTGCGCTTCCGTTACGGCGGCGCCGCGGACGAGGTGCTGCACGGCCTCAACCTCGCCATTCCCGCGGGTCAGTCGCTCGCCGTCGTCGGTCTCAACGGCGCAGGCAAGACGACGCTGGCCCGGCTCATCGCCGGCCTGGACGCGCCGAGCGGGGGTTCCGTGCGAGTCGGGGGGACCCCGATCAAGGACGCCAACCGCCGGAGCTGGCAGCGTCAGGTGGTCGCCGTCTTCCAGGACTTCGGCCGCTATGAGCTGACCGTGCGGGACAACATCGCCTTCGGTTCGCTGGCCCAGTCCCACGACGAGGAGGGCCTGCGCGCCGTGGCGCGCCAGGCCGGACTGCTGAAGTTCATCGAGGGACTGCCGAACGGCTGGGACACGGTGATGTCCAGCGGGTACACGGGCGGGGTCGACGCGTCAGGCGGCGAGTGGCAGCGCATCGCCATCGCCCGCGCACTGTTCGGCCTGCGGCACGGCGCCCGGCTGCTGATCATGGACGAGCCGGCCGCGAGCCTCGACGCCCGCGCCGAGGCTCAGCTCTACGACACGTTCCACGAGCTCACCGCGGGTGCCACCACCGTCGCGATCTCGCATCGGTTCGCGACCGTGCGCAAGGCGGAGCGGGTGGTCGTGCTCGAGCACGGCCAGATCATCGAGGATGGCACGCACGAGGACCTGATCACAGCCGACGGCCGGTACGCCGAGCTGTTCCGCTCGCAGGCGAAGCGTTTCGAGGAGGCACCATCTTGATCAGTGCCCTGCGCTTCGTCCTCACGATCGGGCCCCGCGTCGACCGGGTCCGGTCCCTGGTCACGGTGGCGGTGGCGATTCTCGAACAGGCCACCGGGATCGGCCTCGCGGTCCTGCTCGGACTGTTGAGCGAGGTGGCGAGCCGGCATTCGACCAGCGGCGTGCTGACCCTCGCGGTGTGTACGGCGATCTTCGTGATGCTCACCCAGGGCACCTTCATCGCCGGTTATTTCAACCGCCTTCGCCTGCAGGAGGAGATCCAGAACGAAGTCGAGCGCCAGTTCGTCGACGTGGTCGGCACGACGCCGACGCTGGAGATCCACGAGCGTTCGAGCCGCTCCGACAAGGCGGCGGTGGTCCGTGGTGCGCGGGGCGACATCGCGATGGCCTTCGACCGGCTGCTGTGGCTGGCCGGAGCCGCGCTGGCCCTGATCGCCTCGGCCGTCCTGATGGCCTCGGTCGTTCCCGTCCTCGCCGTACTGCCGCTCTTCGCCGTCCCCGCGGTGCTGGCCACCCGGGCGGCGGACGAGAAGCGCGGTCAGTCCGTGCAGCGCGCCACGCCCAGGACCCGGCTGGCCGGTCATCTGTTCACGCTCGCCACCACGGCCGCGACCGGTCGCGAGACCCGCCTCTTCGGACTGGCGAGCGAGCTGCGGCGCAGGCACCGCGAGGAATGGGACTCCGGGGGCCGGGACATCGCCAGGACCGATCGGCGGGCCCGGGTACCGGTCGCGCTGGCCTGGCTGTTCTTCGTGCTGGCGTACGCGACCGCCATCGCCTTGATGGTGCGGGCGGGCCTGGCCGGCGACGCCTCGCTTGGCCTCATCGTCGCGGCCGTCGCCGTCACCAGCCAGGTCACCGGGCAGGTGCAGACCTTGTTGACCTTGACCTTCTGGACGCTGGAGTCGCTTCGGGCAGCCCGGGCGTTCCTCGACGTGGTGGAGGACGGCGCCGTGGAGCGGGCATCCGTCGTGCCCGCCACGCCGGTGACGGTGCCGGCCAGGCTGGACGGCGGCATCAAGGCGGAGGGTCTCGGCTTCCAGTACTGGAACCGCGACCGGCCTTCACTGAGCGACATCAACCTCGAGCTCCCGGCCGGTGCCGTGGTGGCCCTGGTCGGCGAGAACGGCGCGGGGAAGTCGACGTTCGTCAAGATGCTCAGCGGCCTCTACCGGCCGAGCGCGGGGCGCATCCTGGTGGACGGGACCGATCTCGCGCAGTTCGCGCCGGAGGAGTGGCGCGCCCGGGTCACGGCAGCGTTCCAGGACCCGGTACACATCGAGATGTCACTGAAGGACACGATCGGGCTGGGCTGGCTCGAGCATCGCGACGACCCGGAGCGGATCCTCGGGGCGCTGCGGACGGCCGGCGGCGACAAGCTCCTCGCGTCGCTGCCCGAGGGCCTGCAGACGCGGCTCGGGCGAAAATCGTGGGACGGCAAGGGACTGTCAGGCGGCCAGTGGCAGACGGTCGCCAACGCCCGGGCGGCGATGCGGCAGGCACCGCTGCTGCGGGTCCTGGACGAGCCCTCCGCCAGTCTCGACGCACGGGCCGAGGAGTGGCTGTTCCAGCAGTACGCCGACCTGAGCCGCACCGACGGCGGCGTGACAGTCCTCGTCACGCACCGCTTCACCACCGCCAGGGCGGCTGATCTCATCGTCGTTCTGGACGGCGGCAGGGTCGTCGAGGTCGGCACCCACGACACGCTGAGTCAGGCCGACGGACTTTACGCCGAGTTGTTCCGCCTGCAGGCCCGGTACTTCATCTAATCAGATGCACCGGACCTGCGAGGTTGGCCGAGTAGCACTGGGTGAGGCCAGGGCCCTGTGCTCACGGCCGGGGACGTGGCGCGCGGGCCAGGCCGGTCTGGTAGGCGAGCACGACGAGTTGCGCGCGGTCGCGCGCGCCAAGTTTGGTCATGGCGTGGTTGACGTGCGTCTTGACGGTGAGCGGGCTGAGCGTGAGCTGGCGGGCGATCTCCGTATTGGACATCCCGTCGGCGACCAGGGCGGTCACCTCGCGCTCACGGTCGGTGAGGGTGGCAAGCAGCTGTGACGCGCGGACCGGCTCGCTGTCGTGCAGCCTGAGGAACCTGGCAATGAGGCCCCGGGTGGCGGACGGCGAAAGGAGCGCGTCACCGCGGGCGACCGTGCGGATCGCGTCGATCAGGGCGTCCGGGCGCGCGCCCTTGCCAAGGAACCCGCTCGCCCCCGACCGCAGCGCCTCGAAGACGTAGTCGTCGACCTCGAACGTCGTCAGGATCAGCACCCGCACCCCGGCGAGGCTGTCGTCAGCGGCGATCCGCCGGGTCGCGGCCAGCCCGTCAAGGCCCGGCATCCGGATGTCCATCAAGACGACGTCGGCGCGCGCCTCGCGGGCGACCCGGACCGCGTCGTGGCCGTTGGCCGCCTCGCCCACCACCGTCAGCCCAGGCGCGCGGTCGATCACCAGCCGCAGGCCGGCGCGGATCAGGTCCTGGTCGTCGGCGAGGACCACGCGGGTCGGCCCCGTGGCGGCGGACCACCGTGGCGGCGGACCCCGGCGAGGCGGGCGCGGTCCCGGTCACGAGCCCTCGATCCTGGCCGCTCGCAGTGGAAGCTCGGCGAAGACGCGGTAGCCTCCCCCGGGCCGTGGCCCCGCCGACAGCCGTCCGCCCAGGGCAGTCACCCGCTCTCGCATGCCCACGATGCCGTGTCCTCCTGGCGTGGGCCGGCTGTTCCTGGTGACCGGCTTTCCCTCGTCCTCGACCGCCAGGCTGAGCGCCCCGGGCGTGTACCCGAGCCGTACCACGGCGGTGTCGCAGCCGGCGTGCTTGCGGGTGTTCGTCAGCGACTCCTGGATGACCCGGTACGCGGTCAGCTCTACCGCCTCGGGCAGCGGCCTCGCCTGACCAGTCACCTCGCGGGTGACCAGCAGGCCCGCGCCGGCGAACGAGCAGATCAGCTCGCCGAGCCGGTCGAGTCCCGGCACCGGCTCGGCCGGCTCCGACGGCTCGGGCCCGCCGGGCTCGCGCAGCAGCCCGACGGTCAGCCGCAGCTCGTCGAGGGCTTCCTCGCTAGCCCGCTGGATGTGCGTGACCGACTCCCTGGCCTGAATGAGGTCCTCGTCGTCGATCAGGCAGGCCAGCGCGCCGGCCTGCACGTTGATCAGGGCGACATGGTGCCCGACGGCGTCGTGCAGTTCCCGTGCGATCCGCAGCCGTTCGTCGGCGACGCGGCGGTTCGCCTCATCTTGCTTGGCCTGTTCGGCGCGCCTGGCACGCTCCTCGACCTCGGCGACGTAGGCACGGTGGCTACGGGCGGCGCTGCCGGCGGTCACCGCCAGGGCTGCCCACAGCAGGATGACGAAGCCCGTGATGCCGGGGTGGGTGATGAGCGAGGCGGTCAGCAGCGCCGCCTTGACCGTGACGCCGACCGCGAGCGCCCGGAGCTGGGTGGAACCCGCCGCGACCCAGTACAGCACGTAGAAAACCGCTGGCAGGGTCAGCGGGTACGCCATCCCGGCGGCCATCAGCACCACCGACCCGATGGTGGCGACCGCCACGGTGCCGAGCGGGAACCGCCGGTGCGCCACCAGGGCCGCGTAGACCACGACGGCCACCGTCCAGCTCAGCGGCTGGTCGGAGCTCAGCGCGTGCCGGATGTCGGTGGGGATGGTCACCACCGCGAACAGCCCCATCGCCATGATCGCCGAAAGCAGCAGCAGCTGCTGCCGGGCCATCAGCCTGTTCCAGGCACTCACCCACATATCTGGACTGTAAGCAAGCCGCCGTCGCCGTACACAACCGAACTACTGCCAACGCAGTAGGCGGAGCCGGAAGCCGCGCCGGATGGCGCGGTCGCGATCGGGGCAACCGCTGCGGCAGGCCGGCGACTCAGGTGGCCAAGACCCGGACGATGAGGAGCCGAACCTATGAGGAAGTGGAGAATCATGTCGGCTCTTGCACGCTGGTGCTACCAGCACCGCATCGTCGTGATCATCGCCTGGATAGGTCTGCTCATCGGCCTGGCGGTGATGTCGCAGGCGGTGAAGGCGTCCTATGACAACTCGTTCACGCTGGCCGGCACCGGTTCCGGCAGCGCCCAGGAACTATTGCAGCGGTCGGCGCCGACGCAGGCGGGCGACTCCGACCAGATCGCCTGGCAGGTCGGCCATGGCAGCGTCACCGATCCCGCCATCGAGCAGCGGATGTCGGCGATGCTCGCGCGAGTGTCGCACTTGCCCGAGGTGGCCTCGGTCGCCAGTCCCTACCTGCCGGGCGGCAAGATCCCGGGCGGGGCCTGGCAGATAAGCCCGGACGGCCGCACCGCGTACGCCACGGTGAACTTCACCAAGTCGGCCGACAACCTGGATCCGGCCGACGTCAGCCGGGTGATCACGGTGGCGAAGGCCGCCAGGGAGCCTGGCCTTGCGGTCGAGCTTGGCGGGCAGGCGATCTCGCACTCCGAGCAGCCTCCGCTGTCGGCCGTATCGGCGGTCGGCATCGGCGCTGCCGCGGTAATCCTGCTCGCCGCGTTCGGCTCGCTGTTCGCGATGGCACTGCCGATCGCGACCGCGGTGGCCGGGGTCGGCAGCGGCGTGATGCTCATGGCACCGCTCAGCCACCTGACGTCCGTGACCGGCATAGCGCCGATCCTCGGCGCTCTTATCGGCCTTGGCGTCGGGGTCGACTACGCCCTGTTCATCGTGACCAGGCACCGCCGCGGCCTGCTGTCGGGGCTCGACCCGCAGCGGTCGGCCGTGGCCGCGCTCAACACATCGGGCCGCGCGGTCCTGTTCGCGGGCGGCACGGTGTGCATCGCACTGCTCGGCCTGCTCACCCTCGGCCAGGGCTTCCTCGACGGGCTGGCTTTCGCGGCGGTGATCACCGTAGCGTGCACCGTGCTCGCGGCCATCACGCTGCTGCCCGCGCTGTTCGGCGTGCTCGGCCTGCGCGTGCTGAGCCGCAGGCAGCGCCGCAGGCCGCGCTCCGTCGGGCCGGACCACGCGGGGAGCGGCAGCGGCATGTGGGCGCGCTGGTCGCGCACCGTGCCCCGGTACCCCGCCGTGCTCGCCGCCGCAGCCGTCGCGGTCATGGTCGTGGTGTCCCTTCCCGTGCTGCACCTGCGGCTGGGCTTTGCCGACGCATCCAACGACCCCACGTCAGCCACCAGTTACCAGGCATACGAGATGCTCGCCGACGGGTTCGGGCCGGGCTTCAACGGCACGCTGCTCCTGGTCGCCCAACCCCAGTCCGCCGCCGACCGCGCCGCGCTTGACCGGCTCGACCGCGCGCTCACCGCCGTCCCTGGGGTGGCCGCCGTGCAGGCCGGGCCAGGGCAAGCCGGGCCAGGGCAAGCCAACTCAGTGCAAGCCGGGCCACGTGCCGGGTCGGCGGTCGAGGTGACCCAGGTCCTCCCCGCCACAGCGCCAGAAGCCCAGGCCACCTCCACCCTGATCACGCGACTGCGGGACACCGTCATACCGCGCTACACCCACGGCACAACGCTGCGCGTCTACGTGGGCGGCCTGACCGCCACGTTCGATGACTTCGCGGCGGTGACCAGCGCCAAGCTGCCCTGGCTGCTCGCCGCGATCGCGGGCTTCAGCTTCCTGCTGCTCATGCTCGCCTTCCGCAGCCTGCTCATCCCCGCGATCACGGCGGTGCTGAACCTGCTGTCGGCGGCCGCCTCGTTCGGCGTGCTCACCGCATTCTTCCAGTGGGGCTGGGGCACCAAGGCCCTCGGCCTTGGCGCGCCGGTCCCGGTCGAGGGCTACCTGCCCGGGCTAGTGCTGGCGGTGCTGTTCGGCCTGTCCATGGACTACCAGGTGTTCCTGGTCAGCAGGATGGCCGAGGAATGGTCCCGTACCGGTGACAACGCCCGGGCGGTACTCGTCGGCCAGACCCACACCGCACGCGTGATCACCGCCGCCGCGGCGATCATGATCGCCGTCTTCATCACGTTCGTGTTCATGGGCCAGGTCGACATCGCCGAGTTCGGCATCGGGCTGGCCGCCGCCGTGGCGCTTGACGCCTTCGTCCTGCGGACGGTGCTCGTGCCGGCCGTGATGCATCTATGCGGCCGGGCCAACTGGTGGCTGCCTCGCGGGCTGGACCGCCGCCTGCCGCACCTGGCCATCGAGCCGCCCGCGCAGGAGCAGTCCGCCGGCGCGTCCCGGTCCGCCCTCGTCTAGCCCGCCTTACGGAAGGATTCCTCATGTCCAAGAACCCGATCGAGTCACCTCTGCCAGCCCCTCGGTGGCCGCGGTACGGCGTTGACGCGCCGCCGGTCCCGGCGATTCTCACCGCCGCCGGGGTGGCATGCTGCCTGGGCGCCGCCCGGTGGCGGCCAGGCAGGATCGCGATGGCGGCCGCCGGGACGGTACTGCTGGCCAACGCCGGCGTGTACCTGCACACCACGCTGCGCGGCAAGCTGCGCATCTGGGAGCGAGAACTGGACCGCGCCGGCCTGCAAGGCAACGAGCAGCTGCTTGACCTGGGCTGCGGCCGCGGCGCGGTGCTGATCGCGGCGGCCAGCCGGCTGCCGACCGGACGGGCCGTCGGCGCGGACCGGTGGACAAGGGATCAGAGCGGCAACAGTCCCGAAGTCACGCTCGCCAACGCGGCGGCGGCCGGGGTCGCCGACCGGGTGGAAGTGCATACGGCCGACATGACCGCGCTGCCGTTCACCGACGGCTCTTTCGACGTCGTGACGAGCGCGCTGGCGATCCACAACATCCCGACGCCCGGGGGGCGCTACCGCGCCGTGGACGAGGCCATGCGGGTGCTGCGCCCGGGCGGGCAACTGCTCATCGCCGATCCCTGGCCCATGGCCAGGAAGTATGCCGCGCACATCGGCCAGGGCACGTTGCGCGGACTCGGCCCCGGGTACTGGTACGGCGGCCCGTGGCTCGGCATCACGCTGCTGCATGTCGTCAAGGAGCACTAGGTAGCAGGCGCGGAGTGCGGCTAGCGCCGGACGGCGGGCGCCGCTTTGGCGCAACTGGGATGCTCTGCTCACGGCTGCCCGCGCATGTCCCCGCCCGTCGGGAAGAATGGGTCAGTCGGCGCTGAAGACGAGAGGCGGGATCGTGGACATGGACGAGTCGCGGCAGGTCTACGTCATCGGCGGCGGCCCGGCCGGGCTGGCCGCCGCCGCTGAGCTACGCCGCCAGGGGCTGCAGCCGGTGATCCTGGAGCGGGGTGAGCAGGTGGGGACCAGTTGGCGCGCGGGCTACGACCGGCTGCACCTGCACACCGTGCGCGGTCTTTCCGGGCTGCCGGGCTTCGGCATCCCGCGTACGGCGGGTCGCTGGCCGTCCAGGGACGCCGTGGTCGATTACCTGGAACGCTACCGGGCCAGGCATGAGGTCGAGGTCCGCGGGCGCACCGAGGTGGAGCGGATAGCAGCGGCGCAGGCGCAGGCCGGTGACGGCATTCGGTGGGTGATCCACACCACGGCGGGCGAGCGGCTCCCGGCGCGGTCGGTCGTGGTCGCGACCGGTCACGCGCATACGCCGTATGTGCCGGACTGGCCGGGGCGCCAGGCGTATACCGGCCAGTTGCGGCACGCCAGGGAGTACCGCAACCCGGTCCCGTTCGCCGGGCTCGACGTGCTCGTGGCCGGCGTGGGTAACAGCGGTTCCGAGATCGCCGCCGACCTAGCCGAGGGAGGCGCCCGCCGCGTGTGGATCGCGGTGCGGACCCCGCCGCAGATCGTCAGGCGCGATGTGGCCGGGTGGCCCGCTCACGCGACCGGCATCCTGGTCAGCCGGCTGCCCGCGGCCCTGGTGGACCCGGTCGCCCGGCTGCAGCGGCGGCTCACGATCCCGGATCTGAGCCCCTACGGCATCCCTGTGCCGGAAGACGGCTTGCTCTCGCGGGTCCGGCGCGTCGGGGAGGTACCGCTCCAGGACGTGGGGTTCGTGGCCGCGGTACGCAGCGGCAAGGTGACGCCGGTGGCGGCCGTGACCGGGTTCGAGGGCGACAAGGTCTTGCTGGCTGACGGATCGGCCATCGGCGCCCAGGCGGTGATCGCGGCGACCGGCTACCGCCGCGGGCTGGAAAAGATGGCCGGGCACCTGGGGGTGCTCGACCAAAGCGGCATGCCCAAGGTCCACGGCGGGGCGCCCGCGGCGCCTGGCCTGTTCTTCCTCGGCTACACCGTCTCGCTCAGGGGCATGCTGCGCGATATCGCGGCAGAAGCACGGCGGGTCGCGCCTGCGGTGGCACGCGACTACCAGTCGGGGCCGCGCTAGTTCGGGTCGAGCCGCAGCAGTCCGTGTTCAAGCACGACGGGGAGGTACAGGTCACGGTAGCCGTGCTCGTCGAACAGCACCGTGACCTGGTCCGCGTCGTAGCGCTGCACCGTGCCCTCGCCCCAGCGGTCGCTCACGACTCGCGTGCCCACGGCAAACGGGACGTCGACCGGCACGGCTTCTGGGTGAGCGAAGTCGTTGTCGCAGTTGCCGCAGGGACCGGGATAATCCTGCCCGAAGTAAGAGAGCAGGAACGAGCGCCGGCACCCGGTGTGCTCCGCGTAGTTGCGCATCATCCTGAGCCGCGAGCGCTCCACCTCGCCCTCACGTTCCGTCTCGGCTTCCGACGCTCCCAACGCCGCCGCGACGGTCATCGCGCCCGTCCAGTGAACTTCACCGTCCGCTTGCCACGTGGCCGCGCCGATATCGGTGAGACGGACAAGCGCGGCCGTGTGCTGCCGTGCGCCGGGCTTGACCCCCTGCCCGGCCGCGGCCTCGGCCGCCGCGCGCGCCACCGCTTCCGCGGAGACGCCGCGCGCGGTCAGCCAACGCGCAGTGTCGAAGTCCTCGTAGCGGTAGAGCAGCCGCGCCTGCGCTGGCTCGGCGTCCCGGCCTGCCCGTCCGAACTCCTGGTAGTACTCGTCGAGCGAGGGTGTCGGGTCAAAGTGCAGCACCCAGCGCACGTCCGGTTTGTCGATCCCCATGCCGAACGCGACCGTGGCCGCGATGATGCGGGAGGTGCCGTCAAGGAATGCCGCCATCGCGTCGCTCCGCTCGTGCGCCGGACAGCCCGGCGTGATAGAGCGTCACCCGCTCGCCTGCCGCCGCGAGCGTGTCGTGCGCCGCCTGGGCGCTGGCGTGCGTCGCGGCGTAGACGATTCCCTGGCCGCCGAACTCCCGCGCCGCGCTGACGAGTTCGCGCTCCTTGTCGGGGATGGTGCGCACGTGACGCACCGAGAGCCCGATGTGCGGCCGGTCGAAGTCGCCGATCACCACCACGGGATCCCGCAGGCCTAGCCGCCGGATGACTTCCTGCCGCACGGGGGGCGCGGCGGTCGCGGTCAGGGCCAGGCGGGTCTTCGCCCCGACCGCCTCTGCCTGGGCTCCGAGCCGCATGTAGTCGGGGCGGAAGTCGCGGCCCCACTGGCTGATCAGGTGAGCTTCATCAACCGCGAACAGGCCTGGTCGTGCCCGCTGTAGCGCTTGGCGCGTCTCCCCGTTCGCCAATTGCTCGGGCGAGAGGAAGACGAACGTGCCGGCATCGCACGCGGCGAGAAGCGACGCGGCACGCGCGCCCGCCGACTGCTGGGAGTTGAGGACGATGGCCGGCAGGCCCGCCAACGCGCAGGTGGGCGAGCTGGTCATCCTGGAGCGCGATCAGCGGCGAGACGACGACCGTCGGCCCTTCGCGCAGCAGTCCTGCCAGCTCGTAGATCGCCGACTTGCCGCCACCGGTCGGCAGCACGGCCAGCACGTCCCGGCCCTTGGCCAGCGCCTCGACCGCGGGCAACTGCCCAGGACGGAGCCGTTCGAACCCGAGGCGCTCCCTGGCGAGTTCCTCGATCACGGCTGCGCCAAGACAAGCGCGAAGCGGGGACGGGGAGCGGACCGATACCGCGGGTAGTGGCTCATGGCTTCTCCTCTACCCATAAGTCCGCGGGCGCCCGTGCCCGCGCCGCAGGTTCCTTGACCCGGGAGATGCCGCATCGCGACCTGCCGTCGCGTCATACGGACGTTGCTTCCTTTTGACGAAGAGAAGCTCTGCTACATGTAGTTTAACTACTTATTACGAGAGGGAAGCATTACTACCTATGAAGGGGCAAGCGCTGAAGGGTCACCTGGACGGGATGATGCTGGCCACGCTGGAGGACGGCCCGCGGCACGGCTACGCGATCATGGAGACGCTGCGGGCGGGCAGCGGCGGCCAGTTCGACCTGCCCACCGGCACGATCTACCCGGCGTTGCGGCGGCTTGAGCGGGCCGGGCTTGTCCGCACCACGTGGTCGGAGGAGGGCGGCAGGCGCAGGCGCATGTACGAGCTCACCCCGGCGGGCCGCCGCTCGCTCGACGACGAGCGGCACGCCTGGGCCGAGTTCTCCAGCGCCGTCACCGCCTTGCTCCGGCCGCGCCCACAACCACGGCCGGCGACACCATGACCGGCCCTCGCCGTCCCACTTGCGGCGGCCGCCGCCAGCCTCGTCCGGCTCGGCCTCGTCGCCCGCGCGGCACGCACCTGCCTCGCCATCCGAGCCGGTGTCACGAGCGCGGACTGCCGTGCTACAGACATCGAAGCGCCAGGGCGGTCGGCGCAACCGGGGCAAACCGGGCAGCCCGTGGCGCGTGACAGGGATAGTGGATCGCTGTGCGTGCTATGGCGTGGTCAACGATCCGCTGTCTTGGCGATAGCACCTCGGCGCCCCGACCGTGCGAGAGGAATGTCCCTTTTGTCACGGGCGGCCGACGCGCCAGGGAACCCTGCCCGTTCAATCCCTTAAGCCCGCCTCGCCGCCCGCGGGACGGCAGGCGGGCGGCTGCCGGTCGCGGATGGCCGCTGATGACGACACCGAACGGAAGCGGCTTACTCTGGCACGCCACCCCAATCACGTCCGGCCTGGTTGGCATGACGCGCTATCCCCCACCGGGTGCGGTAGCAGGACCGGGCGGCTATTGCTTGCGCGCGACGCCGCCGTAGGCCGACACGTTCTCCTCGAGGCCGACGGCCCCCGGGGCCGGCCGCCACCGGTGGCACTGCACCAGGCCTGGCGGAACGACCTCCATGCCGTCGAAGAAGCGCAGGGTCTCCGCGTAGGTACGCCTGGTCTGCGGCGTCTTGACATGCTGGTTGTACCGGCGGGCGCCCTCCGCGACCTCGTCCGCGTTGACGTCCTTGGCGGGCTGGGTCAGCGCCAGGTAGCTGCCAGGTGACGGTGGCTTCGAGCATCTCCCCCATGATCCGTAGCGGTTCATCCGCATCGGAGACCAGGTGCAGGACCCCGATGAACAAGACCGCGACCGGCCGGGAGAAGTCCAGCGTGCGCGCCGCCTCCTGCAGGATCTTGCCCGTGTCCTTCAGGTCCGCGTCCAGGTACGCGCACGCGCCCTCCGGGGTGCTCGTCAATAGCGCACGGGCATGCGCGAGCACGATCGGGTCGTTGTCGACGTACACGATCCTGGAGTCCGGCGCGACCGACTGCGCGACCTCGTGGGTGTTGTTCGCCGAGGGGATGCCGGTGCCGATGTCCAGGAACTGGCGAATCCCGGCCTCGCCGGCCAGGAAACGGACCACGCGGCCGAGAAACTCCCGGTTGGCCCGGATGTCCCGGATAATCGTCGGCCGGACGGCGATGACCTCCTGGGCGGCGATCCTGTCGGGCTCGAAGTGGTCCTTGCCGCCAAGCCAGTAGTCATAGACCCGGGCCGGGTGCGCCACGCTGATATCAAACCCGAGCGGGAACTCGGGCGAATCATCGTCGCTGGTCACCGGAAGCTCCGCCACCAGACTGCCTCCTTGCGACTGCAGGACCCCCACAGGACTTAACCCGCGTTGCGGGCAATGCACACGATTGTAGCGAGTTCCGCGGCGGAGATGTCGGGGTGAAAGGGGCAAAGGAGGCTTGATTATGGCCGCACTTCCGGCGGCGCGGGTGCCGGCGCAAGGCGGCGCGGGTGCCGGCGCAAGGCCGGCGCGGGTGCGCCGGCGCAAGGCCGGCGCGGGTGCCGGCGCAAGGCGGCGCGCCGGACGCCGCCGTGGCCGCCGACAACCTGGCACGCGCCGGATAGCACGCGTTGGGCGCCGATGGTGGCCGACTAGGCCAGTGCCGCTCTCCCCGTTCTTGCTTGTCGGGCGTCGCGTGGGCGTACTAGAGTGCTCGCGGGCCGTGACTGGCGTTCGGGTGGAGTACCACCGGGGAGCGGTCCTCTCGGCTGTGGCCGGGGAGAGCCGTGCGCCTGGGCGAGCAACTGATGCCGCCTGAAGGAGCACGGTCATGACCAGTCCAGTCGACGCACCCGCCGCCACCAGCTCCGCCGCGGTGGCCTATTCCGCCGCGCTTGATGTCATCGCGGCGGCCGAGCCCGATGTTGCGGCGGCAATCGCCGGCGAGCTGGCGTCGCAGCGCCGGCAGCTCAAGCTGATCGCGTCAGAAAACTATGCCTCGCCCGCCGTGCTGCTCGCCATGGGCAACTGGCTGTCGGACAAGTACGCCGAGGGCACCATAGGCCGCCGGCTCTACGCCGGCTGCGAGATGGTCGACCGGGTAGAGTCGATCGCCGCCGGGCACGCTCGTGCCCTGTTCGGCGCGGACCACGCCTACGTACAGCCGCATTCCGGTATCGACGCGAACCTGGTGGCGTTCTGGGCGATCCTGGCCCGCCGGGTGGAGGAACCTTCACTGCGGGCGGCGGGCGTCCGGCACGTCAACGACCTGCCCGCAGCCGACTGGGAGCGGCTTCGGCGGGACCTGCACGCGCAGCGCATGCTCGGCATGGCGCTTGACGCCGGCGGGCACCTGACCCACGGGTTCCGGCCAAACATCTCGGGGAAGCTATTCGAGCAGGCCAGTTACGGTACCGACCCGGAGACCGGGCTGCTTGACTACGACGTGATCGCCGCCCAGGCACGCGAGTTCCGACCGCTGGTACTGGTGGCCGGGTACTCCGCTTACCCGCGGACTCCTAACTTCCGGGTACTGCGCGAGATCGCCGATGAGGTCGGCGCCACGCTGATGGTGGACATGGCCCACTTCGCCGGCCTAGTGGCAGGCGGAGTGCTGACTGGCGACCTGAACCCGGTGCCGCACGCCGAGATCGTGACCTCCACGACGCACAAGTCGCTGCGCGGCCCGCGCGGCGGGTTCGTGCTGTGCACCACCGAGTACGCCCCGTTCGTGGACAAGGGCTGCCCGATGGTGCTCGGCGGCCCGTTGCCGCACGTGATGGCAGCCAAGGCGATCGCCTTCGGCGAGGCCAGGCAGCCGTCGTTCGCCGCTTACGCCTCCGCGGTGGCCGCCAATGCCCAGGCGCTGGCCGATGGCCTGCTGCGCCGCGGCACCCGCCTGGTGACCGGCGGCACCAGCAATCACATCGTGCTGATGGACGTTGCCGGGAGCTTCGGGTTGACCGGCCGGCAGGCCGAGGCGGCGCTGCTTGACGCCGGGGTCGTGACCAACCGCAACAGCATCCCGCGCGACCCCAACGGCGCCTGGTACACCTCAGGCGTCAGGCTGGGCACCCCGGCGCTGACCACGCTCGGGTTCGGGACCGGGGAGATGGACGAGATCGCCGACATCATCACCGCCGCGCTGCGCGCCACCGCTCCCGCCGCCGCGGCGGCCAAGGCGAAGTACACCCTCGATGACCGGGTCGCGGCGAAGTGCCGCGCGCGCAGCGCCGACCTGCTCGGCCGCCACCCGCTCTACCCGGGCATCCGGCTATGACGGCCAGAGTTACCCGGGCGCCGGGTAACTGACGTCCCGCTGCGGCCGCTCGCTAGGCGGGCGCGGTGAGGCCGAGGCCCCGGGATCGTCGTCTTCGTCCTCGCGTCGATGGCAGGCGGCCTCGCCCAGAACGAGACGGTGCTGATCACCGCGCGCATCGTGCAGGGCTGCGGCGCCGCCATCGCCGCGCCGTGCGCGCTGTCGCTGCTCGCGGTCACGTTCCCGGCCGGCCAGGCCAGGACCAAGGCCCTCGGGGTCTATGGCGCGATGGCCGGGCTCGGGTCGGTGGTCGGACTGCTGCTCGGCGGGACGCTGACCGAGTACGCCAGCTGGCGCTTGGTGCTTTTCATCAACGTTCCGATCGGCGTCGCCGTGCTCGCCGGCACCATGACCGGCGTGCTCGTGCCTGGCGACACCGAGCGCGGCGTGCTCGACCTGCCGGGCGGGATCACCGCGACCCTCGGCATCGGCTCGCTGATCTACGCGCTCACCCGCGGCGGCAGCAACGGCTGGACTGACGCCGGCACCCTCGTCGCGTTCGCCACCGGAGCCGTCCTGCTGCTCGCGTTCTGGTCGGTGGAGGCCGAGTGAGCCGCTAGGCCCCGGGTAGTCCGTGCTGCGCCACGCGGCGCAGCACAGGCAGGGATTCCCAGGAAACTCTCAGGATCTCGCTCTAGTCTGTCCAAGGTCAAAAGATCACAATGAGATGTCGGCCAGGCAACGAACTGGGGCACATGCCCCCATTTGGTGCCGCTGCAGTGGCGGGCCGCAACGGAACGCACCCGACGCTTGGTGCCTGACAGGCCTGACGAGGTGAGCGAATGAGATGGATGGCGCGCCGCGCCAGGAGCACAAGCCGACGGGCCCGCGTCCTTACCATCCTCACCGTCCTCGCCACCGCCGTCGCCTACTGTGCCGCGGTGCTCCTCCCCTCGGACGTCGGCGCCGCGGCTACCATTCACGCCGCCGGCAGTCCGACGCCGAGCCAGCCGCTCACGATCTCGACCACCAGCCAGGCCTTCGACGGCGTGCCCGTCGTGGGCGCGCTGTTCACCTCGAGCGGCGGGAAACTTGGCACGCACTTCTGCACGGCGAGCGTCGTGCACAGCACCCACGGCGACCTGGCCGTCACCGCCGCGCACTGCGTGGCCGGCATCCAGGGGCAGGTCGTGTTCGTGCCCGGCTACGCCAACGGGAAGGAACCGTACGGCGTCTGGCCGGTCAGCGCTGTCTACACCGACCAGGCCTGGCAGTCCGACCAGGATCAGGATGACGACGTCGCCTTCCTGCGACTGTCCGACGCGAGCGGCAGCGTGCCCATCGAAAACGTCACCGGCGCCGAGCGGCTCGGCATCGGCTCGGCGGAGCCCGCGCTCGTCCGGGTGATCGGCTACCCGGGCGACACCGACCAGCCGATATCGTGCGCGAACTGGACGAAGACCTTCAGCGCCACGCAACTGGAATTCGACTGCGGCGGCTATACCGACGGGACCAGCGGCGGTCCATTCCTCGCCGACGCGTCTGGCGCCTCGGGGCAGTGGACGGTCATCGGCGTGATCGGCGGCTATGAACAGGGCGGCGACACGCCGGACGTGTCCTACGCGGCGGACTTCGGTGCGGCGGTGGCGGCTCTTTACCGGACGGCGGAGGCAGCCGGGTAAACGCCGCCCGACGCAGCGAGATTGGGTGGGCGACGGAGTAAGCCGCTTACGTTCTGGATAAATCCTTTGTGTATCCGGCGGGTATCGATCCGACGTCTATGACGGATGTCAGAAGTGGAGGCCCCCGTTCTTAACTAGATGTGAAGTTTATATCGCTAAACTTCACGCTGTTGGGGGACAAATCGGCCAATGGGGGCTGCGGGGCATGCTGGGACCTGACTCGCGGCTGCTGACCGCGCTGCTGATCATCGTGAGCGTCGCATTGCTCGTGGCCGTCATCAGGTTCCGCCTGCTGCCGGTCAAGATCCTGTGCGGCGCCCTGTCGATCATGGTGGCGATGGTAGGCGGCGTGGCGGCGGTCAATTACTACTACGGCTACTACACGACCTGGGGCGAGCTGTGGGCCGACTTCCACGGCGGTACCGGCGACCTCGGCACCGTCGCGGCGGCGACTAGCACGTCGGCGATCCAGTCTGGCCGCATTGGCTGGGTTAACCTGCCGGGCAAGCTCAGCGGCTATGACCGGCGCGCGCTTGTGTACCTGCCGCCGCAGTACGGCCAGGCGCAGTACGCGCACGTAGGGTTCCCCGTCGTCGAACTGTTCCACGGCACCCCGGGGTCACCGCTCGCGTGGGACACGGTGCTGCGGATCGACCAGGTCGTCAACCTGCTCATCGCCAAGCACGAGATCGGGCCCATGATCCTGGTAATGCCCTCCATCAACGGGTCGGGCCACAATTACCAGGACTGCGTGAACGGACCCGCCGTCTATGACGACACCTACCTGACCAAGGACGTGCGCGCCGACATGTTCGCCCATTACCGGGTGAGCCATGATGCCTATGAATGGGGCGTGGCGGGCTACTCCTCGGGCGGGTACTGCGCGGCCAACCTCGCGCTGCGCCATCGCCGTTCCTTCGGCGCCGCCGCGATCATCGAGGGCTACTTCCGTGCCTCCGACGGCCCGGCCGCCAAGGCGCTGAACTACAGCCAGCCGCTTGAAGCCGGCAATAGCCCGCTCTACCTCGCGGAGCGGCTCACCGCGAGCACCAGCCCCTTGCCCGCCTTCTGGATCGCGGCGGGCGTCCACGACTCCGACTACAAGCCCGCGGGCGTGTTCGCGGCCGCGATGGACCGGATAGAGCGGGTCCCCGTCTACCGGCTCAACGCGAACGACAGCGCTAATGCCTGGGCGGCCGCCCTGCCCGCCGCGCTGGCCTGGCTGTGGCAGCAGCTTGCCCCGCCCGACCTGCGCGTGCTGTTTCCGGTGCACGGCGAGGCAGTGCCAGCCGTCACGCTGCCCGTCACCCCGGTGAAGACGCATCACCGTGGGTCGTGCAAGGTCGCCCTGGGTTACGCGTGCGCTCCGCTATCACCCGGCAAGGGGCAACCAGGGCAACCATGCGGAAATTCAAACGGGTGGGCAGGTAACTGCGGCCCAGGTCGGCTAAGCGCTCTTCATCCGCTCGTGCGGGCGACTATCGGCGCCCTCGATCGAGCTGGCCACGGGGGCGGCGACCTCGGGCGAGCCATTCGTCCTGTGCAGGGAACAGCGGTCCTCCGCGTGCTCAACGATGATCATGGTGCCACCCGGCCCGGCGAAGACGGACCAGTTGATGCCGGGCACATCCGAATGCGCACGGGTCCACCGGGACATGTCCTGCTTTGTAGTGATATGCGCGATCTCGGTGATCCCGGTGATCACGGCGTCTCTCCTTTCGGCGGAGCGCAGGTCAGCACTCCGTGGCCATGCGGGGACGGGTAGTCCACTCCAGTTGGCCCTGAGCAGGGTCGCGCGTCCTGTCGGAGAGCACGGTGACAGCGCCTCATCGCCTGATTGCGCCGGAGACCTTTCCGGCGTGCTGCGAGCCCGTTACGGCACGCGGCAGCAGCCGCCTCTGCATGAGGCGGCCTCGAGGTGAGTTCAGCGCCGCACCGCGGTAGACCATGCGTTGACCAGGGGGTTCATAATGGTCTAGACCGCTTTTCGCGCTCTCTACTAATACCAGATGCTCCTGGGGCGTGCGAACCCTAGTGGGGCTAACGTGACACGGGCCACAAGCCGGGTATACCGCCCGGGCCGGCGCCGGAGAGGCGACACGGCGTGGCCGCGGCCTGGATGCACGGCGCGGCGGCGGTTCGCGCCGCGAACTACGTCATTTGGCGCAATCGATGCCCGCGGCCGTCCCTCTAGCGTTCCTGTCATATGCAATCGAGCCCGGGGCTCTGCTCTCGGGCGAAGGAGGCAGTGCACGTGAACGCAGGTCAGGAAGTGAAGAACATCGTGCTGGTGCACGGCGGGTTCGTCGACGGCTCCGGGTGGCAGGGGGTCTACGACCACCTGACCGCCGACGGCTACCGGGTGGCCGTCGTGCAGAACCCGACCCTGTCGCTGGCGGGTGACGTCGCCGCGACCCACCTGATCCTCGACGGCCTCGACGGTCCCGCCGTCCTGGTCGGTCACTCCTACGGCGGCGCTGTCATCACCGAGGCAGGCAACCACCCGAACGTTGCCGCGCTCGCCTACATCACGGCGTTCGCGCCCGACAAGGGCGAGTCGGTCAACTCGCTGATCGGCGGTTTCCCGGCCGACGGGCCGCAGCCGCCGATCCTGCCGCCGAGGAACGGGTTCTTGTTCCTCGACCGGGACAAGTTCGCGGCCTCGTTCGCCGGTGACGTGCCCGCCGCCCAGGCCGCGTTCATGGCCGACTCGCAGGTCCCCTGGGGCCTCGACGCGCTCGGCGGAGCCATCACGGAACCGGCCTGGCGGGCCAAGCCGTCGTGGTACCTGCTCGTCACCGACGACCGGATGATCCCGCCGCCCGCCCAGCGCGCCATGGCCGAGCGCACCGGCGCCACCGTCAGCGAGGTCCCGGGGAGCCACGCCATCTACGTGTCCAACCCGGCCGCCGTGGCCGCCGTCATCTCCCAGGCCGCGGCGGCCCTCAGCGATCAGTAAAGAAAGCGCGGCGCCGTAGCAAGGCGCCACTCTCCCGTCTCGCCCGGCTCCGCTCGGCATGGCCCGGCCGGGGTTGCCGGGCGAGACACCCATTCCGAGGCGACCGTCCCGGCGGCAGAAACCGTCAACGCGAAAGCTGGACAGGTTTCCGCACGTAGAGGAAGGTCGTTAGATGGATTGGTTCGGCGAAGGTCATGGTCAGGCGGGCAGTGGTCCGGTGGACCTGATCGGCCGCGAGCCGGAGATCCAGCGGATAAAGGCACTTGCTTGGCCAGCTCACCGGCGGGGCGGGCGAAGCGCTCCTGCTGTCGGGCGACCCGGGCGTGGGAAAGACCTCATTGCTTGACTTCGCCGCCGTCCTCGCCGCCGACTCAGGGATCAGGCTGCTGCGGGCGACCGGCTCGCAGTTCGAGGCGGACCTCTCCTATGCCGCCCTCCACCAGCTCCTGCTCCCCTGCCTCAACGAGGCGCCCCGGCTGCCCCCGCTGCTCGCCGGGGCCCTGAACGTGGCGCTTGGCCTGGGCGAGGGAGCAGCCGCCAGCGCAGCTCCTCTTCGCCAGCGCGGTCCTGGCTCTCCTGCAACTGGCGGCCAAGGAACAGCCGCTGCTCCTCGATCGTCGACGACCTGCCGTGGCTTGACCGGGCGAGCGCACTCGTGCTCGGCATGGTGGCCCGCCGTCTCACCGGCCTGCCGGTGGGCCTGCTCGCCGCCTGCCGGACCGGCGAGTCCAGCTTCTTCGACCAGGGAAACCTGTCCGTCATGCGGGTGGAGCCGCTGTCGGATGAGGCGTCGACAGCATTGCTGGCCAGCCGGTATCCGGTGATGACAGCGCGCGTGCGGCGGCGGCTGCTCGACACTGCCCTGGGAAACCCGCTCGCCCTGCTCGAGCTCCCCGTCTCCCTCGGCGACCTGGCCCACACCGTCGCCGGGACCCTGCCGGCGGCGCTACCCCTCAGCCACCGGCTGCAGAACGTCTTCGCCTCCCGTATCCAGGGGCTGCCCGCCTCGGTCTACGAACTGCTGCTCCTTGCCGCCCTGGAGGGCACCGGTGACCTGCGCCTCATCCGGGCGATCGCCGCGGACCACGGGAGAGAAGGCCTGTGCGCCGCGGAACGCGCCGGCGTGGTGCGCGCCAACGAGTCCACCGAACGGCTGACGTTCCGCCACCCGCTCATCCGGTCGGCGATCGTCGAGCTGTCGACCAGCGCGCAGCGCCGCCGGCGCCCACGCCGAGCTGGCCGCCCGGCTCGCCGATCAACCTGAGCGGCACGCCTGGCACCTGGCGGAAGCCACCGAGGAACCCGACGAGCGAGTCGCCGAACTGCTGCAGGAGGTCGCCCACGCCAACCTGCTGCGCGGCGACTTCGTCGGCGCCGCTCACCCAGCTGCTGCGCGCCGCCGAGCTCAGCCCGACCGGGAAGGGCAGGAGCGGCCGGCTGGCGGAGGCCGCCTACCTGGGCTCGATCGGGACCGGCGACCTGCGCGACGCCCCCCGCCTGCTAGCGGAGGCGCGCCGGGCCTATCCAGGCCCGGGCGGTCCGCTCTCGGCCGCCGTGGCAGGCGCGTACCACCTGCTCCACGGCGACGGGCGACGTCGATACCGCCCACCGGCTGCTGACCACCGCCATCAGCGAACTCGACGATCCACGCGACGCGCATGACAAGGTCCTCATCGAGGCGCTCTACACCCTGATCATGATCTGCTTCTTCGGCGGCCGCGCCGACCTGTGGCCGCCCCTGCAGAACACCGTCGACCGGCTCATGCCGCGACCGCCCGAGCTCCTGGCGATCCTCGCCAAGACCTTCAGCGACCCGGCCCGCCTCACCCCGGCCATGCTGGCCCGCGCCGATGCCTCCGTCGCCGACCTCGGCCAGCAGGTCAGCCCGGCCCGCATCACCCGCACCGGCATCGCCGTCGCCTACCTCGACCGGCTGTCGGCGTGCCGCGAGCCGCTGCAGCGCGCCATCCAGCACGGCCGCGAAGGCGGCGCGATCACCTCGGCCATCGAGGCGCTGTTCCTCCTCGGCCAGGACGCCTTCCACACCGGCCGCTGGGACGAGGCCGAGGCAACTGGTCGACGAAGGGCTCAAGCTGTGCGACGCCCACGGCTACGACCTGCTGACCTGGCCCGGACGGCTCACCATCGCCCTGCTCGCGGCCGCTCGCGGCGACGCGCGGCAGGCGACGGACACCGCCAGGGACATGGACGCCTGGGCCACGCCCCGGCGCGCCGGGATCATCCGCGCTTACGCGTCGCACATCCGGGGCCTCACCGCCCTCGGCCAGGCGGACTTCGAGACCGCCTTCCACAACGCCGCCGCCATCAGCCCGCCCGGCGTCCTCGCCCCGTACGCACCGCACGCCCTGTGGGTGTTCCACGACCTTGTCGAGGCCGCCATCCATACCGGCCGCGAACGCGGAGGCCGCGGCCCACGTCGCCGCCGCCCGCGATTGCGGCCTCGACCGGCTCTCCCCGCGCCTGCGCCTGGTCGTCCTCGCCAGCGCGGCGATCACCGAGCCCAGGACCGACACCGCCGCCCTGGAACAGGCGATCAGCGCAGCCGGGCACCGACCGCTGGCCGTTCGACCTGGCCCGCATCCAGTTGGCCTACGGTGCCCACCTGCGCCGCATCAAGCGGACTACCGACGCCAGGCAGCAGCTGGCGGGCGCCGCGGAGATCTTTCACCGGCTAGGGGCGACCCCGTGGGCGGTCCGCGCGGACGGTGAGCTGCGAGCCACCGGCATCACCGTCTCCAAGGCCGACAGCGGCCTCGCCTCGCTCACCCCGCAACAACGCCAGATCGCCCTGCTCGCGGCCGCGGGCCACACGAACAAGGAGATCGCCGCCCGCCTCTTCCTCTCCCCGAGAACGGTCTCGACCCACCTGTACCAAGTGTTTCCCAAGCTCGGCATAACCTCACGGGCCGCACTGCGCGACGCGCTCGCCGACATACCGCCCGAATGATCGAGGGCGCGCGGCACCGAGCGCCCGACCACGGCAGACGCATCATAACTAGCTGGTAAGAGTCAACGAATCGAACGTGTGACGGACTATTGAACCTTACGCCTTTTGTCCGGTATGGGCAGTTCGGGTTTCATTCAATCCTGACTTTCGTCTGACTCATAAGGGCGGGCCGACGAGCAGGGGGCGGGCCGATGTTGAGCGCTTCAGATCTCTGCGGACTCGGACCAACTGGCCGACGCACCGGAAGCCGAGGACGCCTGGACTGCCGACGCAGATGGATCGGTGGTGAGATAGCTGTGGACGGTAGCGCGCAATTGGGCGGCGTAGTGATAAATGTCTTCGGGTGATTCGAGTGGCAGGCGACTCTCTACCTTGTCATTGCTAAAGACGCCGAGATACCTTTGCTTACGATTGAACCACAGGCGAGCGATCGGTTTCCGGCTGTTGTTATCAAGAATGACGGCGAAGTACGTTTTGCCGTCCGGCCAAAGACACGGTTAGCGGAGACCTCGCTACAGACGATTGCCCGCACGATACGGTAACCTCAAGTTCTTCGTCTGTAGTATGGATATCCCCTTGAAGATCATCCTCAGTCGCAGAGTCCAGCGGTGACATCTGGACAGAATCTTTGACTTCGTCCTTGACTGCCTTACTGTTATCTTCTAGGGCAGTATTTAGCCTTTCTCTGACCTGCTCGTTCAGGAATTGAGTGGTCGCCTTAGTCACTAGAGGTGAGAGCTCTTCACGGAGATGTTGGGTAAAAGATTTACCTGGATAGATGTCAACGCAAAAAGCCGGAGGAATTCAATGGACGGCTCTTTGAATTCGGCAGCCAGCAAGCGCTTTATCTGGCCGATGTACTTCAGCCGCCAGCAGCGCTGACAACTGAATCGAGATAGAACGTCTCCTTCGTCAGCTTCGCGACCTCAGGTAGCAGCGTCTCGTCGACAGCCGTAAGATCAAGAACGAGGAAGGGCTTGTTGTCCATCTTATTTGGGGTGTCGAGATCTGTATAGAATTCGTAGGTTTCGCCATTAGTAAGGATAGCGACACGCGCGTTGGTGGCTGCGAAGTAGCGGAAGAGCTGGGAAGCATGGTGTACGTCTAGGGGTTCGGTATTCTTTATCTATCAGGATCTGAACTACGCCGTTGTGCACAAGAGCGTAGTCAATCTTTTCCCCCTTTTTGATCCCCACGTCAGCTATGAACTCTGGAATTACTTCGGATGGATTAAACACATCGTAACCTAGCACAGTACTGATAAATGGCATCACGAACGCGTTCTTAGTGCCCTCTTCGGTCGCTATGCTCGCCTTCTGCGTGCGAACCTTAATGGCTATTTCTTGAATCTTGTCCGCGATTCCCATTTGTCACCATTTCCTTTTAAGCTCAGCTACGGCGCTCGCTCTTGGATGCTACTAGTTCTCGATGCCACGAGTAGGCTGTCGCATCGATTCGCAGTCTGACGCGCGAGCGGGTGCTCGGAGTACACGGAGGCGGATCTCATGCCCGAACTCCGCCTGTGGTGACGTAAGTGATCCAGGAGAGGCCTAGCTCCCACTTGCCCCCTCCGATCAAGGCCAGAAGACAGCGATACCGCCGACGTTCTGTTGAGGGTCGGCGGTATCGCTGTCCCTTCGCGCCAGAAAGGCTGCGCCACACGAAGAACATATGAACGGAGGCCGAGATGGTGCCAAGGGAGGCCCAGAAGATCAGCGCGTACACGAAAACCATCGCCGCACCCGCCAGATGACCTGATGGGGCTTGGCTTCGACGTGGCGCGCGTGACGCTGGTGACGAGCATTTCGAGTGCGTGCAGTGCGGTCGCTTTCGATACCTCGTGCGCTGTGGCAGTCGGTTGGCGATGGCAGCAGTGAGCCACGCGTGTAAGTTCCGTCTTCGATCTGCCCTCGCAGCAGCCTTGCAAGGCGGACGTAGCGGGGCGTGTAGTCGGTGTCCAGTTCACTAATCGGCGCGGCTTGCACGGCGCCTCCCTTCGCTTGGTTCCGGTGGCCACTCGGTCACGACAGAAGCGCGCCGACGGGGGCCTGGAAGTGGATACGGACGTATCGCAGCCCCGCCGACGCACCACTATGAAGTATACGGGTTAGACAGGTTAGACGTCTAATACGAGCTAGACATACCAGACATATTAGCTATACAGGCTGGCCAGGTATTGTCTATGGGGTGAACTCGGCTCGTCACGTTGACCACATGGACCCCACCCCGCTCTATGTGCAGCTTGCAAACATCCTCCGGGCGATGATCGAGTCGGGGGAGCTAGAGCCACGCGCGCCGCTGCCCAGCGAGAGTTACTTGCAGCAGGAGCACGGGGTGGCGCGGGGGACGGTGCGCAGCGCGTGCGCATCCTGCGGGATGAGGGGCTGGTGGTCACCATCACCGGTCGCGGCTCATTTGTCCGTCCCGGCGGCGCGTAAGTCAGGTGGCGGCGAGTCGGTCCGATTGCCCTCGCGGGGGCGGAAGGCGGACTGGTAGGCGTCGAAGAAGTCGGCAACGCTCGGCGTTCCACGGAACGGACCGAGTTGCCTGGCGATGGAGTGCAGTCGCCTATCGGTGCGGGCGGAATTCGTACGCGCGGCTAGAGCGGCCATGTCGGTGGCTAGCGTGGCCGCTTGCTCGATCTCGTCAAGCTGAACATGGTCTTCGGCAAGCCAGCTCAGGTAAAGGGAGTTTTGGGGGTACAAAGCTGGACGTGTCGGGCGCGATAACCCCGCAAACTCGGTACACCTTGCCCGCAGGCCCTATTCGGCCCAGGCGGATGACGCTGCGGCGCGTTCGATGGTGGTGATGCCGTCGGCCTGGCGCTCGCGGAGAAGTCCGGCGCCGAGAGAATAGGGCGGGGCCGCGGCCGGCGAACCGGTGGCACGGCGCACGATCTCGTCGGCCAGCGACCTGGCCATGGCGAGGCGGGGATACGCGGCGTGGATCTCCTGCTCCCACCCGTTGACGACCTTCACGTTGAGCCCGAAGTCGATGGCCACGCCCCCGCGGGTCAGGTAGGCGAGCAGCCCGCGGCGCTCGGCTATGCCGGGCGAGGTGTGCAGGGCGATCGCCTCCCAGACGCGGTCGACGTCCCGGTCGGGTGCACCGTGCTCCCGCAGCACCGCGGCCGCGAGATCAGCGCCCTCTACCTCGAAGCGATCCGCGCCGTGCGCGAGGTCGCCGAGGCCGAGGTCGTGCATGACGGTCGCGGCGAAGAGCAGCTCACGGTCATAGGCGGCGTCGTCCAGGCACCCCTCGTGCGCGGCGAGGAGCTGCGCGAAGAAGAAGCTGCGCACGCTGTGGTTGGCGATCGACTTGCTCTCCGAGGTGCGAACGACCGACAGCGCGGCCTCGGCCACCGGCCCGGCGGGGAGATCGAGTGAGAACGTCATGGCCGAACGCTACGAAGCAGGCCGGCGTCCGCACCAGTGGCCTGGGAGACGCATATCGCAAGGATCGTGCCATGTGACGGTCCGGCGCCGGTGCGCGACTGGATGCTTGAGCACCTTGGCCACCGCCAGACGCTCAGCCACCATCTCCTCCACGAGCAGGACGCGACTAGGCGCTCCGCGCCTTCGCGCCGGGCCCGCGCGTGCCCGTTCCGTCCGGATTGTCCTGGTCCCGCCGCGGCTGCGACCATGATCATGTGGATTCCGCAGCTCATTTGATGCTGAATCCACATGATCATGGAAATCCGTCGATGACGCCGCGGTCCGCGCGCGGGCGTCGCGTCCCAGTCCGCGCACCGCCCCCACGGTCACCACGCGCCACTGAAGTCAACGACATTGCCCGGGCGGCCGGGCCCAACCTGTCCACCAGCGCGCGGCAGCCTCGATCACGCGGGCTTCTTCTCGCGGGAGAAGCCGATCGTGATCACCACACCCTCGCCGTCGTCAAGGTGCTCGGTCATGACGTCGCCTTCGACCGTCTCCGTGAGGGTGCTGGTGTCCCGCCGCTTGCCGTTCCAGTTGGGGAAGGAGGAGCGCAGCACCTCCTCGTCCTTGAAGGCGCCGTCGGCGTCGACGGTGTAGGTGCCGAGGACCACGAGCGTGTCACGGACGGCGCGGGCGTTCTCCTCAGCGCTGCCGGCGAGCGGATCGCCTGAGGCTAGCGGGGGCAGGCCGGGCCGGTGCAGCACGTCGGTGAAGTACCCGCTGTCGGTGAAGATCAGGTAGCCGTCCGGCGCGGGGCCGAAGGGCTGGACGGTCCCGCCAGAGGTCTCGGCCTTGGCGAACGTGAGGCGCCACGCGGCGGCGACCTGGTTGCCACTCGCCGGCGACCCGGCGGTCCCCGCATGCTCCCAGACGAGCTCGACGACATCGTCCGTGCCGAGGCGGAGGGCCTGGCTGAGCCTCCCGGCGCGCACGCTCACGCGGACGTCGCCTGGGCCTCGCCTGGTGCCGTTCCAGTTCGGGAAGGTCGAGCCGAGGACGTGCTGACCGGCAAGGGACCCGTCGTCGTTGGTCGTGTAGGTCCCGTATGAGCCAAGGGTGCCGCGGGCGAGCGCGCGATCTTCCTCCTTGGAAGTCGACAGCCGGTCGCCGGAAGCGACCGCTGGCAAGTCGGTCCGCGTGATGGCCTCGGTGAAGTGCAGGTCCTCCGTGAGGATCAGCAACCCGTCCGGGTCCGCCCCGAACCAGTCCGACGTGTGCCCGTGCGCGGTCCGCTCCGCACTGCGCAGCCGCCACACGCCCGCGATTTGGTTGGTCATGACCATTCTCCTGCCGTGTTCGGTGAGTCGTTCCTCCTGTGTGTGCCAACGCCCGCCAGCCGCCGGGAAATCCATGCGTCCAATGAGACTCTTGCATCGAACCGATGCAAGAACCGCATGGCTATGCTGGTCACATGGATGAGGTGACCATCTCGGGTCTGCGCGTGATCCGCGAGATAGCGCTGTCTGGATCGTTCACCGCCGCGGCGCGACTGCTCGGCTATTCCCAGCCGGCCATTTCACGGCAGGTCGCGGCGATGGAGGCGGCCGCCGGGCACCCGCTCTTCATCCGCGAGCCGCGGGGCGTGCGCGTGAGCGCCGCCGGGGCCGTCGTGGTCGAGCACGCGGGGCGGATACTGGCCAGCGTTGATGCCCTGCAGCAGGACCTGGTCGTCCTCGGCGACCGGTTGGCCGGGCGGGTAAAGCTTGGCGTGTTCCCTGCGGCCATGGCCGTGCTCGCGCCCCGCGCGCTTGCCCTGCTGCGCAGCGAGCATCCGGGGCTTGCGGTGAGCCTGAGTGAGGCGGCGACCCCGAGCCTGCTCCGGCAGTTGAGGGCCGGCCGACTGGCCGTCGCCGTCATCGGCGCCGGCGCCGGACTGCCCGGCTACGACCTCGACGGGCTCACGCGCCAGGTGGTGCTGGCCGGCCACCTGCGCGTCGCCGTCCCGTACGGCCATCGCCTGGCCACGGCCGCCGTCGTGCCGGTGGCCGAGCTCGCAGGCGAGACGTGGATCGCGGGTGACGATTCCGGTGGCGACCCCCAGTTCGGGGCGTGGCCCACCCTCGCCAACCCGGTCATCACCTACACCAGCCGGAGCTGGCCGGCCCGATTCGGGCTGGTCGCCGCCGGGCTTGGCATCTGCCTGGTGCCTGAGGTCGCCGCGCTCTCGGTCCCGGCCGGCGTCGCCACGGTTGGCGTGGACGACCCCGGGTGGCCGGGGCGGATGACGGTGGCGGTAGCCCGGCACCGGCCAAGTGCAGAGGCCGCAGCCGTCATGGACGCGCTCCGCGAGGCCGGCGCCGGGATCCGCGGCGACATCCAGCTGCGCCACGCTCCGTAGGAACGCCCTCAGGCGCCGGCGGCGATGTCCGCATCGACGCGGGCAAAGACGTCGGCTAACGTCGCTGCCGGGACAACACCGATGGACGGAGCGCGGAACGGATGAGCGACACCACGACTGACACCGCCGAGCGGGTGACCGTCACGCTGGCCGGCGGCGTGGCCGACGTTCGGCTGAACCGGCCGGCGAAGCGCAACGCGCTCGACCCCGCGATGTTCGAGGCACTCGTGGCGGCCGGCGAGCGGCTGAAGACCCAGCAGGGACTGCGGGCGGTCGTGTTGTCCGGCGAGGGCCCCGACTTCTGCGCCGGGCTCGACTTCGGCGCGTTCCAGGCGATGCGCGCCGGCGAACGGCTTTCCGCGACCGCCAAGCTCCCGCCCTCCGCCGGGCCTGCCAGGGCGACCGGGCAGCGCGCGGCCTACGTATGGGCGGAGCTTCCTGTTCCCGTGATCGCGGCGCTGCGCGGCAACACGCTCGGCGGCGGCCTGCAGATCGCGCTCGGCGCCGACATCAGGATCGTCGCCCCCGACGCGAGGCTGTCGGTCTTCGAGGTGGCGTGGGGCCTCATCCCCGACATGACCGGCACCCAGCTGCTGCCAGAACTGGTCGGCAGGGACGTCGCCAAGGAGCTGACCTATACCGCGCGGATCGTCAGCGGCGAGGAGGCCGCGGCGATCGGGCTGGCGACGCGCACCGACCCCGATCCGCTCGCCGCGGCCCTCGCGATGGCGAAGGAGATCGCCGGGCGCAGCCCGCACGCGATCCGGGCGGCCAAGCGGCTACTCGACCTCGCCGGGCGGACCGACCTGGCCTCAGGCTTCGCGGCGGAGCAGGAGGAGATCAGCGCGCTGATCGGCAGCGCGAACCAGGCGGAGGCGGTCACGGCGCGGTTCGAGAAACGCGACCCTGTCTTCGGCGAAGCCTGAGATGGACGGCTGGGGCGGCCGGGTAAGCGCGCCTTCGTTCGGGCTGATGCTTCTCGAATTTTCCCGAACGGGGGCGGCCTACTGCGACACCATCGGCCGGGGCCCGGGGGCCGGGGCCCGCACAGCGCGGCGGTGTCCTGGCCGTCACGGTCCCGCGCCGCGGGATGGCGCCCCTCGTGACCTGCCACCACGCCGCCCCAGCGTCCGGTCTGCTGATCACGGGCTGACGCGCTGCCCTGGCACCCGCGCCGGGCTTACCAGCCAGCGCAGCGTCTCCACGCTGTCAAGCTGGTCGAGCCTGCGCAACAGCTCGGGGAGCGCCTCGGCCTGCGTCTCGTGCGCGGCGACGGCGGACTTCTGGATGGCCCGGGCGAGCTCCGCGTCCGGACCCAGGTCGAGCATCCAGGCTCCGGACACGCCCGGCCTGGTACGTCCCGCGAGCGGCACCCCGGCTCGCAAGGCAGTGGCCGTCGCCGCGCGGGCGACGGCCGCGTCCCCGATGTCACCGGTCTCAGGTGCTACGACGAGCACCAGGTCGGCGGAGTACTCCACGGCCGCCTGCTGAATCCGTCCTGCCAGGTCGGACGTGCTGTAGTGGTGCAGGTTCCCGTCACGGTAGTCGGCGACGGTGACCTGGCGCACGCCCAGGATCGCGGCGGCCATCTGAACCTCCCACGGCCGCGCCGCCTCGAGCCGCGCGTTGCCTGAGCCCTGCCTCGCGGCCTTGCCCCTGGTCAGGCACAGCAGGCTCAGGCTGGCCCCGGACCGGCGGAAAGCGTAGAGCAGCCCGCCCAGGTCGGCCGACTCCTGGCCGGGACGCGCCGTCACGGCCAGCACGCGGACCGCGCTTGGCAGCAAGCCCGGGATGAAGGCGCGGGCGACGCTCTGGTGAGTGGTGGCTTCGATCGTCATCAGGTACTCCTCAGGGGTTGATGCCCCGCGTACGTGACGGCCTCGTCCCGTGTGGTGGGCCGGTTTGGTGGGCCATCTGGCATCCACCCTCGCCGTTCCTCGTGAGAGCGCTGTGCAGCCGTTGTGGAGATCCGGTGGAGCGATCGGGAAAAATCCCGACGGCCGCATTAATGACGATCAGTGCCGTATATGTCACTTATGTAACGTTCGTGAAGATTCACGAACTTGCTGGGTCCGGAACGACCAGCCGTGAATCGGGAATCACGGCCACGCCGAGTATCTCGATCATCGCCTCGGGCTGCCACAGGGCCGTGGTCCCGATGCCCGCCATCGCCGGGTAGACGGGTCCGGCCAACTCGCGCCAGGCACGGCCGATCTCCTTGCCGTGCGCCTGGTAGTCCGGGATGTCGGTCAGGTAGATGGTGATGCTCACCAGGTCCGCGGGAATGCCGCCCGCCGCGCGGAGCACCGTGAGCAGGTTGCCGAAGGCCTGGCGGAACTGCGCGACGATCCCGCCGGCGACGATCCGCATGTCCGCGTCGAGCGCCGTCTGGCCGCCCAGATGGAGGGTGTTGCCTGCCAGCGTGCCGTGCGAGTAGCCACTCGGGGCAGGCAGCGCGGCCGGGTTTACGGGGACGGGCAGCTGGCTGGTGGTCATCCGCGAGCTCCTCATGGCCGGGCGGCAGGTTCAGGCTCAGCTTAACAGATATTGACAGATCACCAACGATCGTGGAGATAATGAAATGTATTCGGCAGACGACGGGAGCCGCACGTGGAACCTGACCTCAGCAAGTACGTGCTCGAAGGCGACAACTCGCGGTACGCCAGCGCCGGCGGCGCGGTCGTTCCCGTGGTCACCCGGGCGGGACACGAGCCAGGCGGCACCGCGCAGTCCGACGGCGCCACCCGCGTCTCTGGCGTGAGCGCGCAGCACACCCCGGCCACGAGGATCTGGTTCGGCCAGGTGCGCAACGACGCGGGGTACCGCTCGGTACCGCACCACCACGGCGAGGCGGAGACCGGCGGCTACGTGCTGTCAGGGCGCGCGCGGATCTACTTCGGCGAGAAGTTCGCCGACTACCTCGACATGGCGGAAGGCGACTGGGTATTCGTCCCGCCGTTCCTGCCGCACGTCGAGTGCAATCTCGACCGCAACCGGCCGCTGACCTGGATGACCGCGCGCACCCCGGAGAACATCGTGGTGAACCTGCCGCAGGTCGGCGACGGCGAGCTGCCGGACTGGCTGGAGCGCCCATGACGCCGCCCGTCTCCACGATCTTCACCGACGCGGTCGCGCTCAAGCCGGCCCGCCCCGAGCGGTTCGACGTCGCCTTCACCGGCGTCACCCAGCCGTGCCCCTGGCCCAAGGCCTACGGCGGCGACCTGGTCGCCCAGGCGGCGGTGGCCGCACAGCGGACCGTCGACGACGGCAAGGCGCTGCACTCGATGCACTCCTACTTCATGCGCCCGGCCGACATCGGTGCCGAAGTGCGGTACGAGGTCGAGCTGCTGCGCGACGGGCGCGGGTACAGCACCAGGCAGGTCCGCGCGTTCCAGCGCGGCAAGGCCGTCTACGCCTGCCTCGCCAGCTTCGCCGCGGGCGAGGCAGGCGGACAGTACGCGGCGGAGTTCCCGGCCGGCATCCCGGCACCGGAGACGCTGCCAAGCTCGGCGGAGTACCTGGCGGACCGCTCCGGCGGCTCGATGACGGCCGAGTCGAAGGCGTACTGGTCGGGCGGCCGGGGCTTCGACATGCGCCACGTTCCCGGTCCGGTGTACCTGACGGTGGACGGGGCCAGGCTGCCACAGCAAGCGGTCTGGATCCGGCCGTTCGACGCGCTGCGCCAGGTCGACGGGCTGACAAGCGCGCAGCGCGACGTGGCGGCGCTCGCCTATGTCTGCGACTACACGATCCTCGAGCCGGTGCTGCGCGTCCTCGGCCTGCCCTGGGCGGATGAACGGCTGGTCACCGCCAGCCTCGACCACGCCATGTGGTTCCACCGTCGCGGCAAGGCCGACGGCTGGCTGCTCTACGCGCAGCGGGCGGTCGCCGCCGGCGACGGGCGGGGGCTTGCCACCGGCCGCTTCTTCGACTCCGACGGCGCTCACCTGGCGACCGTTGTCCAGGAAGGGATGATCCGCACGGTGTCTGGAGGAACTGTGCCTGGGGGAACTGTCCCTGGGGGAACCGCTCTTGGGGGAACCGTCCCTGGGGGAACCGTCCCTGGGGGAACCGTCCCTGGGGGAACCGCCCCTGGAGGACGGCCATGATGCCGCTGGCCCGCACCGGCTACGCGGACACCTTCGCCCGCGACAACCTTCCGCCCGCGGCGCAGTGGCCGCTCCTTGAGTTCACCTCCGACCTGCTGAAGTACCCCGAGCGGCTGAACGCGGCCGCCGAGATCATCGACGTGCCGACCGCGGTGTACGGCGCGGACCGGCCCGCGCTCAAGACCCAGGACGGCGCGGTGTGGACCTACGGCGAACTGCGCGCGCGGGCCAACCAGATCGCGCGGGTGCTGACCGAGGATCTCGGCCTGGTCACCGGCAACCGCGTGCTGCTCCGCGCGCCGAACAACCCGTGGACCGTCGCCGCCTGGCTCGGCGTCATCAAGGCCGGCGGCATCGTCGTCACCACGATGGCCGCGCTGCGGGCCCGCGAGCTCGCGCCGATCGTCGCCAAGACCAGGCCTTCGATCGCGCTTGTCGATCACCGGCACGCCGACGACGTCCGCCTGGTCGCCGACAGCACCGCTCCCGGCCTGCGCATCGTCGCCTACGGCGGCGATGGCGCCGACGACCTCACCCGCCTGATCCGCGGCAAGGCAGGCGACTTCGCCGCCGCCGACACCGCGGCCGACGACGTGGCGCTGTTCGGCCCCACGTCGGGCAGCACCGGCGTCCCGAAGATCACCACCCACTTCCACCGCGACCTGCTGTCGATCGACAACACCTTCGGCAAGATGACCCTGCGGCTGCGGCCAGCGGACCTGGTCGCCTGCACGGCACCGTTCGCGTTCACGTTCGGCCTCGGGATGCTGGTCGTGTTCACGCTCCGCGCGGGCGCGTGCGCTTTCCTCACCGAGACGGCCACGCCGGCCCAGCTCGCCGACATGGTCGCCGAGCACCAGGTCACGGTGCTCGCCACCGCGCCCACGGCCTACCGGCAGATCTTGCGGGACGGCAGGGCCGGCCGGCTGTCCGGGCTGCGCACCGCGGTCAGCGCCGGCGAGCACATCCCGCGCGAGACCTGGCAGCGGTTGCGGGACGACGTGGGATTGCGGGTCATCGACGGCATCGGCGCGACCGAGATGCTGCACATCTTCATCAGCGCGGCCGACGACGACATCAGGCCGGGGGCCACCGGCAAGCCGGTCCCCGGCTACCGGGCCGCCATCCTCGACGCCGACGGCAACGAGGCCGCCCCGGGCGTCGCGGGGCGGCTGGCGGTGATCGGCCCGGTCGGCTGCCGCTACCTCGACGACGAGCGGCAGTCCGGGTACGTCGTCAACGGCTGGAATGTCACCGGGGACACCTTCGTGAAAGACGACGACGGCTACTTCTGGTACCAGGGCCGGACCGACAACATGATCGTCTCCTCCGGGTACAACATCGGCGGCCCGGAGGTCGAATCCGCGATCGACACCCACCCGGACGTGGTGGAGTCCGCCGTGATCGCCAAGCCTGACCCGGAGCGCGGCACCGTCGTCTGCGCGTTCGTCGTGCTCCACGACGGCGTGGCCGGCGACGACGCCAAGGCCAGGGAGATCCAGGACTACGTCAAGGGCCAGCTGGCACCGTACAAGTACCCGCGGGACGTCCGCTTCACAACCTCGCTCCCGCGCAACGCGAGCGGCAAGATGCAGCACTTCAAGCTGCGCGAGGCCATCGCGGCGGAGGCTGACGCGACAGAGGCCGCGACGACGGAGGCGGGGGCATGAAGGTCGCGATCGCCGGCGGCGGCCCTGGCGGCCTGTACCTCGCCGCGCTGATGAAGGGGCTCGACCCGCGGCACGAGGTGACGGTGTGGGAGCGGAACGCGCCGGATGAAACCTTCGGGTTCGGCGTCGTGTTCTCCGATGAGACCCTGGGCGGCATCGAGGGCGCCGATCCCGTCGTCCACGACCAGATGGAGCGGCGCTTCGCCCGGTGGACCGACATCGACATCATGGTTACCGGTTCCGGCGGCGGCACGGAGCGGTTCACGGTCGGCGGGCAGGGGTTCGCGGCGATGAGCCGCAAGGACCTGCTGCGGGTCCTCCAGGACCGGGCGGCGGAACTGGGCGTGGACGTCCGCTACCGCACGCAGGCGCCGGACGTCGCGCGGCTGCGCGCCACGCACGACCTGGTGGTCGCCGCCGACGGCGTCAACTCCGCGATCCGCACGCGGGACGCCGCCGCGTTCGGCCCCGACATCGACCAGCGGGTGAACAAGTACATCTGGCTCGGCACCGACCTGGTCTTCGAGGCGTTCCAGTTCTTCGTCAAGCAGACGCCGTGGGGCACGATGCAGATCCACGGCTACCCGTACTCCGCCGCGGGCTCGACGTTCATCGTGGAAATGCACGAGCAGGTGTGGCGCGCCGCCGGGTTCGACAAGACGGAGCAGGACGACTTCCCGCCGGGCGCCAGCGACGAGTATGCCGTCGGCCGGATCAGGGAGATCTTCGCCGACGAGTTGCGCGGCCACCAGATCCTCACCAACAACTCCAAGTGGCTCAACTTCCGCACCGTCCGCAACGCGCGCTGGCATGACGGCAACGTGGTCCTGCTCGGCGACGCGGCCCACACCGCGCACTTCTCCATCGGCTCGGGCACCAAGCTCGCCATGGAGGACGCGCTCGCGCTGGCGGCCTGCCTGCACGAGCACCCGTCGGTCGAGGCCGCGCTCGACGCCTACCAGGCCGAGCGCAAGCCGGTGGTGGAGTCCACCCAGCGCGCGGCCCAGGCGTCGCTTGAGTGGTTCGAGAACATCGGCATGTACGCCGGGCAGGACCCCGCTCAGTTCGCGTTCAACCTGCTGACCCGCTCCCGGCGGATCACCTTCGCGAACCTCAGGGAACGCGATGAGGAGTTCGCGGGGCGCGTCGAGGCTGAATTCGCGCGTCGCGCTGTTATCTCCCGGGGGGACCGTCTCCCCGGCATGCGCGGGGCTCCCGCCCCGATCGGCACGCCAAGCTCCCCGGGAAACCCCCGAACCCCCCGGGGAACCCCACGAACCCCCCGGGCATCCCCGCGATGTTCACCCCGGCCCGGATCGGCTCGCTCCTGCTGAAGAACCGGGTCATCGTCTCGTCGATGGACATGTACAGCGCAGAAGAGGGCGTGCCAGGCGAGTTCCACCTCGTCCACCTGGGGTCCAAGGCCCTGGGCGGCGCGGGCCTGGTGATGACGGAGATGACCTGCGTGTCGCCGGAGGGCCGGATCACGCTCGGCTGCCCGGGACTGTGGACCGACGAGCAGCGCGACCGGTGGACCGCGATCACCCGCTTCGTCCACCAGCGGTCCACCGCGAAGATCGGCCTGCAGCTTGGCCACTCCGGCCGCAAGGGCTCGACCAGGCTGATGTGGGAGGGCATGGACGAGCCGCTGCCGGACGGCAACTGGGAGGTCATCGGCCCTTCGGCGCTGCCGTACGGGGCCGGCTGCCACGTGCCGAGGGAGGCGACCAGGGCGGACATGGACAAGCTCGTCGCCGACTTCGCCGCCGCCGCCCGCCGCGGCGTGCAGGCCGGCTTCGACCTGATCGAGGTGCACGCCGCCCACGGGTACCTGCTCAGCTCCTTCCTTTCCCCGGTGTCGAACACGCGCACCGACCGCTACGGCGGGCCGCTGGAGAACCGGCTGCGGTTCCCGCTCGAGGTCTTCGACGCGGTCCGCGCGGCCGCTGGCGGCGCCGTCCCCGTGACGGTGCGGATCTCGGCCGCCGACTGGGTGCCTGGCGGCATCACGGCCGACGACGCGGTCGAGATCGCGCGGGCCTTCATCGCGCACGGCGCGGCGGCGATCGACGTGTCCTCCGGCCAGGTCAGCAAGGACGAGCGGCCGGCGTTCGGCCGGTCTTACCAGACGCCGTTCGCCGACAAGATCAGGCACCAGGTCGCCGGGCCGGCCGGCGTCGCGGTGATCGCGGTCGGTGCCATCTCCAGCTACGACGACGTGAACTCCATCCTGCTGGCCGGGCGCGCCGACCTGTGCGCCCTCGGCCGGACCCACCTGTTCGACCCGCAGTGGACGCTGCACGCGGCGGCCGAGCAGGGTTACGCCGGCGACGGCGCGCGGTGGCCCGTGCAGTGGCAGGCAGGCAGCCGCAAGCCGCCTTCGTCGCGGACCGACAAGATCCCGCCGCGGCTGTCGCTGCTGCGGGCGGCACCTTCCGGCGCCGCGCACGTGCGGTGGACGCCTGCGCCGGAATCGGTGACCGCCTGACCGGCGGGGACCGTGTCCGGCGCAACAATGATCAGCGGCGAGGGGTATCCGGCACAATGGAACGAATGAGTGAGTCAGCGGAGGAACCGTCCGCGGCACGCTCGCGCAGGTCCCGCACCGTCGTGGTCAGCTTCCTTGGCTCTGTCGTCCGCCGGATGGGCGACTGGATGCCCATCGCCGGAACCGTCGACCTGATGACCCAGCTGGGGCTCGACGCGCCGAGCGTGCGTACCGCCGTGTTCCGGCTCAAGCAGCGCGGCTGGCTGGCCGCCGAGAGCCGGGGCGGGGCGCGCGGCTACGCGCTCACGCCGCTGGCCGGCGCCACGCTCGCCGCGGGCGATGAGCTCATCTGGCACGCCCGGCAGCCGGCGGACCTGGCCGACGGCTGGTGCGTGGTCAACTTCTCCGTCCCCGAGTCGGCGCGGGCCAAGCGGCACCAGCTGCGCGGGCACCTGACCCACCTGGGGTTCGGGAACGTCGGGACCGCGATGTGGATCGCGCCCGCGCGGATGCGCCCGGCGGCGGAGCAGGCCATCGCCGAGCTTGGCCTGGACAAGTACGCCGCGATCTTCGTCGGCGACTACGTCGGCGGGCAGGACCTCACCACGCTGCTGTACTCCAGCTGGGACCTGGCCGGCATCGACGGGGCCTACCGTGACTTCATCGCCCGCTACGCCGAGGTCGCGGCCACGCTGGAGACGCGGGCGGCGATCGGCCCGCAGCAGGCCTTCGTGACCTACCTCGGGGTGGTCGACCACTGGCGCAAGCTGCCCTTCCGCGATCCAGGGCTGCCCGGGGAGGTGCTCGCCGCAGACTGGAGCGCCCCCGAGGCGGGGGCGCTGTTCCATAAGCTGGTGACGATTCTCGAAGGCCGGGCGCTGGCCCACGCCGCCGGGTACTGGCCTGGCGTGGAGTGACACCACAAGTCGTTCGGCTAATTCTTGCATTTCTTACCGCGCGGACTGCCGCATGAGGACGGCGACGCTGACGGCGGCCGCGGCGACGATTCCCGCGGTGATCAGCAGGGCGAGCTGCATTCCGTCGGCGAAGGCCACCTGGGCGTGCGCGGCGACAGTGCCGCCCAAGCGGGTGGCGACCGCGACCGAGGACCGGGCCGCGGCGGCCTGCGCGGCGGGCACGTGGTCCAGGCTGAGGTGGCTCTGGTAGGTGGCGGTCAGGATGCTGGCGAGCACCGCGATGCCCACGGCCCCGCCGGTTTCCCTGGACAGGTCGTTGAGCGCCGATCCGACCCCTTGCTGCGCGGCCGGCAACGCCGAGGTGATGCCGCTGGTCGCCGGGGTCATGGCCAGGCCCATGCCGGCGCCGAGGACGACCAGCCCGGTGGCCAGCAGCCAGTAGCCGCTCGCCGGGGTCAGCTGCGACAGGACGGCCATGGCCGCGGCGATGAGCGCCAGCCCGCTGGCGCAGACCTTCCTGGCGCCGAGCCGGGCGACGAGGGCGGGGGCCAGCCGGGCCGACGGCATCATGGTCGCGGCCATGGGCAGCATGCTCACCGCGGAGAGCAGGCCGGAGTCACCCCGGACGAGCTGCAGGTACTGCAGGACGATGAAGATGAACCCGAACAGCGCGAAGAACTGCACGAAGATCGACAGGCTGCCGGCGGCCAGGCTGCGGCGGGCGAAGACCCGCGGGTCGAGCAGCGGCGCGCGGCGACGCAACTCCCAGGCGACGAAGCCGGCCAGGATCGCGGCCCCGGCGGCCAGGCCCGCCAGCGTGCGGACCGACACCCAGCCCTGGCTTGGCGCCTCGATGATGGAGTACACCACTGCGACGATGCCGAGCACGGACAGGATCGCGCCGGTGATGTCGACGCGCGGAGTCGCCGGGTCGGCGGACTCGGGCACGAACCGGATGGTGCCCGCGATGGCGGCGCACGCCAGGACGACGTTCAGCCCGAACACCGACGGCCACGACCACACCTGCAAGAGGATGCCCGAGGTGAGCAGGCCGAGCACGGCGGCGCCGCCGGCCACCGCGGCCCACACGCTGACCGCCCTGGTGCGCTGCTCGCCGGGGAAGGTGCCGGTGATGGTGGACAGGGTGGCGGGCATGACCAGCGCCGCGCCAAGGCCGAGGACGGCCCGCAGGCCGATCAGTTCGGCGGCGGAGTGCGCGGTCATCGCCACCGCCGACCCCGCGCCGAAGATCGACAGGCCGGCGATCAGCGCCCGGCGGCGGCCGAAGCGGTCACCGATGGCGCCGGCGGGCAGCAGCAGCGAGGCGAACACCAGGGAATAGGCGTCGATGACCCAGGCCAGCTGCGTCTGGCTGGCGTGGGTGGCCCTGGCGATGCCGGGCAGCGCCACGTTCAGCGACGACATCGCGGCCACCACCGCGGCCAGCGCCAGGCAGACCACCGCGGTCACCGCGGCGGGGCGGACGGCGCGCGGGTTGGCTGTGGGCTTGGCTGTCTTGGCGGCCTTGGCTGTCTTGGCCGGCGTGCCCGGCCTGGCTGGCTTCGCTGGCTTCGCTGGCTTCGCGGCCAGGGGGTTCATGGTTGCCATCTTCTTGCTCCTTCGTTCCTATGCTTTAGAATGACATTACAGAGCTTTTTAACGGCAGTCAATAGCTTTTGAATGTGAGTCAAGAGCGTAGTAAGATGGCCTCATGACCAGCCCAGACAACAGCGCCACCAGGACCAGTCGGCCGTCACGGCCGGCGGCACCGCAAGCCGAGCAGGCCGGGGCGCGGCAGGTCAGCAGGCAGCGGGAGGCGGGCGAGGTCACCAGGCGCGAGACCCGGCGGCGACTGCTCGCGGCGGCGGCGGCCGAGTTCGCCGAACGTGGCTACGCGGCGGCCACCGTGAGCCGCATCGCCGGCCGGGCCGGCGTCTCGGTGCAGAGCCTGTACAACGACTGGGGCAACAAGCGGAACCTGCTTGAGGCGGTGTTGCAGACAGCCGTGACCGGCGATGACGAGGACTCGCTGACGCGCGGCGTGCCGCCGACAGTCATCACCGCTACCCTCAGCCCCGAGGACGCCGCCGATCCCCGCCGCCTCGTGGCGCACCTCGCCCGCCAGTACCGGCTGCTCGCCGAGCGCGCGGCGGTCGGCTGGCAGACCTACCGGGACGCCGCCGCCACCGACCCCGACATCGCCGCCGACTGGCAACGGCTCAGCGAGATGCGCCGCGAGGCCTTCCACGCCCTGTTCGCGCGGATCCCCGCTCCGGCGCTGCGCCCCGGGCTCTCCCCCGGCGTCGCCGCCGACACCGCCTGGGCGATCGCCAGCCCTGAGACCCACCACCAGCTGGTGCGCCAGGCAGGCTACGGCTACGACGAGCTAGAGGAGTGGGTCCGCACCACGCTCAGCGCCGCCCTCTTTCCCGACCAGTAGGATTTTCGTCTTTACTGAATCGATACCTTTTCTAAAAGCCTGCCATTCTCGACCGAGAAATCGTCATTCCGTGCGAAATTTTCTTCCGGCGAAATTGATCATGATTTCGGGGTGTCGATGAAATACGCTCGCCGGTAGAGTCGAATCCGGAGTAAGGCAGCATCCGGAGGTTTGCGCACATGTCTACTCAGTCCGAGGCTCCGCGGTTCCCATTCCCGCCCTCCCCGGTGCCCTACGACCCCGCTCAGGAAGTGCGGGAACTCACGGAGAAAGGCCCGGTCAACAAGGTCCGGTTGCCGGACGATTCCACCGCGTGGCTGGTCACCGGTTTCGCTGAGACGCGGGAAGTGCTGATCGACCCACGTTACTCCCGCGCGTTGCTGTTCGCCCCCGGCCGCCGGGTGTACGGCGTAGAAGCGACGCTCGCCGACGGCATCGTCTCCATGGACCCGCCGGAGCACACCCGGCTGCGAAAACTGGTGGCGGGCGCGTTCACCGAGAAGCGCATTCAGGGCCTTCGCCCGCAAGTCGCCCGGATCGTCGATGACCTGATCGACGCGCTGCTTGCCGGGCCGCGGCCTACTGACCTTTCACACTCTTTCTCGCTCATGGTCCCGGCGAGCGTGATATGCCTGCTGCTCGGCGTACCCATAGCGGACGTCGATCGTTTCCACGCATGGTCGAATGTGATATTCGGCGACTGGAGCCGGTCCACAGACGAGATACAACAGGCATACGCGGCCATGGGCCGCTACATGGAGGAGCTGATCGCCCAGAAGCGCCGGGCGCCAGGGGATGACCTGATCAGCGTGCTCATCGACGCCCGCGACGCGGCAGGAAAACTCTCAGAACTCGAACTCGTCAAGTTCTGCATCGGTCTCCTTGGCGCCGGTCATGAGACCACCGCCAACTCGATCAACATGTCATTGGTGGCGCTGTCCCAGTACCCGGGCGAGCTGGCCAAGCTGCGCGCCGCCCCGGGCCTTATCCCGGCGGCGGTGGAAGAACTCGTGCGGTACGTGGTCATCGCCGGCAGCGGGTTCGTCCCGCTGGCGCGGGTCACCCGGGAGGAGGTATGCCTCGGCGGGGTCACGATCCCGGCCGGGGAAACCGTCCTGCCGGCGTTCTACGCCGCCAACCGGGACCCCCGCGTCTTTGACGACCCGGACCGACTAGATGTGGGGCGTGCGCCCAAGACCCACCTGGGTTTCGGCGCGGGCGCCCATCACTGCCTCGGCGCGCAGCTCGCCCGGATGGAGCTGCAGGAGGCGCTCCGCGGGCTGCTCACGCGAATGCCGGGACTGCGGATGGCCGTGCCGATGTCCGAGCTCGAATTCCGCGCCGGGCAGAGCATCGCCAGCATGCGCGAGCTTCCTGTCACCTGGGACGACGCGTGACGTGGCGGGTGACGGTCGATGCCGGGGTATGCATCGGCTCGGGCGTGTGCGTGGGCACCGCGCCGGACCGGTTCACCTTCGACGAGTCGCAGCACTCTCGCCCGGTGCGAGCGCTGACCGAGCCCGACCACCAGGTGAGGGACGCCGCGATGTCCTGCCCCGTGGAGGCAATCCTGCTGACCGATGCCAACACAGGGAAACCCGTACCGCTCGACGACTGACGGACTCGCGGGCAGGGCGGCCTCGCCCGCCCGCGCCTGGGCCTGGGCCCGGGCCTGGGGCCCGGCTCGTGCCTGGGCCTGGCTCTGGGCCTGGCTCTGGGCCTGGCTCCGGGCCTGGGCCTGGCCTAGCCCGTGACCGGGACGACCGGCAACAGGCCAGCCGCCGGGAATGGCGGCTAGCCGGACAATTCACGCGAATCGAAGTGGTGGAGTCCGGCGCTCAAAGATGGTGGATCGTTGGACCTGCCA
>CAVXAB010000045.1:0-78515 GCA_963759545.1 uncultured Actinomycetota bacterium
AGCAGGCCGTCGTAGGCGAGGTCGTTGCGGCGGTCGACCGTGGTCCGGTCCTGGCCGCGGACCACGCGCAGCGGCATGCCGACCCAGCGGGCTTGCGCCTCGTGGCGCGGTCCGGCAGGCGGTCCGGCCGGCAGCCAGGTGCCGTAGCGGACCACCAGGTCCGCGAGGTCCTGGGCGGTGGCCTGTGCGGGCAGCGAAATGCCGACGGTCTCGGCTGTCTCCTGGCGGGGTCCCGCGAGCACGGTGTCCCCGGCGAAGACCGCGCGGTGGAAGCGGTCGAGCAGGCCGGGCACGTCCTCGGCGGCGAGCCGGTCGGCGCCGGCGGCGAGCAGCCAGCCGAGCGAGTCGGCGCCGAGGCCGTCGAACAGCGATCCCGCCGCGTCGAACGCCACGTGCACCGCCGGCACCACGAGGAAGAACGACTGCCACGCGGCAAGCCGCAAGCCGGCCAGCTCGGTGTCCGCTCCCTGGAAGTCAGGGTCGTCGGCGGGCCCGGGATCCGTCGCGATGAGTTCCATCAGGGCGGCGAGGTTCGCCTCGAAGACGTCCGCCTGCGCGACGATGAGCGCCTTGTGCAACTCAAGTGCGGCGATAAACGCCTCGGCACGGGCCTTCGCGTACTCCTCATCCGCCCAGGGCGCCGACGTCTCGCGCCATTCGATCAGCGCCGGGTCTTCGGTCTCGGCCTGCGAGGGACCGACGGGAACGCAGTCGCCCCATCGCTGCCTGGCCGCGGCGGCCACCGCGGCGAGCGGCTCCATCTCCGCGGTCAGCCTGGACAGCGCCGTGGCGCAGTCATCGACGGCCAACCGCGCCGCGGTCACGTCCGCCCGCAGCGTTTCCGCCTTGTGGAGGGCCTGCTCCCAGCTCTGCTCCGCCGTCGCGCAGGCCGCGCGCAGCTCCCGGCGTGCGATCGACCAGCTCCGCATGTTACGGCCCTGCCGTACCGCGTCGGCGAGCGCGACAGAGAGCGCCCCGTGCGACCACAGCGCCGCCACAACCTGCGGGGTCATCGCCGCCAGCTCTGGCCGGCCAAGCTCATGCGCCCCGAGGGCGGCGAGCGCGGCCAGGTGCGCCTCCTCGGCCGAGGTCACCGCCGCGCGCGCGGCGGGCTCGCGCGCTACCAGGTCCGCCAGCCCGCACCGCGCGGTCTCGACCGACAGGGAAGCCTCCTCACAGGCCTGCTCGAGGAGGGAGAGACGGGTGAGGGCGGCTGCCACCTCCGTCCGTTCTGCTGCCAGGCGCCTGACCTTTTCCAGCGCGGACCTGAACCAGGAGACGCACGCCGGCCAGTAGACCGTCGTCCCTTTGAGCCGCCGCAGCGCGGCGGCCATCGACTCGCCCGCGGGGAAGAGGACGTCGGCGCCGCGGACCGCGCCGTGCCACCAGCGGTCGGCGAAGGCCCGGTTGACGGCCCGGTCACCGAGCCGGGCGGCGAGCATCGCCCAGGCCCCGACCCCGTCGGCGAGCCGTGCCGTGGACGCGAAGTAGTCGGCACGGACCGCGCGGTCTCGCCATGCCGTCCCGATGGGCGGCAGCCCGGTGCCCGACCTGACCAGCCCGTCGCCGGGATCTGGAGTCGTCAGGACGATCTCGAAGCCAGCCAGTTCCCCGACCGGCTCGGTGACCGTGTGCGGTCCCCAGGTGCGCGTCTCCCCGAACGCCGCCGCCGGGGTAGCCAGCTCGGCGATGCGGCGGGCACGCTCGGTGACGATCGCCGCGACGAGGTCGCCGAACACCTCGGCCACTCCCGTCCCAGGCGGCGCGTGCACGCCGAACACCCAGTCCCTGCTCTCGCTGTCTTGCCGGCCGCCGTCCCCGTGCCCGTCCCCGTCCCCGTCATCGTCCCCGTGCCCGTCCCCGCCCGTGCCCGTCATCGGCGAGATACGCGATGGCCTCGTTGACCGCGAACTGCTCGCTTCTGACAAGCGCCTCGTCCGACGGCCAGCGCCCGGCGGGTATGCGCTCAGGCGCGCACCCGTCACGTACCACAAGCGGCTCGCGCCGCACGTCGATCCGCTGAGTGTCCACCGGCACACCTCGTTCCCCGGCATCGCGACCGCGGCCCCCACGGACCCTGCAAACACTACGCTGAGTCATATGGTTATGCGTGAGAGTTAGCAAATGTCGGGCGCCGTACGTCGGTCCCGGCCGGTATCGTTTCCGGGCAGGCCGTGCACGTCAGGCTGGCTGGACATCGTGCTCTCGCGCGTCGCGGCCGAGTAGCGGCTCGCACGCGGCGCGCAGTTCCGGGCCGATGACGGCCGGGCGCAGCGTCGTCGGGTCTAGCCGCACTTGGACCCGGCGGCCCTCCGCGTAAGTCACGGTCTCGTCGTGTGACACCACCCGGAAGTCGTACACCGCGCTGGTCGTGCCCAGGCGGTCGATCCAGAACTGGACGCTGACCGGCCCGGGCCGGGTGATCGGCGCGTGGTAGGTGATGGTGAACTCCTTGACCACGAAGAACACGCTCATGAACTGCGGTGAGGACGGGTCCCAGGGGTAGCCGTTCCTGGTCCAGTAGGCCGACATCGCTCGCTCAAGTAGCAGCACGTACCGGGCGTTGTGTACGACGCCCTGCGCGTCCAGATCCTCGAAATGAACGTCGACGGTCTCGGTTACGCCATACGTTGACATGCCTCACTCCTTAGGCAGCAGTTCGGGCACGGGTGACAGCGACCGCAGCCGGTCAAGGACCGCCTTGCGGCCGTAGGCCGCCGAGCGCTCGGCGCGCAGCAGCCGACCAAGGGTGACCACGGCGTGGCCGTGCGCCTCAATCTCGAACGTCAGTTGGCCGACGTCGGTGTCGGGGCGCAGTTCGCCAAGCTCGACCGCCTGCTCGGCCATCGTCTTGATGACCCCGAGCCAATCGTTGATCGCCGCCGCGAGGACGTCGCGGACCGGGCCTGGCCGATCGTCGTACTCGGCCTCGGTGGCGACGAAGAAGCATCCCCCGGGCAGCACGCCGCCCGCGTAGAACTCCATCCGCCGCTCATGCAGCGCCCATAGCCGGCGCACCCCGCGCGGGGCGGCGAACGCCGGGGTCACGATGTGCCGTGTCCATCCCTCGACGGCGTGCGCGACGACCGCGAGTTGCAGGGTCTCCTTGTCCGGCCAGTGCGCGAACAGCCCGGACTTGCTGACCGAGGTGGCCTCTGCGAGCCGGGCCAGCGTCATCGCCTCCAGCCCGTCCACCGAGGCCATCGAGACGGCGGCGTCAAGCACGGCGATGCGGGTCCGTTCCCCGCGCACGAGCCTTCCATCGGTCATGGAAGAAGGCTAACACAAAAAGACCGACCGGTCGCTTTTAATCTTTTGAGGCCTAGAGGCGAGGGTCGACGGGCTCGGACTCCAACTGTTTCGCGGGCGACGACGGCCCGCGCCTCTCCCTTCAGCCCAGGGACCGGGCCGGCTGGACCGGGAGGTTCGCCGCCCGCCAGGCATGGAATCCGCCGTCCAGGTCGGTCACCTCGGCCAGCCCGAGGCGGCGTAGCGAGATGGCGGCAAGCGACGAGGCGTACCCCTGCGAGCACATCACGATGATCCGCGCGTCTGGCCGGGCCAGGGCCGGGATTCGGGCTTCACTGCGCGGGTCGAGCCGCCATTCCAGGACGTTGCGGCCGATGATGATGGCCCCGGGTATTTCACCCTCCACGATCCGCTGCTCCAGCGGGCGGATGTCCACGAGGACCGCCCCCTCGGTCATGGCCGCCAGCGCGGCCTCTGGTCGCAACCGGGCGAGCCCGCTACGCGCCTCGACCAGCAACTCGTCAATGCCCGGCGCGCCATCGGGCAGCGCCTCTGAGCCCAGGCGGGCCGCGGACGCGCTCGCGGCGGCCAGGGCGGTGTCCGCGCCGCCGCGCCCGCGCGAGCCCTCCGGGCCGTCGATCGCCACCGTTTCCCGTGCGATCAAGCCGTAGTCGGTCGCCGTGTAGTAGGTCATCGCCGACAGCGGTGGGGAGTAAGCGTGAATGCTGGCCGCCGCCGTGCAGCCGCCGTGGCCGACGTCGTGCACATGGCCGGGGCCGAACGCGACCGCCTCGCCCACGACCAGCTCCCGGCGGGCCAGCCTGCGGCCGCTTGGCACCCTGTACTGCTCGAGCAGGCTGCCGCTGGCCACCGCGAACGCCCCGGACGAACCGCCGTGGTCATGCCAGTCGGTGTTCTGGCCGCGCTCCCAGGCCAGCAGCCACACACCGCAGGAGTTGGACCGGTGCAGCGGCAGGTACCAGCGCACGTCCGGGTCGTATACCACCAGGTCGGCCCACAGCTCTCGGCGCTCCACGAGTGCGACGGTGACCGCCCGCAGCTGAGCCAGGGACAGCCGGCCGCTCTGCGGCGCCAGTTTCCGCATCACGTCCGCGATTGCCTGCTGCCGCTCCGGGCTGACGCCCCAGCCCGGCTTGAGGCCGCTGCCGTCACCATAGCCGCGGGCGACATCGGTGATTCGATCCCGCTCGGCGCCGGATCCGCTGGACCTCACAGTTGCGGCAGTCATTCAGCCTCCTTCAGTTGGCGTAAGGTAATAGCCTTATCGTGTTCCCCGCGTAAGATTCGGTCGATTCTTCGGTGTTGGGGCGGGAGCGACGCGGAATTAGCAATATGAAGCCGACCAGGGATGCCATGCTTGGTTGGATTGCGTCCCCAGGCCGCTTGTTTTGACTAGTTCGAAATAACTCGTGACGGCCAATTGACCTGACTGGCCACAACCGGTAAAGAAATTTAGGGTGTCGCAAACATTGTTTTCTTGCCGAGGATGCCCCGTTGTCCCTGGCCGCCTTTGCGCCGGGGCGGCGGCTGGCCACCGAGACCTCGCCGCGGGGTCTTCGCACGCCGCGGCGCCTGTCCGGCCGCGCTACGGCCAGATGGTCCAAATGGCCGACCATTGTGCCCTCCCCGCACGCCCCGGCACACACACGACCGTCGCAGGAGTCACTGGGCTGTACCGGGCCGAGCGTACCACGGGTAAGTGAAGTACGATCACTGGCCGCTATTGCCCTTAACGAAATGGTAAAGGAAAGTTAATAGGCCGGTGAAGGAACATGGATCTCGCGACCAGGCACCTCCGTGCCTTCGGCGGACCGCTAGAGCATCGGGTCGCGCGCGAGGAGGGCGTCGTCCGCCTCTTACTGTGGGCACCCACCCGGCGTAGGCGGTGGATCCGAGCGCGATACCGAAGAACACCGTGATGTCCTGCCCACGACCGAACCGTATGGGCTACTTGACATGATGTCAAGGCTACCCGACATAACGTCGTGTAGGCCTGACATGTTTCCCAACAATAAGCGCAAAAACTGGTACGGGTTCTACGATTGAGGGGCAGGTGGCCGGAATCGAGGCGGTAAGTCATGATTGAGCCCTATCAGGCCATCGGCCTGGTGCCTACAATGCGGGGCATTCGTCACCGGGATGAGATCAGCGTCAACCTGGAGCATGTGTCGCACCTGATCAAGGCGGCGTCCTGGCTGTCCAGCCTTGACCTGCCGGTACGCCTCATCGCCATACCGGAAGGAGCCCTGCAGGGCTTCAACGACGAGGTACTCGACCTCGATCATGAGGAGTTCGCGCGGGAATGCGCGATCGACGTGCCCGGGCCCGAGACGGAATACCTGGGCAAGCTGGCCCGGCAGTGGAACACGTTCCTGATGGCCCAGGCGAAGGCCCGTCACCCCGAATTTCCCGGGCGCTTCTTCAACATCGGCTTCATCCTCAATCCCGAAGGCGACGTCATCCTCAAGCACCACAAGGTGGTGCCACTCCTTCCGGTCGAGCACTCAGTGACACCGCATAATGTCTGGGACCGGTGGGTCGAACTGTACGGCCGTGGCCTAGACGCGTTCTACCCGGTGGCCGACACCCAGATCGGGCGGCTCGGCTTCCTTATGGCGAATGAGGGCTCGTACCCGGAGAACGCCCGCGGCCTGGCCATGAACGGCGCCGAGGTGGTCTACCGGGGCCCGTACCCGCATCCGCATGTCGGCAACGGCCTGTTCGAAATTCAGAACCGGGCGCGCGCCCTCGACAACAACCTGTACCTGATCGCGTGCAACGTCGGCACGTACTACCTGAACGCCGACTCCCGCGTTCCGATCGATACGTTCGGCGGCGGATCGGCGGTCATCGACTACCGCGGCCAGATCGTCGGCCGGCACGATTACAGCGGCGGGTCATCCTGGGTGGCAGGCACCATCGACGTGGAGGCGCTGCGCCGGTTCCGCGCCAGTGCGCAATGGGACAACTGGCTCAAGGACCTCACGACCGAGCAGTACCAGGTGATCTACGAACAGCCCGTCTACCCGAAGAACCTCTACCTGGACCGGGCACCGTACAACCACGGCGACTACCGCCGCGAGGTGATCGACAAGCAGGTACGGCTGATGCACGACCGGGGCATCTGGGCGCGGCCGGACAACGGCGCGGGCGCATCAGGCGACTAGCCTGCGCGCACGCGCAGGGCCGAACTCGACGCACTGGCTAGCTAGTCTCGCCGGGCCTTCCTGACCCGCCTGCGCGCGGGTGGCTCGTGCATCAGTACCCCGGACGTCCTGGTGAGGAATTCGTCATACGTGTCAGGCGTGCCGCCGGGGTGCTCGACGTACCTGTCCGTGGCGGTTCGCATCGCCAGCATTAGCCGCTGCGCCTCGTTCATCTCGCGAACGGTGTCCGCCAGCTTGCCGGCGACCCGCCGCACTGTTGTCTTCATCTCTGGCTCCCTCCGTGCCATGACTTCAGGCTCGCAGTAAGACCCGCCGCTGGTCATTGGGAAAAATCCTTAAATGCCTTATCCCGAACGCCTGGTGGTACCTCACCCCGTCTTAGCAATCTGCGCCCGCGGCCTACCCGGCGGCACCGTCCCGCCGCCCGAGACCCGCCCGCCCGGCCGGACCAGGCCGTAATCGGTTCGCCCGACGTCAGGCCGCGACGGATAATAGAGACATGGGCACGCTGGTGGGACGCGACGCGGAGCTGGCCAGGCTGCGCGGCCTCCTGCAAGATGCCGCGGCGGGCCGCGCCGTGACGGGGCTCGTCAGCGGCGACGCGGGCATCGGCAAGTCCCGCCTGGTCGCCGAGGCGATGCAGATCGCCGAACGCGACGGCTTCACCGTGCTGTGCGGTCAGTGCGCGGAGATCGGGGACAGCGTCCCTTACCTGCCGTTCGCGGACGCGTTCCGCGCCGCGCCGCCGCGCATCGAGAAGGCCATCAAGGCCCGCCCGGTGCTGTCCCGCCTGCTCCCCGACGGCGACGGGCAGGCCCATGAGGCGGACTGGGCGGGCCTGGCGCGCCAGCAGATGTTCGGCGCCGTGCTCAGCCTGCTGTCCGAGATAGCCGTCGACAGCCCGGTTCTGCTGGTCATCGAGGACCTGCACTGGGCCGATGCCACCACGCGCCACCTGGTCACGTTCCTCGCCCGCATGCTGCACCGCGAGCGTGTCGCGATCATCGGGACGTACCGCAGCGACGACCTGCACCGCCGCCACCCGCTGCGCGGCGTGGTCGCTGAGCTGCTCAGGCTGCCCATGGTCGCGCTGGTCGAACTCGGGCCGCTCCCCGCGGCCGCGCTGGCCGAGATTCTGTCCAATGTGCCGAACGCCCCGTCGCCCCTGTCCGCCGCCACCCTCAACTCTCTCGTGGAGCGAGCGGAAGGGAACGCCTACTACGCCGAGGAACTGCTGACCGCGTCGTCGTGCGCTGAGGACACCACGGGGGGTACGCTGCCGACAGGACTGGCCGGGCTGCTGCTGTCGCGAGTGGAACGCGTGTCGGATGAGGCGCAGCAGGTGCTGCGGGCGGCGGCCGTCGCCGGCGGTGGCGCCGCCGACGACCTGGTCCGGGCCGCCTCCGGCCTGCCCGACGGCGCTTACGAGGCGGCCGTCCGAGAGGCGGCCGGCCACCAGCTGCTGGCTCCCGACGAGCCCGACGGGTACCGGTTCCGGCACGCGCTCCTGCGCGAGGCCGTATACGGTGACCTGATGCCGGGGGAGCGCACGCGGTTGCACGCCCGGCTCGCGAGCCTGCTCGCCGGCGTGCACAGTACTTCCGGCAAGTCAGGTGCCGCCGCCGAACTCGCGCACCACAGCATGGCGAGCCACGACATCCCCGGCGCGTTCGCTGCCTCGGTCAGGGCGGGCGGCGAGGCCGAAGGCATCGGGGCCCCCGCCGAAGCGCACCGCCACTACGACCTTGCCCTGGAACTGTGGGTGCGGGTAGAGGCGGCGGAGCGGATCGCGGGCATGACGCGCGGGAAGCTCGGCCTGAAGTCCGCGCTGGCCGCCGCGGCGAGCGGTGACGTGCCCCGCGCCGTGCACCTGCTCCGGCGCATCCGCGGCCGGTTGTCCGGCACGGCAGGACCCGCGGAAAGCGCCGAGCTGCGCTGCCGGGTCGGGGAGCGGCTCGCGTACCACCTGCTGCAGAGCGAGAACACGCAGTGGTACGCCGAGGCCCTGCACGTGGCCGAGGTGACCGTGCGGGAGACGCTGGACGAGCCGCCGACCTGGTACCGGGCCCGCGCCATGGCGACCTACGCGATCGCGCTGATGGCGGCGCACCGCTACGACGACGCCAGGGACTGGGCCAGCCGTGCCCGGGAGGCGGCTCGTGCCGCCGGGTCGGCCTCCGTGGAGGCGGACGCGCTCGCCACGACCGGGCAGCTCGCCCTCCGGAGCGGCGGCTCGGGTGAGGCGATCGGCATGTTCACCGCCGCCATCGAGCAGGCGGGAGCGGCCGGGGCAGTCGGCGTTCGGCTGCGGGCCGTCTACCAGCTGGCCGCGGAGCGGCTGGCGCGCGGCGAACTCGCGGAGGCAGGCAGCGTCGCCCACCGCGGTGTGGAATGGGCGGAGGCGGAAGGACTCGCCCTCGCACCGTTCGGCTTGGACCTGCAGCATCTTCACTTCCAGGCGCACTTCGCCGAAGGGCGCTGGGACGCCACGCAAGACCTGGCCGACGCGTTCCCGGTGCGGGTCACCAGGCAGGCGGAGGCGGTGCTGTCCGCGATGGCCCTGTTCATCGACGTGGCCCGCGGCAACCAGGCGGTCACCGAACGCCGGATCTGGCTTGAGCCGTTCTGGGACGACGTCTTCGTCGCGTACATCGCGCGCGGTATCCTCGCCGAGCACGCCCTGTGGCAGGGGGACTGCGAGTACGCCCTGGCGGAGGCGGAAGCCGCGATCGACGCGGACGCGTGGCCCGCCCACAGCCCGTCGGTGATCCGGGTGACGGCGATCGCCCTCGCGGCACGGGCCGACCGGGCGGCGCAACTGCGGGCGGCCGGGGATCCCTCCGGCGCGGACGCGGAAGCGGCCGCCGGCGCCGCACTGCTTGGTGTCGCCAGGGAGGGCGCCAGCTACCCCGCCCGGCCCAGGGCGGTGCTCGGGCCAGAGGGCCGCGGCTGGCTTGCCCGCTGCGAAGCCGAATACGCCCGCCTCACCGGGACGAACTCCCCGGATGCCTGGGAGAGGGTCCTCGCCGAGTTCGGTCCCGGCTACGTGTACGAGACGGCGCGCACCCAGTGGCGGCTCGCCGAGGCGCTGGTGGAAGACGGGCGCCGCGACGAGGCCGCCGTCGTCTGGCGCGCGGCGCGCGATACCGCGTCCCAGCTGCGAGCGGCGCCCCTCGGCACGGCCCTCGACGACCTAGCGCGCCGTGCTCGCCTGGACCCAGGGAACGGGAACCGGGGCGGGCACGGCGGCGGGTCAGGCGGCACGAGTCCGCTCGCCGCCCTGACCGACCGAGAACGCGAGGTGCTGAGCCTGCTCGCCAGGGGCATGTCCAACCGCGAGATCGGCACGGAACTGTTCATCACACCGAAGACGGCGAGCGTCCACGTCTCCAACATCCTCGGCAAGCTAGGCGCGGCGAGCCGCACGGAAGCGGCCGCCATCGCCTACCGCGAGGGCGCCTAGTAGACGATTGATTCCAAGGGGTTAGTGGTCATATTCGATCGGGGGTGCCTGACGGGCTGGCTGATGGCGTTGTTGCGCGAGATGGCGGCGGTGGGCGGGGACTTGCCGCTGACCGCCGCCTCTTTCGGCTTTTTCTGCTGCCGCCACCACTGACGGGGGCGCGTCCGCTCTTTTGGGCCGCCCGCACCCGGACGCGAACGAGCGGAGGCTCCACTCCAGGGTGCAGCGGCACCAGTGAGGTAGCCAGGTGGCCGGCGCGTCCGCCGCCGTGCGGTCGCGGGGCCTGCTCGGTGCCGTGATTGCGGGTCATCCGAGGGAAACCGCCGCAGTGCCCGGCGACTTGCCCCGCTTTGCCCGCATTTACCAGCAGGATCTACCGGCCGGTAACACGATTGTGTGACACTGGCGGCGATATCCGCCCCGTATGACCCGCGATCTTTCCAGGGACCTCGTGGCGTGGCGGGCGGAGCTTCCGTCCGTTCGCGGCCCGGGGGCGGGCGGTCCAAGGAGCGGACGCGCCCTGGTCAGTGGTGGCCGTGGCAGAAAAGACCGGAAAAGGGGAGCGGTGCGGTCCGCGGCTGGCTCGCGTTCGTGGCTTAGGCCGCCGACCGGGCAGTTCTCTGGGCATGATCTCTCCCTTTTCTTCATGTCTTCCACGGTGCGGTGCCGGCGTGCCTGCCGTCCAAGGCCTGTTCGCGCGCCTGTCATACCCCGGGGGCATCAGGGAGCGGAGGAGCCTCGTGGACGGCGGCCGCGTACTACCGGCGGAGTACGCCCGTGGAGTAGCTGCCCGCGCAGGTGCCTCCCCTGGTAGGACGACCTTCGCGGCCGCGGCCGCGAGAATCGGGGGCAATAACCGCTCCTCGGCTCGCCGGAGATCACCATGTCGTACGCCAGCTCGTCTCGCACCCCGCTTGCCGGGCAGAGAGCAAGTCAGGGAGTCGGCCTGCTTGGCGGGCTCGGCCGGGCCTGTTACCGGCACCGCTGGATAACGCTGTTCACCTGGATCATCGGCGTCGCGTGCCTCATCGCATTGTGGCTGCAGTTCGGCGCCGCCGCGCTGAACACGTTCGATACCAGCGACCCCGGCCAGACCGTGCTCAACCAGCACTTCCCCCGCGCCTCGGGCGATACGCTCACCCTCGCCGTCAAGTCAACGGCCCCGGTTACCTCGCCGGCCGTCAAGGCGCAGGTCGCCAGCGCCCTCATCCCGTTCGAGCGGGCGGCGCACGTCACCTCGGTCAGTGACCCGTACACCACCCAGGGACAGATATCCCGCGACGGGCACATCGCGTTCTCCACCGTGCAGTTCGGCATCGCCGGGTCCAGTATCTCCAACGGCGAGGCCACCGCGCTGATGAACGACGCCAGGGCCGCTTCTGGTCACGGCGTGACGTTCAGCCTCGGCGGCGACGTGGTCGACCTGGAAGAGACGCCGTACGGCGGCCCGACAGACGGCGTCGGCGTTGTCGCCGCCGCGGTCATTCTCCTGATCGCCTTCGGCTCGCTGCTCGCCATGGGCCTGCCGATAGCGACGGCGCTGCTCGGCATCGGCGCGGGCCTGTCGCTGATCGGGCTGCTCGGCCACGTCTTCCCCGCGCCGTCGTTCTCCCCGATCATCGCCGGGCTGATCGGCCTCGGGGTCGGCATTGACTACGCGCTGTTCATCGTCACCCGGTTCAGGGAAAGCCTGCGGGCGGGCACCGCGCCCGAGGCCGCCGCGGTGACGGCGATGCGCACCGCGGGCCGCTCGGTGCTGGTGGCAGGCATCACGGTGGTGATCGGGATGCTCGGCCTGCTCATCCTGCGCCAGTCGCTGCTGAACGGGGTCGCCGTCGCCGCCGCCGCGACCGTCGCCATGGTGCTGCTCGCCTCGCTCACCTTGCTGCCCGCCCTGCTCGGCTTCAGCGGCACCCGGCTGGCCAAGCCGACCCGGGTCAAGCTGCCGAAATGGACGCGTGGAACTACCATTCGTTCGGGAGAACCGGGGTTGCCCGCCGCCGAGCGGTGGGCCGGGGTGATCCAGCGCCACCCGGTGGTCGCGGCCGCCGTGTCCGGTGTCTTCATCCTGGTGCTTGCCGCGCCGGCGCTCGGCATTAAGCTGAGCTTCCCCGACGAGTCGGCGCAAGCGCGCGGGACCATGGGGTACGCGAGCTACGCGACGATGGCGCAGGGGTTCGGCCCCGGCTTCGACGCGCCGCTGATCATCGCCGCGAAGCTGCCTGACCCGCACGCCGGCACTGGGCTAACCGGCACTGGGCTAACCGGCACTGGGCGGCTGGCCGCCGCGGTCGCCGCGACCCCGGGGGTCGCGGCGGTGACTCCGGTGGTCGTGAGCAGGGACGGCCAGGCGGCGATGCTGATCGCCTACCCCACCACCGGTGAGCAGGACCCGGCCACCGACACCCTGGTGGACCGGATCAACGACACGGTGCTGCCGAAGGCGATCGCGGGCACCGGGATCAGCGCGTACGTCACCGGGCCGAACGCCGGCAACGTGAGCTTCGCCAATCTCATCGGGCAGCGGCTGCCGTGGCTGATCGGGGTGGTGGTCGCGCTGTCCATGCTGCTGCTGCTGGTGGTGTTCCGCTCGGTTGTCATCGCGGTCAAGGCGGCGGTGATGAACCTGCTGTCCATCACCGCCGCGTACGGCGTGCTCGTCATGGTCTCGCAGAACGGGTGGCTCGGCTCCTTGTTCGGGTTCCCTGAGAAGGTCCCGGTGACGACCTGGGTGCCGATGTTCCTGTTCGTCATCTTGTTCGGCCTGTCCATGGACTATGAGGTGTTCCTGCTCTCCCGCATCCGTGAGGAGTACGACTCCTCCGGCGACAACGCCGCGGCTGTGGCCCGCGGGCTGTCCCGCACCGCACGGGTGATCACCGCCGCGGCGGCCATCATGGTGGCGGTGTTCCTGTCCATCGTGATCGCGCCGAACGTCTCGACCAAGCAGATCGGGCTTGGGCTGGCGGTCGCGATCCTGATCGACGCGACGGTGGTGCGCCTGGTCCTGGTGCCCGCCGTGATGGAACTGCTCGGACGGGCCAACTGGTGGCTGCCGGGGTGGCTGGACCGGCTGCTGCCGCAGGCCTCCCTCAGCGAGCACGAGCCCCCGGCCGAGGCGCCGGCCGCCGTCTCGCCTGGCGGCTAGCAGCGCCCCGGCCGCGGTTCCGCGAGCTTGGCGCGCATCCACGGATACGGGTCGCGGAGCGGTGCCCGTGCCGCCCGGCGGCGGTCCTGGATGTCCTGGAGCGGGCCGCCTCCGACGTAGTGCCGGCCCCGGCCGTTGCCGCGCGGAGCCAGGAGACCGGCCGTGGCGAGGGCGGCCAGGTCCCTGGTGGCCGTCTGCTCGGATACGTCAGCGTGCTTCATGTAGCCGCCTCGGCGCACCCGGTAGCCGAGAACCGCATCGGCCGATCCGATGGCCCCGCCAGGTGGTCAGCGGTCCACCGGTTGCCTGGGGCGCGGGATCGCGCGTGCGACGGCCGCCCCGGCCGGGCGCTGGCTGTCCCGCCTCGCGTTCCGCTTGCCCGCGGCCGGGTGGCGCAGCGAGCGGCCTAGCCGCGCGACGGTGCCCGCGAATTCGCCCGCCCGCGCGTCCGCTTCCCGCTGCTCCGCCATGCTCCGCGGCCGTTCTGCTTCGTAGATCAGGTACGTGATGTTCATCGTTCTTACCTCCTGAGTACAAGCTAGGAAGGTGCTGTTCCCGCGGTGTTCCCGCCGCCGTGCGCCCGCCGCCGGCCTGCCGGACCGCGCTGCCCAGCGGGAATACGGGTGCCAGCGCCGGGAAACCATGATCATGTGGATTCGGCAGCTTATTTGCTGCGGAATCCACATGAAAAGCGAAATCCTGCGCGATCACGCCGAGCCCCAGCGTGGGCGCCGCATACCAGCCCGCGCACGGCTCTCACGGCGTCAAGGTCAGGCAGAGGGGTGAGTCGGTGACCCCGCCAGGTAGTCACCGACCCACCGGCTTACCGGGGGCGCGGGATCGCGCATGAGACGGTCGCCCCGACCGGGCGCCTGGCTGTCCCGCCTCGCGTTCCGCTTGCCCTTTCCCTGGTGGCGCAGCGAGCGGCCGAGCCGCGCGACGGCGGCGGCGAATTCGCCCGCCCGCGCGTCCGCTTCCCGCTGCTCCGCCATGCTCCGCGGCCGTTCTGCTTCGTAGATCAGGTACGTGATGTTCATCGTTCCTACCTCCCGAACACAACGTAGGAAGACGCTGTTCCCGCGGTGTTCCCGCCGCCGTGCGCCTGCCGTCGGGCGAGCCGGCCGCCTTGCCCCGCGGGAATACCTGCTGCCGGGGCAAAAAGCAGGCGGAGAATGTCGGACCGCCCCGCGATAATGAAGGCGTGGTCGCCGGAATCAGTCAGACAGCGCCTGCCGGGCAGACAGCGCCGGCGGGCCAGGCGGTCCTGGCCAGGCTGCTCGGCGAGTTCGCCATCACGGCGGGCGACCGGGCGGCGGGCCCGTGGCCGCGGCCGAGCGCGCGGCGGCTCTGCGCGCTGCTGCTCGTCAGCACTGGTCGCCGGGTGACTCGCGACCTGGCCTGCGAGGAACTGTTCCCGCGGCTTGAGCCGAGGGCCGCCGCCCGCTCGGTGTCCAAGGCGCTGTCGATGGCCCGTGCCGCACTCGCGGAGCTAGGCGAGCCGGGTGCGGCGCTACTCGGTGCCGACCTCACGCACCTGTGGCTTTCCGCGGAGATCGTGGTCGACGCCGACACCCAGGCGGACGCGCTGCGTGCCGGGCTGGCGCTGCCGCCAGGCCAGGGGAGGGACGACGCCCTGGTCGACGGTCTCGCGGCGGACGGCGAACTGCTCGCCGACGAGCCGTACGCCGACTGGGCGGACCGGGCCAGGGACAGGCTGAACTCACTGCGCCAGGAGGCCAGGCTCGTGCTGGCACGAGACCGGTCGAAGGGCGCGGGCCGGTCAGGTCCAGAGGACGTCACGGCGGCCTGGCTCGCGTGCCTCGACCACGACCCCGCCTGCGAGGAAGCGGCGGGTGCCCTGATCCGCGGTTACCTCACGCAGGGACGCCCGGAGCAGGCCGCCCGCGTGTTCGAACGCTGCCGCGCCGCGCTTGAGGAGCTCGGCCTGCGGATCTCCCCGTCCCTAGAGCGGATCTACGCGTCGGCCACCGCCGCCCGCGCTCCGGCGCCGCAGGCAGCTCAGGTCCAGGCAGTATCACCCGTCCCGTCAGGATCACCCGTCCCGTCAGGCGTCGCGCCGCTCGCCCAGGCCGCGCCTTCTGCGCCCGCCAAGCGAAGCGCCGCGCGCGAGGAACGCCGCCCCGTGACCGTGCTGTTCGCCGAGCTGGCCGCCCCGGCCGGGCTGGCGGGCACGCTTGGCCTCGAAGCGCTGCGCGACCTGGTCGGCGGCTCGCTCGCGACGGTCATCGCCCAGGTCGAGGCCTTTGGCGGGACCGTCACCTCGGTGTCTGGCCGTGGCCTGCAGGCCATGTTCGGCGCGCCAGAGGCGCACGAAGACGACCCGGAGCGGGCGGTCCGCGCGGCCTACCGGGCCGTGTCCGCCACCGCGGCGGCGGCAACCGCCGTCGGCGCGAGTGCCGCGGCGGCGGAAACCCTGGGACTGCGGATCGGCGTCGAGTCGGGCCCGGCCGTCGTCGGCCCGATCGGCGACGGCGCCAAGGTGGAATACGCCGCGTTCGGCGACGTGGTCAGCGTAGCGGCGGCGCTGCAGTCGGCCGCCCGCCCGGGATCGGTCCTCGTCGGCCCCGCGACGCGTACCGCGACCGCCCACCTGTTCAGCTGGGGGCCCGCGGAAGAAGTGACGCTCGCCGCCGACGCCAAGCCCATGGCTGCCGCCTACCTGGACGCCCCCTTGGCCAGGGCGGCTGACCGGCGGCCGCGCCTCGGCGGCCAAGCGCCGCTGGCCGGCCGCCAGGCCGAGCTGCGCATGCTCGACGTCGCGCTGCGGGCGGCGGTCGCGGGCCGTGGCCAGGTCATCGCGCTGACCGGCGAGCCTGGGATCGGGAAGACCCGCCTGGTCCAGGAGTCACGCAAGCGGTTCATCGCCTGGGTCGGCGCGGGCGGCGGCCGGCGGCCGCTCTGGCTTGAGGGCCGCTGCACGTCTTACGCGTCCGCGACCCCCTACGGCCTGTACCGCCAGCTGATCGCGAGCTGGATTGGCGTGGCGCTCGACCAGCCGCCGGCCCGGATCCGCGCGGCCCTGGCGGACGCGCTGACCCACCTGCTCGGCAACGCGAACCTCCTCGCCCCGCTCGCTTCGCTGATGGGCCTGCCCCAGGGGCAGTCCGCGGCAACGTCCGTTCGGACCAGCCCGGAGGAAATGCAACGGCAGGCGTTCACCGCCGTGCGGGCCCTGGTGGCGCGGTTCGCGGCCGTGGCGCCCACCGTGCTCGTACTCGAAGACCTGCACTGGGCCGACCCGACCTCGCTGCGGCTCACCGCCGAGCTCGCGGAACTCGCCAAGGACCGGCCACTGCTGCTGATCGCCACCAGCAGGCCAGGACCGCACGCGCTGCCACCCGCCCGCGAGATCCGCCTGCGCCCCCTGGCGGTCGACGCGGCCGAGGCCCTGGCGACGTCACTGCTCGGCAAGGTCGGACCGCGGGCGCTCGCCGCCGCGCTCGCGAGCGCGGACGGCAACCCGCTGTTCCTTGAGGAGCGCCTGGCCGAGATGCTTGAAGCCGGTGCCCTCGTCGAGGACCAGGGCACCTGGCAGCTGCGCGAGCCGGCGAACCCGCCGCTGCCCCAGTTGCTTGAGCGGCTTGTCCGTGCCCGTGAGGACCGGCTCAGCCCGCCCGCCGTCGACGCGATCAGGGCCGCCGCGGTCCTTGGCACCCGGTTCACCGACGGGCTGCTCGCCGCGATGCTCGGCACCACGCCGGCCGCGCTGGCACCGGTCCTCACCGAGCTGACCGAGAGTGATCTCGTGCATCACGCGGAGAACTCGAGGTCCGCCTTCCTGTTCCGGCACGCCCTGATCCAGGAGGCCACCTACCTGGCACCGCTGCGCGCCGAGCGCCGCGACCTCCACGCCCGCGCGGCCCGCGCGATCGAGGCCGCCGCCGCCGGCCGGCTGCCGGAAGTCGCCGCCATCCTTGGCCGGCACTACGCGATAGCGGAGAACGCCGACCGCGCGGTGCACTTCCTGGAGCTCGCCGGCGACCACGCGACCGACGCGTTCGCGAACGACGAGGCGGTCGCGTCGTTCCGCGAGGCCCTGGCCGTGACGGAACGCGCGGGCGTTCAGCTGGCGGCCGCCGCCGTTCAGTTGAACGCCAAGCTCGCCAACGTCCTGTGGCGCACCGCGCGACGCGATGAGGCCAGGGACGCCTTCCACGCGGCGCTGCGCTTGGCCAGCACAGCGCCGCGTCCGCTGGACCCGGTGCTGCGGGCGCACCTGCATACCCGCCTCGGCCGGCTGGAGATGCACGAGAAACGCTATGCCGAGGCGGCCGCCGCCTACGACGCCGCTCAGGCACTGCTCGGTCCGGATGCGGGCAGCGCCGACACGACCGATGACGCGGCGACCGACCAGTGGCTTGAGCTCATGATCGACGGCTGGGCCAGCATGCACTTGTGGTGCCTCGAGCTCGACCTCGCCCTCGCCGTGCTCGAACAGGTCAGACCGGTTCTTGCGGCCCACGGGTCGCCGGCGAGGAAGACGGCCTTCTATCGCTTCTGGACGCTGCAGAAGCTGCTGCGCAACCGGTTGCGCGTCGACGAGGAGGACCTCGCGAACCTGCGTGCCGCCATCGCAGCGGCCGAGCATTCCGGCGAGGACAGGGACAAGGATGTCGGTTACGCGACGGACTTCCTCGGCTGGGCGCTGTGGCTGCGCGGTGACCTGGCCGCCGCCGCCGAAGTGGAGACCAAGGCCCTGAACTTGGCCGAGCGCATCGGCGAGACCGTCCTGCGCGACCTGGCCCTGATGACCCTCACCTTGATCGCCCTGCGCCGGCATGACACAGCGGCGGTGCGCGCCTTGCTCCCGCGGGCGTTGGAGGCGACCAGGGAGCTTGGCGCGAAATTTGACGGCCGCCTCGCGGCGAACATGTCCGTCGCGGCCTGGCTAGCCTGGCAGGACGGACGCCCGGACGAGGTCCTGAGGCTAGCCGCCGAGATCGAGTCCCTCGACCTGACGAACGTCGGCTCAGCCGCGATGCACGGGTGGACCTACCTGTTCCCGGTGATCGCCGTCCGGCTAGCCGCGGGGGCTACCGCGGAGGCCGTCGCCGCCGCTCGCTGGATCATCGACCCGTCACAGCAGCTGCTACCCGACGACCTGACAAGCGTCCTTGCCGCCGCCTGCGCGTCCTGGGACGCGGGCGAATCGGCGCGGGCGGCACAGTACCTGACGCGAGGCGCTTGACGTGGCCCGCGCCCGCGCCTACTTCTGATCAACGCCGAGTGCAATGCCTGGCCGGCCACGGCCCGGGTTCTGCCGGTTCACCAGCCCATCCGCCGCTCGGCGAACCCACCCGCACGTTGCGTGCGGGAGCGGCGGCACTGAGTGCCGGCTTCTGTAGAGTGCACTGACAGGAAACAGCGCGCCGGGAGACGGGGGCCCCACCGGATATGCCGAACGAGGACGCCGCCAAAGAGACCGGAGCCGCGAGGTACGCCGGCCCCGAGTACAAGCGCCTCCTCGACGCCGCCCGCCGCTCGCTCGAGCGCACCGGCGGCGACCTGACCCGCACGGTCACGGTCAAGTCCCCCGATGACAGGGAGCGCCGCGTCATCATCGGGATCACCGGCCAGTACCGCCCAGAAGGCGTCAGCATGCTCGCCGTGCGCCTCGCCGACCTCGACCAGGCCGTCCGCGAGGCCGCCGGGCAGGGCCTTGCCCAGCTGCTCGAGCGCCTCGGCCCGGCGCTCAAGGACCACCCCGCCGAGCGGCAGCGGCTGACGGACGGACGCGAAGCCGCTATCAGTTCCGCGGAAGACTCCTTCCTGACCGCGCGGAGCTGGTTTCAGGCCTGGCTGGCGGAGCTAGCCGCCGACGGGACCCTGACCAGGCTGGTCAACTCCGGCGAAACCGCGCAACTGCGCCAGGCGACCCGCGTTCTTGAGTGGATCGAGCAGCGAATCGAGCTGAAGGCCGCCCCCGCGCAGCTGGCCGAGCTCGCGGCGACGATCACCGGGAACACCAAGTCGCTCAACCACGGCACGGTCCTCGCGTCGCTCGTGCTCCGCGCGCTCGCGTTCCGCCTCGGCGCGGGTCGCCCGAGGACGACCGAGGAACGCCGCGACCTGTGGGACCGCAACGGGGTCATCGTCGACGACCTGGCCAGCCGCGTCCTCGTGCTCAACCTGCCCGCGGCGGGCGATGGCCTGGGGGAGTGGCTCACCTCGGCGAAGGCATACGGCACCCCCTTCTACGTCACCCTGCACCAGCTGGTCACGATGCCGGTCACCGTTCCGCGCCAGCTCGTCCACGCCTGCGAGAACCCGGCCGTCCTGCGGCGCGCGGCCGCTGAGCTTGGCGCCGATGCCCGGCCGCTCGTCTGCACCGAGGGCCAGCCGTCCACCGCGTTCCACCGCCTGGCCGCCGCCATCACGAAGACGGGCGGCAAGCTCCGCTACCACGGCGACTTCGACTGGCCAGGCGTCAGCATCGCCACGGGCATCATCAGCAGGCACAACGCGCGCCCGTGGCGTCTCACCGTCACCGACTACGAGACCGCCATCAAGAACAACGCCGACTACGTAAGCCTCGCGGGAACCCCGCAGCCCACCCCGTGGGACCCGCCCCTGGCCGCCGCGATGACCGCGCACGACCGCGCCGTCTACGAGGAATCCGTCGCGGACCCCCTCATCGCCGACCTGGCCAGGGACGCCGGTGACGGTGACGGATGAAACAAGGATTATCCCGAACGACTTCGGCTTACTCTGGTGGCGGAGGCCGTCACCGCCGACTCAGGCAAGCGTGACCTGGCCCTGCTTGCTCCTGCTGTTCAGCACGTACCGGACCAGGCTGACCAGGACCTTCTTCACCGAGTCGCGGTTCCTCGCGTCGCACAGCACGACCGGCACTTCCGGCTTGAGCGTCAGGGCGACCCTGATGTCCTCCGGCTCGAACCGGGGAGCGCCGTCGAAGCAGTTGACCGCGATGATGAACGGCGTGCCGTTCCGCTCGAAGTAGTCGATCGAGGCGAAGCAGTCGGCGATCCGCCGGGTGTCGGCCATGACCACGGCGCCGATCGCGCCGACCGTCAGGTCGTCCCACATGAACCAGAAGCGCTCCTGCCCGGGCGTGCCGAAGAGGTAGAGCACCAGCTGGGACTGGAAGCTGATCCGGCCGAAGTCCATGGCCACGGTCGTGGTGGTCTTGGCGCTGCCGCCCTGGATGTCGTCGACGCCCACGCTGCGGTCGCTCAGCGGCTCCTCGGTGCGCAGCGGCCGTATCTCGCTGATCGCACCGACCAGCGTGGTCTTCCCGACGCCGAACCCGCCGGCGATGAGGATCTTGGCGGTCGACGGCACGTCGGCACCGACCGCGCCGCCGTCAAAGTGATTCGAGTCCATCAAGCACCATCCTCAGTAGGCGCTGGTCGGGTACGTGCTGTCGCTGCGCGGAGACGATCCGCATCATTCCCTCGCTCATCAGGTCGCCGAGCAGGACGCGGACCACTCCCAGGGGAAGGTCAATCTCAGAGGTCAGGTCGACGATTGGCATGGGCCGACGGCAGACGGCGAGAATCCGCCGGTGCTCTGGCCCCGGCCGGAAGTACTCAGGCGGCCGCTCGCCGGTGGCGACGATGACGTCGATGAGGCCGAGCGACGCGTCGCCGTGGGGCAGGGTCCGCCCCTTCGTCAGCGCGTAGGGGCGGACCACCGGGCCGGCTTCCTGGTCGAACCACCGTTCTTCGTGACGGTCGTGCGGGGTCATTCTGCCGCTATCTCGTGCTCAGGGAATCTAGGCTCGGCGGCCAGGTACTTGCCCATGCGGCGGACCAGCATCGCCATCTCGTAGGCGATAAGGCCCATGTTCGCCTCGGCGGAGGTGAGTACCGCCAGGCAGGTGCCCTTCCCCGCCGCGATGACGAAGAGGAATGCCTGTTCCATCTCGATGATGGTCTGCCGGACCTCACCGCCGTGAAAGTGCCGCCCAGCACCGCGGGCCAGGCTCTGCACTCCTGCCGCCAGGGCAGACAGGTGCTCGCCGTCCTCACCGGTCAGTCCCCGTGACGCCGCCACCACCAGGCCGTCCCTGGACAAGATGACCGCCTGCTGAACGTGCTCGACCTGGTTGACCAGGTTGTCAAGCAGCCAGCTCAGCTGTCCGGCCGTGTCAGTCTGTGCCATTACCCCCGCCTCGCTATCACTCAGTCTCGTTGTCGGAGATGCCCGCCGGATCGTCCAGGTCGTCGACGCGGCCCCGCTCCCAGCCGTGCTGCATCAAGATCATCAAGTTGCGAGTCGCCTCGGGCGATCGCGCCTCGACGTCAGGCGCCGCGCCTTCCGCCGCCGCGCCTTCCGCCGCCTGCTTGCCGCCGTTAGCGTCGGCTCGCAACTGCGGCGCCAGGCTCGCCTGCGGGACCCGGATCGGCATCCCGAGATGGCTGCCAGGCGATGCCGCCCCGGCTGCTGCCTGCTGACTATGCTGCGCCGCGGGTGCCGAGGCGGGCGTGTCCTCGCCCGGCAGGCCCGGCCCCCGCGCGGCCGGAGTCCGGCTGAAGGGATCGAACCAGGACGTGCCAGGGTCCGCGTCCCATGGCGGCTTCTCCGCGGGCGCCGTCGGCGGCGAGGCCTCAGGAGCCTGCGGCTCGTCCTGCGCGTACTCCCACGGCGCTCGCGGGAGGGCCGGCAGTGCCGGGAGCCGCGCTTCCTCGTCGCGGCCCGCTACGTCGGTGCCTGTCCGCCGGCCCGTCGCGGCCGCGGACAGCCGGTGCCGGCCGCTCACGCCGAAGGCCGGCATCGGCCCGGAGGTGGAAAGGTCGGATGGCCTCGCGACAGGCGGCAGGATCACATCGCCGGGCTGCTGGCCATCGGCGGGCCCGCCGCCCTGGCTAGCGAGCGTCCCGGCCTCTTCCTCGCGCACGATCACGCCGAAGGGCAGCAGCAGGATGGCCGTCGTGCCCCCGTACACCGACTGGCGCAGCGACACCTTGATGGCGTGCCTGGCGGCCAGCCTGCTGACGACGAACAGGCCGAGCTGCTCGCTGTTCGCGAGGTCGAACTCGGGCGGGTTCGCCAGCCGCGTGTTGATGTCGGCGAGTTCCTCCTGGCTCAGCCCGAGGCCGCGGTCCTCGATCTCCGCGACCAGGCCGGTGCCCGCCCGGTCCGCCCTGACCTCGATCCTGGTGTTCGGCGGGGAGAAGACCGTGGCGTTCTCGACGAGCTCGGCGACGAGGTGGATGACGTCGTTGACCGCGTTCCCGGTGACCAGGTCGCGTGACTCGCTGAGCACGTCGACCCGGACGTAGTCCTCGACCTCGGCTATCGCGGCGCGCAGCACGTCGACGACCGGGACGGGCTCGCGCCAGCCGCGGCCGGGCGTGGACCCGGACAAGATGATCAGGCCCTCGGCGTGCCTGCGCATGCGGGTGGTGAGGTGGTCGAGGCGGAACAGGTCGGCGAGCGCGCCCGGCTCGCTGGTCCGCCGCTCCATCGAGTCCAGCATGCCGAGCTGGCGGTGCAGCAGCGACTGGTTGCGCATGGAGATATTGAGGAAGACCCGGTTGACCCCCTTGCGCAGCCGCGCCTGCTCGACCGCGGCCGCGACGGCCGCCTCCTGCACGATGCCGAACGACCTCGCGATCTGGGAGATCTCCACGATGCCGCTGGTGCCAGGGGGCGGGGACTCGGCGAGCACGTCCACATCCTCGCCGCGCCGCAGCCGCTCGACCACGCGCGGCAGCCGCTCCTCGGCCATGTTACGGACGCTGGAGTACAGCCTGGTCAGGTCGCCGGTGACCTTGCGGCCAAACCAGGCGAGCAGGAAGACGGACACGATCACGGCGAGCAGTCCGATGCCGCCCGCCAGGATGGCCTTGGTGTACAGCCAGCTGCTCGCCGACCCGCTGATCGCCGACAGCTGCGTGCCGATGCCGGCCTCTGCCGTCAGCATGGCGCCGAGGACCGTGCCCGAGGCCGCCCCCCACGTCGCGGCGTTCACCGGGATCGGCTCGCCGCCCGCGCCACCCATGATCTGACTCTCCATGGCCTGGAACTGCTGGTAGGCCGGCGAGTGGGAGACGGCGGCAAACCCGGCGCCCAGGCTGGGAGTGAGCAGCGACAGCGCCTGGTTCATGAGGAACCGCCTGCTGGTCGCGGTGCTGATGAACTGCTGCCGCGCCGTGGCGTCCATCCGGCCGTGCTCGACCGTCAGCGCGCCGTCCACCAGCGTTGCCTCCCGGCTGACCAGCTCCAGCTCCAGCGCCGCGTCGATGGCGCCGACGCCGATCGCCTGCAGCGAGGTGCCCTGGTCCAGCGTCTCCGCGTAGTAGAACTGGAACTGGGCGTCGGTGATGCTGCTGTACGCCTGGAAAGCGGCGGCGGGGGTCATCGTTCCGGCATCGACGGACTGCCTGATGCCGGGGATGCCCCGCAGGTCGGCTTCCAGGGCGTTCAAGTCTGCCCTGGAAGAGGCGGTCAGCTGGTTGCTCCCGGCCAGCAGCGTGGCCTCGCCCCCGGGAAGCACCCGGTTGATTGATTCCCTCGTGGAGAGCAGCGAGGACTTCGCGGCCCGTCGGCCGCTGAGCAGCCAGAGATAGGTCTCGTGCTGCTCGGTGGGCAGCTGGATCGTCAGCGCGGCGACGTCCGGGCTGGTAGTGGCCAGGCCACTGACGTTGTAGTTGTGGTCGCTGACCGCGTCAGGGACGGTGACGCTCGCCGCGAAGGCCCACAGGCCGATCAGCGAGACGAGGGGAACGGCGAACATGCCGATCAGGAACAGCCTGATCGGCCAGGAGCGGATAGGACGCCGGATAATCGCCATATCGCCTCACACGGGACGAGCACGCCGGAGGTATCTGTCGTCCGTCGCAGAGGCAGGCGAAATCAAGATCAAACGTCGAGCTACCCAACACCCCTGGCCCGGCGGTAGCCGAGACCCCCCCGGCGTGACCTACCATTGATACGTTTTGCCTTGCTTGTATGGATTTTTACGGTAACACGGGCACTAGTGAATGTGCCGAAATATTGCAAAATCCAAAAAGGTATTACATTGTTGTGTATGGTTGGTTACCATGCGATATATTGTCATTTGTCGATGTGAATGCTAATGGTGCGGCGGCAGTCGATTACGGTTTCCTCCTTTGCCCCTGACGTGCCGGATTGGGTTCAGGATCGGGCGCCGCTTAGTTGCCCGCGATATGCCGCGGCTGAGGCAATTGCGTCCGCTCAGGCAATTGCGTGCGGTGGCAATGCGGCGAAGGCCGCGTAACATACCGTACGTGGCCGACTTCGATCCCACTTCGCCGTCGATCGCGCGGGTCTACGACTACTTCCTCGGCGGCAGGGACAACTTCGCCGCGGACCGGGAGTTGGCGCAGCGTCTCATCGGCATCTTCCCGCCGATTCCGCTGACCGTTCGCGAGAACAAGCGGTTCCTCGACCGGGCCGTCACCTGGATGGCGGGAAAGGGGATCGGCCAGTTCATCGACGTGGGCTGCGGCCTGCCGACGACGCCGAGCACGCACGGCTCGGCCCGGGTCCACAACCCGGACGCGCGCGTGGCCTACGTCGACATCGACCCGATCGTGCTCAGCCACCTGCGCGGACTGCCGAGCAGGGAGCAAGCCGGCCTGACGATCGTGGACGGCGACGTCCGTGATGCCGACGCGGTGCTCGCCGTGGTATCCGCTGGCCTCGACCTGTCCGCGCCCACCTGCCTGGTCATGGCCGCGCTGCTGCACTTCTTCCCGGTCGAGACCGGGCGCGAGCTGGTCGCGCGGTACGCGGCGGCCCTCGCGCCTGGCAGCTACGTCATGCTCACCATGGGCCTGGCCGATGGCCCGGCGGCGGATCGCTTCTTCGACCTGTACAGCAAGGGCCCTGCCCCCTTGTACAAGCACTCGGCGAAGGACTTCGCGTCCTTCTTCGGCGACCTCCCGCTGCTCCCGCCCGGCGTGGCGGACGCGAGATCCTGGCGTCCAGGCTGGCCAATGGTGTCGGTACCGCCCGAGCGCGAGGCCGAGATGATCGTCGGCGTGGCCCAAGTCCCCTAGGCCCGTGCCGGCGCGGCCCGGCACGGGTTAGCCTGCGGTAGGTGACGACTGCATTCGTACTCGGCGGCGGCGGGCTGCTCGGTGCGCACGAGGTGGGCATGCTGCGCGCGCTGTCCGAAGCCGGCGTGCGGCCCGACATCGTTGTCGGCACCTCCATCGGGGCGGTCAACGGCGCGTTCGTCGCCGCGGACCCCGACCGGGCGGCGGAACGACTGGCTGACCTGTGGCGCGGGGAGTCCCTTGGCATGGTGTTCAGCGAGACGGTCCTCGCGCGGGCGGTCCGGCTGGCCCGCTCTGGCACTCACCTGCACGCGATCGAGCCGCTGCACAAGCTGCTCGCCGACAAGCTCCCCGCCAGGGACTTCACGGACCTGGCGCTGCCGTTCCACTGCGTCGCGGCCAGCATCGAGGAGGCGACGGCGCGCTGGTTCAGCAGCGGCCCGCTCATCCCCGCCGTCATGGCGTCGTGCGCGGTGCCCGGCCTGCTGCCCCCGGTCGAGATCGACGGCGCGCACTATTTCGACGGCGGCCTCGTCCACTCCATCCCGGTCGGCCGCGCGGTCGCCCTCGGCGCCAGCACCGTCTACGTGCTGCACGTCGGCCGGATCGAGAGCCCGCTCCCGGTCCCGTCCCGGCCGTGGGAGGTGGGCCTTGTCGCGTTCGAGATCGCCCGCAGGCACCGCTTTCACGAGGAAATGTCCGCCTTGCCGCCCGGCGTGCGGGTCCACGTCCTGCCAACCGGCGGTGAGCAGCTAGCCCCTGGTTTGCGCCAATTCCGTTACCGTGGCAGAAAACAGGTAAGTAGCAGCATGGAACGTTCGTACGCGGCGTCGGCGAGTTACCTGGCCCAGGTGACAGGCCGCCGCTGACCGTCAACGGGGAGCCGCCCGATGTTGCCGCCCACGCCGATCCGCCGCCTGCTGCTGGTGCCGCTTGTCGTCGTGATCGCCTGCGCGCTGGCCGCGCTGACCCCGGCGGTCGCCCTGCTCACCGCCGTCTTCAACCTGATCAGCCGGCGGACCCGCCCCGAGCGCCCGCGCCGGTCGCGGCTCCTGCGGGTCACGTGGCTCGGGCTCGCCTGGTCGGCGGGGGAGACCGCCGCGCTGACCGTCTCCCTCTGCCTGTGGCTCGTGAGCGGGTTCGGCGGGCGGCTGGACACCGAGCCGTACCAGGCCCGCAACTACGCGGTGATCAAGTGGTTCCTTGACCTGATCTACCGGGTGGCGGCCCGCGCGTGCGGGCTGAGCGTGACGGTGGCCGGCCCGCCGGAAGCGGGCCCAAGCGGCGACCGCCCGCTCATCGTGCTCAGCCGCCACGCCGGCCCCGGCGACTCGTTGCTGCTCATCCACTACCTGCTCAGCGTGTGCGAGCGGCGCCCGCGCGTCGTCATGAAGGCCACGCTGCAACTCGACCCGAGCATGGACATCCTGGCCAACCGCGTGCCCAACGCGTTCCTGCACCGGGCCTGGCTCTCATCGACGTCGACCAGATCCGCCGGCTCGCGGTGAGCCTGGACGGGGGCAGCGCGCTGGCCATCTTCCCCGAGGGCGGCAACTGGACCCCGCACCGCTGGCGCCGGGCCATCGACCGCCTCCGCCGCGGTGGCCGCCCCGACCTGGCCGAACGCGCGGCGGCGATGCCCAACGTCCTGCCGCCGCACGCCAGCGGCGCGCTCGCCGCGATCGAGGCCTGCCCGGCCGCGGACGTGATCTTCGTGGCCCACACGGGCCTTGACCGGCTGGTCAGCGTCCGCGACGTGTGGCGCGGCCTGCGGGCCGACATGGAAATCCGCGCCCGCTGGTGGCGCGTCCCCTCGGCCAGCGTCCCCCGCGCGGCCAGCCGCGAGGCCCAGCTCACCTGGCTGTACGACTGGTGGCAGCGCATCGACGCGTGGATCACCGCGGAAAACTCCGGTACAGCGAGCGGAACAGGGCGGACCGCTGGCCCGCCCTGCCGCCCCGTGACAGCGCCGCGAGCCCGGCCCATTGGCCGAAGCTCGCGGCGCCGCGCGCGGTCACTCGGGGGTGAGCGCGGTCATTCTGCGAACCGCGCGGGAACAGGGACCCGGGCCGGCCGCGGCGCCGCCGGCGCGATGTCCTGAACCGGGTCAGACACCCGCAGGAGGCGGCCCGCCCAGGCCGGCAGCCACCAGTTCGCCCGGCCGAACAGGGCCACCATCGCCGGGACAAGCAGGCAGCGGACCACCACGGCGTCCACCAGGATGCCCGCGCCGAGCCCGGTGGCGAGGATCTTCAGGTCGGTCTGCCCTGACGTCGACATCGACACGAAGCCAAGCATCAGGATCGCGGCCGCGCTGGTCACCAGCCGCCCGGTCCTGCCGAGCCCGGTCACGACGGCCGTCCTTGCGTCATGCGACGCGTCGTAGGCCTCGCGGACCCGGCTCAGGATGAAGACCTCGTAGTCCATCGACAGGCCGAACAGGAACGCGAACACCATGAGCGGCACCCACATCGTGATCGCCCCGGTCGCCGGGACACCGAAGATCGCCATCGACCCGTGCCCGTCCTGGAATACCCAGGTCATGACGCCGTAGGCGGCGGCCAGCGAGATCAGGTTGAACACGACCGCCTTGAGCGCCAGGACGACCGACCGGAACGCCCGCGTGAGCAGGATGAACGTCGCTGCCGCGATGAGCGTGAGCATCAGCGGGAAGTCACCGTACACGGTGTGGTCGAAGTCGATCAGCGACGCACCGTCCCCGCCGACCCCGATAACACCAGGGCTGCCCACCAGGGCGTGCTCGATCGACGCGATCGCGGCCTGCCCCGAGGGCAGCGAGGACTCGACGGCCGGCAGCACGTCCACGATGGCGGTACCGCCCCTGGCGAACCCGGCACCGGAACCCGGCGCGATCGCCGCGTACACGCCGGGCAGCCCGGAAGCCCGCGCCGCCACGGAAGCGGAGGACCCGCCAGACGTCAGCACCTCGGCCGGCGTCAGGACCCCGGAGGGAACCCCGCCGGACGTCAGGCTCACCAGCGCGTCGTGCGCAGGCCCCGCCGTCGCCTGAGCGGACGCCCCGGGCGAGCCCAGGTGCAGCGAAAGCGCGGGCGCTATCAGCAGCCCCATGATCGCGAGCCCGGCCGCCGCGGAAACCCAGCGGTGCCGGTACACCAGTGCCGCCCACGAGGAGAACACCCGCGAGGGACGCCGCTCGGTCCGCAGCCTGGGCCAGTCCATCCTTGGCCCCACCGACGCCAGGACTACCGGCAGCAGCGTGGTCGCGACGAGCACGGAGACGAGCGGCACCAGCACCCCGCCGTACCCGACGCTGCGCAGCATCGGTACCGGCAGCACGATCATCGACAGCAGCCCGATCGCCACCGTCAGCCCGGAGAACACCACCGCGCGCCCGGCGTGCTGCATCGCGACGGCCACCGCGTCGGCGTTCTCGCGCCCGGCCGAGCGCTCTTCCCGCCACCGGCTCACCACGAGCAGCGAGTAGTCGATCGCCACGCCAAGCCCGACGAGCGCGATCAGGAACTCGACGATCATGCTGATCCCGGTGATCTCCGTCAGCCCGCCCACGATCAGGAACGTGGCGAGCACCGACACCCCGCCGATCAGCAGTGGCAGGAACGCGAGGAACGAGCCGAAGACAAGCGCCAGGATCACCAGCGCTCCCACCGAGCCGATCATCGTCTCGACCATGATCCCGGTGCCCTTCGACGTGGGCGCGCCGTTGGCCAGCAGGTCCTCGCCGGTCAGCCCGAAGTGCCAGCCGGGCGGCAGCGCCGCGTCCGCGGCCCTGGTGATCGCCGCGGTCTGGGTCGGCCCGCCGAACGAGGTCGACGCCGGGATGAACACCAGCGCGAACGTCGTCCGCCCGTCGCTTGTCACGAACCGCGCGTTGCCCGTCGAGCTGTAATCGGCGACGCGCACGTCGGGCACCGACGCCGCGATGGCGCCGAACACCCGGCCGGCCTCGGCGGCGACCGCGGGGTCGGTGACCCGCTCGCCGGCCGGCACGGTGAGCACGGGCACGTAGGGGGACTGGGAGCCGCCGTTGCCGTACTCGGCGACGATCTGGTTGTCGACCTTGTAGGCCTGCCCAGGCATGGAGAAGTCGTTGGTCATCCGGTGGGTGGTGCCGCTGATCGTCATGACGCCGGCCACGGCGACGAGCAGCCAAGTCAGTGCTACCAGCGCCTTGTGGCGCAGTACGAAACGGGTGAGCGCCTGCATCTCGGGTCTTCCCTTACATCGAAGTCCGGCGGCATGCCCGCCAGCCACCGCAAGCGTCCCGCCGCGCCGCGTACTCGCGCGTCCGGCAGAAGTTGTCAGTGCCTGCTACCCCTGGGCGAGTACCGGGGACCGCACCCGGTGCCGGCGTACTCCGGGGGGAGTAGGCGGCGTACATCCCTAGCGGATGGTGAGCAGGGCGAAATCGGCCTACGCTGCGTCACATGGGAATCGCATGGGGGACGCGTCCAGGCCCGGCCGCGGGCCGGGGCAGGCGCTTGGCATTCCCGGCACTGCCCGGCTGGCTTCGGCGTGCCTGGACCGAGCCTGGCGGTAACTGGCGTCCGCCCACCCGCGACACGGCGACCGCGGTGGTGATCACGGTGATCGCGGTCGTCGCGCTCCTACGGCGAGGCGCACCCGACCACTCCCGGCGCCTACTTCACCGGCGGCCACCACCTGCCGCACACGCCGACCGCCGCGCTGCTGCTCGTCGTGCTCGGCGGCGCGGCCCTGGCCTGGCGGCACCGGTACCCGCGGCACGGTGGTCTGCGTCGCGACGGCGGCGACCGTCGCCTACAGCCTTCCCGGGTACGTGAACGGCGTGGCGCTCCTGCTCCCCGCCGTCGGCCTGGTGACGATCGCCACCAAGTTCCCCGTCCGCCATTCGGTGGCCTGGGCGCTCGCGGTCACGATCGTGCTCATGGCGGCCACCGCGGCGAACAACCCGCTCGGCCGGTACAGCGGGGGGTTCTGGATCATCCCGGCCAACGACGCGGTGGCGCTGTTCGTCGGGATCGCCATCGCCAACCGGACCTACGTGCACTCCGCCCGCATGCAGGCGGCGCGGCAGGCCGCGGTCGACGCGCAGCGCCGCGTCGAGGAGGAGCGGCTGCGCATCGCCCGCGAACTGCACGACGTGGTAGCGCACACGATGGCCACCATCACCGTGCAGGCCGCGGCGGCGACGCAACTCCTGCGCGACCGCCCGGACGAGGCGGCGGAGTCACTGAAGGCGATCCGCGCCGCGAGCAAGGACGGGCTCCGCGAGCTGCGCGCGATCCTTGACGTGCTCCGCACCGCGGACAGCGCCGACGAGCCCGCCGACCCGACGCAGCCGACGCCGGGCCTGAGCAGGCTTGACGACCTTGTGGTCGGCGTCCGCGCGGCCGGCCTCCCGGTAAGCGTGACGGTCACCGGCCAGCGTCGTGACCTGCCGGCGGTCACCGACCTGTCCGCGTTCCGCATCATCCAGGAGGCGCTGACCAACACCCTGCGCCACGCCGGCCCCGCCACCGCGGCCGTGACGGTCGACTACGGTGCGGCCGCGCTGCGCGTGGAGGTCACCGACACGGGCCACGGCCTCTCGGACTCCGCCGCCGAGGCCGCCTACGCGGCGTACTTCATGGGGACATCCCTCCCCATGCCGGCCCCCGTCGACCGTCAAACGAGACCAAGACGTCAGCTCGGCCGGCACTGTCCCGGCCGACACTGGGGGACACGGGCTGCGCGGCATGCGCGAGCGCGCCGCGGCGGCCGGCGGCACGATCGACATCGGCCCGCTGCCCGCGGGCGGCTTCCGCGTTACGGCGACCCTGCCACTCGACACCCAGCCCGCCGCGAAGGCCGCAGGCACCGCACCGACTCAGAAGGCGGCCCGATGATCCGCGTCCTGCTGGCCGACGACCAGGCGCTGATCCGCGCCGGCTTCCGCGTGCTGCTCGAGGCGGCCGACGACATCGAGGTGATCGGCGAGGCGGTCAACGGCGATCAGGCCGTCGAGCTGGCCAAGTCCGAGCGCCCCGACGTCATCCTGATGGACATCAGGATGCCGGGGACCGACGGCCTCGCGGCCACCAGCCAGATAGCGGCGGCCGACGCGCTCAACGGGGTCAGGGTCGTCATCCTGACCACCTTCGAGACGGACGAGTACGTCTACCAGGCGCTGCGCGCGGGCGCGAGCGGCTTCCTGGTCAAGGACGCCGAGCCGGAGGAGCTGATCCGCGCGGTCCGCGTGGTCCACCAGGGCGAGGCGCTGCTTTCGCCGAGCGTGACCCGCCGCCTGATCTCCTCGCTCGCGCGCCGTGCCCCGTCCGTCCCCGCGGTCGCGGGCACTGGCACCTTCGGAAGCACTGGCGCCGCGACCGGGAACCGCGCGCTGCCCTCCGCCGACCTGGCCCGGATCACCGAGCGCGAGCGCGAGGTGCTGGCCCTGGTCGCCCAGGGCCTGTCCAACGATGAGATCGCGGCCCGCCTCTACCTCAGCCCGCTGACCACGAAGACCCACGTCAGCCACATCATGACCAAGCTGCGCGCCCGTGACCGCGCACAGCTCGTCGTCATCGCCTACGAGTCCGGCCTGGTCGTCCCTGGCGTCACCACCTGACGGACGCCGCCCGGAGTAATTACGGGCTATTACTTACTTCTGCTTACTTACTTCAGCACCAGGTAGGCGAGCGACCCGAGCCCCGCGATCAGGCAGTAGATCCCGAACGGATTCAGCGACTTGTCCTCGCTGAAGTACTTGGTCAGGAAGCGAATGGACAGGTAGGCGCCGACCCCTGAGATCAGCGACCCGACGAGGATCGGCCCGTGGATGCCGGTGCTGAGCGGCCCGGTCAGGTCCTTCGCCTTCAGCGCCCCGGCCGCGAGGATCACCGGCGCCGACAGCAGGAACGAGTACCGCACCGCGTCCTGTCGGGTCAGGCCGCGCCCCATCCCGGTCACGGTGACGATGCCGTCCCGGCTGATGCCGGGCAGCAGCGCGAGGATCTGCGCCGCCCCGACGATGACCGCCCGCTTGTACCCCATGGTGGACAGCCGCCGGTCCGCGGCCACCGCCGGGTCGGCCGCGCCGCCGTCGGCGCCCCGCTGACCGGCTGCCCGCCCGGCAGCGTGCCCCGCCGCGTGCCCGCCGCCGTGCCCGGCCGCGTGCCCGTGCCGCCCGGCGGCCCGCTGCTGGTCGGCGCGCCTGCTGCGGATCACGCGGGTCGTATCCGCGCGACGCGTCGCTGGCCGGCTGCCAGCCCGGCCCGGGCTGCCCGCCACGCGGATCCCGCCCGTACTGTTCCTGCCCGTACTGCAGGCTGGCCCTGCTGCGGCTGGCCGTGCTGCGGATAGTACTGCGGCTGCCCACTGCGGCTGCCCTGCTGCGGCTGCCCGTACTGCGGCTGGCCATATTGGGGCTGTCCGTACCCGTCGCGCCCCTGCGCCTCGTTCCCCGGGTACCGCGGGTCCCGTCCTGCCCGTACCGCGGGTCAGGCCCCTGCCACTGCTGCTGCCGCGGCTGCTGCGACCACCCGTCCGGCCCAGGCCCGCAGGCCAGGTCCACCCGGCCCGCCTGGCCCCCAGGAAGCCCGGCCTTGGGCACCGGGAACCGGCCCGCTTGGCAGCCCCGCGCCGGCCGGGAGGACCACCGTCGGCGCCCCGCCGCCGCCTGCGGCGTCGCGGACACGCCGCATCCGCTCGCTGCCGAGCAGGATGACCCCGTTGACCGCGAGGAAGAACGCCGCGAGCTCCGGCTTGGCGAAGAGCTTCGTGACTTCTTTCTGGAGCACCAACCCAACGAGGCCCACCGGGATCGTCCCCAGGATGATCATCCAGGCGAGCCGCTCGTCCGGCGTCGTGATCGACCGGGTCCGCAGAGACGTGAAGAACCCGCGCACGATCCGCAGCCAGTCCCGCCAGAAGTACGCGATCATCGCGATCGCCGTCGCCACGTGCAGCCCGACGATGAACGCCAGGTACGGCGAGTTCGGCGCGGACACGTTCAGCGTGTTCGCCCAGCTCCCGCCGATCAGTGCGGGGATCAGCACGTTATGCCCCAGGCTGGAGACGGGGAAGAGCTCGGTCACGCCCTGGATGAGACCAGTGACGACCGCCTGGACGTATGTAAGGTGGGCCGACATCAGCGCGCCTCCCTTTCCGTTATCCCGGGGCAGAAACGAACGAGTGCGGCTGACCCTGACCCGTCCCGCGCACCCAAGCTGGCCAGCCGACGACCGACCACACTATCGGGACACCCGCAACGACTCGTTAGATACTGGCTTGCACGACGGTGCCTGCCCGCCGTCGTCAGGCTACAATTTCTACAGACTCGTAGAGGATAGCCGACGAAGGGAGCGGATGGCAGCCGATGCGCAATGGAGCTAGCCGCGCCAGCGAAGCGGGAGCAGTGCCAGGCCGGCGCGGGCCGGCGAACTGGAGGCGGCGGTCCTCGAGGTACTGCAGCGCGACCGGTCCGCGCTGTCGCCTGGCGAGGTCAGGGAGCTGATCGGCGGCGACCTCGCCTACACCACGGTGGTGACGATCCTCTCCAGGCTGCACGCCAAGGGCGTCCTCGACCGGCGCAAGTCGGGCCGCGCCTACCTGTACGCGCCGGTCGCCGACTCGCCGGGCCTCGCCGCCCGCCGGATGGCCCGCGTCCTCGACGAAGAGTCGGACAGGGAGGCGGTACTCGCCAGGTTCGTCTCCTCGCTCTCCGGCCGTGACGAGGAACTGCTGCGCCGCATGCTCGCCGATCCCAACCTGGACGGCGCCAACCTGGACGGCGGAGGCTGAGGTGCACTTCGCCGTCTACCTCCCGCTCGTCGTCCCGGTGCTCGCGGCGCTCGCCGCGCGGCCGCTGGCCGACCGGCTGCCGCCCGCCGCCGCCACGTGGCTGCTCGCGGCCAGTGCCCTGGTCCTGGCGCTCGCGTCGAGCGCGGTCCTCGGCATGCTCGCACTGTCCGCGCTGGTCAGGATCCCGGTCATCGACGCGGTCGCGCACCTGTCAGGACCGGTCATCAGAAGCAGTGACGCCGTATCCGTGCCGGTCGCGATCGTGGCCGGCGGCCTCCTGGTGATGGCGGCCGTGGCCGCGTGCCGTGCCGTGTGGCGGCGCGGCCGCGCGATCGCCGCGGCGCACCGGCACGCGAGCAGCCTGCCCGGCGTGAGCCAGGTGGTGGTGACCGAGGACACCGCCGCCGACGCCTACACGTTGCCCGGGTGGCCGTGCCGGATCGTCATCACCCAGGGGATGCTCCGCGCCCTGTCCGCCGGCGAGCGGGGTGTCCTGCTCGCTCACGAGCGCTCGCACGCCAGGGGCTCGCACTACCTCTTCACGTCGGTCGCGCGCCTGGCCGCGGCCGCCAACCCGCTGCTCCGCCCGGTCGCCGCCCAGACCGGCTACACCGTGGAGCGCTGGGCCGACGAGCGGGCCGCGACCCAGGCCGGCGACCGTACCCTCGCCGCCCGTGCGATCGCCCGCGCCGCGCTCGCGACCTCCGCGGCCCCGCCAGGCCGTGACGCCGCGATGACCGCCCTCGGCCTCATTACCCAGGAGGGGGAGCACCGGGCCGGCCTGCACCGCGGCGACCAGCCCCGTGCTGACCAGCCCCGTGTTGACCTGCACAAGGCCGGCCAGGTGCCGCGCCGCGTCGCCGCGCTGCTCGCCCCGCGGCCCCGGCTGCGCCTGCTCCTGCTGGCCGCCGCGATCGTCCTCGTCGCCATCTCCGGCGCCGCCGCCCTTGAGGCCGCCCGCAACTTCCATCAGCTCATCGAACTGGCCCAGGGCCAGCACGCCTAGCCGGCGCGGCGGGCACCGCGCGGCGAGACCCGTCAAGCGGGGACATGCACCGACACAACCGGTGGAATCGCGTTTTCACCCGGGAAATCGCACCAATCGGTGACGGTCGGCGACCGTAGACGGCGCGTTCGGAAAAAACTCTCGCGCTGCGCCGTTGTTTCCGCTCTGGTCGCAACAGCGGTTGCCGTAGAGTAACAGCCGATCCCGACCGGGACACCCCCTCTCACCTCGGGCGGACACATGCGCTGTGCCTTCTCGTGGGCCACCCGCCCGGCTACTGCGAACGGTTGCGACCCCGACGGCAACCCGGCCGGCGGCGACATCGCCTGCGCCGTCGTCGCCCCGCACGGCGTCCGCCTGCTCATCGGCGACGTGATGGGACATGACCCGCGCGCCGCGCAGACCGCGGAGAAGGTCACCCGCGCCTTCCGCAGGATCGCGGCCAGCCCGGACCCGTTGCAGGTCGTCGCGGCACGGCTGCACGCGTTCGTCGCCGAGCACGCGGACGGCGAGGAGTTCGTCACCGCGCAGTTCGTCTCGATCCCGAACGGCGATGACGACGCGCAGATCGTCTGCTGCGGGCACCCGCCGCCCCTGCTGCTGCGCGACGGCCGGGTGACGGCGCTCGACGTCCTGCCGCCGTCGCCGCCGCTCGGCCTCCTCGACATGGGCGGCTACTCGCCGCACGCCGACCTCCTCGGTGCCCGCGCGGGTGACAGCGTGCTCCTCTACACCGACGGGGTCAGCGAGGCCTACGACGACCGCGGCCTTGCTTACCCACTGGCCGAGCGCGCCGCGGCCCTCGCCGCGCGTTCGCGGGCGGGCGAGCGGCGCGAGCAGGCAAGCGACCGCCTGCCCGAACTGCTGCGGGACGACCTGCTCGACCATGTCGGCGGTGACCTGCGCGATGACGCCACACTGCTGCACCTGTGGTTCGCCGATGCGCAAGCCGGGCGTCACGCCACTGTGGCCACGCGCGTTGTGCGCTGTTAATAACATTTGCGCCACGGGTTTTGCCTCGCAACCGATAGACACCCTCCGGTACGGAGCCACAATCGCGGAAGGACAGCCGTCACTGGGGCCGGAGGTTACCCGACATGGCGATGCCAACCGCATTGGAAATCGCTCGACAAGCCACACTTAAGCCGATTACCGAAATCGCCGATGACATCGGCATCCCGCCCTGGCTCACCGAGCAGCACGGCGAGCACGTCGCCAAGATCGACCTCAGGGCCGTCGAGGAGCTCAAGGACCGCCAGAAGGCCAAGTACGTCGTCGTCACCGCCATCACCCCGACCCCGCTCGGCGAGGGCAAGACGACCACGACGATCGGCCTCGGCATGGCGTTCCGCCACATTGGCAAGAAGGCCACGATCTCCATCCGCCAGGCGTCCATGGGCCCCACCTTCGGCATCAAGGGCGGCGCGGCGGGCGGCGGCTATTCCCAGGCGGTCCCGTTCGAGCTGCTCAACCTGCACCTGACCGGCGACATGCACGCGGTCACCGCCGCGCACAACCAGATCGCCGCGATGCTGGACAACAGCCTCTACATGGGCAACCAGTTCGGCCTCGACCTGAACCAGATCACCTGGAAGCGGGTGATCGACATCAACGACAGGGCACTGCGCAACATCGTGATCGGCCTTGGCGCGGCTGGAGACGGCGTCCCGAGGCAGGCGGGCTTCGACATCACCGCGGCGAGCGAGGTGATGGCGGTTCTTGCCTTGTCTAAGAGCCTCAAAGACCTAAGAGAACGCCTTGGTCGCATCGTCGTCGGCTACACCAAGCAAGGCGAGCCGGTCACCGCCGAGCAGCTTCAGGCGGCCGGCGCCGCCGCGGTCATGATGCGCGAGGCACTCAAGCCGAACCTGCTGCAGACCCTGGAGAACACCCCCGTCTTCGTGCACGCGGGCCCGTTCGGCAACATCGCGCACGGTAACTCGAGCGTCGTCGCCGACCTCATCGGCATCCACACGGGCGACTTCCTCGTCACCGAGGCGGGCTTCGGCGCCGACATGGGTGCCGAGCGGTTCTTCAACATCAAGTGCCGCGTCTCCGGCCTCAAGCCGGACGCCGCCGTCGTGGTCGCGACGGTGCGGGCGCTGAAGAGCCACTCGGGCAAGTACAAGGTCGTCGCCGGCCGCCCGCTCCCGGAGGAGATGCTCAAGGAGAACCCGGAGGACGTCATGATCGGCGCGGCGAACCTGCGCAAGCAGCTGGAGAACATCCGCGCGCACGGCGTCGAGCCGGTCGTCGCGATCAACGCCATGCCCAGCGACTTCCAGTCCGAGCGCGACGCGATCCACGAGCTCGCCGCGTCCATGGGCGTCAGGTCCGCGGTCGGCACCCACTTCGTCGACGGCGGCCGCGGCGCCGCCGAGATAGCGGAAGCGGTCACCGAGGTGGCGAGCAAGCCGAACAACTTCCACCACCTCTACCCGGCCGAGGCCAAGCTTAAGGAGAAGATCGAGGCCCTCGCCACCAAGATCTACGGCGCCGACGGCGTGGACTACACCCCCCTGGCAAGCCGCCAGCTCGACGGCTACGAGAAGAACGGCTTCGGCGCCCTCCCGATCTGCGTCGCCAAGACCCAGTACAGCCTGAGCCACGACGCCAACCTCAAGGGCGCCCCCACGGGCTTCCGCCTCCCGATTCGCGAGGTCCGCGCGAGCGTCGGCGCCGGCTTCATCTACCCGATCTGCGGCGACATGCGCACCATGCCGGGCCTGGCCAGAAATCCCGCGGCGGCCAGCATCGACCTAGACGAGAACGGCAACATCGTCGGCCTCTACTAAGACCCAAACCTCAAACAGGTCTCCGGGGGTGAGGGCAGGCGCCCGGCATCCGGTCCGCCTCCCTCGCTCTTTGTGCCTATCCCGAACGAATGCGGTTGACCCTGTTCCGCCGGGCTTTCCGTGATTACGCGACCTTAACGGTCCAGTCGCCGACGCGGGCCACGACGTCGACCGGTCAGCCGCATTTGCCACGCGTGCAACATCTCATCGAATAGGGCACTCGCAAATATCGGCCAGCAGTCGACATAAATCACCAATACGCCGATGCCTTGCTGGAACCCCATGTGCGCCAGCCGAATACGGACAAATCTCGTACTGTTGACAGGAAACGAGTAAGTCGCCTAGGGTGTCCGTATCCGTCGGCGTTCAGGGGGGAACCGAACTATGCCGGATGAATGTACTTCACTTTCCGCTGCGGGCAAGCAATTCTCGGACCCGGAGTTCCTTCGGAAATTAATGAGATCCCGGCTGCCGAGCGGGCGGATTTCGCCGCCGATCCTGCCGTATGGCTCAGCAATGCAGGCTACCCAGTACCCGCAGGCCTGAGTGTTAGCGTTGAACTCAACGCGGCAGAGCAGGCGGCCTCCGGCGTGCGTGGAAACGTCAAGCACCAGACCTGCGTCGGTCCTTCTTGAGCCCGAATATGCTATGCGCACGGCCCGGGCGAGCATTAGTAGTAGCCTGGCGCCATATCTCGCCAGTCGCATTACGCTCTCAGGCTTCCGGGCCGGGAAAGCGGATTGTTGCACGCGAGTATGACGAGGCGTGGTGCGCTGTTTCTTGCCGAGAGCAGAGGGCTCTCCGCGATCGTCCAGGTTGGAAGGGAACGTGACGATGACTAGTCAAACGACGGAGCAGGCGGATGGCTTGACATTCGCTGCCTACCCTGGGGATGGCGCGGTCCTGCTCGCCTTCGACGTCGATCAGGGCCTCGAGCAGGATCTGGCTGGCTTTGCCGTCGAGTACACCGATCCGGACGGCAAGACATTCCCGGTGCTGAACAGGCTGGGCTTCACGCAGGCGATCACCAGTGCGACCACGCCGGAACAACGCGAGTTCACCCCTACCAGCGATGCGCCTCTGCAGAAATTTCACTGGGTTCACTTCCCTCCGGACGTGAAACCCGGCACCTTCACCTATAAGGCCACGGCGATGCTCTTCCAGGCGGGCAGCGAAACAGCGCTGACCGCCGGGCCGTCCGCCGAAGTCGGCGTGGTGCTGAGGCCGCTGCAGTCGGGCCCGTTTCAGCTCGGCTTCACGCGCGGGTACATTTCCTCGCAGGCCTACGCCGAGCAGTTCCACAACAAGCCGATCGAGCCGTCACCTCCCGCCTTCGACTTCGACACGAGCCCCTATCAAGCGCAGTATCAGTGGCTTGGCTTCCACGCGCACCGGCTGATCTTCGACTTCGTCGCCGAGACGCTGGCCGACCAGGGCCTCAGCCTGGATGTCTTCGCCTACGACCTCGATGAACCCGACATCATCCGGCAGCTCGGCCAGCTGGGGCCGCGCCTGCGCCTTTATCTGGATAACTCCGCCAGCCACATCGGTGACAAGGACAGGGAGCCGAAAGCGCACGACTGGCTCACCGCGCAGGGCGCCCAGGTCAAGGTCGGCCACTTCCAGCGCTTCTCCCACGACAAGGTGCTGATCCAAAAGCGGGGCACCGCGGCGCTGAAGGTACTGAGCGGCTCGGCGAACTTCTCCGTCCGCGGCCTGTACGTACAGTCCAACAACGTCTTTACGTTCGATGACCAAGCCACTGCGGCCCTGTACGAACAGGCCTTCCAGCAGTCCTGGGACAACCCGTCCGGATTCGCCGCCAGCGAGCTCGCCGCCAGCTGGCACGAATGCGGAGGACACGACGGCCTGCCCGGCTACTCGGTCTGCCTCAGCCCTCACCGCAGCGCTTCCGTGTCACTCGACCGGGTTACCAGTGCCGTAACCGGCGCCAGGAGCTCCGTCCTGTTCGCGATCATGGAGATCGGCGCGGGGACCGGGCCCCTTCTCGACGCCATTCGGGCACTGCCGTCGCGCCCGGAACTCTACGCGTTCGGCACTACGCAACGACTCGACGGATCCCTCAAGGTGCAGAAATCCGGCGACCCCGCCAACACGCCGTTTATCCCCTTCTCTTATCTTTCTGACAAGGTCCCGGCGCCGTTCAGAGCAGAATGGGGCGGCGGTGCGGGCCAGGTCATCCACCACAAGTTCGTCGTCACCGACTTCAACGGCGACAACCCGCTCGTGTTCGCGGGCTCATCCAACCTCACGGCCGGCGGCGAGGAGCAAAACGGCGACAACCTAGTGTGCTTCGCCGATCGCGGCATCGCCGCCAAGTACGCGATCGAGGCGATCCAGCTCGTGGACCACTACCGCTTCCGGGCCGCCATGCAGAAGGCCACCGAAGCCCAACCGCTCCAGCTCCAGCCCCGTAGCGCTCATTGGGCCTTGAGCTACTACACCCCCGGCAACCCCAAGTTCCGCGAACGCACCCTCCTAGCCGGTCACTGACTAGGGCTTCCGTGCCCGGGTTCAACAACTATTTCTCCAGCAAGGAGGACGCGCTGCTGTCGGTCGGCGCGGACCGCGGAGCGCAAATGGTGGCCGCGCTGCGTGCCCGGCCGGAAGGCGAGCCGCTAGCTTCCCTTTTGCTCCATCGTGGCCGAGGCCGCCCGACAGGGCGGCCTCGGCCACGTCGACGGCTGCCCCCGCGAGCCGTCGGCGGGTGGAAGAGCTAAGGGCGGGCTTCGTAGACGATGTTGAACGGGGTCTCGGCGACGCGGCGGAAGCGGGTGAAGCCGGCGTCCGTGACCAGGTGCCTGATGGGTTCCTCGCCTGCCTGCGCGCCGAGGGAGTAGCCACCGTCCTGGGACAGGGCGTTCGGCACGCAGAGGAAGGTGGAGAAGGAGTAGTACACGCGGCCGACCGGGTTGAGGTTGTCGGCGACGCTGGCACCGGCGAAGGGCTCGACTATCATCCAGGTTCCGCCGCCGGCGACCTGGCTATAGATGTGGCGGGCCGCGGCGAGCGGGTCACCCATGTCGTGCAGGCAGTCGAACGTCGTCACCAGGTCATACGGGCCGCCGGTGAACGTCTGGGCCGACGCCGCGTCGAAGGACACCCGGTCGGCCAGGCCCGCGTCGGCGGCCCGCTTGTTGGCTTGCTGAACCGACTCGGCGTGGTAGTCCGAACCGGTGAACTCCGAGTTCGGGTAGGCCTCGGCCATCAGCACGGTGGACGCGCCGTGGCCGCAGCCCACGTCCGCGACGCGGGCGCCCGCGCCGAGCTTGGCCTGGACGCCGTCCAGCGCCGGGAGCCAGCTGGATACCAGGTTGGCGGCGTAGCCGGGGCGGAAGAACCGCTCGCAGCCTGCGAACACCTCGCCGTCGTGCTGGTGCCAGCCGATGCCTGCGCCGGTGCGGAACGCCTCAGTGACCTGGTCCTCGGCGCGCAGTGCGCCCAGGGCGAGCTGGAACGCGCCGGGCACGTAGACCGCGCCGTCCGGGTCGGTGAGCGCGAAGGCCTGCTCCGGGGTCAGCGAGTAGGTGCCCGCTTGCGGGTCGTACTGCACGTAGCCGCCCGCGGCCTGGCCGCGCAGCCACTCGTCGACGTAGCGGGTCGCCGTTCCGGTGCGCTCGGCGAGCTCACGCGGCAGCAGCGGCTGGTCGGCGAGCGCGCGGTAGAAGCCAAGCCGGTCACCGATGAGAACGCTGCCCGCCGCCATCGTCGCGCCGAGGTCCCCGACGAACTTGTGCAGGAAATCCATCAGCTTGTCTTGATCCACCGTCATCTTTTCCTCCTGGGTTGATCTGGACTGATCCCAGGAGTACGCCGCACCGGGTTGTTACCACATCCGCGGTCACTACCGAACCCGGCCAGGCGAGCTACCGATCCCCGCCGCCGAGCACACCGAGTTCGGCGGCGCGGACCGCGGCGCCACGGCGGTCCCGCACGCCGAGCTTGTCGAGCACCGCGGCCACGTGGCTGTCCACTGTCCGGACGGAAAGCACCAGCCGGTCGGCTATCTGGGCGTTCGTGCACCCCTGGCCGAGCAGGCGGAGCACGTCCACCTGACGGGCGGTGAGCCCGGCGGGGTTGCCCCGGGTCTCCTCCAGCGGGCCGCGCGGCACCCTGGTCACGCCCAGCTCGCGTAGGCGCGCGCGAACCCGGGCGGCCAGCGGCCGCGCGCCGAGCTCGTCGAGCAGGCCCAGCGCGATCAGCATCTGGTCCGGGTCCTGGCTTTCGGCCATTGCGGCGGCACGCTCGTAGGGGCACCCCGCGCGCGCCCAGGCTTCGGCCGCCTCCAGCCACCGGCCGGCCGCCTGCAAGCCGTAGGGAAGGGCCGCCACGCGTTCCGCGACCTCGGGCCCGGGCGAGGCCTCGGGCGAGGCGTGGACCTGAGCCAGCCAGTAGCCGAGTTCCGCCTGACAGACGGAGTCACCGAGGCGGACGGCTTCCTTGAGGACGGGGCGGGCTATGGACACGACGGCGGCGTGGTCGCCGCGGAGCCAGGCGCCTTCCGCGCACGCGGCGGCGGCCGGGCCTGTCCGCTGGATCTCGTCGAGGCTGACGGCGAGTTCCCATGCCTCGGCGAGCAGGCGGGCAGCGTCCGGGTGACCGCGCCTGGCCTGAACGCGGCCAAGCACGGTCAGGGCCGAGCACCGCGTCGGCGCGTGCGCGACCAGGCTCAGCTCAGCTATCCGGGCGGCCTCGTCCCACGCTCCCCGGCCGAACGCCAGCCGGGCCTGTTCCATGTGCATGTAGGTGAGGAAGCCGAGCTGCTCGGCGCCTTCGGCCAGCCGCACCGCGTCGGTCAGGTAACCCTCGGCCTCGTCCAGGCGGTACCAGTCGAGCAGGTTCCAGGTGAGGTTCACGTACGCACGGCAGGCCTCCTCGGCCTCGCCCGCCCGCACGGCGATCCGCAGCGCCTCATCCAGCGTTGACCGGGCGGCCGGGTCGCCGAGGAACCACTGCGCCGTTCCGATGTTGGCCAGCGTGTGCGAGGTGATACCCGCGTCCCCGGCTCGCCGGGCAAGGACAAGGGCGCGCTCGCCGAATTCGATGGTCTCGGCGCAGCGGTGGGCCAGCATGGACAGCTGCGACATATTGCTCAGGGCGAGCGCGAGCAGCCGCGGCTGCCTGGCCGTTTCAAGCACCTCGACCGCTTCGGCGCCGGCCTGCTCGGCGTGGGCGCGGTCTCCCGCCCACCAGTGCATCCGCGACAGCCAGCGCAGGCTGGCGCCGAGCTGTCCCGGGATCGGCGAGCTTGCGGTTGAGCTCCACCGCGCGGGCCATCGCGTCGACGGCACGGTCGGCCGCGCCGACCGTGTAGCACTCGACGCCGTATTCCTCCAGTAGCTGCGCCTGCTCGGCGGCGGCGAACCGGCCCGCGTGCTCGAGCACGAGGGCGAAGTGAGCCACGGCCTCGCTGTGCGCCCCGGCCCGCGTGGCGTCCCTGGCGGCGACCGGCCCGTAGCGCATGATGGCGTCCTCGTCACCCGCCTGCGCGGCGTGATGCATCAGCTGCGCCACATCGGTGCCCTCGCGGCCGGCCAGCACGGCCAGCACCCGCTGGTTCAGCGCGATCAGCCGGGCGGCGGGCACCGATCCCGCGATCGCCCGGCGGGTGAGCTCGTGCCGGAACGCGACGCCGCGCACCGACACCGTGAGCAGGCCACTGCGTTCGGCCTCGGACAGGGCCGCCACCACGTCCGCCGCCATACTGTCGGCTAGCGCGTCCACCAGCCAGCGGTCCAGGGTAGCCGGGACCACCGCGAGCTGCTCCAGCACGTCCTGGACCGCGCGGTCCAGCCGCCTGACCCGGGCCAGCACCGCGTCGGTGATCGACGGCGGCACCGGTCCGCCATCGGCCCCGGCGAGCAGCCGCGCGGAGGCCAGCAGCTCGGATACGAAGAACGGGTTGCCCGAGGTCAGCGCGAACAGGTCGGCCGGGTTCACCGCGCTGTCCGCGCTCAGCGTGCGCACCGCGCCGGCGGTCAGTCGCCGCAGCGGCAGCCGGCGCACCTCCTCGCTGCGGGCAGCCTGGCCGAGCAGGCCGGTGAGCGCGTGCTCGCGGCTCAGTTCGTCGTCCCGGTAGGTGAGCACGAGCACCGCGGGCAGGCTGCCGATCCGCCTGATCAGGTAGCGCAGCGCGTCCAGCGTCGCGTCGTCGGCCCAGTGCACGTCCTCGATGACCAGCACGGCCGGGTGCTCGGGCCAGTCGAGTTCGGCGCGCAGCGCGCTGAGCAGCCGGTCGCGGTCGTGGCCGTCGGTGACCGCGCGGCTGAGTTCGGCGCCCACGCTGCCTACCAGGTCGCGGAACGGGCCAAGCGTGCGCGGGGTGGCCAGGTCGTCGCAGTAGCCGACGAACATCCGGCCCTCGGCGGGCAGCCTTGCCCGGACCGCTTCCACCAGGCTGGACTTGCCGATCCCGGCCTCGCCGAAGACCAGCACCACAGAGCCCCGGCCCGCGGCGGCTGCCTGCACGGCGTCGCCGAGCACTGACAGTTCGGCGTCACGCTCCAGCATCGGTGGCCCCATTTGGCCGATTGTAGGCATGGCAGGCGAGGCCGGCTAGCAGTAAGTAGCCGGTCCAGCCGGGCGGTTACGCGAGTGCCGCATCCCGGACCGCCCGGGAGTGCTCGGCTTCGCTGCGCCCGGCGCTGCCCTCACGGAGGCGTGCCGTTTGTGCACAGTCTTGCGGGCTTCCGCCTCCCGATTCGCGAGGTCCGCGCGAGCGTCGGCGCCGGCTTCATCTACCCGATCTGCGGCGACATGCGCACTATGCCGGGCCTGGCCAGAAATCCCGCGGCGGCCAGCATCGACCTGGACGAGAACGGCAACATCGTCGGCCTCTACTAAACCAGAAAGGAGCATTGTCCCCGAGGCTGGAGGCAGGGCGCGGCGTGATCGAGCGTGATTTCGCTTTTCATGTGGATTCCGCAGCGAATAAGCTGCGGAATCCACATGATCATGGTCCGGGCCGCGGTGCCGCCGGGACAATCGGGCATAACGGGCACGCCCGGGCCCGGCACGGAACCCACACGCCCGGGCTCGGCACAGAACCCTCACGCCCGGGCCCGGCACAGAACCCAGTTGCGCCTAAGCCGACGGCAGTGCGCGTGACGCGCGCTTTTCCTGTCTTGGGCGCCGCGACGCGCTTACGCGAGGGCCGCTTCCCTGGCGGCGCGGGAGTAGATCGGCCCGGCGCCGTCTTCCATCCACAGGTGCCTGGCCAGGTCGCGGGCCGGCACCAGGCGCCGGAACGGTATCTCGTGCTCGGGCTGCCACGGCAGCAGCGCTACCTCCGCCCGCCAGATCGAGCGGACGAGGACGAGTCCTTTTTCATGCCCGCTGAGGCATTTCGACCGGACGAACCCGAGTAGCCTGGCGCGGGTCACCGTCGCGCACGCCTCCTCATTCAGTTCGCGCCTGAGCGTGTCCTCCCATGACTCGCCGCTCTCGGGACGGCCGCCGGGCCAGCCCCAGCGCGACCCGTCCGTGCTGACCAGGACGACGTTGCCCCTGACGGTCACGCAGAAGGCATTGGCTCCGTGCGGCTGCCCGGCGGGGATGGCGCCCGGTGGATGCCAGGCCATCCTCCAGTCGCCTCCGTTGGCGGGTACCGGCATCTCCTCGAAGTCGGACGCGATCTTGCCGAGCGCGGTCGTGCTCATCCTGGTGCCTCTCGCCTGGAGGTGTCGCTCCAGCGATTAGGTCACGACTTCGAGTGCAGATCAAGTGGTCAGACTCGTATCTCGAGCGAGGTTTCTTGGAGAAGAAGCGCTAGGCGGCCGGGCAGTCGGCGGCAATGATTGAAAGCGCAATGGTTCGGCGGAAGGGGAGGCGCGTGACCGAGCTTGACGAGCCCGCGGCACCGGCAGCCGACTACGACATCACACCGCTTCACCAGCCGCTCAGGATTCGCGGCCTTCAGCTCAGGAACCGGTTCGTCATGCCAGGCATGCAGCGCTACTGGTGCGTTGACGGGGCCCCGGACCACCGGCTGCGCGAGTACTACCGCCGCCGCGTGCAGGGCGGCGCCGCGCTGATCGTCTCCGAGTCGTGCGCCATCGATCATCCGAGCGCCACGAAGAACCCCACGTTCGCGCGGATCTCGCCCGACACGCGCGAGGCGTGGCGCGCGTGCGTGGCCGGTGTCCACGAGGCCGGCGGCGCCATGTTCCTGCAGTTGTGGCACCAGGGCGCGGTCAACTACGGCGGGGACGCGGAAAGCAACCCGGATTTCGTCGCGCTGAGCCCGTCCGGCATCGCGCACCCGGGTGAGTCGTTTGGCCGCGCCGCCACGGAGGCTGAGCTGGCCAGCCTCAAGCGCGCGTTCGTCCAGGGCGCGCTCGACGCCGCGGAGATCGGCGCCGACGGCGTGGAGCTCCACTCGGCGCACGGCTTCCTGCTCGACCAGTTCCTGTGGCCGGGGACCAACCTGCGCACCGACCGCTACGGCGGGCCCGAGATCACCGGCCGCGCGACGTTCGTCGCCGAGGTGGCCGAGGCAGTGCGCGCGGCGACCGGGCCTGACTTCGTCATCTCCGTCCGCATTTCCCAGTGGAAGGAGTCAGACTACGACGCCAGGATCGTCGAGGAGCCCGGGCAACTCGGTCAGCTCGTCGCCATGCTGCGCGCCGCGGGAGCGGACATCTTCCACGTGTCGACCCGGCGGTTCTGGACGCCGGAGTGGGCTGGCTCTGACCTCGGCCTGGCGGGCTGGGCGAAGTCGTTCACCGACGCGGCGGTCATCGCCGTCGGCAGCGTGGGCCTCGACATCGACGTGATGGCCTCGCTGGCCGGGCAGGAAGGCCGGCCGACCGGCGCGAGCCGCATCGGCGAGCTAGTGCGCCGGTTCCAGCGCGGCGACTTCGACCTCGTCTCGGTCGGCCGCAGCCAGATCGGCGACCCGAACTGGGTCACGAAGATGACCGACCACCGGATCCCCGACATCAGGGGGTTCCGCGCCAACGACACCTCGCTCAGCCACGACGTGGTGACGACGTAACGCGGACCGCCAAAAACGCGGCTACTTACTCCTGGATTCCACCAGCAGGTGGATGACGTCGTGCGGGTCGTGCCCCTTCGCGAGCAGGCTCTTGCCCGCCTGCCAGGTTGCGGGCGGGTCGTCGTGCCAGAGTTCCTCAACGACACGCGTCGCCGCGGCGAGGAACTCGTCGGCGTCCGCGCCTTCCAGGTCGCACGTCCCGAACTCGGATGCCACGAGGACGGCCCGGTCACCAGGGTCGGCCGGGTCGGCGGCCGCGTCATCGGGGTCTCGGTTCTCCGCGAGCGGCGCGGCGAGTTCCCGCCTGGCCCGGCAGTCCGCCAACCGGGCCACGTCCGCGTCGGGCGGGGCGATATCGCGCACGTAGCCGCGCGCCGCGACATTGACCGGATCGTCGTACGCGCCCTGGAAGTCACCGAGAACTGTAGCCAGGTGCGTCAAGAGGGTTTCTGTAGCCGCCTCGTCGAGGCCCTGCCGGCGCGCGGCCCAGCGGGCCCACGCGGTGACCGCGGGCCGCATCCCGTCGATTTGCCCGGCGGAAAGCGTGAACGTGCTCGCGACGTAGACCAGCAGCGCCGCGCCGAGCCTGTGCCGGCCCGCCTGGCCGGGCGGCTCGTCGGGAACCCGGCTGCTGTACCCGGTGAGCGCCTGCGCCCAGAACCGCGCCACATCCGGATCACCCGCCTCGGCGGCCTCCGGGCTGCGCAGGAAGTCGTCGACGGCGGCCGCTCGGTCGGCGGCGGTATAGGTGACGGCCATGCCAGGCTCAGGCGCCGGCAGACGGCGGAGGCGCGACCGGGTAAGCGGCAATGCCAGCAGCGTGGAGGTATCGAGTTCGACGTCGGGATCCTGGCCGGCCTTGGCCAGCGGGACCTCGATGCGTCGCCGTGCCTCGGACAGCGCGATCGGCTCGAGGCGTTTGATGAGACCGTCGCCTTCCTCGAAGAACTTCAGCGCCCGGGGGACGTCCGTGATGAGGCTCACGGAGACGAGCGTGGGGAGTTCGGCGACGTCAAGCGAGACAACCAGCGCGTGCTCCGCGTCCGCGTAGCTGAATGTCACGAGGATTGCCTCGTGGTCGCCGAACGTGTCGCGGCCGCGGTAGGCCTGTCCGGTGGCTGGCTTGCCGATGCCGCCTACCCACTCCGGCGGATAGACGCCATCGTCGGTGAGGTCGGCGAGCGCCGCGCTCGCCTGGCGCTTGACGGGCCGCGGGCCGAGCGCAAGCACGAGCCGGAGAAACGCCGCCGCCTCTTCCGGTTCGCGCGCCCGTGCCTCGGCGGCGGCGATGAGCGCGGTGGCCAGCACCTCGTACTCCGCGTCGGTGCCGCCGGTCAGCAGCGGGAGGGCGATCAGGGAACTGGCCTGCATTTCCGCGCTAAGGACGTCACCTGAGGAAATTGACGTCCACAGTTCATCCAAGGCGCGATCGAGGGCTTCGGCCCCATCGGACGCCCTTCTGGCACGGCTCTTTTTCGCCATTGCGTCATCGTAGCGGCGCGGGGTTCACGACGCCGCCCCGTGTTCAGGAACGCCGTCCAGGAACTCCCGGCTCGATACGCTGCGACCCGGCGGCATCCTGGGTGACATCGTCGACGAGCGCGCCGCTGATCTCGCTTGTCGGCTCGCCGCGCGTGTTCGTCGCCCGCAGCGCGATGAACGCCGTAGCCACGAGGAAGATGCTGCCGGCCATCAGCGCCAGGTGGAACCCGGACGTGGCCGCCACGTCCGGCGCCGCGTGCGCCGCGAGCAGCGAGTTGGTCCGCGAGGTAGCGAGCGCGGAGAAGATCGCGAGCCCGAGCGCCGCGCCCACCTGGGTGGACGCGTTGATCAGCCCGCCGGCCAGGCCCGCGAGCGATGGCGGCACCCCGGCATTCGCCGCGGTCTGCACGCCAACGAATACCCCGCCGAGCCCGAACGCCATGATCACCAGGCCGGGGAACAAGTCAGTCCAGTAATAGCCGTGCACCGGAATGCGCGACAGCCAGTACACGCCGCCCGCCGCGATCAGCGCGCCCGCGACCATCAGCGGGCGGCTGCCGGTGCGGGGAATCAGCCCGGTGCCGATCCCGGCGGAGATCGCGACCATCAGCGCTACCGGGACATACGCCGAGCCGGCCCGCATGGGGGAGAAGCCGAGCACGTTCTGCATGTACAGCGTGATGAAGAAGAACACCGAGTAGAACCCGGCCATCGCGATCACCTGCGACGTGTTGGCGGCCGCCAGCCCCTTGAGCCGGAAGATCGACGGCGGCACGAGCGGGTGCCGTTGCCGGGTCTCGTTCACGCCGAACGCGAGCAGGAGCACCCCCGCCGCCGCCAGTTCGCCGACCGTGCTTGCCGCGCCCCAGCCGTCGTCGGGCGCGCGCACCAGCGCGAAGATCAGCAGCAGCATCCCGCCGGTGCCGAGGACGGCGCCGAGCGTGTCGAACGTGGCGAGATGCAGTTCCCTTCCTGCCGATCCTGCCCGGTCTGCGTCGATTAGCCGGAACGCGGCGACGAGTACCAGCGCGCAGACCGGCAGGTTCACGAAGAGCACCCACCGCCAGCCAGGCCCCGCGGACAGGACGCCGCCGAGGAAGACCCCGGCGACCGAGGCCATGCCGGCCATGGCCCCCCAGGCGCCAAGGGCCTTCACCCGGTCGGTGCCGTAGCTGAAGCGCGTGGTGAGGATGGACAGCGCGGCCGGCGACATCAGCGCGGCGCCGAGCCCCTCGGCGAGCCGGGCGCCGACCAGCGTGCCAGAGTTCTGGGCCAGCCCGCCGGCCAGCGACGCGACGCCGAACAGGGCGGTACCCGTCATCAGGATCAGCCGCCGCCCGAGCAGGTCGGCGAGCCGGCCGCCGAGCAGCAGGAAGCCTCCGTAGGTGACTATGTAGCCGCTGAGCACCCATTGCAGGTTCTGCACGCTGAAGTGCAGGTCACGGGCGATCGACGGGAGCGCGACGTTGACGATCGACGTATCGAGGAAGTCGAGGAACGCGATCGCGCAGAGGAAGGCGAGGACGAGCTTGCCCCGGCGGGTGGCAAGGAAGGACGACGTTGGATGAGGCGGTGCCGTCATGTCGGGTGCCTTTCGTGTAATGATGTAATCAAGGAGTCAGTCAGTTAACTAACTTAGACGACGCCCGCCGGAACGTCTACACTGTTAGTGAGATGACTGACTCAATGACTCAGGGCGGCAAGCGCGAGCGGCTGGTCGCCGCCGCCTGCCAGACCGTGTACCAGCAGGGGATCGAGAAGACCACGCTCGCGGACATCGCGGCGGCGGCCGGCATCCCGGTCGGTAACGTGTACTACTACTTCAAGACCAAGAACGACATCATCCAGGCCGTGGTCGAAGCGCACCTGCGCGAGGCCGACACGCTGCTCGCCGCCATCGAAGGTGACCATGACAGCCCGCGCGACCGGCTGAAGGCGCTGTTCGCCACGCTGGCCGGGCAGGTCGACCTCATCGCGCGCTACGGATGCCCGCACGGCTCGCTCTGCGCGGAACTGGACAAGCGGGGCGAGGGTCCTGGCATGGCGGCGGAGCTCATGCGGGCCCCGGTCGAGTGGATACGGCGCCAGTTCGAGGCCATGGGCCGCCCGGACGCGCCCGACCTGGCCGTCCACCTCCTCGCCAGGTACCAGGGCGCCGCACTGCTGACCAGCACATTCCGCGACCCGGAGCTGATGGCTCGCGAAGCCGCGCTCGCGGCCCAGTGGATCGACGCTCTCGATTTATCCCGAACGGAAGCGGCTTACTCGATTCGGTCTCAATTCCTTCAGTTGCCCCGCAGCGGGCATTCGGGTCTCCTACAGTCTGTGCGAAGATGTCACGCTCTGATGGGAGATGATCATGTTTAGGGGACGCCCGAGGTTCGTGCGGACGACATTGGTTGCCGCGGCGGGTGTGAGCTGCCTGGCGATCGCCGCCTGTGGCAGTAACAGTTCCGCAAGCGCCGGCGCTGCCCCCAGTGCCAGCAGCACCGTGGACCCGCTGGCGGGACTCAGCGCGGCCAAGGTGCTGGCGGAGACCGTCGCAGACGCCAAGGTCGCGTCGAGCCTGACGATGAAGGGGACGATCACCCAGTCGGGCCAGAGCCTGACCGTCAACCTCGCGATCAAGCCTGGTCACGGTTGCACGGGGACGATCGGAATGGGCAGCAAGGGCAACTTGAAGCTCATCGTTATCGGCAAGACCGCCTATCTGAACCCCGACGACACCTTCTGGAAGGCGAATTCCGGAGCCAACGCGGCCACCGTCATCGCGCTCGTCGGCGGAAGGTATCTCAAGGCTCCGACGAGCGACAGCAACATGACGGCGTTTGCCGACCTGTGCGACGTGTCACAGATATTGGCACCGGATAGCTCGTCCGGCCCGGTCACCAGGGGCGCGGTCACCACGCTGGCCGGCACCCGCGTGCTGCCGCTCAAGGATTCCGAGAGCGTGGCGTACGTGACCGACACCAGCAAGCCCGAGCTTGTCGAGCTCTCCGCGCCCAAGGGCGCGAAGAACGGGAGCGGCTTGGTCACCGTGACGATGAACGTCCCGGTCATGCTGACCGCGCCCCCGGCCAGCCAGGTGATAGACGGCACCAAGCTCGGCATGTGACCTGACGGGAGAAACGGATGCTTCACGGTCGGCCGGGTTGGCTGCGGACGGCTGCGGGTGCCGTCGTGGGCGCGAGTTGCCTGGCGGCGACCGCGTGCGGAGGCCTGACCGCCGCAACCCTCCGCGCCAGCAGCGTCGCCGACCCGTTGGCGGGGCAAGCGGGGAGCAAGGTGATGGCGGAGGCTACCGCCAATGCCGAGGCCGCGGCCAGCCTGACGATAAACGGAACGGTGACCCAGTCGGGCAAGAGCATCACCATCGATCTCGGCATCAAGCGCGGTCAAGGTTGCGCGGGGACGGTGGGAGTAAGCGGCGTGGGCAGCATGAAGCTCGTCCTGATCGGTGCGACCCTCTACATGAAGCCGGACACCGAGTTCTGGAAGTCGGTCGCCGGGAACGACAGCAACGCGTCCGCCGTCATCGCGCTACTCGGCGACAGGTATCTCAAGCTTCCGGCGAACGACGGCAGCGCGGCGGGGATCGGCGCCGTCTGTGACGTGTCCAAGCTGCTTAACTCGGGGGCGGCGCCCGGGCGTGCCACCAGGGAGGCGGTCACCAGGCTTGGCGGCATCCGGGTGCTGCCGCTCAAGCTTTCCGATGGGAGCACCGAGTACGTGACCGACACGAGCAAGCCGGAGTTCGTCGAGGCCTTTGCGCCTAAGGGGACGCACGGCGGGGCCGGCAAGGCCAGCCTCTCGGTTGGCGCTCCCGTCAGGCTGACCGCCCCGCCGCCCAGCCAGGTGATAGACGGCTCCAAGCTCGGCATGACCGGCAGCAGCGTGCCGAGCTTCATCTAACCGCCCCAGACCTGCGCGGCCGTGTCGGCGACGAGGGCCAGCTTGGCCTTCTGCTCATCCCGCGTCAGCACGTTGCCCGCCGAGGTGGAGGCGAACCCGCACTGCGGCGACAGCGCCAGGTTCTCAAGCGGCACGAACTTAGCCGCCTCGTCGATCCGCCGCCTCAGCAGGTCCTGTGACTCGAGCACCGGCGTCTTCGTCGACACGAGGCCGAGCACGACGACCGCCCCTGGGCGGACGAAGCGCAGCGGCTCGAACCCGCCGGACCGCTCGTCGTCGTACTCAAGCAGGAACCGGTCCACGGGCACGGTGCCGAACAACTGCTCAGCGACCGGCTCGTAGCCGCCGCTTGGCCATGTAGGCGGAGCGGTTGTTGCCACGGCAGATGTGCATGCCGACGGTGATCTCCGGGTTGGCGGCCTTGATTCCGCTCACGATCGCCGTGTCCGCCGCGACCGAGCCGGCGAGGATGACCTTCGGGTCCATCGGGTTAAGCGTCGCCGCACGGAACTCGTCGTCGAACACCTGGTTGTAAGAAAGCGAGTCGAGTTGCACCCAGCGCGCCCCGAGCGAGGCTAGCTCGGAGACCTCCGCGACCTGCAGCGCCACCAGGTCATCGACCAGTTCGGCCGGGTCCGGGTAGGCCGCCGCCGAGACGTCTGCCCGCCACGTCATCGCGCCCATCGCCGCCGACATCATCGTGACCTTGAACGCGCCAGGCACCTGCGCGGCCATGTACGCGGCCTCGACCGCGGTCAGGTGGTCCTTCTGGAACACCCTCGACGTCGCCGCCGTCATCACGAAGTCGGTCTCACTCTCGGGCGGGACCTCTCCGCCCGGCCGGTGCCAGGTGACCGCCGGGGTCTGCACCGGGCTCATCCCGCCGATCGACTCAAGGATGCCGGTCATCCAGTTGGTCCGGCGGACCTCGCCGTCGGTGAAGACCCGGATCCCGGCCGACCGCTGAGCCTCGATGTTCTCCGCCGCCGCGCGGTCCTCCGTCGCCCGCAACTCGCCCTCGGTGATCTTGCCGTCCTTGTAGTCGGCCCTGGCGGTCAGCAGCCAGGGTTGCCGCAGCAGGCTGCCCACGTGCTCAGCGTGAATATCCGTTGCCATGACTTCCGTCTCCTTCGCGCGGACGTCCTGCTCGAAACGATCTTCACCTAATCTCCGCTCCGTGCCACGCGAGGGCAACCGTTGCGGCCACAAAACTAAGCCGGCTCGTTGCGGGAGCGGCCCTTAGCTGGCGAAGGCTTGCAGTTCAGAGAGCTGCCCGGCGGGCCAGCCGGTGTTGGCGGTGAAGGTCAGCTTGAGGTAGCGGACCGAGGATGCGGTGAAGGTAATCGTGGCGGTGTTGCCCGTGGCGGGGTTGAAGGTGTAACCCGCCGATGCCGCCAGTGTCGTGTAGTTGCTGCCGTCAGCGCTGCCCTGGACGGTGATCGTCTGGGTGCGGGTCGCCCAGGCGGTCGACGGCGGCAGGTCAAGCACGATCCTGCTCACGCTGGTCGCGGAGCCGAGGTCGACCTGGAGCCACTGGGGGAACGCGTTGTCGGTGCTCTCCCAGTAGGTGCTGGTATTCCCGTCCACCGTGTTGGCGGGAACGTAGTTCTGGGTGTAACCGCTGGCCGTCACCGGCCGGTTGAGCGCCAGGTTGGTGGTGCTCCCCGACGTGCCGGCGAAGGACATGTCGTTGATGTTCCAGCCGCCGTTGTCCTGGTCGACGGCGAGGGTCTGCTGGCCGGCCGCCAACTGGACGGTGGCGGTGACCGTGGACCAGTTCTGCCAGCCGCCGGTCGCGGGGATGCTGACGTTCCCGCTCAGGTTCGCGCCGGACGCGCTGGACAGGTGCAGGGCGTCGGTGACCGCGGAGGGGGCGGCGACGCGGAGGCTGACGGTGTAGGTCCCGGCGGATGCTGCGTTGACGGTGTAGCGGAACCACTGCCCGCTGGATGTCCAGCCCAGGTCATAGCCGCCGCCCGAGTCTGACGTGGCCTCCAGGTCGATACCGTCGGAGCGGTAGCTGTTGCCGGTGCCGTTGGCCGAGGTGGCGTTGTAGGCCACCCCCTGGCCGCCGGTGTCATAATTCTCGGCCTGCACGACGCCAGGCACCGCCGCCGGCGTCCCGCCGTAGGGGCCTTCGCTGCTGCCGGTCTGCCAGCTGTTGCCGCTGAGCGTCGCCGTGAAGCCACTGGAGTCGTTGCTGAAGGCGGATTCGCCCGCGCCGAGTCCGGTCACGGTGTTGTCCGTGATGGTGGCGTTCCCCGAGGGCGCGGGGTAGTACGGAGGCGAGATCACGATGCCGTTGCGCCACGGGTTCGTGATCGTGTTGCCGGACAGCGTGGTGTTGGTAGACGTAGAGAAGGCGACCCCGTCGTACACCGACTGGATGACGGAGTTGCCGGTCACGACGGCGTTGCTGACGATCCCGGTGTTCTGGCCGTCACCGCCGTTGCCGATGTGCAGGGCCGGCTGTCCCTGGTTGTAGGCGTTGCCGCCGGATCGGACGATCACGTTGCCGGAGACCGTGGCGCCGGTCATGTCGCTGCCGTTCACCCCGAACCGGCCGACGCCGAGCCCGATGTAGCGCGCGGTGTCAGCGATGTAGTTATCGGTCACGTGGTGGCCGCTGCCGCCGTAGACGCCGATGCCCTTGCCGCCCCACGCGGCGATGACCGTGTTGTGCGACATCGTGATGTTGGTCATGGGGGTGTAGGTCTGACTGCCGTTATAAGCGACCGAGTTGATCGCCATGCCGTCGTCGCCGGTGCCGCGGATGAAGTTGTTGGTCGCGGTCAGGTTGCTCCCCGAGGTGCCGGTGAGCGAGACGTTGTTCAGGTTGCACCCGTCGGCCCAGATCGACGTGAAGAAGTTGTTCTCCACGGTCCCGCCACTGCCAGAAGCCCACACGCTGGACTCCACGTGCTGCACCCACATGCCCTCGATCAGCCAGTTGGTCCCGGTGGTGTCCTCGGCCCCGCCGCCGCCGTCGACCTCGGCCCGGCTGAGCGAGTCGGAGTCGATGTGGAAGTTCTCCAGCTGGCAGGAGTAACACTGGAACAGCGCGCCGAGCGGCGTGTTGTTCGGCAGCGGCACATCCCGGTAGACCTCGCTGTACCAGTAGCCCGCGCCTTCGACGGTGACGTTCTGCGCGACCAGGCTGCCGGTACCGATCACGTAGAACGTTCCCTGCGGGATCCAGAGGATCTTGCCCTGGGACGCCGCCTGGTTGATGCAGTTCTGGATGTCGGCGGTGCTGTCGGTCGCGCCTGGCGCGGCGGCGCCGTTGGTCGGCGTGTTGTCGGCCGCGGCCCCGCAGCTGGTGATCGATATCGAGTTGGCGGGCTGGGCCGCGGGCGCCGGAGCGTCCCACAGGTCGATGGAGTTGATCCAGTAGAACGACGCCGTGTTCGACGAGTCCTTCTGCAGGCTGAAGGTGGCGCCCGCGGGGATCGGCGAGCCGCTGATGGTCGCGTGGAACTCGTCCCAGAAGTTCCGCGGGTCGCCGTCGGCGGGGTTCTGGTCGCTCTGGTTGTAGTTGTTGCTGCCGCCCTCGTACTCCCAGCTCTGCAGGGAGTTCATAGACAGCGCCTGGCGGAACACGCCGTTCACGTACAGGTCCAGGGTGCCGGTCATGCCGCTGCCGTTAGCGGAGTCCGGGATCGAGGCGCGGACGTTGATGAAGTTAATCGGCTGGCCGGTGTTATTGGTCCACTGGACGGACTGGCCGGTGCCGGTGAGCTGGACGTAGGCGTGGCCCGACGCCTCACCCTGCGGGCTGTCGTACTGGGTGGTGGGCGCCGAGGTCAGCGAGACCACGCTGGCACCTCCGCCGAGGGCGCCCTCCGGGGCCTGGTAGGTGGTGAACGGGGTCGTGGCCCCGGCCACGCTTGGGTCCGGGGTGAACGGCGCCTGGTATGACGTGTCGGCCGCCTGCGCGTTCGGCGCGGCGGTAAGCGCGGCAACGGGGGCCCACAGCAGTCCTGCCGCCGCGAGGCCCGCGACGATCAGCACCCGCAGGTGAGGCTTTCTGACTGGGAATGTCGGGGGTACGCGCAGCGGCTTCATCGGTTTCCTTGGGATGAGTCTGCAGGGCGGGCGGTGGCGTAACGGCCGGGGCGAGGGGCGCGGCGGGCGAGGGGTGCGGGGGGCGAGGGGTGCGGGGGCGGAGGCGCGTTGTCCTCCGCCCCGCCGCGGTCTTGTCAGCTGGCGTAGGCCTGGAGCTCGGAGAGCTGCCCGGCCGGCCAGGCGGTGTTGGCGGTGAAGGTCAGCTTCAGGTAGCGGACGCTCGCCGCGGTGAAGGTGACCGTGACGGTGTTACCGGTCGATGGGTTGAAGGTGTAGTTGGCCGAACCGACCAGGGTGGTGTAGTTCGAGCCGTCGGTGCTGCCCTGGATGGTGATCGTCTGGGTCCTGGTGCCCCACGAGCTCGAGGGCGGCAGGTCCATGACGATCCGGCCGACGCTGTGTGCGGCGCCGAGGTCGACCTGGAACCACTGCGGGAACGCGTTGTCCGTGCTCTCCCAGTAGCTGTTGGTGTCCCCGTCCACGGCGTTGCCCGGTGCGTAGGTTTGCGTGTAACCACTGGAGGTGGCGGGCTGGTTGAGGGCGAGGTTGGTGTTGGCCGTCGCCGTTCCTGTGCCGGATAGGGCGACGGTCAGCGGGCTGCCAGGCGCGCTGCTGTTCACCGACAGTGTCCCGCTGGCGGACCCGGCGGCGGTCGGCGCGAACGTGACGCTGACCGTGCAGGAGGCGCCCGCCGCGAGCGAGGTACCGCAGTTGTTGGTCTCGCTGAACGGGCCGGTGACGCCGACCGAGGCCATCGAGACCGCGGCCGAGCCAGAGTTCGACACGGTGACGGTGCTGGTGCTCGTGGCGCCCACCGCGGTGCTGCCGAACGACAGGCTCGACGGCGACGCCGTCAAGTTCCCTGGGCTGGAAGAGCCGCCGCCGGGGAAGACCTCGAACTCCGACAGCTGGGCCGCGGACCAGCCGGTGTTGCCGGTGAAGCTGAGCTGCACGTAACGGGCGCTTGTCCCGGACGGCAGGCTGATCGTGACGGTGTTGCCCGTGCTCGGGTTGAAGGTGTACCCGGCGGAGCCGACGAGCTGGCTGTACGTCGACCCGTTGCTGCTGCCGAGCACCGACAGCGTCTCGGTGCGGGTGGCCCAGGCGCTTGACGGCGGCAGGTCGAGGGTGAGCGACCCGATCGACTGCGACGGAGCCCAGGTCGACGGTGATCGTCTGCGGGTACCCGGCGCCGTCGGTGCTTTCCCAGTAGGTGCTCGCGTTGCCGTCGGTGACGTTAGACGCGACGTACGTCTGGTAGGAGCTGCTCGCCGTGGCCGGCTGCCCCTGGGCGAGGTTGGTGGTGGAGGTGACCCCCGTGCCGGACAGCGCGACGGTCAGCGGGCTGCCCGGTGCGCTGGTGGCGACGGAGAGGGCGCCGGTCTGGCTGCCGCCGCTGGTGGGGGAGAACTTGACGCTGACCGCGCAGGAGCCGCCCGCGGCGATCGAACTCCCGCAGGTGTTGGTCTGGCTGAACGGCCCGCTGACGCTGACCGAGGAGACCGAGGCCGCGCTGCTGCCCGGGTTGGACACCGTCACCGTCTGCGCCGCGCTGGTCGACCCGGACGCCACGTCGCCGAACGACAGGCTCGACAGGCGACGCGGTCAGCGAGCCCGGCTGCGCCGGGTTGGGGAAGGCGGTGAGCACCGGGGTGGTGCTCCAGCCGGAGTTGCCGCTGCCGAGGTTGAAGGTGTACGCCGCCGGCGGTGTTGGACGGGTAGGCGTCGTTGTAGGCGCCGGAAACCCCGACGCCGCTGGCGGTCACGCCGCCGACGCTCGCGGTGCCGGTGGTCTCCGCCTGCATGACGACCGTGCCCAGGTTCTGCACGGAGACGTTGCTGATGTTGACCCCGTTGACCGCATTGCCGGTGCCCGCGCCGGCGACGAACTCGAACGCCTCGTACGGGCTGTCCAGGATGGCGCCGCCGCTGTAGTTCACGGTGACGTTGCTGAACGCCGAGTCGTAGGCGTCGAACCGCACCGCGCCCATCGGGTGACCCCAGTTCGGGTTCTCCGCGCCGGTCCTGATCAGGTAGTTACCCGAGACGGTGATCGTGCCGGACAGCGGCGTGAACGGGGAGAGGAACTGCTCGTTGGAGATGGCGATGCCGCTGCCGAGCGGTTCGGTGTCCGCGATCACGTTGTTGGAGATCGTGTTGTTCGAGCCGCCGTAGTCCGCGATGCCGTTGGCCAGCGTGGGCTGGACGATCGTGTTGTTGGCGAACGTGATGCCGGAGTCCGCCGAGGGGTAAGACCAGATCGCCAGGCCGTCGTCCCCGGTGTTGCGGATGAAGTTGTTCTTCACCGTGCAGTTGGTCGCGTTGCCGTTGAAGTTGAGGCCGTCCGCGTCGGTGGACTCGATGACGGTGTTCTCCACCGTGCAGTTGCTGTTGCCGTACTGCAGCCAGAAGCCGACGTTCGTGTCCTGGATCCACAGCCCGTTGACCGTGAAGCCGCTGCCGAGCGACCCGTCGATCGCGTTCGCCGTGCTGTCGTCGTGCCTGCCGACGGTGCTGCCGAGGATCGCGAAACCGCTCAGGTTGACCGGCCCGGACACGGCCGATGTGTTGTCGATGAACTCGTTGGTCTTGATCTGCGAGTACCAGTCGCCCGCCCCGGCGATGGTCGCCGAGTTCACCTGGAGCGCCGAGCTGACGAGGTAGGTGCCTGACGGGATCCACACGGACTCCCCGGCGGAGTTGGCCGCGGAGATCGCGTTGCGGAACGCCTGGGTCGAGTCGGCGGCGCCCGTCGGGTCGGCGCCTTCGCTGGTCACCGAGACTGAGTTGGCCGGCTGGGTGGCGGCGGCAGGCACGTTGTAGAAGTCCGCGACGTCGATCGTGTAAGGCAGCGCCGTGTCCGAGGAGTCCGCCTCAAGGCGCACCGTGGTGCCGGCCGGGTACGACTGGCCGAACATCATCCGCGCGTCGTCGTAGAGCTTGTGCGTCTGGCTGCCCATGATGCCAGGCGTGGAGATGTAGCTGTAGGCCGAGGTGAGGAGAGCTCCTTGCTCAGCTTGGTGCCGTTCACGTAGACGGACAGCGTGCCTGACGCTCCCTGCGGGAGGGCATAGTGCACGTCGAAGGCGTTGGCCGCGCTGGTCAGGGTGAACTGCACGTACTGGCCCGACGCGGTCAGCTGCACCGCTTCACGGCCCGACGCCTCGGTGGCGAGGTCGCCCTGGGTGAAGTCCGGGCCGATGAGCTTGCCGGTGTTGCTCGCGTTCTCCGCCTCGTACTCGGTGAACGGGAGGTTGACACCCGTCCCGCTCGGGACGTTGAACGGAGACTGGGGCCAGTACGGCGGGGCCGTCGCCGCCTGGGCGACCATGGGCGTGGCGACCGCGAGCGCGAGCACCGTTCCTAGCGCGGTGACCAGGGCCGCCGCGTACGCGGCCAGCCGCTTCCAGGATCTTGCCGCGGGCATCAAGCCCGGTGGTCTGTGACGAAGGGACATCGCGAACATGCCTTTCCCTGAGGGGTGGGAAGTGACCGTCCCTGCGCACAGGGACGGTAATAGCCGCCGCCGCGATGGGCGGCGGCAGGGACGGCTGCCGCGCGGCAAGCGCTGTGTTCTTTATCAGCGCTGATGTTGGATCAACCGGAACATAACATTGGGCAACGCGCAATGCAATAAGTGAATCAGATCATGCAAATGATTGACTTATAAACGCAGATTTGCGCCCTTCTACCTGGCATTTTTCGCTAAATAAGAAACTCTTAAGGTAGCTAGCAGCAAGTACCGCGTAAGCGGACGCCGTGATTGAGAATATTTTTGCAAGGACTTGCGGAACCTTGCGCGGTCCCGCTAGCGCTAGGCCAGCAACTTCACCAGGGCGACCACGCCCACGCAGATGATCAGCAGGCGCAGCCCCCAGGGCGGCAGCTTCCGGCCGATTCGCGCGCCGATCTGCCCGCCGAGGATCGCCCCGCACGCGATCAGCCCGGCGGCACCCCAGTCGATGTGCGTCGCGGCGACGAACACCAGCGCGGCGACCCCGTTGACGAGCCCGGCCATGACGTTCTTGACCGCGTTGATCCGCTGCATGGTGTCGGTAAAGGCGATGCCCATGAGCCCGATCAGCAGTACCCCCTGGGCGGCGCCGAAGTACCCGCCGTACACCCCGGACAGGAACACAAGCACCCACAGCACCGGCCCGCCGATCTGCACGGCCGGTTCCTGTGCCTGGGTCACGGGGGCCACCACGCCCACGGCGCCCAGTGCCGCCCGCCCTGGCGCCGCGCCCGTCCCGCCGGCCCCGCCCGCGCCGCCGTCGCGGTCCGGCTCCTCGGCGCGCGCCGCCGCCCGAGCCACCTGCCTGGCGGCCATCCACCGCGCCAGCCGGGGCTGGAAGATGATCATGAGGAGGGCGATCCCGATCAGCGCGGGCACGATCTCCTTGAACGCCCCGGCGGGCAGCACGAGCAGCAGGATCGCGCCGACCAGCCCGCCGCACACCGACGCTGACCCGAGCCGGATCATCCGCCGCCGCTGCCCGACGAGCTCGGCACGGTACCCGTGCACCCCTGAGGCCACGCCGGGCACAAGCCCGACGTTGTTCGACACGTTCGCCAGCACCGGCGGGTACCCGAACGCCAGCAGGGTGGGGAAGGTGATCAGCGTTCCTGAACCCACGACCGCGTTGATGGTGCCCGCCGCGAGACCGGCCGCGAAGATCGCGAGGGCTTGCAGGAGGTCGTGGGACACGCTTTAACGCTAAGCCAGCCGGCCGCCGCGGCCGGCCCAGCCGGAGTGTGAGAACCGTCTCAACGTGAAGAATTGCCGCTAACAAGTGTTGTCGCTGGCAATTCGCTGGCCGGCCGCCGCGCGACGTCGAACACGAACCGGCGGACCAGTCCGTGCGCGCGGGCCGCCGCCCCGTCCGCCAGGGTCCGCGACTGCTCGATCAGCGCCTGCGGGTCCACGCCGCTTTCCATGAGCCGCGCCGCGTCGTCTGAGCGCAGCCACGCCTCGAGTACCGCGTCGGTGACCTCCGGATGGAACTGCAGTCCCAGGGTTCGCCCGGTTACGAACGCCTGGTTGGCCAGCGCCGTCCGTGCCACCACCGGCACGTGCGCGGGCACGGTGAACCGGTCAAAGTGCCACGACAGCCACGGGCCCGCGTCGATGAGCCCCGGCTCCGCCGACGTGTCCGCGGCGACTGACAGCCAGCCGATCTCCGCGATCGGCGCCCGCTCCACCCGGCCGCCCACCGCCGCGGCGAGCAGTTGCCCGCCGAAGCAGATGCCAAGCGTCGGCACCCCCAGCGAGATGAGCGACCGCGCGTACTCGATCTCATCGGAGACCCACGGGATCGTCGCCGTGTCGTACACCGACCAGATCGCCCCGAAGAACACCACGGCGTCGTACGCCGGCGGCGAGGGGAACGTCGCCGCCACATCGGGGGAGTGGTACCGCTCCTCGGGCACCACTACCATCTCGGACACGTCGCAGCCAGCCGCGGCGAACGCGTCCCCGATGAGCCCGGCCGGCGAAGAGTGATCTTGCATGACAAAGAGAACCCGCACGAACCGAGCATAACCGGCCCGTCACCAGGGAAAGCGACACCCCGTAACCCTCGACGCGTCAACGATCGTCGAAGATCCTTTCCCGCAGTCCGAAGAGCGGGAACAGCTGCTCGACGTCGAGGAAGAACGTCATCCGGCTGATCTTGCCGTCCGCGACCTCGTGCACCTGCAGCGCCCACGGCACGAACCCGCCCTGCTCTGGGTCCGGCTTGTACTGCGCCCAGGCGCGCACGCCATTGGCCCGCACCGGAATGAGCAGGGACCCGGCGCACGCGCTCGGCCCTGGCTGCATCATCCACGTCGTGATGGCGGAGGCACCCTGGATCCACATCTCCAAAGGGGGCATGGTCTGCAGCGCGTCCTCGCGCAGTAGCCCGATCAGCGCATTCATGTCGTAGCGCTGGAACGCGTCCACGAACTTCGCGAGCAGCTCCGCGTTCTCCGGCTCGACTTCACCGGGCCGCTGGTGCTCTGGCAGGCCACGCCAGGGTGGTCCGCGCCCGCTGCAGCGCGCTGTTCACCGAGGCCACGGTGCTGTTCAGGACCGTCGCCGCTTCCGTGGCGGGGAGCTTGAGCACCTCGCAGAGGATCAGCGCCGCCCGCTGCCGCGGCGGGAGGTGCTGCAGCGCCGTCACGAACGCGAGCCTGACCGAGTCCCGCACCGCCGCGATCTCCGCCGGGTCGCCGTGGTCGGGTACCACCCGCGAGTCGGGGATCGGCGTCACCCACAGGTCCTCGGCGGGCTGCGGCCGCAGGTACGACTCGAGCGGCGGCGACGCTGGCCCCAGGTCCATCGGCAGCGCCCGCCGCTTCTCGCCGCGCAGCGCGTCCAGGCAGACGTTCGTCGCGATCCGGTACAGCCAAGAGCGGAGCGAGGACCGTCCCTCAAACCCCTCGGCTGCCTTCCACGCGCGCAGCATCGTCTCCTGCACGGCGTCGTCCGCCTCAAAAGCCGACCCGAGCATCCGGTAGCAGTACCCCGTGAGTTCACGTCGGTAAAATTCAAGGTCGTCAGTGGTTGCTGTCACCGTCACAGCTCATCACTGTAGGCGCTACCTCTGACATTTTGTCCGAACGAGTTCAGGTTCCTCTCATCCGTCACGCGCGTGCGTCGGCGGGCCGGCCGCGCCTGGCAGGAAACCTGATCCTGGCCGGGTAAGCCGCATCCGTTCTGGATCGCGCGCAAACGCGAGCCCCGCGCGACCCGCACTGACCTGCTGCGCCAGCCGACGGGCCGGTTTTGTCGTACCTTTCCCGTAGTGTGCGGTCATTGTATAGAACAAGAGATCGAGTCAGGAGGACGGCGTGACGGTCGCGGTTCGGGTTTCTGCCACGGTGACGGGGCACCGGCGAAGGGGCGTGCGCGAGCATGACCTGGTGCTCGCGCTTCCGGCCGGGGAGGTGACCGCCAGGCAGTTGATCGAGGCGGCGGTGGCCGCCGAGGTGTCCGCGTTCCAGGACCGCGCCGAGGAGGCGAGCCTGATACGCGTGCTCACGAAGAAGTCGCTCGACGCGGACCTGGCCCGCGGCGCGGTGCGGTCCGTGGGACCGCGCGACGACGCCACCGCGGCGGGCGAGCCGGGCCAGGTGAACCTGGCCGACGCGGTCGACGCCGCAATGCTCGCCTTCTGTGACGGCCTGTTCAAGGTCTTCGTCGGCGAGCGCGAGCTCACCGACGACGGTCCCGCGCTGCCGGTCACCGACGGCGCGGCGCTGCTCTTCCTGCGCCTGGTCCCGCTGGCGGGAGGCTGACACCGATGCTGACCGCGGAAGAAGCGACCGCACGCCTCGCGACCTTGCATGACCCGGCCTGGCGGGAGCCGGCTACCCGCAGGGCCGCCGCGCTCCCCAGGCCGCTGCGCGAGCCGGCCAAGGCACTGCTGTCGGCTGGGCCGTCCTCGACCGGCCCCGACGAAGTCGCCGCCCACAGGAACTGGCGGCTCGCGGCGGCCGTGACCCTCGACGAGCTCAGCGCGGGGGAACGCAGCCAGCTACTGAGTGCGCTGCACCCGGGCCTGGGTCCGGCCCTCGCCCGCTGGTGGACCGACGGCCAGGAGCGGCCGTACCAGCGGGGCTGGAGCCGCAAAGCCTTCAGGATCCTCGGCTCACCCCAGGTCACCCGCCCCGTCCGGCTGGACGAGCTCACCCAGCTGCTCAGCCTGACCGGGCCGTACGACGCGGACCCGGCATGGCTGGCGATCTGGGGCGGCTACCAGCTTGCCCCGCGCCACTACTCGATGTTCGGGCAGAAGCCGATCGGCGACCTGCTCGCGTCCGCCATCGACCTCGGCGGCGCCGCCGGCGACGAGACGATGGCGGCGCTGCTGGACATCGGCAAGGGCGAGCACCCCACCGGCTTGATGGGCCGTCACGTGATCGTCGCGCTGCTTGGCGCCGCCCGGCCAGAGGGCTGGGAGTTCACCGAACGGCTGCTGCTCGCCGCGCAGCGCCAGGAGGGACTGCGCCAGTCGATCCTTGAGTCCCTCGACGAGGCACACCCGGTCGCCTTCGACCGGATGCTCGCCGTGATCCTCGACAACAAGCTGCTCCGCTTCGCCGCCGCCGTCCGCGCGGCCGGCGTCTGGCTCGGCCTGGACGCCAACGTCACGCAGGTCCCGCTGGTGGAACAGCGCGTCCGCGCGCTCGCGGCCTACCGGGCGGATCACGCGCGGCGATCGGCCGCGCTTGCCGCTGGCGACCCGTGGGACGTCTACGTCGCCCTCTGCGCCGGCGGGACGCGCGACGTGACGGCCACGATCGGCGAGGCCAAGGCGCTCGCTGCCGCGCCCACGGAAGACCTGCGCGCCGTCGCGGTCCGTTACGCCGCGGCCACGGGGCTCGCCAGCGGGCAGGAGCTGATCACGGCCGCGGTCGACGACCAGGACATCCGGGTCGCCGCGCTGGCGTCCTGGCTGCTGAACCACGAAGCGCTGCGCAGGCCAGGCACCTTCGACGCCCTGGCCAGGCTGGCGAACCGGCTACCCGTGGCCGACCGCGAGGCACCGGCCGTCGGGGTTGAGCAGCGTCCGGTCACGATCTCAAGGACCGCGACGGCAGGGCTCCTTGTGCAGGCCGTCGGTGACCGCCCCGTCGCCGACTTGCTGCCCTGGCTCCCCGTCATGGACTCCGGCGGCCGCGCGAGCGTCGCGCGGCTCATCGCCGACACCGCGCGCCCCGTGCTGCCCGCGACGCTCCGCCCGGTGGTCATCGGCCTGCTCACCGACCGCAGCGCGCACGTGCGCGGCATCGCGATCGAAGCGCTCACGAAGACCCGCCTCGACCCGGCCGAGGCACCGGCCATCGAGGCGCTGCTTACCCGCGCGGCGAGCGACCTGCGCCGCGGCGCCCTGACCATGCTCGCCTCGCTACCACGGGCCGACGCCCGCGACAGCGCCGCCCGGCTGGCCGCGAGCAAGGACAAGCGCCAGCGCGAAGCGGCCGCCGAGCTGCGCCGCGTGATCGACGTCGAGTCACCGGCCGCCGCCGGCCAGCAGGCGCCGGCGGCCGTGCCGGCCGGGGACGTGCGTGCCGCCTTCACCGCCGGGCGCACCCCGCCGGGCCGCCCGAGGACGTCGGTACGCGGGCCGAGGCCCGACAAGCGGACGGCGCGGACCCTCAAGGAAATCGACGAGATCGCCGCGCGGCACCGCGACGTCACCGTGACGCTGACCAACTGGCAAGGGCAGCGGGAGATGCTCTTCGGCGACGTCAGGCACTTCCCTTCGCCCTTCGCCGCCAGGCCGCGGCCCGGCCTGGCCGGCGGTGCGGCGGGCACCGGCGGCCAGCTGGTGCTCGGCGAGGTGTTCCGCGATTGGTGGGGCGAGCGGCCCGACGCGCTGCGCGGCCCGGATGCCGCGCGTGACGCGCTTCGCTGTTACGTGCTCGCGACCTGCCTGTCGCAGAACAGGCCCGCCGGGCTGCCAGCGGGCTCGCTGGTCGCCGCGCTGGCCGCACGGGTGCCTGGCGCCCAGACGGGCAAGGGCGACTGGTGGCGGAACCTCCTGCTGCAGTTGGCCGGCGACCCGCCAGGCGGGCTTGGTCACCCGTCCGCCGTCCGGCACGTCACCTCCTGGCTCGCGGTCGAGCACGCCAACGGCCTCGTCGTGGACGAGTGCCTGGACGCGCTTGAGGCCACCCTCGCGGCGGTTCCGCGCCTGGTGCTCACCGAGGCGGTGGAGGGCAGCCCGCGTGCTGGCCATATTCCGCGGGCCGACTGGCGTGACCGGGTGCCCGCGCACCCGTGGCACGCCCTGCTCACTGGCCTGTTGCGGACCCGGCCCGACCTGTTCGCCGCCGCCCAGCTTGAGCGCTGGTACCGGCTGATGCGCTGGCTCGAGCGGCCGGCCCCGCAGGTCGAGCTGCTGCCGGTCAGCGACGAGCTGCTCGCGGCGGCGCACGCCGTCGGCGTGGCATCGGACGATGACGCCGCGGCGGCCTTCCTGCACCCGCGCAACGTCGCGTTCCGCGACCTGACCAGGCACTGGCGCGGCAAGCAGGAGGCGCGCCAGCCGCTCCTGATCCCCGTCGCCGACCGGGTGCGGGACATGGTCGTCGCGGTCGAGGCCGGGCGCGGTGACCTGCCCACGCCGACCTCGGACGTCGCCATGAACATCGGCAGCGTCCCCGGTGTCGTGACCACCGCCCGGCTGCTCGGCAACCTTGGCAAGATGCCGCTCACCCGCGGCGGCGCCTGGTACCGGCGCTATAGCGGCATGACCTCGCGGGCGGACGTGCTCAGCCACCTGCTCCGGGTTTCCTTCCCCGCCGCGGGCGAGACCGGCGCCGAGCTGCGGGCGGCCGTGGCCGAGGCCGGGGTGCCCGCGGCCCGGCTGGTGGACCTCGCGCTGTACGCGCCGCAGTGGGCGGGCCCGGTCGAGGACGCGCTCGGCTGGCCCGGCCTGGCCGACGGGGTGCTCTGGCTGCACGCCCACACGAAGGACAGGCAGTGGTCGGTGGACGCCGAGCTGCGCGACTCCTGGGCGGCCCAGACCGCCGAGCGGACCCCGCTGTCCGCCGACGACCTGGTGGACGGCGCGGTCGACGTCGACTGGTTCCGCCGCGCGCACGAGGCGCTCGGCGCCGAGCGCTGGACCGTGCTGCACAAGGCGGCCAGGCACGCCTCAAGCGGCACCGGGCACCGCCGCGCCCAGCAGTACGCCGGCGCCATGCTCGGCACCTTGACCGCGGGCGAGCTGCGGTCGAGGATCACCGCCAAGCGCGACCAGGACGCCGTCCGCGCGCTCGGCCTGCTGCCGCTCCCCGGTGACGAGGCCATGCGCGAGGAGGCCATCGCGGTCAGGTACGCGATCCTGCGCGAGTTCGAGCAGGGAAGCAAGTCGTTCGGCGCGCAGCGGCAGGCGAGCGAGCGGACCGCGGCGCGGATCGGCGTGGCGAACCTCGCGCGCACGGCCGGTTACCCCGACCCGCTCCGGTTCACCTGGGCGGTCGAGGCGCGGCAGGCCGCCGACCTCGCCGACGGGCCGGTCAGCGCGCGAGCGCGGCGACGTCGCGGTCACGCTGTCGGTGAGCGCCGAGGGCACGCCGCAGCTGACCGTCGCCCGCGCGGGCCGCCCGCTCAAGTCGGTGCCCGCCGCCCTGCGGAAGGACCAGGACATCGCCGCGCTCCAGGCAAGGAAGGCGGACCTGGCGAAGCAGGCCACCAGGGTCCGTGCCTCGCTTGAGGCCGCGATGGTCGGCCAGGACGCCTTCACCCTGGCCGACCTGGCAGAGCTGCGCCGCCACCCGGTCGTCGCGCCGATGCTCGCCACCCTCGTCTGGGTGACGGAGGACGGGGTCACCCGCCTGCTCGGCAACGCGTTCGGCGCGCTGCCCGAGGCAAGCCCCGGCGGCTCGCGGCGCGCACCGGCGGGACCGCTGCGGATCGCGCACCCCGTGCACTTCGTGGCCGACAGTACCTGGGTCGCCTGGCAGGAGCGGCTGTTCAAGTCGGGCAGGAGGCAGCCGTTCAAGCAGGTCTTCCGCGAGCTATACGTGCCGACGGAGCAGGAGCTCAAGGGCGGGCCGGCCAGCCAGCGCTACGACGGCCACCAGCTCCAGCCCAGGCAGGCGCTCGCCCTGTTCACCAGCCGGGGCTGGGTGGCTTCCCACGACACGGGCGACGCGGCGCGCGCCTTCCACGCCTACGGCCTCGTCGCCAGGGTGACGACCGACACCGGCTTCCTCACGCCCGCCGAGGCGGACCTCCCGGCCATCGACGGCGTGTGCTTCACCCGGCGCGGCGACTACCTCGCGCAGCCGCTCGACGCGGTGCCGCGGGTGGCGTTCTCTGAGGCCATGCGCGACCTGGACCTCGTGGTCAGCGTCGCGCACGCGGGCGGCGTCGACCCCGAGGCGACAGCGTCGACCACCGAGATGCGGGCGGCGCTCGTCCGCGAGACCGCGCGGCTGCTCAAGCTGGGCAACATCGGCTTCGCCGGGCAGCACGCGGTCATCACCGGGCGGCTTGGGGAGTACTCGGTTCACCTTGGCAGCGGCACCGTGCACCGCCGCCCGGGCGGCGCGGTCTGCATCATCCCCGTCGGGTCGCAGTACCGCGGCAGGCTCTTCCTTCCGTTCGCCGACGACGACCCGAAGACCGCCGAGGTCGTCGCCAAGGTGCTGCTGCTTGCCCGCGACCACGAGATCAAGGACCCCACGATCCTTGAGCAGCTGCGTTCTTAATCCCCGCTCAGGCGCTGGCCCGGCGCACCAACTCGGTCGGCAAGATCACCGCCGACGGCTCGTCGCCGGTGATCGCCGCCAGCAGCAGCCGGACCATTTCCCGGCTGATCCGGGGATACGGCTGCCTGATCGTGGTCAGCGCGGGCCGGGCGGCCACGGCGGCCGACGAGTCGTCGAACCCGCCGACGGCCACGTCTTCCGGCACCCGGCGGCCCTCCCGGTGCAGCGCGTTCAGCGCGCCGAGGGCCATCGCGTCCGATGCGACGAACACGGCGTCCAGGTCCGGGCGCCGCTTGAGCAGCTTGGTCATCGCGCGGTCGCCGGAGTCCTGCGCGTAGTCGCCCTCCTCGACCAGGGACTCATCGAACGCGTCCCCGACGACTTCACGGTACCCCTCAAGCCGTCCCCGCCCGCCGGAGGTGTCGAGCGGGCCGGTGATGGTGGCGATCCTGGTCCGGCCGGTCGACCGCAGGTACGCGACCATGGCGCGAGCGCCGCCGCGCTCGTCGGCCGCCACGTACGAGACCTTCGACTCGAATCCAAGTGGCGCGCCGCAGGCGACGTAGGGGACGCCGGCCGAGCCGAGCAGGTCGGGCAGCGGGTCCCCGGCGTGCACGGATACCAGCAGCGCGCCGTCGACGTGACCCGCCGCGAGGAAGCGGGTGATCCTGGTCCGGTCGGAACTGGACGCGGCGATGCAGACGAACAGCCCGATGTCGTGCTCCGCGAGCGCCTGAGTACACCCCCGCAGCAGGACCGAGAAGTTCGGGTCAGCGAACAGCCGTTCCGCCGGCTCGGACAGGATAAACGCGACCGACTCCGAGCGCTGGGTCACCAGCGACCTGGCGTGGTGGTTGACCACGTAGCCGGTTTTCTTGATCGCCCGGTTCACCGCGTCCAGGGTGCCTGGCGACACGTAGTGCCCGCCGTTCAGCACCCGGGACACGGTCCCACGGGAGACGCCCGCCTCCGTTGCCACGTCCTCGATCGTGGGACGCCGTCGCCCGCCATTCATACCTGTAGTTTTACTTGCTCGCGGTCACTGCTTGACCGCTCCCGAGGCGATGTCCGTGCGCCAGTACCGCTGAAGCGCGAGGAACAGGGCGATCAGCGGGATGATGGACAACAGCGACCCGGTGACGACGAGGCTGTAGAGCGCGGGAGAGGAGGCGCCGCGGTTCAGCAGCGTGTACAGGCCCACGGTGAGCGGGAACTTGTTCTCGTCGCTGAGCATGATGAACGGCAGCAGGAAGTTGTTCCAGACCGCGACGAACTGGAACAGGAAGACCGTCACCAGGCCCGGCACCATCATCGGCACCGCGATCCTGGCGAACAGCCGGCCCTCTGGGCAGCCGTCCACCCGGGCCGACTCGATCACCTCGTCCGGCACCGCGGCGTTGACGTAGATCCGCGCCAGGTAGATGCCGTACGGCGAGAGCACCGAGGGGATCAGCACCGACCAGTAGCTGTCGGTCAGCCCGACCTTGGCCAGCAGCAGGTACTGCGGCAGGGCGAGGACGACCGGCGGCACCAGCACCCCGGCGAGCAGCAGGTTGCTCAGCAGCGAGCGGCCGCGGAACGAGTACTTGGCGAGGGCGTAGCCGGTCAGGGCGGACACCACGGTGGACAGCAGCGCGCCGCCGCCCGCGTACAGGACGGTGTTGAGCATCCAGTGCCAGAACACGCCGTCGGCGTAGGCGTTCAGGCCGCGGAGGTTGGACCACAGCGACCCGTCCGGCGCGAAGGTGAACGTGTTGAACAGCTCGTTGTTGTTCTTCGTCGAGGCGACGAGCACCCAGGCGACCGGCAGCAGGCAGTACACCGCGCCGAGCAGCAGGATCGCGGTGGGCACGACGGCCGGGCGCCGGTCGATGCCGCCGCGCCGCCGGCCGGCCTGGCGCGCGCCGGGCGCGGGCGCCTCGGTCAGCGCGCCGTTCGTTCTTGTCAGGGCCATCGCCGGTCACCGCCCCTGGAAGACGCGCTTGCTGCTCGCCCGGAGCAGGAAGAAGGAACCGACGAACATGACGGCCGCGATGACCACCGACATGGCGGCCGCCTCGTAGCTGTTGTTGTCGTTGAACGCCAGGTCGTAGACCCTCATCAGCGGCATCCAGTCCGGGGAGATCGTGTTGGTGAGCGGGTAGAGCGTCTGCGGCTCGTTGAATACCTGGAGGGTGGCGATGATGGAGAACACCCCGGTGAGCACCAGGGCCGGGGCGATCATCGGGATCTTGACCCGCAGCGCGACCTGCCACTGCGACGCGCCGTCGATCCGTGCCGCCTCGTACAGTTCTGACGGCACCGCGCGCAGCGCGGTGTACATGACGATCATGTTGAACCCGGTGCCGCCCCAGACGCCGATGTTCACCACCGACAGCAGCACCACGTTGGTGCTGAACAGGTTGGGCATGGACAACCCGACGTGCCGCAGGATCTCCGGGAACGGCGACACGGTGGGCAGGTAGAGGAAGCCCCACAGCAGCGAGGCGATGACCGTTGGCACCGCGTACGGCAGGAAGATCGACAGCCGGGCGAACCGCTGGAAGCGTACCCGGCGCGCGTCAAGCAGCAGCGCGAACAGCAGGGCCAGGCCGAGCATCACCGGGACCAGGATCACGCTGTAGACGAGCACCCGCACCAGTGAGGACAGGAACGGCTGATCGGCGAGCGCGCTGGTGTAGTTGCTCAGCCCGGCGAACACCTGCTGCCGGGCGCCGGCCCCCAGTCCCAGCCCGCTGACGTGCACCTTCTCCACCGACAGGTAGACCGTGTAGCCGATCGGGAGGAGCAGCGTGACGGCGTAGAGCACGACCGCCGGGGTGACGAAGGCGTACGGCGCCACGCGCGGCGCCGTACGCCCTTGTGCCTGTTTCACGTCAGCCGGCCGCCACCGTGAAGCCGCTCTTCTTCATGTCGCTGACCACGGCCGACTGCACCGACGACAGCGGGGACAGGAATGAGCTCTTGCTGATCGCAGCGCTGCCGAACGCCGTAGTGAACTCGGAGTAAGCGACGTTCACGTCCGGGCCCCAGGTGACGTTCTGCCGCCTGGGAAGCGTAGTCCTTGGCCAGCGACCAGAAGTTCGGCTGGTTGGAGAAGTAGGACGGCGCAGAGCCGATCGCGGCCTCCGCGGCGCTGTCGGCCGGGTAGATGCCGCCCTGGGAGACGAGGGCCGCGGTGCCTGCCGCGCTGGTGTTCAGCCAGGCGACGAACTCGGCGGCGTCCTGCTGGTGCTTGGACGCGGCCATCACCGCGGTGGAGGAGCCGCCCCAGTTGCCGACGACGTTGGCGCCGGCCGTCCACTGCGGCAGTTCGGTCATTGCCCACTTGCCGGCCCCGGCCGGCGCGTCGGTCGGGAAGTCGCTGGGGGCCCAGACGTCGGAGACCCAGGCGATGTACTGGCCGTCGTTCATCCCCTTGTTCCACGCGGCGGTCCACTGCGGCTGGTTGTTGACCCCGCCGGAGGCGATCAGGCCTTGCCAGTAAGACATCACCTTCTGGCTGGCGGCGCTGTCGATGCCGACCGTCCAGCTGGTGCCGGAGGCTGACCACCACTGCGCGCCCGCCTGCTGCGCCAGCCCGGAGAACTCGCCCGGGTCGACGGCGGAGAAGGTACCCAGGTAAACGCCGGGCGCCTGCTTGGTGCAGCTTGGCGGCGTCGGCGGCGAACTGCGCCCAGGTCGTCGGCACGGTCAGGCCGTACTTCTTGAACAGGTCCGCGCGGTAGAACAGCGCCATCGGCGCGGCGTCCTGCGGCACCCCGTACAGCGCGCTGCCGCCCAGCGTGACCTGGTTCCAGTTGCCCGCAGGGAAGTCGCTCTTCAGGTTGTCGTCGTACTTGGAGATGTCCGCCAGGTAGTTGTTCGACACCAACGTGGGTAGCACCTGGTACTCGACCTGCGCGATGTCCGGCGGGTTGCCGCCCTTCGCCGCTGCGAGCAGCTTGGTGAGGTAGGGGTCGCCGGCGCTTTGCGTCTGAACCTGCACCTGGATGTCCGGGTGCGCCTGGTTCCAGGTGGCGACGATCTTGTCCATGTTGGGCACCCAGGTCCAGAAGGTGAGGGTGACCTTCTGCCCCGACGCGGCCGAGGAGGACGAGGACGAACCGCTAGCGGCGGTCGTGGAGGACGAGCCGCCGGAAGAGCAGCCCGCGGCGACCAGCGCGGCGAGTGTCACGCCGGCGATCGCGGTGGCGCGCACGCGCCGACGGGGGTTGAGGAGCTTCATTGACCCTCCGCAGTGAGAGATCGCAAGAGATTACCAGCGTGCCCAAGAGGCCCGCAGGGAGCTGTCGGCGACTGGCGCCGATGTCTGTGAACGCTCCCAGAGTTGACTCCAGCTAAACGCTTGTCAAGATCTAGACTTCGCTGCTTTCATTCTGTTACTTGTCTGTGAGCGTTCCCAGATAACGATCGACGCAAATGATGGAGTTCTCATGCACGCACGCTGGCCACGGCTCGACGGACTCGCCTACGGCGGGGACTACAACCCGGACCAGTGGCCCGAGGAGGTATGGGCGGAAGACGTCGCGCTGATGCGCGAGGCCGGGGTCACGCTCGTCTCCGTCGCGATCTTCTCCTGGGGCATGCTGGAGCCGAGGCCCGGCGAGTACGAGTTCGGCTGGCTTGACCGGGTGCTCGACCTGCTGCACGAGGCGGGAATCGCGGTGAACCTGGGCACGCCCACGGCGGCGCCGCCGCCCTGGTTCCTGCACCGGCACCCGGAGGCGCACCCGGTCACCCGGGAGGGGCTGGTGCTCGGCGGCGGGTCCCGCCAGGCTTACTGCCCGTCGAGCCCCGCGTACGCGGCCGCGGCCGCCCTGATCACCCGCCAGCTCGCCGCGCGCTACGGCTCGCACCCCGCGGTCGTGATGTGGCACGTCAACAACGAGTACGGCGCACCGACGGCGGAGTGCTACTGCCCGACCTCGGCGGCGGCGTTTCGCGACTGGCTGCGCGCCAGGTACGGCGACCTGCCGACGCTCAACGAGCGGTGGGGTGCCGCGTTCTGGTCGCAGCGCTACGGCGAGTGGGACGAGATCGACGTGCCGCGGGTTTCGGCCAGCGTGGTCAACCCCGCGTCGCGGCTCGACTTCGCCCGGTTCAGTTCCGACGCGCTGCTCGACTGCTTTCGCCGCGAGCGGGACATCCTCCACGAGCTCTCCCCGGGCATCCCGGTCACCACCAACTTCATGGCCAATAACTGCAAGAGCGTCGACTACTGGCGGTGGGCGCCGGAGGTCGACGTGATCTCCAACGACAACTACCTGATAGCCGAGGCCACCGACGGCTACCTTGACCTCGCGATGTCCGCCGACATGACCCGCTCGCTCGCCGGCGGCGGGCCGTGGGTGCTGATGGAGCACTCGACGAGCGCCGTGTCCTGGCAGCCGAGGAACATCGCGAAGCGGACCGGGGAGATGCGGCGCAACTCCCTCGCGCACGTGGGCAGGGGAGCCGACGGCGTCCTGTTCTTCCAGTGGCGGGCCGGCCGGTACGGCGCCGAGAAACACCACTCGGCCATGCTGCCGCAGGGCGGGACGGGCACCCGCGTCTGGCGCGAGGTCGTCGAGCTCGGCGGCGAACTGGCCGACCTCGCCGGCCTGCGCGGCACCGTCACCGAACCGGACCTCGCGCTGCTGTGGGACTGGGAGTCCTGGTGGGCGCAAGAGCTCGAATGGCGGCCGACGGTTGACCTCGGCTACCTGGAGCGGATCCGTGCCTGGTACGAGGCGTCCTTTCGCGCCGGGCTGACCGTGGACTTCGCGCACCCGGCGGCCGACCTGAGCCGCTATCCCCTCGTCGTGGCGCCCTCGCTGTACCTCACGACGCCGCTGGCGGCCGACAACCTGCGCCGCTACGTCGAGGACGGCGGCACGCTCGTCGTCTGCGGCTTCTCCGGCATCGTGGACGCCAACGACCGGGTTTACCCGGGCCCCTACCCCGGAGCGCTTCGTGACGTGCTCGGCCTCACCGTCGAGGAGTGGCTGCCGCTGCGCGCCGGGGACCGGGTCGGCCTCACCTGGGATGAACCCGGTATCGCGCAGCCGGCCGCCGACGCCTGGACCGAGGCGGTGATCCTGGCCGGGGCCAAGCCGGTGGCCTGGTACGCCAGCGGCCCGGCGGCCGGCGGTCCCGCGATCACCCGCTACGACCTGGGCGAAGGCCGCTCCTGGTACGTTTCCGCCCGCACCGACGCCCCGACGACGGCGGCGGTGTTCGCCGCCGCCTGCGCCTCGGCCGGCCTCAACCCGCCTGCCGCCCCGGTGCAACCGGGCGCCTGGCCGCGCGACCTGGAGATCGTCCGTCGCACCGACGGGCAGCGCCGCTTCTTCATGCTCATCAACCACGGGGATACCGCGGCGGCCGTTCGGCTGGCCGGCCGCGTCATGACCGTCCCCGCCGGTGACGTTCAGGTGATCACCGGCGAGAGCGATTCCGGCGATCAAAGGAGATGCTGAATGAAAAAGCGAAAGAGACAAGTGCTCATCGCGGCCCTCGCCACCGCCTCAGCCTCGGGCCTTCTGCTCGTCGCCGCGTCCGCGGCGCAGGCCGGGCCGGCCACCGCAGCTGGGTCACCGCCGGGCGCGAGCCACGTTCCGACAGTCAACTGGGCGCTGTCGGGCCAGGCGACCGCCACCACCTCGCAGTCCGGCAACCCGCCCTCGAACGCCATCGACGGAAACGCTGCCACCTCGTGGTGCACGGATTCCTACCCGGACACTCTGACCGTGGACCTCGGGCAGGTACGCAACCTTGATGGCATCGGCATCACCCTCGACAACGCCAGCTCCTCCGCCAACGCCACGATCTCGCTGGCCACAGAGCAGGGCGACTGGCACACCCTGCCGACGGCACGCAACATCGCCCTCGACGCTGGCAACCCGATGTACGTACCCCTCGGGCCTAGCTCAGGTAATGGCACACCGCCAGGCATGAGCGCGCGGTACGCCCAGATCGAGGTGTGGGACAGCGGCGCAACCCCCGTCTGCATCGGGGAGTTCCGGCTGTTCGGTCCTGACCCGGCTGCGGCCAGCATGATGCTCGGGTCAGATCTCTCCTTCACCCCGCAGGAACTCAACGCCGGGGCCGTCTTCACCGACAACGGCGTCCCCGGCAACCCCGCGAACATCACGGCGCGAAACGGCGCCGGCTGGGCCCGCCTGCGGCTGTGGGTCAACCCGCCGGCCGGCTACAGCGACCTCGCCGACGACCTGGCCTTCGCCAAGACCATGAAGGCGGCGGGCCTGAAGCTGTACCTCGACCTCCACTATTCCGACTTCTGGGCCGACCCTGGCAAGCAGTGCATCCCGGCGGGCTGGCCCACAACCCTGTCTGGGCTCACCGCGAAGGTTCAGTCATACACCAAGGGGGTCATCGCCGCCTTCGCTGCCCAGGGTACCCCGGTCGACATGGTCTCCATCGGCAACGAGATCACCAACGGCATGCTGTGGAGCGAGTCGGAGGAGACCAACTGGTCGTCGTTCGGCTGCACCGGACCGGGGGTCGGCGGCCTCACCTGGACCAGCAACACCACGGCCACCGGCTGGAGCAATCTCGCCCAGCTGCTCAAGGCCGGCATCGCCGGCGCGCAGGCCGGCAACCAGCCAGGTCACAAGCTGCTGATCGCCATCCACACCGACCTCGGCGGGAACAACGCCAAGGCGCAGGCTTTCTACTCCAACCTGGAGGCGCAGGGCGTCCCGTTTGACGTCATCGCGCTCTCCTACTACCCCATCTTCCAGGGCTCGCTGGCCGGCCTGCGGTCGAATGTCGACGAGCTGGCGACGCAATTCCACAAGCCGATCGTGATCGCGGAGACCGAGTACTCCTGGACGCTCGCCAACGGAGACGGCCTCGGCAACGCCACCTGGGAGACGAGCCAGCTGATCGACGGTTACCCGGCGAGCCCGGGCGGACAGCTCTCCATGCTGAATGACGAGCTGTCCATCCTGGCCGCTGTCCCGGACGGGCTCGGGGCCGGGATGTTCTACTGGGCGCCGGAATGGCTCCCGGGTGTCTCGTGGGCACCCGACGCCAGCCCTCCCGGCACGCCCGACGACAACGAGACCCTGTTCAACTTCCAGGGACAGGCGCTGCCGTCGATCGGCATGTACAGCGATCCCGTCCGGATCTGCGTGCACTCGAACCCTTATTCAACCCCCTGCGTCATAGGCTCCTGACCGAATGAAATCGTCCCTGCCTCATCGAGCCAGGCCGGCACCGCCGCCGCGTCCTGCTGACCACCGGCGCCGGCGCGACACCAGGCGCTGTGCGAACTACTCACAACAAGGCGCCTGCCGCACCGTCGACCTCGGCCCGCTCCCCGGGCCGCCAACAGGCGATCAGCGTCACGCGCTGGCTGCACATCTACCCACGTCGCGACCGCCCCAGCTGCCCGCTACTCCACGCGTTCCTCGCACCCGCGTCGGCGCTTCCCGGTTCGCGCGCGGGACTCCGTCCGGCCGGCGCTCACCCGCCGGGAACCCTAGGCGAGCTCAAGCAGCAGTTCCACCATCTCGCGCGGGCCGGTTGATCGGGATCATGTGGTCGGTGTCGATCTCCCGGTAGCGCCAGGCCGGGTCGGACTTCGCGTGCTCCGCCGCCCGCCAGAACGCGCTTGCCCCGGTGCCCGTCGCCGCTCGCGGCTCCCGCAGGGCCTTGACGTAGGTGCGGCTGAACGGGAAGTCCTCGAGCGGCTTGGGCAGCCGGACCGCCTCGGTGAAGCAGCCGACCGGGTGCCAAGAACGGCGCGCGCCGAACCAGTCGACCTGATCCTCGTCCTCAAGCGGCCGGTGCAGCGGCTCAACCAGCCAATGGCCGCCAGGTCCGATCGCCGGCGCCTGGTAGGGCGCACCGCTGAGGTCGCGCAGCGACTGCCCGTCAGCCGGCTTGAACGCGTCCAGGTAGACGAGGTGAGCGACCCGGTCCGCGACGTGCTCAAGCGCCCCGGTGACCACCATGCCGCCGTAGGAGTAGCCAAGCAGCACGATGTCGGTCAGGTCCTCGTACAGGATCGTGTTCACCACGTCGGTCACGTGCGTGGTGAGGTTGACCTGCGGTGACGCCAGGTGCACGCGCTCGCCGATCCCGGTCAGCGATGGAGTGAACACCTCGTGCCCCGCCTCGCGCAGCGGCCCGCGCACGTACTTGAACCCGTACGACCCGCCCCACGCCCCGTGTACAAGTACAAACGTCGTCATGGCGCGGACGCTAGACCCGCTAACCGTCTCCCGCAAGATCCTTTCGCCCAAATCCGAGCGCTGGCCGGCAGTGAGCGGCGGCCCTGGCATCCGCCAGGGCCCCGCTCTGCCTGCCTTCAGCCAGCCAGGCTGGACTCGATGGCCGCGAGTACCGCCGGGTCGTCGGGCACGGTGCGCGGCCTGAACCGCGCGACGACCGAGCCGTCGGGACCGAGTACGAACTTCTCGAAGTTCCACTGGATGTCGCCCGCCTCGCCCGACGCGTCGGGCACCGCGGTCAGCTCGGCGTAGATCGGGTGCCTGCCTGGGCCGTTGACCTCGACCTTCTCGAACATGGGGAACGTCACGCCGTAGGTCGTCGAGCAGAACTGCTCGATCTCCCCGGCCGTGCCTGGCTCCTGCCCGCCGAACTGGTTGCACGGGAACCCGACCACGGAGAAGCCCCGCGGTGACAGCCGCGCGTGCAGTTCCTCAAGGGCCGTGTACTGCGGGGTCAGCCCGCACTTGGAGGCGACGTTCACCACGAGCAGTGTCTTGCCCGCGAGCGCGCCGAGTGTGGATTCTTCCCCGGCAAGAGTCTGCACCGGGAGGTCATAGATGCTCACGGCGCCCACGCTACCCGCACGCCCCGTGCGCCCGGGTGTACGGCCGGGGATACGCGGATGTCGCCCCCGCGACTATTGCCGCCGGCAGCACATCTACTCGACGCAGCACGGCGGCAACGGCGGCCCCGCGCGCAACGCGCTCGGCTCCATCATGCTGGCGATGTCGCTGATCATCGTCATCCTCGGCTACGCGGGCTACCGCCTGCTTACCAGGGGCGAGCGCGGCGCCGGCGTGGCCGCCCTCCGCGATAAGCGGCGAGGGCTGGCCGGGCTCCGCTCTCCCGCGTGTGCCGTTGGGCCGGCCATAGCCGGCCCAACGGCACACGGGGGCGGCCGGGACGGGCAGGCCTACATCCTGGTGGCGGCGGCGAGGGCGGCGCGGATGACCGCGGCGTCCGC
>CAVXAB010000046.1:0-229088 GCA_963759545.1 uncultured Actinomycetota bacterium
TGCGTTCTTCACCTCGACCGCGGACGGGTCGGTCACGACACCCTGTGCGGCCGGGTTGATGGGGATGGTGACGTATGCCTTGGCGTAGGCCTCCTGCTGCGGCGTGGTCAGCAGGAACTCAAGGAACTGCCAGGCCTGCGGCCGGAGCGTTCTTGGACAGGGAGAAGCCGTCGAAGCCGCCCATCATCGCGCTCGGGTCGCCCGCGCCGCCGGGAACCGACGGGAAGGGGAACCAGCCTGAGGTCAGGCAGCGGCTTCTGGTTCGGGGTGAGCGAGGCGATCGTGCCCGGGTCCCAGGCGCCCATGAGCTCCATGGCGGCCTTGTGGTTGGCCACCAGGCCGGCCGAGGAGCCCGCGCCCACCTGCGCGGCGGTCGTCAGGAAACCCGGCTGGAACGGGTTGACCTTCAGGAACGACTGCAGGTCGTTGCCTGCCTTGGTCCAGCACGGGTCGGTGAACTTGAGGCTCTGGCCTGCCGTGTTCATCGTGGCCTGGCTGCACTCGCGCAGCGCGAAGTTGTAGTACCAGTGGGCGGCCGGCCACGCGTCCTTGGCGCCGACCGCGACCGGCGTGATCCCGGCGGCCTTCAGCTTGGCGATGTCGGCCTCGAGCTCGGGGATGGTGGTCGGCGTCGTGGTGATGCCGGCCTTGGTGAAGAGGTCCTGGCTGTAGTAGATGCCCTCGGGGTTCGCGTCGACCGGGATGCCGTAGACCGTGCCGTTGATGCTGTCGACGGGGGCCCCGGCCCCGATGTTGGTCTTGTCCGTGGCGCTGAGGTTCAGCGCCTGGAGCTGGCTCGCGTTGACCATGGCCTGCATCTTCCCGCCGCCGCGCTGGAAGAAGATGTCCGGCGCCGAGTTCGAGGCCAGCGCGGTCTGCAGCTTGCCGTCGTAGTCCTCGTTCTGGATGGTCTGCATCTTGATCGTCACGCCCGGGTGGGCGGCCTCGAACTGCTTGATGGCGTTCTGGTAGTACGTGAGGCCGGGACCAGGGGTGGCGTTGTTCCAGAAGGTCAGCTGACCGGGCCGCTGGAGGACGAGCTGCTGCCGCCGCTGCGCTGCTGCCACCGCTGGAGCAGGCGGAGGCGGCCAGAACGACGCCCAGGCCGAGCGCCGCAATCGCGGCAGCACGGGTTTTCTTCATCATCGTAGAAACTCCTTGACCGAAAACTGGGTACCACGACTTGTCCGAAGACGCTCCGCGGGAGCGGCGGCAAGTGCCCGGCTGCTACGCATGGTTCGTCTCCTGGGGTTGGCGCAAGGCACTTTCGAAAGTTTTCGAATACTTTCGACGTGCCGCTATCGTAAGTTCGACCGCACAGGGTGGTCAACCCCTCGTTTCCACGTCGTTACGAACGTTTTCATGTTGCTTTGATTGCCGTACGATGCAGCAAGAACAGCGCTGTTCCGTGACCGTCCAGGGGTTCGATAATTTCGAGATCAAATCGAAAGGTGACGCCGTGCGGAAGACCACCCTCGCCGCGATCGCCGCGGAGGCTGGCGTGTCGCTGCCCACCGTGTCCAAGGTGGTGAACGGCAGGCCCGACGTCGTCGCCGTCGACCCGTGCCCGGGTCGAGCAGCTACTCGTCCAGCACCAGTACCCGCGCAACGGGCAGCGCGCTCCGCGCCGCTCCGGGCTGATTGACCTGGTGTTTAATGGCCTGGACAGCCCGTGGGCGGTGGAGATCCTGCGTGGGGTCGAGGAGTGGGGCGCCGAGCACTCCACCGCGATCGCGGTGTCCTCCGTGCGGCACGGCGACGCGCGGCCCGGCGAGCTGGACCTCGGCGATCGCCAGCCACCACTCCGACGGGGTGATCCTGGTGACCACCACGCTGACCGGCGCGCAGGTCGGGCAGCTGCGCGGGGCCGGCATCCCGCTCGTCGTCATCGACCCGGCCAACACCCCGCCGCCGGACATCCCGTCGGTCGGCGCGACGAACTGGGCGGGCGGGTTCGCCGCCACCGAGCACCTGCTGTCCCTCGGCCACCGGCGGATCGGCGCCGATCACCGGGCCCGCCGACATGCTGTGCAGCCTGGCCAGGCTGGACGGCTACCGCTCGGCCCTTGAGCGGGCGGGCGTTCGCGGCCGACCCGGCGCTGATCGAAGTACGGCGACTTCCTGCACGAGGGCGGGTTCGCCCGCGCCGTCGAGCTGCTCGACCTCCCCGACCCGCCGACGGCGATCTTCGCGGGCAGCGACCAGCAGGCGTTCGGCGTCTACGAGGCGGCCCGCCAGCGGGGCCTGCGCATCCCCGACGACCTGTCCGTCGTCGGCTTCGACGAGCTGCCCGTCAGCCGCTGGGCCTCGCCGCCGCTGACCACCGTGCGCCAGCCGCTCGCGGAAATGGGCAGCGCCGCCGCCCAGATGCTCGGCGAACTGATGGACGGCGGCCCGCTGCGCACCAACCGGGTCGAGCTGTCCACCGAGCTACACGTCCGTGAATCGACCAGTTGTCCCAAAAGGACGAGGCCCAAAGGAGCCAACTAAGTGACGCAGACAGACATCGAGTCCTGGCGGGACCCGACGCGGCCAGCGGAGGAGCGAGTCGCCGACTTGCTCGGCCGCATGACTCTCGAGGAGAAGATCGCACAGCTCGGCAGCGTCTGGATGGGCGCCTCCGGCGACGGTGACGGGGTCGCGCCGATGCAGGACCAGTTCTTCACCCACGACCAGCCGCCGTTCGAGGAGCTGATCAAGAACGGGCTCGGCCAGCTCACCCGGGTGTTCGGCACTCGCCCGGTCACCGCGGCGGCGGGGATGAGCGCACTCGCCTCGCTGCAGGCCAGGGTCGCCGAGGCCAGCAGGCTCGGCATCCCCGCGGTCGCGCACGAGGAGTGCCTGACCGGCTTCGCCGCCTGGGGCGCGACGATCTTCCCCACCCCGCTGGCCTGGGGCGCCTCGTTCGATCCGGCGCTCGTCGGCGAGATGACCGTCGGCCTTCGGCGCGACAATGCGCGCGGTCGGCGTGCACCAGGGGCTCGCCCCGGTGCTCGACGTGACCCGCGACTACCGCTGGGGCCGCACCGAGGAAACCATCGGCGAGGACCCTTACCTGGTCGGCGTCCATCGGCACCGCGTACGTGCGCGGGCTGCAGCGGGCCGGGGTCCAGGCCACGCTCAAGCACTTCGCCGCCTACACCGCCTCCAGGGCCGGGCGGAACCATGCCCCGGTGTCCATGGGGCCGCGCGAGCTCGCCGACGTCATCCTCGCTCCGTTCGAGATGGCCATCAGGCTCGGCGGCGCGCGCTCGGTGATGGCGAGCTACGTCGACATCGACGGCGTGCCTGCCAGCGCGGATCCCCGCCTGCTGACCACCCTGCTGCGCGGGAAGTACGGCTTCGACGGGGTGGTCGTCTCCGACTATTACGCGGTCTCCTTCCTTGAAATGCAGCATGCGGTCGCCGCCGGCCAGGGCGAGGCGGCGGCGCTCGCGCTCGCCGCCGGGCTGGACGTCGAGTTGCCAGGCACCCGCTGCTTCGGCGAGCCGCTGCTCGACCTGGCCGCGGCCGGCGCCGTGCCCGCGGAGGTCATCAACCGCGCGACGGCCAGGGTGCTCAGGCAGAAGCTCGACCTCGGCCTGCTCGACCCCGACTGGTCGCCGCAAGCCGACCAGGCGGCGGACGTGCCTGACCTGGACCCGCCCGCGCAGCGGGACATCGCCAGGCGGCTCGCGCAGGAGTCCGTGATCCTGCTGGCGAACGACGCCAGCGACTCGGGCGGCCGGACGCTGCCGCTGGCGGCGAACGCCAGGGTCGCCGTCGTCGGGCCGCTCGCGGACGAGCGGCTCGCGTTCTTCGGCGGCTACTCGATGCCCAGGCACCTCGGCCACATGCGGCGGTTCGACGGCTCGGCCGGCGGGGCCGGCGTCGAGGTCGCCACCGTGCTCGACGCGCTGCGCGGCGAAGGCGTCACCGTGACCGGGCACGCGCGCGGCTGCGACGTCCGCACGCTCGATGAGTCGGGGTTCGCCGAGGCAGTCAGCCGAACTCGTTCTGCTGACGTGATCGTGGCGGTGGTGGGAGACGAGGCCGGCCTGTGGGGACACGGGACCAGCGGCGAGGGATGCGATGTTTCCGAGCTGAAGCTCCCCGGCGTGCAGGAGCGGTTGCTGCACGTGCTCGCGGACACCGGCATCCCGGTGGTCGCGGTCCTTGTCACCGGCCGGCCGTACGCGCTCGGCACGGTGGCGGAGCGGCTGGCGGCCGTGGTGCAGACGTTCTTCCCAGGCGAGGAGGGCGGGTCGGCGATCGCCGGGGTGCTCACCGGGCGGGTGACGCCGAGCGGCAAGCTGCCGGTCGAGATCCCGCGGGACGCCGGCGCGCAGCCCTCGACGTACCTGCGATCAAGGAACGCGGAAAAGCACAGCGCCAGCTCGGTCGACCCCACGCCGCTGTTCGCGTTCGGGCACGGCCTGTCGTACACCACGTTCGAGTACGCCGGCCTGGAGCTGTCCTCGGGGGACGCGCGAACCGACGGCGAGGTGCGGGTGTCGTGCACCGTGCGCAACACCGGGCTGGTCGCGGGGACCGAGGTTGTCCAGCTCTACCTGGGCGACCCGGTCGCCACGGTGGTGCGGCCGGTCAAGTGGCTGGCGGGGTTCGCACGGGCGGCCCTTGAGCCAGGCGAGGCCGCGCGAATCACGTTTCGCGTGCACGCGGACAGGACCTCGTTCACCGGCCAGGACTTGACGCGGATCGTTGAGCCCGGCACCATCACAGTGACCGTTGGCGGCTCTTCTGACGATTTGCCACTGACGGGTTCGTTCACACTGACTGGCCCGATACGTACCGTGGGTATTGATAGGGTGCTGGACACGCCGGTATCTGTAAAGAAACTTACCGGTTAGAATGGCGCCTAACCTGCGGGCAGGGTCCGGACATGGAGGTCTCCGAATGGCGCGTATCGCGCTCGACCACGTGGAGAAGGTTTACGGCGGGGGCGTCAAGGCGCTCGACGACCTGAACCTTGAGGTGAAGGAAGGCGAGTTCATGGTGCTCGTCGGGCCTTCCGGGTGCGGGAAGTCGACCGCCCTGCGGTCCATCGCCGGGCTGGAGGAAATCACCGGCGGGACCATCTCGATCGGCGAGCGGGTGGTCAACGACCTGCCGCCGAAGGACCGCGACATCGCGATGGTGTTCCAGAACTACGCGCTGTACCCGCACATGACCGTGGCGGACAACCTGGCCTTCGGGCTGAAGCTGCGGCACACGCCCGAAGGCGGAGATCAAGCGCCGGGTCGGCGAGGCGGCGGAGATGCTCGGCCTCGAGCCGTACCTGTCCCGCAAGCCCGCCGCGCTCTCCGGCGGCCAGCGCCAGCGCGTGGCCATGGGCCGGGCGATCGTCCGCGAGCCCGCCGCGTTCCTCATGGACGAGCCGCTGTCCAACCTGGACGCCAAGCTGCGCGTGTCCATGCGGGCGGCGCTGAACCAGCTGCACGAGCGGCTCGGCACCACCACCGTGTACGTCACGCACGACCAGGTCGAGGCCATGACCCTCGGGGACCAGGTCTGCGTGCTGCGCGACGGGCAGCTGCAGCAGGTCGACACCCCGCAGACGCTGTTCGACGCCCCGGTCAACCTGTTCGTCGCCGGGTTCATCGGCTCGCCCGCGATGAACTTCGCCTCGGCGGACCTGGTGCGCGACGACGGGCCCGCCGTGACGTTCGCCGGGTACAAGCTGCCGGTGCCCGCGTCGGTCATCTCCGGCAAGACGGGCCTCGACCAGTACTTCGGCAAGAAGGTCATCCTCGGCATCCGGCCGTCGGACTTCGAGGACGCCGCCTTCGGCGACGCGGCGTGGCCGCGCATCGACGTCACGGCGGGGGTCACCGAGGGCCTCGGCACGGAGATCCACGCGATCTTCACGATCGACGCGCCGCCGGTCGAGCACGCCTCGATCACCAGCGCGGCCCGCGGGGACGACGACGAGGACGACACCGTGACCGCGCTGGCCGGCGGCAAGTCGCTGTGGACGGCGCGGGTGTCCTCCCGTTCCGCCGTCCGCCCCGGCCAGCCGCTCCAGCTGGCCGTCGACACGACCCGGCTGCACTTCTTCGACCCGGCCACCGGCGAGTCGATCGGCCACCCGCTGTCCTCCCCCCTCGCCGGGGCGGCCGCGACCGCGTAGGTTCATTGTTCTGAGCACACAGTGGACGTTTGGGCACACTATGGTGTGCCCAAACGTCCACTTTCTTTGCCCCGGGCCCATTGCGCCAGGCCAGGTGATCGGGGAGTCTCTGGGGCGTAGGGACGAACGGTCACTGGGTGCGAAGGAGCAGCCATGGCGGACACGGGCGTACGGGGTAGGCGGGCTAGCGGCACCTGCGGGGTAGCGCTATGAGCGAGCCCGCGAGCGAATCGGAAAACACAGTGCGTCCGCGAATGCGGACTCCGAGCGCCAGCGAGGTGGCCGATGAGCGGGCTGCCCGACCTCAGCGGCAAGGTCGCGGTCGTGACCGGCGGCGCCTCGGGCATCGGGAAGGGGATCGCCACCCAGCTCGTCGCCGAGGGCGCGCGGGTGATCATCGCCGACATCCAGCGCGACGCGATGGCGGCGACCGCCGCGGAGATCGGCGCGGCCCTGGCGGTCCAGGTGGACGTCAGCGACCCGGCCAGCGTCGACGCCCTGGCCCGGCAGGTCATCGAAACTTTCGGTGCGGTGCACGTGGTCTGCAACAACGCGGGCATCGGGCCGCTCGCGCCGGTCGCCGACCTGACGCTCGACGACTGGCGCTGGATGATCGGCGTGAACCTGTGGGGCGTTATCCACGGCGTGCACACGTTCCTGCCCATCCTGAAGCAGAACCGCGACGGCGGGCACATCGTGAACACCGCCTCGATGGCCGGCCTGGTCGCCGGGCCACGGCTCGGCGCGTACGCGGCGGCCAAGTACGGCGTGGTGGGGCTCACCGAGGTGCTCGCCGCCGAACTGGCCGCGGACAACTCGCGGGTCGGCGTGTCCGTGCTCTGCCCGGGCACCGTGCACACCAACATCGGCAACTCGTCGCGCAACCGGCCCGCCGACCTGCCGGACGCCTCCGAACACTCTAATTTTGCCGCTACCAGCACGGCAATTTCTCCTGGCGACCGCAAAATGAGAGCATTCGGCTTAAAGACATCGACATCGAGCTCGAGGACAACCCGCGGTACCGGTGGATCTACCCGGTGGAGGCCGGCGCCGTGGTGGTCAGGGCGATCAAGCGCGGCGACCTGTACGCCCTCACCCACCCGGACTGGTACCCGATGGTCGCCGCTCGGCACGAGGCGATCGCGGAGGCCTTCCGTGAGCAGGAGGCGTTCCGGCAGCAGGCCGCCGGCGAGGGGCTGGCGTGATGCGCGCCGTAATCGCCTACTATGACCCGCCGCGGCGTCCTGCGCCGAGGGAACGGCCCGACTTCACCGCGCTTCCCCTGACGGGGCAGCCGGTGACCGTCTCGAACATCCGCGCGGCCGGCGGCGGCTTCTCCCTCGACCGCGAGGGGTTCACGCTGGCGAGCGCGCCGACCGCGGTCCGCGACTTCTACGACCGCGACGAGGTGCAGCGCGGCTACGTCGCCGAGGCGCGGGAACTGGTCCGCTCGCTCACCGGCTGCGCGGCGACCGCGCTGCTCAACAGCCCCGTGGTGCGGGTCAGCGGCCGGGCGGGCACGCGCCCCGTCGGCGCCACGTTCACCGGGGACTTCGCGCACGCGGACTTCAGCGCGCCGGCCGCCGAGGCCATGCTGCGCCGCAACCTGCCGCCGGATGAGGCGGCGGCGCGGCTGCGCGGTCCGCGTTTCTCGGTCTTCAACGTGTGGCGGGCGTTCTCCGGCCCGCCGCAGGACGTGCCGCTCGCGCTGTGCGACGCGCGGTCCGTCGCGGCGCAGGACAAGCAGTACTGCGAGATCACCATGAAGTCGGCCGCCGGAGACCTACTGACCTGGGAGAACATCACCTACTACCACAGTGACGCGCACCGCTGGTGGTACTGCCAGGACATGACGAGGGACGAGGCGTACGTCTTCCGGTCGTTCGACTCGGTGCAAGCCGAGCCGGTGCCGCACAGCGCGTTCGTCAACGAGTCCTGCCCCGCGTCCGCGCCGCCGCGCGCCTCGGTCGAGGTGCGCGTGTTCGCCTTCTACGAGGACTGATCAGGCCTCGCGAATCGGGGCGGGGCCGGTGGAGCCGCGCACGACCAGTTCCGGTTCGAATAGCAGCTCCTCCGGGTGGGCGATCACCGTTTCCATCTGGTTGACCAGGAGGGCGACGGCCGCCCCGCCCATGGACTGGATGGGCTGGCGGACCGTGGTGAGTGGCGGGTCGGTGCAGTTCAGCCAGGCCGAGTCGTCGTAGCCGACCACGGAGACGTCGCCCGGCACGGTCAGGCCCGCACGGCGGACCCCGCGGATCGCGCCGAGGGCCAGCACGTCGCTGGCGCAGATGATGCCGGTCACGCCCTGACGCAGCATCCTGGTGGTGGCCGCCTGGCCGCCCTCCAGGGAGAACAGCGCGTGCTCGACCGGGGCCACGCTGATCCCCGCGTGCTGCGCCGCGTCGGTGAAGGCGGCCAGCTTGCGGCGCGACGGCATATGGTCCTCAGGGCCGAGCACGAGGCCGATGCGGTCGTGACCCAGCGCGGACAGGTGCGTGAACGCCTGGACGGCGGCCGACCCGTCGTCGGTCGACACGCACGGGAAGCCGAGGTTGTCGACCAGCGCGTTGATCAACACGACGGGGACGCCCCTGGCGCGCAGCAGCCGGTAGTGCTCGTGCGGTGCGGCGCCCTCGGCGAAGTTGCCGCCGGTGAACACGACCCCCGACGCGTGCTGCTCAAGCAGCATGTCCACGTAGTTCGCCTCGGACAGGCCGCCCGCGGTGCGCGTGCAGAGCACGGGGGTGAACCCGCGCTGCGCGAGGTTGGCCCCGATGACCTCGGCCAGCGCCGGGAAGATCGGGTTCTGCACCTCGGGCAAAACAAGGCCGATCAGCCGGGCGCGCTGCCCGCGCAGCTTGCTCGGCCGCTCGTAGCCGAGCACGTCCAGGGCGGTGAGCACCGCCTGCCTCGTGCTGTCGGACACGCCTGGCTTGCCGTTGAGCACGCGGCTCACGGTGGCCTCGCTGACTCCGACCTTCTTCGCCACCTCGGCGAGCCGCCGCGCGGGCGTACGTGTCGTCATGCCGCAAGAGTACGTCATTTCAACGCAAGTAATTGCGTTATCAGAGAGATATCTTTACTCCCGGCCGACGGCCGATGATCTTGCTTGCGGGCCAGAACCCCAGGATACAGGGCTATGCGGCGATGGTGGCAACCTCCGACGGCACAGTCAGAGACCTGCATATGAATGTTATTTCTTTGCATCAGATGATCGGGATCTTGCCAGCAGATGTCCCGCTATGTATGTTCACCCCAACGGCGACGGCGCCCCGGCCCAGCGGAAGTGCCCCATCGCCCACGTTCAGCCCAGGGAAGGGATGGAGCGATGAGCAGCATGTATCACCGACTGCGCCACCGCCCGGTGGTCGCGGTCGCCGCCATGGCGGGCCTCGTGCTCGCCGCCGCGGCCTGCTCAAGCAACTCGAGCGCGAGCAACGCGGCGTCCGGGTCAGGCGGCAAGGTCACCATCAGCATCGACTGCGCGCCGCCCGCGGCGCAGCAGCCAGTGCAGCACAAGGAGTGGATTGCGGACATAGCCATCTTCGAGAAGGCTAACCCCAACATCACCATCAACAGCGTCTACAACTACCCGTGCGACGCGGTACCGGCGCAGTTCACCGCGATGCTGCGCGCCGGGACCGAGACGAACCTCTACTACGCCTACTTCACTGACCTGCCCCAGATACTGCTGGCCGGCCAGGCGGCGAACATCACCCAGTACGTGAACACCAAGACGGTGCCGAACCTGAACGACATCGACGCGACTTCGATGAAGGCGGTGACCGCGGGCAAGACGCTGTACGGCCTGCCGACCTCCAACTACACGCAGGGCCTCATCTACAACAGGAAGCTCTTCCAGGAGGCGGGACTCAACCCCGACCAGCCGCCGACCACCTGGGCGCAGGTCGAGACGGACGCCACCGCCATCGCCAAGCTCGGCAACGGCATCGAGGGCTGGGGCGACTACAGCGCGGGCAACAACGGCGGCTGGCACTTCTCCTCGTACATCGACGCAGTAGGCGGCTCGATGGTCAACAACTCGGCCTCTCCGGCGACGGCGAGCTTCAACACTCCCGAGGCCCAGCAGATCCTGCAGGCGCTGCACACGATGCGGTTCACCGACAAGGCGATGAGTCCCACCCAGGGCCTGGCCTGGGGCACGCTGCAGCAGCAGTTCGCCGCGGGCAAGCTCGGCATGTACATCGCCGCGCCGGACGACATCTACAACGTGATCGTGCCGACCGACAAGGGCAACCTCAGCGACATCGGGATGGCCCCGCTGCCCAGCATGACCGGCACCCCGGCGGGCTCACTGTCCGGCGGCAACAGCTTCATTTTCTCCCCGAAGGACACCCCGGCGCAGATCGCGGCCGGCGTCAAGTGGCTCAACTTCGAGGACCTGACGCCCGGCGTCGGACAGTTCAACTTCGCCCGGCAGAAGGCGGACGGGTTCACCGTCGGCTTCCCCGAGCCGGAACTGTTCACCGGCGCGCCCGCAACCAAGGTCAACCAGCTGCGTGCTCAGTACGCGACGATTCCGGTCTCGCAGTACACGTCGTACATCAACGCGCAGGAGAAGGGCGACGGAGAGCCGACCGACGCCCAGGCCGTCTACAAGACGCTTGACCCGGTCATGCTGGCCGTGCTTACCGACCCGAACGCGAATATCCCGGCGCTGCTCAAGACCGCGGTCGACGAACGTCAACACCCTCCTGGCGAACAGCGGGGCGTAGGTCAGGAAGCCGAATTCGTTCGGACGACTCCTTATTGATCCCCCTCAGCCGAGCGCGGGGCGGGCGGCGACCTCAGCCGCCCGCCCCGCGCCCGGCCCGGCCATCACTGCAACGGACAGGAGAAGCGATGGCGAACGTTCTCACCGGTGTCGCGCGGCGTGCCACGGCCGCGCCCGCCGCGCGCGGGCGGCGGCCGAGGGCGCTGCTGCCCAGGGCACGGCGGAACGCCGGGGCGTGGGCGTTCCTGATCGGGGCGGTGCTCTGCTTCTCGTTCTTCTCCTGGTACCCGATCGTCCGCGAAGTCATCATGAGCTTCCAGAAGCCGGTCTACGGAGGCGGCTTCGCGTGGACGGGCTGGACGAACTACATCCGGATCTTCCATGACCCGACGTTCTGGCAGGCATGGCGGAACACGGCCGAGTTCACCCTGCTCGCGCTGGTCATCGGGTTCGCGGTCCCGTTCGTGGTGGCGATCGTGCTCAACGAGCTGCGGCACGCGCGCGGCTACCTGCGGGCGCTCGTCTACCTGCCGGTGATGCTGCCGCCCGCCTCGGCGCTGCTGCTCTTCGCCTACTTCTACAACCCGCAGTACGGGCTGTTCGACGACATCCTGCGTATCCTGCACCTGCCGACGTCGCAGTGGGTCCTCCAGCCGGGCACCGGCTTCATCAGCACCGCGATGGTGTCGGTGGTCATCGCGTCGACCTGGATGAACATGGGCAGCGCGACGCTGATCTACCTGGCCGCGCTGCAGAACATCCCCGGCGAGCTGTACGAGGCGGCGGAGCTTGAGGGCGCGGGCATCTTCCGCCGGATCAGGCACGTCACCGTCCCGCAGACCAGGCTGATCCTCGTCCTGCTGCTGATGCTGCAGGTCGTGGCCACCATGCAGATGTTCATCGAGTCGTTCGTGCTGACCAATGGCGGCGGTGGCGTGGGCGACAACGTCCAGTCCGTGGTGATGCTCATCTACCAGTACGCGTTCGCGATGAGCGGCGCAAGCAACTACAACAGCGCCTCGGCGCTCGGCGTGGTCCTCATGCTGGTGCTCGCCGTCTTCTCCGGCGGGTTCCTGTGGGTCACCCGCGAGCGCGGCTAGGAGGTACGGCTCATGGCTTCGATCGCCACCGCCACCGACCAGCGGCCCGGGGGTCCCGGCGCCGCCCGACGACCTCGACACGGACGCTGATATCTCCGGTCTCACTAAACCGCCCCCGTGGCAAGGTCATCTACCGCGTCACGCTGACCCTGGTGCTCGTGGTGTTCACGCTCGTGTTCATCGGGCCGATGTACTTCCTGTTCGCCGACGGGCTCAAGTCGACGCAGGAAACGATCGCGACACCGCCCACGCTCTACCCGCATCAGTTGAATCCCGGGAACTTCGTGCAGTCGTGGAACCGGCTCGATGTCGGGCTGATGCTGTGGAACACCGTCTACTACGCGTTCGGCGCGCTGGCGTTGCAGCTCGTCTTCGACGTGGCCGCCGCGTACTCGCTGTCCAAGCTGCGGCCGGTGCTCGGGAACGTGGTCTTCTACCTCATGCTGGCCACGTTGATGATCCCGGTCACGGTGCTCGTGGTGCCGCAGTTCCTGACGGTGGACAACCTGCCGTTCTTCCACTGGAACCTGATCGGCTCGCCGGCCGCCATCTGGCTGCCGTCGGTGGCCAACGCGTTCAACATCTTCCTGCTCAAGCGGTTCTTCGACTCGATACCGGCGGAGTACGTCGACGCGGCCTCGGTCGACGGCGCGTCCTCGCTGATGATCCTGTGGCGGATCATCCTGCCCATGTCGCGGCCGATCATCGCCGTGGTCTCGATCTTCAGCCTGGTCGCGGTCTGGAAGGACTTCCTCTGGCCGCTGCTAGTCGAGTACGGGTACACCCCGACGAGGGAGACCCTGAACGTCGGCATCTGGCAGGCCTCATACGGCGGTGGCACGCCTGAGAACCTGCTCATCGCCGCCTCCGCCATGGCCGCGGTCCCGACGATCTTGTTCTTCCTCATCTTCCAGCGAAATATCATGGCCGGCCTCACCTCCGGCGGCATCAGAGGCTGACTTTCCCGTTTAGTCCGTTTAGTCCCGCGGCCGCCGACGGCGTCGCTGCCGCATGCCGTTTCTCGCAACAGGAGAAAGCAGGTACCCCGTGCACACGCCGTCCGCATCCGCGGCATCCGACCCCCGGTCGTCCAGTTCCCCGTGGCTCACATCCTGGTGGAAGGGTGCCGCGATCTACCAGCTCTACGTGCGCAGCTTCGCTGACGGCGACGGCGACGGCATCGGCGACCTGGCGGGCGCGCGGGCGCACCTGCCCTACCTGGCCGCGCTCGGCATCGACGCGATCTGGTTCAACCCGTGGTACCCGTCGCCGATGGCCGACGCCGGGTACGACATCTCCGACTACCGCTCGATCGATCCGGTCTTCGGCACGCTCGCCGACGCCGACGCGCTGATCGCCGAGGCGCACGCGCACGGGATCAAGATCATCATTGACGTCGTGCCCAACCACTCCTCCGACCGGCACCCCTGGTTCGCTGCCGCGCTTGCCGCCGGGCCCGGCTCTGCTGAGCGGTCCAGGTTCTGGTTCCGGCCGGGCCGCGGTGTTGCCGGTGAGCTGCCGCCGAACAACTGGCAGTCGATCTTCGGCGGGTCCGCCTGGACCCGGGTGACCGAGGCGGACGGTACGCCTGGCGAGTGGTACCTGCACTTGTTCGCGCCCGAGCAGCCGGACTTCAACTGGGGCAGCGCCGACGTGCGGCGCGACTTCGAGGACGTGCTGCGGTTCTGGTTTTCTCGCGGCGTCGACGGCATAAGGATCGACTCGGCCGCGCTGCTGTGCAAGGACGCCGACCTGCCCGACGTCTCTGGTTTGGAGTCACCCGGCCCGGCGCACCCGTTCATGGACCGCGATGAGGTGCACGAGATCTACCAGTCCTGGCGGGCCGTCGCCGACTCCTACGGCGGTGACGAGCACGGCGGCCGGATGCTGATCGGCGAGGTCTGGCTGCCCGACGCGGCGCGGCTCGCCCGTTACGTGGGGCCGGGCGAGCTGCACTCGGTGTTCAACTTCCCGTACCTGAACTGCCCGTGGGACGCCGCGTCGCTGCGCCAGGTCATCGACTCGACGATGCGCGGCTCGGGGCCCCCGCTACCTGGGTGCTGTCCAACCACGACGTCGACCGGGTGGTGTCCAGGTACGGCCGTTCCGACACCGCGTTCGACCTGGACCGGCGGCCTTACTTCCACGGGCTCCCCGTCGACCTGGCGCTCGGCACGCGGCGGGCCAGGGCGGCGGCGCTGCTCACCATGGCGCTGCCCGGGGCCGTGTACATCTACCAGGGCGAGGAACTGGGCCTGTGGGAGGTCCAGGACATCCCCGACGAGCTGCGCCAGGACCCGATCTGGGCCAGAACGCTCGGCGCGGACCCTGGCAGGGACGGGAGCCGGGTGCCGTTGCCGTGGTCGGGGACCGAGCCGCCGTTCGGTTTCTCTCCCGCCGGGGCCGAGTCTGACCCGTGGCTGCCGCAGCCGAAGGAGTGGCGGGACCTGACCGTGGCGGCCGAGTCCGCCAACCCGGACTCCATGCTCCGCCTGTACCGTGCGGCGCTGCGCATCCGCCACTCCGAGCCCGCGTTCGGCGAGGCCCCGCTGACCTGGCAGCCGTCGGCGGACGGCGTGCTCGCCTTTGACCGTCATGACGCGGGCGGGGTTGAGGACCGCGAAGCCGGCGCGACCGTGCGCTGCATCGCCAACCTGTCGGCCGCGCCCGTCGGGCTGCCGCCGCATGCGGGGGTGCTGCTCGCCAGCGGGCCGGTTCACGGCGGGGTGCTGCCGCCCGACACCAGCGTGTGGCTACGCATCGGCTGACGGCGCCGGGCCCGGCCGTTGCCCGGGCCGTTGCCCGGTGTGCCGGCCGGGCCGGGTCGTGATTGCCGGGGCTGCGCTAAGGTTCCTGATGTCGCTGAGGGCCTTGTGCCTGACGGTACGAGATGGCCGGGCAATTTTCGCGGAGATTTGCTCTTATGTGGATTCCGCAGCTTATAAGATGCGGAATCCACATGATCATGGCCGGACCGCGCTGATGCGGGGCGGAATGGGCGCGACGGGGCCTATTGCGCAAAAAAGGCGATGCGCAAATGGTCTTTGGGGCCTTTGGGGCCATGGTGGCTGGCAGCCGGGGTAGCGGCTGCCTGCCGGGGGCCTAGCGGTCCACTCGCTCCAGGTTCGCCTGGTCTTGCGTCGCGGGCTCGTCAACGTCAAATTCGCGGGCGGGTCGCGTCCGCCAGCGGTCGCGCCACCAGGCGAGTTTGTCCGGCGAATCCTGCGGAAACACGATTCGCAGGCACACGGTCAGCAGGGCAAGTGCCGCCAAGCAGAATTCAGCCCACCATGGGCCACCGGTCGCCAGGTAACCGACCCGGCCGTTAAGCACCGCCGCGCCCAGCGTGCAGACCCGTGCCGTCATAGGGTCAACTCCCCTTCCGCGCCAATACCGCCTCATCGCCATGAATAAGAGTCGACCATACTCGACTACATAAGTGGCGGCTCACGAAAATCAAAAATGGCGAGATCTAGTCATTATTGGCGATCAGTCGAAGGCCCGGGCCGGGCAATGCGGCGAGAAAGCGCTGTCGCCTGTCATGGGAGTGGACGATCCGCTAACCTGTGCGCCGAGGCGGAACGCGCGGAGGAATTGCGTTGGCAGAGGATGCGCTGGAGGACGGGGATTGGGCGGCGGTCGGCCGCGCTGTCACCGAACGCCTGAGCGAACTTCACATGTCACTCAGCTACCTTGCGCGCGAAACTGGATTGTCGCAAACGACCATCCGTTATCTGGGAACGCCGGCCAGGAAGCACAATAAATCCACGCTGGTAGCGATATCCGTGGTCCTTGGCTGGCGCTACGATCACCTCATAAATATTTTGCACGCGGAGCCGGAAAAGAATATTCGGGACCCAAGCAATTCTCCGCTGGAAGCCTACTTCGAGAACCTGCTGCACGCCGAGGTCGGTCCCATGAGAGAAGAAGTGGCCGAACTCGTGAAGGCGGTCAATGGCATGGGGAAGCGAATCGACGTGCTCTTCCAGCGCCAGGCCGCCGCGGGAACCGACCCCGACAAAGGCGAACCGGGTCGGTTCCCTTAACCGCGGCGGGCGGCCTCTTCCTGGTCCGACTGCTTGGCCTGGGGCGGGATCTTTGCCGGGTCGCGGTCCGTGGCGCGGAAGGCGAGTTCGTCACCCTCGCGGGCGACGGTCACGTGCTGGCCGGGATGGAGCCGGCCGTCGAGCAGCATCGACGACAGCTTGTTGTCGACCTCGCGCTGGATCGTGCGGCGCAGCGGCCTGGCGCCGAACTCGGGCTGGAAGCCGCGCCTGGCGAGCCAGTCGACCGCTTCCGTCGTGAAGTCCACCGTGACGTCCTGCGCGTGCAGGCGGCGGGTGGTCTCCTCGAGTAGCAGGCTGGTGATCTGCCGCAACTGCGTCTCGTCGAGGTGCCGGAATACGATGATCTCGTCGATGCGGTTGAGGAACTCAGGGCGGAACGACTCCCGCAGGCGGGACATGACGCGGTCGCGCAGCTGGGTGTCCTCCGCATCCGCCGCGGACGTCGCCGACGCGGAGCCGTCGAAGCCGAGCCTGCGCCTGCCGATCAGGTCGGAGCCGAGGTTGCTCGTCATGATGACGACGGTGTTCTTGAAGTCCACCGTCCGGCCCTGGCCGTCGGTGAGCCGGCCGTCGTCAAGGACCTGGAGCAGGATGTTGAAGACGTCCGGGTGTGCCTTCTCGATCTCGTCGAGGAGCAGCACGGCGTACGGGGTACGACGCACCGCCTCGGTGAGCTGGCCCGCTTCCTCGTACCCGACGTAGCCGGGCGGCGCGCCGACCAGGCGGCTGACCGTGTGCCGTTCCTGGAACTCGCTCATGTCGATGCGGACCATCCGGCCCTCGCTGCCGAACAGCGCCTCCGCCAGGGCCCGGGCCAGCTCGGTCTTGCCGACGCCCGTCGGGCCGAGGAACAGGAAACTGCCGATGGGACGGTCCGGGTCGGCCAGGCCCGCGCGGGAGCGGCGCACCGCCTCCGCGACGGCCGCTACCGCGTCGTCCTGGCCGATGACCCGCTGGTGCAGGTGCTCCTCAAGCTGGAGCAGTCGTTCCCTTTCTTCCTGGGTGAGCTGGGTGACGGGGATGCCGGTCGCCCGGGAGACGACCTCCGCGATGTCGGCGGCGCCGACCTCAGGGACCGCCTTCTCGGCCTTCCCGCCCGTTTCCGCCGCATCGCTTTCCGGGCGCTGGATCAGCTCGGTGATCTGGTCACGCAGCTCGCCTGCCCTGGTGTAATCCTCGACGGCGACGGCCTCGTCCTTCTCGCGTTGCAGCCGCTTGAGGCGCTGCTCGGCCTCGCGCCTGTCCCTGGCCGGGGTCATGGTCCGCAGCCGGACCCGCGCACCCGCCTGGTCGATGAGGTCGATCGCCTTGTCCGGCAGGAACCGGTCGGTGACGTACCGGTCGGACAGTTCCGCCGCCGCGACCAGTGCCTCGTCGGTGAAGCGGACCTGGTGGTGCGCCTCGTAGCGGTCGCGCAGGCCCCTGAGGATCTCGATGGTGTCCGCGACCGACGGCTCGGGGACCAGGATCGGCTGGAACCGCCGCTCGAGCGCGGCGTCCTTCTCGATGTCCTTGCGGTACTCGTCGATCGTGGTGGCGCCGACGATGTGCAGCTCCCCGCGGGCAAGCGCGGGCTTGAGCATGTTCGCCGCGTCCATCGAGCCTTCCCCGGCGCCCGCGCCGACGACCGTGTGCAGCTCGTCGATGAAGATGATCAGCTGGTCGCTGTGCGCGCGGATCTCGTCGATGACCTTCTTCAGCCGCTCCTCGAAGTCGCCGCGGTACCTGGTACCCGCGACCATGCCGCCGAGGTCGAGCCGGACGATGCGCTTGTCGCGCAGCATGTCCGGCACGTCACCGTCGACGACCCGCTGCGCGATGCCCTCGACGATCGCGGTCTTCCCGACGCCGGGCTCGCCGATGAGCACCGGGTTGTTCTTGGTCCGCCTGGACAGCACCTCGACGGTCTGCTCGATCTCAAGCTCGCGGCCGACCACCGGGTCGATCCGGTCCTCGCGGGCCATCGCCGTGAGATCGGTGCCGAACTCATCGACGGTGGGGGTGTCCGACGGCGGCTTCGCGCCCGCCCCGCCGCCGCGGCCGCCGGCCGTGACCGCGTCGCGCAGCGCCTCGGGGGTGACCCGGGCGTCGCCAAGCACCCGGCCCGCGGCCGATTCCGGGTTGACGGCGAGCGCGAACAGCAGGTGCTCGGGGCCGATGTAGGACGAGCCAAGCGCCTGGGAGATCTGCCGCGCGTCGAGCAGTGTCCGCTTGGCCGCAGGGGTGAGGCTCGGCATCTCGTCGCGCGGCTGGCCGCGCTCTGCCTGGGACTCGATCCGCCTGGCGATGGCGTCCGGGTCCGCGCCCGCCGCGCTGAGCAGGCGGCGGACCGGCTCCTGCTTGGTGGTCGCCCACAGCAGGTGGTCGGTGTCGAGGTCGGGGTCGCCCCACCGGGCGGCCTGGGTGGCGGCATCCCTGATTACCTCGCGTCCCTGCTCGGTCAGCAGCTGGCCCAGGTCGATCCGCTGGGCCGGCCGCTGCGGGGACGCGCCGCCGAAGAAACGCGCGAAGATGTCGTCGAAGGGACTGGCGCCGAAGTCACCAGACCCGAATGGGTCATAGGCCACGATGAGCTCTCCTGACGAGCAGTCGGTGACGTCAGGGCACTCACCCGGCGGGCAAGTGCCCGGCAGGCCCACCCTATCGGGACCTGTTTACGGCCCCTTCGTGACCCCCGCGTGACCTTCAGAACCGCGGCGTCAGCCGGCTCGGTAAGGTACTCACCATGATGCGCCTGGTCCGCGATGACGGTCCGCGCCCGCTCGCCGCGCCTGGGCTGCTGCCGTTGCCCGGGCGGCCGCGGCGCGGGCGGGCGTTCCGCGTGCTCGTGCTTGGCGGGGCACGCTCTGGAAAGTCGGTGACGGCGGAACGGATGCTGGCCGAACGCGACCAGGTGGACTACGTGGCCTGCGGCCTGCCTGCGGACGACTCCGATCCCTCCTGGGCCGAGCGGGTGCGGCTGCACCTGGAGCGGCGGCCCGCGCAGCTGGACGACGCTGGAGACGCTTGACCTGGAAGGCGTGCTCGGCGGCGCCGATCGCGCGGTCCCCGTGCTCGTCGACTGCCTGTCGACCTGGCTGGCCGGCGTCATGGACGAGTGCGGCCTGTGGGCGGGCGAGGCAAGCGCGGACAAGGAGCTCGCCACCCGGGTCGACGGGCTCATGCACGCATGGCGCTCGACCAGCCGGGTCGTGGTCGCGGTCAGCAACGAGGTCGGTTCTGGCGTGATCCCCGCCACGACCTCTGGTATCCGCTTTCGCGATGAGCTCGGCCGGCTGAACGCCCGCGTGGCCGCCGACTGCGAGCAGGCCTGGCTGTGCACCGCGGGCATCGCCAGGCGGCTGCGGTAGCGGGGCACCCGTGAGCGAACGACACCCGCCCGCCTGGCGGGTCGCGCTGAGCCTCTTCACGACGATCCCCGCCGGGGTCAACGGGACGCTCGACGACGACGTGGCGGCCCGGGCGATCCTCTGGCTGCCGGGGATAGGGCTGCTGCTCGGTGCCATCGGCGGCGGTGTCGTGCTGGCCGCGGGCACGCTGAACGCCACCGGGCCCGGGCGGCTGCTCGGGGCGGCGCTCGCGGTCGCGGTGATCGCCGTGCTCACCGGCGGCCTGCACCTCGACGGGCTCGCCGATACCGCCGACGGGCTCGGCAGCCGCCGCCCCGCGGACGTCGCGCTTGAGATCATGCGCCGCTCCGACATCGGCCCCATGGGGGTCGGCGCGCTCGTGCTCGTACTGCTTGTCCAGGTCGCGGCGGTCGCCGCGGTGCCACGGCTGCCGCTGGCCGTCGCCGCGCTTGTCGTGGCCGAGGTCACCGGCCGGGTCTCGGTCGTCGTCGCGACCTCCTCCCCCGCCGCCAGGGCGGGCGGGTTCGGCGCCCTCGTCGCCGGCCGGACCACGGCGGCGGAGCGCGCGCTCACGGTCGGCGCGCTTGCCTGTGCCGTCGCGGCGGCCGGCCTCACCGCCGGCGGCCCGGCGCTTGCCGGTACGCGGGCTCGTCGCCACGCTCGCCGGCCTGCTCGCCGGCTGGCTGGTGCAGCGGACGGCGCGGCGGCGGCTCGGCGGGACGACGGGCGACGTCTTCGGCGCGATCCTTCAGGTCAGTGCCACGGCGGCGCTGGTCGTCGCGGCACTCGCCGGCTAGTCGAGGCCGACCGCGGTCCAGGCGGAGGCCGGGGTTGCCGGGGTGAAGACCAGGAGGACCCGGTCGTCGGCGATGAGCGCGGCGGCGAGTTCGTCGTCCGGCGGGGTCGCGCGGCCGTGCTTCTCCCTGATCGCGCGGAACAGGGAGACGTTGGCGGGCACGTCCTCCCGGATGCTCACCGTCGTTGGGATCTCGACGTAGCGATGGCCGGTCGCGTCGTCCACTACCAGTTCGGCCCTGGGGTCGCGGCGGAAGATGTTGTACTTGGCGCGCTTGCGGGTCGTGGAGACGTAGAAGTGCTCGCCGTCCCAGAAGAACCAGTTCGGTGACAGGTGCGGGCGGCCGTCCTTGCGGATGCCGGCGACGATGACGTTGCGTGGTTCGGCCAGGAACGCTTCGAGAGCCGTGGCGGATGACATGACAGCAACTTTAGTACTCGCCCTTGCCGACTGGAATGATCGACTTGGCCGGGGATCGCGTCGTAACGGCACGGGAACAACGGGGGAACTCTCGGCCAGCCGACACGGTCACGGTGGCGCGGCCGGGCGAAGCACGCACTCGTTCGGGATACTTGTTCCGTGGATTTCCTGATCACGCGCGATGGGTACGGGGTGCCGCATGTGCGGGCCGAGACGGCGACGGACGCATGGGCCGGGATGGGGTACGCGTGCGCGCAGGACCGGCTGTTCCAGATGGAATACGACCGGCGGCGGGCGTGCGGGCGATGGGCGGAGGTCGCCGGGTCCGCGGCGCTCGGCGCGGACGTCCTCGCGCGGCGGCTCGGGCTCGCCGCCGCGGCCCAGCTCGACCTCGCCGTGATGTCACCGCAGGTCCGGGCCATGTTCGAGGCCTACGCGAGCGGGGTCAACCAGGCCATCGCGGACGGGGCGCTGCCGCTGCCCGCGCGGAACACCGTCGAGGACTGGCGGTCGTGGCACTCCGTCGCGGCGTTCCTGGTGCGGCACGTCCAGATGGGACAGTGGCAGGCCAAGCTCGCCTACGCGGTGCTGCTCGCGCGGGCCGGCGCCGACGCCTTCGAGCGGCTCGAGAGCCGGGCGGTCGCCGGGTCGCCGCTCGCGGTGCCGCCGGACGGGCGGCTGACGCACCAGGCCGCCGACCTGCTCGACGAGGCGCTCGGCGACATCGAGGGGCACCTCGGGTTCCTCGCCGAGGTCGAGCCAGGGTCCAACGCGTGGGCCGTGAGCGGGCGGCGCACCGCGCACGGCGGCGCGGTGATCTGCAACGACTCGCACCGCGCGCTCGACACACCGAACGTGTACTGGCAGTGCCGGGTCACCTGCCCCGACTTCGACGTCACCGGCGCCACGTTCCCCGGACTGCCCGGGTTCCCGCACTTCGGGTCCAACGGGTCCGTGGCGTGGGCGATCACGCACGGGGACGCCGACACCCAGGACCTGTACCTGGAGCGCTTCGCGGGCACGCGGTACCTGACGCCGTCCGGCTGGGCGGAGGCCGAGGTGCGGCACGAGCGGATCGAGGTGCGCGGCGGATCCCCGGTCACCGTCCCGGTGTGGGCCACCAGGCACGGGCCCGTCGTGCACGGGAACCCGGATGCGGGGCTTGCCCTGGTGCTCAAGTGGACGGGCACCCACCGGCCCAACCGCGGGTTCGAGTGCCTGCTGCCCATGCTCACCGCGCGAACCGTCGCCGAGGTCGCCGACGCGCAGGACGGCTGGGTCGACCCGGTCAACAACCTGGTGTGCGCCGACGTGCGGGGTGACATCGCCTACCAGTGCCGCGGCGAGCTGCCCGTGCGTTCTTCTGACGCGGCACGGCGGCTGCCCGTCCCCGGCTGGGACGACGCGTGCGAGTGGACGGGAACCGTGCCGTTCGCGTCGCTGCCAAGGGCCATCGACCCGGATGCCGGGTTCGTGATGACCGCCAACAACGCGATCACCGACGCGGACGAGCCCTACATCTCCTACACGTTCTCCCAGCCGTGGCGAGCCGAGCGGATCCGCTCGCTGCTCGCCGACGCCCCGCCGCTCAGCGTGGACGAGCTGGCCGGGATGCAGGCCGACACGGTGTCACTGCAGGCGCGCGGCTGGGGAGGGCTGCTGACCGGGCTCGGGCCGTACGCGAACGAGGACGCCGAGGCGGCGCGGGCGCTGCTGGCCGGCTGGGACGGTAACCTGTCCGCCGGGTCGGCGACGGCGCTGCTTTACGCGTGCTACCTGCGGGCGCTCGCTGAGGCGCTGTACCGTCCGGTGCTCGGCGCGGAGACCTGGACGTGGATGACGTCTGGCGCGCTGGCGCCGACGCTTTCCATGGTGCGGCGCTGGCTCGGCAACGACACCTGGGAGTTGCTCGGCGGGCCGGTGCCACCGGACGCGGGGCAGGGAGCGGGCCAGCGGGAACGGGTCCTTGCCGCGGTGCCTGCCGCGCTCGCCGCGGCGTGGGCCGCGGCGGTCAAGGCCGGAGGGCCCGACCCCGGGCAGTGGCGGTGGGGCGACCGGCACCGCGCGGTGCGGGTGCACCCGCTCGGTGGCACGTTCCCCGGTGCGGCGATGGGCGGGGACGCCGACACCATCCAGGCGGCAGGCTACGGATGGCGCCAGGGCAGCCCGTTCACGGTGGCCAGCCTGTCGGTGTACCGGCAGGTGGTGGACCTCGCGGAGCCGGCGTCCGCGAGCTTCGTCATTCCTGGCGGCGCCTCCGGTGACCCGGCAAGCGCGCACTTCTCCGACCAGCTCGCACGCTGGGCCGTCCACCAGCGGATCCCGATGAGCGGTGCGCCGGGAGAGTCGGCCGCTTACGTTCGGGATGAAGGGCTTTAGATCAGAAGACGACGACCTCGGCACCGATCGGCAGGTGCTCGTTGTAGTAGTGCGCGTTCTGGTCCGTCAGGTGCACGCAGCCGTGCGACCACGCGGTCAGGCTGCCGCCGTGGAACGCGATGCCGCCCGACGCGAAGAACGTCGCCCACGGCATCGGCTCGTCGTAGATGTTGCTGACGTACGACGGGCCGGCCTTCCACTCGACCTGGAACGTGCCGCGCGGCGTCTGGTGCTGGCTTCCCGGCTTGCCCGGCTCCATCCTGACCGGGCCGAACGTAATCCTGCCGTTGGCCTGGAGCCAGGTGATGTGCCTGGTCAGGTCGGCGCACGCGGTCGCCGCGGCCGGGCAGTCCTGGTGGTCGACGTCGGTCAGCACCAGCGGCATCGTGGCCCGGCGGGCCGGCGCGGCCACGCTAGGCGCGCCGTCAGGCCGGTGCCGCAGGCCGGTGAGCGCGGGCACCGCGTTCGCCTTGGCGATCGCCACCGTGTTGCCAGGGACACGGTTGATCGACGTGGCGGGCCTGGCCGCGGCCGCGGGCGCCGGCCGGGTCGCCGACACGGGCCGCGGGCCTGGCGAGTTCACGGCCACGGCACCGATGATCGCCGCCAGCGCCACCAGGGCGGCCACCGCCGTGGTCACGCCGAGCCGGGTCGGGAACGACAGTACCGGCGAGCTCGCGTGCCTGCCCGTGCCACTCATGTCACCACTTCCGTGTCACCACTTCCGACAACCTAGTGACCGCAACGTGCATGTTCAGCTACCTAGAGTTAGCACATCACGGCACGGCTATGTGGGAAACCACGGGATTACGGACGTGTCGCCGGATGGAAAGCGGGCGTTTTACGTAATGAATACCCTTTGTGCGTGGCGGTGTTCTGGGATCGGGTAATTGGCGCGCAGAGCGCTCCGGCGGGGTGGGTGGTCGCCGCGAGCGCCGCCGTCGCGCTGGTCGTCGTGGCGAGTCCCCGGCTGTGGCGGATGGCGCGGATCGCGATCACCATCGCGCATGAGAGCGGCCACGCCGCGGCCTCACTGATGTCCGGGCGGCGGCTTGAGGGGATCCGGCTGCACTCCGATACCTCGGGCGAGACGGTCTCGCGGGGCAGGCGCAACGGGCCGGGGATCGTCATCACCGCGCTTGCCGGGTACGTCACGCCGCCGCTGCTCGGGATCGGCGCCTGCGCACTGCTCGCCGCGCACCGGGTAACCCTGCTGCTTTCACTGCTCCTGCTGCTGCTCGCGGTGACGCTGGTCATGGTGCGCAACTGGTACGGCGTGCTGTCCGTGCTGGTGACCGCCGGCGCGCTCGTCGCGGTCAGCTGGCTGGCCGACCAGGCACTGCGCGCGGCGTTCGCCTACGCGGTGGCGTGGTTCCTGCTATTCGGCGGGGTGCGGCCGGTCGTGGAGCTCGCGCGGACGCGGACCAGGGCGGTGCGCCTGCCGCCTGGACGCCGCCTGGCGACCGGGCGGCCCGGCCCTGGCATGTCCGACGCCGACCAGCTCGCCTGGCTGACCCGGGTACCCGCCGGGGTCTGGGTGTCGCTGTTCGCGCTCGTCGCGATCGGCGCGGTGGTCCTCGGCGCCCGGCTGCTCGTCCCGTGGCCCACGCATCTTCCTTCGCTGCGGTCGCTGAGCGGGAAATAGGGTGCCCTCCCGGCCGGGATGCTGAACCGAAATCCGGATTTATCCGTTATCCAAGCGGGCAGGGAGAACTGCGCAAGGGCGCCATCCGGGCTCGACGCCGGATGGAGCGGCCATCCCGGACGGAGAGAAAGCATGCCCGAATTGCCGCTTGTCGGCACGGACTTCGCTGGCTACCGGTTGCGTGCGGTGCTTGGCCGGGGCGGCATGAGCATCGTCTACCAGGCGGAGAACCCACGGCTGCGTAACGTAATCGCGCTGAAGGTCCTCGCACCCGAACTGGCCGATGACCAGGTCTTCCGGACCAGATTCCGCGAGGAATCGCAGATCGCGGCTTCGCTGAACCATCCGCACGTCATCCCCATTCACGATTTCGGGGCGAGCGACGGACTGCTTTACATAGCGATGCGCTACGTTTCCGGCACCGACCTGCGGCACCTGATCGCGGACCGGGGCTGGCTGGCGCCGTACGAGAGCGTGCACCTGCTTGAGCAGGCCGCGCGGGCGCTTGACTCCGCGCACCGCCGCGGGCTCGTGCACCGGGACGTCAAGCCGGGGAACCTGCTCATCGCCCAGGGCGGCGACGAGTGGGACCCGGATCACGTGTACCTGGCCGACTTCGGCATCACGAAGTACATGGGCAGGCCGTCCGGGCTGACCGTCGCGGGGACGGTGCTCGGCACGGGCCACTACATCTCGCCGGAGCAGATCCAGCACCACACGGTGCTCGGCGCGGCCGACCAGTACTCGCTCGGGTGCGTGCTCTACGAGTGCCTCACCGGCCGGGCGCCGTTCGAGAAGGGCTTGAACGAGGCGATCTTGTGGGCGCACGTTCACGAGTTCGCCGCGCCGCCTTCTTTGCTGCGGCCTGAACTGCCGCCCGCCATCGACGAGGTATTCGCCCGCGTGCTCGCCAAGGAGCCCGACGACCGGTACGCGGACTGCCGTGAGTTCATCGGGGCCGCCCGCGGCGCGCTCGAGACGGCGCCCACGCACCCGCAGAACCGCCGGTCATCAGCCATCGGGACACCTGCTAGCGGCGCGCCGGCTATCGGTGCGTTCCAGCCGGCGCCGGTGCCGGCGCCGGCGGGCGGGCAACGCGGCCTCGGCCGTGGTTCCGCCGCTCGGCGGGGCGTGACGACCGCGAGCGTGCTGCCTGCCGCGCCATCCGGTTCCGGCCCGTCCTCGCCGCCGCGCGGACGGCGGGTGCGCGGGCTCGGAACGTGGGAGCGTGCGGAACATGCTGAGCCTGCTCGGCGTCGCGGTGCTCGCCGCGGGCGGCACGGCGGCCGGGCTGCTCGTCAGCCAGGGAGGCAATTCCTCCATCGGGATACACCAGGCGGCCGAATCGTCGCCGCCAAGCGCGCTGTTCTCCCTCCTCGATCGCACGCAGGAGTTCACCGGCAGGCTCAAGATGTCCGCCTGCGTGCAGAACACCGCGACGAACGTGCAGTGCACCTATCCGGACCCGGCCATCGCGAGCGTGACCTTCGCGACCTACCCAAGCCTGAACGTGCTTTACGCGCATTACCAGGAGATCGTGGAGAACCTGACCCACCAGCACTTCACCGCCGTCGAGAACACGAACGTCTGCGACTCGGTGGCGCCCGACCCCACGGGCGAGAGCACCTGGAACCACTCGGATCAGTACTCCACGAAATACTCCGTGGCCCAGCTGGCCTCGGGAAAGGTGTCCACGGACACCGCGATGGGCCGGGTGTTCTGCGTGCAGAAGCCAGACGGCAGCGCCGTCATGGTCTGGACGCAGGATTCCGGCAACCTACTCGGGTACGCGACCGGCGGCGAGGCGTCCCACGAGCAGGTGTGGAACTGGTTCTACGACATCCACCACAACATCATCTTCCCTGGCCAGTCCGGGATGGCCGACATGTCGATGTCGCCCGCGGCTACGCAGACGTCGGGGACCGCGACGCCTGCTGGCACCGCGACGGCGCCCTGACAGGGAACCGCGGCTACGGCCACCAGTTCCTTGCCTGAACTTCGGCCAGGGTCGGCGGGTCCGCGCCCGGGCGGGCACAGGTGAGCGCGGCGACCGCCACGGCGGCGCGAAGCGCCTTGCCGACCAGTGCGTCGCGGGCCGGCGTGTCGCGGCCGGCGCGTCGGGGCCGGCGCGTCGCGGGCCGTCACGAGACGGCCGAGGTCGGCCCGGCCGAGGCCGTGCGCCGTCCACCAGGCGAGGAAGCCGCCGCCGAAGGCGTCGCCCGCGCCGATCGTGTCCACGACGGTGACGCTCGGGACCTCCTCGGCCAGGATTGAGTCTGGCAGGAAGGCCCGGGCCGGGCGGGGACCGTCGGTGACAAGGACGAGCGACGGGCCGCTGTCAAGCAGTGCCTTCGCCGCTTCCTCGGGCGGCACGTCGGGGTACAAGTAGGCGAGGTCTTCCGTGCTCGCCTTGACGATGTCGGCGCGGCGGGCGATGACGCCGATGCGCCTCCGGTAGGCCTCGTGGTCGGCAACGGCGCTTGGGCGACAGTTGGGATCGAGCAGCACGAGGGCGTCGGCTGGGACATCGCTGCGGACGAGCCGCTCGATGGCCGCCCCGACCGGCTCCATCACCAGGCCGAGGTCGCCGACGTGCAGGGCGGTCACTTCGGCGGGCAGCGCCTGCTTCAGCGCCTCGTAACCCAGGTCGGCCCCGGCCGTGCCATCGAGGTAGAAAGCGTACTCGGCGCTGCCTGCCTGGTCGAGGGTGGCGACGGCCAGGGTGCTCGGCCTGCCTGACGGCTCGGGGACGCCGATCGCGGCGCCTTCCGCGGCGAGGCGGTCGCGGAGCAGGCGGCCCAATCCGTCGCTGGCCAGGCGGCCGAGGAAGGTCGTCTCCACGCCCAGCCGGGCCAGGCTGCGCGCCGCGTTGTACGGACTGCCGCCCGGACGCGCATCGACCTGTCCGCCGGGGCTCACCACCAGGTCGATCAGCGCCTCACCAGCAACAACGATCACAGCGCCCTGCCTCCCGCCTCACGCCCTGGCCATGATCATGAAGACTTTGCAGCCTATTAGCTGCTTTATCCACATGAAAGGAAGCCTTCGTGCTCATGGCAGCCCATCTGACCCGATGTTTTCATGAAATATCCGGCATGTCGCGGCGCGCCAGCGCCCGACATGCCGGATGGCGAGCGAGTCGCGCGGGTCCCGGTCACTCGGGTTTCTGGTCGCACGAAATCCCAGTCACGCGGGATCCCAGTCACGCGGGATCCCAGTCACACGGAATCCCTGTCACGCGGGGTTCCAGTCACGCGGGTTTGATGTGCCATTTGATGCCCTGGCCGGTGCGTACCCGGTGCAGGGCCTCGCCGAACTCGGCCAGGGGCAGCGGCTCGGACAGCAGCGGGCGCGGGTCGATCACGCCGCTGCCGATCAGTTCGACGGCCGGGGCGAAGCTGCGCAGGATCGCCATCGAGCCGGTGACGGTGATCTCGTCGTTGTAGACGCGGAACGGCGAGAGGCTGATCGACGCCTCGGCCGGGGAGACGCCGAAGACGAGCAGCCGGCCGCCCCGGTCGAGCAGCCCGGTGACGCCGTCGACGACGGCGGGGACGCCGGTGGCGTCCACCGCGATCTCGAACCGCTCGTCCGACAGCTCGCCAAGGTCGGCCGCGACGTGCGCGGCGCCGAGCTTACGGGCGACCGCGAGCCGGTCGGCGACCCGGTCGACGACCGTGACCGGCCCCGCCCCCGCGTGGACGAGCAGCTGCAGGAGCAGCAGTCCCATCGTCCCCGCGCCGGTCAGCAGCACCGAGTCGCCGAACAGCGGGCCGAGCCTGCGCAGGCCGTGCACCGCGCAGGCGAGCGGCTCGATCATCGCGCCGAGTTGGCCGTCGACGCCGTCGGGCAGCCGGTGCGCGTTGACCGCGGGGACCGCGACGTACTCGGCGAACGCGCCGTCCACGGTGTCGCCGATCGCCGCCCAGTTCTCGCACAGGTTGTCACGGCCGGACCGGCACCTGCGGCAGTAACCGCAGTACAGGGAGGGGTCGACCGCCACCTTCGCGCCCACGGGCAGGTCGATCCTGACGTCGCCGGCGACGGCCACCACCGTGCCGGCGAACTCGTGGCCCGGCGTGATCGGGTACGGCGTCGGCGGGAACTCCCCGTCCATGATGTGGATGTCCGTGCCGCAGATCCCGCAGGCGTCCACCTTTACGACGATCTGGCCTTCCCCTGGCGTGGGATCCGGCACCTCTGCCACCCGAAAGCTGCCGGGGCGGTCGAGCACGATGGCCCGCATGAGACCTCCATTGATGAGGTGAGAACCAATAACGCGAGAACGGGGCTTAGCCCGCGAGGCGGGCGCCGGTCACCGGGTGGAACGCGAAGATGTCGTCCGGCTGAACGCGGAGGGTGACACGCTGCCCCGGGGCCGGCGACTTGCGGCCTTCGGTCCTGGCCACCACGGTTCCGCCTTCATCGGCGAGCCGGACATGCAGGAGTGCGTCGGCGCCGAGCTCCTCCACCAGCAGCACCTCGCCGCCCAGGACTGCGTCCGCGGTGCTGGTAAGCGAGGCGCTGGCCGCCGCGGTGCCGTCGGCGCCCGATCCAGGCCCGGTGCCCGCCGCGTCGGTCAGGTGCATGTGCTCGGGCCTGATGCCGATCACAAGCTCGGTGAGCTTGTCTCGCCCGGCCGCGGCCCTGACTCCGGGTGACAGGGGAATGACCGCGCCTGCCAGGGCCGCGCCGCCTTCCGTCAGCGACGCGTTCAGCAGGTTCATCGACGGGGAGCCGATGAAGCCCGCCACGAACTGGTTCACCGGGTTGTCGTACAGCTCGCGCGGCGACGCGCACTGCTGGAGATGACCGCCGGACAAGACCGCGACCCTGTGCCCCATGGTCATCGCCTCGACCTGGTCGTGCGTCACGTAGACCGTGGTGATGCCGAGGCGGCGCTGCAGCTCGGCGATCTGGCTGCGGGTCTGCACGCGCAGCTTCGCGTCGAGGTTGGACAGCGGCTCGTCCATCAGGAAGACCTTCGGCTCCCTGACGATGGCCCGGCCCATGGCGACGCGCTGCCGCTGGCCGCCGGACAGCGCCTTCGGCTTGCGGTCGAGCAGGGCGTCGTCCAGGTCGAGGATGCGGGCCGCCTCGCGCACCCGGCGGTCACGCTCATCGCGCGGCACGTGCTGCATCTTCAGCGCGAAGCCCATGTTCTCCGCGACGGTCTTGCTCGGGTAGAGGGCGTAGTTCTGGAACACCATGGCGATGTCCCTGTCCTTCGGCTCCACGTCGCTGATGTCGCGGCCGGCGATCTCGATCCGGCCCCCGTCGAGCGGCTCGAGTCCGGCGAGCATCCGCAGCGCCGTGGTCTTACCCGAGCCGGACGGTCCGACGAGGACCATGAACTCGCCGTCTTTGATATCAAGGTCGAGCGCGTCGACGGCGGGGGCGACGCCCTTCGCGTAGACGCGCGAGGCGCCTACGTACCTAACTCCAGCCATTGGCGGACCTCCGCGAAGCACGAAGTCGTTCTGATGAATGGTCTTGATGCTTTTGATCTGCCGAGAGGATGCGCGGGGGCGTCACGGTAGCTGTCACTTGATCGCCCCCATCGACAGGCCGCGGACCAGGGAGCGCTGTGCGATCCAGCCCACGATGATCACCGGGACGGAAGCGACCGTGGCCGCCGCGCTCAGGTGCGCGATGTACAGGCCTTCCTGGGGGACGGAGCTGATCAGGAACATCGGCATGGTCGCGGCGTTCGTGACCGTGAGGTTGAGCGCCAGGAACAGCTCGTTCCAGGCGAAGATGACGCAGATCAGCGCCGTGGACACCAGGCCGGGGCTCACCACCGGCATGATGACCTCGGTGATCTCCCTGATCCGGCCGGCGCCGTCCAGCCGCGCCGCCTCGAGCATCTCGCTCGGGACCTCGAGCATGAACGAGCGGATCATCCAGATCGCCAGCGGCAAGTTCATGGCCGCGTAGAGGATGATCAGCAGCCAGATGCTGTCGAGCAGGTGCGTCTTCAGCGCGATCACGTAGAGCGGGCCGATCGCCGCGACGACCGGCAGCATCTTGGTGGAGATAAAGAAGAACAGCCCGTCGCGCCACTTGCCCACCGGGCGGATGGACAGCGCGTAGGCGGCGGGCAGCGCCAGCACCAGCACCACGATGGTGGAGCCGACCGTGGCGATCGCCGAGTGCTCGATGAACGGGTCCATGCCGCTGAAGACCAGCCGGAACTCGGCTGAGGGTGGGACTGAAGGTGAACTTGGGCGGCCAGGTCTCCGCGGCGGACTCCGGCTTGAACGCGGTGATCACCATCCACAGCACCGGGATGAAGAAGCCAATGCCCACCACCCAGCCGAGCACTGTCCACCCCGCCAGGCGGGACATCTCGCGGGCACGGCGGCCGCGTCTCGGAGCCTGGACCGCCGCCGGGGACGGCGTGTGCAGTGAAAGCCGTCACTTTGCCTCCTCGAACTGGAAGACCCTGGCGAACATCCGCAGCGCGAAGCTGGCCACGATGAGCGTCAGGATGACGGTCACCACACCCGCCGCGGCCGCTCCGCCGATATCGAAGGCGTAGGTCACCTTCTGGTACAGGTAGAAGGGCAGGGTGGTGGTGGTCGTGCCCGGGCCGCCGTTGGTCATCAGCTTCACCTGGTCGAACGCGGTCACCAGGTAGATCGAGCCGAGCAGGACGCCGAGCTCGATGTACGGGCGCAGGTGGGGCAGGGTGAGCTCGCGGAACGTCGCCCAGGCGTTGGCCCCGTCGACCTTGGCGGCCTCAAGGGTGTCCTGGGCCTGGCCCTGGAGGCCCGCCAGCACGATGAGCGTCATGAACGGGGTCCACTGCCAGATCATCACGACGATGACCGACCCGTAGGCGTGCGTGGTCAGCCACGCCACGTGGTTGACCCCGAACGGCTCGAGCAGCCAGTTCAGCAGCCCGAAGTTCGGGTCGAGCATCGGGCCGGCCCAGACCAGCGCCGCGGCGGCCGGCATGACCAGGAACGGCGTGATGATGAGCGTCCGGACGATGCCGCGGCCGAGGAACTTCTTGTCAAGCAGGACCGCGAGCAGGATGCCGAGGACCATCGCGACGATCACCGCGATCGCGGTCATGGTCACCGAACGCCACAGTGCGCTGCGGAAGTTGGGGTCGGTGAACACTTCCTTGTAGTTGGCGACACCGTTCCAGCGGGCACCGCCTGGCAGGTTGTAGAAGTAGCTGTGGAAGCTGTACCAGAGGGTCACCAGGAACGGGACCTGGGTGACGACGATGGTGAAGATCAGCGCGGGCAGCAGCGGGAGGCGCAGCTGCCATCGCTCGCGCCGACCCGTCCCCCGCGGCCGGAGCCCGGCCGCGGGGGGCGAGGAGACGTCCTCAAGAACGGCCATGTTCTCGGTTGTCCCTGCCTCAGTTAGTGCCGGACAGTTCTTGCGGCGTGTAAGCCGAGGCCGCGGACTGGGCGGCCGATATCGCCTGGCTCACCGATTCCGTGCCCGCGATCGCGCCGGCGATCTGCTGGCCGACCGTCATGCCGAGGGTCTCGAACTGCGGGATGTCGACGTACTGGACGCCGACGTAGGGCACCTTGTTCACCGTCGGGTGATCAGGATCGGTGCCGTCGATGGACTGCAGCGTGATGTTGGCGAACGGCGCCGCGGCCTTGAGGTAGCTGGCGTTGCTGTAGAGCGAGGTCCGGTTGCCTGGCGGCACCGCCGACCAGCCGTACTTCTGCGCCACGAGGGTGTCGTACTGCTTGGAGGTGGCCCAGGAGATCCACTTCCAGGCGGCGCTCTGGTCGCTCACGCCCTGCGGGATGCCGAGGGACCAGGACCAGAGCCAGCCGGAGGAAGAGGTCTTCTCGGTCGGCGCGAAGGCGTAGCCGGTCTGGGCGTAGACCGAAGGGAACTCGCCCGCGATCGAGGTCGCTGCCACCGTGGCGTCGTACCACATCGCGCACTTGCCCTGGCCGTACAGCGTCAGCAGCTGGTTGAAGCTGTCGTTGGAGGCACCGGGCTCGCCGTACTGCTTGACCAGGTTGACGTAGAAGTTGATGGCCGCCGTGGTTGCGGGCGAGTTGAGCTGGGCCTGCCAGCTGGGGTTGTACCACTCGCCGCCGAAGGTGTTGATCACCGTGTCGAGGGCGGCCATGTTGTCGCCCCAGCCCGCAAGGCCGCGCAGGCAGATGCCAGAGACCTTGCCCGGCTGGTTCAGCTTCGCCGCCGCGGCCTGGACCTGATTCCAGGTCGGGTGTTGCGGGAGGGTGACCCCGGCCGCCTTGAGCAGTGTCTTGTTGTAGTAGAGCATCGACGACTCGCCGTAGAACGGCGCGGCGTACAGGTCGCCGTTGTAGGACAGCGCCTTGGCCACCGGGGGCAGCAGGTCGGCGGCGTCGTAGGACGGGTCGCTGGCGATGTACTGCTTGGTCAGGTCGACCAGCCAGTTGTTCTTCGCGAACAGCGGCGCCTCGTACGGGCCGATCATGACGGCGTTGAACGAGTTGCTGTGCGTGCTGACGTCCTTCTCGATCGCCGCCCGCAGGTCGCCCTCTGTGTAGGTGGCGAACTTGACCGTGATGCCGGGGTTTTCCTTCTCGAACACCGACTGGGTCAGCGGGATCATCTGACCGGTGACCAGCGGGTTGGACACCACCGCGACCGTCACCGTGCCGGTACTGCTGTTGCCGCCGCTCGCGGCGGTGCCGCCGCTGCTCGAGCCGCCGCTTGAGCACGCGGCGGCCGCCGTTACCGCCGCGGCCACGCAGGCCGCGGCGGCCAGTCGGCGCTTTCTGAACCTGGTCCCGAACCTGGACGAACTCATGTATTGAACCTCCGCTATGCTCATTTGAGCGGGTCGTTGCTCAGATGTGCTTGCCATCACAGTGAACTCGCGGCTAGGCAATGTCAAGAAAAGCTGCAAATATGAGATAAGTGCGCTCAAATGAGCGCACAGCGGAGGCGTAAATGGCCAGCTTGTCGGCAGACCGGCCGTCGGAAGTCGTCCTGGCCGCGCGGGTAGCGCGGCAGTTCTACCTGGAGGGCGTCTCCAAGGTCGACATCGCGGACCAGCTGGGGATCAGCAGGTTCCGGGTGGCCCGGCTGCTCGATTCGGCGCGGGAGAGCGGGCTCGTCCGCATCGAGATCGGCTTGCCTGGCGGCGCGCTCGACGCCGGGCTTTCCGCCGAGCTCTGCTCGGTCTTCGGCCTGCGGCACGCGTTCGTGTTCAACTTCCCTTCTGACGGGTCGCCCTTGCGCCAGCGCCTCGGCGAGGCGGCCGGCCAGGTGCTGATGGACCTGATCACGCCGGGCGACGTGCTCGGCCTGACCTGGTCGCGGACGCTAAGCGGGCTCACCGCCGCGCTTACCCAGCTGCCGCCGTGCCCGATCGTCCAGCTCACCGGGGCGGTGCCCCCGCCGGACGGCAGGGACCTGCTCGAGCTGGTCCGCGGCGTCGCCCGCGTCGGCGGCGGGACCGCACACGTGTTCTACGCGCCGATGCTGGTCGACGACGCGGCGACCGCGACGGCGATCCGCCGCCAGGGCGACATCGCCGAGGCGTTCGGGCTCATCCCCAGCGTGACGATCGCGGTGGTCTCGATCGGCGCCTGGAGCCCCGGGCTGTCCACGATCTACGACGCGGTCACGCCGCTTGAACGAGACGCGCTCACGGCGCTCGGTGTCCGCGCCGAGCTGGCCGGGGTGTTCATCGGCGCGGACGGCGGCCCGCTGGCGACGCCGCTCGACAGCAGGATGATCGTGACACCCGCCCCGCTGTTCACCCGGTTCCCGTTCGTCCTTGGCGTCGCCTACGACGCCGCCAAGAGCCCCGCGGTCCTTGCCGCGATCCGAGGAGGGCTTGTCCATGGCCTCGTCACGCACACAGAACTCGCCGTCCGCCTGCTCAGGCTTGCTAACAGCCGCGGCAGCGACCCTGACTGACGTGCCGCTCGCCGGCGGCACCGCCAACCGGGGCCGCGTCGTCCGGGTGGGCGACACCGTGGTGCGGCCGACCGCTCCCTGCTGGCCCGCCACGCACGCGCTGCTTGGCCACCTGGCCGCCGCCGGCTTCGACGGCGCGCCCCGCGTCCTCGGCGCGCCCCGCGTCCTCGGCGCCGGCGACAGAGACGCTCACCTACATCGCCGGCCGTGCGGCGGTCCCGCCGCTCACCGACGACATGCTCACCGATGAGGCCCTGGTCAGCGTGGCGGACCTGCTGCGCCGCTACCACCGCGCGGCGGCGTCCTTCGACCCGGCGGGCTACGCCTGGCCACGGCCGGTCCCCGCCCGCTACCGCACGGGCCTGGTCAGCCATAACGACGTGTACCCGGCCAACGTCGTGTTCCGCGAGGGGCGCGCGGTGGCGCTCATCGACTTCGACCTCGCCGGTCCAGGCAGCGCGGCCTGGGATTTCGCGGCGGCGGCGCGCTCATTCGTGCCGCTGCTCGACGAGGCGGACGTGACCGACGGGCGCCAGGGGCGCGCGCTCGAGCGGTTCCGCGTCTTCCTCGACGCCAGCGGCCTCTCCCGCGCCTCCCGGTTGCTCGCCGCGGAGGCGCTGCTCGCCAACCACGACTGGACCTACGCGATCGTCACCGAGGCGGCCGCCGCCGGGCACGCCGGCTTCGCCGATCACTGGCGCGCCGTTGCCCCGGAGGCCAGGCGGGCCAGGCGGTGGCTCGCCCGCCACCGGCGCGCCCTGCGTGCCGCCGCTTTGTAGGAGTCGGATTATCCAGAACGGAATCGGCCTACTCGCTCGGCGCCGTCATTCCTTGTCTGCCTTCATGTTAATGACCGGAAAACTATTTTCCCATCCGCATCAGCCCGCTCACTAGGCAGCAACCGCACCAGTGCCGCGGTATCCTCCTGCATTCTTGCGCATTGACCATTCGGCGTTCAGCAGGTTGACTAATTATTGGGGTCGTCCGTGAATTAAGCAGGGTGCCGCCAGGGCAGGCCCGGGCTTTGCTCTTCGGGGCTGGCGGTAATCAAGGACGGGGAGTTTGGCATGGCCGAGTTGCCGCTGGTGGGCGAGGAGTTTGCGGGATACCGACTGGTCTCGGTCCTAGGCAGGGGCGGCATGAGCATCGTGTTCCGTGCCGAGAACCCGCGCCTCGGTAACGTCATCGCGCTGAAAGTGCTAGATCCGGCATTGGCGAGCGACGATATCTTCCGCACCAGGTTCCTCGAGGAATCAAGGATCGCCGCATCGATGAACCACCCGAATGTCATCCCCATTCACGATATGGGGTCGAGCGACGGGCTGCTTTACATCGCGATGCGCTGCGTGACGGGAACCGACCTGCGGCAGATGCTCAAGAAGCGCGGCCGGCTGCAGCCGGAAACGGCGGTCTTCCTGCTTGAGCAGGCGGCGCGGGCACTGGACGCCGCGCACCGCCGCGGCCTGGTCCACCGCGACGTCAAGCCGGGCAACCTGCTGGTCGAGCGGGGCAATGACGGCTCCGACCCCGACCACCTGTACCTGGCGGACTTCGGCATCACGAAGCACATGGGCGGGCGGACCGGGCTGACCTCGTCCGGGCAGTTCCTCGGCACGATCGATTACGTCGCGCCGGAGCAGATCCGCGGCATCTCGGTGCTCGGCCTCGCCGACCAGTACTCGCTCGGCTGCGTGCTTTACGAGTGCCTGACCGGCCGCGTCCCGTTCGAGAAGGACCTCGACGCCGCGATTATCTGGGCGCACGTGGAGGAATCGCCGACGCTGCCGACCGTGCTCAGGCCCGACCTGCCGCCCGCCCTCGACGAGGTGTTCGCCCGGGTGCTCGCCAAGCACCCAGGCGACCGGTACGAGACCTGCCGCGAGTTCATGACCGCGGCCCGTGAGGCCCTTGGCCACTTGGCGGAGCCGCTACCGCCGAGCGGATCGCTCCCGATGCGCCCGCCGATGTCCGGTTCGGCCCCGTACCCGGCCGAACCCGGGGCATACATGGGCGCGCAGTACAGCCAGGAGCCCGGGTCATACCAGGGCGTGCAGTACGGCTCCCAGCCCGACCCCTACCCGCCGACCGAACTCGCCCACGAGTCGGCCGGCGCCTACCAGGCCGACTCGTACCAGGCCGACTCGTACCATGCCCCGACCACCAACTGGTCCTCCATCGCGGCCACCCCGCCGCTCCCGCCCACAGGCCAGCCGGTGCCGCCGGGCCCGCCCGGCCCGCCCGGCGGCAAACGGCACCGCCGCCGCGGCCGCGGGTGGCTGGTGCCCGCGGCGGCGCTCGTCCTGGTCGCGGGAGGCGCCGCGGCCGGTATGACGATAGCCCTGACGGGCGGCCACAACAGCCCGCCGGCGGCGGGCGCGGCGGCCGCCAAGACACCGGCGGCTGCCCGGGCGGGCAGCACCGCGCCCAGCGTCGCCGTTCCCACGGTCACGGGGAAGATACAGGTCGGGCAGAACCCCAGCTACATCCAGGTGGCGCCGAACGGCAAGTTCGCCTACATCGCCAATCCAGGTGCAGGCGCGATCACCGTGCTCAACACGGCTACTGACCTGGTGTCCGGGACCATCAAGATCCCCCAGGGGCCGCCCCAGTTCGTCTCGTTCTCGCCTGATAGCCGGACCGCCTACGTCAGCGTCTACACCACGCGCGGCACGGTGCACCTCATCGCGTTCATCGACACCGCATCCGGCACCGTGACGTCCACCGTATCGGTGGACAACTTCACCCCCGGCCCCTCGACCACAAGCCCCGACGGGCGCTATCTCTACGTCCCGAACCACAACATGGTGACGATGGGCGCCAACGAGAACGTCGTCGACGTGATCGACATCGCGGGCAAGAAGCTGGTCGGCAAGATCGCCGTCCCGGCGAACCCGCACTGGGTCGCATTCGACAAAAACGGGCGGTTCTACACCTCGGACCACATGTCCGCCGAGGTCACGGTCCTCAATGCCAAAACTAACGGCATCATCGGCGAGATCGAGACCGGCGAGACCCCGCACAGCGAGGCCATGTCACCCGACGGCAGCCGCCTGGCGGTCACCAGCTTCAACGGCAACGTGGTCTTCCTGATCAACACCGCGACAGAAAAAATGATCGCGCAGATCCCCGTCGGGAGGAACCCGCTGGACATCGCGTACTCGCCAGACGGGCGCTACATCTTCACGGCGAACAACGAGGACAGCACGGTCACGGTGATCGACACGGCGGACAACCGCGTCATCGCCGAGGTCCCGACCGGGAAGGCTCCGACGAGCATCTCGGTGCTGCCTAACGGGCGCCAGGCATACGTCACCGACGACGGCGACGGCACCATCGAAATCCTGAACCTGGCGAAAGCCGGCGTGACTCCGGCGCTGTCGTCGCCCGCCCCAGGGATGTCCTCGTCCCCGGCCGCGTCAGCAAGCATGTCAGGCATGGCAGGCATGTAACAGCCAGGGCCACCGCGCCGGGCCGCGGCTGCCTGCGTCAGCCGAAGTTCGGCTCCCAGTTGCCCGCCAGGTGGACGGTGAGCAGGGCGATCACCAGGCCGGCGAGCAGCGAGGCGAGCAGCAGGGCCAGCCTTGGGCCGCGGCCGCCGAGGACTTGCATCGCCCGGCGGGCATGCCCCGTTTTACCCTCCGGGGCGGTGCCGCGCGCCTCGGCGGCGAGCAGCCGGGGCAGGCGCCACACGTAGGCGAGCACGTGGATGGTGATGAAGAAGGCCCAGGCGATGAACGAGATCCGGTGAATGTTCAGCCACTCGTTACCCGGGCCGTTGTAGCCAGGGCCGGTGACGGCGAGCATGATGCCCGAGCCGAAGACGCAGGCCGTGAGCAGCATGATGACCGGCCCGATCAGCCGCAGCAGCAGCGCGGGCGGTCCCTTGCGCCGGTAGGGCCCGCTCCCGGTGTAGTAGCGAGCGAACCGGTACAGCACCGACCCGGCCTTGAGCGCGACCGGGCCGAGCAGCAGCATGCCAAGGAAGACGTGCAGGGTCAGCAGCCGGCCGATCCGCAAGATCGTGTAGCACTCGACGAGCAGCAGGACCAGCAGCACCGCGCCCGTCATCGCGGTCAGCCGCTCATTGCCCTCGGCCCCGCCGGACTCGCGGCTTTCGGCGGTGGCGGGGTGGAGCGTGGTGTCCATGGCCGCCACGCTATGCACCGTTGCCCGGGGGCGCCATGCGGCCAGGTGCCGAATCGGAGGTGTAGCTAGGTTCACCTGACATGGTTGACGCAACCGATCGGTTGCCATAGTATCGCAACCAATAAGTTGCTATACGAGGGAGGCAGTCATGGCGTTCCCCGATCGCATCGAGCGAACGGTCGACATCGCTCACCCGCCGGCCAAGGTATGGGCGGCGCTCACTACAGCCGAGGGGCTGAGTGCCTGGTTCGGCCAGGAGGCGAGCATCGACCTGCGCCCTGGCGGCTCTGGCCGGATGAAGTGGGACAGCGGCTTCAGCGTCGAGATGCGGGTGGAACGGGTGGAGGAGCCGACGGTGTTCGGCTTCACCTGGCACATCTTCGGGCTGCCGGAGGACGACCCGCGCCGCACCTACGTCGAGTTCACGCTGGAGCCGGCTGGCGCGGGCACGCGGCTGACCGTGGTCGAGTCCGGTTTCGCGCAGCTGACCGAGGACGCTCACCGATCGGCTTACGACGGCAACGCCAAGGGGTGGGCCAGCGAGCTTGGCGAGCTCGTCGAGTACCTCGATGCCGCCGCCTGACGTCGAGGCGGCCGCCGAGAAGGTCTTCGCCGCGCTGGCCGATCCGACCCGGCGGGCCATCCTGTCCGCGCTGGCCTCGGGGGGACCGGCCACCGCCACGGACCTGGCCGGCCGGCTGCCGATCACGCGCCAGGCGATCGCCAAGCACCTGGCGCTGCTGACCGAGGCCGGCCTGGTGCTGGCGGAACCGGGGGAACGGCGCCGGGTGCGGTACCGGCTGCGCTCGGCGCCGATGCAGGTGGCGCAGCAGTTCCTGGCCGCGCTCGCGCGCGACTGGGACGGACAGCTCGGCGCACTCAAGGATTACCTCGACCGGCAGGCGAGCGGATCGGTTTAGGAGAGGGACAACCGATGGTTAACGTACAGTCCAGGAGCGCGGGCGCGCCGCCGCTCGTGCTGTCGGCGACGCTCGGGCTAGCCGCGGCATGCTGGGCAGCCGCGGCCTGGCTGATGCACGGCATGGACATGGGGGTCGCGACCCGGCCTGGTGCGTTCGGGTTCTTCGCCGCGGCGTGGGTGACGATGATGGCGGCGATGATGCTGCCGGGCGCGGCACCGGCAGTCGCCAGGCATACGCGGACGGCGGGCAACGGTCGTGCCGCGCTGCCGTTCGTCGGGTCCTACCTGGCCATCTGGGCGCTCGCGGGCGTCGTGGCGTACGCGCTCGACCGGCCGCACGGGACACTGGCCGCCGGGGTGGTGGTGATCGCGGCTGGCGTGTACGAGCTCACGCCGGTCAAGCGGCACTTCCGCCGGCGCTGCCGTGCGGATGCCGGCTCCGGGTTCGGCTTCGGGCTGTGCTGCGCCGGCTCGACCATCGGGCTGATGGCGATGCTGGTGGCGCTGGACGTGATGAGCCTGTTGTGGATGTCGGTGGTCGCCGTCCTCGCCTGCGCCCAGAAGCTGCTGCCAGAGAAGGCCTCGGTCGATGTCCCGCTGGCGCTGGCGATCGTGGGGTTTGGCCTCGTGATCGTCTTCGCGCCTACGCAAATTCCTTGGCTCACGCCCCCAACGATGTAACGACAAGAAATCGCGAGAAGGAGACAGGCAATGACCAGTCACAAGACGGGGACCCGCGAGGAGTGGCTTGCCGCGCGGCTTGAGCTGCTCGAGGCGGAGAAGGAACTGACCAAACGCGGCGACGAGGTATCCAGGCAGCGGCAGGACCTGCCCTGGGTCCGGGTCGACAAGGACTACCGCTTCGAGACCGACGGGGGAACGGCGTCGCTCGCCGAGCTGTTCCGCGGGCGGTCGCAGCTGCTCGTCTACCACTTCATGTTCGGGCCCGACTACACCGCCGGGTGCCCGTCCTGCTCGGCGATCGCCGACGGCTTCAATGGCTCCGCGGTCCACCTCGCCGGCCACGATGTCACGCTGTGCGCGGTGTCGCGGGCCCCGTTCGCCAAGCTCAGCGCCTACCGGCAGCGGATGGGCTGGAGCTTCCCCTGGGCGTCGTCCTACGGCAGCGACTTCAACTTCGACTTCGGGGTCGCGCACACCAAGGAGGAGTGGGAAGCGGGCCTCACCGCGTACAACTTCGGCGAGCAGGACCTGCGGCCGTCGGCCGCGGACGCGGACTCCATGGACGCCTTCTCCCAGTCGATCGTCGGCACGAACTGGGAGACCTACCGGCGTGAGGGGCCGGGCATGAGCGCCTTCGCCATGGAGGACGGCACCGTCTACCACACCTACTCCGCGTACTCGCGCGGGCTGGACATCCTGTGGGGCATGTACCAGTGGCTCGACCGCGCGCCGCTCGGCCGCAACGAGGCCGGCATGTGGTGGCGCCGCCACGACGAGTACGACAAGCAGTGAGCGAGGCCAGCGCTCGGGGCCGGCCCGTCAATCGCGTTCGGTCACTCCGGAGGTCACGTGTTCCTCCAGGGCGGCCTCGTAGGCCCGCATCGTGGCCACGATCGTCGCTCGCTGCGCGGGTGTAAGCGCTTCCAGCACCTCGGTCCAGGCTGCGGCGCTGCCGGAAAGCCACTCGGTGATCGGGGCCGCGTAGTCAGGTGCGATCGCCACGATCCGGCGTCGCCGGTCGGCGTCGTCTTCCTCCCGGGTCAGGACGCCGCGGCGGGACAGGTCGCCGACCATGAGGCTGACGGTGGTGGGCGCCACTTCTAGCCGGTCGGCCAGCTCGCTCACCGTCAGCGGCCCGTCGTACTGCAGGTAGGCAAGCAGCGCGAGGTGCCGCGGTGCGAGGTCCATTCCCCGCAGGGCCGCCGGGACCGGGAGCCGTTTGGCCCGCCCGACCAGCCGCGGCATCAGGAGCAGCATCGACCGGACCGCCTGGGCCGTCGTCATGGTCGTCGCTGGCGCTCATCTGTCCCGCCTATTATCTTTGTGATCAAAGCCTTTTTGAAAGCAAAGATGGAGGACTCACTATGCCACACGTGACGGCACGCGTGCCCGAGGGCCGGCTCGCCGGGAACGAGCCGGCCCTCATCGCCGCCCTGACCGACGCCGTTGTCCAGGTGTACGGCGAGTGGGCCAGGGACCTCGTGGTCGTCCACCTCGACGGCATACCGCGGGGACGCTGGGGCATTGGCGGCAGGACCGCCGATGACGCCGCGCCGGCGATCACGTTCGGCATCCGCGAGGCGGCCCTGACGCGCCCAGGCGGCAACGAGACCGCGGCCCGGCTCGTCGCCGGGCTGACCGACGCGGTAGCGAGCGTCCTCGGCGAGCAAGCGCGCAGCGGCACCAGCATCGAGCTCGTCGCCACTCCAGAGGGCCGGTCGGGGCTCGGGGGCACCATCGCCGGATAGCCGGCGAGACCCCCAGCACCGGCCCGGTTCGTACATCAGTCGGCGAGGACCCTGCGCAAGGCGGCGGCGAAGTCGTCAGGCTGGCCGTCCGCGCCGTCACCGAATCCGCCGTGGCCGCCAGGGAAGGTGACTGGCGCCGTCCCGAGCCGCTCGGCCACGGCGGTGCCCGCGCGGCCGGCGAGCATCTTGCCCGACTGCGCCCCGACGCCGATGACGACGCGAACCCGTGCCGCGCGGAGCGCGTCGTAGTCGGGGTAGTAGCCAGGGGTCGATGGCATGTTTAGCCCGACGAGCGGGTCGTCACGGGAACCGTCGTCCTCGGCCGGCAACCCGAAACTGGCGGGGTCCGGACCGGGCTGGCTGGCGAAACCGGCCGGGAGCGGCCCGTCATGACTGGCGAGTGCGATGAACTTCGCCATGGCAGTGCCATAGCCCGCACGGTGGTAGGTCTCCCGGATGGCCACGCAGGTTGCCAGCGCCTCCTCGCGGTCCGGTAGCCCCTGGACGGTGGGCGGCTCGTGCGCCACCAGTGTGCGCACTTGCTCAGGATGCCCGGCCACCAGGGCAAGCCCGTTGACGGCGCCGCCGCTGCTGGCGAAGATGTCGACCGGCCCGGTGTCCAGCGCCATGATCAGCCGGTGCAGGTCGTCCGCGTGCTCCTCGGTCGTGGTCCGCGAGGACCCGTCGGTACGCTTGCTGCGCCCCGCCCCGCGCGGGTCGTAGGTCACGACCGTGCGGTCGGTGAAGAACCCGGTCAGGGTGTCGAATCCGCTGGCACCCATGGGCGACCCGATCAGCAGCAGGACCGGCTGGGTACTGGCGTCGTTGCGCCGGACGTCGTAGTGAAGCACGGCACCTGGCGCGTCCAGGGTGTGCGTCTCCGGCTTGGCCATGACTACCCCTTTCCGAGGGTCCTCGTCTCCCCTGTACTGACTCGGAATGCGGGCAAGACTCATCGGCCTGCCGTCCGAGTATCGCGACGGCTCGTACCCGTACCCTCTTCGGCGGTGAACCGGATTGAAGGTCGGACCGTTCACCCTGGGTGAGTGCTCGTCATTGGGTCGCGACACTGGGTGGTAGCGGTGCGGATCGATCAACCGGACGGCGACAACGACGGCCGCGCGGACACCGCTGGTTCTCCTGATACGGCTAACGCTCCCCGTACGTCTGTTTCTCGCGACCTGCCAACGCCGTCCGCCCCGGACACTGAGCGCCCGGTTCGAATCGCCCGGGTCACGGAGCACCGCGCCATAGTGGACGCGGTGTACCGGGCGTCCGCCATCGACCAGGCCTATGAGAAGGTCCGCGACATCGAGCGCGGCACCGTGACGCCGGCCATGAAGCGCATCGAAGCCGAGGACCCGGAACGCCACCTGACCGGGCATCGAGAACAGCCTCAAGGGCAAGGACCGGCTGGCCGAGAAGGTCGCAACTTCGATGTACAAAGACAGGGCTGTCACCGTCGACCAGGCGATCGCAAAGGTCAAGGACGCGATCCGCTACACCTTCTGTCTATGCAGAGGATGCCTACACAGAGGGCGTTCACGTGGACTGCGACCGGCTACCGACCAGGGGTTCGAACTCGTCGAACGGCGGAACTCATGGGCAAGGAGCAGTACAAAGGAATCAACAGCCGGTGGCGCGTTCCGGCGAGCCGCCAGATCTTTGAAGTCCAGTTCCACACATACGCCAGCTTCGAAGCCAAGCAAGAGACCCACGGCGCGTACGAGAAGATGCGCAGTCGCGTCACCAACGACAGCCGAACGAGACGTGAAGCTTGAAGATTACCAGCAGCAGGATAACCGCACGCGATCCCTAGTCCCACCGGACGTCAGCGACATTCCGGACTACCCCTAGGAGGGCGCATGCCAACAAAGATCACGTACTACGCGATCGTTGATGACTACAGCAGCAGGGAGTGCCCTGCTGGCGTACTGCGCCGAATCGAGACGACGACGGCAACAAGAACGACCAGTCGTTCGGCCGAGACCTCGAGTGGGCATACAGCCCCTTGCTCTACTCCTACGAACGAGGAGACGTGGACAACAAGCTCTACGAGATCACCGAGGAGGAGGCGAACCAGATCGCGGAGCGTATCCGTCGCATCGTGACCGGCGACCAGTAGCGGTCACGCATGGGATGGCCTGGCTTGGATCACACCGGGTACCGGTAAGGGGTCTGGGTATACGTTCTGCCGCTTGGCGTTGTCCATTCGATGCCAGCCGGGCTTGGGCTGGGTGACTTTCCAGCCGGGCGACTGCTTTACCCGGTGGCATTTCCTGCTGCGCGCGCCGGCATTGCAGCTACAGGTGCGACCGCCCTTGTCGTATGGCTGGGCATGCTCGAAATCCGAATCGCGGGCGTGTCGTGAGCACGGCGGAAAGGTGCAGGTGTAATCGCGGACCTGGATCAGGTGGCGCAACGTGTCGTTCGGTTCATAGCCGTGCGATTCGTGCCGATGATCACAGTCGTAGGTGGGGACTGGTTCGATGCGTACTACGAGTTCCAGGCCGCCAGGCAGCGTGAGCATCCAGGCGCCGCACCAGTCCGGGTCACCCCGTGAGTCCGTACTCCCCGCCGAGGCCGATTTCCTTGCTGAACCTGATCTGGTCGCCGCGCCCGGTGGGGCGTCAGTATCGCGCCGACTAAGGGTCCAGCCAGCCGGTGCCCGCGTACTGGACTTGCCCGACGAAGCGGACGCGCCTGACAGCATGGCGGACAGACGATCGGCGGTGATCGTCAGGTTCATCCTGGCTGGGAGCGCCACGAGAGGTGGTGGCGCTCTGCCGGGGAGTTGACCCGGAGACGCGCCAACTTGCTTCCGTGTCCGCCCGCAGCCATGGCCGATTGCGATGCCGTCAGGATCGGTGACCGTGACGCATACCTGGGTGTGCGGGCTGGCGGCGGCGAGTTCGGCAAGGTCGCGGCAAAGGTCCGGGTCGAGGACACCCAGTCCGTGCCCTTCACCTGGGCGGTCTGCGAGGCCAAGCAGCGTGGCCAGCGGAAAAGTCAGATCCGCCAGGACCGGGCGGACCCTGGTCTGCCCGCTGAACGGGGATGGTGCCGTATGACCGGGGCCGTTGCCACCAGGACCGTGGCCCTGAGGCGGCCCGCTGCCGCCGGAGTCACCTGGGTCACCGTCATCCGGGTCATCACCATGGTCCGGGTCAGCGGTGGCATCGGTGTCTGGTGTCGCCTCCGGGTCCGGGGTGTCGGTACTTAGGTGGCCATGCGCGATGCGGGTGTCAGCGGTCACGCCGTTGATCAGGTCGAGGTAGGCGGTGGCGCGGAGCTGGTCCATCCGGGCGTCGGGGAAAGCACCCGAGTCTTTGTACTCGGCAGCGCGGGCAGCCACGTTCGCGTACGCCGCCAGCGTCTCGTCCGTGGGCAGGTCGCGACCGGACAGGGCGGCCGCGCCGGACTGCTCGCGGTACATCTGCACCCGCGAAGCGTGCTTCGTGGCCGCCTTGCGGCGCCGCTCCGCCAGGCCAGGGTCCACCTCGTTGGCGATCCGGGTGGCGAGGTTCATGATCTGGCCGTACGTCTTGCCCGTGGTCCCGGTCAGCTGAGGCAGGAGCATCGCCTCGGCCTTCGCGGCGTCCTCGTCGGTCAGCCACTGGAAGGTCTCCGTGATCAGCCGGGCCTTCGAGTAGGCGAGCGTGCCATTCGCGTGCAGGGCGGCGATGCCGGGCAGCCGCGCGCCGAGCTCCCACGCCGTCAGCGCGGTCTTCTCCGCCGACTGCGCGGATACCGCCAGCGCGAGGGCGAGCTCGTGATTGACCGAATCGCTCCACTTATCGGGCAGGTCACCATGGCGAGGCAGGGCAAGGGACGGCAGGTCGTCCTGGCGAATCAGCTCTCTGATCGCCGCGAGCTTCGCCGCCGACGCCCACGACTCAAGCGCCGCGAGCCGTCGCAGCACCCCGATGAGCTCACCGGGCTCCGCGCCCGGGCACCGCCACTCCGGGCCGGCCACCGCAGCCAGTACCGCCGCCAGCTCCGGACCAGGTGCGCAGGCATCCCACTCCCCACCTCGCGTGAACCCGGACAGCCGCTCGTCACGCGGCCTTTCGCCCTGCGAGGCTGAGCCGCCGGGACCATTCGATGCTCCGGAATTGTCGGAGCCGCTGGGCACGCCAGGTCCGGGAACAGGCTCTCCGCCTGTCCCCCTGCCTTCGCCTGGCTGCCAGCCCATCGAACGCTCCATTTCGATCATGGTCTCGGATGATGATCATAGTGAGATCCGTTAATCGAATAATACCGCTAATCGATGATCGTTAGGACTTTCGACTCGCCTTTTTTCTTCAGTTATCTTTTCCTGCCAGCTAAAACCGGCATATCCGAATTGTCGGCCTCGGTGACGCTTGATCGTCGAGCGGATCTTGGCGCGGAGGTCATCGCGGGCCATGAGTCGGTGGTGACGTCACGGCGGAGGGTGCGGACCAGGGTCGGTGAGGACGTGGACGATATCGGTGGCCGCGGGCCAGGCGATAAGCGCGAGCAATTGCGATAGGCTGTTCTTGTCCTGGCCGCACCAGCAGTGCCCGTCCACTGGCGATAGAGCGGACGGGCACCGGCAGGCAGATTACTGTGCTTCGGATGCAGGGCTACAGAATGCGGCTCGGTCGGGGATGGGCTCGCCGTTGCAGATCGGAATCCGCGGCGGTGTATGTCCTGCATACGAGGCTGCCTGGTCATGCGTCGGTGACTCGTCGCGGGTGCGGCGAGCAGCTGGTGCAGCGCCGCGCTGCCGATCACTGCGCGGCCTTGGCGGGGCGAGATACTGGTGTTCACGATCATCCTCCGATTGAGGCGGTCGGAGCCAGGGCCGCGTGGCGTTGCCCCCGCAGCGGCCCGCCTGTCCCTGGGCCGTCAGGTGGTGATCGATTATCGCCAGGGGTACGGTAGGCGCGGCCACGGTAGCACGCTAGCGCACGGTTTCGCCTGAGCGCCGTCCTTCTTGCCGTGCCGTTTGCGCGGGGCCGTCCGGTGAGACGCGGCCTCGCAGCGCACCACGGCCCGTACCAGGCAGGCCCGCTACTCCAGGCCGGCGGGAGTCTCGCTGAGGTACGTGCCGTGGCCTTCCTTGACCAGGGAGCCCTCGAAGGTGAGGACCTCGCTGACCACACCGCCGGCCTGGTTGCGGTAGTTGATGACCAGGGTGTTGACCCCGACGTAGAGGGCCAGTACCTCGAAGTGGAGGTCCGGGATGAGGCGGACGCCCTCGGACCAGTACTTGCGCAGGGCTTCCTTGCCGCGAAGCACGCCGTCGCCGCCAAAGATGCGGATCGCTACCGGCGAGGTGAAGACGACGTCGTCCGTGAAGTGCTCAAGCAGGGCATCGACGTCGTGTGCGTTCCAGTCCTTGACCCACTGCTTGGCGAACGCCTGCGCTTCCGCGTGATCCATGAGCGCAATGCTCGCATACGGCCAGAGCGCCGTGCCGCTGGTCGAGCAACTTGGCTTGCGGAGAGATCAGGCTAGCCGAAGTATCTTCGGCTATATACACGATCAGGCGTCATGTCGGCGCATGGTGTTCGGCTTCATGGCCGCGGGTGAACGGGAGAACATGATGGACGCGGTGGACCAGGCGATCTTGCGGCGGCTGCAGCGCGATGGCCGGCAGACGAACCGCGAGCTCGCCGAGGCTCTCGGGATTGCCCCGTCGACCGCCTTGGAACGCACCCGCGCGCTGCGTGCCCGTGGCGTGATCACCGGCTTCCACGCCGCGGTGGACCTGGCCGCGCTCGGCCGCGGCGTTCAGGCGCTGATCTCGATCCGGATCAGGCCGCAGTCGCGGGAGGCCATCGAGACGGTGCGGGACAACATGGCGAAGCTGCCAGAGACGCTCGGCGTGTTCGTGGTCACCGGCAACGAGGACGTCCTCGTGCACGTGGCAGTGCCAAGCACCCAGCACCTCAGGGACTTCGTGCTCGACCGGCTCGCTCGCCGCAAGGAGTTCGTGGACGTGCGAACGACGGTCGTATTCGACTACGTCCAGCCGACAGAGCAGTCCGAACTTCCGGACGGTATGACGCGCTAATCGCCGAACCTTCTTCGCCACGTCTCTCAGTAACACGCCGTGCGCCGAATAGATGACGGGCGCATCTGACTCCACCTGGCAGATATTCGATAGAAAAGCTACTTTGCCGGATCTTTCCATAGCATCTCGCCTATGCAGCGAAACAGTCTTTCCGCGATCCTCTTGGTCCTGGCGGCCGGGCTGCTGTGGGGAACCGTCGGCCCGGCCGAGATCCTGGCGCGCCCCGCGGCGGGACCGGTCGCGGTCGGCGGCGCCCGGATTCTGTCCGGTGGGCTCGTGCTTGCGGCCATCGTGCTGGTCCGCGATCCCGGTGCGTTCCGCGCGCTGCCGAGGGCGGCCTGGCCGGCGCTGCTTGCCGCCTCCGCCGCGACGGCCACCTTCCAGGGAACGTTCCTGACCGCGGCCGCACGCAGCGGGGCGGCCGTGGCCACCGCGGTCACGTTCGGCATCGCGCCGGTAAGCACCGGCTTGTGCGAGCGGATCATGCTCGGTACCCGGCTCCCGCGCCGCTGGATAGCGGGTACGGCATGTGCGATCGCAGGCTGCGTGCTCATCTCGGCGCCGCACGGCACCGGCCCCGCCGGCCAGGCACACGTCGATATCTACGGAATCGCCTGCGGCGTGGTGGCCGGGGGCTGTTTCGGTGTCTACACGGTGTCAGCCAAGCGCCTCATCCACGACAACGTGAACATGCGGGCCGCGGTGCCGGTCACGCTGCTGCTCGGCGGCGCCGCGCTGGCTCCGTGGACGATCTCAGCGCTGCCAGAACTGGCCGCACCGCGCTCGCTTGGCCTGATCGCGTGGCTCGGCCCGGCCACCGTCGCCTTGGCCTACTGGCTGTACGTAGCCGGGCTGCGCGGCCTCACCGCCGCGACCGCCGGTACCCTCTCGCTGGCCGAACCGCTCGTAGCGACCGCGCTGGGCATCGAGATCCTGCACGAGCACCTGTCGCTGCCCATCGCCGCGGGAACGCTGCTGCTACTCGGCGGCCTCATCCTCGTCTCGGTCTCGTGGTCCCCGCGTCGCCGCCAAGCCAGAAACGCGCGCCGCCTCCCCGCCCCGCTTCCACTCGGAGCTAGCTGGGGGCGTGGAACACGAACTCGTTCTGGATAAATGGGGAGCTGTGCCGGAAGGGGCCGTTAGCTGGTCGCGGCGTCTAGCAAGTGGTAGTTCCGCTTGCCCTTGCGCAGCAGGAGCCAGCGGTTGTAGAGCAGGTCGGCCTCGACGAGGGGACGGTCCTGCGGGACTACCTCGCCGTTGACTGACGCGGCGCCCTGGGCGATCGTGCGGCGGGCGTCGGACAGCGACGACGCGAGCGGGGTCAGCCGCCAGGGTCGCCGCGAGCGTCACCCCGGCGGTGAACGGCGAGGTGGGGACCTCGGTCGCCAGGAACTCAAGCGCCTGCGCGGACGCGCCCGCCGGGGAGCCGCCGAACAGGATCGCGCTCGCCTCCTGCGGCCGCCGCCGTCGCCTCGGGGCCGTGCACGATCGTGGTGATCTCCCTGGCGAGGCGGCGCTGGCCCGCGCGCTGGTGCGGCGCCTCGGCGTGCGCGGCGGCGATGGCGACGGCACTCGTCCACGGGCAGCAGCGTGAGCTGGAGCAGGAAGCGCTCGATGTCGGCGTCCGCGACGTTCATCCAGTACTGGAAGAACTGGTAGGGCGACGTGCGGTCGGCGGCCAGCCAGACCGCGCCGTCCTCTGACTTGCCGAACTTCTTGCCGTCGGAGCGCAGCAGCAGCGGCCAGGTGAACGCGTGCACGTGCTTGCCGTCGGCGCGCCGGATCAGGTCCACGCCCGCGAGCAGGTTGCCCCACTGGTCCGAGCCGCCGATCTGGATCTCGACCCCGTGGTTCCTGCACAGGTGGAGGTAGTCGTTGGCCTGCAGCAGCTGGTAGCTGAACTCGGTGAACGAGATGCCCTGCTCGCTCTCCAGGCGGGCCTTGACCGACTCGCGGGCGATCATCTGGTTGACGCTCGCGTGCTTGCCGACGTCGCGCAGGAAGTCGAGCAGGGTCAGCGACCCCGTCCAGCCCAGGTTGTTCACCAGGGGGACACGGGAGATCCGCTCGAGCTGGTCGGCGATCCGCTTGGTGTTGCGCGCCAGGGTCTCCGCGTCGAGCAGGTTCCGCTCCTTGGAGCGGCCGCCCGGGTCGCCGATCATCCCGGTCGCGCCGCCGGCCAGGGCGATCGCCCGGTGCCCGGCGTCCGCGAAGCGCCGCAGGACCAGCAGGCCGATCAGGTTGCCGACCTGGAGGGAATCCGCGCTCGGGTCGCAGCCGTAGTACACGCCGACCTGGCCAGCCGTGATCCGTGCGCGCAGCGCGTCGCGGTCGGTGCTGTCCTGGATGAGGCCCCTGGCCTCAAGGTCGGCGAGAAAGTCCATGCCGTAATGATCCCACATCCCAGGTCATGGCCTGGCTCAATTTAAGGGTCACCCCCTGCTCAGGGGCCGTGGACGAACGAAGTTATCCCGAACGGGTGCGTGGCTTCGTGCCCAGGCGCGCGCCGCCTACTCGCCCAGCGAGAAAAGGCGTGCGAGTCAGCCGAGTCGTTCGGGATGACGGTCCGTGGTTTAGCAAACCGTTATTATCAGGAAACCTGTACATCCTGCGCATGCCGTGGCAGCATCCGAAATCAGGGGGACCTGTGCTCGGGTCGGCGATGCAAGGAGGCATCAGATGCGGATGCGGCGGAAATCCCGTAAGACCCTCACCGCGACGGCGGCGGCCACCCTGATCGCGGCCGGCGCCGCGCTCGCCGCCCCTGGCGCCGCGGACGCCGCGTCCGGCGCGGCGCCAGGCACCCAGGTCAGCGGGACGCTGGCGAACGGCACCGCCTGGATCGCGGAGTACCCGCAGTCGTGGAACGGCACCCTGATCCTCTACAGCCACGGCTTCGGGCCGCTCACCGCGGCGGACGCGCCAGACCCGAACACGCAGGCGGCGCTGCTCGCCGACGGGTACGCGCTCGCCGGGTCCTCCTACGACCCGAACAACTCCGAGTGGGCGCTCGACACGGCGGTCAGCGATCAGTTCGGCACCCTCGCGGCCGTCGAGTCACGCGTGCTGCCGTCCCGGCCGAAGCACGTGCTCGCCTTCGGCACCTCGATGGGCGGCCTGGTCAGCGCCCTTGAGGCGCAGCAGGGCCGCGGCAAGATCGACGGCGCGCTGACCACCTGCGGAATCGTCGGCGGCGGTATCAACCTGAACGAGTACCAGATCGACGGCGAGTACGCGCTCGCGCAGCTCCTCGGCAACCCGGGCACCCAGCTCGTCGGGTTCGGCGACGACGCCACCGCGCTCGGCACCGCGGCGGCGCTGACGGCGGACGCCGCGCAGGCGCAGTCGACGGCGGCCGGGCAGGCGCGGCTCGCGCTGGCGATGGCCTTCCTGAACGTCACGCCGTGGGACCCCTCCTCGACCACCCCGGCGCCGGCCGGCGACTCGGCGGCGCAGGAGGCCGCCCAGTACAACGTGCTGTTCAGCGGGTCGTTCAGCATCATGGACTTCATCGAGCTCGGCCGGGTCTCCATCGAGCAGGCCGACGGCGGCCAGGCGACCTGGGACGTCGGCACGAACTTCGCCCAGGTGCTCGCGAACTCGCCGTACAAGCACGAGGTCGAGGCCCTCTACAAGGCGGCCGGCCTTAACCTCGGCGCCGACCTCGCGACGCTGACCACGCACACCACCACGAAGGCGGACCCGGCGGCCCTGCGGTCGCTTTACCAGACCTCGGTGCCGACCGGGCGGCTGGAGGTGCCCGAGCTTGACCTGCATACGATCGGCGACAACCTGGTCCCGGTGCAGAACGAGAACTACTACGCCAAGCTGGTCAACCGGGCGGGCAGCGGCAGCCTGCTGCGCCAGGCGTTCACCGAGAGCTTCGGGCACTGCAACTTCAGCCCGTCCGAGCTGGTCGCGGGCGTCCAGGCGGTCATTCACCGGGTCAGCACCGGGCACTGGGACAACGTCGCGACCGCGGCCAGCCTGGAGCGGGCGGCCGCCGCCACGAACCTCGGCCCGGCCAACTTCACGAGGTACTACCCGGGCGAGTTGACCGGCGCAGTGACAGGGACGGACGCGCTGTTTGGGTAATGTCGGCACATGCCGGGTACCGAAAGCGCGTCGCCCCTGCTTATCTACATGGTTAAGCAGGTCGAACTTGCCGTCCGCGCGCGGCTCGACGAGATCGTCCGGCCGGCTGGGCTGACCGCACTGCAGTACACGGCGCTCAGCGTGCTCGAGCGGCACACCGACATGTCTTCGGCCCAGCTGGCCAGGTCATCGTTCGTCACCGCCCAGTCGATGGCCGACATGATCACCGCGCTTGAGGACCGCAAGCTGATCGAGCGGCACCGTGACCGTACCGACCGGCGACGGCTCGTCGTCGCGCTGACCGACGACGGGCGCGCCCTGCTCGACCGCTGCCGCCCCGAGGTCGCCGCCCTCGAGGCCACCATGCTCAAGGGGCTGTCAGTGCCGCAGACCAAGGCGCTGCGGACGACGCTCGCCACCTGCTATGCCAACCTGTCCAGGGCTTAGCCCGCCGGGAAACCCCTGTTCGAGATCGCCGTCAGCTGGCAGTATGCGAGGTTATGGAAACGCCGCTGTCTCCGCTTGAATTCGCGCGTCGTACCCGGCGCCTGCACGGCGCGCGCGAGGCCGTCGTCGACGGCGACCTGAGGCTCACCTACGAGCAGTTCTTCGACCGGTGCGACCGCTGGTCCGCCGCACTCCAGGGGCTTGGCGTCCGGCAGGGAGACCGGGTGGCCACGATCGCGCCGAACACGCACGCGCAGCTTGAGTCGTTCTACGCGGTGCCCCAACTCGGCGCGGTGCTCGTGCCGATGAACTACCGGCTGACCCCGGACGACTTCGTCTACATGGTCAACCACTCGGGCTCGACGGTGCTGTGCGTGCACAGCGACTACCTCGACGCGATCGACGGCGTGCGCGACCAGATGCCGGGGGTGCGGCACTTCGTCGCGTTCGAGGGAGACAAAGCCGGCTGGCTCGACTACGAGGCGCTGATCGCGGCGGCCGGGCCGGCGTTCGCCAGGCCGGACATCGACGAGCGTGACCTGCTCACCATCAACTACACGAGCGGCACGACGTCCAGGCCCAAGGGCGTCATGATCACGCACCGGAACGCCGCGATGAACACCATCGGCACCCTGCTGCACCTGCCCATGGGCGTCGGCGACCGCTACCTGTGGACGCTGCCGATGTTCCACGCCAACGGCTGGACCTTCACCTGGACGGTGACCGCCGCCGCGGGGACGCACGTGTGCCTGCGCAAGGTGGATCCCGCGCTGGTCTTCTCGCTGATCCGCGACGAGCGCGTGGCCTGGATGTGCGCCGCGCCCACCGTGCTGATCGGGCTGGCCAACGCCCCCGCGTCGGCGCAGGGCGCCGTGCCCGCCGGCGTGCGCGTGGTCACCGCGGGCGCACCGCCCGCCGCGGCGACCATCGAGCGGCTCGAGGGCGGCTTCGGCTGGGACATCACCCATGTCTACGGCCTGACGGAGACGGCGCCGTTCATCACCGTGTGCGCGCCGCTGCCCGAGCACGAGGGCCTCTCCCCCGCCGACGCGCGCCGTGATCAAGGCCAGGCAGGGCGTCGAGCTGCTCACGTCGGGCGAACTGCGGGTCATCGATGACCTCGGCGGCGAGGTGCCGAACGACGGCATCACGCTCGGGGAGATCACCGTCAGGGGCAATGTCGTCATGGACGGGTACTACAACGACCCCGAGGCGACCAAGAAGGCGATGGGCGACGGCTGGTTCCACACCGGCGACGCGGCCGTGGTGCACCCCGACGGGTACGTGGAGATCCGCGACCGGATCAAGGACGTGATCATCAGCGGCGGCGAGAACATCTCCTCGGTCGAGGTCGAGGGGGCGCTGCTGCGGCATCCGGCCGTCGTGGAGGCCGCGGTCGTGGGGCTGCCGAGCGAGAAGTGGGGCGAGACCCCGCACGCGTTCGTCGTGCTCGCGCAAGGCTCCTCGGTGACCGAGGACGAGCTGATCGGCTTCGTCAGGGACAGGATCGCCCGGTTCAAGGCGCCGCGCGGTATCACCTTCGTGACCGACCTGCCCAAGACCGCGACCGGCAAGATCCAGAAGTACGTGCTGCGCGGCGGCGCGGCCAACCTCTCTAGGCAGTTATCTCCCGGGGCGACCCCCGTACCGGCTCACGCCGGCGTGACCCTCTTGCGCGGCATGGTTATGGTGGATGTAAAGGGGACGATTTCGCCTCGGGTGGCGTTAGCAAAGGCGGCGGTGTCGGGTATGGACGGTGCGGACGCGTCGGTCACGCGTCAGGGCGATGGCACCGTGCCCAGGGCTTACAGGCACGTGGACAGCGCCACGGTGGTGATCGACCCGAAGCTGCCGAGGAACATACGGGAAGCGCTCGCCCGGGCAAGCGAGAAACTAGTCCCCTACCAGGGGCCGGTGCCCGAAGCGGCGACGCCTCCCAACGGCGCCCGCGGGTGCGCGTTCTTCGCGGGGATCTTCCTCGTCGTGGCGATCGCGGGCGTAGGCGCGGGCAACGGCGCGGTCGCGTACACGATGCTCGTGTTCGCCGGCGCCAGCATGCTGATGACGATGCTTGGCCGGCCAAGCGCCAGGGAGGTCGAGGCGGCGCACGCGCCGGTCACCAAGCACCGCCGCTACGTGCTGCCGAGCACCGACATCGACGCCGAGCACTGGAAGCTGTGGAAGCGCGCGGTCGACGCCAGGAACAAGATCGCCGGCGCTGACGTGGTCAACGACGGGCGGATCGACTCGGTACAGATAGCCGAGGTGCTGCCGCAGCGCCTATGGGACATCGCCGAGCGGCTTGCCCGGCTCGCCGAGGTACGCGCCAGGCACCATGAGATCCTTGACGGCGTCCCGCCAGACGACCCGGACGTCGCCCCGGCCGTGACTAGGCAGCAGCGGGCGCAGGAACTGGCGCTGGCCGACGCGACGCGGCGGGTGAGCGACCTGGAGACGTTCGCCGACCTGGTCACCGCCGCCGACCTGGCGGCGCGCAAAGAGTCGATCGTGCGGGAACTCAACGACCTTGACGACGCGCACGCCGATCTCCTCGCCGGCATCGGCGACACCGCTTTGGACGCCGACCTCGCTCATCAGCTCACCGACGACGCGACCGCCGTCATCGAGCAGGCCAGGCAGGCGATCGAGCAGGCCAACGAGGCCGCGCTCGCCCTGGCGCCACCAGGGGAAGACGACGAGTCAGCGGGTGAAGGCGCGGACGCACCGTAACTGTCGCTTCCTGGCGGCAGCTGTTACCCGCCTGTGGGGGTAACGGCTGGCTGCTGGCCGAATATCAGCCACTCCGTGTTCATTTGCGTTGCCTAGCGTCGCGGCCATGAGCGAATCTTTTCAGGCTGAACCAACCCAGAAGGCCGGGTTCACCCGGCGCCGGTTCATCATCGGCGGCGTCGGCGTCAGCGCCGTCGCGGCGATCGGTGGCACGACCGTCCGCGCGCCACGGGTGTTCGCTAGCACCGCCCCGAGCGGGCCGCCAACCACGACGATTCCGCTGCCGACCACGACCGAGCCTGAGCAACTGCTGCTGACCTGGGGCGGCGACCCGGCAACCGAGGTCACGGTGTCCTGGTCCGCGCCTGGCACGGTGGCGCAGCCGGCGCCGACGCTTGCCTTCTCGACCCAGCCGATCACGGCCCACAACGCCGGCTGGCTGGTCAAGATGCCTGACCCGAGGCCGCTTGACGTGACCGAGCGGTACGGCGAGGCCGCCTCGGTCAGCTTCACCGACGGGCTCAACGGGCAGACCACGTACTTCTACCACGTGCAACTGAAGGGGCTGAAGCCGGGAACGCGGTACTACTACCAGGTCAGCGACGGCGCGCACGCGCCGTCCACGGCGGGGGCGTCGTTCGCGACCGCGCCGCACGGCCGGGCGAAGTTCCGCTTCTCCAGCTACGGCGACCTGGCCACGCCGTCCTGGGACCTGAACACGTCGGGAAACATCTGGCACGAGTCCTGCGACAACTCCTGGTTCGCGGTCACCGCGATCGAGAACCCGGGTGACGGCAAGGGCGCACCGCTCTTCCACCTGCTCAACGGCGACCTGTGCTACGCCAACCTGGACGTCAACAACGCGCCTGGCGTGTGGCGGGACTTCGGCAACAACGTCGCGCGCAGCGCGGCCAACAGGCCATGGATGCCCGCGCTCGGCAACCACGAGTGCGAGTTCGGCGTCGACACGATGTCCGGCAAGCCGGGCGCCGCGTCCGGCGGGATCGGCGCGCAGGGCGCGGCGGGCAACTACTGGAACGGCCCGTACGGCTTCGGGCACTACCTGAGCCGGTTCCTGCTGCCGGACAACGGCGTGACCAACTGGGACGGCAACCGGCTGCGGGGCAACTTCTACGCCTTCCAGGTCGGCACGGTGAAGTTCATCTCGCTCGACGCGGACGACGTCATCTACCAGGACGGCGCCGCCAACTACGTGATCGGCACCGCGAACACCGCGCCGGAGAAGACGACCACCGGCGCGGAGATCCCCAACGGCACCACCACCTACACCCGCTTCTACACCGGCGGCCTGAAGCTCGACGCTAAGGACAACTCGCTGGTACCTGACTACGCGAGCGGCAAGCCCAACCTGCAGACGATCTGGCTGGAGCGGACCCTGGCGGAGGCCAGGCGCGACCCGTCGGTGGACATGATCGTCGTGTTCATGCACCAGTGCGCGATGTCGACCTCAGTGCCAGGCAACGGCTCCGACCTGGGCATCCGCCAGGCCTGGCTGCCGCTGTTCGACCAGTACGAGGTCGACCTGGTGCTGTCCGGCCACGAGCACGACTACGAGCGGACCTACCCGGTCCGCGGTTACGACGCCGGATCGCACGGCACCGTCGCCGCGCCCAACCCCGGCCAGACCAAGGGCGCGGCCGTGGACACCCGGCGGCCGTCGGTGGTCACCACCGAGCCTTACGAGTTCAACGGCACCCCGGCGTGGAACACCGCCGAGGGCACGGTGTACCTGGTGCTCGGCGGCGGCGGCACGAACGGGCCGACCAACACCTACGGCACGGACACCGCCGACGACAAGCCGCAGGCCAAGGTCATCACCACGCGGAACGCCGTCGTCGGCAGCGGAGGCGGCCGGCTTCTCGAAGAACGGCGCCGACTCGATCGAGGACGCGCCCTGGTCCGCGGCCATCAACCCGACCGACGCCTACGGGTACTCCATCTTCGACGTGGACCCGGGAGAGCACCGCGGCGAGACGACCATCACCTTCCAGTACTTCGCGATCCCCGCGGTGACCAACGAGGCGGGCACCGCCCACGACGGCACCACCACGCTGCCAAGCGTGCCGACGGAGAAGTTCGTCTTCGGCCGCCGGGTCGGCAAGTAGCGGCGAGCACGGCCGTGCCGGGTAGCTGTCACGAAGCCGGCAGTCATGGAGGGGGCGAGAGTCAGGCGCCTGTCGTTCGGGATGATCCTGAATTTGACCTTGGCCTTTACAGGCCGAGGCGGCGGGAGAGGTCGGAGGCCAGGATGCCTGCCGGGTCCAGGTCGGCGCGGAGCTTGCGGAACTCGGGGAGGCCGGGGTACATCTCCTCCAGGGTCGCCGCGCTCACCCGGGAGTCCTTGGCCAGGTAGACGCGGCCGCCGTGCGCCACCACCAGCTTGTCGAGCTCGTCGAGGAGCGGGCCGAGGCCGCGGGTGCGGGCGGGGAAGTCGAGGGCGAGCGTCCAGCCCGCGGCCGGGAAGGACAGCAGGCCGGGGTCGGCCTTTCCGAACCGCTTGAGCACGGTGACGAAGCTCGGCGCGCGGTGCGCGCTGACCATCTCGAAGCTTCTCCTGACGGCCGCCTCCGCGCCGAACGGCATGACGTACTGGTACTGGCGGAAGCCGCCAGGGCCGTAGACGCGGTTCCAGTTCCTGATCCCGTCGAGCGGGTGGAAGAACTGGCTGATCGTCTGCAGCTCGTGCTCGCGAAGCCGCGGCGCCTTGAGGTACCAGGCCGCGTTGGCGAGGCGGATCGAGTGCCGGTTCATCAGGCCGGGCGGGAAGACGCTTCGGCGCCGCCAGCTTGGCGCGCGGGTCGAACTTGAACGGGTCGCTTCGCTGGCTGCCGTCCAGGTCGTCGAGGGCCGCGAAGTCGCCGCTCGTGATGATCGACCGGCCGAGGTGCCTGCCCGTCGCGAGGTCGTCGGACCAGGCGACCGTGTAGCCGTACTTCTTGTCGTGCTCGGCCAGCACCGCCATCGTCTCTTCGATGTCCCTTGTCTTGACCGTGTCGACCTTGACCAGGGAGCTCTCGACCCGCTTGAGCTTGATGGTCGCCCTGGTGATGAATCCGGTCAGGCCCATGCCGCCGGCCGTCGCCCAGAACAGCTCGGGGTCGGCTTCCTTGGTGACTGTGTGCGGCGCTGCCTGCTCGGGGTTCGGGAAGAGGATGTCGAAGCTCGTGACGTGGCTGGCGAACGACCCGGCCACGTGGTGGTTCTTGCCGTGCACGTCCGCCGCGATCGCGCCGCCGACCGTCACCTGGCGGGTGCCGGGTGAGACGGGCACGAACCAGCCGTGCGGCAGTCCGGCGACCATGAGCTGCTCAAGGGAGACGCCTGCCTCCGCGACCACGACGCCGCTGGCGGGGTCGAGGCTGATGATGTTGTTCAGCCTGCTTGTGGAGATGACCGATGCCGCCTGCGGACTGCGCCGCGTTGTTGTAGCTGCGGCCAAGGCCGCGCGGGATCGCGGTGCCGCTCTTGCTCGCGGGCGGCTCCGTGAGGTAGCGGAGCAGTGCCGCGGCCTCCGCGTCGCTTGCCGGGGCGGCCAGGTCAGCCCTGGTGGGCGCGATGCGGCCCCATCCGGTCAGGCGGACGGGTCTGGTCGGCACTGGGCTGGACGAGGCGCGAGGCATGGGAGGCATATTACTTGGCGGGCGGGAACGTCCTCGCGGTTATCCCGGGGCCGCCGTCGAAGATCATCGGCAACGACGTTGGCGCGGCCTTCCTCTTCACTGTCGGGCTGTTCATCCAGGTCGGCGCGGGCAGCGCAGGCCAGGGCGCGCGCCGACCAGGCGCGCGCCGAGGGACTGCTCGCCGAGCTCCGGGCCTCGCAGGCGGCGCAGGCGGAGGCCGCCGCGCTGACAGAGCGGACCCGGCTGGCCCGCGAGATCCACGACATCCTGGCGCACTCGCTGTCCGGACTTGTGCTTGCGCTCGATACCGCGGAGCTGCTCGCACGGCGCCGCGGCGCCGACCCTGACGCGGCGGCGGGGACACGGCGGGCCCGCGCTTCGGCGCGTCCGGCGCGTCCGGCGCGGACACCGACACCGTGGCCTTGATGCTCGGGCAGGTGAACCGCGCGCAGCGGATGGCGCGGGAGGGACTCGCGGATACCCGGCGGGCCATCTCCGCGCTGCGCGGCGACGAGCTGCCCGGTCAGGCGCTGCTCGACCGCCTGGTCAGGCAGACGTCCGAGGCGACTGGCAGCCAGGCGGAGCTGACCGTGGCAGGCGAACCGCGGCCGCTGTCACCCGAGGTCGGGCTCGCGCTCTACCGGACGGCGCAAGAGGCGCTGATCAACACGGCCAAGTACGCCGGGCGCGGCGGGCGGGCAGAACTGAGCCTCGCCTATCGCACGGACGGCATCGAGCTCGCGGTCGAGGACGCCCGTGCGCCGGACGCGACGCCGCCCCGGTCCAGCGGGCTGACCTTCGGCGGGTACGGGCTGACCGGCATGCGCGAGCGAGCGGAACTGCTGGGCGGCAGGCTGACCGCGGGACCCACGGACCAGGGATTCCGGGTCCTGCTCTGGCTGCCGACAGGATCCGCGGCGCATCCGCTGCCACGCGAGGCGGAGGCGGGATGAGCGCGGAGGCGGGTCAGGACGACCGGATCCGGGTGCTGATCGCCGACGACCAGAAGATCGTCAGGGAGGGGCTGGTCACGCTGATCGGACTGCTGCCGGGGATCACTGTCGTCGGCGCGGCGACCGACGGCGACGACGCCGTCCGCCAGGCGCTTGAGCTGGAACCTGACGTCGTCCTCATGGATCTGAACATGCCGCGGTGCAACGGCGTCGAGGCCACCGAGCGGCTGCGCCGCCTGCGGCCTGACATCCTGGTCGTGGTGCTGACCACGTACTCGGACGACGCGTGGGTGTTCTCCGCGCTTCAGGCGGGTGCCCGTGGCTTCCTGACCAAAGACGCGGGCGCGGAGGAGATCCGGCGCGCGATCACCGACGTGGCGGCAGGCAACGCCCAACTCGATCCGTCCGTGCAGCGGCGGCTCCTCGACGCGCTGAGCGGCGGTGACCGGCTCGGCACTGACCGGGCCGCCGCCGGGTCAGGTGCCTCGCCCGGCGTCCCGCCGGGCGTGCCGCTTGGTGCTGGCGACGCGGCCGAGGGACTCACGCCGCGGGAGGCCGAAGTGCTGGCGCACATCGCGGCCGGGGAGTCGAACGCGGAGATTGCCGCGGCCCTGTTCGTGTCCGAGGCGACGGTGAAGACGCATATCAACCACATCTTCGGCAAGACCGGCCTGCGGGACCGGGCGCAGCTTGTCGGCTACGCGTTCCGCAACGGCCTGGCTTTCCCCGGCTAACGGCGCGCACCACAGGCTGACAGCGCGGACCACCGGCCGACGGCGCGGACCACAGGCCGACGGCACGACCGTCTCCACCCGTGTCCACCTACGGGTGGAGACCGGAAAGTCATCTCGGGGGCCGATGCCCTGACCGCCTCCCGGCTCCTAATGTTGCGTTTATCGGCGCCCACATCAGGACGTATCAAGCGAGGGGCAGCACAATGGACACGCAGCTCACGAACAACCAGCGCGGTGCCATCCGAGTATCCGACGCCGAGCGCGACCAGGCCGCGGCCGAGCTCAGCGAGCACTACCAGGCCGGCCGCCTGACGCTTGAGGAATTCGACGACCGGTCCGGCCGTGCCTTGCGGGCCAGGACAGGGAGCGACCTCGTGGCGCTGTTCGCCGACCTGCCCACGACCGTGGTTCCCGCGTCGATGACCCCGGCCTGCCCAGCCGGCCCCGTACCCGCCGACTTCGGCGGAGGCCGCGCCGCCGGACTGCCTGTCGGCCGCGTCGTGATCGCTTGCGTAATCGCCGCGATCGTCCTCGGCAACGTGGCGGGCGGCCTCGGCCAGCACAGCTTCGGCTGGCTCGTGCCCGTGGTGGTCCTCGGCTGCGTCTTCCTGCGGCTGCGCCACCGCTAACGCACCCTCCTGCGGGAGTACCCCGAAGGGTCTTTCCGCCGCCCGGGGTCATCCCTGGGTGTAGTGAAAATCAACTTTCTGGCCGATGCCACGGCGCCGCCCGGTCCGTAGTGTGGCGGATGGCAGCACTAGGACAGCGCCTAACGAGGGGACATCAGCGATGGACACGGGTACCAGGGGCTTCCCGCGCAGCGACATCCGGGTGTCGGACGCCGAGCGCGACCACGCGATCGCCGAGTTGAGCGAGCACTTCCAGGCCGGACGGCTCACGCAGGATGAGTTCGACGACCGGTCAGGCCGCGCGCTCAAGGCCCGCACCGGCGGCGACCTCGGCGGGTTGTTCACCGACCTGCCGCCGCGGCGCGCGGTGACCCCGCCGCAGTCCGCTTTCCCCGGAGCGGACACGGAGTTCACTCCCGGCGGCCCGCCGCGCCCGAACTTCCTGCCGGTAGGGCGCGTCATCATCGCCTTTGTCGTCGCGGCCATCATCGCCGGCGGCCTGTTCGGCGGCCACCATCACGGCCACGGCGGCATCGGCTGGCTGGTACCGGTCGTGATCCTCGGGTTCGTCTTCCTCCGGCTGGCGCGCCGCCGGTAACCCGGCGGCGCCACGCATCCGTTCGGGATTACGTTGCTGGCTCTGACTTGGACTTCGGCCTCAGCCGGACAGCGACTCGGTCACCAGTGCCTGCCAGGTGAGCGGGCCGACAATGCCGTCCGCCTTGAATCCCTCGGCCTGCTGGAACCCGCGGACCCAGGACTGGGTCTTCTGGCCGAAGATGCCGTCCACGTTCAGTGAATGCCCGTTCCTGAGGTTACGGAAGTTGGCCTGGTCCTGGACGGCGCGAACAGCGGACCCGGTGCTGCCGAGCTTGACCGTGACGATAAGCGCGCCCCAGGTCTTCGCGCCGATCACGCCGTCGGCGGGCAGGTGGTGCGCGCGCTGGAACGCGACCACGGCCGCCTTGGTCTTCGCACCGAAGATGCCGTCGACGGTGAGCTTCGCGCCGCGGGCGTTCAGCAGGTACTGCAGCGAGCGGACGGTGACCCTCGGCCAGGCGCTGTTCGGCCCCTGACGCAGCACCGGCCACGGCTGCAGCGCCTGGGCCGACGCCACCCGCATCGCCTTGACGTTAACGGTGCTTGTGACGGACGCGGTTGCCGCTGGGGCGGCGGCCGCGGTGGATACGGGAAGGGCGAGGCCGGCGGCCAGGGTCGCGGTAGCGAGCCCGGTGGCGAGCATGCCCGTGCTGGCGGTCTTCTTGGTTGTCATCGTTGACACACCTCCTGGGGAGTACCTCGAAGGAGCTCCCGTACCGCCAAGAATAGTTAAGAAATGGTTAATTTGGGCGGTGAGGCGGGCGGAAGCGACGCAGGCGCAGGCTGTTCGTGACCACGAAAACCGAGCTGAACGCCATCGCGGCGGCCGCGATCATGGGGTTGAGCAGGCCGGACGCGGCCAGCGGGATGGCCGCGACGTTGTAGCCGAAGGCCCAGGCGAGGTTGCCCTTGATCGTCTTGAGCGTCTTCCTTGACAGCTCTATCGCGTCGGGAACCGCCCGCAGGTCGCCGCTGACCAGCGTCAGGTCGGCGGCCTCGATCGCGGCGTCGGTGCCGGTGCCCATCGCGAGGCCGAGGTCGGCCTGGGCGAGCGCGGCCGCGTCGTTGACTCCGTCGCCGACCATCGCGACCGTCCGGCCCTCGTCCTGCAGTCGCTTGATCACGTCGACCTTGTCCGCCGGGAGGACGCCGGCGATGACCTCGTCGATGCCGACCTGGGCGGCCGCGGCGCGCGCCGCCCGCTCGTGGTCGCCGGTGAGCAGCACCGGGCGCAGGCCCATGGCGCGCAGCCGCCTGATCGCCTCGGGTGACGTGGGCTTGACCGTGTCCGCCACGATCAGCACGCCGGCGACCGCCCCGTCCCAGGCGACGAAGGTGACCGTCTGGCCCTTGTCTTCCGCCTCGTCCGCCGTCCGCGCCAGTTCTGACGGGATCGTGAGCGCCCACTGGTCCGCGAGCCAGGTCCGGCGGCCGACGAGGACGGCGTGGCCGTCCACGAGCGCAGAGACACCCTGGCCGAAATGAGCGGAAAAATCGGAAATGTCGGGCAAGTCCGGCTGGGCGAGGCGGAGGCGGGCACCCGCGGCGATCGCGGCGGCGATCGGGTGCTCGGACGCCGCTTCCACGGCGCCGGCGTACCTGAGCAACTCCAACTCGTCCAGGCCGGGGGCCGCGACCAGGTCGGTCAGCGTCATCCGTCCGGTGGTAACCGTGCCGGTCTTGTCGAGGACGACGGTGTCGACCTTGCGGGTGCTCTCCAGGGCCTCTGGGCCCTTGATCAGGATGCCGAGTTGCGCGCCGCGGCCGGTGCCGACGAGGATCGCGGTCGGGGTGGCCAGGCCCATCGCGCACGGGCAGGCGATGATCAGTACCGCCACCGCGGCGGTGAACGCGGACGCGGCGGACCCGCCGGCGGCCAGCCAGCCGATCAGCGTCACGGCGGCGATCGCGAACACGACGGGAACGAACACGGCGGAGACGCGGTCCGCGAGGCGCTGCACCTGTGCCTTGCCCGCCTGCGCCTGGGTGACCAGCCGCGCCATCTGGGCGAGCTGGGTCTCCGCGCCGACCCGGGTGGCGCGGACGATGAGCCGCCCGCCGACGTTGACGCACCCGCCGGTCACGGTGTCGCCCGGCCCGGCCTCGACCGGCACTGGCTCGCCCGTCAGCATGGACGTGTCAACCGCGGAGTGCCCGGCGATGACGACGCCGTCGGTCGCGATCTTCTCCCCTGGCCGGATCACGAACTCGTCGCCGGCCACGAGCGCGCCGGCGGCGACGGTTACCTCGCGGCCGTCGCGGAGCAGCGTCGCTTGCTTAGCGCCCAGGTCGAGCAGCGCCTTCAGCGCGGTGCCCGCCCGGCGCCGCGCCCGCAGTTCGAGTGACCGGCCGAGCAGGATCAGCGCGGTGACGCCAACCGCGACCTCCAGGTAGGTGGCGTCCGTCCCGCCGTCCTTGGTAGCAGGGGCTCCAGCGAGCCAGGAAAACGTCATCCGGTCGCCAATGTGCCCGGCATTGCCGAAGATCAGCGCGTACAGCGACCAGAGGTAGGCGGCGGCCACCCCGACCGACACCAGCGTGTCCATGGTCGCCGTGCCGTGCCGCGCGTTGACCGCCGCGGCGCGGTGGAACGGCCAGGCACCCCAGGTCGCGACCGGGGTCGCCAGCGCGAGCGACAGCCACTGCCAGCCGGGGAACTGGGCGGCGGGCACCATCGCGAGCACCGTCACCGGAACGGCAAGCGCCAGCGACACGACCAACCGCCGCCGCGGCGCGCCCGAGTCCGCCGGGCCCGCGGCCGCGTCGGGCCCCGCGTTCGCCGGCGCGGGCGGCGTGGCCGTGTAGCCGGTGCGCTCGACCACCGCGATCAGGTCCGCCACGGTGACCGCGTCGGGGAAGGACACGTGGGCGGTCTCGGTCGCCAGGTTGACCATGGCCGTCACGCCATCGAGCTTGTTCAGCTTCTTCTCAACCCGCGCCGCGCACGACGCGCAGGTCATCCCGCCGATGACGAGGTCCGTGGTGCTCATGATCATCACTCCGAACGAATGCGGCTTACTTTCCCCGTCCCACGCCTTGACTGGGCGGGGTCACACGAGCGGCAGGGTGCGGGCGGGAGCGATGATCGCGCCGTCCTCGTCACCGAGGCCGGACAGGTGGTACGCGCCGGCCTCGTCGAGTGCCGCGGCGACCGCTTCGGTGGTGAGCGGGGCGTCGGTGGTCACCGTGACCGCCGACTGCGCCGCCAGGGACAAGCGCTATGGTCACCGAGTCGACGCCGGCCAGGCTTTCTATTTCCTCGGTGACCGCGCGCACACAGTGCTCGCAGGTCATGCCCGTCACCTGGTACGTCGTCGATGTCATCGCGCAACTCCCCTTATTCCCTGGGCCTTCGGTCAGGACTTCACAAGGCGGGCGATGGCCTCGGATGCCTCGCGGACCTTCGCCGCCGCGACATCGCCGCCCTCGGCGGTCGCCTGCGCCACGCAGTGCCCGAGGTGGTCCTCGAGCAGGCCGAGCGCGACTGACTGTAGCGCGCTCGTCACCGCGGACACCTGAGTCAGGATGTCAATGCAGTACTTGTCGTCCTCGACCATCTTCTGCAGGCCGCGGACCTGACCCTCGATCCTGCGCAGTCGCGTCAGGTACTTGTCCTTGTCCGGCGTGTACCCGTGCATGTCCTACCTCCAGCAGCTCATGTGTACCATACCATACCCCCGCAGGGTATTGGCCCGGCCCGCCGACCCTGGTCGCTCGACTCGGAGCGTGCCCCCTGGCCAACGTGGCGGAGGGCGCGCACTATGCGGTTTGCGCGGCGGCGGTTAACGTGCAGACTCCGCCCACCCGGAAAACTTTGCGCAGCAGGTAGGAAAAGCTGATCATGGTCCAGGCCGCGGGCCGACCGGGCTAACGGCTCGCCGGGTCCCGGCTAGCGGCTCGCTGGGTCGCGGTTCGCCTGGTCGGGGGATGCCGGGTCGCGCGGGTCGGGGTGGTTAACGGCGAATTTGCGAGAGAGGCGCCTGCGGTAGGCGAGGGTGCCGAAGCCGACGAGGACCGCCACGCCGCCCGCACCGAACAGCACGCCGTCCTGCAGGCCGGCCGTGCCGCCGCCGCCGGTCTCCGGTGCCGTGGTCGGGAACGTCGTGGCCGGCGTCTGCGACGGCGGGGGCGGAGTCGCGGTCTCGGTTGGCGGCGGCGTCGGCGAGTGCGAAGCAGACGCGGAGCTTGAGGCAGACGCGGAACTGGAGGCGTGCGCGGAACTCGACGCGGACGCGGAACTCGAGGCGTGCGTGGAAGTTGACGCGTGCGCGGAACTCGAGGCAGTGCGGCGAGCCGGAAGCCGAAGCGCCACCCCGGGCGGTCGAGGTGGCGCTGGCCGATGAGCTGCTGGACGATCTTGAGACCTGCCCAGAGGGCGACGGGGTGCGCGTGGCCTCGCCGGTTGACGAGGAGTGCCCGCTCGTCGAGGTCGACGGCGTGAAGATCGACGGCACCGAGGAGCCGCCGCCGGTGCAGGCGGAAACGGTCACCGCGAGGAGAATCGCCCCGGCCGCCGAGCGGCCCGCGATCGGCCACGCACCCTGGGCCGCGACGGGCGGGATCAGGCGCATCTTCATGAACCCTCCTCGAATGCGTGTCCGATAAATTCGCTTTTCCACGGAGCATCCCCCCAAGGGAGAACGGCCCTGCAGATAATGCATTTCCCCACCATCGGGCATCAACCATCGACGCGAGCAGATAATGGGAGAATCCCGCCATCCGGCGGTCACCAGACACGCTGACCAGCGCATTTCCCGGCACGGGAGATGCGCTCATCGCCAGCCATATCGAGCGGCGTCACTTTTCATTCGAACGGCCGGGACCCAGCAGGGCCACTCGGGCTGCGCTCAGGTGCTCCAGAAATCGTCACCGTAGCTGCTTGAGGAGCCTGCCTCGACTGACTCGATGCCAGTTTTGGAGACGCTGACGAGCAGGTATCCGGGAACGTGCCCGTTGCGCGTCTTTTGCGCAAGCCCGGCCCTAATGGGATTATTGACGGGTGACCCGTAACGCACGGCGCAAGCTATAGGGAAGGCACGCCATATGGGAGGCCGGCCGCGCATTGCCGGGCTGCGCGTGGTCATGTCCTGGCCAGAGAGCCAGTTCGCCCCCCAGCCGCCGCCGCGTGGCCGTGCCCGGGTCAGGCTGGCGGGGCTCACGGGGATCTCCCTGGTCCTCGGCGGCGCCATAGCGATGCTTGTCGCCGTGCTCGCGCAGCAGCACGCCCCCGCCCCGGCAGCGTCGGCCGCGGGCAAAACCGGGCCGGGCGCCGCGCGGGGACCAGCGCTGCACCAGTCGCCGCCCGTGTCCGTCGCCATCCCCGCGATCGGCGTCCAGTCGCGGCTCCTTCACCTCGGGCGCAACAATGACGGCACGATGCAGGTGCCCAACCTCATCACGAGCGCCAATGAGGCCGCCTGGTACAAGTACTCGGTGACACCCGGCCAGATCGGGACCGCCGTCATCGAAGGCCACGTGGACAGTTACCAGGGACCCGCGGTCTTTTTCCGGCTTGGCGCGCTCCGTCCGGGCAATCACATCAACGTGACGCTCGCCGACGGAATCACGGCTGTCTTCCGCGTGACCGGCGTGCGGGAATATGCCAAAGCGGAATACCCGGCGAATACCATCTACGCCCCGGCCCATTATGCCGCGCTCAGGGTCATCACCTGCGGCGGCGACTACGACGCGGCGACCGGCCATTACCTCAGCTCCGTCGTGGTATTCGCGTCGCTCGTCTCCTCCGCGCGCGGGTAAGAGCGGCGCGGCGCGGCACGCGGCCACGCCTCCGTTCTGGATGACTCACGGCGGCCAGGGCGGCAGACCCGCGGCTGATCGCGGCGGGATGCCGCGGGAACCGATCGAACGGGATGCCGCGGGAACCGACGAAGCGCCAGGGACGCCACCGAGACGGCGGCAGCCTTTGCCAATTTATATAAGCTTGTGATATAAGTTTCTTATGGAGATCCCTTCCGGAACGATGCCGCTCGACGAGCTCGCGGCCGCACTCACGACCGATCTGGAGGGGATCTTCCGCCTGTTCCGCTCGCTGAGCCCGGCGAGCGGGCTGTCGATGACCGCCGCCGCCACGCTCGCGGCCATCGAGCGCCTCGGCCCGCAGCGGCTGACCGTGCTCGCCGCCCGCGAGGGCGTCACCCAGCCGGCCATGACCCAGCTGATCAGCAGGCTGGAGGAGTCAGGCCTGGTGCACAGGGAGGCGAGCCCGGAGGACGGGCGGGTGGTCCTCGTCGTCATCACCGACGAGGGCCGGGCGGTCCTGGCGCGCCGCCGGTCCGTCAGGAGCGAGCGGATGGCCGCCATCATCGCCCAGCTCGGCCCTGAGCACCGCGCCGCGCTCGCCATCGCGCTGCCCGCGCTTGACGCGCTCGCCAGCATCCCCCGCGACGACGACCCGGCCAGGGCCGCGGTGCGCTGAGGGAATCACGCGTGCATCGGATCAAGCCCCTGCACGGAATCGCACAGCACTGAGGAGTACAGCTTCATCATGAGTGGCGCCAATCACGGCTCCGCTGCGAGCCCGTTCAAGCAGCCCAAGGCCGTTTTCGCGGTCGCGTTCGCCTGCGTCGTGTCCTTCATGGGCATCGGCCTCGTCGACCCGATCTTGCCCGCGATCTCGAACCAGCTGCACGCCTCGCCAAGCGAAACCACGCTGCTGTTCACGTCGTACCTCGTCGTCACCGCGGTCGCGATGCTCATCACTAACTGGGTCTCCAGCCGGATCGGCGCCAAGTGGACGCTGATCGCCGGCCTCGTCCTCATCGTCGCGTTCGCGGCACTGGCCGGGTCGTCGAACTCGATCGGTAGCATCATCGGGTTCCGGGCCGGCTGGGGCGTGGGCAACGCACTGTTCATCGCGACCTCGCTCGCGGTCATCGTCGCCTCGGCTAGCGGTGGGTTCGCGGGCGCGATCGTGCTCTACGAGACCGCGCTCGGCCTTGGCATCGCGGTCGGCCCACTCGTCGGCGGCACGCTCGGCGAGATCTCCTGGCGCGGGCCGTTCTACGGCGTGTCCGTGCTGATGGCGATCGCGCTGATCGCCACCGTGGTACTCGTCGAGAAGACGCCGAAGCCCGCGCACGCGACGAGCTTCGCCGCGCCGTTCAAGGCGCTGCGGCACCGCGGGCTGCTCACCATGGCGCTCACCGCGCTCTGCTACAACTGGGGCTTCTTCACGATCCTCGGCTACGCGCCGTTCCCGATGGAGCTTTCGCCGATCAAGCTGGGCTTGGTGTTCTTCGGCTGGGGGATCTTCGTCGCGCTGTTCGCCGTGTTCGGCGCGCCGCGGCTGCAGGCCCGCTTCGGCATCGCCAAGACCATGTACGCGAACCTGTCCGTCTTCGCGCTGCTGAGCCTGGGCATCGCGATCTGGACGCTGGACAAGCCGGTGCTGATCATCCTGGTCATCCTCTCCGGCATCGTCTGCGGCGTGAACAACACGATCACCACGCAGGCTGTCATGACGGTCTCCCCTGTCGAGCGCCCGGTCGCATCCGCCGCGTACTCGTTCGTGCGGTTCATCGGCGGCGGCCTTGCCCCGTACGTCGCGGGACGACTGGTCCTCGCCATCAACATCCACTTCCCCTTCTACCTGGGCGCCGTCGTGCTCGTGCTCGGCATCGTGATCCTCTCCACCGGCCACAAGCTGCTCGGCCAGGCCGAGCGCATCCAGGCCGCGGCGGCCGCGGCGGCGCTCGCCGCGGGTCCCGAGTCGGCGGCGGCCGAGGCTGAGCTTGAAGCCGAGGACAGGGCCGAGGCCCTGTCCGGCGACGCCGACTAAAGGCAAAAACAAAATCGGTCGCCAGAACGAATACGGCTTACTTCGTCGGGCAGAGGAAGGCCACGGCTGCCTGGGGGCCGAAAGAGGTGGGGTGCCCGGGCAGTCGCTACCACTCAGTCGCGGCGTGAGGTTAGGTGGCGGGCCAGGAACGCCAGCGACGGCGGCTCCTGTGAGTTGAAGAAGGGGCCCGTGTGGCAGCCGCCGCCGAAGTACACCTCGGCGCTCTCCGGCAAGGCGCGGGCCAGGGCCTGGACGCCGGGGTAGAACGGGTCGCCGGATCCCGCGGCGACGCGGACGGGGACGCCGGCCAGCGCCCCGGCATGGGTGACCGCGTCGTCGGCCGCGAAGTCGGCGGCCGACGCGTACGCGCCCGCGTTCGCCGACTTGGCCTCGGCGTAGCTGGTCCAGATCGCCGGGGAGATCGCGGCCACCGCGCCGATCAGGTGCGGGTACTTCTCGGCGAGCAGGATGGCACCGTAGCCGCCCATGGAGATGCCGAGGACGCCGATCTTGCGGGAGCCAGCGCCCAGGCCCGCGCGCTGGCACAACGGGATCAGCTCGTCGACGAGCATGGCCTGCGGGTTGTCGCCTGGGTGCGGGTTCCAGTAGCCGCCACCGCCGTCCGCCGTGACCAGGGCCATCGGTGGCAGCGGGGTGCCGCCCGGTTTCAGCGCCACCGCCTGGGCGGGTGACAGCCCGGACAGCGCGTCCGCGTGGTTGCCGCCGAACCCGTGCAGCGCGATGACCAGCGGCAGCCGGTCTCCCTGGCGGTGACCTGGCGGGTAGGCGATCGTGTAGCCGACGGTGGTTTGGCGGGCGGCCGAGTAGAAGGTGCCTGAGTGCTGCGGGCCCGGCGGCGCGTAACCGGCCAGGTCGGCCGCCGGAACAGCACAGGCGCCGTCAAGCTGGTCTAGCTCGCTCTTGCCTGGCAGCACGCCGTGCGAGACGAGCTCGAACCCGGCGGTCCCGGCGGCCGCGGCGACCACGACGCCGCCGAGCGCGTAGCGGAGGAACCGCCGCCTGGGGGCCTGCCGGCCGCCCGCGCTGCCCGCGTCGCCGGCCGGCGTGCTTGTCATGGTCATCGCCCCGCCAGCCGCAGGGTGCGCAGGGCCGTTCGCTGTGCCAGGCAGGCGGTCGCGAGCGCCAGCGCGAGCAGTACCGTGGCCGCGAGGTCGATCAGGCCGGCGTAGGCGTCGACCTGCCCGACGATGGTCAGGCCGGGCGGACGGCCCGCGTAGACCCAGGTTCCGCTGCCGATCAGCAGGACGCCCGTGATCACGCAGGCCACGGCGGCGATGCGCGTCTCGTAGGCGAGCAGCCGCGGCGGCAGCTCGGCGCGGCGCACCAGGGTCACGGCGGCGGCCACGGCGGCCGCGAACGCCACCGGGCTTGCCGCCATCCAGGCCAGGTCCTGCGTGCTCAGCCCGGACAGGAACGACCAGTGCCCCCAGATGGACGAGAACCAGTACGTGAGCGACCACACGAACGCCAGGAACCCAGAAGGAATGGAGGGGAACAGCGGCCCCTGCCCGCCACGCCCGCCGGTGCCCGGCCACTGGTAGATGAAATGATGACCGCCGACCGCGAGCACGCCGACCGCCGCCGCCAGCACCAGCGCGGGGACGGCCAGCCGCGGGGCGGAAGTTCCGCGCGACCGCGTAGCCAACCGGGAGCACGGCGAGCGCGGCGAGCACGAGGAAGGCGAGTACCGCCGCTGACGTCGACGTCATGAGCAACGCCGACAGCCTCGGTGCCAGCGGCGAGTGCAGTGTGATCTCCAAGCCCGCTGTGACCGGGGCCCACCGCCAGGCGATAGCGAGCTGCGACCACATCGCGGCACCGAGCGCCAGGCACAGTGCGAGCGCCGCCCAGAGCGTGCCGAGGCTGGCCCGCACGTGGCGTCCCTGGTCGGCGGGCGACGAGCCGGGCAGCGAGGATCCGGCGAGACCGGCGGTCGCGGCCCGCGCCGTCAGCCCGGCCCTGGCGACGTCGAGCGTGCGCGCGGCCGACCTTGGCCGCTCTTCCATGTCGGCGACGAGCAGCTCGGCGAACTCCTCGCCGTACCGCTCCCGCCAGGCACGCGGGTACCAGCGCAGCAGCCGCGCGGCCCGCCCGCGTGGCGTTCTCGCGGTGCTCAACTTGTCCCCCAGTTGGCCCTGAGGCGGCGCAGGCCCGTGTCGGTGACCCGGCGCTGCGCGTCCAGGTGCGCCTGCAGCGCCGCGGCGCCGGGCGCGGTGAGCCGGTAGGGCCGCCGCCGGTCGGCCGGCTCAAGCGCCTCGATCAGCCCCTGCGACTCCAGCCGGGCAAGTGCCTCATACAGCGTGCCCGGCGCGAGGCGCACACCCGCGAACTCCTCAACGTCCTTCGTCAGCGCGTACCCGTGCTTGGGCCCGTCGGCCAGGCTGGACAGGATCAGCGTGGCCGGCCCGGCGTACCGCCCGAACCCGGCGAGCCCTGTCCCGTCATCCCCTCGCGGCCCATCTCGCTTCGGCATGCCCCGACTATATATCGTCAACCGATATACCGGGAGCCGATCCAGGAAAACAGGGGTCCAGCGGCCGGCCGCAAGAGCGTAGTGTTGCGCTGACAACGTGTGTACTTATGGGGGGCGGGCCCATGCTTGACGCGTTCTATGGTGCTTTTTCACCGGCATGCCTCGCGCTGCTCGGTCTCTGGCTGGTGGCGGTGCAGATGCGCGCCGATGAGGTGCGGGCAAGCAGGGAACTTCGCCGACGGACCTACGCCGTCGCGCTTTTTTTCGCGCTGCCCGGCCTGATGGGCGTCATCGCGCTCATCGACACGGCCAACCCGGACTTCTGGCGGGTGTCCTTCGTGATCATCTCGCTGGTCGGCGCGGCCGCGCTGTTTCCCGTGCGCGGCCTGCCCGGCGGCGCGCGGGTCAGGAACATCGCCGACATCGCCGGCGGTGATCCTCTACCTGGCCATCGCGGTACTCGCCGTGATCGGCGGTGCCGACATGCAGCGCACGGTGGCCGTGCTGCTGACGGCCCTGCTCTTCGTAGGCTTCAATGTCGCGTGGCTGTTCCTGTTCGCACCGCTCGCGTCCGCCGAGACGGTAGCTCACCAAGAGCAGCCAGAGGCACCGGCCACGGGGCGGTAGCGGAACTGCCTCAGCTTCCGCGCTACAGCAGCGTGAGCTGGCCCTCGATCTCGGGGCGGCGCACCTTCAGGTGGCGCCACTCCGGGAGGTCGTCCAGGTAGGACCAGGACAGGCGGTGGTACGGCGTCGGGCCATGCGCGGCCAGGGCCGCAAGATGAGCCGGCGCGGGGTAGCCCGCGTTGTCGGCGAACGCGAAGCCGGGGCAAGTCTCTCCCAGCTCGGCCATCAGCGCGTCGCGGTGCACCTTGGCCAGGACCGATGCGGCCGCGACCGAGACCGAGCGCAGGTCGGCCTTGACCGCGGTGCGGACACGCCAGGGTGAGCCGATGTAGTCGTGCTTACCGTCAAGCAGGACCACGTCCGGCCGGCTAGTCAACTCGCCGAGCGCGGCCCGAGCGGCCCGCCTGAGCGCGGCGGTCATGCCGAGCGCGTCGATCTCCTCATGGCTGGCCGAGCCGAAGGCGTACGCCTCAACCCACGCGGGCAGTTCCGCCGCGAGCTCGGACCGCCGCTTCGCCGTCAGCCGCTTGGAGTCGGTCAGCCCGCCCGGCGGTTCAGGGAACCCCGCACGAGCGATGGCCGCGCACACGACGACCGGGCCCGCCCACGCACCGCGGCCCACCTCGTCGACGCCCGCGATCAGCGCGGACCCCGCCGCGGCCAGCTCGTGCTCAAGCTCATAGCCTGCCGGGTGCGCCGCGACGGGCCGTGCGGTCATCTCGGTCAGACCTGGGCGCGGGTTTCCACCGCGGTGACGATCTCGTCGATCGCCTCCGCGATTGGCACGCCGTTCTTCTGGGCGCCGGAACGGTAGCGGAACGATACGGCACCAGCCGCCACGTCGTCGTCGCCCGCCAGGAGCATGAACGGGATCTTCTGCTTCTGGGCGTTGCGGATCTTCTTCTGCATCCGGTCGGCGCTGTCGTCGATCTCGACCCGGATGCCACGGTCCGCCAACTGGACCGCGACGTCGGTCAGGTAAGGGACGTGGGCGTCACCGATCGGGATGCCCACCACCTGCACCGGTGACAGCCACGGCGGCATCGCGCCGGCGTAGTGCTCGATCAGCACGCCCATGAACCGCTCGATGGAGCCGAACAGCGCCCGGTGGATCATGATCGGCTGCTGCCTGCTGCCGTCGGCGGCGGTGTACTCGAGGCCGAACCGCTTGGGCTGGTTGAAGTCGAGCTGAACGGTCGACATCTGCCAGGTCCGGCCGATCGCGTCCCGCGCCTGGACGGAGATCTTCGGCCCGTAGAACGCGGCGCCACCCGGGTCGGGCACCAGCTCAAGGCCGGATTCCTCGGCGACATGGCGCAGCGTCTCGGTCGCTGACTCCCACTCCTCGTCGGAGCCGATGAACTTCTCCGACTCACCGCGGGTCGACAGCTCCAGGTAGAAGTCATCGAGACCGTAGTCGCGCAGTAGATCGAGGATGAACGCGAGCACGGACTGCAGCTCGTCCTCCATCTGCTCCCTGGTGCAGTAGATGTGCGAGTCGTCCATGGTCAGCCCGCGCACCCGGGTGAGCCCGTGCACCACGCCGGACTTCTCGTACCGGTACACGCTGCCGAATTCGAACAGCCGCAGCGGCAGCTCCCGGTAGGACCGGCCACGCGCACGGAAGATCAGGTTGTGCATCGGGCAGTTCATGGCCTTGAGGTAGTACTCGCTGCCCTCAAGCTCCATCGGCGGGAACATCGTGTCCGCGTAGTACGGCAGGTGCCCAGAGGTCTCGAACAGCTGGCCCTTGGTGATGTGCGGCGTGTTGACGAACGAGTAGCCCGCCTCCTCGTGCCGCTTGCGCGAGTACGCCTCCATCTCCCTGCGGATGATGCCGCCCTTGGGGTGGAACACCGGCAGGCCGGAGCCGATCTCCTCGGGGAAGGAGAACAGGTCGAGCTCCGCGCCGAGCTTGCGGTGATCGCGGCGCTCGGCCTCCTCGAGCATCTTCAGGTAGGCGTCCTGCGCGGCGCGCGACTCCCACGCGGTCCCGTAGATCCGCTGGAGCTGCGGGTTCTTCTCGCTGCCGCGCCAGTACGCGCCCGCGTTGCGCATCAGCTTGAACGCCGGGATCTGCCTGGTGGACGGCACGTGCGGGCCGCGGCACAGGTCCTTCCAGCGCAACTCGCCTGTCTTGGCGTCCACGTTGTCGTAGATGGTCAGCACGCCCGCGCCGACCTTCGGTGGAGGCCTCGTCGTCGGATCCCGTCTTGCCCTTGATGCCGATCAGCTCAAGCTTGAACGGCTCGTCCGCCAGCTCGGCCCGCGCGTCGGCGTCGGTCACCTCGCGACGGACGAACCGCTGGCCCTGCTTCACGATGTCGCGCATCCGCGACTCGACCGACTTCAGGTCTTCTGGGGTGAACGCGCGGTCCACCTGGAAGTCGTAGTAGAAGCCGTTCTCCACCGGCGGGCCGATGCCAAGCTTCGCCTCGGGGAACGCCTGCTGCACCGCTTGCGCCATGACGTGCGCGGTCGAGTGCCTGATCACCGCGCGGCCCTCAGGCGAGTCGGCGGTGACCGGCTCGACCTCGTCCCCGTCGGCAAGCACCCGGGCCAGGTCGCGGAGCTGCCCGTTGACGCGGGCGACGACCACGTCCCTGTCGTCGGCGTACAGGTCGCCGGCGGTAGTCCCCGTCGTCACCTCGCGCTCACTCCGCTGAGCCTGGCGGTCGAGCACTTGGATCTTGATCTGGGACACGGCTTTGCCTCACGTGGACGTCGGAACGGAATTGTGGCACGGAACCCGGATGCCAGGGTTCCGGCGGTGAACTACAACGATGCTACCGGGCCGCGGCGTTCCCGCGCTCCCGCCGCTGTCGCGGAGGCACCTCCAGGCCAGCAGACCCGCCGGGCAAGATCCCTATGTGCCGTTGCCGGCACTGCCGGCTAACGCACACGACGATCTTGGCGGCGCGCGCCTGCGCTATGCCGTTCGCCAGCGCCGCCCTGACCTTCCTCGGCCGCCTGCTCGCCGAGGTAGCTGCTCAGCACCAGGTCCGGGTTGGCCTTCAGCGTCGCGGCGTCGCCGTAGGTCGTGATCTCGCCGTGGGACAGCACGTAGCCGCGGTCCGCCACGGTGAGCGCAAGCTCCACGTGCTGCTCGACGAGCAGCACGCCGCAGCCGCTGTCCTTGGCGTAGTTGCGGACCACGGGGAGCAGCCGCTCGACGATGATCGGCGCGAGGCCGAGCGACAGCTCGTCGATCATCAGCAGCCTTGGCTTGCGGGCCAGGGCCCGGCCGAGCGCGAGCATCTGCTGCTCGCCGCCGGAGAGCAGCCCGGCACGACGGCCGGTCAGGCTTTCAAGCGCGGGGAAGTACTGGAAGGCCGCCGCCGCGTCCAGCGTCTCGCCGCGGTGCGCGAGCTTGAAGTGCTCCGCCACCGTCAGTCCGAAGAAGACGCCGCGCCCCTCGGGTACGTGCGCGACGCCGAGCCGGGCCCGCGCGTCGGGCGAGTTGCCCTTGCAGTCGGCGCCCAGGTAGAGGACCCTGCCGCCCATCGGCTTGACGATGCCCGAGATGGTCAGCAGGGTGGTGGTCTTCCCCGCGCCGTTCGCCCCGAGCAGGGCCACGACCTCGCCTGGGTGGACCGTCAGGCTGATGTCGCGCAGCACCGCCGAGCCGTTGTACCCGGAGGTCAGGCCGTCAAGCTCGAGGACTGGCTCCGCCGTCGCCGTGCCCGCCGGTGCCGGGATCGCGCCTTCGCTTGGCGTGGCCTGCTCACTCATGATGATGCTCCCGCTGTTCCCGCTGACGCGTGCCCCAGGTAGGCCGCGATCACCCGCTCATCGCCGCGTATCTCCGCCGGGGTGCCCTGGGCGATGACGGAACCCGCGTCAAGGACAACCACCCGGTCGCAGACAGAAAGCACGAGGCCCATGTCGTGGTCGACGAGCAGCACCGCCGTGCCCGTTCGCGCGATGCCTGGCAGCAGCGCGCCGAATTCCTTGCTCTGCCGCGCGTCCAGGCCGGCCGCAGGCTCGTCGAGGCAGAGCAGCCGTGGCTTCGCCACCAGCGCCCGGCCGATGCCCGCCCGCTTCCGCTCGGCCTGGGCGAGCTCCCACGGCATCGACTCGGCCGCGTGGACCAGGTCGAGCACCTTGAGCTCCTCCTCGACCGAGGCGCCCTTGCCGCCCTTGGCCGCGACGGTCAGGTTCTCCCTGACGGTCAGGTCGTCGAACAGCTCGACCGTCTGCCAGGTCCGCGCGAGGCCGCGCTGAGCCCGCACGTGCGGCGGCAGCCCGTTCAGTGTCGTCTCGCCGAGTTCCACGGTGCCTTCTGACCGGACGAAGCCGGTAATGGCATCGATGAAAGTGGTCTTGCCCGCGCCGTTGGGTCCGATAAGCCCGACGAGTTCGCCGGCCTCGATCTCGAGGTCAACCCCGGCCACCGCGCGAACGCCGCCAAAGCTGACCGACACGCCGCGCGCGCGAAAGACGGAAGTCATCGTCGTCGTAAGCCTTCCGCTTAGATTGATTGATCAATCAGTTTTCCTGACGTTAACGGTGGGGTGCCAGGGTGTCAATTGGCGCGCGCCACAGGGAAGGACCGGGGCCTTTGCGGGCGCCCCTAGGCCCGGCGGTGCCATTCTTTGCTTAGCGTGCGCCGCGGCCCATGCGCTGGCCAGCACCGGCGCCCACGCACAGGCCGCGGCCTGATCGACAGTGATTTCGTTTTCATGTGGATTCCGCAGCTAATGAGCTGCGGAATCCACATGATCATGGGCCGCGCCGCGGCGCCGCCGGGACAACCCGGACGAAACGGGCACGCGCGGGCTGCTTCTGAAAGGCGGGGCGGTGCGGCCGGGACAACCCGGACAGAACGGGCACGTGCGCACCCGTTCCGCAGGATTGCTCCCTTCGGCTATGCGACGGGGCGGTATTCGGGCGGTAGGTCGAGGGCCAGGGCGACGTTGCCGAGCATTGAGCGGGCGATGTGGCGCAGGACGAGTTCGCGCGGCGCGCCGTTGCGCTCGCTCAGCTCGACCAGCTCGATGAACCGCCGCCTGACCGGCTCCCTGATCGCCGGGTCGGCGGTCGCGGCCGCGTGCGCCTGGACCTGGAAGAGGACCTGGTGCGGGCGCTCGTCGAACAGCACCTGGTAGGCGCGGTCGAGCGCCTGCTCCATGTCGTCGTCGCCGGAAAGGTCGGCGCTCGCCTTCTCGAGCGCCTCCTTGATCCGCTCGGTCGTCCAGTCGTGGCAGGCGAGGAAGAGGGCGCGCTTGTCGGGGAACAGCGCGTACACGTACGGCTGCGAGACCCCGGCCCTGGCGGCGATGTCCGCGGTGCGGGTGCCGTGGTAGCCGCTCTCCGCGAACTCGATGACCGCCGCCTCAAGCAGGTCCGCCCGGCGCTCCTGCGCGCTCAGCCGCCGCGTGCGCTTGGGCTTTCCCGGGCCGCCGCCGGCGTCCGATTCTGGGTCGAATGCCGCGTTGTTCCTGCCTGATGCCCTGCCTGGAGCGAAGGTGGCCATACGTAATTATCAATCAGGCGTCGGCCCCGCCATGCACCGGGACCTCCACTGCCGGCCAGGACTAGGGAAAACCACAAGGCGTAGCCGCAGGCTGGCGGGCGCGTCGCGGCCCGCCGCCCGCGGCGTTCTTAATGGCTTGTCGACGGAGGTGGTCGCCGAGGGCTGCGCCGAGGCCGCTTCCCGTGGCGGTGGCACGTCGACGACCGCTTCGGCGCCGTCCGCCGCGGCCGCGAGCGCGCGCTGCTTCGCCTTCGTCCTGCGCTTCCAGTAGGCCGTGCCCACGACACCGTCGGGGTTGCCGACCAGCGTCACGAGGAGGCCGACCGCGCCGATCAGCAGGGCCCAGTTGCCGCTCAGCCCCCACCAGGTGTCGAACGCCTGCGGGATGAGGCCCTGGGTCGCGCCCAGCCCGGCGAACAGCGCGCCGGTGATCATCGTGATGCCGCCGAAGTAGGCGTAGGCGATGATCACCAGCGAGTTGACCGTGCCGAACAGGTCAGAACTGACCGTCTGGAAGTTGTAGGCGTAGAGCGCGCCGGCAGATGCCGGCGATCAGTGCGGACACCATGAACGCGGTCAGCTTGACCCGCCGCACGTCGATGCCCGCGGCCGCCGCCGCGCGCTCGTTGGAGCGGACGGCGAGCATCTTCTGCCCGAACGTGGCGCGCCTGATGGCCGCCACGAGGAGGCAGAGCAGGATCAGCACGACGAGGACGACGAAGCCGAAGACCGGACTCGGCACCTTGCCGTCGAGGCCGCGGAAGCCCGCGGTCGGCGACAGGTTCAGGCCGAAGATGTGCAGCGGGTTCACCGGCGAGCCGCTGTTCTGCTGGCCCCAGGCCGCGTTGCCGAACCCGAAGTTCTCGATCGCGTACATGCCGGCCAGGGTCACCACGGCGAGGCTCACGCCCCTGACCCGCAGCGAGGCGACCGCGGTGATGAACCCGACGATCAGTGCGGCGCCGACGCCGACGAGCACGGCGATCGGGAAGTCCGCCCACACACCGCCGACGTTAGTCAGCATGTGCGACATCGCGTACCCGGTGACTCCGGCCAGGCCGACCTGGACCACGGAGATCTGACCGACGAAGCCGACCACCACGATAAGCGACAGGCAGATCATCGCGCCGAGCATCGAGTTGACCATCGCCTGCCGGAACTCGTACGGCAAGATGATCAGCAGCACGACGCCGGCCACCAGGCCGATCACCGAGAATCGCGTCAGGTGCTCTGGCCGCGGCGCGAGCGGCATCCGTTTGTCTGTTATCTCGCCGCGCGCGGGCACCTTCGAGCCGCGCCAGAACATGGCGATCGCGACAAGCACGAAGAACAGCAGCTCGGCCAGGCCGTTGAGCGGGTTGCCCTGGGACTGCGGGAACCAGCTCTGCGAGGCCCAGTAGTTGAGCAGCGACGCCCCTGCGCCCATCAGCAGGCCGGCGAAGCACGCCACGCCGAGCGAGCTGAAGCCGGCGAACAGCGCGGCGCCGAGCGCAGGGACGATCTCCAGCGGCAGCGTGGTCGTGTTCAGCGTGATCAGCGGCGCGACGAGGATGCCGAACGCGCCGGCGATGATGCTGGCAAGTAGCGAGTTGACCAGCGACAGGCGGCGGGGCGACACCCCGGCGTACATCGCGTACCGCTCGCTTTCCGCCGCCGCCCTGGTCGACAGGCCGAACTGGCTGAAGCGGTACAGCGCCCACAGCGCGATGCCGAGCACGATCGCGATGCCGGCGAGGATCATCCGGTCGACCGGGACGACCGCGCCGAACAGGTGGAAGACGCCACTTGGCAGGATCGAAGTCGGCGACAGCGTGCTGTTGCCGTAGACGATCGAGATGATCGACTGCGCGAGCAGCAGCAGGCCGAGCGAGGCCGCCAGCTTGGCCAGCGGCGAACTGCCGCGCAGCGGCCAGAACAGGCCAAGCTCGATGATCGTGCCGAGGATGGCGATGAAGATGAGGACGATGATGAAGGCGAGCCACCAGGGCGGGCGGAAGCCGAGCGCACCGTTGTTCACGCTGTAGTACAGGTAGCTGCCCACCATGGCGATGGCGCCCATGGACAGGTTGACGGTGCCTGAGCCCCGGTAGAAGACGACCACGGACATGGCGAGGGCGGCGATAAGCGCGCCCTCGCCGAGTCCGAGGACCGCGAAGAGCAGGATGTTCTGCACGGATCTGGATTCCCTTTTTAGTTAGTTCGTCCAGCCCTCAAGCAGCTTCCACTGCCCTTGGCCCTCGTACTCGTAGAACTGGTCGTAGTCGCTGCACGAGTTCTTGTCCGCCGGGTACAGCGTGCCCGAGCAGTTGATCGTGGTCGGGCCGAGCGGGATCGGGCCGGTGTAGGTCTTGAGCTTGGCCGTGATCGCGGACGGGGAGAGCGAGGAGAACGGGATCTCGTTCATGATCTTGTCCGCGAGCAGCAGGCTGCCGAAGGCGACGCCGGAGAACGGGTTGATCGCGTTCGCGGCCGACAGGCCGTTCGCCTCGATCGTCTTGTTGTACGCCGCGACGCCCGGGTCCTGGGTGGAGGCCAGGTTCGCGGTCGCCTCGCCGGCGATCCACTGCGGCAGGTCACCGCCCGGGAAGGCCTGCGCCGGGCAGGTCGGTCCACAGCGGGACCGAGAGGGCCGGCTTGCTTCGCGCCGATCTCGCTCATCGCCTTGGCCATCAGCGGGCAGTCGACGAAGCCGCAGTCGGGGACCGTGATCTGCGCCTGCTCCATCTGCGTCGCCTGGGCGATCAGGTCGGTCGCGGTGGAGGAGTAGGGGATCATCGTGACGGTGAAGCCGCTCGACTGCGCGGACTTCTGGATCGCCTGGCTGATCGGCACCGCGCCGGGCAGGTTCTGGTAGGCGATGGCGATCGTCTTGTCGTTCGGGTACTGCGAGCGCAGGAACGGGCCGAACGCGACCGTCGCGCTCGCGCCGGAGCCCTCAAGCTCGAAGACGTTCTTGCCGGTGTCGTCGGCCGGGTCGGCGGACACGCCGACCAGCGTGGGGATCGCGCCGTTGACCACGCCGTACATGGAGGCGTTGCCGACCGCGTCGATGCCCTCGGCGATCACCTCGACGCCCTTGGTGTTGACCATCTGGTCACCGCACGTGGTGCCCTGCGCCTCGACGGCGGCGATGAAGCAGGTGGACAGCTGGACCGGGTGGCCGTGCACGCCGCCGAGCTGCGCTGTTGATGAACTTGACGGTCGCCTGCGCGGCGAGGGTCGCCTGGGGGAAGGTCTGGGACGGCGGGCCGCCCTGCTCGTTCACCCAGCCGATCGTGACGGGTGAAAGCGACTTGTTGGCCGCGCCGGAGGCGCCGACAAACTGCTGGTAGTTGGTGACCGACCCGGCAAAGGCGGTCGCCGTGTTCGCCCCGGCCGAGGAGGGCGACGTCGTCGCGCTCGCCGCCGTCGCGGGCTCGAGGCCGCCGTGCTCGAGGCCGCCGGAGGAGCAGAACTTGAACTTGAGCTGCAGGCCGCAGCCCCGGCCACTAGGCAGGCCCCAACGGCGGCTATACGCCATCTTGAGCCAGCTCTTATCCGACGAGACATTCCTGTCAAGCGCATCATCGCACCCTGCCGCCTCTCCGCGGTGAACAGTCCCGTTTCCGGCCCTCCTCTGCACGTTGCGGCTGGCGCCGCAGGGCGTACAGAATTGATAGACCAATAAATTTGAGTTCACGCTAAACCGCTGAAAAAGGGGTGTCAACACCCCGGCGACCCGCGTCTTCGCAGCGTGGCCACGGCTTTCTGCGTGTGGCTTTGACACGAAGAAAGCCATTGATTTTTGGCTTCTTCCCCAGTGACGTCACGCTCCGCGCGGACCGATGAGCAGCGCGGAGTGACGCTGGAAGATATTACGTAAGCGCGTTATGTAACGAAAAGGTCGCGAGAATTTTCGGTCGCATGCCGTTACCGGTGCATGCATGGCAAATGCCCGCGCAGGCTGGGGCGGTCCCCGGCCGCGGGTCCGCCCCAGTTGCTGTTATCCGTATTCCGAACGGGTTCGTGGCTTCGCCCTTCCGGCCGATGACCGCCGATGACGGGTCAGCGGCCGGCCGTGCGGTGCCTGAAGAGCCAGCTGCCGGTCGTCGCGGCGACGGCGAGGATGGCCGCGCAGTAGGCGGCGGCGAGCAGTGCCTCGTGCCCGACGGAGGCGCCGGTCGAGGTATGCCCCATCCACAGCCCGCGCATGGTCTCGATGACCGGCGTGAACGGCTGGTTGGCGGCGACCGGGCGCAGCACCCTGGTCATCGAGCTTGCCGGGACGAAGGCGGTGCTCAGGTAGGGGATGAACATGAGCGCGAAGGTGGCGCCGTTGGCCGCCTCCGGGCCGCCAACGAGCAGGCCGAAGCAGGCGGCGAGCCACGACATGGCCAGGATGAAGCCCACGATCATCGCGATCGCGCCGAGCCACTGCGCCGGCCCGGCCACCGGGCGCCAGCCGACGCCGAGGCCGACGGCGATCACCAGCGCCGTGGCGAGCAGGTTGCGCGCCAGGCTGGCCACGATCTGCCCGGCGAGCACCGACCAGGCGGCGATCGGCATGGAACGGAACCGGTCGACGATGCCGCTGCTCATGTCCGTGGCGACCGCGACCGCCGTGGTGCCCGCGCCGAAGCCGGCGCACAGCACGATCAGGCCGGGCACCACGTAGTTGACGTAGCCGGCGCCGCTGGCCTTGACGCCGGCGTTGAACGCGCCGCCGAACACGTAGACGAACAGCAGCATCAGCGTGACGGGCAGGGCGAGCGCGGTGATGAACGCCTCAGGGTCGCGCACCGAGCGGCGCAGGCTGCGGGCGATCATCACGCCGGTGTCGCTGAGGATAGCGGCCGGGCGGTAAGCGGGACCGTGGTCAGTGAACCCCTGGTAATGAGGCCCCTGGTTAGTGGAACTGTAAGCGGTGCTCATCGGGTCATCTCCGGTGCGTGGACGGTCGCGAGGTCATCGGTGTCGTCAGCGGCGCTGGTGAGCGCGAGGAAGACCTCGTCCAGGCTCGCCGCCCCGACGGCGGACTTGAGCTGGTCGGCGGTCCCCGCGGCCACGATCCGGCCCTCGTGCAGCATGACGATGTTGTCGGCGAGTTGCTCGGCCTCAGCCAGGTACTGGGTGGTGAGCAGCACCGTCACGCCGTCGGCGGCCATGCCCTTGACGGCCGACCAGAGCTGGTCCCTGCTGCGCGGGTCGAGGCCGGTCGTCGGCTCGTCGAGGAAGAGCAGCTCCGGCCGGGTGATCATGCTGATGGCCAGGTCGAGGCGGCGGCGCATGCCGCCCGAGTAGGTCTTGACCAGGCGGCGGCCGGCGTCGGCGAGGTCGAATTCGCGCAGCAGCCGGGCCGCACGGTCCCGCGCTTCCCGCGGCGGCAGGTGGCGCAGCCTGGCCATCATCCGCAGGTTCTCCTCGCCGGTCAGCATGTCGTCGACGGCGGCGTACTGGCCGGTGAGGCTGATCGCGCGCCGCACGCCTGCCGGGTCGGCGAGCAGGTCATGCCCGGCCACGGTGGCGGTGCCCGCGTCTGGGCGCAGCAGCGTGGCGAGGATGCGGATCAACGTGGTCTTACCCGCGCCGTTCGGGCCGAGGAGCGCCACGATCTGGCCGGCCGGGACGGCCAGGTCAACCCCGTCAAGCACGGTCTTGCCCCGGAAGGCCTTGCGAATGCCCACGGCATTTACTGTGTACGTCATACAAGTTGTGTATGCCATACACGCAAAAGTATGCTTGATACACAGTTTCGTCAAGGGCCTTGTTTCGTTAAGGGCACAGCCGCGACAGCTCGCCGCGGCGCCGCGGCGTAACGTGAAGCGTCAGCTCGTGAGGAGAGGACTTATGGCAGAGGCAGCGTCAGGGGCTCCCGCGCCCCGCCCGCTTCCCCCGGGGCTCGACCTGCTGTGGGGACGGCGCGAGCGGGGCAAGCGCGGCCCGCGGCCCGGGCTTTCCGCGCAGGCCATCGTCGACGCCGCTGTCCGGGTCGCGGACGCCGAGGGACTTGAGGCGATCTCGATGGCCCGGGTGGCCGCCGAGCTCGGCTTCACCACGATGTCGCTTTACCGCTACGTCGCGAGCAAGGATGAACTGCTCCAGCTCATGTTCAACGCCAGCGCGCTTGGTGCGGAAAGCCTCGTCATCGAGGGCGACGACTGGCGGTCACGGCTGCGGGCGTGGGCGATCATCCAGCGGGACATGCTCGACCTTCATCCGTGGATCACCCAGCTGCCGATGGCCGCTCCGCCGCTATCGCCCAACTCAATGCACTTCGTCGAACGGGCACTGGAGGCGCTGGACGGAACCGGCCTGGCAGAGTCCCAGAAGATACGGGCCATCGGGCTGATCTCCTCCTACACGCTCAGCGAGGCCAGGATGGCGAACGACGCGGCCCGCGCCGCGGCGGCCCTCGCTAAGGCGGCGCAGGCGGGGCAGGCTCAGGCGGAGGCGGCGGGCGGGCAGCCGGACGGCGACGGCGGGCAGGCCCCGCCGCTCACGTTCGAGGAACTGCTGCGCGAACTCGTCGACGAGCGGACCTACCCGCACCTGTACCGGCTCGCCTGGGCCTCATCCCCGGCCGACGCGCTGTCCGAGCGTGAGGAGTTCCTGGCCGGCGTGGACCTGATCCTCGACGGCATCCAGGCGCTCATCGACCGGGCAAAGCGTGGTGCCGGATAGCAGTAAGCCGCTTACGTTCTGGATAACGGTTTTGATCGTGATTCGGATCTTGATCCGCCTGGTGGGGGGATACTGACGCCATGGCCACGGAGAACACAGTCAGGCTCGCGGTCCTCATCGACGCGGACAACGCGCAGCCGTCCATCACCGAGGGACTGCTCGCGGAGGTCGCAAAGTACGGCATCGCGCACGTCAAGCGCGCCTACGGCGACTGGACGGCGCCGAACCTGCGCGGGTGGAAGGACCATCTCCTCGCGCAGTCGATCCAGCCGATACAGCAGTTCGCCTACACGACGGGGAAGAACGCCACCGACGCCGCCATGGTGATCGACGCGATGGACCTGCTGTACTCGGGCCGGTTCGACGGGTTCTGCCTGGTGTCGAGCGACAGCGACTTCACCAGGCTCGCCGCCCGGCTGCGGGAATCGGGGATGACCGTCTACGGGTTCGGCGAGCGCAAGACGCCCAAGCCGTTCGTGGCGGCGTGCGACAAGTTCATCTACGTGGAGAACCTCCGGTTCATCGACGAGGACCAGGACACTGGCGGCGGCGATGCGGGCGGCAAGCAAGAGCGGCACAAGCCGGCGACGGCGACGCAGCTGAAGAACGACGCCGCGCTCGTGAGCCTGCTGCGCAACGCGGTCGAGGGGGCGTCAGACGACGACGGCTGGGCACCGCTCGCCGCGGTCGGCAACATCCTCACCAACCAGCGCCCCGACTTCGACTCACGCAACTACGGCTACGGCAAGCTGAGCGACCTGATCAATGCGACCACGCTGTTCGAGATCGAACGGCGCAGCCCGGGCGACGGCAAGCAGGCGCTTATGTACGCCCGCGAGAAGCCCCGCGCCACCGCCACGAGGAAGGCCGCCGCGACCAGGAGCGCCGGCAGCAAGAGCACGGGCGGCACCAGCAGCAGGGGCACGGGCAGCGCCAGCAGCAGGAGCACCGGCACGCGGACGGCGAAGGCCGCGTCCTGACCGGTCAGCCGCGCCCGGCCCCGTCCCGGTCGGCCCCGTTCCGGTCGGCCCCGTTCCGGTCGGCACTGTCCCGGCCGGCGCTGTCCCGGTAGAGGTCGCGGAGCAGTGCGATCTCGGCGCCGTGGTGCAAGACCTCCTGGTTGACCCACCACACGATGTCGATGAACATATCCTCGGCGTCGCTGCCGTACGGGTACGTGCTGTAGCCGGCGGTGTCGAGTGCGGCGTCATCGGACTGCAGGAGCGTGCCGCGCCACGCCCCGACGGCCTCGGTGAGGGCGGCGGCCGCACTGCCCGCGTCGCCGCTCACCACGAAGGTGTCCTTGGTCATGGACCGGCTGCCGGTCGAGTAGTCGGCACGCATCGCCAGCATCTCGGTGAGGTGGCTGAGCCGCCAGGCGATCGTGGTGAACGGCGGCGGGTAAGGCTCCTTGTCGGTGTACCCGTCGCGGCCCCACTCCCCCGCGCCGACCAGCCACGTCGCGCGCGGACCGGGCCCCGCGGAGCGCCTGCGGACCGACCAGCAGCCGGGGACCGGCTCCCAGAAATACTCCTCGTCGGTCATCAGCGACGCCGGGGTTGGCGAGCCGTTGCCGCTGTCGACCTCAGGGCCCGTCATCCGGTTGAGCAGCCGGAGGCAGCCCCAGTCGAACTGCTCAAGCAAGGGTGTCAGGCGCGGCGGCGTGTCCATGGCTCCATCATGCACGAGCCCCAACTGCCGCAGGCAGCCGGTCACCGGGTCGTTGCCACGGGTAGTTTCGACATGCGGACGTCGAAAACGTGAAGTCGGCTCCGACTACCTGGCAGTGGAGCCCATCCGGGGGCACCAGGACGAGGAGAGGTCACATGAAGTACATGCTGCTGATCTACAACAACCAGTCCGCCTACGAGAGCCTGCCGGAAGAGGAGCGTCAGGCGATCTTCACCGACGTCGAAGCGATCATGAACGAGCTCAGGGGATCGGGCGAACTGGTCGGGAGCATGGCGCTCGCGGACCAGTCGCTGAGCAAGACCGTGCGGGTCAGGGACGGCGCGATCACGGCGACCGATGGCCCGTTCGCGGAAGCGAAGGAACAGTTCGCCGGCTACCTCGCCATCGACGTCGAGAGTCCCGAGCGCGCCGTCGAGATCGCCGCCCGCTGGCCGGACGCCAGGTACTTCGCGATGGAGGTCCGGCCGGTCATGTACGACTCGGGGGCCGACATCTGACCGCGCCAGGCACCGCCGAGGACCTGCTACGTGAGCTTGCGCCGCAGGTCCTCGGCACGCTCATCCGCCGTTACGGCAGCTTCGCCGAGTGCGAGGACGCCGTGCAGGAGGCGCTTCTCGCCGCGGCCGTTCAGTGGCCGGCCGAAGGCACTCCCGCCAATCCGAGAAGCTGGCTCGTCAGCGTGGCCGCACGGCGGCTGATCGACCAGTGGCGCAGCGACGACGCGCGGCGCAACCGGGAGGTCACCGCCGCTCACGAACTGCCCGCCGTCGCGCCGGCCGCCGACCACGACGACGAAGCCGGCCGTGACGACACGCTCAGCCTGCTGTTCCTGTGCTGTCATCCGGCGCTGACGGAGGCCTCGCAGGTAGCGCTCACGCTACGTGCGGTGGGCGGCCTGACCACCGCGCAGATCGCGCGCGCGTTCCTCGTACCGGAATCCACGATGGGCCAGCGCATCACCCGCGCCAAACAGCGGCTCAAGGCAAGCGGAGCCCGGCTGACCCAGGGATCGCGGCAGCAGGCCGAGGCGCTCGCCGCCGTCCTGCACGTGCTGTACCTCATCTTCAACGAGGGCTATACCGCCACCTCGGGGCCGCGCCTCGGCGACAGCGAACTGACCGGCGAGGCGATCCGCCTCGCCCGTGCCGTGCACCGCCTGCTGCCCGACGACGGCGAGGTGACCGGGCTGCTCGCGCTCATGCTGCTCACCGACGCGCGGCGTGGGGCGCGCACCCGCCGGGACGGCGCCCTGGTCCCGCTCGCCGAGCAAGACAGGGACCGGTGGGACGCGGCCGCGATCATGGAGGGCACCGAGTTGATCACGCGCTCGCTCGCTGCCGCGCCGGTCGGGCCTTACCAGCTGGAGGCCGCGATCGCGGCTGTCCACGATGAGGCCGCGCGAGCGGCGGACACCGACTGGCGGCAGATCCTGGCGCTGTACCGGCTGCTTGAACGCATCAAGCCATCGCCCGTCGTGCGGCTCAACCTTGTCGTGGCCGCCGCCATGGTGCACGGCCCGCAGGCCGGCCTTGACCTGCTCGGCAGCCTGGACGCGGACGAGCGGATGACCGGATACCACCGCGTCGCGGCCGTACGCGGGCATCTGCTTGACATGGCAGGCGAGCGCGACGCCGCCCGCGCCAGCTACCTGCTGGCCGCGCGGCGCACCACTAGCCTGCCGGAACGGCGCTACCTCGAATCGCGCGCCGCGCGCTGCGCTGGCTAGGCCACCTCGTTGAGCTTGCCCGTGTCCACGTCGAAGACAAAGCCCCTGATCGCGTCCTTGTGCGGGATGAACGGGCTCGCCATGAGCCGGCCGATCGACTGACGGACGTCCTGCTCGGCGTCGCCGAACGACTCGACGGCCCAGTGCGGCCTTATCCCCGTCTCCGCCTCGACCGCGCGCTTGAACTCGTCGTCCGTGGTCCTCTGCATGCCGCAGTCGGTGTGGTGGATGAGCATGATCTCGCGGGTGCCGAGCAGCCGCTGGCTGATCGCAAGCGACCGCACCACGTCGTCGGTCACCACGCCGCCGGCGTTCCTGATCACGTGCGCCTCGCCGTCGCGCAGGCCGAGCATGGGGGAGATGTCCATCCGCGAGTCCATGCAGGCGACGATCGCGATGTGCCTAGACGGCCGGCCGGGCGCGCCGCCAGCGTGGGTCAGCGCGTACTGCTCGTTGTTCCTGGCGTAGTCGTCGACAGCACTCATCCAGCGTCCTCCGGGCGTAACTCATCGGCCGGGCCGGCCACCCGGTGAAATTTCCCCCACGCGCCGCCGATGAATCGTCGAACGCCGATACGTCATCATAGGGACAAGCTGATCTAGCGGCGGGAGCCGGCATGAGCAGTGACGGATTCACGGATGAGGGGCTTGCTGCGCTTGACGCGGCGCTGGCCAGGCACACGTCGACCGGCGCGGTTCCCACCGATCACCGTCGAGGACGTGCTCTCGTTCCGGCTCGGGTTCGGGAACGTCTTCACGCCGGAGCCACTGCCGATCGTCCAGGCGGCCGAGGAGGAGCTCAAGCTCAGGACGCTCGGACCGCCGTGGCCGCCCACCCCGCACAACCCCGACCAGTGGATCGCGGCCCTCGGGTCGCTCCCCCTATCGACCAGCCCGGTGAACGCTTTCTGTACAACACCGGCGCGATGGTCGCTGGCATCCTCATCGAACGGGTCACAGGGGCACCGTTCGCTGAGGTGCTCAGCAAGCGGGTGTTCGAGCCGCTCGGCATGGCCGACACCGCGTTCCACGTCCCGGCCGCCAAGCTGGCGCGCTTCACCAGCATGTACGCGCCACGCGCTGCTCACCCAGCGGATGCTGGCCTCGCCGGAGCCGCCCGAGGTGGCCAGGGACTTCTGGTCCTCCGCCTACGCCGCGCTCGCCTAGCCGCTAGCGGGGCCGGCTTTCTGGGGCCAGCTTCCTGGCCGCTTCTGGCCGGCTTTCTGGCCGCTAGCGGGCCGCCTCGAAGGCCTGGCCGACTTGGGTGACCGAGGGGCCTGGGTTGAACAGGCCGGTGGTGCCGCTGCCGGATGAGGTCGGCAGGGCGAACCAGGCGTAGCGCTGCACGTAGGACAGGCCGTCGAGCATCTTCGTCGCCGCCGTGAGGAAGGCGGCCTGCTGCGCCTCGGTCGGGAAGGTCGCCGTCCCGCCGCTGTAGCTGGTGAGGGCGAACTCGGTGAGCCAGATCGGCAGGTGATACCGCGCGTAGGTCGCCTGCAGGTACGACTCAAGCTGCTGGACGGCGGGGCCGGTGGTGAAGTCGCCGCCGTACCAGTGCACGGCGATGAAGTCGACGCGGTAGCCGCGCGCCTTCGCGCCCGCCATGAACTGGTCAAGCCACCCGCCGGGGGTCGCCGCGCCCGACGCCACCGCGGGGCTGCCAAGCGTCATGCCGGTGGCCATCAGCTTGGGCCACAGGTCGAGCGCCTGCGCCACGCTCATGTTCGCCTGGCCGCCCAGGTCAGGCTCGTTGAAGCCGAGCAGGACATGACCCTCGCCGCCGACCTGGGCCAGGGTGGCGGCGGTAACGCTGGCCGCGCCCCAGATCATCGGGACGTAGCCCACGCTCGCCGGGGCGGCGATGCCGTTCGGTGCCGCGCCCCAGTTGTAGTACCAGGACGCGCCAGAGTCGGCGAGTGCCTGCGTGGCGCCGGTGAAGTTCCAGGTGCTTACCCCCTTGCGCGCGCTGCTCACGGTCGCGGGCGGCGGCGTGGGTGCTTGCCGCTTGGCCGGCCTGGACGGCGGCTTGCTTGGCCGTGCCAGGTGCGCCGAGTGGGTGGCAAGCGGGGCCGGCGGGACCGCGAGCGTCGTCGGGGACGCGGGCGCGCCGATCGCCGCCGGCGCCGACGGGTGGCTTGTGTGCGCGACCGCGAACGTCCCGCCCGCCGCGCAGGTCGCCACCGCGACCGCCACCGCGATCAGCTTGGGCTGCACGGTGAAGGCGCCCTTCGACAGGATCCGCGCGTGCCTGGCGTGCCGGGCGGCGCGCAGGCCGCGGCCGCCGCGGCCGCCGCCGGCCAGGCCCAGGCGGCCGGCCGCCTGGCCGGCCACCCGGCCGAGCGCCCCGCCGAGGGCCCGGCCGGCGAGGCCGGCCGGAACCGCCAGCAGCGGTAGGCCGCCGAGCAGCCGCTCGGCGGGGAGCATGTCGGCGGTGCCTGCCAGGCACCACTGGCAGTCCCTGACGTGCCTGGCCAGCCGCTTGCGCCACAGCGGGCTCGGCTCGCCGTCCCATCCGGCCGTGATGACGGCGATGTCGCCGCACGGCGGGAACCGGCCGAGCGCGTGCACGATCATGCGGGAGGTGACGAGGCGTTCCTTCATCCGCGCCACCCGCACGGCCGCGTGCGCCGCCGTCAGGCCGAGCCCGGCGGCGAGCTCGGCGCGGGTGAGCTCCCCCGCCGCTTCCTGCCACCAGAGTGCGAGCACCGGCCGGTCGTCGTCGTCGAGCCAGCGGGTCGCCTCCGCCGTCTGGAGGCGCTGGCCGGACAGGCCGAGCCGCTCGATGGTCTGGTCGGTGAAGTCAGCGACCGGGGCGTCGAACTCCACGGCGGGCGGCTGGGCGAGGCGGTCCCGGTAGGAGTCGCGCACCTGCCTGATCGCGATCGCCACAAGCCACGAGCGGAACGCCGCGGGATCGCGCAGGTCACCGACGCCGCGCACGGCGCGCAGCATCGTCTCCTGCACCACGTCATCGACGTCCGGGTGGCCGTTCATGGCCCGGCCGACAATGTTGTAGACCAGCGGCAGGTAGCCGGCGGCCAGGGCGTCAAGCGCCTCCCTGTCGCCGCGCTGCGCGGCGATGACCGTCGCGAGTTCCGGGTCAGCCCCTGCTGGAGTTCGCATCACAACTAGGAGACACCACGCGAGTCCCCAGATAACGGAAAATCCCGCAGAGAAATCTGTTATCCACCGGTACCCGGGCCGTCTCCGGTACAGGAGCCCAACTTGTGCAGGGAGGACCCGGGTGAGATTCGGCGGGCAGGCGGGACGCGGGAGACGAGGGAACGGCAGGTGGCGGGCCCGGGTGATGGCCTACGCGGCGGCGGTGGCCGCGATCACGTTCACGGCGGGCTGCGCCGGCCTTGGCACGAGCGCGGCGGGCGGGCAGCACCCGGCCACGACCGTCGCCACGGCCAGCACCGGCAGCGGGTCACCGAGCCCGGCGACTGCCGCGCGCACCGCGGCCACCCGGCCGTCGCCGCGTCCGGACAAGGCCACGCCGACGCCGGCCCGGCCGTCCGCCACCATCTCCACCACAGACCCGGCGGCCACCGAGCCACCCCCTTCGGTGGTCGCCGGCCAGCCGGCCGGCGATCGGCGCCTGGTGACGTTCGTCAATCACATGGCCCAGACGATCTGGGTCGCGGCGGCACCCAACGCGAGCACCCCGCTCGCGGCCACGGGCTGGGTGCTGCCCGCCGGGCAGAGCGTCACGATCACCACGCCAAACAACCTGAACACCCGCTTCTGGGGCCGCACCGGCTGCGCCTTCAACAGCGCCGGCGTCGGGCACTGCCAGACGGGCGACTGCGGCGGCCTGTTCCAGTGCAAGGGCTGGGGCACGATCCCCGCGACGCTCGCCGAGGTGAACTTCGACGCGTGGAAGAGCCTGGACTTCTACGACGTCTCGATGGTCGACGGAGCCAATCTGCCGATGTACATCAACATCACCAAGTCGTCGGGCGGGACAAAGGACAAGATCAGCCAGAACGGGTGCGTGCCCGCCGGCTGCACCAAGCCCGTTAACTGCCCGAGCGCGCTCGACGTCAAGGCGGGCGGCGCGGTCGTCGGCTGCATCTCCGCCTGCGCCAGGCTCGGCGGCGACCAGTACTGCTGCCGCGGCCAGTGGTCGTCGAGGGCCGCCTGCAATCCGGCGCAGTGGCCCGTGGACTACGCCGCGGTGTTCAAGAGCGCCGAGCCGTACGCCTACTCCTACGTGGACGACGACGCGACCAGCGTCTTCACCTGCTCGGGAGTCTGCGACTACCGCATCACCTTCGGCATCACGCCACCGGCATGACGACGACAGGCGTGGTCATGCGCGGGCGGGCACGCGGCGCCCACGCGCCCGGCGCGGCATGATCGAAGCTATTTTCCATGATCATGTGGATTTCACAGCTTATTAGCTGCTAAATTCACATGATCATGGGCCGGACCGCGGTACGGTCGGAACAATCCGGATAAAACGGGCGCGTCTCGAGGTCAGAAGTCCTGGCTGTGGTTCGCGATCCACTCGGCCGTGGTCTTGAAGCCGCCGAAGGTGTAGAAGTGCAGCTTGACCACCCCGTGCTTGGCCGGGTCGAGGCCCGATTGCAGGTCACGGATGAAGTTCTCTGGGCCCGCCTTGCCAAGCAGGTTGGTGACCGACAGGCCGTACTTCTTGGCGATCGTCGCGGACGTGGAGATGCCGAGCCGGCCGGCGAAGCCGAGCAGCAGCTTCACGCTTGCCGGGCCCGGCACGCCGACGCGGATCGGCAGCTCGACGCCGTGGTCGCGTACCTCCGCCACCCAGGAGAGCACCCGGTCCACGTCGAAGTCGACCTGGGTGATGATCGAGCCGGGGATGTTGAGGTTGGCCAGCGCGGCCGCCTTCTTCTCGATCGCCGGCATGAGCGCGTCGGCGGGGATGTTCGGGTCGCCGGAGGGGTGACCGCCTATCGAGACGTGCTTGACGCCATACTGCTGGAGCAGGCCGGACTCGATCACGGCCAGGGACTCCTCGTACGGGCCCATCGGGACCGTCGGGTCGCCGCCGATGATGAGGACGTTGTCCGACGTGCCGATGTCGCGCAGCGCGGTGAGGTACTCCTCGAGCATCTCCTGCGACTTGAGCCGGCGGGCGGAGATGTGCGGGACCGGGGTGAAGCCGAGGCGCTTGACGGCCGCCGCGGCGTTGACCCGCATCGCCAGGTCCTCGTTCTCCAGGAACGTGACGTTGATCCGGGTACCTGGGGGGATCACGCTCGCCGCGTTCTCCACCTTCGCGACGTCCTTGCCGGTCATCTCCATGGAGAAGTCGTCTAGCACAGTGCTCACGTAATGCCCATTCCCGAAATCTCGTATGTCCTTGTGACTTCATGGTATGGGTTCACGTGCGGAAACTTAATCCCACCGGGCATCTCTTGGTTCACACCACAAAACGATCGTATGGCCGTTAGTGGCGCCGGTATTGCGTCGCTGCGTACGCGTCGTACGGCGCGGGGGCGACCGTGGCACGGATCTTCTGGAAGCCGAGGTCGGCGTCCTTGGCGGTCCCCGCACCGGGGTGTTCGCCCCAGATCACCGTGACCTGGGTGCCTGGAGTGGCGTGCTCCTTGTTGATGAGCGTGAGCGCCAGGATCGTGCCGGCGGTGTCCAGCGTTGCCGTCTGGTGAGTGAGGCCGATGAGGTCTCCGTCACCGTCGGCACGCTCCACGCGATGCCTGGCGTAGGTGAGGTAGTAGCCGTGGTCTTCGCCGAGCACCGCGTTGACGTCCTCCTGGTGGAGGACCAGCGTGACCTTGGTGCGTGGTGCGGTCTCCTGCGCCGCTCGCAGTGCGTCGCGGCCGATGAAGTCGTGATTGAACGAGATCGAGCGGCCGTAGCCGAGCTCCCACGGTGAGACGTAGTAGTCCTCGATGTTGTCGGAGTAGTAGCTGCCGTTGAGCGGGCGCTTTCCCTCGATGCCGAAGAGCGGCAGCCAGCTGCGGTAGTCCGCGAGCTCGGGGTCGGTGTAGATGGCAGGGACCGGCGAGGGCACCCAGCCGCTCTCCACGCTGGCGCTCGCGTAGGCGAGCGCGCCGACGTGCACGATGCCGAACTTCGCGCCCACGCTGAGCAGCGTGTCCTTCACGAACGCGCCGTGCTCCCACGGCCCGATGAACTCGTACCCGTCCTGGCCGGCCATGTTGTGCCGCAGGGCTTGGAAGGCACGGCCGTCAAGGGTGACCGGGATCGAGTGGAAGAACTTCGACGGCGGCAGCGGGCCGTTGAACACTGCCTCGACCAGCTCACGGGCGCCGGGGCCCTGGACCTGGTAGCGGAACAGCACCGGGTCCCTGCCGCCGCGGAAGCCCGTGGACGGGTCGGTGGTGAAGGCGACGTCGTAGCCGCCCTTCTCGCCGTGGTACTTGACCCAGTTCTGGGCGGCCGGGATGCCGGACAGGATGTACTCGTGCTCGGCCGCGCGGGCGAGGATGCCGTCGGTGATGATGTCGCCCTTGCCCGTCACTGGGACGAACTGCTTGGCCTGGCCAACCGCGAAGTTCTCGTAGTTGTTGGCTGACACGTCGCTGAGCAGCCGCGTGGCGTCCGGCCCCGCGATGAACGTGTCGAACATGTGGTGCGAGACGTCGGAGAGCGACACGGCGTCATGCCAGGCATGCTGCTCCTCGCGCCAGCCCACGTACTCGGGGTCGATGTTCTCCGGGTTCCATGGCGCCGGATTCTGCTGCCAGAGCAGCTTCATCGGCGATCCCGCCTTGTCGATGCCGTCCTGCAGGCTCGGCTGGCTCCGCTCTGGCTCGGTGCGCCCATGGACCGTCTCCCTCGGTTCTCGCTTGTGCTTACCAGTACTAAATCGATCTAGTAGATCGATTAAGCTCGGACTCTAATCCCTGCGGTACTGTCTGGGCAAGAGCCGCGAGGCGGATGGTTGTGGCAGCGAGCCGCCAGGAGCGGCTCGCTGCCACAACCATCCCGCAGGGAAAGGAAACCTGGAGGTGGCAGTGGCCGACCAGCAGCCGCGAGTGACGCTGAACGACGTCGCGGCGGCGAGCGGGGTATCGCGCGCGACGGCCTCGTTCGTGCTGCGCGGACTCCCCCGGCCAGTCGATCTCCGCAGGCACGCGCGAGCGGGTCCGCGAGGCGGCCCGCGCACTCGGCTACGTGCCGAACGGCCTGGCTCGCGCGCTGCGCGAGGGCACCTCACGGATCGTCCTGCTCACCATCGACGTGGCGCTCGACGGCAACTACGCCCGCAGTTACATCGGCGGTCTTGACGCGGAACTCGCGGCGCATGAGCACGTGCTGCTCGTGCGGTACGCACACCCGCATGACGCGGCGGAGCGCCTCGTCCTCGACACCATCGCGCCGCGCGCCGTGCTCAGGTTCGGCGAGCCGTACCTGACCGGCAGGGAACTGGACGACAGCGGCGGCGGCTGGCGCGACGGCCTCGCCGCCCATGTCGCGGCGCAGGTCGGCTACCTGGCCTCCCGTGGCCACGAGCGGATCGCGCTCGCGCTGCCCGCCCGCGATACGCCGCTGCGCTCCGTACGGCAGCGCTTCGCCGACCAGGCCGCGGCGGCACTCGGACTTGCCCCGCTCGTCCCGTTCACAGTTTCCGGATCAAGATCAACAACAGGATCATCCCGAACGACTGCGGCCGACTCCCTCAGCGCCCTCCTCGCTTCTCCGGACCCGGTCAGCGCGGTCGCGGCCTTCGACGACGACGTCGCGCTGCGCGTGCTCGCGGCCATGCGACCGCTCGGGCTGTCCGCACCGGGCGACCTCGCCGTGATCGGCTTCGACGACAACGGGTACGGCGCCCTGGCCGCGCCCGCGCTGACCACGGTGCACATCGACGCCGAGGCGCACGGCCGCCAGGTCGCATGCGCGATCCTCGGCCTCCCGGCCGACGACTTGGCTCCCGCGCCCGGCCGGGTCATCGTCCGCGAGTCCGCGTAGGTGCTAATCCTCGCCGTAGTCGTGGTCGGGGTGGTTCTGCTCCCCGGTGCGCCAGTAGCCGCGCGTGACTAGCTGGGCGACCGGGATGCCCCGCTCACGGGTGAAGTAGCGGCGGATGTCGCGCATCGCGGCCGCCTCGCAGGCCACCCAGATCCTGGCGCCGCCGGGAATGGCCGCCTCGCGGGCGGCCGCCGCGAGTTCTTCGCCGTAGGCGTCGCGGGCACGCCTGTGGTGCCAGGTGATCGTGGTCTTCACCGGGCCGGGGAGCTCGATCTCGTCGTCCGGGCCGTCGACCTCGACGTGCACGTCCACGGTGGTCGTCTCAGGCAGCGCCTCGAGAAGGGTGGCGACGGCCGGGATCGCGGACTCGTCGGCGGCGAGCCACCAGTGGTCCGCGACCGGCTCGAGGGAGAACCGGCCGCCTGGGCCGGCCACCGCGAGCTTGTCACCCGGCTTGGCCCGCTGCGCCCACGCGGACGCCGGGCCCTCGCCGTGCAGCAGGAACTGGATCTCCAGTGTCTTGGTGGCAGGGTCGTAGCCGCGCGGCGTGTAGGTGCGGACCGTGGGCGGCGGTCCATCGTCGGCGTAGACGGCGCCGTCCGGCGTGTACTCGGGGAGGCTCGGCGCGTCCTGGCCGTCGGCGGGCAGGAACACCTTGAGGTGCGAGGTCGGCGCGGCGTCCGCGAACCCGTCGAGATCTTCACCGGTGACGAGCACGGACACCAGCCGCGGCGCGATCGCGGAAACGGACACGACCTCGACGCGCTTCGGCGGCTTCCGCCGCCGACGCGGACCCGCCGGAGTTGCGGGTGATGCTGGAGTTGTCACGCGACGTCCTCTCGTTGGTGCCATCGGGGCCTGGCCGACCGGCTCGTGGGCAGTGTAGGCGCCCGCTTTTGATCAACAACCGGCCCAGGCGCACCGTTCCCGCGAACGCCGCAACGTAAGATTGCACCCCCATCGCGAGCGGCGTCGAGTGCGGCCCCCGTGTGCCGTTGGGCCGGCTACTGCCGGCCTACGGGCACACGGGGAAAGAGCGACCACGGAGACCGCCAGAGCTTGCGGGCTTATCGTGCTGCTTCGGCTAGAACTTCTCGACGGCAGGGATGACCTTCTCGGCGAGGAGGTCAAGCTGGCCTGGCTTGCTCACGCCGAGCAGCGAGCCGTGCACCTGGCTGAAGCCGAGCTCGGCGACCTGGTGGAGTTGCTCGATCGTCTTGTTGACGTTCTCGCCGTTCTCGCCCAGGTCGTACCTGGTCTGGGCGGTCTTCTCTATCTCGTCGTAGTCGCGGCCCTCATTGAGGCAGTGCTGGCGGAGCACGTCAAGCTTGTGGGCCGTCGCCGATAGGTCGTAGGCCGCGATGTTGCACGCGTCGGCGTAGCGGGCGACGAGCTTGAGCGTCTTCTTCTCACCCGATCCGCCGATCAGGATCGGCGGGTGCGGCAGGGACAGCGCCTGGGGGGAGTTCAGCGTGCGGCCCAGGTGGTAATGCGTGCCGTCGAATCGGCCCTCGTCGCCGCTCCACATCTGCTTGCAGATGAGGATGGCCTCCTCTAGGCGCTCGAACCGCTCGGAGACCGGCGGGAAGAACAGGCCGAGGCCGGCGGACTCTTCCCCGTTCCACGCCGCGCCGATGCCGAGGATCGCGCGCCCGCCGGACAGCACGTCAAGCGTTGTCACGGCCTTGGCGAGCAGGCCAGGCTCGCGGTAGACGACGGCGGTCACCATCGTGAGCAGCTTGACGCGCTCGGTCTTGGCGGCGAGCCAGCCGAGCGCGGTGTAGGCCTCGAGCATCTCGTGCTCGGGCGGGCCGATGTGGCCGATCTGCCAGACGTGGTCCATGACGCTGATCCGGTCGACGCCGGCTTCCTCGGCACGCTGGGCGATCTGGCCGAGCCTGACGCGAAGCTCGGGCGCGCCGCCATCCCACGTGAAGTCCGAGATGTGCAGACCTAGTTTCATGGGTCAACCGTATTCCTTGAGGGCGGCTAACGTCTGCGGCGCCGCGGGACGGCGCACCCGCTGGTTCGAGGGACATGCCCGGGAGAAAGCTGCAACTTTAGAGTTCGGCCGGTGCGCCGTGCGGGCGTTGCCCCGCGTTCCGCCGTCGCCGTAGGCTGGCCGCGCCTGCCCCTATGACGCCGCTATCTGGGAGAACTTCCATGACCCTGCCGTACGCCGATGCCAGGAAGCTGGTCGATGACGCGCGGGCGCGCGGGCTTGAGCTCGGCAAGGCGCTGTCCATCGCCGTGGTCGATTACGGCGGCTTCATCGTGGTGGTCGAGCGGATGGACGGCGCGCGGCCCATGACCCCGTCGATCGCGCTGTCCAAGGCCTACTCGGCGGCCGTCATGCAGCGACCCACTTACATGCTCGAAGGCTGGCGCAACTCCGACCCGGTCTTCTTCACCCAGGTCGGCCGGATGGGCCAGCACCCGATCGTCGCCACCAAGGGCGGCTACACCCTCAAGCGGGACGGTGCCATCGTGGGCGGCTTCGGAGTGTCAGGCGGCAGCCCGGACGAGGACCAGAAGATCTGCGAGGACGTGCTCAGGGCGGCCGGCTTCGACCTCGACTTCCCCGAATGGGCCGGCGCCCGCAAACCGCAGTTATCCCGCGGGGGACAGCCCCCCAACCCCCGGAAAGCTCAGAGTAACTCTCATAGGTACATAGGCGGAGGCAGGGAATGGCTGACGACTACGGATATCACATCGACCACCACGGATCCCTGGTACGGCCTGCGTCGCTGCTGGCTGCCATGGCCTCGGGGCGGAGCGCGGACGCGCTGGCCGACGCGACGGATGAGGCGGTCGTCGCGCTCGCCCACCAGTTGCGCCGGCTGACCCTGTCGGCCGTCTGCGACGGGCAGTACCGGCGTAGCTATTTCGAGTCGGTGGCGCATGGCCAGGTTGCGGGTTTCGCGCCGGTGCGGGGAGACACCCCGCTGGCCAGTCTGGCGGGCATTCCAGGCTCCCGGGTGCGGTCGATCCCGTCCGCCGAGGCGCTCGCGGCGCCCGGGCGTCTCGCGCAGGCCGAGGCGGCCTCGGTCCTCGTCACCGTGGATCGCAACGTGTTCGTCACCCTGCCGTCCCCCGGGTACCTGGCGACGGCCGGGTCGGCGCTGGCGTCCTCGGCGGACGTCGACGCCGTGCGGGCGGCAGGCGCGGCGCTCGCGGCCATCCTGCGGGACGAGATCGCCGCGCTGGCCGCGGACGGCGTGCTGTACGTGGCGCTGGAGAACCCGCTGTACGTGCCGTTGCTGACGGTTGACGGCCGCGCGGCGGCTAGGGCCGCCGGGATCGACGTGCCAGCGGTGCTCGCCGCGCTCATCCAGGCGGATCGTGCGGTGTTCGCGGGGCTTGAGGTGCACTCCGACTTCCGGGTCGGGCTCGACCTGACCGACGCCGGACCGCTGCCGGGGACCGCATCCGGCTATGACGCCACGGCCGTGGCCGCCCTGCTTGACGAGACGCCGTTCCCGCGGATCAGCGTCGACTACCCTGCCGATCCCACCGCCCGGTTCCCTGTCTCGCTGGTCAAGCCGGGAATCGTCGTCAGCCTGGGCGTGATCGACGTCGCCAGCCCGGCGCCCGAGGCGGTGGAAGGCCTGCTCGACCGACTCGACCCCGTCCTGGAGGAGCGCGGGGACGCCGACGTGGCGGTCGCCACCAACGGCGGGTTCGCGCAGGTCGCCGCCCGGCCGCTGATGACCGCGGCCGAGCAGAACGCCAAGCTGCAGCTGGTCGAGATGGCGGCGCGCTACTACTGGGGAAACGAGATCTGACCGCCATGGCCACCGAAACCGCAGCGTTGCGCACTGAGTTGGCCGCGGCGACGAGGATCCTCGCCGCCCACCAGCTCGTCGGGATGTTCGGGCACGTCAGCGTGCTCACCGACGACCCGCGAACCTACCTTGTCTGCCCGGGCGCAGGCGCGCGCAAGGACCGGTGCCGGGCGTCGGACGTGATCGAGCTTGAGCTGGACCACGAGTTCGAGGCCGGGCTGCCGCTTGAGCTGTACATGCACTCTGAGGTGCACCGGGTTAAGCCGCACATCAAGTCACTGATCCACGTGCACTCGCCGGGCCTGGTGGCCCTGGCCGCGATGGCCGAGGTACCGGCGGAGCTGCTGATGATGCACGCGAGCTTCTGGCCCGAGGCCATGCCCGTCTGGGCGGAGCCGGACCTGGTCAGGGACCGGGCGGCAGCGCAGCGGCTGATCGGAATCCTCGGCGACGAGGCCATCGCGCTGCTGCGCTGGCACGGTGCGATCATCGTCGGCCGGACGCTGCAGGAGGCGCTGATGCGCGCCATCCTCGCCGAGGAGCACGCGCAACAGCTCCTGGCGGCGCTCTCGCACGGGCGCCCGCTCGCGCCGGTGCCCAAGACCGTGGACCGTAGCGAGCTCTCCGCCAAGGTGCTATCGGCGCGGACGCACGACATGCACTTCGGCTACGCGAGGACGTTCGTCGAGGTGGAGCCCGGCGCACGCGGCGGGGCTTAGCGAGGCTCGGCCGCTACGCGCCCGGACAGGCACCGATGGGGAGGCTTTTCTGGCAGCCTCCCCATCGGTTTACCAGGTGCGGGGTGTCGCCGAAGCCGTCGATAACGACGGCACGGACATCGGTCACGCTGTCTCCTGTTCGGTCCGGCCGAGGAAGATGTCACCGAGGTCGGGGCGGGCGAGCAATACCTCGGCCCGGTCGGTGAGCACGACGCGCCCGCCCGCCATGACGTAGGCGCGGTGCGAGATCGACATGGCCTCGCGGGCTCGCTGCTCGACCATGAGCAGCGAGACGCCCGTGGTGGTCAGCGCCGCGATGTGCTTGCTCAGCAACTCATCCGCCGGCCTGGGCGCCAGTCCTGCCGTCGGCTCGTCAAGCACGAGCAGCGTCGGGCTGATCATCAGCGCACGGGCGATGGCAACCATCTTCCGCTCGCCGCCGGACAGGTGGCCGCCCTGCCTTGACGCCAGCCTGCCCAGCTGCGGGTAGAGGTCCATGACCTCGGCGATTCGTGCCCTGACCTTCGACCTGGGCAACGTGTAGCCGCCCATCTCGATGTTCTCGAGCACGGTAAGTCGCGGGAACGTGTCATTGACCTGCGGCACGTACCCGACGGACAGGCGGCAGACCTGGTCGCTGCGCAGGCCCGCCAGTTCCCTCGTCCCGAGGCGCACCGTGCCCGACATCGGGCGCAGGTGCCCGAGGATCGCTTTGAGCAGCGTGGACTTACCCGCGCCGTTCGGGCCGAGAACGGTGACGATCTCCCCGACGCCCACGTGCAGGTCGACGTCGCTGATCGTCGGGGTGTCGTTGTAGCCGGCGGACAGGCCGGACACGGTGAGCGCGGCCGCCGGGCCGTCGCCCTGGTCACCGCGGCCGGGACCACCGTGGCGCCGGCCGCCGCGCGCGCCGCTACCCAGCGAGATACGCACTGACAACCTCCTGGTTCGCACGCAGTTCGGCCATCGTGCCGGCGGCAAGCAGCTTGCCCTGCGCCATCACGATCACCGAGTCGCAAACTCGCTCTACCGAGCCAAGCTCGTGCTCGATCATGAGCATGGTCAGGCCGCCGTCACGCAGCCGCCGCAGGTGCTCCTCGATGGTGAGCCGGAGCGTGGGGTTAACCCCGGCCATCGGCTCGTCTAGCAGTAGGATTCTCGGCTGGGCCATCAGCGACCGCATGATCTCCACCAGCCGCCGCTGCCCGCCGGACAGCTGTCCGGCGTACGTGTCGGCGTGCATGGTGAGCCCGAAGTCCACCAGCAGCGCCCAGGCCTGCGCGAGCAGTTCCTGCTGCCGTCGCCGCGCGTGCCGCGGCCCGAGCAGTGCCCCGGTGGCCGTGTCCCCCGGCTGACGCGGTGCCGCGGTGAGCAGGTTCTCCAGGACGGTCAGCTTGCCGAACTCGCTGGTGTGCTGGAAGGTGCGGACGACACCGAGCCTGGCCACCTTGTGGGCGGGCCAGCCGGCCACGTCCGTGCCGTCCACGAGCACGTGCCCGCCCTGCGGGCACACCGCGCCCGCGATGAGCTTGAGCGCGGTGGACTTGCCCGCCCCGTTCGGACCGATCAGGCCGGTGGCCTTGCCCGGGACGAGGTCAAAGGAGAGCCCGTCGACCGCCTGCACGCCGCCGAAGCTGACCCGGAGGTCGCGGACAGCGAGCTGAGCAGGCGCGCGGCCGGCCGTGGGCGCCGGCGCCGCCTCCGCGGCGAGCACCGCCGCCACGGTTTTCTCCACGGCCGCCTCCATGCCGACGGACGCCGCCTCCACGACGGCAGCCGAGCGGTCCTCGGGCGCCAGTGCCCGGGACAGCCTCCGCCGCCGCTCGGGGAAGATGCCCTGCGGCCGGAACCACAGGAACGCCAGGATCAGCACGCCGATGAACGCCGCCTGGAGCGACTCCTCGGTGTTGGCGTCGGCGAACTGCGGCAGGTAGGCCGGGAGCTCAAGGAAGACGCCGAGCACGAGGAAGGCGCCGAAGAACGCGCCGAACGTGTTCCCGAGGCCGCCGACGATGACCGCGACGAAGAAGATGAACGTCTCGCCGGTCCCCCACGCCGACGGTGACCAGGCGCCGATGAACTCCACCAGCAGGCCTCCGCTTAGCGCGGCGATCGCGCCGCCGATCACGTAGACCTTGAGGCTTTCCGCACGCACGTTCACGCCAAGCGACTCGGCCGCCTCCGCGTTGTCCCGCATCGCCCGCAGCCGCCGCGCCCAGGGCGAGGACGTCAGCAGCCCGCTGAAGGACAGCGCGAGGACCGCGACTCCGAGGGTGAGCGCGACGAAGAACCAGTAGTACCCCGTGACGCCGAGGTTGAGCGACGCGGCGAAGGGCTGCGGGATGCCGAACAGGCCCTGGTTCCCGTTGAACCAGCCCTGTTCGGCGGTGACCAGGGTCGCTGCGATGATCGAGACCACCAGCATCACCGTGGCCTGGAAGTCCCTGCGCCTGGGGCGCAGCGCGAACGAGCCGACCACGAGTGCGAGCGCCGCGCCGACGACGGCCGCGCCGACAATCGGCAGCGGCCAGGGCAGGTGCCAGCCCAGGATGTAGCGCTCGTCCGCCTGCGTGGCGGCCGAGGGCAGCGTCAGGACGGCGGTGATGTACGCCCCCATCGCCTGGTAAAGGATGAACGCGAAGTTCATCACCCCGCCCACGCCAAACTGCAGGTTGAGGCCCCAGCAGGCGATCGAGTTGACGCCGAGATAGACAAGCAGGGTGGCGATGTAGCTCTGGATGGCATCGCTCATGCTGTGACCTCCGCGCGTAGTTGCACCCGGCCAGCCCGCAGCCCATCGGGGCGCAGCAGCAGCACAAGGACCAAGATGCCGAACGCCACCACGTCCTTGAGCTGCGGGTCGTAGTTGGCCGCGACCTCGCTCGCGAGCCCGATGACGACCGCGCCGACCACCGCGCCGTAAGGCTCGCCGACGCTGCCGAAGACCGCGGCGGCGACAATCAGCAGCAGGTAGCTGCCGCCTGTCGTGGAATTGAAGGTGCCAAGGTCAATGGCGAGCGCCACCCCGGCAAGCCCCGCGAACAGCCCAGACAGCAGCCAGGCGGCGCCGACGATCCGGTTCGTCGGTATCCCGACGGACCGGGCGAGTGCGGCGTTGTCGGAGGTCGCCCGCATGGCCTTGCCAAGTCGCGTGTACTTGAACAGGAGGTGCAGGCCGAGCAGGCTGACGACGGACAGGCCGATGATCGTGAGCTGCCGCGCGTCGAACACCATGCCGAGGAAGTGCAGCGACGGCTCTGGTGGGAGCTGGTAGCTGTAGTAGGTGGCGCCGCTGAAGATCTGCAGGACGTTCTTGAGGATGAACGAGACCGCGACGGTCACCATCACCATCGCGAACTGCGACGTGCCGCGGCGCAGGAACGGCAGGTAGACCAGGCGGCTGATCAGCAGCGACAGCACCATGCCCGCCGCGCCGCCCGCGGCCATGGCCCACCACAGGTTCCAGTGCAGGCTGCCATGGCCAGGTAGGCGACGAACGCCGCCACGGTCATGGTCTCGCCGAAGGCGAGGTTGAAGAGGTTCGTGACCCCGAACTGGAGGGTGAAGCCGACCGCGCCCAACGCGAGGATGGACGCGGTCACCAGCCCGAAGCCGAGGCTGAGGACGATCTGGCTCACTACACTCGCGCCCGAGGGCGGTCAGCGCCCCGCGTTGACGGGCAGTGTCGTGCCCATGATCCAGTTGTGCGCGGTGGCGCTGTAGGTCCACGGGGCGTACGGCCGGTTCGCCGTGCCGTACTGGTTGAAGACCATCGGGCCTGCCGCGCCGACGTACTGGATGGTCTTGCCCGCCTTGAGCGCGGCGACCCCCTGCGCGTAGGTGGAAACCACCGTGGCGCCGCTTGCCGCGTCGGTGACCTTGGGGATGTAAGCGGTGAACGTGTGCGGGTCGACGGACTTCGACGCGTCCATCGCGAGGGCGAGCGCGACGATCCCGTCGTAGGTGGCGGCGACGAAGGGGTTCTTCGCCTGGAACTGGTTCGCCTTGACGCTCGTCAGGGCGCTCGCGAAGGCGTTGAACGCCGTGCCGGTCGCCTGGAGCGCCGGGGCGATCGCCTTGACGTACGTCGCCACGTTCGCGGTGCCGACCGCCGGCCCGACGGCAGGCTCCCAGTCACCCTGGATGGCGCGCTGGGTCATGATGACCGGGATAAGGGACCCGTTCTGCTGCCGTACCTCGGAGAGGAAGGTGGCGGCGGTCTGCGCGTCCATCTCGCCGACGATCGCCTGCGGGTGCGTGGCGAGGATCGCCGCCACCTCGGTCTCGTAGGAGGACGTGTCGGGAGTGATGGTCTCGGCCTTGAGGATCGTGCCGCCGAGCTTGCTGAAGGTGCTCTGGAACGGAGTCGTGGTGGTCTGTGCCGACAGGTCGTTGGTGAACACCTCGGCGATCTTCGTGTACCCCTGCTGATGGGTGTAGAAGGCAAGGGCGGGAGCCTGGGTGCTGTCGCTCGGGGTGAGCCGCCAGAAGTCGGGCGAGGTCTGCGAGTCGTAGCGCGGGTCGCCGACGGTGTTCAGCTCGGGTACCTTAGCCTGCTCGAGCACGGGGAGGACGGAGGGGATGTCGCTGCCGTCCGGCCCGACGACCATCACCAGGTGCGAGGCGGACACCAGCATCCGGTTGGTCACCGGGACGGCGTCGGCCGGGTCGCCCTTGGTGTCGTAGTTCGCGCAGTTCAGCGGGTGGCCCATGATGCCGCCCGCCGCGTTGATCTGCACGGCCGCCGCCTTGCAGGAATTCGTCGCGTTCAGCCCGAAGAACGCGTTCTGCCCGGTAAACGCGTGCAGCACGCCCGCCGTCAGCGGGTAGGTGCCTGCGCCCGAGCCTGAGGTGCCCGCGGAACCGCTGGCCGTACCGCCGGCGCCGGTTGTGCCGCTTGAGCTAGCTGATGAACAGCCAGCCGCGGCTATCGAGGCAGCGATGATCGCCCCGACCGCTAGCCGCCGTTTTCTCATAAGCGTCATTGCCTAAGCCTCCGTACCCTCATGTCCGCGATATTGCAGGACGCTTGAGTTATACGCCGCGGAAAAATGCGGCGGACGAAGCCTTAGCGTTCACTATCCGAGCAGGTGAGATTAAGTCATTGTTCAGAAAATTCACAGATTAAATTCAGATCAATCACGGGCGGCAGGGCACTAGGCCCGCCGCCCGCGGTGGTCGTTATATTCCCGTGCATATTTGGCCATGGCGGATCGTTAGGAGGCCCGGGTTCCCGCTAACGATCCGCCATCTGGCCGACGCCCTTGTGCTAGGTGGCGCGGCGGTGCAGGAGGGTGGAGATCGTCACCGCGATCACGAGGACGGCGCCGTAGAAGACCGGCTCGATCCAGACGGCGGCACTGTGCAACTGCAACCCGAGAACGCCGGTCTCGAGGAAGTAGATGCCGATAAAGGTACCGAGCGGGTTGAAGCGGCCCGGCTCGAAGATCGCCGTGCCGAGGAAGACGGCGGCGAACACCGGGAGCAGGTACTGGCTGGCCGAGCTCGCGTTGAAGCTGCCGACGTTGGCCACCGTGATGATGGCGCCGACGCCGGAGATCAGGCCGGCGAAGACGAACGAGCCGAACCGGATCCGGTCCACCCGCACCCCGGACAGCCGGCTGACCTCGCGGCTCGCGCCGACAAACCGCATGTGCCGGCCGAGCGGGGTGCAAGCGAGGATGTACGCGAAGACGAGGACGAGCGCGACTCCGTAATAGAAGCTGACCGGCAGGCCGCCGACGTCCTTGGTCGCGATGCTCTGGAACCCGGCCGGGATGCCGCTGACCGTGTTGTCGCTGGAGATCAGCAGGGAGATCCCGAGAAGCAGGGTGGACATGCCCAGCGTCACGACGATGGTATTGACGTGCACCTTCACGATGAGGAAGGCGTTCACGGCGCCGACCGCGGTGGCGCAGAGGATGGCCGCGAGCGATCCGAGCCACACGTTCCAGCCGTGATTGACCACCAGCACCGGCATGATCGTCCCGGCGAAACCGAAGACCGAAGGCACCGACAAGTCAACGAACTCGCCGATCGTGATCGTGCAGAGCAGCGCCATCGTCATGAAGACAAGGTGCTCCTGCGAATTGAAGATCGCCTGAAACGTGGTGACGTGCGGGAAGCTCGGCTCGGTCAGCGAGTAGAACAGGATCAGCGCCGCCCACACGACGATGATCGAGTAGCGCGCGGGGATGTGCGTCAGCGGAGCGGGCCGGCGGCGTTTGGCCGGCGCCGGCGGGCCTTCGGTACCGGGCGTGGCAACCGCGACGTCGCCGCTTTCTGGTCGGGCGGTGTCCATCAGCGGGCCACCCCTTTCACATTGAGTTCCGTGTCTTCCGCCGGATGCGCGGCGTCTGCCGCGCCGTCGCCGGCTGGCTCGAACGTGGCGTGGATGATGTCGTCCTGCGTCATGTCCCCGGCCAGCTCCGCGACCACCTTGCCCTGACGGAACACGAGAACCCGGTCGCAGAGCACGGCCAGGTCCGCGGCGTCCACCGAGGAGATCAGCACGCCGCAGCCGCCGCGGGCGGCCTCCCTGATCGCCTCGATGATGTCGGACCTGGCACCGACGTCCACTGCCTGAGTGGGCTCGTGCAGCACGAGCAGCTCGGGCTCGCCCGCCAGCCACTTGCCGAGCAGCACCTTCTGCTGGTTGCCGCCGGACAGGGTGCCGACCGTCTTATGCGGGTCAGGCGGCTTGATGTCAAGCTTCTTCATCATGGCCGCCGTCTCCCTGGCCTGCCACGCGCCTCCGGTCCTGAAGCGGCCGCCGCGCGTCTTCACCCGGGGCAGCGTCAGGTTTTCCGTCACCGTCATCTCGCCGGCCAGGCCCTGCTCAAGCCGGCGCTCGGCGACGAACGCGACGCCGGCGGCGATGAAGTCAGCGGACGAGTCGCGGCGCTTGCGCAGGTGCAGTGCCTTGCCGTTGACGGTCAGCGTCCCGCCCTGGGCTGAGCGCGCGCCACCGATCGCCTCCGCGACCGCGACCGCACCGGAACCGACAAGCCCGGTCAGGCCGACGATCTCGCCCTTCTTGACGTCAAGGTCAAGGTCGCGCACGCTCCTGGCGTTGAGGCCGCGGACGGTGGCGGCGGGCGCCGGCGTCGCGGCGCTGGCCACTCGGCTGTGGGCGCCGAGGTGCCGCCCGAGCATAAGCCGGGTCAGGCCTGCCTCATCGATGTCCTTGGTGGGGATGCCGGCCTCGACCACCAGGCCGTCGCGCATGACGGTGACCCGGTCGGTTACCTCAACGATTTCCTCGAGCTGGTGGGAGATCATCAGCACCGACGCGCCGCCGTCGATGACGCCGCGCACCAGATCGAAGAACCGGCCGCGGGCCCGCTTGCTCATCGCGCGGGTCGACTCGTCGAAGATGACCAGGCCGCCGCCGTCCTGGTGGTCTTGCATCGCCCGGGCCACGGCGACCGCGGCCCGGTCCTCCGCGGACAGCTCGCCGACCCGCTCGTGCACGTCGACGTTCGCGCCCAGCCGGGCCAGGACCGCCGCGACGGCGGCGCGCTCCGCCTTGCCGTCGATCCGCCGGGTGAACCGCGCCGCCTGGTAGCGGGCGAGCCGCACGTTCTCCCAGACCGTGCGGTCATCCACCAGGCCCAGGTTCTGGTGCACGACGGCGAGACCCGCCGCCCGAGCTTCAAGCGGGCGGACCGGCAGCGAGAGCTCCCGCCCGTCCACGGTGATGGCACCGCCTGGATCCGGGGTGTATACCCCGGTAAGGATCTTGACCAGGGTCGACTTCCCACAGCCGTTCTGGCCAACGAGACCGTGCAGCTCACCGGGCGCGATGCGCATTCCGATGCCACGGAGCACCCGAGCCGACCCGAAGGTCTTCGACACGTCGGCCACCTCAAGGCGGTCCGGCTCGTTCCCTTGCGCTTCGGCCCGCGAGACGCTCACGAGTGCCCCTTCCGTACCAACGGCTGCTTACCGCAACCACAGTGCAAGGCGTTGCGGGTTATGCAACGCCTGTCGACAGCAACCACAGGGGCTTAACCCTAGCCACGGCGCAGGCGTTGCGGTTTGTGCATCGCCTGCCTACAGCACCACAGGTAATACAGCCCCCGCCGGGAGCACAGCCCCCGGCAGGTAATACAGCTCATACTCCCCAGAGCGTCTTGAACGCCGCCTGGTAGGACGTGTCGCCGAACCAGGCGCCCGAGGCCTGCTCCGCGGCGTGACCTTGATGGTGCCGATGTTCTGCGCGGTGAACAGGCGTGACGGGAAGGTCTCGGTCACCGGCGCGGACTTGGTGGCCAGGCGCAGGATCTCGTCGGTCAGCGCCCACCCGGCGAACGCCTGGTCGACCGCCACGACGGCCTTGACCGGGCCGCTGCCGCTGGCAGGCGGCCGAGGCCGTCAACCGAGCCGCCCGCGACCGACAGCTTGACGAGTTGGTCTTGTTGGCCTGCTGGATGCCCTGCACGGTCGGGTCGAGGCTGTCCTCGAACTCGGTGTAGTAGTACGTCGCGCCTGGGTTGGCCAGCAGGTTGGCGCTGGTGTCAGAAGCGAGCTGCGAGTTGGTGGTCGCGGTGATGCTCTTGACCGTGAGGTGCAGCCAGGGCAGCTCTGCTTGAGATCGACAGCGAGTCCTGCACGTACGCGATCGAGGAGGGCGAGTCGGACTCCTGGGCGATGATGGCGTTGGCCTTGCCCTGGGAGTCGGCGATCATCCACCAGGCGATCTGGCGTGGGCTGGTCGACCACGCCGGGCACGTAGGTGAGCTGCGTCGGTGTTCTGCGTGCTGGCCGACGGCGGGAATCTGGTCGGTGATGATGATCGGGATGCCCTTGGCCTTGGCCGCGTCGAGCGCGTTCTGCGCCATGCCGTAAGGCATGGCGTCGGTCATGATGCCCGGCCGCGCCCGCGGTCGTGGCCTGCTGCACGCAGGAGGCACGGCCGCTCGGCTGGCCTTGCGGGTCACAGACCTGGAGCTTGAGGCCCGCGTCGGCGAGCGCCACCTTCATCGTCGCCGCGGTCACCACGAAGCCGGGGATCGCCGCGACCAGCGGAATGTAGTAAACGGTCTTGCCCTTGAGGCTGGCTACGCCCTTGATGGGCGCGGTGGGCACCGGGTACTTGGTGGTGACCGACTCAAACTGGCTGACCATCTGCTGGGCCTTCGCCAGCTCGGTAGTGTCGCCGCCGGCGCTCGCCGCGGCCGAAGAGCCCGCCGCGGCCGGCGAGCTCGCCTGCGTGCCGCCCGAGCTTGAACTGCTGCTTGAACTGCAGGCCGCGAGGACGGCGGCGGCGGTGATCGCCGCGCCCGGCGCTAGCAAGCGCTTCCATTTATGCGTCATTGCGTTTGGTTCCTCCATCCCACCGATCACGTCAGGTGCGTGAACGCTTGTTTTCTACTCCGTTACTCGTGTCGCGTGGCGAACGATAAGGCTTCGCCATCCGTGACCTGGGATCCTGCTTCGGCAACCTCGCCTTCGTTGGTGACGCTGGGTTACTGTCCGCGCGGGCGAGGCCGGCCCACGCGGACAGCGGGGGTCGTCCCCCGGGGGATAACAGATTCTGGCCCTGCCAGCCGGCCGGGGGGAATCGCCGCGGCGTACATCTAAGGTTGCGGCGCAGGCTGCTGACCTTGGCGTCTTGGCTTCCTAGGATGACCAGCGCCGCGCCTGACGGGCGGCACCGTGTCGCGCGGCCGTGACTGGCCGTCGCGGCGCTCGTGTCCGATCTGTGTCCGATGGGGAAGCTGAGCTCAATGCTGGAAGTAAGGGACCCGGCCGACGTGCGTTCCGTCGTCGCGGAAGTGCCCGCGATGACCGCGGCCGAGGTGGCCGCGGCCTACGACCGCGCCAGGACCGCGTTCGAGGGCTGGCGGCGGGCCAACCCGCTGGACCGTGCGGCGGTCCTCGCGCGGGCCGCGGACCTGATCAGGGCGCGGGCCGAGGACGGCGCGGTCATCCTGGTGCGGGAGAACGGCAAGACGCTCGCCGAGGCACGCGTCGAGGTGACGAAGACGGCCGACTTCCTCGACTACTACGCCTCCTTCGCCCGCCAGCCCTGGGGTGAGCTGCTGTCCGACGCGCGCCCTGGCACCTCGACCTCGGTGCGGGTCGAGCCGGTCGGCGTGGTGCTCGCCATCTGCCCGTGGAACGACCCGCTGCATCACCCCCGCCCGCAAGCTCGGCCCGGCCCTGATCGCCGGCAATGCCGTGGTACTGAAGGCGGCCTCGCAGACGCCGGGCATCGCGCTCTGGGCGGCCGGCGCTGCTGCTCGAGGCGGGGCTGCCCGAGGGCGTGCTGCAGGTGATCACCGGGCGCAACAGCGAGATCTCCGACGCGCTGCTCGGCGTCGCCCGACGCGGTGACCTTCACCGGCTCCAACGAGGTCGGCGCGCTGCTGCGCCGCGCGCTGGCTGCGCGCAACGTCCGGCTGCAGGCCGAGACTCGGCGGCAAGAACGTCTCCGTGGTCCTGGCGGACGCGGACCTCGACATGGCCGCGGCGACGCTCGTCAGCGCCGCGTTCGCCCAGGCGGGCCAGCGCTGCACGGCGACAAGCAGGCTGATCGTCGACGCTTCGGTTGCCGCCGCGCTTGAGTCCCGGCTGCGGGACGCGATCGCCGGCCTCGTGGTGGGCCCGGGGCTCGACCCGGCGACCACCATGGGGCCGCTGTCGTACGCGGCGCACCGCGACGGGGTGCTCGAGCACATCGAGCGGGCGCGGAAGGAGGGCGCCGCGGTCATCGTCGGCGGCGGCCGGCCGTCCGCCGCCGCGCTCGCGCACGGCTGCTACGTCGAGCCGACCCTGATCAGCGTGACACCTGAGCAGTCGCTTTGGCGGGATGAGGTGTTCGGTCCCGTCCTCGCGGTCACCACGGCCACCGGGTTCGACGACGCGGTGCGGCTCGCCAACGACACGGTCTACGGCCTGTCCGCCGCGGTGTTCACCACGTCAGCCTGACCTCCGCGAACAAGTTCATCGAGGTGGCCGAGGCCGGGCAGGTCGCGGTGAACCTGCCGACCGCGGGCTGGGACGTGCACCACCCGTTCGGCGGGTTCCGCGAGTCGGGATCCGCCTTCAAGGAGCAGGGCGCGCCCGGGCTCCGGTTCTACACCCGGATCAAGACGGCCGCCGTGAGGTTCGCGTGGTAGCCGCCAGGTCAGGTGGTACTACCGGTGCCATGACACCGAATAGCAAGGGGCAGGGCACGGGCGGGGCCGCGGAGCCGGTCGGCATCGTCGGGGCGGGGATCGTCGGGCTCGCGGTCGCCAGGCAACTCGCCGCCGCCGGGGTGCCCGTCGTGGTCTTCGAGAAGGAAGCCCAGGTCGCCACCCACCAGACCGGGCACAACTCCGGGGTCGTGCACGCCGGGATCTATTACGCGCCAGGCTCGGCCAAGGCGCGGATGACCAGGCGCGGCGTCTCGCTGCTGCGGGACTACTGCACGGAGCGCGGCCTCGCCTACGACGAGCGGGGCAAGCTCGTGGTCGCGCGGAACGACGCGGAGACCGTCAAGCTCCGCGAGCTTGAGCGGCGCTCGCTGGCCAACGGCGTGCCTGGCGTGCGGTGGCTTTCCGGCGCCGAGCTGCGGGAGCTTGAGCCGGAGGTCGCGGGCGTGGCGGCGCTGCTTTCGCCGACCACAGCCATCGTCGACTACCGAGCAATCACGGAATCGTTCGGGGAAGACTTGAGGAGAAGCGGCGGCGAGCTGCACCTCGGGACTCCCGTCACCCGCGTGCGGCGGATGAGCGACGAGCGGGTGGAGATCGATACGCCGGGCGGTGCGCACACGCTCTCCCGGCTGGTGATCTGCGCGGGCCTGCAGGCGGACCTGCTCGCGACGGCGGCCGGGGATTCGCCCGCGCCGGAGATCATCCCGTTCCGCGGCGAGTACCTGCGGCTCCGGCCGCACGCCGTCGGCCGGGTACGGCGGCTCATCTACCCGGTGCCCGACCCCCGGTACCCGTTCCTCGGCGTGCACCTCACGCCGCGCGTCGACGGGACGGCCGACCTCGGGCCGAACGCCGTCCTTGCGCTGGCCCGCGAGGGGTACCGCCTGCGGGACGTGTCAGTTGACGAGCTCCGCCGGCTGGGGTCGTCGCGGGCGTTCTGGCGGCTTGCCCGCCAGCACTGGATGACCGGGGTCCGCGAGATGCGCGGTTCGCTGTGGCGGCCCGCCTACCTCGCCGAGGCCAGGACCTACCTGCCCTGGCTTGGGCCAGGGGACGTGACGGCCGCGCCCGCTGGCGTGCGCGCCCAGGCGGTCGACCCGAGCGGTGCGCTCGTCGATGACTTCCGCATCAGCCAGGTCGGCCCGGTCACGTCCATCCGCAACGCGCCGTCGCCGGCGGCCACGGCGTCGATGGCCATCGCAGAGCACATCGTCGCCGAACTACAGCTTCCGCTAGGCAGAGAAAGGTAATCAATCCGTGTTCATTGTCGATACTCAGGTTCACATCTGGAAAGAAGAGACCCCGGACCGGCCCTGGATCCCCGGTGCGCGCGAGCGCATGCGGCTCAACGGGCACCGCGAGGAGGCCTTTACCTACCAGGAGTGCATCTCGCTCATGGATGAGGCAGGGGTGGACCGGGTGCTTATCGTGCCGCCGTCCTGGGAGGGCGACCGGATCGATTACGCCCTCGAGGCGTGCGAGGCTTACCCGGGCAGGTTCGGCATCATGGCGCGGGTGCCGCAGAACAAGCCGGAGGAAGGCGCCGCGCTGATGCGTTCGTTCGCGTCAGAATCCGCACGTCAAGGGCACGCGGCTGACCTTCCACCGGCCGATCGACCGTAACTGGATGATCGACGGGACGTGTGACTGGTACTGGCCGCTCGCCGAGGAGCTCGGCCTGGTCACCATGGTGCACGCGCCGATATGGAAGGCCGAGCTCGGGGCGATCGCCGACCGGCATCCCGGCCTGAAGATCATCATCGACCACATGGGGATCATGGCCCGCTGCGTCGACGACGCGATCGGCTACTGGGTCTCAGAGACGGCCGACCTGTTTGCGCACCCCAACATCTACGTGAAGGTGTCGGCGCTCCCCGGCTACTCCACCCACCCGTTCCCGAACCTGAACATCGCCAAGTACGTGCGCGAGATGGTCGACAAGATGGGACCAGAGCGCTGCTTCTGGGGGACCGACCTCACCCGGCTGCTTGAGCACGGGCTCACCTACACCGACACCATCGAGCAGTTCACCAAGCACTTCCCGTTCACCGAGGAGGAGCTTGAGTGGATCATGGGCCGCGGCATCTCGGAATGCCTCGGCTGGCCCATCCCGGTCGATGCCGGATGAGGAGCTCGCTGAACTCAGGGGACTGACGACAATGACAGATGCCACACCGGAGCGCGCTGGCCTGGACGGCGGCGATGCGGTGCTCCAGGCCGCTCGCGACCTCGGCGCGGACTACATCTTCTCCTCCGCCGGGTCGGAGTGGGCGCCGGTCTGGGAGGCGCTGGCCCGCGGGGACGCGGCACAGTCGGCGGGGGCCGCAGCTGCGGCTGGCGGGCCGCGTTACCTTGACCTGGCCCACGAGACCCTCGCCGTCGCGATGGCCACCGGGTACGCCAACGTGACCGGACGCGGGCAGTTCGTGCTGCTGCACGCGGCGGCCGGCCTGCTGCAGGGGGCCAACGCCATCCACGGAGCGCTGCTGACCGGCGCCCCGATGGTGGTCTGCTCTGGCGAGTCGACCGGGTACGGCGACGCGGCGGGGCCCGACCCTGGCTCCCAGTGGTACCGCAACCTGTCCGTCGTCGGCGGTCCCCAGGCCGTCGCGGCGCCGTTCACCAAATGGTCCAACGCCGCGGCCGACGTGTCGGTGCTTTACGGCATGCTCAAGCGGGCCGGGGAGCTGGCGGCGCAGGCACCGGCCGGCCCGGTCTACGTGAACACGCCGGTCGAGGTGCTACTCGCACCCTGGAAGCCCGCCGCGACGTCGGCGGCGCCTGCGGCCCGGGTGAACGGCACGGTGGCCGTGCGGGAGGACGTGGACCTCGCGGTCCGGCTGCTCGCCGCCGCGGAGCGGCCGGTGATCGCGGTCGAGACGGCCGGCCGCGACCCGGCGGCGTTCGCGGCGCTCGTCGAACTGGCCGAACTGCTCGCGCTGCCGGTGGTCGAGCCGCAGTCGGCGGTCAGCTCGTGCTTCCCCCGCGGCAACCCGCTGCACGCGGGCGGCGAGCTTGGCCCGCTGGCGGCCGACGCGGACCTGGTCGTGCTGCTCGGCTGCCGGTCCCCGTGGTACCCGCCGAGCGCCAAGCCAGGCCAGGCGACCGTGCTGGTGATCGACGAGGTGCCGCACCGGCCGCACATGGCCTACCAGGTGCTCACCGCCGACCACTACGTCGCCGGCGCGATGGCGCCGACGCTGCGCGCGATCATCGCCCGGCTGCACGAGTGGGGCATCCATGAGGAAGCGGTCGAGGCCCGGCGGGAAAGGCTGAGCGCGGCGCACGCCAAGAGCGATGCCGCGCGGGCCGCGGCCGAGGCGAAGGCGCTCGCCGCCGCCGCGGGACCGGTGGATCCGGTGGCCGTCGCGGCCACACTGCGCGAGCTCATTGGCGACGACGCGCTGGTCGTCGACGAGACCATCACGCACAGCCGGGTCATCGCCCGGCACCTGATGGCCGCCACGCCGGGCCGGTACGGGTACGTGCAGGGCGGCCTCGGCCAGGGCATTGGCGTCGCGCTCGGCAGCAAGCTGGCCGCGGGCGACCGGCTGGTCGCCCTGACGGTCGGCGACGGCTCGTGGCTGTACAACCCGGTACCGCAGGGGCTGATGGCGGCGGCGCAGTACGGCTTGCCGCTGCTCGTGGTGGTCTTCAACAACAAGAAGTACCTGTCCATGCGGTTCAACCTGACCCGGGCGTACCCGGAGGGTGCCTACGTCCGTGACGGGAGCGGCTACGGCGTCGACCTGTCGGCACAGCCGGACGCGGCCGCGGTCGCCGCCGCGTGCGGCGCGGCGGGCTTCACCGTGACGACCACACCGGAACTCGGGCCGACCCTGGAGAAGGCAATCGCCACCGTCCGGGCCGGCCAGACGGCCGTCGTCAACGTCCACCTGACCCGCTAGCCCGTGAACCCGCTGCGTTCTCAGGGGACTTAGGGCCACTTAGCACATATTTGTGACCCAGTTTGACCCGTTATGCGCAGCACGAAGTGGCCCTAAGTCAGGTGCCGGGGCTGGGCCGGGGCTGAGCCGGGGCTGGGCCGGGGCGATTTGTTAAGGAGGGGTGCCATGTTTGAAGGAACGCAGGGATCGGCTAAGGCCGCGAAGGTCATCGTCGGGGCGGAGGACCTGCGCGGGCTGGTCGCGGGGATCTTCGCCGCGCGCGGCGCCGGCGCGGCCGACAGCAATGCCGTGGCGGAGGCCCTTGTCTGGGCTAACCTGCGCGGGGTTGACTCGCACGGGGTCTCACGGGTACCGCGGTACCTGGAGCTCTTCGACAAGGGCGAGTCGGTGCCCGACGCGGTGGTCACCGTCGAGCGGCCGCGCGCCGCGATCGCGATCGTCGACGCGCACGCCGCGCCTGGCCCGGTCGCGATGAACCGCGCCGCCGATGAGGCGATCGCCGGCGCCAGGGAGTGCGGGATCGGCTGGGCCTCGGTGCGCGGCACCGTGCACACCGGCGCGATCGGCTACTACGCCAGCAGGATCGCGGACGCCCACATGGCGGCCGTGGGCGTCGTCGCCGGCGTGCCCAACATGGCCTACGCCGGGGCGAAGGGCGCTGCCGTCGCCACCAGCCCGCTCGCCGTCGCGGTGCCCGCGGGCAAGCACGAGCTCGTCCTGCTCGACATGGCCACCGCGGTGATGGCACTCGGCCGGATCGCCCAGCTCAAGGCCGCGGGCAAGGAACTGCCGCCAGGCGTCGCGCTCACCGCCGAGGGCGAGCCGACCACCGACCCGGCCCTCGCGAAGGTGCCGACCCCGGTCGGCGGCGCCAAGGGCGCGGGCATGTCCCTGGTCTTCGAGATGCTCGCCAGCGGCCTCGCCGCCAACCCCATCGTCGCGTCCTACCATTCAGGCTCGAAAGAGGGCAGGCGCCACCGCCAGAACGGCTTCCTCCTGGCCATCGACGTCGCGGCCTTCCTCCCGCTCGAGGAGTTCACCGCGACGATCGACGAGACGGTAGACGCGATCAAGTCCCTCCCGCCCGCCGCGGGCACCACGGAGATCCTCATTCCTGGGGAACGCGGACGGCACACCGCACGGGACCGTGCGGCCGCCGGCGTTCCCCTTGGCCAGAAGGTCTGGCGCGAGCTCACCGGGATCGCCGCGAAACTCGACGTTCCCGTCCCCGACCCGGTGGGCTGAGCCGCGGCTTCAGCGCTGCCAGGCCCGTCGGCCCGGCAGCGCCGGCCGGCCCCGCAGCGTCCGCCGGCGGGCAGCGTCCGCGGGCGGGCAGCGTCCGCGGGCGGGCAGCGTCCGCCGGCGGGCAGCGGGCCTCGTCACAGCGAGCGCAGCATGCCGCCGTCTACCGGCACCACGAGCCCGGTCAGGTATGACGCGGCCGGAGACAGCAGGAACGCGGCGACCCGGCCGAATTCCTCGGGCGTGCCGTAGCGGCGCAGCGGGATCGTGGCCTCGGCCGCCGCGCGCCGTCCGGGCGCGCTCGCGTCGAGTTCCGCGGTCCGCGCCGTCGAGATCCGCCCGGGCAGCAACCCGAGAACCCTGATGCCGTCCGGGCCGAGCTCATCGGCCAGTTGCTTCGCCACCATCGCGAGCCCGGGGCGGAGCCCGTTGGAGGCCGCGAGCCGGCCGACCGGCGACTTCACCGACGACGACAGCACGAACCCGATCACGCCGCCAGGCCCGAGCGCGCCCGCGGCCGAACGCGCGACCCGTAGCGCGCCGAGGAAGACCGACTCGAACGCGCCGGCCCAGTGCTCGTCAGGCGTGCCGAGGACGCTACCCGACGGCGGGCCGCCCGTGCTCACGAGCACCCCGTCGAGCCGGCCGAACTCCCGCAGTGCCGCCGCCGTCAGCACCTCCCCCACTTCGGGGCGCGCGTTGTCGATGGCCACGCCCGCCGCGTGTCCCGCGCCGCCGAGATCCTTCGCCGCGGTGGCCACCGACGCGGCGTCACGCCCGGAAATCAGTACCCGCGCCCCTTCGGCGGCCAGTTCACTCGCGGTCGCGAAGCCAAGCCCGCGGGTTGCCCCTGTCACGATGTAGACCCGTCCAGCTAGCTGCAGATCCACTGCGGGAATCCCTCCGTCCGTCGGGCTCGCGGCGCCCCTTGCGGGTCCGTTTCGCGCTCCTTGACACCTCTTCGCCAAGCGATGTATACAGCAGTGTACCGTAGCTCGTCCCGAGGAGGACCCCGACAAATGAGTGAACGCTTCGAGCAGGCCATGGCCGTGCGGCGGGCAGTGCTCGGCGACGAGTACATGGACCGCGTCATGGCCAAGACCACGCCGCTGAACGCTCCGTTCCAGCAGTTCGTGACCCGCTGGGTATGGGGCGAGTCGTGGCTGGACGACGCGCTTGACCCGCAGGTGCGCAGCCTGCTCACCATCGGCCTCGTCGCGGCGCTCGGCCAGGTCGGCGAGGTCAGGCTGCACACCGCGGGCGCGCTGCGCAACGGCTGCACCCCTGAGCAGATCGGCGCGGTGCTCAAGCACGTGGCCGTATACGCGGGCGTGGCCCTGGCGGTCGCCGCACTTAACGTCGCGGACGAGGAGATCGCGGCCATGCTCGCGGCGGACGGCGCTCAGTGACCGCGGACACCGCCCGGGCGGAACCTGGGCTGGTCGCGCTGCTGGCCGGCGCCAGGGTCATCGACCTGGAGCAGCCGCGCTTCCAGGGGATGCCGATGTTCCCCGCGAACAACCCGAACTACGCGTTCATGCTGCACCGGCGGCACGAGGAGGGCCTGGAGAGCCGGACGAGCGCCGCCGGGATGATCCTCACGGCCGACCACGCGGGCACTCACGTCGACGCGCTCTGCCACCAGGCCGAGAACATGGTGATGTTCGGCGGCGTCCCCGTGTCGGCCGCGAACCAGGGGCCAGGCGGCCTCACCACGCTGACCGCGGAGACCCTGCCGCCGATCATCCGCCGCGGCGTCCTCATCGACCTCGTCGCCGCCAGGGGCGACCGGCTGCCGCCGCGGTATCTCGTCGAGGGTGACGAACTCGCCGCGACCGCGCAGGAGCAGGGCGTGGACGTGCGCCCAGGCGATGTCCTGCTCGTCCACACCGGGTGGGGAGCCGCATGGCGCGATCCCGACTACATCACCGGCGGCGGCATGGCCAGGAGCAGCGGTGAATGGGCGGTCGAGCGGCAGGTCTACGCCGTCGGCGCCGACAACATGTCCTGGGACCTGCCGGGGTACACCGATCCTGTGCTCGGGCACTCGCTGCCCAACCACACGCTGCTGCTGGCCCGCGCCGGCATCCTGATCTTCGAGAACCTGCTGCTCGAGGACCTGGCCGCGACCGGTGCGCGGGAGTTCGCGTTCGTCAGCCTGCCCCTGAAGCTGGTCGGTGCCACCGGTTCGCCGACCCGTCCGGTGGCCATCATCGCGCAAGACCCAACCACGCAAGACCCAATCACGCAAGACCCAATCACCCAAGACCCAGAGGAAGGGCAGTGACCGTGGCGGAGCAGCCAGCGAACCTGACCGAGCGACTCGCGGACTTCGTTACCGCGACGAGGCCGGAAGACCTGCCTGACAGCGCCCGCGAGCGCGCCCGCATCGTCTTGGCGGACACGGTCGCGAGCGCGCTGATGGGCGGCCGCAGCGCGGAAGTGCCGATGATCGAGCGGCTCGCGGCCGCCGTGGCGGGACAGGGGGATTCGCCGGTCGTCGGCCGGCCCTCGCTGGCGCCAGCCGGCGCTGTCCTGGTGAACGGGTACTTGATCACCGCCACGACCGTTTGCGACGTGCACAAGGCCACCCTGTGCCACGTGACCCCCGAGGTCTTCCCGCCCGCCCTCGCCGTCGCCGCCGCCCGCGGCGCATCGGGTGAGGACTTCCTGCTCGCGTTCGCGCTCGGCCTTGAGATCACGAGCCGGGTTGGCCTGGGCTCCGACTACCAGGCGTTCCGCGGCAACGGCTGGCACTCGCCCGGCGTCTGGGGGCCGTTCGGCGGCGCGGCCGCGGCCGGCAAGCTGCTCGGCCTCGACGCGCGGCAGATGCGGAATGCCTTCGGCCTGGCGGGCAGCCAGTCCGCGGGGACGTTCGCGCACTGGGGAACGCCGACAATCAAGTTCCACCAGTCGCGCGGCGCACTGTCCGGCTTCATCGCGGCCACCCTCGCCGATACGGGATTCGAGGCAGGCGCCGACGTGCTGACCGCCGCCGACGGCGGCTTGTACGGCACCTACTCCAACGGGGGCAAGCCCGAGCTCGCCGTGGACGGACTAGGTGACCGCTGGGAGCTTGAGCAGCTCAGCCTGCGGGCGTGGCCGCTCGCGAGCTCGCTCCAGTCGGTGGCGACCGCGCTGCTGCACCTGGTTGCGGCGCAAGGCGCACGGGCGGACGCGGTGGCCCGGGTCAGGGTCGGACTCAGCCGCACCGTCTACGACATGCACGGCAACCTGCCCTGGGATGACCGGTTCCACGCGCTGCTTTCCGCGCCCTTCGTCACCGCGGTCATCCTCGCCGACGGGGCTTGCGGACTCGACCAGTTCACCCCCGAACGGCTCAAGGACGCGCAGGTCGACCGGTTCGCGCGGGAGAACGTCAGCGTCGAGATTGACGAGACCGTGCAGGGCACCGGCGCCGTCGTCGACATCGAGCTCACGGACGGGCGGGTGCTTCACGACCGGCGCGCCGTCCCGCACGGCGACCCGCAGGACCCGCTGAGCATGGCCGACGTCCGGGCCAAGTTCCTCGCCGCGGCCGAGGGCATCCTGCCAGACGGGCAGGCCGCCAAGACCTTCGACCTGCTAGCGCGAATCGACGAGCTGCCCGCGGTCGACGCCGCCTTGTTTAGCGCGGGAGACCAGCTCAGCGCGGGAGGCCAGCGGTAATGCGGGAAGGCGCCCTGTCGGGTACCTGGTACATCATGCCGACGGCCTTCGGCCAGGACGGCTCGCTCGACCTGGCGAGCCAGCGGACCCTCACCGAGGCGGTACTCGAATGGGGCGCCGAGGGCCTCACCGTCCTCGGCGTCATGGGCGAGGCGTCCGCGCTCGACACCGCCGAGCGGGCCGCCGTCATCCGCGCGGTGGTGGAAGCGGCGAGCGGGGTCCCGGTCGCGGTCGGCGTGTCGAGCAGCGCCCGGTACACCAGCGTCGCGCTGGCCAGGCAGGCCGCGGCGGGCGGGGCCAGCGCGATCATGGTGGCGCCGCCGCCGCTGCTGCGCTCGGCCGACGCGCTGCCCGGCTTCTTCGCCGCCGTCGCCGAGGGCGGCGAGCTGCCGGTGATCGTGCAGGACGAGCCGGCCGCGACCGGCGTGCTCATCCCGGTGAGCGTCCTCGCCGAGTGCCTGCGGGCGGCGCGCACGGACGTCGTGAAGCTCGAGGACCCGCCCACCGCGACGAAGATCTCCGCGCTGCTCGCCCGCGCGCCCGGCGCCAAGGTATTCGGCGGCCTCGGCGGCGCGGCCAGCTACTTCGAGCTGCGCCGCGGCGCGGTCGGCACGATGACCGGCTTCTCCTACCCCGAGGTGCTGCGCCAGGTCAGGACGAGCCTGGCAACGGGCGACCGGGCCGCGGCGTACGCCACGTTCACCAGGTACCTGCCGCTCATCGCCTTCGAGGCCCAGCCGGGGATCGGCCTCGGCATCAGGAAGGAACTGCTGCGGCGGCGCGGTGCCCTCGCCCACGGGACCACCAGGATCGGCGACCCGCCGTCCGCTCCGCTGCGCGCCGAACTGGATGAGGTGCTCGCCGCCCTCCACCTTGAGCCGGCGATCAAGCCGCTCGTCCCGTAGCCCCGAGCCCCACCCATCCGAACTCCAGAGCACCCTTTCGAAGCTAGGACTGTTCATGCCGAATGTGATTGTCGTCGGTGCGGGAAACGCGGGCCTGTGCGCGGCGCTCGCCGCGGCCGAGCAGGGTGCCGCGGTCACGCTGGTCGAGCGCGCACCGCGGTCGGAGCGGGGCGGGAACAGCGCGTTCACCGCCGGCGCGATGCGTGTCACCTACGACGGCACCGCTGACCTGCGCCTGCTCATGCCGGACCTCACCGAGGCGGAATGGGTGGGCAACGACTTCGGCACGTACACCGCCGATGACTTCTACGACGACATGGCCCGGGTCACCGAGTCGCGCTGCGACCCCGACCTGACCGAGACCCTGGTCACCCGCAGCCTGCCCACCCTGGAGTGGATGCGGAAGAAGGGAGTGCGCTTCATCCCGACCTACCATCGCCAGGCGTTCAAGGTCGACGGGCGGTACAAGTTCTGGGGCGGGCTCACCGTCGAGGCGGTGGGCGGCGGCCGCGGCCTCGTCGACGCCCTCTGGGGCACGGCCGAGCGCACCGGGATCAGCGTCCGGTATGAGGCCCGTGCCATCGCCCTGATCCAGAACGCCGGCCGGCTGGCGGGCGTGCGGGTGCGGCACAGGGACGGCACGACGCAGGACATCCCGGCGGACGCGGTGGTGCTTGCCAGCGGCGGTTTCCAGGCCAACGCCGCCTGGCGGACCCGGTACCTCGGCCCGGGCTGGGACCTCGCGAAGGTGCGCGGTACCCGCTTCAACACCGGCGACGGCATTCAGATGGCGCTCGACATCGGCGCGCGGGCGGCTGGCAACTGGTCCGGCTGCCACGCGGTCGGCTGGGACAGGAACGCGCCCGAGTTCGGTGACCGCGAGATCGGCGACGGCTTCCAGAAGCACAGCTACCCGTTCGGGATCATCGTGAACGCCGACGGCAAGCGCTTCGTGGACGAGGGCGCCGACTTCCGCAACCTCACGTACGCCAGGTACGGCCGGGAGGTCCTGCTGCAGCCCAGGCAGTTCGCGTGGCAGGTATTCGACGCCAAGGTGCGGCACCTCCTGCGCGACGAGTACCACATCAGGGAGGTCACCAAGGTGACCGCCGACAGCCTCGAGGAGCTATCGCGCAAGCTCGACGGCGTTGACCCGGTCGCGTTCCTCGACACCGTGAAGCGCTACAACGAGGCCGTCCAGCTGGAGATCCCGTTCAACCCCAACGTCAAGGACGGCAGGAGCACCGACGGCATCACCCCGCGCAAGTCGAACTGGGCGAACGTGCTCGACACCCCGCCGTTCGAGGCGTACCAGATCACCTGCGGCATCACGTTCACGTTCGGCGGCCTGGCGATCGACCCGCGCACCGCGAACGTGCTCGCGGAAGAAGGCAACGCGATTCCCGGCTTGTACGCGTGCGGCGAGCTGGTCGGCGGCCTGTTCTACTTCAATTACCCGGGCGGCAGCGGGCTCACGGCGGGCGCGGTGTTCGGCCGGATCGCCGGCGCCCACGCCGCGAACAGCGCCGCCGGGCAGGTGGCCTGAGGTGGCGCTCGCCGCGCCAGGCCGCCCGGGGACCATCATCGGGGTCGGCCTGAACTACCTGCCGCACGCGGCCGACCTCGCCGCGCGGCCGACCGAGCTGCCCACGCTCTTCTTCAAGGGCGGCCACACGGTCATCGGCGCGGGCGATCCCATCCCGCTGCCGCCGCTCAGCAAGCGCGTGACCGCCGAGGCCGAGCTCGGCCTGGTGATCGGCCGCCGGATGTACCAGGTACCCGAGTCCGCGGCCCTGGACCACGTGGCCGGCGGCTGCTGCGTCCTCGACCAGACGGCAGAGGACGTGCTCAAGATGGACTCCAGGCTGCTGACCCTGTCGAAGAACTTTCCCGGCTTCTTCTCCATCGGCCCCGAGCTCATCCCGCTCGCCGACCTGGGACCGCTGTCCCAGGTGGAGGTCGCCACCTACCTGAACGGCGAGCGCGTCCGGTCGGCCCTGGTGGCCGACATGCGGTTCAGCCCCGCCCGCCTGCTCGCCTTCATCAGCCAGGTCATGCCGCTCGAGCCAGGCGACATCGTCGCCACCGGCACGCCGGGCGCCGTGGTCCTGGCCGCGGGCGACGTGGCGGAATGCCGGGTCAGCGGTTTCGCGCCGCTCACCAACCCGGTGGCCGCGGCCGCGGCTTAGCCGCGGCAGGCCAAGGCCGCCGTCCGCGGTCATGCGGGTGACGCGCGCGGCGACGCCCTCGTTCGGTATGAAGATCTTGATCATCCCGAACGGGGGCGGCTTGCTTCTCCCAGGCCCGCAGTTTCCTGCGCAGCCGTGTTGCCCGGCCGGCGGTGTCGCCGGCCGGGCAACCGCGGTGCGGTGCACCGGATCTAGGAGCGGGTCACTGGCCCTTGGGCGTGGCCTGCTCCAGCTGGCTCGCGGAGACGGTGCCCACGGACTGCTCGACGCCGGCCAGGCTAGACCGGACGAGCTCGTAAGGGCCGAACACGTTGTGGAACTGGTTGTAGTCCATGTTCCCGCTCGCGCCGTCGTAGTTGATCTTCTTGCCCGCCTTCAGGTCGGCCAGTGCCGTCTTGTAGTCGTAGACGACCGTGCCAGGCGGGGAGGTCACGAGGGGAATGTCCTTGGCATAGGCCGGGCCGTTGGTCGTCCCTGCCTTGTCGATGGCCAGCGCGAGCGCGATGGTGGCGTCGTAGGCGTACGTCGCGCTCGCGAGCGGCTGCTGGCCCTTGTAGTCCTGGTTGAAGTACTGCATGAAGACCGCGTTGGCGGGCGACGTGGACGACGCGCCCTGGGCCGACAGCACCGCCTTGTTGGCGACCGCCGGGGTCACGGCCTTGATCCACTCGGCCGCGGCGCTGGTGTCGCTGGCGATGATCGGGATGGCGAGGTTGTTGATTTCCTTGAAGTCCTGGGTCAGGACCGCGGCCGTCGGCGGCTCCATCTGGCTGAAGATCACCTGCGGCTTGCGCCTGCGCTGACCTTCAGCGCCTCGGTCCGGTAGGACGTGAGGCCGGGCGTGAGCGTCTCGTTGGCGACGATCGTGCCGCCGCCCGCCTTGTAGGCGGCCTGGATGTAGGGGATGAAGTCCTGGGCGGTCGTGATGCTCGACATCATGAAGGCGGCCTTCTTGTAGCCGTGCTCAAGCGCCCACACCGCCATCGCCACCCCCTCCTGCAGGTCGGAGGGGCTGTCCCGCCAGAGCATGGGATCGGTCGTGTTGTCGAAGGCGGTGTCGCCGCCCTCGAACTCGAACGGGATCTTGTCGGCGTCCAGGATCCGCTGGATCGCCCCGATCTCAAGACCGCCTGGTCCGATGATGCCGACCGGGTGGTTGGACGCGATCATGTGCTCGGCGGCGGGCACGGCGTCCACCGGGTCGCCGAGCGTGTCGGCGTGCACGATCTGCAGCTGGCGGCCGAGAATGCCGCCGTTGGCGTTGATTTCGCTGGCCGCGACCGTGACGCCCTGGAGCGCGGCCTCGCCGACGGAGGCGTAGGCGCCGGTGAAGGGGTGCAGCACCCCGAAGGTGATCGGCCCGCTGCCGGACCCGGACCCGGACCCGGAGGAGCCTCCGGGGCTGGCGGTCGTCGCGCAGGCGGTCAGGCCGCCGAGCGCCGCGGCGAGCGCGACGCATAGACAGGCGCGGGTTGTTCTGGGTATCTTCAGGACTGGGATCATTTATGTCTCCTCGTTGAGTTTGAGTCGCGGCTGTGGCGCACGGTCATGCGCCACCGCCGATGTAGAGCGAGACCACCTCCTCGTTGTTGAGCAGCTGCTCGGGTGGACCGGACAGCCGGTTCTTGCCGAGCACGAGCACGTAGGCCCAGTCGGCGTGGCTGAGGGTGCGGCGGGTGTTCTGCTCGACGACGACCACCGCGACGCCGGTCTGCCGGACCTGGACGATGTGCTCCCACACCGCCGTCTCGAACTTCGGCGCCATGCCGGCCGTGGGCTCGTCGACCAGGAGGACCTTGGGGCGGGACATGAGGCCGCGGGCCATCGCCAGCATGTTCCGCTGCCCGCCGCTCAGCGTCCTGGCCGGCCGCCTGGCCGCCGGGCGCAGGTCGGGGAACAGCTCGTACAGCTCCTCGATCCTCGCCCGGACACCGGACTTGCTGGTGTACGCGCCCATTTCGAGGTTCTCGTACACGGTCAGCGAGGGGAACACGTTGGCGACCTGCGGCACGTAGCCCATGCCCCGGCGGACCAGCTTGTCCGCGGTCAGGCCGGCGGCGGACTGACCGCAGACCTGGATCTCGCCGCTCGACGGCTTGATGACCCCGGCGATGGCCTTCATCAGGGTCGATTTCCCCGCGCCGTTGGGTCCCACGATCGCCGTGATGGAGGCGGGCCTGGCCTCCAGGGTCACGCCCTCGATGATCGGCGGGCCGCCGTAGCCGGCCGTGAGGTCCCTGATCACCAGGTACGGCTCGCCGGACGCGGGCGACTCCTGGCCGGGCTGGCTGGACTTGCGCTTGCTGGGCATGGGGGGCAGCTCAGACATCGGCGGCGTGCTCCTGACCTAGGTAGGCGTCCACGACGTCGCGGTTCGCGCGCAGTTCGGCCATCGAGCCGGACGCGATGGTCTGGCCGAGGGCCATGACGATGACGTGGCCGCAGAGGCGTTCGAGGAACGGCAGGTTGTGCTCCACCATCAGCACGGTGATGTCGGCCTCGACCATGGCCAGGATGAGGTCGCCCATCCGCTCCCTGCAGCACCGGGTTGACGCCCGCCTGCGGCTCGTCGAGTAGCACGAGCCGCGGGGTGGCGGCGGCGAGCCGCGCGAACTCGAGCAGCCGCTTCTGGCCGCCGCTCAGGTTCCCCGCGGGCTCGTCCTTCAGCTTCAGCAGGCCGACCGCGTCGAGCAGTTCCCTGGCGCGCACCCGGTCGGCGTCCTCCGCGGCCCGCAGCCGTCGCGCGGTCAGCAGCCCGCGCCAGACCGTGTCCCGCCCCTCGACCGGCGCGGACAGCAGCATGTTGTCCATGACGGTCAGTCCGCCCCACTCCCTGGGCGTCTGGAAGCTGCGCATCAGCCCGAGCCGGGCGACGGCGTGCGCGGGCTTGCCGTCGATGCGCTTGCCGTCGAATTCGATGACACCGGAATCCGGCGCGTCGAAGCCGGAGATCAGGTTGATCATCGTGCTCTTGCCGGCCCCGTTCGGGCCGATGAGCCCGGTCAGCGAGCCCCGGCGCACCTCGAAGCTGGCGCCGTCCACCGCCCTGACGCCGCCGAAGGCCCGCACCACGTTGGTGACCCGCAGCGCCACCGGATCGGCGGCTGCCTGGCCGGCCTGGCCGGCGTGGCCGGCCTGGCCGGCGTTGCCGGAAGCGCTGACCAGGAGCGGCGAGCGGAAGGTCAGCGCCATGGCTTGCGCGGGTACCTCGACCGGCTCCGCGCTGAGCCGGCCGTCGCCGCGGCCGCGGCCTCCATCTTGGCCGCGGGCACCGCCGGCGGCGGCGCCTGGCGGGACCACGGCGGCGCGATCCGCGCGGCCCAGCCGGGCACCGCGAGCAGCCCGCCGCCCGCTCCCGCCCCGGCCAGCCGGTCTCTTGCCCGTCGCTCGGGCAGGATGCCCTGCGGCCGGAACCACAGGATCGCGACGATCAGCAGCCCGATCACGACCAGCCTGATCGCGTCGCCGCTGGAGGCGTTGTTCCCGATCTGCGGGATGTAACGGGTGACCTCCTGGACCCCGACCTCGACGAAGAACGCGCCGATGATGACGCCGAGGGAGTTGCCCGTGCCGCCGATGAAGATCGCCGCGTAGATGAGGAAGGTCTCCGTGGGGGTCCAGCCGTAGGGGTTGAAGGCGGTGATGTACGCGGCGAGCAGCGCCCCGCCGAGGCCGGCGACGCAGCCGCCGAGGATGTAGGCCTTGAGCTTCACCAGGTACACGTTCCTGCCGAAGGCGGCCGAGGCGGTGTCGTCCTCGCGGACCGAGCGGACGGTCCGGCCGAAGGGGCTCTTGCCGAGCCGTTCGAGCACCAGGTAGGTCACGATCAGCGCGCCGATGCAGATGAGGAGGTAGTTGCCGCCGTCTGGTCCCATGGCGCCGACCGAGGAGAGCGGCTGCGGCATGCCGTAGAGACCCTCGTAGCCGTCGAACAGCGGCGTGTACTGGCCGATGACCAGGGCCAGGATGAGGGTGATGGCCAGCGTCGTGATGCCGAAGTAGTCGTCGCGCAGCTTTCTCAGCGCGACCGCCCCCGCTATCGCCGACAACAGCCCGGCGATGACGATGGCGGCGATCACGCCGATCAGGAACGGCCAGCGCAGCCCCAGGATGTAGCCGCCGGGCGGCGGCAGGTTGCTCGGCGGCAGCGTGATGACCGAGTAGACGTAGGCGCCGATCGCCACGAAGGCGAACAGGGCGATGTCGAACTCGCCCGCCCAGCCCCAGCGCACGTTGAGCGCGAGCGCGATGACCGAGAAGATGACCCCGGTGGTCGCGAGTCCGACCAGGTACTGGCTCATGCTGTCGCTCCTGCCGCTCCGGAGGCTCTGGGCGCGGCGAAGATGCCGTTCGGCCGCGCGAGGAGGGTGAGGATCAGCAGGCCGAATGCCACGGCCTCCTTGTAGGAGGCGGGGATGTAGAGCGCGCTGATCTCCATGGCCAGGCCGATGACCAGCGCTCCGGCCATCGCGCCATAGGGCTTGCCGATGCCGCCGAGGATGGCCGCGGCGAAGATCACGAGCAGGTAGCCCTGTCCGAGCGTCGGGGAGAGCGTCCCCGAGCTGATGCCGAGCAGGAAGCCGGCGAAGCCCGCGATGACGCCGTCGATCAGCCAGGTCAGCCGGATGACGCCCTCGCTGTTGATGCCGGTGACCCTGGCCAGGTCCTTGTTGTCGGACACTGCTCGCTGCGCCTTGCCGAACTTGGTGTATTTCAGCAGGACGTGCACCGCGACCATCAGCACGACCGCGAGGCCGATGGTGAGCAGGTTAAGGCTGGTGAGCAGGAACGGCCCGATCTTGTGCGGCGCGCTCTGCGGCAGGTTGTAGGCGAGGCTGTTGCCGCCGAAGAACAGCAAGATCAGGTTCTGGATGATCAGGCTGGCCGCGATCGTGAGGATGAAGAGGATGAGCAGCTTGGGCTTGCGCCGCGCGAACGGCTGGAGCAGCAGGGCGTTCATCAGGAAGGCGACGACGCCGCCCGCGGCCGCCGCGGCCAGGGCGGACCACCAGAAATTGGCGCCGTGCTCGTTGGCGACATAAGCGGCGTACGCCCCTGCCGTAAGGATCTCCCCGTGCGCGAAGTTCGGAATGCGCGCCACGCTCATCTGGAGGGAGAGCGGGACCGTCGCGAGCGCGAGAATGGCCGCGGTAACCAGTCCGAAACCCACCCCGAGCAGCAAGTTATTCATGGCTCTGCGCTGCCCTTCTGTCGGGCGCGGATATACGAAACGGGCAGCGTGCGCCTGGAGACAGCCAGTCCGCTGGATTGTCGAGGGCGGATCGCGGGTGGATTCTGCGTTTCATTTGGCCCCTCCGCAGCAATCGAGCGCACACGTGAGCGCGCGGGGTCAGCGGGTCTCGTTTTTGGCCGCAAATAACCCCGAAAGCGGCTATGCGTTCGAAACTAACCCGAAGGTATACCGCAGTATGCACTGCGTCAAGATCCCCGACAAGCCCCTCAAAACGGCCCTGTGCGCCGCGTACCCGACCAAGGTCACGTGGCAGTAACATTTCCCCGCTGTTACGGTCAACGGCCAAATCCACGCACGTGTATGCGGCTGTGCACGCAGGCTGCCCTATCATCTGGGCATGGGCTCGCCGCGCGGCCCGGTGCCGACCGGCCCGGGGCGGCGGCCCGTGCGAAGGACGGAGGGCCAAGGTGCCGTCGCTCTACCACCAGCTGCTTGAGGAAGTGCTTGAGGGCCATCTCCGCCCCGGCGAGATCCTCGTCGAGACCGCGCTCGGCAAGCGCTTCGGCGTCAGCCGGACGCCGATCCGCGAGGCGCTGCGGATGCTCGAGCAGGACGGGGTGCTCGAGCGGGTCAACCGCGGAATGCGGGTGCGGCAGACGAGCTCAGAAGAGGTGCTTGAGATCTACGGGGTCCGGATAATCCTTGAGGCGGCCGCCGCCAGGGACGCGGCCGCCAGGAGGAGCGACTACGACCTGGCCACCCTCGACCGGATCTTCAGGAGCATGGCCGAGGCGAAAGGCGCCACCCCGCCGGAGCTCGCCGGGATCAACCGCTCATTCCACCGCGCCATCTGGCAGGCCGCGGGCAACCGCACGCTCATGGACCTCCTCGAGCGCCTCGCGGTTCACCTGCGCCGTTACCCGGCCACCACCTACCAGCGCCACGGCCGGTGGGAGGAAGCGCTTGAGGAGCACCGGCAGATCCTCGAGGCGATCCGCGACAGGGATCCTGATCGTGCCGCCCACGTGGCGGAGCGGCACATGCAAGCGTCCCGCGACGTGCGGATCGACATGATCAGGAACGGCACGGCCGAACTTACCTCGCACTGAAAATCGGGCATCCGCCGTAAAACCGCATTCTTGACACCCTTGGGACCCGCTTCTACTGTGCTGTGTACAGCGGTATGCAATGCCATAACTGAGGGGTGCGCATGGGTCGTCGCGGCGCCGACGTAATCGTTGACTATCTCGTTAAGCAGCGGGTTCCCTACCTCGTAGGCGTCTGCGGCCACGGAATCCTCGGGCTACTTGACGCGGCCTACGACCGGCAGGACGACATCACGACCATCTCCGCGCACGACGAGCGCGTCGCCGGGTTCATCGCGGATGCGTACTACCGGGTGGCCGGCCGGCCGATCGCGACCTACACCTCCTGCGGGCCGGGCTCGGTGAACATCATGATGGCCGTCGCGGGCGCGATGTACGACTCGTCGGCGATGCTGGCGATCACCGGGAACGTGCCGACTTCGCAGTTCAACCGGGGACCGTTCCAGGAGTCAGGCAAGTACTTTCAGGGCGACTTCCCCGGGGCGATGAGGCACTACGTGAAGCGCAGCTTCCAGGCCGTGCGGCCGGAGATGCTGCCGCTCATGCTCAGCCAGGCGTTCTCCCTGATGACCTCGGGCCGACCGGGACCAGTCAACCTCGACGTGCCGCTCAATGTCTTCGTCGAGGAACTCGGCGAGGACGCCGCCGTCCCGGTGTGGCGGGCCGAGGCCGTCGAGCCCCCGGCCCCGTCCGCCCAGGCGCTGCGCCAGGCGGCCGAACTGCTAGCCGTGGCCGAGCGCCCGGTCATCGTGGCGGGCGGCGGTGCCATGGCCCCGCGGGCCAGGACGCTCATCCGTGAGCTGGCCGCGGCCTTGCGCATCCCGGTCGTGACGACGCCGCTCGGCAAGGGCGTGCTCGACGAGACGGACGACCTGTGCCTCGGCCCGACCGGCAGGAACGGCACGTACGCCGCGAACAAGGCGGCCCGCAGCGCCGACGTGATCCTCGCGCTCGGCACCCGCTTCGACGACCGGGCGACCAGCTCCTGGCTTCCCGGGGTCACCTACAGCATCCCGCCGAGCCGGCTCATCCACGTGGACATCGACCCGCAGGAGATCGGCCGGAACTACCAGCCCGACCTGGCGGTCATCGCGGACGCCGCGGAGTTCGCCGCGGGCCTGCTCGCCTCTGGCCTGCTCGCCACGGGCATCGGCGACCCGTCGTCGGCCCGTGACCAGTGGCTGCGCGAGACCCTCGCGTGGAAGCGGCAGTGGGAGGCGGACATCGCGGCCAGGCAGGCCGACTCGGCGGTGCCCATCAGGCCGGACCGGCTCGTCGCCGAACTGCAGCGCGCCATCCCCGATGACGCCATCGTCCTGGCTGACGTGGGCATCCACCACAACTGGCTGCTACAGCAGTTCGCCGCGCCGCCGCGCGGGCGGCTGCTCCAGGCGTGGGGGTTCGCCGCGATGGGGTTCGGCGTCGGCGGCGTCATCGGCGCCAAGCTCGCCGCGCCGGGCAGCCCGGCGGTCACCGTGTGCGGCGACGGCTGCTTCCTGATGCACGCCAACGCGGTGGCGACCGCTGTCGAGTACGACATCCCCGCCGTCTGGGTGGTGTGGAACAACACCGGCTACGGTTCGATCCGCGGCCAGCAGGCGACGTTCTTCGGCGCCGACCGGGAGATCGCCACCCGGTTCAGGCACAGCGCGACCGGCGAGCTCTACAGCACCGACATCTCGGCGATCGCCCGGGCGATGGGCGCGGACGGATCTCGCATCGACAGCCCCGACGAGGTGGCGGACGCCGTGGAGGCCGCGATCAAGTCGGATCGGCCGACCGTCCTCGACGTCCGGGTCGATTCCATGACCCCGGCCCTCGCGACCGGCAGCTGGGACCTGCCGCCGCTGGCGGGCCCGGTTCCCGACTACGGCTGGCAGTGACGATGACAGGAAACGACTCCGCGCGACTGCTGCCGTTCATCGGCGGCCGGCACGTCGAGGTGGCCGAGTTCACCGATCTCGTCGAGCCCTACGCGGGCCGGGTCGTCGCCCGGGTCGGCCGCGCCGATGCCGGCACGGTCGCCGCGGCCGTCTCCGCCGCTGCGAGCGCGCGGCAGGAGATGGCCGCGATGCCGGTCCACCAGCGCGCCCGGCTGCTGCGGGCGGCCGCCGACCTCGTGCAGTCCCGCGCCGCCGACCTGGCGCGGGAGATCACCGCCGAGACCGGCAAGGTCATCTCCCACACCAAGCGGGAGGCGAGCCGCGTGCCATGGACACTGCGCGCGTCCGCGTCCGCGGCAGAAGCGCTGGCCGCGGCCAGCCCCCCGGCCGACCTGATACCTGGCGGTGAGGGCGTCACGGCGGTGCTCGCCCGCAGGCCGGTCGGCACCGTCGCGGCCATCACGCCGTTCAACGCGCCGCTGAACCTCGTCGCGCACAAGGTCGGCCCGGCACTCGCGGCGGGGAACTGCGTGATCGTCAAGCCCGCACCGCAGGCGCCGGCGCCCGCATTGCGGCTCGCCGAGATTCTCACCGAGGCCGGCTTCCCTGCAGGCGCGATCGGCGTCCTGACCGGCGGCGCGGACACCGGAGCGGCGCTGCTCGCTAGCCCGCTCGTCGACCTGATCAGCTTCACCGGCGGAGTGGCGGCCGGGCAGGCGATCAGGGCCGCGGCGGGAACCCGCCCGGTGCTCCTCGAACTTGGCGGCAACTCGGCCAACCTGGTCTGCCCCGATGCCGACCTTGAACTGGCCGTGCGCGAGTGCGTCAGTGGCGGCTTCTCAAACAACGGGCAGAGCTGCAACTCCGTGCAGCGGATCCTGGTGCACCGCGACCAGCACGACGCGTTCGCCGCGGCGCTCGCGGAACGCGCCGCCGCCCTGCCACTCGGCGACCCGATGGACGACGCGACGAGCATCGGCCCGCTGATCAACGAGGCCTCCGCCCGGCGGGTCGAGGCGGCCATCGCGGAGGCCAGGGCTAAGGGCGCGGTCGTGCGCACCGGCGGAACAAGGAACGGGGCGGTCATCGCCCCCACTGTCCTCACCCACGTCGACCACGGCCTGTCGCTGTACTGCGACGAGGTCTTCGCGCCGGTCGTCATCATTGAGGCCTACGGCACGCTCGACGAGGCGATCGACGCGGCGAACAGCACACCGTTCGCGCTGCAGGCCGCGGTGTTCACCCGTTCGCTCGACAACGCGGACCGCTGCTTCCGCGAGCTGCGGGCGGGCAGCGTGGTCGTGAACAGATCCTCGAACTTCAGGCTCGACCAGCTGCCGTACGGCGGCATCGGCGAGTCGGGCACCGGCCGGGAGGGTCCGTTGTACGCCGTGGAGGCCATGACCTACCTGAAGTCGCTCGTGATCGCGCCGGGCACCCGGTGACCGCGCCGAGCGCGCAGGCCGGGCCGGCGCAGGCGCCGCCGCTCGCGGCGGGCCTGGCCAGGTTCGCCCGCGGCCTGCGCCCGGACGACATCGCCCCCGCGGCCGCCCGCCACGTTACGACGCTGACGCTGGACGCCATCGGCTGCGCGCTGGCCGGCTGGGACGGCGAGGAGACGCCGCTGGTGCTCACCGCGGCCCGTCGCCTTGGCGGTCTTCCCGGTCCAGGCGATGCCGCCACCATCATCGGGGACGACAGCGCCGCGTCGCCGCTTACCGCGGTGCTGGCGAACGCCTACCTGAGCACCGCGATCACGGCCTGCGACGTCTATATCCCCGCGCACTGTCACCTCACCCCCGAGGTCGTCCCGGCCGCGCTCGCCGTCGCCGAGGCCGAACACGCCTCGGGCGCCGCGCTGCACACGGCGATCACCGCCGGCCTTGAGGTGGCCAGCCGGCTGCTGCGCGCCATCGACTACGCCGAGTTCCGCCGGCGCGGCTGGCACTCACCGGGAGTGATCGGCCCGGTCGGCGCGGCCACCGCCGCGGGGCTGCTGCTCGGCCTCGACGAGGCCGGGCTGCGGACCGCGATGAGCCTCGCGGTAAGCCAGGCGGCGGGCACGTTCGCCTCCTGGCCAACCACGGCGGTGAAGTTCCACCAGGCCCGTGGCGCGGCGGCCGGCCTGCTGGCCGCGGTGCTGGCCCGCGAGGGCTTCGCGGCGTCCGCCGAACCATTCGAGACCACGGACGGCGGGCTGCTGCACGCCTATGCTCCAGGCCGGCCTGACCTGGCGCTCAAGGACCTCGGCCTCGACTGGGAGCTCGAGCGGATCTCGATCCGGCTCTGGCCAGGCGCGACGCCGGTTCAGGCCCTGCTCACCGCGCTGCTGACGGGACCGGTGGAGCTGCCCGCCGCGCCCGACATCAGCGCGGTGGAGATCCGCGTCCCGCCGCCGATCTACGCGGCGCACCGGGGCGTCGCCCGGCCCGCGGGTACCTTCGAGGCGCTGCTCTCGTTCCATTACACGGCGGCCGCGACGATACTCCACGGCCGGTTCGGCATCGACCTGACCACGCCGGAGCACCGCACGGACCCGGAGTTGACCGCGTTCATCGCGCAGCGCGTCAGCCTCCTGCCCGACGAGAGCGTCCCGCGCGGCGCGGTCGAGGTGACGATCAGGACCCGCGATGGCGGCACCCGCGTGCTGCGCCAGGACCATGCGCTCGGCACGCCGCAGCGCCCCGCGCCCGTGCGGCGCGTCCACGAGAAATTCCTCAGTTACGCGACGCCGCGGATCGGGGACGCCGCCGTCGACCTGCTTAGCAGGCTCACCCACCTGGACGAGGTGCCCGACGTCGCGGAGCTGCTCAAGCTCACCAGGCCCGGCGCCGTCGGCGGCGACGCCCGGTGACCGGCCTGCCCCTGGCCGGCTGCACGTTCGGCTGGCTGCACCGCGCGCCGCTGGCCGACGCGCTGCGCGCGCTCAGCCGGCACGGCCTGCGCGCGGTGGAGCTGACCACCGCGCCGCCGCACCTCTTTACCAGGCACTTCGACCGCTACGAGCGGCTTGAGCTGGCCCGCCTGCTGCGCCGCCTCGGCCTCCAGGTGGTCTCGGTCAACCCGACCTTCGTCGACATCAACCTGATCAGCACCAACCCGGAGCTCAGGGAGGTGAGCGTGCGGCAGCTCATCGCCGAGATCGAGCTGGCGGCCGACCTCAGCGCCCCGTATGCCGTGGCGGTGCCCGGCCGCCGCCACCAGCTCGCCCCGGTTGCCGGCGACGCCGCCCGCGCCGTGCTCGACGACGCCCTGGCCCGCCTCACGGCGCGCGGGGCGGAGCTTGGCGTGACGATAGCCCTGGAGAACAGCCCCTACGGGTACCTGGGCACGTCGGCCGAGCTGCTCGACGTGGTGCGGCAGTGGGACACGCCCAGCCTGCGGGTCACCTACGACGTCGCCAACGCGCTCGCGCAGGAGGACCCGGCCGACGGCGTCGCCCGGCTCGCGCCTTACCTGGCCCTGGCGCACGTCAGCGACACGTGGCGGACCCGCTGGGCGCACACCTCGGTCGGCCGCGGCGACGTCGACTTCGCGGGATTCGCCGCGGCGCTCGCCACGGCCGGCTTCACCGGCCCTACCGTTTACGAGCTGGCCGACGGTGAAGACCCGGTTCCCCGGCTGGAAAACGACCTGGCCGCGCTCGAAGCCGCCGGCTGGTCTTCTTCTCAGGAGTAAACAGTGCAGCGGAAGGTCGACGTCCTCGTGGCGGGCAGCGGTGCCAGCGGGCTCACCGCGGCGCTCGCGGCCGCGGCCGGCGGCGCCAGTGTCCTGCTCATCGAGCGCGCCGCCAGCCTCGGCGGGACGAGCGCGCTCTCCGGCGGCCGGGTCTGGATCCCGGCGAACCACCTGCCGCAGAACGCCGGCGACAGCCAGGACGCGGCCCGCGGCTACCTGGGCGCGCTGCTCCCCCGCCGCTACGCCCACCTGACCGAGGCGTTCATCGCGAACGCGCCTGCCATGGCCCGGTTCATCGAGGAGAACACCCCGCACCGGTTCGTCGCCTGCGCGGCCTACCCCGACTACCATCCGGACCTGCCAGGCGCGACGCTCGGCGGCCGCTGCCTGGACATGCTTCCCGTCGACTTGTCCGCGCTGACGCCGATGGCCCGGCTGGTACGCACGCCACCCGGCTACGTGCCCATGACGCACGCTGAGTGGGAGCGGTGGCGGTACCCGGCCAGGTTCGACCGGCCACTGCTGCGCCGCCGGGAGCGCGACGGCATCAGGACCAATGGCGTCGCCCTGGTCGCCGCCCTGCTCGACGGCGCCGTCACGGCCGGCGTCGCGGTGGAGACCGAGGCCAGGCTGACCGACGTCACGCTGGACGGTACCGGGGCGGTCGTCGGTGCCACCGTGGCACAGGGCGGCGCGGTCACCCCGGTCGAGGCCAAGGCGGTGATCCTCGCGACGGGCGGATTCGACTGGGACGAGGCATCGCGCGCCCGCTGGCTGCCCGGCCCGCAACGGGCGACCGGCGCTCCCCCTGGCAACACCGGCGACGCGCTCCGCATCGCCGGCGCGGCTCGGCGCGGCGACCGACAACCTGGCCGAGGGCTGGTGGATGCCGATGCTCGCCGTCCCAGGCGAGACGGTGGACGGCGCGCCGTGCTACCGGTCGCTGATCAGGGAACGCTCGGTACCGCGGCAGATCATGGTGAACGCCGCCGGGGCGCGCTTCGTCAACGAGGCCAGCCCGTACAACGACGTGGGAAAGGCGATGCACGCGCGCGCCGCGGGCGAATACCCCAACGACCCGGCCTACATGATCTTCGACGAGGGCTTCCGCCTGCGCTACCCGCTGCCTGGGATCTCCCCCGGGCAGCCGGTCCCCGACTGGGTCGCAAGCGCCGCGTCACCGCGCGAGCTCGCCGCCGCCATCGGCGTCGACCCTGACGGTCTTGAGCGGACGGTCAGCCGGTGGAACGATGCCTGCGCGAAGGGAAGCGATCCGGACTTCGGCCGCGGCGTCAGCCGCTACGACCGCTACGGCGGCGACCCCTGGTCGGAGCAGGAGCCGAACCTGGGCCCGCTCACCGACCCGCCCTACTACGCCGTTCGCGTGCTGGCCGGCACGATCGGCACCAAGGGCGGCCCGGTCACCGACGCGAACGCGGTCGTGCGCAAGCAGGACGGCGGCCCGGTCCCCGGCCTCTACGCGGTCGGCAACGCCGCCGCGTTCTGGACCGGCGACGCGTACCCGGGCCCGGGCGCCACGCTGGGCATCGGGATGACGATGGGCTACCTGGCCGGCCGGCACGCGGCCAGTCAGCTCGCGAGCAGGAGGAGTCTTACGTGGCTGCCTGGCCACTGACGCTGCCGCACGACAACACCGGGTTAAATCCGGGATTGTCATGGTCTTAGCTCGTGTGGTCCGCTGGGAGTCGGGAGCGCGGCGAGGAGGCCAGCGTGAAGGTCAGCCTGTTTGAGCAAGTGCCGTATCGCTACATACCTGAGGACTTCGGAGAGCATTACAGCTCGGTCGTGACGGCGCCTTACCACGTCGTCGACCCCGCCAAGATGCAGGAGTCGCTCTACTCCGCGTACGCGGAGCTGATGCTCGGGGCGCGTTCCGGGTTCGACGGGATCGGGGTGACCGAGCACAGCCAGTCGTCCTACGACATCTCGCCCAACCCGACGCTGCTGGCCATGGCGGTCGCCTGTGCCGCGCAGGCCGAGGGGCTCGATATCGCGATTACCATTCTGGGTCGCTCACTTGGCAAGACCAGGGAGCCGTTGAAGATCGCCGAGGAGTACGCGCTGCTCGACTGCATGAGCGGCGGACGGCTGATCGCCGGATTCCCTGTCGGGCTCAGCTACGACGCCAACCTCAACGGCGCCGTGCCCGCGATCGAGACCAGGGACCGCGCCCGCGAGCACCGGGAGCTGATCCTGAAGGCCTGGTCGGCCAGGGAGCCCTTCCCATGGAACGGCAAGTTCGATAAGTACGGCCAGGTCAACATCTGGCCACGGCCCGTGCAGCAGCCGCATCCGCCCGTCTGGGTCCCCGGCAGCGGCACGCCGGGAACGCTGCGCGACATCCTCCGCAACGACTACGCGTTCACCTACCTGAGCTGGGACGGGCCGAAGCTCGTCGGGCGGGAGGTCTTCGACCGGTACTGGGACATGGCCGAGGAGATGGGCCGCGACCGCAACCCGTACCGGCTCGCCTTCCTCCAGGTCGCCGCCGTCGCCGAGACCGACGAGCGCGCCGAGAAGGAGTACGCCAGCCATCTCCTGTCGCTCTACCGCAACGGCCTCGGCGCGATCCCCGGCACCGCGATGGCCGTGCCTGGCTACGTCGAGCCCGCCGCGATCGAGGCCATGCTGCGCGGCGGCGGCCCCCAGGGGATGCTCGCGCGGATGCGGACCGCGACCTACAGGGACATCATCGACGCCCAGGTCGCCATCGTCGGCAGCCCGGCCACGGTCGCCGACCAGATCGAGGCGTTCGTGCGCGAGTTCCGGATCGGCAACCTGCTCATCATGCTGCAGAACGGCACAATGCCCCGTGCCCTGGCCGAGAAGAACATCTCCATGTTCGCCGAGCAGGTACTGCCCCGGCTGCGGCCGATCTGGGACGACGAGGGCTGGGTCAACCACTGGTGGCCACAGGCTCAGGGCAAGGGGAACGCGCGGCCGACGGCAAGTGCCGCCTCCGGCGCGACGTCGGGCGGGGAGGCATGATGGCGCCGGCCGTGCGCGACGAGGCGGTACAGATCTGGGACGGGCGACTGCGGCTGCACGTCAAGGTGGCGGGGGACGGCCCGCCGCTGGTCTTCTTCCACCCGCTGTCCGGCCTGGCCTGGGATCCGTTCCTCGACCAGATCGCTACCCGGCACACCGTGTACGCGCCAGAGCACCCGGGCACCTCCCCCGGTGACCCGCGGGCGATCGACCAGGTGCAGACGTTCTGGGAGCTGTTGCTCTGCTACGAGGAACTGCTGCGAGCGCTCGGCCTCGACCGCCCGGCCGCGGTCGGCCAGTCATACGGCGGCATGGTGGCGGCGGACCTGGCGGCGAACTTCCCGCTGCTCTTCTCTCGCCTCGTGCTGCTGTCGCCGGTCGGTCTTTGGCGTGACGAGGCCCCGATCCCCCTCATGGAGATGGTCGCGGGGCCACCTGAGGATGTGCCGAACTACCTGTTCGCGCACCCGGAAAGCGCGGCGGCACAGGCGGCGATGGCCCCGCCCGCCGACCCGGCGCTGGTCCCGGCGGCGATCGCGCAGCAGGCATGGAACATCGGGTGCACCACCAAGTTCGCCTGGCCCATCGCCGACCACGGCCTTGGCCGTCGGCTGCACCGGGTCGCCGTTCCCACGCTTGTCGCCTGGGGCCGCCAGGACGCGCTTGTCCCCGTTGCCTACGCGGCGGAGTTCGGCCGCTCGATCGCGGGCAGCCAGGTCGAGATCGTCGACGACTGCGGTCACGTGATGCAGGCCGACCAGCCCGAGGCGGCCTGGACGGCAGTGAGCAAGTTCCTGGCCGCGTAGCCCGCTGACCTGGTCTCCTCCTGGTGGGCCCGGTCGGCGCGTTCGTGCCGTGGAACTTCCCCGCGGGCGGTCCGATGCGGAAGATCTCCGCGGCGCTCGCCGCCGGCTGTTCCATCGTGTGGTGCGTGGTGAGCGTGAGGAACGGGGGCCGGCCGGGATGCGCCGCCCGCGTGCAGGGTCCGGCATAATCGAAGAGGTTTTCCATGATCATGTGGATTTCGCAGCTTATTAGCTGCTAAATCCACATGATCATGGGCCTGGCAGCGGTGCCGCTGGACAACCCGGACAGAACGGGCACGCACGGGTCGGCGCCAAGGGGGAGCGCCCGAGCCAGGCGCCTGAGCCAGGCGCCCGAGCCAGGCGCCCGAGCCAGGCGCCCGAGCCAGGCGCCCGAGCCAGGGGAGCAGGGCCTGAGCCAGGCGCCCGAGCCGAGCGGCATTGACCTACCCAGGGCTTAACTTTCGGCGCTAACGCGAAGGCGGGCGGCTAGACGACCCTCGACTTGGCCCGAGCGAACTCATCGTCGTTGAGCACGCCGCGCTGGTGCAGGCTGGCGAGCTTGGCGAGCTCGTCGGACGCGGTCGTGGCGCCGTTGCCCGCCGGGGCCGCGCTCGCCGGGGCGGCGCTACCGTCGGTCGCCGCGGCCTGGCGCACGTAGTCGCGGAATGCGGCGTCTTGGGCACGAGCCCGAGCCTCCTGCCGCTCCTGCATCGAGCCGCCGCGGGCGATCAGGTAAATGAGGATGCCCACGAGCGGCAAGATGATGATGCCGACCAGCCAGGCGGCCTTAGCCCAGCCGCTCAGGTCATCGCTGCGGAAAATGTCGGTGATGATCCAGAACATCAGCATGAGCCACAGGACCCAGCCGAAGAAGTACAGCACCGACAGGAATATGTCCAGTATCGGGTACCCGGTCATCGCGCATACTCCCTAATTGACGCCCGGCAGTCCTCCACCCGCGGCCGCGACGGTCAAGTTGAGCATCCTCCCGGGAGGGCGTTCCAGGCTCACCCTTCTCGGGTGATCCCACGAGCGGCCAGCGGCGGTAAGTCCTTGACCATGGGGCCGTCGGAAGGCTAGCCCGCCGAAGCGGTGACCCGTGCTGCCGCTAGTAGCGCGGTGCGCGGAAGTAGTCCGACGATGCGCGCTGCCACAGCAGGATGATCGCGACCAGGCCGATCACCCAGACAAGGATCCCGAAGATCCGGCTCACGCCGCCGCCTTGCACCGCGGCGGCGCCGACGACCACGCTCAGCGTGTCGATGCCGAAAAAAACGGTCGAGACCACCCGCGCCCAGGCCTTGCCCGCCCGGCAGCTCTGCGCCATCCAGAGCCACAGCGCCGCGCCGATCAGGCCGCCCGCGATGAACAGCCCGATCTGCACGTGCTCGGCGGTGTTGAGCTGCGTCGCCGTGTAACTCGGGTTGCGCTTGAGTATCTCGCTGCGCGTCGAGGACAGCGTGGTCATGTCGACGATGATGCCGATCAGGCTCGCCGCCAGGCCGACGTACATGACCCGGACCGCGCGCTGGACGGACTGCGGGGCGCTAGCCGGCGCAGGTGGCTCGCCTGACTGGGCGGCGTCGCCCGGGAATCGCTGGTACATCGCGGCCTCTTAACACGTGAGCCGACGGGACGCGGGACATCAAGGTGACCCTACTCCCGCGATGTTCTCGCGTCAGCCCCGTAAACGCGTCCAAAAATAAGTCCCCGCGGCCTGTCGATAAGCAGCGGCCCGCGCCGTAGTTATGGGGAACGATGACCGAACTCTGTTCTTTTTGACCTAGCATCAAGGTTCGAGCCGGTCGGACCAGCAAAAAGAACAGGGTTCGCAGGGAGGCTTCTCATGAAGTACGCACTGCTGATTTACTCGCCGACCACGGCGGAAGAGTACGGCGCGAGCCTCGACCGGGCGCGTAAGTCCGCCGACCCGGAGCGCGGGCCGTGGGTTGATTACACCAGGGCGGCGCGGGACGCGGGTGTGCTCGTCGCGGCGGAGCAGCTTACCCACAGCGAGACCGCCACCAGCGTGCGCGCCAACGGCGAGGACGGGCTGGTCACCGACGGGCCGTTCATGGAGACCAAGGAGCACCTGCTCGGGTTTTACCTGGTCGACGTCGACGACCTGGACACGGCGATCGACTGGGCGCGGCGGATGCCGCTCAACGAGGGAATGACCATCGAGGTCCGCGCGTCGGCTTCCGGACTGCCGTGGCAGCGGGTCCTGACGGAGTAGCCGGAGCGGCCCGGCTGGAACGGGCGTTCCGCGAGGAATGGGCCGCGGTCGTGGCGACGCTGGCCCGGCGGCTCGGTGACCTGCAGGCGGCCGAGGACGCTGCGGCGGAGGCGTTCGCCGCCGCCTCGGCCGCCTGGGCGCGCGACGGCGTGCCGCCCAATCCCGGCGGCTGGCTGACGGTGACCGCGTGGCGGAAGGCGGTGGACGCTCCCGGGCCGGCGCCGCGCGGTCGACCACCGTCGATCCGCAGGTGCTCGGCGAGGTCGCCGCCGCCGTATCCCTTCCCGTGCCGGACATCGCGGAGGCGGACATGACCGATGCCCTGGGCGATGACCGGCTCGGGCTGATCTTCGCCTGCTGTCATCCGGCGCTCGCGGTCGAGGCGCGGGTGGCGCTTACCCTGCGGTTCGTCGCGGGGCTCACCACGCGGGAGATCGCCACGGCGTTCCTCGTGCCAGAGGCGACGCTGGCGCAGCGCCTTGTCCGGGCCAAGCGGAAGATCCGCGATTCCGGTATCCGGTTCGCCGTTCCCTCCTCCCCCAACCACCTGGCCGAGCGGCTCAGGTCGGTTCGCACGGTCGTCTACCTGGTGTTCAACGAGGGCTTCGCGTCATCCGGCGGCGCCTCGCTGACCAGAGACGACCTGTGCGACGAGGCAATCTGGCTCGGGCGGTTGCTGCGCCGGCTGATGCCAGGCGACGCCGAGACGGCCGGCCTGCTCGCGCTCATGCTGCTGCACTCCTCGCGCCGGGCTGCCAGGCTGGCCGCCGACGGCCGGCCGGTGCCGCTCGCCGAGCAGGACCGCTCTTGCTGGGACGAAGGGCTGATCGCCGAGGGTACCGCGGTGCTCGACGAGGCGCTGGCGCTGCACTCACCCGGGTCCTACCAGATGCAGGCGGCCATCGCGGCGCTGCACGCCGCGGCCGGGTCGTTCGAGGCGACCGACTGGCCGCAGATCGCGCTGCTTTACCGGGCTTTGTCGCGCCTCGACCCGTCACCGGTCATCGAGGTCAACCGGGCCGTCGCGGTCGGGATGGCGGACGGGCCACTGGCCGGCCTGGCCGTGCTCGCCCCCGTGCTCGGCTCCGGCGCCCTCGCCGACTACGGCCCGCTGCACGCCGCGCACGGTTTCCTGCTGGAAAAAGCCGGATATTCCGAACGAGCGCGTGGTGCCTGGGCCCGCGCCGCCGCGGCGTCTGGCAACGCGGCGGTACGCGACGAATTGCTCCGCCGCCACGTCGACCCGCTCTGAAGAAAAGAAATACTCGGCCAGCGTGTCGAGAACCGGGGTCGCCGCCCCGTAGGGAGAGTGCAGCCGGCCAGTTGAGCAGGCGTCCACCCTCGGGCGCCACTGGCCGGGCAGCGGAGGCGGACGTGGACAGCACGTTGCATGCATCCGGGGCCGACGCGGTCCCGGCCAAGGGTTCTGGTAGGGCTTTGGGTTCGCGGCGGGGGTCGGGGTCGCCCGCGCTGGTGCTCGCGCTCACCTCGGTCGCGTTCTTCATGGTGTCGCTCGACGCGCTGGTCGTGGTGACCGCGCTTCCGGCGATCCATCGGTCCGTCGGCGGTTCGATCGGCACGCTGGAATGGGCCGTCAACGCCTACGCGCTCACCTTCGCGGCCGGGATCATCACCGCCGCGGCGCTTGGTGAGCGGCTCGGGCGACGGCGGGTCTACGCGACCGGCCTCGCCGTGTTCACCCTCGCCTCGGCGGCGTGCGCGGTGGCACCCAACGCGAGCCTGCTGATCGCGGCCCGCGCGGTGCAAGGGCTCGGGGCCGCCGCGGTGACCCCGCTCGCGCTGACGATTTTGGCCGCGGCGTTCCCGGCCGAGCGGCGCGGTGCCGTCGTCGGGATCTTCGGCGGGATCGGCGGACTCGCGGTGGCCGGCGGGCCGCTGGTCGGCGGTGCCGTGACGCAGGGCCTCGACTGGCACTGGATCTTCTGGATCAATGTGCCGATCGGCGTGTGCGCCGTCGCCGGGTCGCTGCTATTCCTGCCGGGCGGACGGGCCGGGGGCGGCGGCGATCAGGCGCGGCTTGACGTGCCGGGTGCGGTCCTCTGCGCGGGCGGCGCGGCCTTGCTCGCCTGGGGCCTCGTCCGGGCCGGCGGATCCGGCTGGGGCGACCCGCTCGGGCTGGCCGGACTGCTCGGCGGGCTCGCGGCGCTCACCGGGTTCGCCGCGTGGGAACGGCGGGCGGCGTCGCCGATGCTGCCGCTGCGGCTCTTCCGCGTCCGGGCCTTCGCGGCGGCCAACGTCACCGGGTTCATGTCATTCGGTGCGATCATGGCCGCGGCCTTCCTCACCGCGCAGTACTTCCAGCTCGGCCTCGGGTACTCGCCGCTGACGGCCGGGCTGCGGATGCTGCCGTGGACGGCGACGCCGATGATCGTCGCGCCCGTGGCCGGCGCGCTCGCGGACCGGGTCGGCACCAGGCCGCTGCTTGTCGTCGGGCTGGCACTGCAAGCGGCCGGCCTGGCGTGGGTCGGGCTGCTCGCGTCGGCGGGGCCCGCGCTGGCTGAAACCGGCGGGTACGGGCGGTACGTGGTGCCTTTCGTCATCGCCGGCGTCGGGATCTCGATGGCGATACCGACGGTGCCGACGGCCGCGCTCGGCGCGGTGTCACCCGCGGACGTCGGGCGGGCCTCTGGGGTGACCAACACCACGCAGCGGTTCGGCGGGGCGTTCGGTATCGCCCTGGTGAGCGCGGTGTTCGCCGCCCACGGGCACCTGGGGACCGCGGCCTCGTTCACCGCCGGGTACCGGCCGGCGATGCTCGGCGCGGCGGGGCTGTCGCTGCTCGGCTCGATCGCCGCCGTGGCCATCGGCCGCCGGCGGGTCGGCAGCGGCCCCGCCTCTGCGACGGTCGGGACTCCCGAGGTGCACGTGGCCAATGTGACAAGCGCCCCCGCGGACGCGAACGCCTGATCCGGGCGACGCCTTTTCCCCGTGTGGCGCTTGGCGGGCTGTCGCCGGCTCAGCGCCACATGGGGACGGCCGCGAGATTGGTGATCTCGCCGCTGACTGGGGAGGCGGGCGCGTCGTAGAGTTCGTGGCATGACGACTCCTGAGATTCCTGATTCGCACAAGGACCTGCTCAGTGCGCAGGTCGGCGTGCTCGGCACCATTGGGGCGAGCGGGCGGCCGCAGCTGTCCGCTACCTGGTTCCTCGCCGAGGGCGAGACCGTGAAGATCTCGCTGAACACCACTCGGCAGAAGGTGAAGAACCTGCAGGCGGACCCCAAGGTCAGCTTCCTGATCACGGACCCGGGTAACCCGTACAAGTACGTCGAACTCCGCGGCGACGCGGAGATCACCCCGGATGACGACTACGCGTTCGCCGACAAGGTCGGCGCCAAGTACGGCGGCGCGGACCTGCGCGAGCGGGACCAGCCAGGCGAGACCCGCGTGGTCGTGACGATCAAGCCCGCGCGCGTCGTCGTCTGGGGCTGAGGCGGGGACTGACCGCGGTTGGCGGCGCAGGCTGGCATGCGAGGGCCCTGGGAGACCGGCGGCCCTCGCGGCCTTTCACGCGAGGTCAAAAGACCGACGAACACGATAATCCCGAACGGAATCGGCTTACTCTCCCGCGGCCCATTCCTCTCCCGCGGCTGCGCGGGCCCGAAGTCAGTGGCCGTGCTCGCCTAGCCAGTGAGCCAGCTTGCCCGCGCGGCTGACCGCGCGGAGTCGGCGTTCCGTCGGCGCGCGGGCGGCGGCGGGGACGACGATGAGCAGGCGGTCCCCGGTGCGCAGGACCGTGGTCTGGGCGGGCACCAGGCCGTGGCCGTCCCGGACGATCAGCGCGATGTTGGCCTCGGCGGGCAGCCTGAGCTCGAAGATCTCCACGCCGTGCAGCTTGGAGCCGTCGGGGACCTGCGCCTGGAGCAGGTCCGCGTGCAGGTCGTCGAGCGGCGCGGCGTCCACGATGATCTCCAGCGGCTCGGCGGGGGCGGTGACGCCAAGTTTCCTGGCGCTCCAGGGCAGGGTCGGGCCCTGGAGCAGCGTGAACGCCACGACAATGACGAAGACCTGGTCGAACAGCCGGGTCGCGCCTGGCACGTGGGCGCTGAGCGGAATCGTGGTGAGGACGATCGGCACCGCGCCGCGCAGCCCGGCCCAGGAGAGGAACGCCTGCTGGCGCAGCGGCAGCCGGAACGGGAGCGTGGCGGCGAGGACGGCGACCGGGCGGGCGATCAAGGCGAGGATCACGCCGACCGCCAGGGCGGGCAGTATCTGGGCGGGTAGCCGGGACGGCGAGGCGAGCAGGCCGAGCATGACGAACAGGCCGATCTGGGCGAGCCAGCCGACGCCTTCCGCGAAACCCCTGGTCGCCGGGCCGTGCGGGAGCCTGACGTTGCCGAGGAGTACGGCGGCGGCGTAGACGGCGAGGAACCCGCTCGCCTTGGCCAGGTCGGCGGCGCCGTAGCCGACGACGATGAGCGCGAGCACGGCGACCGGGTAAAGGCCGGTGGCGGGCAGCGCCACCTTCCTGAGGAAAAGCATGCCGAGGGCGCCGACCGCGACGCCGATCGCCGCACCGCCGGCCAGTTCCCATACGACCTCGCCGATGATGGGCAACGGGCTAGTGCCGTGCGCCCCGTGCTGGCTGAGCAGGGTGACCGCGAGGACGGACGGCGCGTCGTTCAGGCCCGACTCGCCCTCGAGCATCCCGGAGAGGATCGGCGGCAGCGGCAGCCTCCGCAGCACGGAGAAGACCGCGGCGGCGTCGGTCGGCGCGAGGACCGCGCCGAGGAGCAGTGCCTCCCGCCAGCCCAGGCCGAGCAGCCAGTGCGTGCAGGCCGCGACCACGCCGATGCTGACGACGACCCCCACGGTGGCCAGCGCGATCGCCGCGGGGGCGGCCTGCCTGGCGTGCTCCCAGTTGGTGGTGAGGCCGCCTTCGGCCAGGATCAGCACCAGCGCGACAAGCCCGAGCGTCTCGGTCAGGTTCGCGTTGTCGAACCTGATGCCGAGGCCGCTCTCGCCGAGCGCCAGGCCGAGTCCGAGGAAGACGAGGAGTGCGGGCAGGCCGGCGCTGTGCGCCAGCCGGGCCGCCACGATGGCCGCGAGCACCGTGGCCGCGCCGACCAGCAGGTCGAGTCCGAGGGCGCCCGCTGTCACCCCTTCAGTATCAGGGCTGGTCGTGGAGTTCTGGTGAAGGCCGACGCACCGGGGCGACCACCGGGTGACCGTCGCTGCCGGTGATGACGTTCACCCGTGCCGCGTAGACGGACTCGATCAACGCGGCGGTGAGCACGGTTCGCGGTGCTCCCGAGGCCACCACCCGGCCGCCGTCGAGCAAGACGAGCGTGTCCGCGTACTGGCCGGCCACCGTCAGGTCGTGCAGCGTGGACACCACGGTCAGCCCGGCGTCCCTGCGCAGTTCGTCGACGAGGTCGAGCACCTGCTGCTCGTGGCCCACGTCCAGCATCGAGGTCGGCTCGTCGAGCAGCAGCGCCCGCGGGTCGCCGGCGAGCGCGCGGGCGAGGACCGCCCGCTGCCGCTCGCCGCCGGACAGCCGCGCCAGGCGGCGTTGCGCGAACTGCGTCACATCCAGCCGCGCCATGGCGGCCAGGACGCGCTCCCTGTCGCGGCGTCCAGGCGTCGCCAGGTATCCCAGGTGCGGTGTCCTGCCGAGCATGACGTACTGCTCGACGGTGAGGTCGGGCGGCAGCGTCGGCTCCTGCGGTACGTAAGCGAGCGTCCTCGCCCGCTCCTTGCCCCGCATCGCCTTGGCGTCGACCGCGTCGAGCGTGATCGTGCCGCCGTAGGGGACGAGGCCCGCCATGGCGCGGATCAGGGTGGACTTCCCCGCACCGTTCGGGCCGATGAGCGCGAGCCAGCCGCCGCCGTTGACCGCGCAGCTGACCCCCTTGACCACAGGGGAGCGGTCAAGGGTGACGGTCACGTCGACGGCGGCTAGGTCTGTCACTGCTGTGCCTCCGGCGTTCAGGTGCCGACGTGGCGGGTGCCGCGCAGCACCCAGACGAACGCGGGCGCGCCGACGAAGGCGGTGACCACGCCGATCGGCAGTTCGGCGGGGGAGAGCACGGTGCGAGCCAGGGTGTCGGCCAGCACGAGGAAGCCGGCCCCGATGAGCAGGGAAAGCGGAAGGACTCCGGTGTAGGCGGGGCCCGCGAGCCTGCGCGCGATGTGCGGGATGACGATGCCGACGAAGCCGATCAGGCCGCTCACCGCGACCGCGCTCGCGGCGGCGAGCGCGCTGGCCGCGACGACGATCGCCCGGGTGAGGCCCGGGTGCAGGCCAAGCGCCCTGGCCTCCTCGTCGCCGACGGCGAGGACGTCCAGGTGCCTGCCGTGCAGCAGCAGGATGGCCGAGCTGACCGCGGCGTAGGGCAGGATCGTCGTCACCTGCTGCCAGGACGCGGCCGACAGCGAGCCGAGCAGCCAGCTGTAGACCGCCTGGATATCGGACGCGGAGCGCTGCAGGACGAAGGTCTGGACGGCGGTGAGGAAGCTGCCGACGGCGATCCCGGCAAGCAGCAGCGTCGCGACGCCGTCGCTGAGCACGGTGTGCCTGCTGGCGGCGGCGCCCGTGGCGTAGGCGACCGCGACCCCGGCGAGGGACCCGACGAACGCGGCGACCGGGACGACCTGCGGGCCGGCCCCGCCGAGGTAGACGATCGCGAGCGTGGCGCCGAGGCCCGCCCCGGCGGACGCGCCGAGCATCCCCGAGTCGACGAGCGGGTTGCGGAACACGCCCTGGTAGCCGGCGCCGGCCAGCGCGAGCAGGCCGCCGACCAGCGCGCCGAGCACCACGCGGGGCAGCCTGATCTGGAACAGGACCGCCTTGTCGAGCGGGTCGAGGCTCGTCGGCAGGTGGAGGAACGGCGCGGCCTTGTCGATGAGCGCGGCGGCCGTCGCCAGCGGGTTCAGGTCCGCCGCGCCCACGAACGCGGCGACGAGCACCGCGACGACCAGGAAGGCCGCCGCGGCGCACAGCGCGGTGCGTCTGCTCACCTTGGTTACTTCGACGCCTGCTCGACCGCCTGGGCGATCTCGCCGACAAGCTCGGGCAGGCGCGGTCCCCAGCGCGAGGCGATGTCGTCGTTCAGCCCGATGACCTCGTCATGCTGCACGGCGGGGATGCCCGACCAGCCCGGGCGCTTCGCGACGATGGCCGGGGTCTGGCCGCCGTCGGCGGCCTGGTTGTCCGCGAGGAAGATGATCTGCGGCCTGGCGGTGACGATGTACTCCTGTGACACTTGGGGGTAGCCGCCGTCGCTCGGCTTGCTCGCCTTGTCCGCGATGTTCTTCAGCCCGAACAGGCCGACCACCTGGCCGATGAACGTGGATGACGCCGCCGAGTAAAACGGGTTCGCGCTCAGCTCCCAGTAGTAGGTCAGGCCCTGGTGACTGGCGCCCGCCTGCTTGACGTTGGCGGCGATCTGCCGCTGCATGCCGGTGGCCACGGTCACCGCCTTGGCGGCGTGGCCGGTCGCCTGGCCGACCTGCTCGATCTGCGCGTACGCCGCGGCGATGGTGGCGACCGCGGGCTCGATCAGGACGGGGATGCCCAGCTTGGCCATTCCCGCGACGAGGCCGCCTGAGTCCTGCGAGGCGATGACCAGGGACGGGTTGTACTTCGCGATCGCCTCGATATTCGGCGTGAGGCCGGACAGGCTGGTCTTCGGCACCCCGGCGGGGTAATCGGACTGCTGGTCGACGGCGACGACCTGGCTGCCCGCGCCCACCGCGTACAGGTCCTCGGTGGCCGTCGCGGACAGCGAGACGATCCGCGTCGGGTAGCTCTTGAGAGTGACCTCGCCGTCGCCCGCCTTGACCGTCACGGGGAAGGCGGCGGCGGTCGCGGACGCGGCGCCGGCCTGGCTTCCCGCGCTCGATGTCGTGCTGCTTGCCGATGTCGTACTGCTTGCCGATGTCGTACTGCTCGCCGATGAGCCGCAGGCCGCTAGGGCCGTGGCGCAGGCGGCGGCCGCGGCGGCGAATGCCGCGAGCCGCAGGGGGGTATTCATCAGGTGCTACTTCCTCCCGGAAAGGCGGGAAGGAAGGCGAGACCGTCGACGCGCCGAGGCGGCCGAGACGGATCACCCTTCCCACGAGGGCCGATGTCGTCAAACGCGCCGGAGTCGACCTGGCTTAGGGCCCGGTATGAGCGGGCTCATCACAGTTGCGGGACAGCGCCGGAGTGGCCCCGCGGAGCGGGGCGGCACCGGCTTCGCTACCTGGCGCGTTGTCAGCCTGTGGGGGGATGACCCCACGGGCTGCGCCTTGTAATCTAACACGCGGTTTACCAGGCACGGCCTAATCCGGGGAGCGGCGCCTGAGCGCGGGCGGCGAATAGCGAGCAGGTAGAGGGGCCAGGGCACGGGATGCGGGAGCGAGTCAGGCGGCGGATATTTCCGCTTATCGCATCGGTGGGCCTCATCGTGATCGGGATGTACACCACCACCTGGGGCCCGACGCTGATCGGCCGGACGGAATGGGCGCTCCCCTACGACCTGTGGGGAACGCTGATCGCGACGACCCGGCTCGCGCACGGGAACATCGGCGGCCTCTACGCGCCACCCACCGGGCTGATCTCGCTGCCAGGCGCGGCGGTCATCCTGCTGCCCTGCGCCGCCGTGATCTCGGCGCTCGGGCTGTCGCTCACCATCCCTGGCCCGCATAACCTGCACCCGCCGGTATGGCTGCTGGCCGGGCCGTACGAGATCGCGCTGTGCTGCGTCACGCTCTTCGCCGCCGACGCGCTGGCGGAGCAGCTTGGCGTGCGGTTCTGGAAGCGCGGCCTGCTCGCCGCCGCCAGCGCCGGCATCCTGTGGTCGGTCTCCGCCCGCTGGGGCCATCCGGAGGACGCGGTCGCCGTCGGGCTGCTGCTTTACGCGGTCCTCGCGCAGAGCCGGGGGCGGCTCGGCCTCGCGGGCTGGCTGGCCGGCGCGGCGGTCTGCGTTCAGCCCCTGGTGCTGCTCGCCCTGCCGGTAATGCTCGCCGCAGCGCCCTGGCGTCGCATGGTGCCGTTCCTCGTCCGCACGGCGCTCCCCTCGGCGGTGCTGCTCGGCGCGACGGCGATCGCCGACTGGCATGACACCTACACGTCGGTGACCAGCCAGCCAGACTCCCCGGTCATCAACCACCCGACGGCGTGGACTTCGCTCGCGTCGCACATGGCCAACCAGAACGTCGCGGCGGGACCGTTCCGGCTGGCCACGATCGTGCTCGCCTGCCTGTGCGCGCTGGCGATCAGGCGGCGCTGGCGATCCCGGGCCATCACCACCGGCGCGAATGGTGCAATATCCGGCTCGGGGGACGCGGCCAGCTCGGGGGACGCGGCCAGCTCCGGGGACGCGCGCCAGCTGGTCAACGGCGCTGCTCACCGAGGTGCTTTGGTGGGTCGCCCTCACGCTGGCGCTCCGCTCGTTCTTCGAGCCGGTGATGGTCTCGTACTACCCGTGGCCGCCGATGGCGGTCGCGCTGATCCCGGCCGCCACGCTGAGCTGGCCGCGCCTGGTCGCCGTCGGCGTGCTGGCCGGCGGGCTCACGGCCGCCGCCCAGGGCCCGTCGCACGATGTCTGGATCTGGTGGGTACCGGTCGTCGCCGGCCTGGTCGTGCTGCTGGCTCTCGCCCGCCCCACGGCGACCATCCGCCCCGCACCGCTCGTGCGCGAGCCGGTCGGGCGGGTCACCTGACAATCGACGGGGAGACCGGCTCAAGGGCCGGGCGCTTGGCGGACAGGCCGTCACCCGAGGAGGTGCCGCGCAGGCGGCGGCCGATCCAGGGGCCCAGGTACTCCTTCGCCCAGCGGGCGTCCTCGCGGCGGGCGGCCAGCCAGACGGCCCGGGTCACGGCGTCGACCGCCGTCTGCGGCGGGTCCGCGGCCAGCGGGGCGCGCCAGTCCTCGCTGACCGGGACGCCGAGCACCTCGCACGCGCGCAGCGCCACCCGCTGGTGCGACTGCGCGGACAGGTGCAGCCGGTCAGGCGACCACGCGCCCGCGGACCGCAGGAACCGCATCGACCACAGGTCGACCAGGTAGCAGTCGTGCGCGTCGGCGATACCCCGCAGGTGCATGTTGTAGGTGCCAATCCGGCCGCGCAGCAGCCTGAGCACCGGGAGGGCGACCGGGTCGAAGCCGGTGAACATCAGCACCTGGGCCCCCGAGGCGCGCAACCGGGCGACGGCCGCGTCGAAAAGCTCCGCGAGCACGTCCGGGTCGGCGCCCGGCCGTAGGATGTCGTTGCCGCCGCCCGCGATCGAGATCAGGTCAGGTGACATGGCCGCCGCGGCGGGCACCTGCTCGGCCACGATCTCGCGCAGCAGCTTGCCGCGGACCGCCAGGTTCGCGTAGCGCAGGCCCGGGTACTCCGCGGCGAGCAGCCCGGCCAGCCGGTCGGCCCAGCCACGGAACCCGCCGCCAGGCGCGGCATCGTTGAGCCCCTCGGTGAAACTGTCCCCAATCGCCACAAAGGACGCTTCTCCCGGGGAGCGCGGGAATAGCTTGTCGTCCATAGGTCACCCATAATGCCAGGACACGTCCAGGAACCGATCGATTGCGGGGTGTAAGCGGCGTTGATAGGGCCAGCGTTCACCAGGGCCGCCCGTGGCCGCATGCTGCGCACACTTCATCGCGGAAGGCCGATCGCGAGACCGCTCGCGGGCGGGACGGCCCTGGTGGCGGCGGCACTCGTCGCCGCGGCCTGCTCGGCCGCCGGCGGCCCGTCGGGCGGTGACCCGGGAAGCGCGAGCCCGGTGGGCACCGCCAGCGCCACCGGCGCCAACTGGCCGGAATACGACGGGAACCCGGCGCGGACCGGCGTCGCCACCGGGGTGCCCGCGGCCGGCCCGCTCACGACCGCCTGGAGCGCGCAACTCGACGGCGCCGTCTACGGGCAGCCGCTTGTCGTTGGCGACGAGGTGATCGCCGCCACGGAAAACGACAGCGTCTACGCGCTCAACCGGGTGACAGGCAAGACGATCTGGCGGACGAACGTCGGCACGCCGGTACCGCGGTCGGCACTGCACGGGTGCGGCAACATCTTCCCGCTCGGCATCACCGGCACTCCCGTCTACGACGCGGGCAACGGCCTGGTCTACGCCGTCGCCGAGGTCACCGGGTACCGCCACCTGCTGGTCGCGCTCGACGCGACCACCGGCGCGCTTAGGGTCCGCCGCGATCTGGACAGCCCTACGACCGCGAACCAGCCCGACTACAACCAGCAGCGCCCGGCCCTCGCGATCGACGACGGGCGCGTCTACGCCTCGTTCGGCGGGCTTTCCGGAGACTGCGGCGCCTACCAGGGAGGCGTCGTCAGCGCGCCGCTCGCCGGCAACGGGCCCCTGGCCAGCTGGCAGCACACCGACGAGCAGGGAAGGCGCGGTCTGGGGACCAGGCGGACCGGTCGTCGACAAGGACGGGGACCTGTGGGTCTCCAACGGGAACGGCGCGGCCGAGTCCAGTGCCGACCCGTATGACGGCAGCGACTCGGTCACCGAGCTCAGCCCGGCCCTGCAGCGCCTCGGCTACTTCGCGCCGAGCACCTGGGCGGCGGACAACGCCAACGACAAGGACCTCGGCTCCACCCAGCCGGTCCTCGCCGCGGGCGACACGGTGTTCATCGTGGGCAAGGGCGCCGTCGGCTACCTGCTTGACGGCGCGAAGCTCGGCGGAATCGGCGGCCAGCTCGCCGAGCAGAACATCTGCGACGCCTTCGGCACGGCGGCGGTCAGCGGGTCCACCGTGTACGAGCCATGCCGGGCCGGCCCCTGACCGCCGTCGAGGTAAGCGCGGCGAGTAAGACGATCAAGGTGCTGTGGCGCGGCCCGTCCGGCACCAACGGCTCTCCCGTCGTGGGCGGCGGCGCGGTCTGGGTCACCAACTACTCGCAAAGCAGCGGCAGCACGCTGTACGAGCTCAACCAGGCAACCGGCCAGGCCGAGCAGCAGATCTCGATCAGCCAGGGCGTGCCGCACTTCTCCTCGCTGGCGCTGAGCGGCGGCAGCGCCTACGTCAGCACGCTGACCGGCATCACCGCGATCAACGGCGCCTAGCCGGCGGGCGCGCGGGGAGCGCCGCCGCGGGTCCGCGCTGGCTGATGCTCGCCGGTCATCCCGAACGAGTTCGTGTTTTACCGCCCCCGCCCTCCTTGCACGCCTGGGGAGACGGTGTGCGGGAGAGGTGGAACCACGCACCCGTTCGGAGTGATGCTGATTTTGATTTTGTTACGGTAGGTAATCGTTCGGAGACTTAAAAGTAACATTTCGGTGATGTTTCATTAGGGTTCTGCAAGGACAGGCACGGTCCGGGCAGGCAGCGCGGTTGTATGAACACAAGAGCGCTGTCATGTCAGGGAGGCGAAGCAGCGTGGGCGCGGTGCGTCGGATCGTCGTCGGAGTTCATGGGTCGCTCGGCAGCCTGCAGGCATTGCGCCGGGCGGCCGGCGAGGCATACGAGCGGGGGGCACCGCTCGTGCCGGTCATCGCCTGGGTGCCGCCTGGCGGTGATCTCGCCGAACGGTCCCATCCCTCCCCCTACCTGCGACAGGTGTGGCAGGAGGCGGCCGTCACGCGCCTGTCCGAGGCGTTCGACGAATGCTTCGGCGGCACCCCCGACGGCGTGCACGTGCAGGCCCGGGTGGAACGCGGCGACCCGGGGCAGGTGCTCGTCGACGTCGCCGACCAGCCGGGCGACCTGCTCGTGATCGGCACCGGGCGGCGGAACCCGGTCGGCCGCGCGCTGCGCCGCTCGGTCGGGCGGTACTGCCTGGCGCACGCCAAGTGCCCCGTGCTCGCGGTGCCGCCGTCGGCGCTGATGGACGAGATGCGCCACGGCCTGCTGCCGTGGCCGCTGCGCGGCAGGCACGTGCTCGTGCCTGATCTCGATGACCCCGGGTCGCTGCCGGATGAGTAACACTGGGTAACGTACCGGGTACGACATGTGAGCCCGGCGGACCGCAAGGTCGGTCCGCCGGGCTTTCGCATGAGGTCCGTTAGGAACACCGGCGGCGCCGCATGGGAGCCGTGAGGACGGCAATTTATCGCGCTGATCAGGGATTTGATGGTTGGCGTTCGGGCTGCGGGTCAGCCAGGCACCACGTCTCGCGATGCCGGCCCCGCGCGGTAAAAAGCTAGGAGCTGTCATGGATGACCTTCTGGTCGTCGGCATAACCATCGTCATCTTCGCCGCGTTCTTCCTCCTCGTGAGGGTGGTCGAGCACCTTGAGCGCTGAGAACTGGGTTGGCCTGATCGCGGCCATCATCCTCACCATTTACCTGATCTACGCCCTCGTCCGGCCGGAGCGCTTCTGATGAACAGCTCTCTTGCGGGCATCTTGCAGATCGTCGCTGCTTGTCGCGGCCCTGGCGGTCTGCTACAAGCCGCTTGGCGACTACATAGCCCGTGTCTTCATGTCACCCAAGCACTGGCGGGTAGAGAAGGGCTTCTACCGGGTGATCGGCATCGACGCCGAAGCCGACCAGCGCTGGGGCACCTACGCCCGGTCCATGCTGGCCTTCTCCGGCATCTGCGTGCTCTTCCTCTACCTGCTGGAGCGGATACAGCAGCACCTCCCGTACTCCAACGGGCAGGCCCCCGTCCCGTCGTTCCTCGCCTGGAACACCGCCGCCTCGTTCGTCACCAACACGAACTGGCAGAACTACTCAGGCGAGTCCACGATGGGCTACACCGTGCAGATGGCGGGCCTGGCCGTGCAGAACTTCGTGTCCGCGGCCGTCGGCATCGTCGTCGTCATCGCGCTGATCCGCGGCTTCATGCGGAACAAGACCGACCGGCTCGGCAACTTCTGGGTCGACACGACCCGGGTCATCATCCGGGTACTGCTGCCGATCTCCGTGATCGGCGCCATCATCCTGATGGCCACCGGCGTGATCGACAACTTCAACGCCACCCACGTGATCAGCACGCTGACCGGCGGCCAGCAGACCATGGTGGGCGGGCCTGTCGCCTCGCAGGAGGTCATCAAGGAGCTCGGCAACAACGGCGGCGGCTTCTTCAACGCGAACTCCGCGCACCCGTTCGAGAACCCGAACCCGTTCTCCAACTGGTTCGAGATCTTCCTGCTGCTCGTCATCCCGTTCGCGCTGCCGCGCACCTTCGGCAAGATGGTCGGCGACAACCGGCAGGGCTACCTGCTGGTCGGCGTGATGGCCGGGCTGTGGCTCGTCGCGGTCGGCGGCATCAGCTTCTTCGAATGGCAGCACGCGGGCACCGCCCTGCAGGCCGCGCACGGCGCGATGGAGGGCAAGGAGGTCAGGTACGGCATCCCCGGCTCCTCGTTGTTCACCGGGTCGACGACCGTCACCTCGACCGGAGCGGTCAACAACTTCCACGACTCGTTGACCGCATTCGGCGGCGGCATCGCCCTGTTCGACATCATGCTCGGTGAGGTCGTACCCGGCGGCGTCGGCGCCGGCCTGTACGGCATGCTCATGCTGGCCGTGCTCACCGTGTTCATCGGCGGGCTCATGGTCGGCCGCACGCCCGAGTACATCGGCAAGAAGATCCGCCCCACCGAGATGAAGTGGGCGGCGGCCTACATCCTGGCCACGCCGTTCTGCGCGCTAATCGGCGCCGCGATGTCGCTTGGCTTCGGCGTGCCGCAGCGGGCGATACTCAACCCCGGGCCGCACGGCCTGACCGAGGTCATGTACGCGTTCGCCTCGATGGCCAACAACAACGGATCGGCGTTCGCCGGCCTCGGCACCAATACCGGCTGGTACAACCTGGCCGGCGGGGTGGTGATGCTGACCGCCCGGTTCGTGCCGATGATCTTCGTGCTCGCACTCGGCGGCTCGCTCGCCAAACAGCAAACGGTGCCAGAGTCGGCCGGCACGCTGAAGACGCATGGCCCGCTTTTCGCCGTCTTGCTCGTCAGCGTGATCATCATCCTCGTCGGCCTGACGTACTTCCCAGCGCTCGCGCTCGGGCCATTCGCTGAAGGACTGCACTGATGTCCGTAACCTCACAAAAGCCAGCCCAGCCGACGCCACCGTCGCCACCCACTCCGGCAGAGGCTGTCTCGACGCGCCGGGTGGGCGGTGGCTTCCTCGACCCGCACATGCTGTGGACTTCACTACCGGACGCGTTCAAGAAGCTGGACCCCCGGGTCCAGATCAGGAACCCCGTCATGTTCGTCGTCGAGGTCGGCTCGGTGCTGACCACCTACTCGGCGATCATCCACACCTCGATCTTCGCCTGGACGATCACCGTCTGGCTCTGGCTGACCGTGCTGTTCGCCAACCTGGCAGAAGCCGTCGCCGAGGGCCGCGGCAAGGCGCAGGCGGAGACGCTGCGGCGGGCCAAGCAGGAGGCCGTCGCGCGCAAGCTGATCGGCTGGAAGCAAGGCGACACGACGTTCCGCATCGACGAGGTGCCCGGTACCCAGCTCACGGTCGGCGACCTCGTGATCGTCGAGGCGGGGCAGGTCATCCCCGGCGACGGCGACGTCGTCGAGGGCGTCGCCTCGGTCGACGAGTCCGCGATCACCGGCGAGTCGGCCCCGGTCATCCGCGAGTCCGGCGGCGACCGGTCCGCGGTCACCGGCGGCACGAAGGTGCTGTCGGACCAGATCATCGTCCAGATCACGTCCAAGCCAGGCGAGACGTTCATCGACCGGATGATCGGCCTGGTCGAGGGCGCGGCGCGGCAGAAGACGCCGAACGAGGTCGCGCTGAACGTGCTGCTCGCCTCGCTCACGCTGATCTTCGTGATGGCGGTCGTCACCCTGCAGCCGATGGCTTACTACTCCGGGGCGCCGCAGACCCTGATCATCCTGGTGGCGCTGATCGTCGCGCTGATCCCAACCACCATCGGGGCGCTGCTCTCCGCGATCGGCATCGCCGGCATGGACCGGCTCGTCCAGCGGAACGTGCTGGCGATGTCGGGCCGCGCCGTCGAGGCGGCGGGCGACGTGAACACGCTGCTGCTCGACAAGACCGGCACGATCACCATCGGCAACCGGCAGGCGACCGAGTTCCTGCCGGTCGGCGGGGCATCTATCGAGTCGCTCGCCGACGCCGCCCAGCTGTCGTCGCTCGCCGACGAGACACCGGAGGGGCGCTCCGTGGTCGTCCTGGCCAAGGAGCAGTTCAACATCCGCGAGCGCGGCCCTGGTGAACTGCCCGGGGCGGTCTTCGTGCCGTTCACCGCGCAGACCAGGATGAGCGGGGTCGACCTCGCCGACGGGCGCGAGGTAAGGAAGGGCGCGGCCAACTCGGTCGCGACCTGGATCAGGGAGAACGGCGGCACCCCGCCGCAGGAACTCGGCGTGCTGGTCGACGGGATCTCGGCGGCCGGCGGCACTCCGCTGGTCGTGGCGGAGAAGAACAACGGCACCGCGCACGCGCTCGGCGTGATCCACCTCAAGGACATCGTCAAGCAGGGCATCGCCGAGCGGTTCGCCGAGATGCGGGCGATGGGCATCCGCACCGTCATGATCACCGGCGACAACCCGCAGACCGCGCGCGCGATCGCGGAGGAGTCCGGCGTGGACGACTTCCTCGCCGAGGCGACGCCGGAAGACAAGATGGCGCTGATCAGGAAGGAGCAGGAGGGCGGCAAGCTCGTCGCGATGACCGGCGACGGCACCAACGACGCGCCCGCCCTCGCGCAGGCCGACGTCGGCGTGGCGATGAACACCGGCACCTCGGCCGCGAAAGAGGCCGGGAACATGGTCGACCTCGACTCCAACCCGACCAAGCTCATCGAGATCGTGGAAATCGGCAAGCAGCTGCTCATCACCCGCGGCGCGCTCACGACCTTCTCGATCGCCAACGACGTCGCGAAGTACTTCGCGATCATCCCGGCGATGTTCGCCGGCGTGTTCCCCGGGCTGAACAACCTCAACATCATGAAGCTGCACAGCCCGGACTCGGCGATCGCCTCGGCGATCATCTTCAACGCGCTGATCATCATCGCGCTGATCCCGCTCGCGTTGCGCGGCGTCAGGTACAAGCCGTCATCGGCGTCCGCGATGCTCGCAAGGAACATCTGGATCTACGGCGTCGGCGGGCTGATCCTGCCCTTCGCCTGCATCAAGATCATTGACCTCATCATCATGAACATCCCCGGATTCAGGTGATCTCTGCCATGAACCGTCTTCCTTCACTACTACGGCAGCACATCGCGGCGTTCCGCATGCTGCTCGCCTTCACCGTGCTGTGCGGCATCATCTACCCGGTGGTGATGTGGGGCGTCGCCCAGGCCGCGTTCAAGAACCAGGCCGACGGGTCCCTCGTCACCTCCAACGGCAAGGTCGTCGGGTCCTCGCTGCTCTGCCAGGAGTTCGTGGACGCCAAGGGCAACCCGCTGCCCGCGTACTTCCAGCCCCGCCCGTCGAACGCGTCAAGCACCAGCGTGAAGAACGACTACGGCTGCGACCCCGGATTCTCGGGCGCGGCCAACCTCGGGCCGAACAACTCGACCCTGCTGACGACCGTCAAGCAGCTGCAGCAGCAGATCTCGAAGTTCGACAACGTGCCGGTGTCGCAGATCCCGCCGGACGCGGTCACGTCGTCCGGTTCCGGCCTCGACCCGGACATCTCGCCGCAGTACGCGGACATCCAGGTCGCACGGGTCGCGGCGACGCGGCACCTGCCGGTCGCCACCGTCCAGGCCCTCGTCAACAAGTACACCCAGGGCCGCACCATCGGCTTCCTCGGCGAGCCCAGGGTAGACGTGCTGAACCTCAACATCGCGCTCGACGCGCTGCCTGGCCAGGCAGCGTACGCCGGCGGCGGCGCGGGCACGAACTCGTGACCAGGAGGCGATAACCAGTAAGCTCCGGCCGCCCACCCCCTCACGGCCGGAAAACCCCGGAATGCCCCAAGGGCTAACCCTCTTGGGGCATTCCGGGTAATCTCTGCATGCTGGCGCTCTCTTTGCCGGCGCTGTGTTTGCTCGATCTGCGTTTGCTCGATCTGCGGCTTGGGAGCAGGGATGGAACCGCTATCCGCGAAGGACCCCCGCATGATCGGGGAGTTCCGGCTGCACTCCCGGCTTGGCGCGGGGGGCATGGGGCAGGTATACCTCGGGTTCTCCCCCGCCGGGCGCGCCGTGGCGATCAAGGTCATCCACTCGCAGTTCGCCGCCGACCCTGAGTTCCTGCGGCGGTTCAGCCATGAGGTGACGGCCGCCCGCGCGGTCGGCGGCATGTATACCGCGCCGGTCGTCGACTCCAGCGTCACCGACAGCTCGCCCTGGCTGGCCACGGCGTACGTGCCAGGCCCGCCGCTCTCCGCGATCGTCGCCAAGCACGGGGCGCTGCCTGAGGCGGCGGTCTGGCGGCTCGCCGCGGGACTCGCCGAGGCGCTGCGCGCGGTGCACGCCGCCGGCGTGATCCACCGCGACCTCAAGCCTGCCAACGTGCTGCTCGCCGATGACGGGCCGCACGTGATCGACTTCGGCATCTCCCGGCCGTTCCACGGCACGCAGCTGACGTCGGCGGGCATGGTGATCGGCACCCCCGGCTACATGTCACCCGAGCAGGCCAAGACCGGGCCCGCCGGCCCGGCGAGCGACATCTTCTCCCTCGGCTGCATGCTCACGTACGCGGCGACGGGCAACTCGCCGTTCGGCGGCGACAACCCCGCCTCCGTCCTGTTCCGCATCGTCTCGGCCGAGCCGGACCTGAGCCAGATCCCGCCGCGGCTGCGCCAGGTCATCGAGGCCTGCCTGAAGAAGGACCCCGCGCAGCGGCCCGACCCGGCGCAGCTGATCGCGATGATCAACGCACTCGGACCGGAAACGCCCGCGAAGCTCGGCTCGTTCTGGCCAGCGGACGTGGCCCGCGTCATCGCCGCCGAGCAGTCCGACCAGACGCCGGCCGGGCTAACCCCGCCCGCTGGCCCCTCCTACGCGGGATCGGCGGCCGCGAGGCGGCGGCAGCGGCGGGCCGCGAGGCGGCGGCAGCGGCGGGGTCAGGCGCGATGTCCGGGTCGACGGCCGCGGCCTCGCCCCCGGCCGCGGAGCGCACCCCGACGGCCCTGGCGACGCCGGTCCCCGGCCAGGGCGGTAGCGCCACCGGCCACGCGCCCATGCTGTCCGACGGGTACTACGCGGCCGCGGCGCAGGGCAGGTCCACCCCGGCCCCGGCGCCTGCTCCGTCAGGCCCTTCTGCTCCGCCGCTTTCCTCGCCACCGCAGTCGTACCAGCCACAGCAGCCAACGCCGGACACCTACGCCGGACAGCAGCCAGGCGGGCAGGGATCATACGGGCAGACGGTGTTCGGGCAGCCCGGGCTCGCGGCCCCGGCCGCCTACCCGGGACAGCCGGGCTCGTATCCGGGGCAGGGCGGCTCGTATCCGGGGCAGGGCGGCTCGTATCCTGGGCAACAGGACGCGCTGCACCAGTACGCTCCTGGACGCCGGAAGCCGATGTCGGCCGAGGTGCCAGGGAACGTGCGCACCGCGATCAGGCTCATGTACCTCGGCTTCGCGGTTACCGTGCTTGACCTGCTGCTTAGCCTCATGGCCCTCGGCCGGTACGCCCACGACGCCACCGCGGCGAAGAACGCCGCGGACAATGCGATCGCGCCTCGGGTGGTCGCCGCGAAGACGGCCCTGTGGCACACCCAGAACACGATGGCAGGCGCGATGGCGATCGGAGTCGCCGCCGACGTCCTCGGCCTCGCCTGCTGGGCCTGGCTCGCGGTGGCCACCAGGCGCGGCCACGGCTGGACCCGGGTCGCCGGCACGGTGCTGCTTGGCATCTACTCGATCTGCGCGCTTGTCGTCGTGTTCGGCACCCACTACGACCCTGGCGCCCAGTTCACGACCGTCGTGGTCTGGGCCATCGGGGTGGCCACGGTCATCCCGCTGTGGTCGCAGCAGGCCCGTGACTTCTTCTACGCCTGGCGCAAGCGCTAACCCGAAGCTGCGCGCAGCAATGATCGTGGGTCATGCGCGGCTATATGGGCGCGTCGGTTTTCAAGTTGGCGATCCCGGGCGTGTCGTGGTTCCCGTAGGCCGCCCGGGTTGCGGCGTTCCTGGCGTCGTGCGCCGTTCCGGCGGCGGTGACCGCCGGGATCGCGGGTCATTGCGGACGAAGGCCGCCCGCCGCCCGTCACTTCACCCCATTTGCCCCGCTCCGCCCCATCCCAGGTCGTCGTCGTCATCATTGAGGGTCATCGGGGGCGTATTACGCCACTTATGACCCGCGATGATGAAAATGGCCCTGATAGGTGGCGATATGTTCTAGTTTGTCCTTGCCGGGTGCCTAACGATGGAAGGTTCCGCCGCGATGACCCACGATCACAGGCGACTGCCAGGCAGGCCCCTACCGCTCAGTGCGACCGTAGCGAGAAAGCTGGAACTAGCCGACCTGGCCAATCAGGCAGCCGGTGTGGCTAGTGATCAGGTAGTGGCCCTCTGGGGTCCTGGGGAGGGTGGCCACGATGGTTTCGATGACCTGCTCGGGGTCGGCGTGGTGGCTCGTTCCCGACATGGAACGCAGGTAGTCGGCGATCGGACCAGGGGCAGGGACACGGAGTTCCGCCACGAAGTCGTGCCGCGTCACGTTGGGAAAGAAGGATCGCGCCAGTGACTCGCCGTTGTCGAGGGTAACTCGCTCGCCCATGGCTTTGGCGTCGTCACCGCGGGCCGCCGCGACGGCCACTCTGAGCTGGCGCAGGTGGCCGACGCCGTTGAGCACCATGACCACCCGGCCGCCCGGGCGGGTCACCCGGCGCAGCTCGCGGAGCGCGTCAGCCGGGTCGGGCACGTGGTAGAGCATGTGCGGCGCGAGCGCCAGGTCGGCCACGCCGTCGCCCAGCGGCAGCGCGGTCGCGTCGGCGTTGGCGAGCCCGACGACCGGAACCTCCGGCTCGGTTGAACCGTCCTGTGCGCTCGCGTGACCGGCCGCGCCGATCCCGCTCAGCCGCTGGCGGGCCGCCGTCAGCATGCCGAGGGACAGGTCGACGCCGAGGACGCGGCCCGCGAAGCCGCGCCTGGCCAGTGTCGCCAGGTAGGTGCCGTTGCCGCAGCCGACGTCCACGATCGTGTCCGACGGGGCGGGCGCGGCCAGGTCAAGCACCCTCGCCTGCAGGTCAATGCGGGGGTGCTGGTAGGCGTAGATCGACTGGCGCGCCGCCAGGTTCGCATCGGTCTTGTACTGGGTGCCGCGCAGGAAATCGCGTTCCGCCCACGGGTCGGTCAACTTGCGGAACCGGGCGAACCGCCCGCGACCTCGTAGGACCACACCTCGCTGTGCACGCCGACCGGCTTGGGCGCCTCGCCGCCGCCCCGCTCCGCGGCGGAGCGGTGCCCGTGGCTGAAGGCGGGCGAGTTCAGCCACGCCTGGAACGCCTCCTCGTCGCGCCAGCGGGTCACGACCAGCCACGTCGTCCGCTCGTCGACCGGCTTGAGCAGCTCAAACCCCTCGAACCCGTCCTGGTCGTCCACCGCGCCCGCCCGGGCGGCGAACCGCCGCGCCAGCTCATCCCCGCTGTCTTCAGGCACCGTGATCGCGTTGATCTTCACAACACTCATGACCCGATCATGCCACCCATCCGTCACCCTGTTTGCCGCCACTGGCCCGATTGCCGCCATTCTAGAGTTGCCTTTGAGGCGTGTGGGGCCAGCATCGCATGGCCCTGGGCCGCGCGCCGCGAGTGTACGGGCAGCCGATCGCGCCGGGGCCGTCTCTCGAAAGACAACCGCATGGATGTCGTTAGGTCGGTGCTAATGACCTGGAGAGTTGCCGCAGAATTGAAGGTATGGCCGGATACAGCGAGGGCCGCGTTACACCGCGCGGGCAGCTGCGCATTTACCTTGGTGCCGCTGCCGGCGTCGGGAAGACGTACGCCCTGCTCTCGGAGGGGCACCGGCGGGCGGAGCGCGGCGCGGATGTGGTCGTCGGCTTCGCTGAGACGCACGGGCGGCCGCAGACGGCGGCGCTGATCGAGGGGCTTGAGGTCGTCCCCCGCAAGAAGCTGGCCTACCGGGGCAGCGAGTGGGAAGAGATGGACGTCGACGCGGTGCTCGCCCGCAAGCCGCAGATCGCGCTGGTGGACGAGCTCGCGCACACGAACGTGCCTGGCTCGCGGCACGAGAAACGCTGGCAGGACGTCGACGAGCTGCTCGACGCGGGCATCGACGTGATCTCCGCTGTCAACGTCCAGCACCTCGAGTCCGTCACCGACGTGGTCGAGCAGATCACCGGGGTGCCGCAACGGGAGACGGTGCCCGACGCGGTGGTCAGGGCCGCCGACCAGGTCGAGCTGGTCGACATGACCGCCGAGGCGCTGCGCCGCCGGATGGCGCATGGCAACATCTACCCGCCGGAGAAGATCGACGCCGCGCTCACGAACTACTTCAGGGCGGGGAACCTGACCGCGCTGCGGGAACTCGCGCTGCTCTGGCTGGCCGACAAGGTCGACGAGGGACTGCAGCGGTACCGCGCCGAGCACGACATCACGTCCACCTGGGAGGCGCGGGAGCGGGTCGTCGTCGCCCTCACCGGCGGGCCAGAGGGCGACACGCTGATCAGGCGGGCGGCGCGCATCGCCGCCCGATCCTCAGGCGGCGACCTGCTCGCGGTGCACGTCACCAAGTCCGACGGGCTCACCGGCGCGAACCCGGCCAACCTGGCCAGGCAGCGGCAGCTCGTTGAGTCGCTCGGCGGCACCTATCACCAGGTCGTCGGCGACGAGATCGCCGATGCGCTGCTCACCTTCGCCAAGGCGGAGAACGCCACCCAGCTCGTCCTCGGTGCCAGCAGGCGAGGATGGCTGCTCGCCCTGCTGACCGGCCCTGGCATCGGGGCGCGGACGATCCGCGACTCGGGCGCGATCGACGTGCACATCGTCACCCACCCGCACGTGGGCAGCCGGTGGGGCATCCTGCCCAGGTACCGGGGCGGTATCACCCGCGGCCGCCAGCTCGCCGGGTGGATCCTCGCCGTGGTGCTCGCGCCGCTACTCACGCTCGCGCTTTCCACCAACCGATCCGGCATTAACCTCACGAGCGACGTGCTCGCGTTCCTCGTCGCGGTGATCGTCGTCGCGCTCGTCGGCGGGTTCCTGCCTGCCGTGGCCGAGGCGATCGGCGCGTCGCTGCTGCTCAACTACTACTTCACCCCGCCCATTCACTACTGGACGATCGCGGAGGCGAACAACTGGCTCGCGCTCGGCGTGTTCATCGCCGTCGGGCTCGCCGTGAGCTGGGTGGTGGACACCACCGCGCGGCGGACCAAGCAGGCGGCGCGGGCCAACGCCGAGTCCGAGCTGCTTGTCACCACGGCGGGATCCATCCTGCGCGGCCAGGGCGCGCTCGACGCGCTCCTCGAGCGGACCAGGGAAGCCTTCGGCATGCGCTCGGCCTGCCTCCTTGAGCGCAAAGACTCGGGAGCGTCCGTCGCCAGGAGCCCGGCGGCCTCCTGGTCGCTCGTCGCCTGCGCCGGGGAGGCCCCCGTCTCCAGGCCCGACGCCGCCGAGGTAGACATTCCGGTCACCGACACGCTGTCGCTCGTGCTGACGGGCCGCCCGCTTCCCGCGGGCGACCGCCGGGTGCTCGGCGCGTTCGCCGCCTACGCGGCGGTCGCGCTCGAACAGCAGCGGCTCGCCGCCGAGGCGGAGGCGGCCAGGCCGATCGCCGCCGCCGACCGGATGCGCACCGCGCTGCTCACCGCCGTCAGCCACGACCTGCGTACCCCGCTCGCCTCCGCCAAGGCCGCGGTCACCTCGCTGCGCTCCCCCGACATGCACTGGAACGCCGCGGACACCGCGGAACTGCTCGCCACGGCGGATGAGTCGCTCGACCGGCTCACCCGGCTTGTCGGCAACCTGCTCGACATGTCCAGGCTGCAGGCGGGCGCGCTGTCGCTGTTCCCCCGGGCATCGGGGCTCGATGAGATCGTCGCCCTGGCGCTCGACGACCTGGGCCCGGCAGGGCGGGACATCACCGTGGAGATCCCCGAGCTGCTGCCGGCCGTCCGCGCCGACCCCGCCATCCTCGAGCGCGTCGTGGTGAACCTCGCGGAGAACGCGCTTCGCTACTCCCCCGCGGGCAAGGCGCCGCTGCTCGCCGCCTCCGCGCTCGGCGACCGGGTCGAGCTTCGGGTCGTCGACCGGGGCCCAGGCATCGCCGACGACAATAAGGAACGCGTGTTCGTCCCGTTCCAGCGGCTTGGCGATACGGACAATACAACGGGTGTCGGGCTCGGCCTCGCGCTGTCCCGCGGGCTGACCGAGGCCATGGGCGGCACGCTCACCGCCGAGGACACTCCCGGCGGGGGCCTGACGATGACGGTAAGCCTCCCGGCGGCCCCCGGTGACTAGGACCATCCGGGCGCGCCGGGAACATAGGGGATACAAAAGGCCCCTAGAGGGGCTCTTTGTATCCCATGTCCCGGCCCAAGGTTCGGCGCAAGGCATTCGGCGGCACACGAGGGAGCGCGCGACGTGACACGGGTGCTTGTTGTTGACGATGAGCCGCAGATCCTGCGGGCGCTGCGGATCAACCTGCGGGCGCGGCGGTACGAGGTGACCACCGCGGCGAACGGGACGCAGGCGCTTGACGAGGCGGCCGCGCACCCGCCCGACCTGGTCATCCTCGACCTTGGGCTGCCGGACATGGACGGCGTCGACGTGATCGGCGGGCTCCGCGGCTGGACCGCCGTGCCGATCATCGTGCTGTCCGGACGGGCCGATTCGAACGACAAGGTGGAGGCGCTCGACGCCGGGGCCGACGACTACGTGACGAAGCCGTTCGGCATGGACGAGCTGCTCGCCCGGATGCGCGCCGCCGTCCGGCGCACGCCCGCCGCCGAGGCGCCGCCCCGCGTGCGGCTCGGCGACCTGGTCATCGACCTGGCCGCGAAGCGGGTCACCAGGCAGCCCGGCCGAGCCGGCCATCCCGGCGGTGCCAGGCGCAGCACCGGCGACGGCCGGCCTGCCGGTGGACGCGGGGCTCGGCGAGGGAGAAAGCCGCATCCGTTCGGAGGAAAGAACGGCGGCAAGCGGGGCGGACCCGCAGCCGGAAGGCGACGTCCGGCTGACGCCTACCGAGTGGCACCTGCTCGAGGTGCTGCTGCGTAACCCGGGCAAGCTGCTCAGCCACCGGCAGCTGCTGAACGACGTCTGGGGCCCCGGCTACGACAACGCGGGGGGCAACCTGCGGCTTTACATGGCGCAGTTGCGCCGCAAGCTGGAACGGGACCCGGCACGGCCGCGCTGGCTGATCACCGAGCCAGGCATGGGGTACCGCTATCAGCCGCCGGAGCCCGGCGAGCGGCCAGTGCAGCCATCGGAGCAGTCGTAGCCCCGAAGTAGCGCCAGGTCGCGGGGTGCCGCCGCGCGGGAAACGCGCGGGAAAACGCGCGCTAACAAAGGCATTTCCTTGGTGCTGGGCGGCGAGTGGTAAGCAATGGGGGAATCAGACGTATTGGAGAGGTGAACGCCGCGCAATTGCGCACGTCATGTTACCTTTGGTTCACCTAATGTTTGGCAACTGCATGCTCTCGCAGGCCTTTGGAACCTACTAAGAGACCTTTACCGTCGCAGTTGTGAGTAATGACACGGTTCTCGTCCTGGTGGTCATCACGGCTTTGGCCTTTGACTTCACCAACGGATTCCATGACACGGGGAACGCGATGGCGACATCCATCGCAACGGGAGCGCTCGGGCCGCGGACAGCGGTGGCGATCTCCGGGGTGCTGAATTTCGTGGGCGCGTTCCTTTCCCTCGCCGTTGCGGCTACCATCGCGAGCGGCCTCGTCGACACCGGCAAGGTGACCTTGACCGTCGTCGCGGCCGGCCTGGCGGGCGGCATCATCTGGAACCTCGTGACCTGGCTGTTCGGTATCCCGTCCAGCTCCTCGCACGCGCTGATCGGCGGGGTGATCGGCTCCACGATCGCCGCGGCGGGCGGCAGCGCCGTGCTCTGGCACGGGCTCGTCTCCAAGGTCGTCCTGCCGGCCATCCTCTCCCCGATCATCGCCGCGGGCGTCGCGGCCTGCGGCACCTGGCTGCTGTACCGGATCACCAGGTCGCTGACCGAGGGCGCGCGCAAGCACGGCTTCCGGATCGGGCAGGTCGGCTCCGCCTGCGTCGTCTCGCTCGCGCACGGCACCAACGACGCGCAGAAGACGATGGGCGTCATCACCCTGGCGCTGATCGCCAACGGCACGGTGGCCAAGGGGTCCAACGCGCCGGTCTGGGTCATCGTCTGCTGCGCGCTGGCCATCTCCATCGGCACCTACCTCGGCGGCTGGCGGGTCATCCGCACGCTGGGCAAGGGCCTGGTCGAGATCGAGTCGCCGCAGGGCATGGCCGCCGAGTCCGCCTCGGCCGCGGTCATCCTGCTGTCGAGCACCTTTGGTTACTCACTGTCCACCACGCACGTCGCCACCGGGTCGATCATCGGTACCGGCCTCGGCAAGAAGGGCGCCGACGTCCGCTGGAACGTGGCCGGCCGGATGGCCACCGCCTGGGTGTTCACCCTGCCGTCGGCCGGGATCGTCGGGGCGCTTGCCTACGGGGTCGCGGACGGCATCGGCGGCACCTTCGGGGTCATCATCGACCTGATCCTGCTGGCCGCGCTCTCCTGGTTCATCTTCTGGCGCTCCCGCGCCACCAAGGTGGACCACAACAACGTGAACTCGGAATGGACCGGCGGGGTCGCACCCGAGAAGGTCCCCGCCGAGACGGCCGCGGCCTAAGCGCGAGAGAGGCGAATCGGAAAATGTCCTGGATTAACCTAACCGCGCTCTGGAAGATCATCGTGTTCGGCCTGATCGCCGGCGCGGGCCTGCCGGCCCTCTTCGCCGGCGGCCTGTACGCGCTGTCGCTCGGCCCGAAGACCGGGCACGTGCGGGCCGCTGGGGTAGACGGCGACATCGACTCGGACGTGGTCGTCGGGGGCAGCGTGGTCGGCATGGTGCTGGCCGCGATCGCCTTCCTGATCATCCTGGCCGCCATCGGCTGGAGCGTTTACGAGATCTACACCCTCGGCCACCCGGCTCCGAAGAAGTAAGGAAGAGGACAGACCATGGCGTATCCCCCCTTCCTCGAGAAAATCATCGGGTGGCTGCGGGCCGGCTACCCGACCGGCGTGCCCGAGGTTGACTACGTCCCGTTGTTCGCGATCCTCGGCTACCACCTGTCGAACGACGAGGTCGCGGCCATCGCCGACGAGTTGGCGGCCTCCTCCGACCCGTCGTCGGCCGACGCCATCAAGCAGGCGATCACCGCCGTCACCAACACCAAGCCGCTCGAGTCCGACATCGACCGGGTCCGCGCGCGCCTCGCCGCGGGGGGCTGGCCGCTGGCGGACCTGCCCAGGGAATAGCTGAGCGGCGGTTACCAGGGCAGTTCGCGGCCGTCCCGGGTGAAGGTGCCGGTGGGGCCGCCGTTCGGCAAGGTAACCGCCCAGACGACGCTGGCGGCGCCCTGGGCAGCGGACCTCCCGCTGCTCCGGGCGCCGTCCGCCGCGACCGGGCCGGGGCAGACCGAGTTGACGAGGATGCCGTCACGGTAGAGTTCACCGGCCAGCGTCCTGGTCAGCGCGTTGAGCGCCGCCTTAGAGACGCTGAAGGCCGGGCGGCCGCCGCTCATCAGGGCGATCGCGCCGCTCTCGCTCGACACGTTGACGATGCGCGGCCGCGGGCTCGAGCGCAGCAGCGGCAGCAGCGCCTGGATCACCCGCCAGGCGCCGAACAGGTTCACGTCAAGTGCCTCGGCCACCGGGGACAGGTCGGTCGTCCCGCCGATCGCCCACAGGTCGGGCGCGGTCGAGGCGTTATTCACGATCGCGTCAACCCGGCCGTACCGCCCGCGCACCCACTGCGCGAGCTGGTCGACGTTCACCGAGTTGTCCACTTCGATGTGGGCCGGGGTGACCCGCTCCCCCTCCGGGTCAAGCTCCTTCGCCGCGAGTTCCGCCCGGCGCAGGTCCCTGGAACCGAGCACAACGGCGTAGCCGAGCGCGGCGAGCTGCCTGCAGACCTCAAGGCCGATGCCGCGGCTCGCGCCGGTGACCACGGCGACCGGCCGCTGGGAGCGCGCTGGCACGGTCACCGCCCGACCCCCGCGTGGAAACCCATACGGTCTATCTTGCCACCGACGGTGGCGACGCGCCGTGCCTCAAGCGGCCTGACTCTGTGCTTTTGCTTAGGCATCGCCGACGGTATCGCCGACGGTATCGGGCGTCGCGGCGAGCGTCGCCAGCCGGTACCGCAGGCGGCAAAGCACCACGTTGGCCGTGCCACGGCGGATCGCCCGCTCCAGGATGATGCCGCGCTGGTTGTGCAGGATCCACTCCCACGGCTTGGACGGCTCCACCTCGGGGATCAGCACGACCAGGCGGTAGTACTTGTCTTCTGACTCGACCGAGCGCAGGTAGCGGACGATCGGCTTGGCGAGCGACCGGTGCGCGGAGTGGAGCGTGAGCAGCGGGACCCCGGGCTGCCAGGCTTCCCACTCGGCCCGGAAGTCCACGTCGGGGACGTTGTCCGGGTCGTCGGCCTCGTCGGTGTACACCACCGTCACGGCGATCACGTCGTCGCCGAGCGACAGCGCCACCGAGACGCCCTCCGCCGTCAGGCGCGAGATGCCCGTCACCGGGACGACCACGAGGGACGCCTGCGTCGGGATCGGCGGCGGCACCTTGCCGATCCCAAGCTCGGCGCCGATGCGGTCATAAGTCCTCGCGATGAAGAGGAACAGCAGCACGAGCAGCGGGATGAGCAGCGCGACCAGCCACGCGCCCTCGAGGAACTTGCTGCCGAGCTCGATCACGGTCGCCGCGAACGTCAGCACCGCCCCGACGCCGTTGATCACCGCCTTACGGCGGAAGCCAGGCGCCGCGGGTCGCGTACCAGTGGCGCACCATCCCGACCTGGGAGAGCGTGAACCCGACGAATACACCGACGGCGAAGACAGGGACAAGCGCCTGGGTGTTCCCCTGGGCGACGATGAGCAGCAGGGCGGCGGCGACGGCGAGGAAGCCGACGCCGTAGCGGAACACCCGGCGGTCCGCCCGCAGCCCGAACACGTGCGGGAGGTAGTTGTCCCGCGCGAGCAGCCCGGCGAGCACCGGGAGCCCGCCGAAGCTGGTGTTGGCGGCGAGCGCGAGCAGTACCAGCGTGATCAGCTGGATGATGTAGAAGAGGACGCCGTGCCCGATGGCGCCGGACGTGAGCTGGGCGAGAACCGTCGTGCCAGGCTGCGGCAGCGCGTGCCACCGGCGGATGAGCTCGCCGAGCCCGAGCAGCATCAGGCCGAGGATGACGCCAAGCGCCACTTCGGTGTGTTGCGCCCGCCGCGCCCTCGGCAGCCGGAACTGCGGCACGGAGTTGGCGATCGCCTCGACGCCGGTCAGCGCCGAGCAGCCGGACGCGAACGCCTTCAGCACGAGCAGCACGCCGACGGTGTCGGTCGCCTGCGGCATCGCGGTGGACAAGGCGACCACCGGGTGCGCGCGGGTCAGCCCGACGACGATCACCAGGAAGATCGCGACGATGAACGCGATCGTCGGCACCATGAAGATCCGCGCCGCCTCCGCGATGCCCCACATGTTCGCCGCGGTGATCAGGGCGAGCACCGCCAGGCAGATCCAGACGCGCGCCCCGTACAGCGAGGGGAACGCGGCGGTCAGCGCCTCGACGCCGGCCGACACCCCAACGGCGGCGTTCAGCACGTAGTCGACGATCAGCGACGCCGCCGCGACCAGCGAGGGAACCCGGCCGAGGTGACGCTGCGAGACGGCGTACGCGCCGCCGCCGTTCGGGAACGCCTCGATGACCTGGCGATAGGAGAAGATCAGGGCGGCCAGGAGCACGACGATCGCGCCCGTGACCGGGAGGCTGTACCGCAGGGCCGCGGTGCCGGCCGTGACGAGCACGACGAGGATCGCCTCAGGCCCGTAGGCCACGCTTGACAACGCGTCCAGGGAAAGAGCAGCGAGTCCCCCAAGCGCGGTCAGCCGCTCGCTTTCCCTATCGCCGCTGGTCACGTTCCCGATTATTCCGAACGACAGCGGCTGACTCCCCGGCGCCCACCGATCTTGACGCGTTCCTAGCGTTCATCAGGCGCGTTGACCAGCGATATCGATTTGGCACCCCGCAGGAGGTGTCCCTGACCCCGGCGCTGAGCAAAATGATAACTGGGGGTAGCTATGAGTAATCAGATAAAGAGTGCGAATGGTGGTGCACGCGGAATACTGACCAATGTCCCGGTTTCTGGGGATATAGGCCGAGGCGGCGGGCGCCCGACCATGAAGGACGTCGCCTCCAGGGCCGGAGTCGCGCTGAAGACCGTGTCCCGCGTGGTGAACAGAGAGCCGGGCGTGACGCCGGAGACGACTAAGCGCGTGCTCGGCGCGATCGAGGACCTGGGCTTCCGGCGGAACGAGTCCGCCCGGCTGCTCAGGACCGGGCACACCGCGACGCTCGGCTATATCGCCGACACGTGGACCGACCCGGATCACGCCGCGGTCTACCGTGGGCTTGAGCAGGTCGCGCGAGAGCACGGCTATCTGCTCTACTCCGGCTCGACGGACAGCGACGCGGAGCGCGAGGAGCAGCTCGCGCTCGCCATGTGCGCCCGCCGGGTGGACGGGCTGATCATCAGCCCCACTCCTGGCTCGCACGACTACCTGGTATCCGAGATCGAGGCGGGCGTCGCCGCCGTGTTCGTGTTGCGCCCGCCGCAGATCGTGCGCGCCGACGCGGTGCTGCCCGACGAGCGCGGCGGCGCGCGCGCCGCGATCGCGCACCTGGTCACGCTCGGGCACACAAAGATCGGGTTCCTCGGCGAGGCCGCCGGGTACCGGTCGCGGACGCTGCGCGCCGGGTACGCGGAAGCCATGGCGGCGACCGGGCTCGCGGTCGATCCCGCGTGGCTGGCGCTAGACGCCGCGGGGCTCGCGCACGCGGACGTGACCGCGGTGTTCTGCGCGGACCGGGAGCGAACACGGGCCGCGCTCCGTGCGCTCGGCCCAAGGAACGTGGCGGTCGTCGGTTTCGGCGACCTCGAGCTCGCGGACCTGCTCTCGCCGCCGGTCACCGTGGTGAGCTACGACCCGGAGCTGATCGGCCGGACGGCAGGCGAGCTGCTACTCCGCCGAATGGCCGGTGACCAGGCACCGCCTCGCCGGGTCGAAGTCCCGGTCAGGCTGATCGCCCGGTGAAGTTAGCCGACGAGCAGCACGCCGATGATCGCGGCCAGGATGGCGACGACGATCACGGCGACCGCGAGCATGCCGATCTTAGACCCGGAGGCCTTCATCTGCCACGCGGCAGGGAGGTCGTCGCTCCGGTCCTTGAAGGCCTGGAAGCGCGCCGTCTCCGCGCCGATATCACTGTCAGTTTCAGGCATGTGCCCGACCCTACCCCGTCATGCGGAAGTATGCGGGGCAATCGAATCGGCCCGTTCCACCAGTCTCGATAGGACGATGACACTCCGGGTACGCTGCACAAACGGTTCGGCGGCGATTCGCTCAACCACCTGCTCGAAATGCCTGATATCCGAGGCCCTAATGTGGACGAGCGCGTCGGCCTCTCCGGTGACCGTGCAGGCGTCGGTCACTTCAGGATGACGACGGACGGCCGCGCCGATCTCCTCTGGCGTGGTCTTCCCGCCGCAGAACAACTCCACGTACGCCTCGGTCGTCCAGCCGAGCGCGGCCGGGTCGACCCGCGCGGAGAACCCGGTGATGGCACCGGACGCGCGCAGCCGGTCAACCCGCCGCTTGACGGCCGGCGCGGAGAGGCCGACCTCGTTACCGATCACCGCGTAGCTAGCGCGGGCATCCCTAATCAGCGCGGTAACAATCCGCGCATCAATCTCATCTAGGCTCATGGGTCATCCAGGCTCATCGCGACACCATCATGGCACCTGGACGCGCCAGCAGACAGCTGCCGTGCGGAGGGTCGGGCGGTGGGTCGGGCGGAGGCTCGGGCGGGGCCTGGGCCGCCCCTGCGCCGCGGGAGCGGCTGCTGAAGGAAAGCTCTCATGGCGCGCAATGCCGTTAGCTTGAGTGGTGCGTGGTGACCGTGAGGGCCATGCGCAGGCTGGGACGTCGAATCCGGCGCGCCGGGCGCACTGTGATCGAAGGATTTCCATGATCATGTGGATCTGGCATCAAATGAGCTGCGGAATCCACATGATCATGGTCCGGGCCGCGGCGCCAGCGGGACAACCGGGACGGAACGGGCACGCGCGGCGACTCCGGGAGAAACAGGCGGCCCCCGGGGGAAACGGCCGGCGCCCCCGGTGAAAACGGGCGGCGCCTCCGGGGGAAACAGGCGGCGCCCCCGTGGGAAACAGGCGGCGCGCCCGGGGAGAAACGGGCGCACCTCGGGGAGAAAATGGAGGCTCGGTGTCCCGCACACCGAGCCTCATTTGTGGGACGTGTCGGCGCTTGGTCTGGTTTACCCGGCTACGGGGAAATATGGAGTCATGCCTGAACCTGAGCTGACCCCGGGGATGTACGGGCCGGACATCACGTTCGCCGGGGTGCCGCGCACCACGCTCGACGCGCTGGCGGACGGCAACTTCGACATCGTGTTCATCGGGGCGCCGTTTGACGGCGGCACCTCGCACCGGCCGGGGACGCGGTTCGGGCCGCAGGCCATCAGGGGGACCGATTACCTGCCGCACGACGCGTCGCGGCCGCACCTGGCGCTTGGCGTCGACCCGCTGCAGGAACTGCGGGTGGCCGACCTTGGCGACGTGGTCATGCCGTCCGGCGAGATGGAACGGTCGCTGCGCGGCCTTGAGTCGGTTGTCCAGGCGGTCGCGGCGGCCGGGGCCGTCCCGGTGATCCTCGGCGGCGACCACACGATCACGTTTCCCGACGCGACCGGCGTGGCCAGGCACCATGGGTGGGGGCGCGTGTCCCTGATCCACTTCGACGCCCACGCGGACACCGCGGACACGCAGTGGGGGTCACTCCACGGGCACGGCACGCCGATGCGGCGGCTGATCGAGTCCGGTGCGGTGCGCGGCGACCGGTTCCTGCAGATCGGGCTGCGCGGCTACTGGCCTGAGCCGCCCACGCTGGCTTGGATGGCAGCGCAGCGGATGCGGTCGTTCGAGATGACCGAGGTGGTGACCCGGGGGCTTGACGCCGTGCTCACCGAGGCGTTCACGATCGCGCTCGACGACTGCGACGCGGCGTTCCTTTCTGTGGACGTGGACGTGGTAGACCCGGGGATGGCACCAGGGACCGGCACGCCCGAGCCTGGCGGGCTGACCGGCAGGCAGCTGCTCGACGCGGTGCGCCGCATCGCGATGGAGGTGCCGCTGGCCGGCATCGACGTGGTCGAGGTGTCACCCCCCTACGATCACGCCGAGGTGACCGGGTTCCTCGCCAACCGCGTGGTGCTCGAGGCGCTTTCCGGAATCGCGTGGCGGCGGCGGGCGCTGGCGGGCGATCCCGCACGGCCCGCCAGGCGGCCGGAGTCGCCGCTGCTGGAAGGGCGCGGCTAAACCGGCCCTGGCCTGCACCAATTAGCCCGGTATGGGAGTCTGGGCGTAATAATCAATAGCGTCTATAGTCGGACCATGCTGGATGTAACGAGGCTCCGCGTGCTGGTTGCCGTCGCGCGGCACGGGTCGGTCACCGCGGCGGCCCACGCGCTGAACTACGCCCAGCCGTCGGTCAGCCATCACCTGGCGCGACTTGAGGCGGAAACGGGCACCAAGCTCGTCCAGCGGGCCGGGCGCGGCATCCGGCTCACCGACGCGGGACGACTGCTCGCCGAACGGGCGGTCGAGGTGATCGGCCGCCTTGACGCGGCGGAGAACGAACTCGCGGTCTTCGCCGGGCTGCGCGCCGGCCGGCTGCGGCTCGCCGCGTTCCCCTCGGCGCTCAGCACGATCGTGCCGGCGGCAGCGGCGATCCTGCACGAGCGGCATCCCAGTGTCGACCTGCGGCTGACCGAGGCGGAGCCGCCGGAAGCGGTGCGGATGCTGCGCGCCGGCTACGTGGACGTCGCGCTGGTCTTCCGGCATGAGGCTGCCGACAGCGTGCGCGCGGGGTCGCGCGACACCCTGGTGGCCCCGGGCAGGGCGAGCCAGGACGACGACCCGGTCCAGGTGACGGAGCAGGACGACCTCCGCGAGCAGGTGCTGCTGTCCGAGGCGGTGCACCTGATCATGCCGGACACGGCCGTATGCGGCGGCGAGCCGCCGCTGGCGCCGGCGGTGACCGAACTATGGGCCGCCGACCTCGCGCGGCTGGCGGAGTACCGGTGGATCGCCGGGTGTGACCGCTGCCGTGAGCACCTGCTCCTGCAGTGCGCGTCCGCCGGGTTCACCCCGCGGATCGCGTTCACCACCGACGACTTCGTCGCGGCGCAGGCCCTGGTGACGGCCGGCCTCGGTGTCACGCTGCTGCCCGGCCTGGCCCTGCGCGCGGCGCGCAACCCGGGCGTGCGCACCGCACGGCTGCGCGGTACCAGGCGGTGCGTGGTCGCCGTCCGCTACGGTGAGCCGCCTGACCCGCCGGCGACCGCGGTGCTGCTCGACGCGCTCCGGCTCGCCGCGTCCGGCGCCCCGTCCCGTGCGGAGGCGCCGTCGCCAGAGGCGGTCTCGGTGGCGTAGCCCGCCCACGCAGCCACCCGGCGGCCGAGCCGCTGCATCGGCTTCTCGACGAGGTAGTAGGTCAGCGCGCTCAGCCCGATGATCACCGCGAGCAGCCCGAAGAAGAACAGGAACTGATCAGGCATCGTGTGCTTGCGGTGCAGCACGGGGATCGAGCGGTAGGCGTCAAAGACCAGCGGGTGCAGCAGGTAGACCGAGTAGCTGATCACGCCGAGCCAGGCGCACCAGCGAGGGATCCGCATCCGCCGCACGGCCAGCCCGACCCCGAACGTCGCCCCGGCGAGCAGGACCGACGTCGCCCACTGCACCTGCCAGTGGTACCCGTAGCGCGCGCCGTGCCAGTCCCCAGCGACCGTCAGCCCGACAAAGACAAGAACCACGAAGACGCCAGTTAGGAGCTGCCGATTTGCTGCCGAGCGCTGCTCGGCGCGGTAGATAACCGTCCCGGTGAACATCAGTGCCAGGATCACGCAGCCGGACCACGGGTAGGGGTAGCCCTGGTTGAACGTGACCAGGACGAGGGCGACCACGGCCGCGAGCGACGCCCCGGCCTTGGCCGGCCAGGACCGGGACAGCACGGTCAGCCCAAGGCCGGCGAGGAGCAGCGCGTCCGTGATCGCGTTGAGGACAAGCGCGCCGTCATCTCCTGGGCGGTTAGACCAGTGGCCGAGCGCCGCCATCGGCAGGATGCCGCCGAGCGCCACCGCGCCCACCGCGAACGCCGTCGCGTACCAGCCGCTGCGCCGGTGCACGCCCCAGCTGAACAGCCCCGCGAGCAGCAGGTAGAAGACCATCTCATACGACAGGGTCCAGGTCACGACCGGCACGTTGAGGCCCGCGGCGAGGTTCTGCATCATGAACAGCCAGCCGAGGACCGCGGCGACGGGATGCGTACCCGCGTTCGCGACGGTGCCGTGCCCGGTCGCGTGGGCCACCGCGGACAGGACGAGCACGAGCACGAACATCGGGTACAGCCGGAACGCGCGGCTGATCCAGAAACCGCGGACGGACCCCTTTCGCTCCAGGGAGGCCGGCACGATGTAGCCGCTGACCAAGAAGAACACGAAGACGCCGTACTGACCCAGGTTGAGCCACTGGTACAGGAAGGACCTGACAGGGAGCAGCAGCAGCGTGGATCCGTGGTCGAAGACCACGCACAGCGCGGCGAATCCCCGCAAGGCGTCAAGCCAAGCCAGCCGTCTCTCGTGATTGGTTGCAGCGGTCTGGGACATCGGCTTGACGTTACCGCACCGGGATTGCTGCGCGCCGCCGACGTCCGCCACGCCGTAGCCCGCGAGTGGCTTAGCTATGCGGTACCGAGGGGGCCGGGTAGGTTACTTCGTATGCCGACAGAGCCCCTTACTGACGGTGCCCCGCGGACCAGCCCCCCTCGCTGGCTCACCGAAGAAGAACAGCGCGCGTGGCGCGCCTACATACGCCTGGCACAGCTTCTCATGCGCCAGCTCGACAGGGACCTGCATCCCTTCGGGCTGTCCATGCACGATTACGAGATCCTCGTCGAGCTCTCCGAGGCGCCGCGCAGCCGGATGCGGATGACCGAGCTCGCCGACCGGACCGCGCAGTCCCGCAGCAGGCTGTCGCACCAGGTCAACCGGATGGAGACCAGGGGCCTGGTCACGCGGGAGGGCTGCGAGGGCGACAAGCGCGGCACGTTCGCGGTCCTCACGGCCCACGGCCTAGCCACGATCGGGAACGTGGCACCGTCCCACGTGGCCAGCGTCCGCCAGCACTTCATTGACCAGCTGAAGCCCGCGGAGCTCACGGCCCTGACCGAAGCCTACGGACCCGTCCTTGAGAAACTCCGCCTCATCCGCGACCGGGACTAGCTGCCCGCCGGGGACACGCCGGGCGGGGGCCCGGCGGCGGGGTACGGTGTAGTCTCCCCCGGGGACAACAGCTAGGAACGAATCAGAACAAGACGGACATGAACTCGCCGACCTCGGCGAACCCGGCGCGCAGATAGGTCGCGCGGGCCGGGGTGTTGAAGTCGTTGACGTAGAGCGACACCAGCGGGGAGATCGACTGGCGGGCCATCGCCACCACGGTGGCCATGCCTGGCGCGGCGAGGCCCCGGCCACGGTACTCCTGGCGGACCCAGACGCCCTGCACCTGGCAGGCCTGCGGGGTGGCCGCCCCGACCTCGGCCTTGAAGATGACCTGGCCGTCCTCGATCCGCGCGAACGCCCTGCCGGAGCGGACAAGCTCGGCGACCCTGGCCCGGTACGAGGCGCCGCCGTCGCCGGCCAGCGGCGAGACGCCGACCTCCTCGGTGAACATGGCGATGGAGGCGGGCAGCAGGACGTCGAGCTCATCGAGGCGAACGCGCCTGACCGCGGGGTCCGGTGCGATGGGCGACGGGCCGTCGATCGCCATCAGCGGCTGCGCGGCGCGCACGTCACGGGCCGGCCCCCAGTACGGGCGGAGGAACCCCCACAGTTCGCTGACCGAGGCCGACGTCCCGACGATGGACGAGCAGCGCCGTCCCTGGCGCAGCGCCCGGTCGGCGAACGCGGCGATGGCCGGCGAGGTGGCCTGCACGGGGACCAGGTTGGCTCCGCCGTAGCACAGCGACACCAGCCCGCCGCCTTGCTCGTAGCCCCACATCTGGGCGCCGAGTCGCCCGGGATCGAGCCCCAAGGCCCTGATCCTCGATTCGACGAACACGTTCGCCACCGGGTCGACGGCGCAGACTGCAAGGGCCGCCGCCCGGTCGCGGTCGTCCAGCAGCCGCGCCTGGTCCGAGCGCTGCCTAACGCGCAACATATTGCCAGCCTAGCCGCAGACTCCAACCACTGCCGAGAGGGTCACGGGCTTGGGTCGGGTGTGGGGGCGCAGGTCGCGTTGACCAGGCCGGGCTTGTCAGGGATCGCACCGGTGGCCAGGTAGCCGTTGAGGTAGTTCTGCACGCAGGTGTCCGGCGGTGACTCAAGCGACTGGCCGTGATTGCCGCCGCCCTCCACCACGACCATGCGGGCCGTCGGGAGCAGCTTGTGCGCGTCCTGCGCGCCCGCGTACGGGGTGGCGGCGTCCAGCGTGCCCTGCAGCATCAGTACCGGCGGCAGCTTCGCGCCGTTGACCTGGAAGGGCTTGGCCGGCCCCTGCACCGGCCAGAACGCGCACGCCGCGTTGAACCAGGCGTTGTCCCAGGCCTCGAACGGCGCGGTCTGGTACACGTGCACGGTGTCCGACTGCCACTTCGCCCAGTTCCTCGGCCAGCTCACGTCGGCGCACTCAACCGCGTTGTATACCGCGAACGTGTTCTCGCTCTGCGCGCCCCACTGCTCGTACTGGGAGATCAGGCCGCCGGTGCTGCCGCTGATCAGGTACTGGGAGAGCGCCTGGGCGAACGACGGCCACACCGCGTTCAGGTACCCGCCGAGGAGGATGGTGTCGTCAAGCTCGTCCGGGCCGATCATGGGGCCGCTCGGCCCGTCGATCGGTGTCTTCTCCAGCTTCGCGCGGATCTTGTAGTAGGACGCCTGCACCTGCGCCGCCGTGCTGCCCAGGTGGTAGGTCGAGTCGTATTTCGCGGCCCAGGCGAAGAACGCCTCGATCCGGCCCTGGAAGGCATAGTCCTGGCTGATGTTGTCCGCGTACCACGCGCCGGTGGGGTCCACGGTGGAGTCGAGGACCATCCGGCGGACGCGGGTCGGGAAGAGCGTGCCGAAGACCTGGCCCAGGTAGGTGCCGTAGGAGAAGCCGTAATACGTCACCTGCTTGACGCCGAAGGCCTGGCGGATCTGGTCCATGTCCCGCGCCGCGTTCACCGTCGTCTCGTACGGCAGGAACCAGCCGAACCGCTGCTCGCACGCGGCCGCGTAGGACTTCGCCCGGTTGATGAGCACCTGCTCGGCGGCCGCGTTCGCCGGGATGTAGTCCGGCCGCACGCCCTTGAAGAAATTCGGGTCGCAGCTCAGCGACGGGCTTGAGCCGCCCACGCCGCGCGGGTCGAAGCCAACGATGTCGTAGGTCGCCGCCACCTGGGGGCTGATCCCGGCGGCGACGTCGCCCGCCAGCGACCGGCCGGGCTCGCCCGGGCCGCCGGGGTTGACCAGCATGACGCCCTGCTGCTCGGCGGGCGGTGCCGTCGCCGGGGCCATGGACAGCGCGATCGTGATCTTCCTGCCGCCCGGGTCGGCGTAGTTCAGCGGTACCTGGAGCGAGGCGCACTGCAGGCCGGCGAGCTGGCCGCCGCAGGCCTTCCACCGCAGCGTGGACGCCTCGGGCACGATCGCCGCCGACCCCGCGGGTGCCGCGCTACCCGGCGCCGCGGACGTCCCGCCTGACGCGGCGGCCGTGCTCGGCGCGGTGGCCGCACCCGAGCTGCTCGCCGTGACGGGTGACGATCCGCCCGCGGTGCAGGCGGACAGGCCGATCACCACAGCCAGTGCCGCTAGCCAGGGAACAAGGAACGTCCGCAGCTTTCGTCCGTGCTGTGCCGGCCTCATACGATCGCGCTTTTTGCGATCAGGCCCGCCCGTCATGGACACCGGGGGGAACGGGGGGTCGCTCCCCCGGAAGACAACAGACATGGGTTCCATCTTGCCGCATCACGTTGACCGCGGCGGATTCATCCGCAGCTCTGCCTCGGGGGTACGGGGGTCATCTCCCCGGGGGATAACTGCCGGACTCAGCCGCCGCTCAAGGTGGGGGGCTACCCGGGAGACAACAACCGCATCGACGTCACCGCCAGTGGCCAGCCGCGAACTCAAACCCAACAGAATCCCTCGCGCGATGGGTTCGGCGGCAGTTTGACGGTGATGACCACATGCCATCAATCCGACACGCGCCGCCGCTAATTCGACGCTCATCGTTACAGTACGGCCGTTTACGCAACCAGATTCGGCACGAGGCGCACATTGCCGAATTTTTTCTCGCGTCAAGAGCAAATTTCCGACACTGTTGGCCGTAACCCAACAAGCGAGTTAAGCGTCATACTTTTAAGTGTTCGGACACTATTGAGGGGGTAGTGAATGCTGGCTAGACATCGCCAGTCGCTGATTCTCCAGGCCGTCAGAAATGACGGCAGCGCGCGGGTGAGCGATCTCACACAGCAACTCGGCGTCTCTGACATGACGATCAGACGCGATCTCGAGGTGCTAGCGAAAGACGGGCTGGTAGAGAAGGTGCACGGCGGCGCCGTGCTGCCGGGCTCTCATGCCGGTCACGAGCCCGCGTTCGAGGACATGCTCGTCCTTGAACGCCCGGAGAAGAACACGATCGCACGCGCGGCGGCGGCCCTGGTGAGGCCAAACACCGCGGTTGCCATCGCCTCGGGAACCACCACGTTCGCGCTGGCCCAGTGCCTGCTCGACGTGCCCGGGCTAACCATCGTCACCAACTCGCTGCGAGTGGCCGGGCTGTACGGCTCGCCACGCGGGCCTGAATCTGGTGCCGTGGTACTAACCGGCGGCATGCGTACGCCGTCGGACGCGCTCGTCGGGCCGGTGGCAGACCTGACGATCGGATCGCTCCACTTCGACACGCTGTTTCTCGGCTGCACCGGGCTCGACCCCGAGGTGGGCCTGTCTACGCCGAACATCGCCGAAGCGGAAACGAACAGGGCACTGATCAACCGGGCTCGCCGGGTGGTCGTGCTCGCCGACCACTCCAAGTGGGGCGTGGTCAGCCTCGCGTCGTTCGCGCCCGTTGACAAGATCAACGTGCTCGTGACCGACGCCCTCCTCCCGGCAGAGGCGCACGCCGCGCTTACCGGGAGGGTCGGCGAGATTGTTATCTAGGGGTGGACTAGCTAACAGTGACGATCGGCTGGCCGGGCGCCTCCTGCGCGCCGTCCTCGAGGGCCTGCTCGGCCAGCCGCATCGCCTCGTCGATCAGGGTCTCCACGATCTTGGATTCCGGCACGGTGGCGATCACCTTGCCCTTGACGAAGATCTGGCCCTTGCCGTTGCCTGAGGCCACGCCGAGGTCCGCCTCGCGCGCCTCGCCCGGGCCGTTCACGACGCAGCCCATCACGGCGACCCGCAGCGGGACCTCGAGGCCGGTGAGGCCCGCGGTCACCTCTTCTGCCAGCTTGTAGACGTCCACCTGGGCGCGGCCACAGGAGGGGCAGGAGACGATCTCGAGGCCGCGCTGGCGCATGCCCATCGACTCGAGGATGCCGATGCCGACCTTGACCTCCTCGACCGGCGGCGCGGAGAGCGATACCCGGATCGTGTCGCCGATGCCCTGCGAGAGCAGCGCGCCGAACGCGGTCGCGGACTTGATCGTGCCCTGGAACGCCGGGCCCGCCTCGGTCACGCCGAGGTGCAGCGGGTAGTCGCACTGAGCGGCGAGCAGCCGGTAGGCCTGGATCATGACGACCGGGTCGTGGTGCTTGACCGAGATCTTGATGTCGCGGAAGCCGTGCTCCTCGAACAGCGAGCACTCCCAGAGCGCGGACTCGACGAGCGCCTCCGGCGTGGCCTTGCCGTACTTGGCGAGCAGCCGCTTGTCCAGCGAGCCGGCGTTCACGCCGATCCTGATCGGGGTCCCGGCCTCGCCGGCGGCCTTCGCGATCTCCTTGACCTTGTCGTCGAACTCCTTGATGTTGCCCGGATTCACCCGGACCGCCGCGCAGCCGGCGTTGATCGCCGCGAACACGTACTTCGGCTGGAAGTGAATGTCCGCGATGACCGGGATCTGCGACTTCTTCGCGATCGCGGGCAGCGCGTCCGCGTCGTCCTGTGACGGCACCGCGACCCGGACGATCTGGCATCCGGAGGCGGTCAGCTCGGCGATCTGCTGCAGCGTGGCGTTAACGTTCGCGGTCAGCGTGGTGCACATCGACTGCACGCTCACCGGGGCGCCCCCGCCGACCGGCACGGTACCCACCATCAGCTGGCGCGACTGCCTGCGCGAGGCAAGCGGCGCCGGAGGAGTAGCTGGCATGCCAAGGTCAACGCTCATTACTCATCCATCCCGTCGGGTGATCGACACAGGGTCCATTCTCGCCCAGTCTCTCGGCCCTTCGCCCGCCCAACCTGACCCCCACGTCAGGCTAGCGATAAACCGTAACGCCGGCGTCACCCGGCGTTCACCCCAGACCGGCGCACTCAGCCCCGCGACCGCTATCCTAGCCGACCACCGGCCCGCGCCTTCGAACAGCAACCACAGGGCCTTAACGCCAGCCACAGCGCGGGGGCGAGTGGTTTTTGCGAGTCCTCCTACCCGAAGTTCACCGGGTTGACGATGTCAGCAAGGATGACCACAAGCGTGAAGACGATGATGACGGCGAAGACGGCGAACATCGGCCCAACCACTCTTCGGTAGTCGACCGGGCCGGGATCGGGCAGGCCGCGCCGCCGGGCGAACCAGGCCCTGATCCGCTCCCAGAACACGACCGCGATGTGGCCGCCGTCCAGCGGAAGGAGCGGCAGCAGGTTGAACACGCCCCAGAAGATGTTGAGTTCCGCGATCAGCAGCAGCACGTAGCTGACCTTGGACTGCCAGCCCACCGGCGCGGCAACCGCCTGGCCCGTCGCCTGCGCCGCGCCGATCACGCTCCCCACGTTGCCCGCGGCAGAGCACCCGCGGTCCTGGGAGAACAGCGACGGCACGGCGGCAGGCACCTGCCCGAGCGCGCTCACCGACCCGGTCACCACCTGCGAGAAGCTGGTCCCCACGTCCTTGACCGCGTCGAGCGGGTTCTGCCGCTGGAAGGTGGTTGTCGCGACGGGCGAGATGCCGAAGAAGCTGCCGTGCCCCTTCACCTCGGCGAGCGTCGTGTGCAGGGTCAGGGAATGCCCATCGCGAAGCGCCGTAAGCGTGACCGGCGTGCCCGGCTTGACCTTCAGGATCTCGTTCTGGAGCTGCGTCCAGTTCGACACCGGGACCCCGTCGAACGACGTCACCTGGTCGCCGACCTTCAGGCCGGCCACAGCCGCGGGCGACTTCGCTTCTCCGGCGCACGTGGTCCCGTTCAAGAGCGCCGTCTCGTTTGCGGGGACGTAGGGCGCCACCGTGCCGAGTTGCGTGGTGTTGCTGCTCGCGACGTTCTGGATCCCGATGGCGAGCGCGACACCGAAGATCAGCACGGCCGCGAGGAGGAAGTGCATGAACGACCCGGCCGCGAGCACGATCAGCCGCTGCCAGCCGGGCGCCCGCCGGAAGGACCTTGGCTCGTCCTCCGGGTCCACTTCGTCAAGCGAGGTCATCCCGACGATCTTGACGAAGCCGCCGGCCGGTATCGCCTTGAAGCCGTACTCGGTCTCGCCGCGCTTGACCGACCATAGCGTCGGGCCGAAGCCGAAGAAGTACTGCGTGCACTTCATGCCGAACCGCTTGGCCGCCACGAAGTGCCCGGTCTCGTGCAGCATCACCGACAGGACCAGGGCGACACAGAAGATCAGGATGCCAAGCGCGTCCAACTAGGTCGTTCCTCCTGCCGTGCCTACCCGGTGCGGGTCAGCTCCCGCGCCCGGGCCCGCGCCCAGTCGTCCACGCTGAGGACGTCCTCAAGCGTGGTCGCCCCCGTACGCGACGTGTCGTGTTCCGAGACTACGCGAGCTACCGTGTCAACAATCCGGGTAAAGGAGATACTTCCCGCGAGGAAGTCGGCCACGCATGCCTCGTTGGCCGCGTTGTAGACGGCGGGCGTCGTTCCGCCGCGCCTGGCGGCCTCCCTGGCCAGCGCCACCGCGGGGAACGCCGCGTCATCAAGCGGCTCGAACGTCCACGTCGCGGCCGTCGTCCAGTCGAGGCCGGGTGCCGCGTCCGGCACCCGGTCGGGCCAGGCCATGCCGAGCGCGATCGGGATCCGCATGTCCGGCGGGCTCGCCTGGATGATCGTCGCGCCGTCGGAGAACTCGACCATCGAGTGCACGATCGACTGCGGGTGGACCACCACGTCGATCTTGTCGAGCCCGAAGCCGAACAGCAGGTACGCCTCGATCACCTCGAGGCCCTTGTTCACCAGCGTGGCCGAGTTGGTCGTGACCAGCGGCCCCATGCGCCACGTCGGGTGCGCGAGCGCCTGCTCCGGGGTGACGGACTCGAGCCGCTCCCTTGGCCAGCCACGGAACGGGCCGCCGCTCGCGGTCAGCACGAGGCGCTTGACCTCGGAGTTCGCCCCGGCGCGGAGGCACTGGGCGATCGTCGAGTGCTCCGAGTCCACCGGCACGATCTGCCCCGGTTTGGCGCGGCTCGTCACCAGCGGGCCGCCGATGATCAGCGACTCCTTGTTGGCGAGCGCGAGCATCCTGCCCGCGTCGAGCGCGGCGAGCGTCGCGCGCAGGCCCGCGGCGCCGGTCACGCCGTTCAGCACGACGTCGCACTCAAGTCCCGCCAGGTGGCACACCGCGTCCACGCCGGCGAGAACCTTCGGTTCAGGGTGGGCGGATGATGCGGAGCCTGAAGTCGTTCTGGATGATTCCGCCTTTATGGCCTCGGCCACGGACGAGGCGGCGGCCTCGTCGGCGACGGCCACCACCGGGACGCCGAACTCGACCGCCTGGCGGGCGAGCAGCGCCGCGTTGCCGCCGCCGGCAGCGAGCGCGGCAATGCGGAAGCGGTCGGGGTTACGGCGGGCGATGTCGAGCGCCTGGGTGCCGATCGACCCGGTCGAGCCGAGGATCACCACGTCGCGGCGAGGGGTGCCAGTGGTCGCCTCCCCGGAGGACGGGTGGGCTTGCGTCGCAGTCACCCGCCCATTCTGCTACAGCGCGCCGCGCCCCCGCGCCGCCCTCCCGGGGGTACGGGGGGTCGTCCCCCCGGGAGGGGCCAGGTTGCGCGTCCGATACGCTGGCGGATTTTGCCATCGGGCGCGCAACCTGGCGCGGCGCGGGGGCGCGGACACTCGGTTGTGCTGGCTAGCTCACCGCGGCCAGCACCTTGGCCGCGCCGATGGTCGACTGGCAGATGACCAGCTGGCCGCGCGGGTCCGGGATCGCGGTGTTGTCGAAGGCCGCGGCGTTCAGCTCGACCTTGACCTTGCTGGCCAGCGCGTCACGCACCTTCTCCAGGCCAAACAGGCTCGCGTTGACCTTGTTGTACGTGGCGTCGCCGGCGGAGGTGGACTCGACGGCGTTCGTCGAGGCTTGCAGGGTCGCGGCGCCGAACTGACCGACGCTGGCGTTGAGCTGCTTGTAGCAGGCGGCCAGCTGCTGCTCAGGTGTGGACCGCAGGTGGGACGGCGCCTTCGCCAGGACCCCAGTGATCACCGTGCCGTCCGGGACATAGTCGTCCTTCAGGCCGGTGAGATACATCTCGGTGGGCTGGATGTCCGTGTGGTCGGTCCAGATGCCCGGGTTGGCCTCGTTAACGACCTCAACCTGGCCGCTGTTCGGGCCCGAGGAGTTCGGGCCCTGCTCCGAGTTCCAGCCGTTGAGGCCAAGGTGCTTGACGCCGGGGCCGACCAGGCCCAGGTACGTGCTGTTGATCTCGGCGGCGTAGTCGCCGTGGTCCCAGGCGAACCCGGTGTTCTGCGTCACGCAGCCGGCCGCCGGGCAGGTGGCCGCGCCGCTTGACAGGAAGTAGTCCGGCTTCGCGAACAGCGAGAACGTCGGGGTCCTGGCGGGGTCGGCGTCCGTAATGTGGAGGATGCCTTCTTCGACGGGGTCCGCGATGAAGTTGGTGATGTTCTGCGTCGTGCCGGTATACGGATTATTGGCGGTCAGCCCGGCGACGTCGTGTTCAAGCGTTCTGACGGTTGTCGAGCTGGCCCCGGGATTCCCTGTGACGTAGAACTCAGGCGCGGTGTCGTTTTCCAGGCTGAACGGCGTCGTGTCGTTCTTCTGGGTCGCGAGCAGGCCAGTGATGTTGCCTGCCAGCTCGCCAAACGAGTTAGCCGGGTAGGTACACAGGACATCCGGGGTCACGACATCTCCGGAAACGGTAGCGCCGTCGCAGGTCGCCGGGCTGGGCTGGACCGCGCGGCCGACGTTGGCGCCCGCCTCGTGGTCGCCCTCGTCCGCGCTCAGGACGAATAGCGTGTTGGCCGGCGTGATGCCGTCCGCCGCGAGCCGCTTGAAGAAGTCGCCGAAGGCCTGGTTGTAGTACTGCGCCTGGGCGATGTAGCAGGCGCTGCCGCTGCCAAGCGCGGCCGGCGCGCCCTTGCAGGCCGCCAGGCTGGAGACGTTGTTGCCGTGGATGTCGGCCATGTAGGCGTTGACCACCGGGACGCCGGACTCCAGCATGTCGGCGGCATAGGCCAACGACTGGGCCGGGTTGATCGGGCCAAAGCCGGGGAAGCCGGGGGTACTCAGGAAGTCGCCGTTGATCTGGTTGCCGTTCAGGTCGACGAGGTTGCCCTGCGCGTTCGTGATCTCGTTGCCGCCGCGCGTGAGGTTATCGGTACCCGCGCCGAGCTGCGGTGCCACGTACTTGTGGCCGAACAGCGCCTGGAAGCCGTTGTAGCCGCCTGGCTCGTCCGGCAGCAGGTCAGGCGAGGCGGTCTTGCTTGGTGCCGACTGGCCGAACTTGGTCGCTGTTGCGTCCGTGCAGAACGCCGAGCCCTTGGCGCAGTGCACCGCGATGCCGACGTAGTCGGCGCTCTCCTGGTCCTTGAAGGAGTCCGTGTCGGCGGTCAGCTGGGCGTTCTCCGGCGAGTTGGTGCCGAATACCTTGGGGATGTCGAAGCCGGTGTTCTCCAGGTCGGAGTTAGCCGTGCCGACTTCACCGACGTTGCAGCCCGCGCGGGTGTAGGGCACCCAGGGCGCCGGGGTGGTCGTGTTCGGCGTAACCGGAGTGGCGGCCGTGGCTGGCGGGACCGGGGAGTACACCATGTTCGGGTTGGTGTCGTGCTGCGCGCTCGGCTTGCTCGCCGTGTCGTCGAGCGGATCGGTCCAGTACGCGAACGAGCTGTTGAGGTCGGCCGTGTTGAAGCTGCCGTTCGTCCCGTCGCTGTTGTAGGACCGGAAGCTGTTGGAGATCGACATGCCCTGGCGGTCGCCGTACAGGCCCGTGAACGACGTCAGGATGTCGTCCGCGGTGTGCGCGATCAGCGGGGTGTGGTTGTTTGACAGGAACGAGCCGTTGTTCTCGAAGAAGTTCAGCAGGTTCGGCATGAGCTCGAGGTCGGACGGCACGTTCGGGTTGTCGCGGAAGAAGTGGACGTTATCAAAGGTGAGCTGCACGACGTGCTTAACGCCATTTCCGAGCTGGCACGCGTTCTCATTGTCGACATTTGCTGCCTTATTGGCATTGATCGATGACGATGCCGCTGCCTGCACAGGCGACGTGGCCACGGCCGCGGCGACCCCCGCGGCCAGCACCACGGCGGCGGCCAGAGTGGTGATCCGGCTGAGTCTCTTTGGCTTGTTTCCTGGATTCATGTTGTCTCCTCCCGGGGCCACAATGAACGTACGAAATGCTGAGCTGGTTGTCACCTAGGTGTCCGCGCGGAGAACTTCTGCTCTCAATTTCGGCGCGTCGCGCGACGGGATCACCGGACGTGGCGGATAGCATTCCGGATACTTATGGGGATGACGCTCAGTAACCGTGCCGTCGCGGCCGTCGCGGGGACCGTGATCGCCGTGATCGCCGTGATCGCCGTGGGCGCACAGGCGGGAGCCGCCCAGGCAGGGGCCGGTGCCGTTGGCGGCCGGCCGGGAGCACCGTCGTGCAGGACGCCACCGGCACCGCGGCCAGGGCCGCGGCCGTCAGGTACTGGACGCCAGCCCGGATGGCCGCCGCCTTGCGGGCAGCGGACGGCAGGCCGGCGGCGAAGCGGCCAGCGAGCCGCACTCGACGGCTGATCAGGAGGCCACCGACCGCGCCGCCGACGGCGCCGGCACCGACGACTGCACCGACGTCGACACCGGCGTCGGCACCGGTGTCAATGCCGTGGCTGGCCGGGGACACCGCCGGCGCCGGGCTCCGCTGGACGCACGGGGGCGCGGTAGCCGCCGCCGTCGGGAAGGTCTTCTTCACCCTCGGCGGCGAAGACTACGTGTGCTCGGGAACGCTGGTCGGCGGCAAGCACCCGGACGTCGTGCTCACCGCGGCCCACTGCGTCACCGGCGGCCCTGTGCCGGGCCCGGTAAAGGCGGTGCGACGCAGTGGGCGACGAACTGGATGTTCGTGCCTGGCTTCGTTGACGGGCTGCTGCCCTACGGCGAGTACACCGCGCGCCGGTTCTTCGTCAGCAAGGACTGGACCGGGCCGCAGGGCGGCCGTGAGCAGTACGACGCCGCCTTCGTCCAGGTCACCACCGCCACCTTGTACGGGGTGTCCGGTGCGGCGCAGCCGCCGCCCGGCCTGCCGGTCAAGTTCGCCGGCCGCCAGGACGCGGCATCACTCGGCCGCACGTACGTCTTCGGCTACCCCGCTGAGCTCCCCTACAGCGGCCTGTACCTGAACTACTGCGCCGGGTCCGTCGTCGCGTCGGGCGGCAGCGCGGCGACGCCGTGCGGCATGACCGCGGGTGACAGCGGCGGGCCCTGGCTCGACGGGTTCAGCCCGCGCTCGGGCAGCGGCCAGGTCGTCGCGGTCAGCACCTACAAGGTGTCAGGCAATGCCCAGGTGCTGTACGGCGCCGTGCTCGGCCCGCAGGCGCGCGCACTCTACGAGCGGGCGGTCAGCTGAGCTCGCTGATCTGGCGGGCCAGCGCGAAGTCGTTCTCGGTCAGCCCGCCCGCCGAATGCGTGATCAGGGTCAACGTCACCGCGTTCCACGCGATGAGGACGTCCGGGTGATGGTTGGCCCGCTCGGCGAGGAAGCCGACCGCGTTGACGAACAGCAGTGCGTCGCGGAAGTCCTTGCGGGTCACCGTCCGCGTGAGCTGACCGTCGCTGACCGACCAGCCGGGTGTTGCCGCGAGTTCGGTAGCCACCTGCTCAGGGGTAAGAGTCGCCATGCCACCCTCCATACCCTGCGAGCGTTCTTTCTCTGCCGTCCGGCGCCAAGACTTAACACGCCCTGGCCATCAGAAAGTCCCCGCTAGGATCAGGCTGGTGACCTCGACTGTGCGGGATACCCCGCTGCGTATGGTGCATGAGCGGCTCGGTGCGACGATGACCGAGTTCGCTGGCTGGCGCATGCCGCTGCGCTACGGCAGCGAGACTGCCGAGCACAACGCCGTGCGGACCAACGCCGCCCTCTTCGACCTGAGCCACATGGGCGAGATCGCGGTGACCGGGCCCGGCGCGGGCGCGGCGCTTGACTACGCGGTCTGCGGCTGGCCGTCGCAGCTTTCCGTCGGGCGGGCGCGGTACACGATGCTCTGCGCGCCAGACGGCGGCATACTCGACGACCTGATCATCTACCGGCAGGCGGCCGACCGCTTCCTCGTCGTCGCCAACGCCGCGAACACGTCCGTGGTCCTCGCTGAACTGCGGGATAGGTGCTCCGGTGGCGGGGCCGCCGAGGGGTCGCCCCCGGAGACCGTTGTCACGGACGAGTCCGCGGTCACGGGGCTGGTCTCCATCCAGGGTCCGAACGGATGCGGCTTGCTCGCCACGGTCACCGATCTCCCCGTGGCCGCTATGCCGTATTACGCGGGTGCCTACGGCGCCGTCGCTGGACGCGCGGCGTGGGTGGCGCGGACCGGGTACACCGGCGAGGACGGCTTCGAGATCTTCTGCGCGCCGGCCGACTGCGAGCCGATCTGGGACGCGCTGACCGCCGCGGCTGCCAGTGACCCCGATGGCAGGGGCCTCCCGGCGGCCGGACTGGCGGCCCGCGATACGCTGCGGCTTGAGGCCGGCATGCCGCTGTACGGCAACGAACTCGGTCCCGACGTCACCCCCTACGAGGCAGGGCTTGGGCGCGTGGTGCGACTGGACAAGCCGGGCGACTTCGTCGGCAGGTCCGCCCTTGCCCAGCGGGCGGCAGAAGGACCGCGCCGCACGCTCATCGGCCTGCTCGGCAAGTCGCGGCGGGTGCCGAGGCACGGCTACCCGGTGCTGTCCGCCGCCGGTGACCGGGTGGGCGTGGTGACCAGCGGCGCCCCGTCACCCACCCTGGGCAGGCCGATCGCCATGGCGTACGTCGAGGTGGACGCGGGCGGACCGTTCGGGATCGATGTCCGGGGTAAGACAGAGCCGGCCGAGGTGACCGGACTGCCGTTTTACGACAGGAGAAAGTGACAGTGAGCGAGCTTGCGAGCGAACCAGTAAGTACAGTGCGTCCGCGAATGCGGACTCCGAGCGCTAGCGAGGTGGCCTCATGAGCGTTCCCGCGGAACTGCGGTACACGCAAGAGCACGAGTGGGTGGCGATCGAGGGCGGCACCGCCACGATCGGGATCACCGATTACGCGACGCAGGCTCTCGGCGATGTCGTGTACGTGTCGCTGCCCGAGGTGGGGGTGGCGGTCACGGCGGGCGAGCCGTGCGGCGAGGTTGAGTCGACGAAATCGGTGAGCGACCTGTACTCGCCGGTTGATGGTGAGGTCGTCGAGGTCAACGAGGAACTCGACGACGATCCCGGCCTGATCAACGCCGAGCCGTACGGCCTCGGCTGGATGTTCCGGGTCCGGGTGGCTGACGGGCAGACGGCGGGGGCGGGACTGCTCTCCCCCACCGAGTACGACGCCCTGACCAAGAGCGCGGGCTGAGATGCCGTGCGGGGAACCTCCCCGCACGGCTCGTCTCCTACTTCTTGCGGAGCTTGCGCCAGATCAGGTAGCACGTCACGCTGACGGCGGCCAGGGCGACCGCGCCACCGATGAGCGGGTCGACCTGGCTGAGCCGCTCCTTGGCGCGGTCCGCCGTGCGCCGCGCGACGTTGCCTGGTGACACACGGTCGGCGATCTCGTCGATCGTGCGTGCGAGGTCGGCGCGGGTGCGCTCGATCTCACCGACCAGCGCGGTCGGCGGGAGGTCGGCCTGCCCGGCGGCCTTGGTCTCGATGTCGGTCTCAGCCATAGGGGTCACTGTACTAGGCCAGCGGGCGATCCCCGCGCACCCCCGACAGGCAGGGCCGAAAGAGTTTGCGACAACTGCCGTGACTAAAGTTTCTACGTTTATCTATAGTTACATTTTTCTATTCGGCAAGCGGGCGATCGCTTCAATTTATTGACACTTGTCGATATCAGTTGATGTCAAGATTTGTGTAATTAGCGGCAAACTAGCCGCATTGCGACGAGTGGGTTGATTACTCTCATCCACAGTAATGAGGGGAGAAACCCATGCGGCCCATTTACAAACTTAGATACTGCCTGGTGGCAGCCATTCCCGTGGTCGCTCTCGCTGCGTGTTCGAGCGGCGGCAGCAGCAGCGTCGCGACCGGGCCAGCGCCGGAGGTGCCGTCTATCACGATCGACGTGGTGCCGACAGCGGACGCGGCGGGCATCTACATCGCACAGGACAACGGCTACTTCGCCCAACAGGGGCTGAAGGTCACGATCAAGCCGATCAACGGCGGCGAGTACGGAATGGGCGACCTGCAGACCGGCAAGGCGCAGCTGATTGAGGGAAACTACGTTTCGTTCATCCTCGCTCAGATCGCCGGCAAGTTCGCGGCACCCAACCCGGCGAACCCCGCCGAGACGGAGCCGTCCAAGCCCATCGACATGCGGATGATCGCCGACTCGTCGCAGATGCAGGCGGGCAACCAGGCGCTCTACGTCCTGCCCGGCTCGCCGTACAAGACGGTGCAGCAGCTCGTGAAGGCGCACGCCAAGGTCGGCGTCAACTCGCTGCACAACATCGGGGCCCTGCTGCTCGGCTCGCTGCTCTCCTCGGACGGCTACAGCGTGAACGCGCTCAAGCAGGTGCCTGAGGTCCTCCCGATGATGCCCGAGCTGCTCGACAAGCACGTGATCCCGGCCGCGTGGCTGCCCGAGCCGTTCGGCACGGAGGCGGAGCAGGAATACGGGGCGATGCGGCTGGCCGACTTCGACCAGGGCTCGCTGCAGAGCTTCCCGATCGGCACGATCGTCGGCAGCGCCCAGTGGGTGCAGTCGCACCCGAACACCGTCGCCGCGTTCCTCCGGGCCTACCAAGCAGGGCCAGCAGGTCGCGGACACCGACCGCGCCGCCGTGGAGCAGGCGCTCGTCACCCACACGGGCGTGACGAAGGAGGTCGCCGCGACAATGACACTCGACACGTACCCGCTGGTCATGGACGTTCCGGTGATGCAACGGGTGGCGGACGCGATGAACGAGTTCGGCCTCATCAGCAAGCCCTACAAGATCACGAGCATGATCCAGCCGGAGAGCGGCGAGATCGGCGGGTAGCTCGCCGCTGCTCCCGCCGCAGTACGACGGCCCGGTTCCCCGGCGGAACCGGGCCGTCACGTTGTGCCAGGTGACCGCTCTGCCCTATTTATGTTATTCGCGGCATTATTAGCGGTGCAATTACTCTGAACTGCAACGTAACGCGCCAATCAGACATTTACCGCAAAGAATAAAGTGCCGTGAAGACCCTGTGCAATTGCACTAGGGTCGGTCCCCTGAGAGTTAAGGGGGCTTCCAATGATGATTAGGACATTGTCCTTTTTGGGTGCGGCCATTACCGCTATCGCGGCCGCCGGAACGCTCGCTGGCTGCGGGGCCGCGGGGGGCACCGCGGACGCGTCGATCAGCCAGCTCGAACAGCGCACCATTACCGTTGACTCGGTGCCGGCCGCCGAGGAAGGCGGGCTATACGTCGCCCAGGCACGGGGGTTTTTCAAACAACAGGGCCTGACCGTCAAGATCAATAGCATCACCGGCGGCGAGGCTAGCATTCCCGACTTGCAGCAGGGCCGCGCGCAGCTGGTCGCGGGCAATTACGTGTCATTCATCCTGGCGCAGATGGCCGGCAAGTTCGGCGCGACGCCGCAGACCGCCGAGCCGGTCAACATGCGAATCATCGCCGCCGGGTCCGAGATCCAGCCGGGCACCGAGGCGCTTTACGTGATGCCCAAGTCGAAGTACCAGACCGTCGCCGAGCTCGCCAAGGCGCACGCAAGGATCGGGCTCAACACGGCCAACGACATCGGTGACGTGATGATGGGCGCGCTGCTCGCCCAGAACGGCTACAAGCTGAGCGCGATCAAGCAGGTCACACCGAAGGCGGGTTTCCCCGCGCTGGTGTCCATGCTGCCGGCCGGGCAGGTCGACGCGGCCTGGCTGCCGCAGCCGCTCGCCGAGATCGCCGAGCAGGAGTACGGCGCGCTGCCGATCGCCGACTTTGACCAGGGGTCGGTGCAGGACTTCCCGTTCACCGGGTACATGGGCACCGCGCAGTGGGTGAAGAAGCACCCGAACACGGTGGCCGCGTTCCTCCGGGCGCTTGACGAGGGCCAGCAACTCGCCGACACCGACCGTTCGGCCGTCGAGACGGCGATGGAGAAGTACACGGGCATCACGCCGATCATCGCCGACACGATGGCGATCGACACCTACCCGCTTGACATGGACGTGCCGCAGTTGCAGCGCGTCGCCGACTCGATGTTCGAGTTCGGCCTGACGGCAACCCCGTATCCGATCACCAAGATGATCCAGCCGGAGCCTGGCCTCATCCGCAAGTAAGCAACGCCACACTGCGCCACTGCTCCGCGCGAGCGCTAGCGCGGGAAGCTCCGCCCGCCCGGCCGGCACGATGCCCCGGGCGGGCGGCATCACGTTCGGGCTTGTGTACTATGTCCGCGCCGGCGCAGCATCGGACGGCTTGCGCCAGTAGTACGATTTTTCGCAATTCTGCAACCTGATCATAGATGCTGGTTTATCCTTCCTGGGCACGGGTGATCTGCGGTTAGCTCAGTGAGGGGTTGTTCCATTGACCGGCTTGGGTAGGTGGGGACGAACGACGGCGGGCGCGGTGGCGCTGACAGCGCTGACCGGGCTCGCGGCGGGCTGCTCTTCTCAGTCTTCCTCGTCGGCGGGCGGAACCTCGGCGGTGAGCGCTCTTACGACGAACTTCGGCCCGGCGGAGAAGACCACGCTGAACGTGGGCGTGGTGCCCGCCATGGACTCCGCCGGGTTCTTCATCGCGCTGCATGACGGGCTGTTCGCCAAGGAGGGGCTGAAGATCAACTACTCCCCCGCGGTCAGCTCGGAGACCGCGGTGGCGCAGCAGGTCGCCAAGAACCCCACGCTCGACATCTCCGGCGGTAACTACGTCTCGTACATCAACGAGGCGGCGATCGACCACGCGCCGATCGAGTTCGTCGCCGAGGCGTCGATCATGCAGCAGGGCGCGCAGACGATCTTCACGATGCCGAACTCCAAGATCAAGACCCTGGCGGGGCTCAAGGGCAAGCTGGTCGGCGTGAACGCGCCGGGCAACATCGACTACCTGCTCGACGTCTCGGTGCTCCAGGAGAACGGCATCAACCCGAAAGACGTTCAGTTCCCAAGCGCCAGCGACAAGGCGTTCGCCGCTACCGGCGGGGCCATCCCGTTCCCCAACATGGCACAGGACCTCGCCGATGGCGAGATCGCCGCCGCCACCCTGCCTGAGCCGTTCGCCAGCCAGGCGGAGCAGCAGTACGGCGCGGTCCCCCTCGCCGACCTGAACCAGGGGGCCACCTCGGACTTCCCCATCGAGGGGTACGTGGTCACCAAGCAGTGGGCGGCGCAGAACCCGAACACGCTCAAGCGGTTCCTCGCCGCGCTCGAGGTCGGCCAGGAGATCTCCGACACCGACCGCGCCGCCGTCGAGCAGGCCTTCGAGGCGATCAACGGGCCGCAGAACGGCCAGGTCACGGCCGGTATCGGGGCTGTCATGGCGCTCGACACCTACCCGATCGGCATCGACGCGACCCGGATCCAGCGCGTCGCGGACGTCATGTACCAGTTCGGCCTGCTGAAGACCCGGTTCAACGTGTCAAGCATGCTGATGTCGTCGTCGAACTTCAACTTCTCCCAGTTCTCGTCGTCCACCTCGTAGCGGTCGGTTCTCACGGTGGGGCACGCCGCCCGATAGGGTCCTTGAAGTATGACGACTTCCTGCCCTGTGCCTGGTGAACTGCCGAGCCGGACGCGATGAGCGGGGAAAGCCAATTCGGCCTCATCATTCTCGTGATCGGCCTGGCCGGCACGGCGGCCGTGCTCTCCAACCGGCTCAGTGCCAGGCTCAGGGTGCCCGCGCCGGCGTTCTTCCTCGTCGCGGCGGTCATCGCGGCGCAGCTGTGGCCGTCAGCCACGGCGCTGCCGGTGGTCACGACCGAGCGCGTCGTGACGGTGGCGCTGGCGGTCATCTTGTTCGACGGCGGCATGCACATCGGCCGCCGCCGGTTCCGCACCGCGGCCGCCGCCATCGTGTGGACGGGGATCGCGGGGACGCTGGTCACCGCCGCGGGCACCGCGCTGGCCGCGCGCTACGTGGCGGGCATGAGCTGGCACCTGGCCCTGCTCGTCGGCACCGCGGTGGCCGCGACCGACCCGGCGGTGGTGTTCTCCGTGTTCGGCAGGCGCGAGATCGCCGGGCGCACCGGGGTGCTGCTCGAGGGCGAGTCGGGCGCCAACGACCCGGTCGGGATCGCGCTACTCTCGTCGCTGCTCGCGGCGCACGGCGGGGCAGGCGAGCGTCGTGTGGCACGTGGTCGCGGAATTCGCGCTGCAGATGGCCGTCGGGGTGGCGGTGGGGGTGGCCGGCGGGCTCGCGCTGCTCGCGTTCATGCGCCGGGTGCCGCTGCCGAGCGAGGGGCTTTACTCCCCCCGGGTGCTCGCCGGCGTGCTGGCCATCTTCGGTGCCGCCACGGTCGCCCAGGGGTCGGGCTTCCTCGCGGTCCTGGTGGCAGGCATCATCATCGGCGACGAGCCCGCCCCCTACAAGCGGGAGATCGAGCGCTTCCACTCGTCGCTCGCGTCTCTCGCCGAGATCGTCGCGTTCGTCATGCTCGGCCTGACCATGCGCCTGTCCCAGCTCGCCAGCGCCTCCGCCTGGGCCGACGGCCTCGCCCTCGCGGCGCTGCTGGCGTTCGTGATCCGCCCGGTCCTCGGCGGCCTGGTCACCCTGCCCGTCCGCCTCACCGTGCCTGAACGGGTCTTCTTCCTGTGGACCGGCCTCAAGGGCGCGGTCCCGATCCTGCTCGGCATGGCGATCGTGAACTCGGGCACCCCCGGCGCCGCCCGGGCGTACCAGGTCATCTTCGTCATCGTCGGGTTCTCGGTCACCGTCCAGGGCGGCCTGGTCCCGACCCTCGCCCACCGCCTGCGCATCCCGCTGCGAACCGTCGAGCCGGAACCCTGGTCGCTCGGCGTCCGGTTCAGCGAGGAACCGGAGGGCCTGCACCGCTACCACGTCGCCCCCGGCGCCGCGGCCGACGGCGCACTGGTCAGCGAACTCCCGTGCGGCGAAAACGCATGGCTCAGCGTCGTGGTCAGAGACGGCACCCTGCTCACCGTCACGGGCGATACCACCCTACGCAGCGGCGACGACGTCCTCCTGCTAGCCGACCCCGACGAAACAGCTCCCCTGGAGCGCTACTTCACCACGCCCGCAACCCCGGACAAACCGCAGACTCCACCCGAAGACTGCTAACACGCGGCCAGGCGAACCACTTCTTGCTGTTATCGCCGACATCCGTTTGCTTTCCGGCCGACGGCGGATCGTCGGGGAGGACTGAGTACAACGCCGTTAGCTCAAGCGCCCCGCCTACGGCGCGGGCGTCCGGTCACGTGCCCGTTTCGCCATGGTTTGTCCCGACGCCAGGGTGACCCGGACCATGATCGTGTGGATTCCGCAGCAAATAGGCTGCGGTATCCACACGAAAACTAAAATCCGCCACGCGCACGCCGCACCCGCGCGCGAGTGCGGCATCCCAGCCCGCGCACGGCCCCCACGGTCACCACCCACCACCAAGACAACGGCATCGGACCGGGGACGGGGGCATGGTGCGGTGAGGCGCGACCGCCGGACGGCCTCAGCCACCACGCATTTGGGTTTGGACTTTGATCTTGAGCAATTAGCCCAAGGGCAAGAAGTGCGGGCGAAGGGATTTGAACCCCCACGGTGTCTCCACCAACAGGACCTAAACCTGCCGCGTCTGCCATTTCGCCACGCCCGCGTTGCCCCGTCGACCGGGGTTGGGGCCGGCCAGGATCAGCCGGACCCGTCTGGAATCTTACAGCTCTTTCTCAGATTCCCAGGTCCTTGCGGAGACGGTCGACGTGGCCGGTGGCCTTGACCGCGTAGAGGGCCTTCTCGATCTTGCCGTCGGCGTCGATGACGAACGTGGAGCGGATGACGCCCATGATCGTCTTGCCGTAGTTCATCTTCTCGCCGTACGCGCCGTAGGCGGTCAGGACGGCCTTGTCCTGGTCGGACAGGAGCGGGAACGCGAGGTGCTCCTTCTCACGGAACTTCGCCAGCTTGGCGGGCGAGTCAGGGGAAATCCCGAGTACCGCGGTGCCCGCCGCGGTGAGGTCAGGCAGGGCGGCGGTGAAGTCGCAGGCCTCCTTCGTGCAGCCGGGGGTCATCGCCGCGGGGTAGAAGTAGACGATCACCCGCTGGCCGCGCAGCTTCGACAGCGAAACCAGGTTGCCGTCGGCATCGGGCAGCGTGAAGTCGGGTGCCTCGTCACCAGGCGCGAGCCGTGTTGCGGTCACTGTCCCCTCCCATCGCGGATCTCCAGGTCAGACAGTAAACGATATCGCGCGCCGAGCATCGCTCCCGATACGATCGCAAATGGGCGGGTAAGTGTATTTCGGTAGGACTAGTTTGCCCAACCACACGGGGCAGCCGAGCGCTGACATCCCGGTTTCAACTGCAAGGTCGGGCCTCGGAGGTCTTGATGCAGGAAAGAGTCGCCCGGTTGCCGTTGTATGCGGCCGGGCTCGTGGTGATCGTCGCGATGACCGCCAGTGGCTGCTCGGCGAGCTCAACCTCTAGAGCAGGCGCCGCTGGGCATTCCGCCACGGCGCCGGCCAACGCACTGGACGCGGTCAAGCTCGCCGCGAAGACGTCGTCAAGCGCGAACTCGTTTACCGGGACGATCAACCTGCAGGCCACTGTTACGCCGGGAGCGGCAAGCTCGTCCGGTTCGACCGGCGCGGGCATCATGACCGCGACGTTCGCGGAGCAGCTGCACCCCTCCCTGGTCTTCAGCGTGAACATCGCATCCCTCAGCTTCGCGGGGGTGTCGATGCCCGGCCCAATCGAGGAGATCGTCACCCCGTCGACGCTCTACATAAAGTGGAGCTACCTCACCCAGATGCTGCACCTGAGCAAGCCGTGGCTGACCACCCCCGCGCCGTCCGGCAGCAAGAGCAGCGGTATCAACTTCAGCCAGATCTTCAGCCAGGAGTCCGGCAGCGATCCGCTCACCCAGTCCCAGCTGCTCCAGGGGGCGACGTCCGTGCACCAGGTGGGCACCGGGAGCATCGACGGTGTCCCTGTCACGGAGTACACGGGGACGCTCCCGCTCGACAAGGGGATCTCCTACCTCTCGGGCACGGCCAAGACGCAGCTACAGCAGGCGATGGCGAGTGCCGGCTTCACCGACGAGACATTCACCGTCTGGATCGACGGCCAGCACACGGTGCGCAAGGCCGTCGTCACCGACGCGGGCAAGGAACTGACGGAGACCATCACCACGACGATCACCAGCATCAACCAGCCGGTCAACATCGCGCTGCCGACGGCGGGCCAGACGACCTCGCTGCCAAGCAGCGACCTGAGCGGCCTCAGCTAGCACGCCGACGGACGAACGTGGATCGCTAGCCACGCTATCGGGTGGCCAGCGATCCATCATCAACTCGGTAGCGGCCGCCAAGGCCGTTAGAGGTGCTTGGCCAGCTCCGGCGGGAGCAGGTCCTCGGGGACCGTCTGGTAGGTGACCGGGCGGAGCCAGCGGTCGATGGCAGTGCCGCCGACCGAGGTCGTGGGGGTCGTGGTGGCGGGGTACGGGCCGCCGTGAGTCATGGCCGGGGCGACGGCGACGCCCGTGGGCCAGCCGCCGAAGACGACGCGGCCCGCGAAGCGGGACAGCCGGTTAAGCCAGGCCGCGGCGTCAGGTTCGCCGGACTCGGCGTGCAGGGTCGCGGTGAGGTTGCCGCCCAGGCGGGACAGGACGGTTTCCGCGTCGGCCGCGTCGCGGTAGCGGACGAGCACGGTGACCGGGCCGAAGCACTCCTCAAGCAGGTCACCGCCCAGGTCGGCGGCGTCGACCTCGAGGAGCCCGGCGCGGACGGCCTGCGGTGCGGCATCGGTGGGCGCGGCGGCCGCCGCGGCGAGGGTACGGACGCCGGGGGCGGCGGCGCGGGCGGCGAACCCGGCAAGGAAGTGCTCACGCATCCGCGCGTCGAGCAGCGCGCCTGGGGCGGCCTTCGCCGCGGTTTCCGTGGCCGACCTCGTCAGCGCGTCGCCTGCCTGCCCCGCCGGGACAAGCACAAGGCCGGGCTTCGTGCAGAACTGGCCCTGGCCGAGCGTGTACGAGGCGACGAGGCCCGCGGCGATCTCCGCTGGACGGGTTCGCGCGGCCCGGTCGGTGATGAGCACCGGGTTGAGGCTGCCAAGCTCGCCGTAGAACGGGATCGGGGACGGCCGCGCCGCGGCGAGGTCAAACAGGGCGCGCCCGCCGGGAATGGAGCCGGTGAAGCCGACGGCGGAGATCAGCGGGTGGCGCACCAAGTCGGCGCCGGCCTGGTAGCCGTGGATCAGGGTGAGGACGTCGGCGGGAAGCCCGACCTTCTCGGCCGCGGCCCGCAGGGTCTCCGCGACCAGCACGCTGGTCTGCGGATGATCAGGATGGGCCTTGACGACGACCGGGCAGCCTGCCGCGAGGGCGCTGGCAGTGTCACCGCCAGGGACGCTGAACGCGAACGGGAAGTTGGAGGCGGCGAAGACGGCGACCGTGCCGATCGGTACCTTCCACCGCCGCAACTCAGGGCGCGGCGGGACAGCCGAAGCGTCCGGCGCATCGATGACCACGCCGAGGAAACCGCCGTCGTCCACGATGTCAGCGAAGAAGCGGAACTGATACGCGACGCGGGCGAGCTCACCGGTGAGCCGTGGCACGCCAAGCGCGGTCTCCGCGTCGGCGGCTTCGATCAGCTCCGCCGCACGGGACTCGACGCCATCCGCCGCCGCGCGCAGCAGCGCCGAGCGCTTTGCCCGGTCCGCGAGTGCATCGAGGGTCGCATGGGCAGCGCGGACCGCCGCGTCCACGGCAGCAGTGTCGGCCTCCACGCCAACGCGCGCGCGGACTTCGCCGGTACGGGGATCGCGGCTCAGGACGGGTTCCATGCGCACTCCTCGGTTCGTTTCTTACAACCCCGTCTTACAACCCCGCGATGACCTTGGCTATTGCCCTAAAGGCGCGGCCGCGGTGGCTGATCGCGTCCTTGTCCTGCGGCGCGAGTTCCGCGGTGGTCGTTTCCATGCCGTCGGGCACGAAGATCGGGTCGTAGCCGAAGCCGTTCGCGCCGCGCGGGGCCAGGGCGATGCTGCCTGCCAGCACGCCCGTGGTCGTCCATTCCCCGCTGCCGTCGGGCAGGACCAGTGCCGCGACGCAGACGAACGCGCCCTCGCGGCTGTCGATGTCGGCGAGCTGGCCAAGTACCAGTTCCAGGTTCGCCTGGTCGTCGCCGTGCTTGCCCGCCCAGCGCGCCGACAAGATGCCCGGCATGCCGTTCAGCGCGTTCACGGTCAGGCCCGAGTCGTCTGATACGGCGGGCAGGCCGGTGTGCGCCGCGATCGCGCGGGCCTTGAGCAGCGCGTTGTCCGCGAACGTGCTGCCCGTCTCCGGCACGTCGGGCGCGTCGGGGAACTCGTCAAGGCCGACGAGTTCGCCGCGGAACCCGGCGTCGGCGAGGATGCGGTTCAGCTCGGCGACCTTGTGCGCGTTCCTAGTCGCGAGCACGACCCGGGAGTTAACTGCCACTGAGCGCCTCGGACTGCAGCGCCACGTTCTGCAGGCGGGTCAGCTCGGCGCAGCCGGCCGTGCCCAGGTCGAGCAGGCTGTTCAGCAGCGCGCGGGAGAACGGCTCGCCCTCGGCGGTGCCCTGGATCTCCACGAAGTCCCCGGTCCCGGTGCAGACCACGTTCATGTCGGTCTCGGCCGTCGAGTCCTCCTCGTAGCAGAGGTCGAGCCTCGGCTCGCCGTTGACGATCCCGACGGAGACCGCGGCGACGGAGGCGACCAGCGGGCTGCCCTTCAGCTTGCCGCGCTTGCGCAGCCAGTCGATCGCGTCAGCGAGCGCCACGTAGCCCCCGGTGACCGCGGCGGTCCTGGTGCCGCCGTCCGCCTGCAGGACGTCGCAGTCGATGACGATCGTGTTCTCGCCGAGCGCCTTGTAGTCGACGCAGGCGCGCAGCGAACGCCCGACGAGCCTGGAGATCTCGTGCGTCCGGCCGCCGATGCGGCCCTTCACCGATTCGCGGTCGTTCCTGGTGTTGGTCGCCCTGGGCAGCATCGCGTACTCGGCGGTGACCCAGCCGAGTCCGCTCCCCCGCCGCCAGCGCGGCACCTCTTCCGTGACGCTCGCGGCGCACAGCACCCGGGTCTTGCCGAACTCCACGAGCACCGACCCCTCGGCGTGATCCAGCCATCCTCGGGTAAACCGCACCGGCCGCAGCGCATCCGCGGCCCTTCCGTCTGGACGAGTCATGCGGGCAAGCTTACCGGGGCGGATCGCCGAGGAACCGTCCCACCGGCGGTACCCCCGCAGCCGGCGACCGCACGCGGTCCGCCCTAGCCGGCCAGGTTGACGACCTGGCCCGCCACCGCGATGTCCAGGGCGCCGGGGAAGGCGCCCGCCGCCTCGGCTCTGGCATCGTCGGCGTTGTTCCATGGCTGTAGGTGGGTAAGGACCAGCCTGCCCACTCCGGCCTTGCTCGCGTAGGCCGCCGCCTGGCGGGCCGTCAGGTGGATGTTCGGTGGCAGGCCAGGCCCTTCGAGGAAGGCAGCCTCAGACAGGAGCACGTCCGCTCCCGCGGCCAGTTCGGCAACGGCCTCGGTCTCGCCCGTGTCGCCCGTGTAGACGAGCGAATGGCCACCATGAGAGACCCGGAAGGCGAACGTCTCAACCGGATGGTTCATGTGCGCGAGCCGGACGTCGAACGGGCCAATCACCAGGTGCCCCGGCTCAAGCGTCTTGAACGTGAACCGCTTCGTCAGGCCATAGTCGTCACCGTCCAAGCCGTGGATGAGGCCCATCCGCTCGGCGGTGCGGGCCGGGCCGTACACCGGGATCGCGGGCTGCGGCCCGCCCGGGGAGTAGGTCCTGGCGACCGAGTAGGAATACAGGTCGACGCAGTGGTCGGCGTGCAGGTGGCTCAGGCAGACGGCGTCGATGCCGAAGAGGCTGGTGTACTTCTGCAGCGCACCGAGCGAGCCGTTGCCCATGTCGATCACCAGGCGGAACCCGTCCGCCTCGAGCAGGTAACAAGACGCTGGACTATCCGGACCGGGAAAGCTCCCGGCACACCCCACCACGGTAAGCCGCATGAAGATCATTCTGCCCGACGCGTAAGGCCTAAACAGCACACCACAGCGCAAGGGAGCGCGGTCTTTGCGCTGCCTGCCAACAGCAACCAGAAGGCCTTAACCTAAGCCGGCGCGCGGAGGCAGCGCGGCCTGTGCGCTGCCTGCCAACAGCAACCACCGGGCCTTAACCTCAGCCGGCGCGCGGGGGGCGCGCGGTTTTGGCGCGGCCCCCCGTAGGGGGGCAATGGGGGGGCGAAGTCCCCCCATGCCGGGGGGTCACCAGGGGGGTCGTCCCCCCGCGGGCAAATCACGCCCAGAGCTGGCCCTCTAGCTTCTGTTCCGCCTCGCTGAGTGTGCCGCTGTACGCGCCCGTGGACAGGTACTTCCAGCCGCCGTCCGCGATGAGCACGACGATGTCGGCGCGCTCCTTCGCCTTGGCCGCCTGCGCGGCCATGCCGAGGGCGGCGTGCAGCGCGCAGCCGGCCGAGATGCCGGCGAAGATGCCTTCCTTCGACAGCAGGTCGCGGGTGCGGCGCAGCGCGTCTTCCGACGAGACCGAGTACCTGGTGGTCAGCACCGAGGGGTCGTAGAGCTCGGGGACGAAGCCCTCGTCGACGTTGCGCAGGCCGTACACGAGTTCGCCGTAGCGAGGCTCGGCGGCCACGATCTTGACGTCAGGCACGTGCTCGCGCAGGAACCTGCCGGTGCCCATCAGCGTGCCCGTCGTGCCGAGGCCCGCCACGAAGTGCGTGACCGACGGCAGGTCCGCGAGGATCTCCGGGCCGGTCGTCTCGTAGTGGGCGCGGGCGTTCGCCTCGTTGCCGTACTGGTAGAGCATGACCCAGTCCGGGTGCTCGGCGGCCAGCCGCTTCGCCACCCGGACCGCCTCGTTGGAGCCGCCCGCCGCCGGGGACGTGAAGATCTCCGCACCGTACATGCGCAGGATCTGACTGCGCTCCTCGCTCGTGTTCTCCGGCATCACCACGATGAGCTGGTAGCCGCGGAGCTTCGCGACCATGGCCAGGGAGATGCCGGTGTTACCCGAGGTCGGCTCGAGGATCGTCGAGCCCGGCCGGAGCAGGCCATCCTTCTCGGCCTGCTCGACCATGAAGAACGCCGCGCGGTCCTTCACCGACCCGGTCGGGTTACGGTCCTCAAGCTTGGCCCACAGCCGGACATCGTCCGATGGAGAGAGCCTCGGGAGACCCACCAGCGGGGTATTGCCGAGGGAGGCGAGCAGTGAGTCGTAACGCATCGACACGCACCCGTTCGGATTGATCCTCTTATTGCTTTTTGCCGTTTAGCCGTTTAGCGCGCGCCACCGGCGACCGCCGGGAGCACGGTCACCGTGTCGCCGTCCTTGACCGGAGTCTCAAGGCCGCCGAGGAAGCGGACATCCTCGTCGTTGAGGTACACGTTGACGAAGCGGCGCAGCTTCTCGCCATCCACGAGGCGCTCGCGCAGGCCGCCGTGGGCCGCGTCCAGGTTGTTCAGCAGCTCGTCCAGCGTCGCGCCGGACCCTTCGACCGCCTTGGCGCCGCCGGTGTAGCTGCGCAGGATCGTGGGGATGCGAACCTCAATGGCCATAAGTGTCAACGCTCCTGTAGTGAACTTCAATACGCCTTGGGTGGAACCCGGATCGGTGCCCGATCATTCCGTGACAACGACGGGTTCCTCGGTGACCTCGCCGTCGACGATCCGGTACGAGCGGAACTCGGTTTCCGATTCATCCCGCGTAGATACTAGGACGTAGTGGGCCTGCGGCTCGCTCGCGTACGAGATGTCGGTGCGCGACGGGTACGCCTGCGTGGCGGTGTGCGAGTGGTAGATCACGACGGCTTCCTCGTCGTTGTCGTCCATCTCGCGCCATACCTTGAGCTGCTCGCGGGAGTCGAACCGGTAGAACGTGGGCGAGCGCTCCGCGTTTTGCATGGGGATGAACCGCGTCGGGCTGTCGCTGCCGGCGTGGCCGGCGATCACGCCGCAGGCTTCGTCTGGGTGGTCCTTGCGGGCGTGTTCGATGATCTTGTCGTAGAGGGTGCGCGAGATCGTTAGCATGCTCGATACGCTGCCTTTCCATCGGGCATGCATCGGGGGGTACGGGGTCGTCCCCCCGGGAGATGACTGCACGAGCCGAGATTACCTGGCGATAGCGCGGACCAGGGAGTCCTGGACCGCGCCAAGCCAGCCGTAGACCTCGAAGGCCGCGAGGCGCGGGTCCTTCTGGTCGAGGGAGGCGAGCTGCTCCTCGAAGTCCTCGGTCACCTCGAGCCGGACGCCGAACATCAGTCGCACGTCGTTCAGCGCCCGCAGCCAGTCCCTGGCCTGGTCCGCCGTGAGCTTCACGCGGCCGCCCTTGGGCGGGACCGTGTCAAGCAGCGTCTGCGCGAAGTACTTCTTTGCCTCGCGGAGCGACGACTCGGTGTACTTGCGGAACTCGCCCGCCGCCTCGTCATCGTCCTGATAGGCGTCGGGCAGCAGCCGGGCGAGCACCGGGTCCGCGGGCGCATCCGGTGGCGCGGCGGTGGTCTCGTTGAACATCTTCTCAAGATCGTCAAAGAGATCGGTCGACTCGGCGGGCTGGCCGGGCGCCGGGGCGGGCCTTGCGGGGTCGTTCAGCAGTTCCATCACGGGAACGACCAAGGTCCTGAGCAGCTTCGCCTCGTCGGCGGACAACCATGCGCTGGCACCGCCGCCCTTTATGGGCCTAAACACTTTCATCGTCCCCGTTCAGGTGTCCTGGCGGACTGTCGCCCACAGGCCGTATCCGTGTAGCACCTCGACGTTGCGTTCCATCGCCTCGCGGGAACCGCTCGCCACCACGGCCTTGCCCTTGTGGTGCACGTCGAGCATCAGCTTCTCCGCCTTCGGCCTCGAGTAACCGAAAACGTGCTCGAACACGTAGGTCACATAGGACATCAGGTTGACCGGATCGTTCCAGACGATCGTCAGCCATGGCTTTTCTGGTGTTACCTCTTCGGCTGACCACGGCAGATCGACCTCTGCGGGTGCCACGCTCACTCGCCCGCACCTCCCTACGCCTAGTCTTCCACCTGTGACCATTACGGTGAACAGCGGGACAACCGCGCTGCTGACTGACCACTACGAACTCACCATGCTCCAGGCCGCGCTGCGCAGCGGTGCGGCCTCTCGGCGCGCGGTCTTCGAGGTCTTCGCCCGCCACCTGCCCCACGGCCGCCGCTACGGCGTCGTGGCCGGCACCGGCCGACTGCTCGACGCGCTTGAGCGATTCCGCTTCGGCCCGGACGAGCTGTCCTTCCTGCGGGAAAACCAGGTTGTGGACGAGACCACGCTCCAGTACCTGTCATCGTATCGGTTTTCCGGGAACATCTGGGGTTACGCCGAAGGCGACATGTACTTCCCCGGATCGCCGATTCTGGTCGTCGAAGGCACGTTCGCGGAGTCGGTACTGCTTGAGACCGTGGTCCTGTCAATTCTCAACCACGACTGCGCGGTCGCCTCGGCCGCGTCCCGGATGGTGACCGCCGCCGGGGGGCCAGGCCCGTCCGGCCGGCCACTGATCGAGATGGGCTCGCGCCGCACTCACGAGTGGGCGGCCGTGGCCGCCGCGCGGGCCGCGTACATCGCCGGGTTCGCGTCCACGTCAAACCTGCAGGCCCGGTTCACCTACGGCGTGCCGTCGAGCGGGACCTCGGCGCACGCGTTCACGCTGGTGCACGACAGCGAGCGGGACTCGTTCGCCGCCCAGCTCACGTCGCTTGGGCCGGGCACGACCCTGCTGGTTGACACGTTCAACGTGGAGGAGGCGGTGCGGGCCGCGGTAGAAGTGGCGGGGCCGTCACTCGGCGCGGTGCGAATCGACAGCGGCGACCTGCCGGCGCTGGCGGTGTCGGTGCGCGCGCTGCTCGACTCGCTCGGCGCGACCCACACGCGGATCATCCTGACCGGGGACCTCGACGAGTACTCGATCGCCGGGCTTGCCGTCGCCCCCGTTGACGGCTACGGCGTGGGAACCTCGCTGGTCACCGGGTCGGGGGCGCCGACCGCCGCGCTCGTCTACAAGCTGGTGGCGCGGTCGGACGGGCCGGCGGCGGACGGCGAGGCGTTCGATTACCGGGCGTTGCGACCGGTGGCCAAGCGGTCCGTGGGCAAGCCGGGACGCGGCGGGCGCAAGTGGGCCGTCCGGGAACGGTCCGCCTCCGGCGAGGCGGCGACCGAGCGGATCCTCCTTGCCCCGCCGACCTCATTCCGGCCTCCGGCCAACGGGCCGGCCGACCGCGTGCTGCTTCAGGAACTCGTCCGCGACGGGAAGATCGTCGGACGCGAGCCCCTGGCCGAGGCCCGGTCGCGGCACACGGCGACGCTCGCCGAACTCCCCTCGTACGCCGTGCAACTGTCCCGCGGCTACCCCGCGATCCCCACGGTCTTCGGCCGCAACGGTGAAGAAGCCGGGGAAGCCTAGGCAGCGCGGTCGTCCCCCCGCATAAGGTAGCTCCGTGCGTGCCCTCATCATCGTTGACGTGCAGAATGACTTCTGCGAAGGCGGCTCCCTCGCGGTCGCCGGCGGGACCGCGGTGGCCCGGTCCATCAGCTCGCTGCTGGCGTCGGCCGACCACGGCTATGACCACGTGGTGGCGACCAAGGACTACCACATCGACCCAGGGAGCCATTTCGCGGACGACCCGGACTACGCGCACTCCTGGCCCAGGCACTGCGTCGCCGGGTCACCCGGCGCCGAATTCCACCCCGACCTGGCGACCGGGCCGATCGCGGCGGTGTTCCGCAAGGGCGCGCACGCGGCCGCCTACAGCGGGTTCGAGGGCACGGACGACGCGGGCACGCCGCTCGCGGACTGGCTGCGCGCCCACGACGTTGACAGGGTGGACGTCGTGGGCATCGCGACCGACTACTGCGTTCGCGCGACGGCGGCGGACGCGGCGCGCAGCGGCTTCGGCACCCGGGTCCTGCTCGGGCTGACCGCCGGCGTCGCCCCGGGCACCACCGCCGAGGCGATCACTGCCCTGGCGACGCCGGCGTCGAGGTGACCCGCGTTTAACGCGGCGCGCGCTGCCTAGCGCAGCAGGGGCTTGCCGAGCGGGAGCGATGCGCCTCCCGTGGCCTGCGACACGCGAGTCGTAGTACAGGTAGACGCCCACGGCCGCGAACGCCAGGATCACCCATCCGGCGGCCTGCAGCAGGCCCGTGGAGGTTGGTATCGCGTTGAACCCGGCGAACAGCAGCACCAGGGCCACGTCCACGAGGAGGAACACCGCCGTAAATGCCATCGGCAGCCGCAGCGTGGCCAGCGTGAGCATGAGGATCACGACCAGCCAGGAGACCAGGAACAGTTCCAGCGTGGTCCGCGTCGCGGTGAGCGGGATAGCGAACCAGCCGTGGTTCAGGCCGAGGGACAGTACCGCGTAGCTGAGCCAGAAGCCCCCGAAGATGCCGAACACGCTCGCTACCGCCGTCTGGCCGACCGCGGCGGCCCAGATGGTCGCCAGGAACAGGCCGATTGAGGTGGCCGTGAGGACGATCGGTATCGCGGCGCCGAGTGCAGTCAACGGGACCACGCCCACGAACGCGAGGCCGAGCGCGACCGAACCGGCGATGAAGCAGGGAAGTCCCAGCGCCGCGGGGTTACCGTGCCAGTAGACGGCCGCGGGCGCCTCTACGGCAGGCTCCGGCGCGACGGTCGGCTCCTGGGCAGGGGCCTGGGCCGGAACATAGCTTGAGGCGGATGCGTCAGCGCTCATCGGTTACTCCTTTGCGTAGGCCGGGTTGAGCGAACCCCGTTAGGGGTTAATGCATCGGTACGCCAGGGACCGCACCTGGGTGTTCTCACTTTGAACCAGTGTCCGCTTTCCGTGCTTTTCCGGCGGGCATCGTGCCTGGTCAGCCAGCCAACGCGGCACCCCAGAGCCGACGTGCCTAAGACCGCGTAAAACGCCGAGGTCGGGAGATAAGGACCCGGAAGCCCGGACATAAGGGGCAAGGCCGGATAAGCGGCGGGACAGGGCCCACTGGCGGATCTTGTCAATCCGCGCCCTGATCTGCTCGGCGGACGCCTGCGGGAGCGCGGGGCCGCCGCAGGAATTGCGCAGTTCGTTGTGTATTACGCCGTGCGGCTGGCCGGTGCGGTGCGACCAAGCGCCCACCAGGCCGTTCAGCTCCTTGCGGAGCGCGGCGAGCTGCTCGCGGCTCACCGTCGGCGCCTGCCGCGCCGGCTCTTTCGCCGCCGCGCCGCCCTGGCACGGCGAACAGGCCGCCGTCCGCCGGGCCCTCGTCCTGCGCCGCCGCTCGCGGCGGCCGACCGCGCCGCGAGCTGCGCCGCCTGGCGCTTGCGCAGCAGCGTGGTCACCTGATCGGGTTCTAGCAGGCCGGGCAGCCCGAGGTAGTCCTCCTCCTCCGGGGAGCCCGCTTCGGTCGCCGTGCCGAACTCGCCGCCGTCGAACAGCACCCGGTCGAACGTGGCCGACGCCTTGAGCACCTCGATCGACCGGCCGTAGACCTCCAGGTCGTCCTGCGTCTTCCGCTCCCGCTGCGCTTCTTCGAGCTCCGCCTCCGGGTCACGGTCGAGGAAGCGGACCACGTGGTCCCGCTCGGCCTCAAGCTCGGCGGCGAAGCCGAGCAGCGTGGGGACGGACGGGACGAACACCGACGCGGTCTCGCCGCGCTTCCTCGCCCGGACGAACCGGCCGACCGCCTGGGCGAAGAACAGCGGCGTCGACACGCTGGTCGCGTACACGCCGACCGCCAGCCGCGGGACGTCGACGCCCTCGGACACCATGCGCACCGCGACCATCCAGCGCGCCGTCGACTGGGCGAACGCGGAGATCTTCTTGCTCGCGGTGGGGTCGTCGGACAGCACCACGGCCGGCCGCTCGCCGCTGATTCTCCGCAGCAGCGCGGCGTAGGCGCGTGCCGTCTCATGGTCGGAGGCGATCACCAGGCCGCCCGCGTCCGGCATTCCCCGCCGGACCTCGGTGAGCCGCTTGTCCGCGGCCTCGAGCACCCGCTGGATCCAGTCGCCGCCCGGGTCAAGCGCCGTCCGCCAGGCCTGCGCGATCTGGTCCTTGGTCATGGGCGTGCCCAGGGTCGCGCTGATCTCGTCGCCTGCCCTGGTACGCCAGTGCATCTCACCGGAGTAGGCGAGGAAGATCACCGGCCGCACCACGCCGTCGGACAACGCGGGCCCGTAGCCGTAGACGTAGTCGGAGGCGGACCGCTTGGACCCGTCCGCTTCCGGGACGTAGGTGACAAAAGGGATCGGGTTCGCGTCCGACCTGAACGGCGTCCCGGTCAGCGCGAGCCTGCGCTTCGCCGGGTCGAACGCCTCCTTCACCGCGTCGCCCCAGGACAACGCGTCGCCCGCGTGGTGGACCTCGTCGAAGATGACCAGGGTCGTGCGGTTCTCCGTGCGCCCCCTGTGCAGCGCCGGGTGGGCGGCGACCTGCGCGTAGGTGACGGCGACGCCGTGGAAGTCGGCGCCGGCCTTGCCCTGGGCGTTCCGGTAGGACGGGTCGATCGCGATCCCGAACCTCTTCGCGGCCTGCGCCCACTGGTACTTGAGGTGCTCCGTGGGGGTCACGATCGTGACCGCCAGGATCTCGCGCCTGGTCAGCAGTTCCTTGGCGATCGTCAGCGCATACGCCGTCTTTCCCGCGCCTGGCGTCGCGACGAGCAGGAAATCACGCTTAGCTACTCGAAAATACTCTGCGTAAGCAGCTTTCTGCCAGCCGCGAAGAGCAGGAAGATCAGGATTCAGAACGGAGGCGGCTGACTCGGCAAGGGCCGACACTACTCGTTTTCGTCGCCGTCGCCTGGCGGCAGCGACTCGTAGATTTCCTTGCACTCCGGGCACACGGGGAACTTCTGCGGATCCCTGCTCGGCACCCAAACCTTGCCGCACAGCGCCTTGATGGGCGTGCCGAAGACAGCCGCGTTCATCATGTCGTTCTTGTCGACATAGTGCGCGAACCGCTCATGATCGCCATGAGACGTATCGACCTTGAGGTCTTCGTGAACCTTCAGATCGCTGTCTGGCATTACTTCGGTGCTCACGTTCCCAAGCTTACCGTCTCCGGCGGGGGCTGGCTGCCCGCCCCGCGGGTCCGCGAACGCCGCGGGCCGCAGGCGCTTGCCGGGAGTGAGTAAGCCGAAGCTTCCGTTCCGGGGATCGTCCCGGTCAGTTCTGGCTTGGGTCGTCGGGGTAGGTGGCGAGGAAGGCCATGTCACCGTCCTGGCGGCGGAGGACCTGGCGCCAGAGGCGGTCAGGGTCGGCGGCGAACACGTCGCCTGGCTGGGCCGTGAGCACGTACCAGGCGCCCTCGTCGATCTCCGCCTCGAGCTGGCCAGGCGACCAGCCGGAGTAGCCCGCGTACACGCGCAGGCTCGTGATGGCGGGGGCCAGCAGCCGGGGCGGCGTGTCCAGGTCGAGCAGGCCGAGCCTGGCGAGGGCGGGGGCGCCGTCGAGCGCCCGCCAGCCGAGCGGCTCGTCCTTGCCTGGGACCATGGCAAGCGCGAGGGCGCTGTTCGGCGCCACGGGGCCGCCGCGGAACACCACGGATGGCTCGGTGGCCAGCTCCGTCCACTGCTCAAGCACCTGGCCGACGCCGATCGTGGTCGGCCGGTTCAGCACGACGCCGAGAGTCCCTTGTACGTCTTCGTGCTCCACGATGAGCACGACGGCGCGCTTGAAGTTCGGATCCCCCAGTATCGGGGTCGCGACTAGCAGCCTGCCAGTCTTCGGATCCGAACCCGTGTGATCCATGTGTCCATCATCCTGCAGGTCGGGGTCATGACGGGCGCCATCCGCCGATGGCACTTCTTAACCTTTGTCAGGATAAGTTCTCCGCCGCCTCTGCCCGCGCCGCCCCCGCGAGCGCGGCGTCGCGGACCGCGGCGGCCACGCCGGAGGCCACGTCCGGGTGGAAAACCGAAGGGATGATGTAGTCGGGGCCTAGTTCCTCGGCGGGGACCACGTCGGCGAGCGCCCGCGCCGCCGCGACCAGCATCGCGTCGGTGATCGTGGTGGACTGCGCGTCGAGCAGGCCACGGAACACGCCGGGGAAGGCGAGCACGTTGTTGATCTGGTTCGGGTAGTCGCTGCGCCCGGTGGCGACCACGGCCGCGTACTCGCGCGCCTCGTCCGGGTCCACCTCGGGGTCGGGGTTGGCCAGCGCGAACACGATCGCGCCCGGGTGCCATGTTCTTGACGTCGTCGCCGCCGATCACGTTCGGCGCGGAGACGCCGATGAACACGTCGGCGCCGATCACCGCGCCCGCCAGGTCGCCGGCGTAGCAGGCGGCGTTGGTGTGATCCGCGATCCATTCAAGGTTCTCGTTGAGACCCTCGCGGCCACGGTAGACCGCGCCGACGATGTCGCAGGAGATCACGTTCCTCGCGCCCGCGTTGAGCAGCAGCTTCAGGACGGCGGTGCCCGCCGCGCCCGCGCCCGCCATGACGATCTTGACGTCGGCCAGTTCCTTGCCGACCACGCGCAGCGCGTTCGTGAGCGCGGCGAGCACGACGATCGCGGTTCCGTGCTGGTCGTCGTGGAACACCGGGATGTCGAGCATGGCCCGCAGCCGCTGCTCGACCTCGAAGCACCTCGGTGCGGAGATGTCCTCCAGGTTGATACCGCCGAACCCGGGTGCGATGGCCGCGACCGTCGCGACGATCTGGTCGACGTCCTGGGTGTCCAGGCAGATCGGCCAGGCGTCGATGCCCGCGAACCGCTTGAACAGCGCCGCCTTGCCCTCCATCACCGGCAGCGCCGCGTACGGGCCGACGTTGCCGAGGCCGAGCACCGCGGAACCGTCGGTCACCACGGCGACCGAGTTGCGCTTGATGGTGAGGCGGCGCGCGTCCTCGGGTTTCGCGGCAAGCGCGAGGCTCACCCGCGCCACGCCCGGGGTGTACGCCATGGACAGGTCGTCGCGGTTGCGCAGCGGGACCTTGGAGCGCATCTCGATCTTGCCGCCGAGGTGCAGCAGGAACGTGCGGTCGCTGACCTTGTGCACGGTAACGCCTGGGATCGCGGCCATCGCGGCGACAAGCGACTCCGCGTGCGCGGTGTCGGTCGCGGCGCAGGTCACGTCTACCCGGAGCGCCCCGCGGTTGCCTGAGTTGACGTCAAGCGCGGTAACCACGCCGCCCGCCTGCTCCACGGCCCGGGTGATCTCGCTCACCGCGCGGCCGTGCGAGGCCACCTCAAGCCGGGCAGTGATCGAGTAGGACACACTCGGCGCCATGGTCATGTCGCTTCCCGCCCTTCCTGCGCCCGTCTTCGGGCGACACTGCTTCCGGCGACACTGCCGGGAAACAACCTAAGAATATTGAGGTCCGCGCAACACCGCGTACTCTTCATGCATGGCGCGGGATACAACGATAAGCCCGTCGGCCGCCGAGCGTCCGCGGTATGCACGCGGAATCCGGCGTGATCGACGTTACGCGGCTGCGAGTTGCCCTCGCCAGACTGTCCAGGCGGCTGCGCAGGCACTCGCTGGCCGGGCTGACCCCCACCCAGCTCGCGGCGCTGTCCACCGTGGAGCAGTCAGGCCCGCTGCGGCTCGGCGACCTGGCCGCCGCCGAGGGCATCGCGCCGTCCACGCTGACCAGGATGGTGGCCGTGCTCGAAGACCTCGGCTACGTCAGGCGTGACGCCGACCCGCGGGACGCGCGGGCATCGACGCTGGCGATCACGGCCAAGGGGCACGAGACGCTGGAACGGCTGCGCGCGGAGGGTACCGCGCTGCTCACCCAGTGGCTGGCGATGCTCACCCTCGAGCAGCGAGCCGCGCTCGCTGCCGCGCTGCCCGCGCTCGAGGCGCTCGCCGAGCCCGACGCGCCGGCTCAGCGCTCCAGGTAAGTTCCCTGGCCCGCGGTGCTCTTGCCTGCTGGCTTCCTTGCCCGCGGGCTTCCTCGCCTGGGCGTCTTCGTCAGAACAACAGCAGGGTTAGCTGGGTCCTGGCCTTCTTGAGCCGTTCGTCATCGGGCGAAAGGACCTCGAAGAGGTCGAGCAGGTGCACGCGCGCGGTGTTCCTGTCCGTACCCGAGGTGCGCTTGATGACGGCGAGGATCCGGTCGAACGCCTTCTCCGCGTCCCCGCCTGCCATCTCGAAATCGGCGGCCCTGAGCTGCGCGGCGACGTCTTCCGGGTGCGCGGCGGCCTCCCTGCTTACGGTCATCGGGTCGTAGGAGGACACCCGGCGCATCAGGTTGACCTGGGAGAGCCAGCTCTTCGCGAGCGCGTCCGCCGGGGCGTCCGCGAGTGCCTTCTCAAGCGCCCGGGCCGCGCCGTCGAGGTCCCCGGTTTCCATCGCTTCCCTGGCCGCGGAAAGCGCGGGCGGCAGGTCATCGACGGCCTCGCCCGGCTCCGCGCCATCGCCCGCCGCCAGCCGGACACCGAGCTGCTCGGCGACCGCGAGTACCTGGGCGAGCCACTGCTTGACCTGGGCCTCTGGCATCGCGCCGAGCGAACCCGTCCACCATCTGCCCGCCGATGATCGCGACGACCATCGGAATGGACTGTGCCTGGAAGGCCTGCGCGAGCCGCGGGTTGGCGTCGACGTCGATCCGCGCGAGGATCCACGCGCCCGCGGCCTCGTCGGCCAGCTTCTCAAGCACCGGGCTGAGCTGCTTACACGGCTCGCACCAGTCCGCCCACAGGTCCACGATCACCGGCGTGGTCCTTGACCGGAGCACGACGTCGTCGTTGAAAGTCTCTTCGGTTACGTCGATCACGAACGCCGATGCCGGACCGGCCGCGGGAGCGCCGTCGCCAGCGTCGGCGGCCTCGGCGGCCCGTGCCGCCTGCTGCTGCCTGCGCTGCGCGGCGGCCTGTCGCGCGCCAAGGTCGACGGCACCGTACATGGAGAAGTCCCGCGGCGATTGCATGCTTCTATCCTGCATCAAAACTTGGCGTGATCGTGACCAATGTTCGCCCGTGCGCGAGGTCGTCTCCTGTCTCCCGGGGGACGACCCCCCGTACTCCCCGATGTCCGCGGTACGTGTTGCTGCCTTCCACTGAGTCTCCGATCGGTTTCTGATCGCAACTCGTTGCCAAAAGTCCGCTGACTGTAGCATGTCATGTGCTACAGTCGCCGCATGGCACAGAAGGGCGACAGGCGCCGCGGCAAGCCGCTCAACCCGGACCTCGGGTACGCGGGTGATCCCGTGCACCACGCGACATCGAACCTGCCGTCACAACGGATCGGCATCCGCGAACTGCGGCAGCACGCCAGCGTCTACGTGGACCTCGTGGAGCGCGGATACACCGTCGACATCACCAACCGCGGCCGTCTCGTGGCCCAGATGATCCCGGTGCGCGACCCGGAGAGCCCGCTTGAGCGCTGGATCGCCAAGGGTGTCATCGAGCGCGCCGAGGACGACGGCAGCATCCTCGAGATCGACCCGTACCCGGGCACGTCCGCCGGCCAGCCCACCGCGAGCGAGGCGCTCGGGCGGCTGCGCGTCATCGAGGAAGAGGACCGGTCGTGATTTACCTCGACTCATCCGCCCTGGTCAAGCTGGCGCTCGTCGAGCCGGAGACCGCCGCGCTCGCCGACTACCTCGCCAGCCGGTCCGAGCAGGCGCTCGTCTCGAGTCCACTGCACCGCGCGGAGGTGCTCCGCGCCATCTGGCGCGCCGAGCCAGGGGCGCTGCCCCGCGCCCAGCGGATGATCCGCCGGGTATCGCTCGTCTCGCTCACCCACGACCTGCTCGACAACGCGGCGACCCTGCCGCCCGGCGGGCTGTCGACTACCGCGGCGATCCACCTCGCCTCGGCGCTGGCGATCAAGCGGGACCTGACCGCCTTCGTCTGCTACGACAAGCGGCTATCGGACGCCGCTGAGGCCGCCGGCCTCCCGGTAGCCGCCCCGGCCTAGGGATGGAAGCGGAGCCGAGCGAGTACTGGAATCACAACGTTCACTATCAGCGGGTGATCTTGGACGCGGTGCCCGATCGGTGCGGTGCGGCGGTTGACGTGGGGTGCGGGGACGGCCTGCTTGCCCGCAAGCTGGCCGGGCGGTGCGCGGCCGTGACCGGGATCGACCGGGATGAGCGGATCATCGGGCTCGCCAGGGAACGCGGCAAGGAGGTTCCCGCGGTCAGCTTCGTCCACGGTGATTTCCTGACATATCCGTTCGCGGACGGCGGGTTCGACTTCGCCTGCGCCAACACGGCACTGCATCACATGGACTTCGGCGATGCCCTGGTCAAGATGGCACGCATCCTCAGGCCAGGCGGGCGGCTCGCCGTTGTCGGCCTCGCGAACAACGGTTCCCCCGCGGACTGGGTCATCGGCGCGGCCGGCCTGCCCGCTAACCGCTATTACCAGCGCACCCGGGGCGAGGGAAATCCGGGCGCCCCCATCATGGAGCCGGACATGACCTGGGCCCAGGTGCACAAGACCGCCGCCCGGCTGTTGCCTGGGGCCAGGTACCGCCGCCATCTGCTGTGGCGCTACTCCCTCGTCTGGACCAGGCCTTCTTAGAACGAGGCGGGCTCGGTGTAGGTGCCCCAGACGGCGCGGAGGGCGTCGCAGATCTCGCCGAGCGTCGCCTCGGCGCGGGCCGCGTCAAGCATCGGCTCGACCAGGTTCGCGTCCGTGCGGGCCGCGGCGCTCAGGTCGGCCAGCGTCCGGTCCACCGCGGCCTGGTCGCGGGCCGCGCGCCGCGCGGACAGCTCGGCGACCTGGGCGCGCTCGACCTCTGGGCTGATGCGGAGGACCTCAAGCTCGCCGCCGACGGTCTCCGTGTGGCTCGTCACGCCGACGATGCGCTTGTCCCCCTTCTCCAGCTTCTGCTGGTACTCGAAGGCGGCGTCGGCGATCTCGCCGGTGAACCAGCCGGTCTCGATGCCGCGCAGGATGCCGCCGGTCATCGAGCCGTCGCTGGACATGGCGCGGATGCGGGCGAAGACCTCCTCGGCTTCCGCCTCCAGCCTGTCGGTGAGCGCCTCCACGTACCAGGAGCCGCCAAGCGGGTCGGCCACGTTAGTGACGCCGGTCTCCTCCGCGAGCACCTGCTGCGTCCGCACCGCCGTCTCCGCGGCCGCCGTGCTCGGCAGCGCGAGTACCTCGTCGAGTGCGTTCGTGTGGAGCGAGTTCGTGCCGCCGAGCACGGCGGCGAGGGCCTCGATCGCCGTGCGCACCACGTTGTTCACCGGCTGCTGGGCGGTCAGCGAGACGCCGGCGGTCTGGGTGTGGAACCGCAGCCACTGCGCGCGGGCGGTCTTCGCGCCGTAGACGTCGCGGAGCCAGCGGGCCCAGATCCTCCTGGCGGCGCGGAACTTCGCGATCTCCTCGAAGAAGTCGATGTGCGCGTCGAAGAAGAACGACAGGCCCGGCGCGAACTCGTCCACGTCCAGGCCCCGCGCGATGCCGAGTTCCACGTAGGCGAAGCCGTCGGCCAGGGTGAACGCGAGTTCCTGCGCCGCCGTGGAGCCCGCCTCCCTGATGTGGTAGCCGGAGACGGAGATCGGCTTGTACCTCGGGATGCGCCGGGCGCAGTACTCCATCAGGTCGCCGATCAGGCGCAGGTGCGGCTGCGGCGAGAAAAGCCACTCCTTCTGCGCGATGTACTCCTTGAAGATGTCGGTCTGCAGCGTTCCGTCAAGCAGGGAGACGTCGATGCCCTGCCGCTCGGCGGCGACCAGGTACATGCAGAAGACCGGGACGGCGGGGCCGCTGATCGTCATCGAGGTGGTGGTCTGGTCCAGCGGGATGCCCTCGAACAGGACGTCCATGTCGGCGGCCGAGTCGATGGCGACACCGCAGTGGCCGACCTCGCCGAGCGAATGCGGGTCGTCGGAGTCGCGGCCCATCAGCGTCGGCATGTCGAACGCGACGGAAAGGCCGTCGCCGCCCGCCTGGATGAGCATCTTGTAGCGCTCGTTGGTCTGCCTGACGTTGCCGAAGCCGGAGAACTGCCTGATCGTCCAGGGCTTGCCGCGGTAGCCGGTGGGATACAGGCCCCTGGTGAACGGGAACTCACCCGGCCAGCCGATCCCGTCCGCCGGCTCGCCTCCTTCCGCGGGTCCGTAGACGGGCTCGACGGCCAGCCCGGAGAGCGTGGTGAAGTCGGCGTCGCGCTTCTTGGCGTGCTGGTAAGCGCGTTCCCAGCGGGCGCGCCCGCTCTCGTTGGTCATCGCAGCCTCCTCGGCCGAAAATGCTAGGACGTCCTATCAATATAGTAGGACGTCCTAGCATTTTGCCCGCCAGCCGCCCTGAGTACGGTCGCGGAAAAGGTGAGCGCGAGCCAAAGCGCGCGCCCCTGCCCCCGGACTGAGGAGGGAGGGAGCGAGGAACGAGCGGACGAGCGACGAGGGAGGAGGCAGGGGTCCCGAGCGCGCGGAGGCGAGCGCGGGAAAGCACTGCAACCGACGGGGCAGGTACGTCGTCTCTAGGTGCGGTTCGGGAAACGGACCGCATCCGCCGCCGCGAAAGTGTGGAAGCTGTTGATGTATCCCACGAGTACCCTCGAAGGGCCGCAGACTGGTGACATCATGTCCGTCGGTGGCGGGGGCGCGGCCTTTGCAGCCACAATCTCAATAGGGGCACCACAAGCGGGGCGGCGAGGAGGCGGGCCGGTGGGCACGGACGCGGGGGCGGAGACCGGGCCCTACGCTATCGTCACCGGGACCTCGGGCACCGATGCGCGGCAGGTCCTTGCCGAGCAGTTGTTCGCCTCCCACTACCCCAAGCTCGCGGGCTGGGTCAGGCGGCTGGTGGACGACGACGATACCGCGCACGAGATCGCCTCTGAGGCGTTCGTCCGCCTGCTGTCGAAGTGGACAAGCATCGACAAGCTCGACAGCCCGCAGAGCTACCTCTACATGATCGCCACGAACCTGGTCCGCGACCACTGGCGGAAGATGGAGCGGGAGCGCCGCGCCTTCTCCAAGGCGGTGGCGGGCACCGACCCAGAGCCGTACTTCGACCCGTCGCAGGACGTGCACATCAGGGAGCTACTTGCCGCGCTGCCCGCCCGGCTGCGCGAGCCCTTCCTGCTGCACTACTACGCCGGTTTCGGCGTCAGGGAGATCGCCGCGCAACTGAAGAAGCCCGAGGGCACGATCAAGGCCGACCTGTACCATGCCAGGGCAAAGCTGAAGGAAGCGCTCGCCGAGCGCGAGGCCAGGCGCGCGACCGGGCCAATGCCCATCCAGGGGCGGGGAAACGCCGCGGGAACGCCGGGCGAGCGAAGGCCGCGGCAAGCGTCGCGGCTTGGGGAGGACCGATGCCAGCTGACAACGAGCTCGATCCGCTCGATCGCTGGCTGAACCAGCAGGTGCGGCCGCTGCCGCCGCCTCCTGGCACCTTCGAGCTGATCACCAAGCGAGCCAGGCGCCGCAGGGTACGCAAGGCGGTGATCTCGGTGGCGGGCGCCGCCGCCGTCGCCGCGGCGGTTGGCGTCGCGGTGCCCGTGGGCATGTCGCTGCACCTGAACACCACGTCGACGAACGCGGGCCTCGCCGCGGGGAGCGCAACGGGGTCGAAGAGCGCGACGCAGTCATCGCTCGGGACGGGCACCAAGCTGGCGAGCCCGGCCGCGTCGAGCGCCTCGGCATCCGCCTCCGCCGGCACCGCGAGCACGGGCCCTAACGTCCCCGGGTGGCTGCCGCCCAACTTCGCGCCCTCCTCGGTGACCTGGGACTCGCTGAGCACCGGCTGGGTCCTGGGGCCCGCGGGGACGCCGGGTCACTGCGGCGCGCAGCAGGACTCCAGCATCTGCACGTCGGTCGCGGTCACCCATGACGGCGGCCAGACCTGGTCGGGCCTGCCCGCGCCGACCGGCGGCCCGTACACCGCGACTGGCGTCAGCGGCCTGCGGTTCCTCAACGCGACGTACGGCTGGGCGTTCGGCCCCGGGCTGTGGGCGACGGACGACGGCGGGGACCACTGGCACCTGGTGGACACCGGCAACTTGTCCGTCCCGCAGCTGGAGACGATCAACGGCCGCGCGTACGCGCTGTTCGCCGACTGCAGGGACGTTGACCAAAATCCCGACGCCGCCTGCACGTCGTACACGCTGAAGACCGCCACGGCTGGCAGCGACGACTGGACGCCGGTCGGCGGCGTCCCCGGCAACCTCACCGGGGGCAGTGCTGACTTCACCCAGGCCGCCGGCCAGCAAGACGCCGCGATCCTCGAACTCGCCGGCGCGACGGGCACGCAGCCCGCGACCGGCTACCTGGTCGCGCCGGACGGCACGCTGTACGCCGGCCCCCTGGACGGGACGGCCTGGCACAAGGTAGCGGTGCTGCCCTGTGTTCCTGGACCGGGTGACGGCGGCGGCGGGCGGCCGCAGGGGCTGCAGCTAGCGCCGGCCGGGACAACGTCGCCTTCCGGTGCGACCCGCCTCGCGATGGTCTGCCGCCCGGCATCGCCGACAGGCAAGACCTCCCTCTACCAGTCAACCGATAACGGGTCGACCTGGACTGAGCAGACCGGCGTCGCGTCAATGCCCGCCACGACCGTGCCCTCGTCACTGACCTCCTTGCCGGACGGCACCCTCATCCTCGCGGCGAACCCGGCCGGCGGCGGGGTACTCAGCGGCGGCATCTACCTGCTACCGCCGGGGGCGACGCAATGGCAGCCGGCCAAACTGTCTGACCCGTCTGGTAAGAAATACGGGTTCACGTACGTGGGCATGACCAGTGCCACGCAGGGAGTGGCGCTCGGCGGCAATCCGGACCTGCACGCGATCTGGATGACTACCGACGGCGGCCAGACCTGGACCGTCCGCCCGATCCAGAGCTAGCCGCCCCGTCACGGGCTAGCCGCCCGGGCACGGGCTAGCCGCCCGGTCACGGGCTAGCCGGCGAAGTCGCCTGCCGACCGGCGCAGCGAGCGGAGCAGGGTAAACAGGGCCTCGCGGTCGGGTTCCGAGTAACCAGCAAGGCCGAATTCGGCCGCCATCAGGTCGCGGGTCGCCGCCTGGACCGCGTCCCTGCCCCGGTCGGTGATCTCGGCAAGCCGACCGCGGCCGTCGGCGGGATTGGGCTTGCGGATCACCATGCCCGCCGCCTCCAGGCGGTCGATCGTGTTCGTCACCGAGGTGGGGTGGACCATCAGCCGCTCCCCCATCACCCGCAGCGGCAGCATGCCCTCCCGGCTGAACGACAGCAGCACGAGGGCCTCGTAGCGAGCGAAGGTGAGCCCGTGCGGGCGGAGGATCGCGTCGAGCTCGGCGAGCAGGAGCTGTTGGGCGCGCATGATCGAGGTGACCGCCGCCATCGCTGACGACGGTCCGAACCGGCGCTCCCAAATCCGCGCCGCGCGATCGATCGGGTCGAAGGGCAGGCCAAGCTCTCTGGGCACACCGGACACCCTATGTACAGAAGGCCGCGGTTCGGCACTCCGACATCGCTGTTACGGGACGGGAAAGCGCGACGCACGCACTCGTTCGGATAAATCTTTAATGATCTCCGCGGCGGCGAGGACTTCCTCGGCCGCCTCGGCCGGGTCGCACCGGCCCTCGGCCACGCGGGCGGCGAGCTCGTCGGGTACCGCGAGCCGCTTCGCCAGCGCGCCGAATGCCAGGGCGGTCACCTCGTCGCGCGCCCTGGCGAGCCGCCGCCGCGACCGCTCGCCGCTCGATTCCAGCCAGGCGTCGTGCGCCTCAAGCGCGCCGAGCAGGTCATCGACGCCGTCGCCCGTGGTGGCGACCGTCGGCACGATCGGCGGCTTCCACTCGCCTCTGGCCAGGTTGACCATGGCCCGCAGGTCGCGAAGCGTCGCCTGGGTGTCCGGCCGGTCCGCCTTGTTCACGACGAGGACGTCGGCGACCTCGAGGAGGCCCGCCTTCGCCGCCTGGATGGAGTCGCCCATGCCCGGCACCACGAGCACGACCGTGCTGTCGGCCGCCGACGCGATCTCCACCTCGGCCTGGCCGACCCCGACGGTCTCGACCAGGATGACCTCGTAACCGGCGGCCGCGAGGATCCTGATCGCCTGCGGCGCCGCGGCGGCCAGCCCGCCGAGCTGCCCCCGGCTGCCCATCGACCTGATGAACACGCCGTCGTCGGTCGCGTGCTCCTGCATCCGCACCCGGTCCCCGAGCAGCGCGCCCCCGGTGAACGGCGAGGACGGGTCCACCGCGAGCACCGCGACCCGGTTTCCCCGTGCGCGGAACGCGCGCACCAGCGCGCTGGTGACCGTGGACTTGCCCGCCCCCGGCGCGCCGGTGAGGCCGATCACGCGGGTGCCGGCCGCCGCCGGTTTCAAGTCCTTGACCACCGAACGGAGTCGTGGGTCCCCGTTCTCGACCCACGAGATCACTCGGGCGAGCGCGCGCTTGTCCCCCGCCTGGACCTGGCCGGCCAGGTCCACCGCGACGAGCCTGGTGGCGTTCAGCGGTGCGCCCGCCTTCAGGCCTGCACCAGCAGGGCGGAGCCCTGGCCGCCGCCGCCGCACAGCGCCGCCACGCCGAGCCCGCCGCCGCGGCGGCGCAGCTCGTAGATGAGCGTCAGCGCGATCCGCGCGCCCGACGCGCCGAGGGGGTGGCCGACGGCGATCGCGCCGCCGTTGACGTTCACGATCTCGGGGCTGACGCCGAGCTCGCGCATGGAAGCGACGCCGACCGCGGCGAACGCCTCGTTGATCTCGATGAGGTCGAGGTCCGCTACGTCGCGGCCCGCCTTGCCGAGGGCCTTCTTGATCGCGTTCGACGGCTGGAAGTGCAGCCCGTTGTCCGGTCCCGCGACCGTGCCGAACGCGCCTACCTCGGCGAGGACCGTGGCGCCGAGCTCCTCGGCCTTCTTGCGGCTGGTCACGATCAGGGCGGCGGCGCCGTCGGAGATCTGCGACGAGGAGCCTGCCGTGATCGTCCCTTCCTTGCCGAAGGCCGCGGGGAGCTTCGCCAGGGACTCCGCGGTCGTGTCGGGGCGGACGCCCTCGTCGGTCTTGAAGACGATCGTCTCCTTGCGCGACTTGACCTCGACGGGGACGATCTCCTCGCCGAGTACGCCATCCTTGGCGGCCCTGGCCGCGCGCTGCTGCGAGCGGGCGGCGAACTCGTCCTGGTCTTCCCTGGCGATGCCGAGCTTCGCGTTGTGGCGTTCCGTCGACTCGCCCATCGACAGGCCGTCGAACGCGTCGGTCAGGCCGTCGAGTGCCATGGAGTCGAGCATCTCGACCGCGCCGTACTTGTAGCCCTTGCGTGAGTTCTTCAGCACGTGCGGCGCGTTGGTCATCGACTCCATGCCGCCCGCCACGATGACGTCGAACTCACCGAGCCTGATCAGGTCCGCCGCCTGGGCGATCGCGTCGAGGCCGGACAGGCAGACCTTGTTGACCACGGTCGCCGGGGTCGTCATCGGGATGCCCGCCTTGACCGCGGCCTGCCGCGCGGTGATCTGCCCGGCGCCTGCCTGGAGCACGTGGCCCATGATCACGTAGTCGACCTGGTCAGGCCGCACTCCCGCGCGGTCGAGGGCACCCTTGATCGCGAACCCGCCTAGGTCGGCCGCGCTGAAGCCGGCGAGACTGCCGAGCAGCCGCCCGATCCCCGTCCGCGCTCCGCCGATGATCACTGGGTCACGGTCGCCCATGGCGCCTCCCTGTCTCCCGGGGGGACGACCGTACCCCGATACGCGCCCGATGGCAAAAACCGCCATCGTATCGGCCGCGCGGGACTCCGCTGCATGTCAGGACACCCAGACCCCCGATGCGCCCAATGGCATAAACCGCCATCACACATCGGGCGCGCGGAAGGCGTCCTTCTATCTATATGTCAAGATACCCATCATGCTGCTGACTATCGATCACGTGGGTGTCGCCTGCCGGAGCCTGGACGCCGCCATCGAGCGGTACGTAAGCGTGTTCGGGCTCACGGTGGTGAGCCAGGAGACCAACACCGAGCAGGGCGTCAGGGAGGCGATGCTCGCCACGTCGTCGGGGTCGTCTTACGTGCAGCTGCTTGAGCCGCTCGCGCCCGATACCCCGGTAGGGAAGTTCCTTGAGCGGCGCGGCGAGGGGATGCACCACGTCGGGTACGCGGTCGCGGACGTGAGCGCGGCGCTGGCGGAGATCGGCGCGACGGGCGTCCGGCTGATCGACGCGCGGCCGAGGCACGGGTCGATGGGCGCGTCGATCGCGTTCCTCCACCCTGGCGATCTCGGGGGCGTTTTGACGGAACTTGTGCAGCCGCCGCAATAGCCGCTCGGCTCCCGGCTGCGTGCGATCGATTGCACCGTTTTAGGTGCCTCTGAGGTGCATGAAACGTGACCTAATGAGTGGACCCCAGGGACGCATGAGACCTTTGTGACCTTTAGACTTCGTAGGTAAGTGACAGCCGCCGGTTTCTGCCTGTGCAGAACGTCGAAGCACCCGCAGACCCGGCGGAGGCGGAGTAGATTGCCTCTCACTGGCGAGACCATCTTCCCGCCCCCCTCGGCCCCGCCTGCCGTCCCCCGTCTAGCTTGGATTAGGTCCATATGCAATCGGATATCGACGCTCAGCTGACCAGCTTCTTCGAAGAGACCCCACCGCGCGACTTCGCCAAGGTGATGCGCGGCTACGATCCGCACCAGGTCGACGAGCACATCCGTCAGCTCGCCAGCGAGGTGCGCAGGCACCAGGAGGACGCCGCCGGCGCGCGGCGCGATCTCCAGGACGCACAGCGGCAGATCCAAGAGCAGGAACGCCCGACCTATTCCGGACTTGGCGCGCGCATTGAGCAGCTGCTGCGGCTCGCCGAGGAGCAGGCGACCGAGCTGGTGCAGGCCGCGCGGTCCGAGGCCAACGAGATCAAGGCGGCCGCGAAGGTTGACGGCGCCGAGCTGCGGGCCGCGGCCGAGAATGAGGCCGCCGAGCTGCGCGCCAACGCCAAGCGTGAGTCCGATGACGTGCGCGGCGCCGCGGAGCGCGAGGCCGACTCGATCCGCACCACCGCCCGCCGCGAGGCGGATGAGTTGACCTCGACGACCGAGCGCGAGGTCGCCAAGCTGCGCGCGACCGCCGACCACGAGGTCGCGGAGAAGCGCGCCTCCACCGAGCGGGACATCGCCAAGCTGCGCACCACCACCGAGCGCGAGGTGGCGCAGCTCAAGGCGGCGGCCAAGCGGGAGCGCGACGAGATCCTCACCACCTCCAAGCGCCAGGCCGACGAGATGCGGTCCCAGGCGCAGCGCATCCTGGAGGAGAGCGAGGCGCAGCGGGCGCAGGCCGAGGCCGAGTTCGAGATTCAGCTCGCCGCCCGCCGCGAGGAGTCCGAGCGGCAGGAGGCCGAGCGGCTCTCCGCCGCCCAGGCGGCCACGCAGAAGCTGGTCTCCGAGGCCGAGCAGCGCGCGTCCACCGCCGAGCAGCGGGCCGCCAAGGCTTCCGCGCAGGCCGACCAGACCCGCCGCGACGCCGACCAGCACGCACGGCAGCTCGTGTCGAACGCGAAGAAGAACGCCGACCAGATCGTCGCCCAGGCCAAGGCACAGGCCGAGGGGGCAATCAGCGAGGCCAAGACCGAGGCAGAGCGCCGCAGGCTCACCGCGCAGCGCGAGGTCGAGGAACTCACCCGTCAGAAGGACAACATCACCACGCACCTCGCCCAGGTGCGGCAGCTGCTCGGCGGCCAGCTCGGCATTCAGATGCCGCAGATGGACCCGTCCGTGGCCGCGGCGCCGCCCAAGCAGGCCGTGGAGAGCGCGCCAGTCGCGTCGGCCCCGGTCTCCCGCCCCGCGGGGAACGGCGCCGCGCCGCGGCCCGCGAGCCCGACGGGCGAGGGCCAGGGCAACGAAGAGGACTGGTGGACCGAGTAAAACGCGGGGCCACTGGCGGGACTCGTTAGGCAGGAGGCCGGGACCCTTTCGGGTCCCGGCCTCCTGTTCGCTTGTCGGGTGGGGGCCACAAGGCCAGAAACGGCCGGGCAGGCGGCGGGCGGGCGGGTTATTCGTCCCAGGTAGTGGGCAGGGCGGGGGCGTCGTGCAGCGCGGCCGGGTTGACGGTCCTGACGATCTCGCTGAGCACGATGCGGACGTAGTTCTCCCCCACCCACAGGTGCTTGGCGCCCGGCACGCCGATCACGTCCGCCTTGGGTACCCGGGCGAAGCGCTGCCGCGCCTCGTCGGGGCGCAGGTAGTCGTCAAGCTCGGGCACCAGGACGGTCAGCGGCCTGCCAGACGCCGCCCAGCTGTCCAGGTCCTTGTCGCCTGCCCGGCGCAGCGGCGGTGACAGCAGGATGCCGCCCTGGACTCCGGGCAGCAGGCCCCAGCGCAGCGTCAGTTCCGTACCGAACGACCAGCCGAGCAGCCAGATCTCCGGAAGCCCCGCGTCGACGGCGTAGCGCACGGCCGCCGCGACGTCGAGGCGCTCCGTCTCGCCGCCGCCGAACTCGCCCTCGCTCTTGCCCTGCTCGGACTCGGTGCCCCTGGTGTTGAACCGGAGCACGGCCACGTCCGCGAGCGCGGGCAGCCGGTTCGCCGCCTTGCGGTACACGTGGCTGTCCATCATCCCGCCGTGCGTGGGCAGCGGGTGCAGGCAGACGAGCGTGGCGGCCGGGTCGCGGTGCTCGGGCAGCGCGAGCTCGCCGATCAGCCGCAGCCCGTCGTCCGTGGTCAGCGTGATCGGTGTCCGCCTCGCGGGCAGGACCGTCCCAGCCTTAATATCAGTCACTGTTTCCTCCCGGGGGACGACCCCCCGTACCCCCCGATGTCCAGGCGGGCGGGCCTGATCGCAAAGACCGCGACCGCACCAGGCCCGCCCGCCAGGACCAAAGCAGCAGGGGGTTTCTCATTGTCTCGTTATCCGGGCCGACGCTGCATCCGCCGCCGCCAGCAGACCGTGTGCCAGTGCCGCCGCGCCGCCACGCCTGAGTGCGTCGGCCACACCACCACGTGCGCGATGCCCGGGTACAGCTCCTGGTCACAGCCCGGGCAACGGTAAGGCTTCGTGGCGGCCGCGCCAGGCACCGGGCGCACGACCCAGTCGCCGTCCGGCCAGTCCTCGATCCGTTCAGGACCGAGCGGTGCCGACGGTGCGGCGAGTCGGGTCTTCCTGGTCTTGCGCGGGCTCACGGCGGTCAACTCTATCGGTGAGTGGATTTGGGCTGGTCGCTAGTTGCAACGCGTGGGCGGCACCGGCTAGTCCGCAATACAGTGCGTACGTGCGACTCGTCATCGCGCGGTGCAGCGTCGACTACGACGGCAGGCTCACCGCCCATCTCCCTTCCGCCCTCCGGCTGCTGATCGTGAAGGCCGACGGCTCGGTCCTCGTCCACTCGGACGGCGGCTCCTACAAGCCGCTGAACTGGATGTCACCGCCTTGCCGGCTGACCGAGCACCCGGGAGATGAGGGAAAGCCGGGCAAGTGGACGGTCACCAACAAGGCAGGCGAGACGCTGACGATCAACATTGAGGAAACGCTCTCCGACACGTCCGTCGAGCTCGGCATCGACCCCGGCCTGGTCAAGGACGGCGTCGAGGCGCACCTGCAGGAGCTGCTCGCCGAGCAGCTGCACCTGCTCGGCGACGGCTGGCGGCTCATCCGCCGCGAGTACCCCACCCCGATCGGCCCGGTCGACATCATGTGCCGCGATGACTCGGGTGAACACGTCGCCGTCGAGATGAAGCGTCAGGCCGGAATCGACGCGGTCGAGCAGCTGACCAGGTACCTGGAACTGCTGAACCGGGACCCGCTGCTGTCGCCGGTGCACGGCGTGCTCGCCGCCCAGACGATCAAGCTGCAGGCCCGCACGCTGGCCGAGGATCGCGGCATCCGCTGCGTGGTCCTCGACTACGACGCGATGCGCGGCATCGAGCGCGAGGGCACGCTGTTCTAGCGGGCGGCGCGCCTTTGACCTCAGCGTCACGCATTTCGACCGCGCGAATAACTACGGGCCACGGTCGGTGTGCTCCGGTTTACGGCTTGGCCAACTGATCCGCGCCTCGCACGTTCCACCGGTACGCTTGCTCTAATTACCGCGGAAGGCGTCAAAGGTGCACATAAGAGTCACGGGTTTCGTACTACCCGTTGTTATCGGTATCGGGGTGACGGTAACGTCGTGTAGCGCGCCGGGAACGGTGAAACCCGCGGCCTCAGCCACGCGGTCGGCATCCGTCGCCGCCGTACCTGGCAGCTCCACCGCGAGCCCTGCCGCGCCGAGTTCGCCTGGCTCCGTCCCGGCGGGATATCAGCGGGTCGGCGGCGCGGCGCAGGGCATCTCGGTAGCCGCTCCAGCCTCTTGGGTCATGGTCAACCTAGCCAAGGAAACCATCCAAAGCGCCGCCAACCAGCTGCACGTGCACGGCATCAGCGCCGCCACGATTGTCCAGGACATGGAAGCACTCCAGAAGTTGCACGCGGTTTTCGTTATCGATGTCAAGTCTGCCATTGACAGTCCGCAGCACGTCAGTCCCAACCTCAATGCCTACTGCACAGATTCGGGCGTTACTGACGTGGGAGCCGCCGGCGTTTCGCTTATCAAGACGGTCACGGCGGCCGAATTCGAGAAGCTCGGGGCTACTGACATTACCCAGAAGGACCTTGAGATCGGCGGCCTGCCGGGACTAG
>CAVXAB010000047.1:0-236834 GCA_963759545.1 uncultured Actinomycetota bacterium
CCCAACCGCGCGCTCTTCTACACCAGCGGCCGGGCGTCCAACGAGGCGGCGTTCACCTATCAGCTGCTCGCCCGCAGGCTGGGCACCAACAACCTGCCCGACTGCTCGAACATGTGCCACGAGTCGAGCGGCGCGGCGCTGACGCAGACGATCGGGATCGGCAAGGGCACGGTCACCCTGAGGACATCTCCGACCACGCCGAGCTGATCGTGGTCGTCGGGCAGAACCCGGGCACCAATCACCCGCGGATGCTCGCCGCCCTCGAGGAGGCCAAGCAGCGCGGCGCGACGATCGTCGCGATCAACCCGCTGCCAGAGGCGGGGCTGATGCGGTTCAAGAACCCGCAGAAGGCCCGCGGTCTCGCCGGCGACGGGACGAAGCTCGCCGACCGGTTCCTGCGGGTCCGTGTCGGCGGGGACCTGGCGCTGTTCGCCGGGGTGAACAAGGCGCTGCTCGAACGGGACGACGCGGCACGGGAAGCAGGCGCCGGCCGCGTCCTCGACCACGCGTTCATCGACTCCCGCACCGAAGGGTTCGCGGATGCCGCCCCGCGTGGCGCGCACTCGACTGGGCGGCGGTCGAGCGGCTCAGCGGGCTGACCCGGGCGCGAGATCGAGGAGTTCGCGGGCGACATCGTCGCGGCGGACAGCGTCATCGTCTGCTGGGCGATGGGCCTGACGCAGCACAAGAACGCGGTGGAGACGATCCGCAGGTGATGAACTTCCTGCTGCTCCGCGGCAACATCGGCGGCCGGCGCGGGGCCGTGCCCGGTGCGCGGCACAGCAACGTCCAGGGCGACCGGACGATGGGCATCTGGGAGAAGATGCCTGACGCCTTCCTCGACCGGCTGCGCGACGAGTTCGGGTTCGAGCCGCCCCGCGCGCACGGCTGGGACACGGTCGACTCGATCCGGGCGATGCGCGACGGCAGGGCCGAGGTGTTCTTCGGCCTCGGCGGCAACTTCCCCGCCGCCGCGCCGGACAGCGACGTGACCGCGGCGGCCCTCGCCGGTGCGCGCTCACCGTGCACGTCTCGACCAAGCTGAACCGCGCGCACCTGCTCACCGGCCGCGAGGCGCTGATCCTGCCGTGCCTCGGGCGCACCGAGCGGGACGTGCGGCCAAGCGGTGAGCAGCATCGTGACCGTCGAGGACTCGATGAGCGTCGTGCACGCGTCGTCGGGGCGGCTCGCCCCTGCGTCGAAGCAGCTGCGCAGCGAGGTGGCGATCATCACCGGGCTGGCGGCGGAGCTGTTCGGCGACGACCTCGGGTGGACCGCGATGGGGGCGGACTACTCGGTGATCCGGCGGCATATCGCCAACGTGGTCGACGGGTGCGCGGACTACGACGCCAGGACCGGCCAGCCCGGCGGGTTCACCATGCCGCGGCCGCCGCATGACTCGCGGACCTTCAAGACACCCACCGGGCGGGCGCAGTTCACCGTCAACGAGGTGAGCGCCGTGCAGGTGCCGCCCGGTCACCTGCTGCTGCAGACGCTCCGCTCGCACGACCAGTTCAACACCACGGTGTACGGGCTCGACGACCGGTACCGGGCGTGCACGGCGGGCGCCGCGTCGTCTTCGTCTCCGGCGAGGACCTCGCCGAGCGCGGCCTCGCGGACGGCGACGTCGTCGACCTGGTAAGCGTCTGGGCCGACGGCGAGCGCCGCGCGCCGGCCTTCCGCGTGATCGAGTACCCGACGCCCGCGGGGTCCGCCGCCGCCTACTTTCCCGAGGCGAACGTCCTCGTCCCGCTCGATTCCACCGCCGAGGTGAGCAACACCCCGACGTCGAAGTCGGTGATCATCCGGCTGGAGCGCGCGGCGGCACCGGCTGCGTAGCCGGACTGGCCGCCTGGCGCGGCGGTCTGGCCGGGCGGGGCGGTCCGTAATGGTAAATTGGGCCACTCCAGATGACCTGTCCCCGCGCCCTACCGGAGCGTCCACCATGCCTGCTGTCCGTCGCACGAGGGACGGCTTGTCCGGTGACCAGGCGGGACTCACGGCAGGAGACGAGCCCGCCGCGCCCGGTGGCCCGGCCGGCCTCGGGCATCGCCTGCGCTCGATGTCGCCGGCCGGCCTGGCGATCCTCACCGCCACCGTGCTCGCGCTGGCACTGCGGCTGTTCCTTGTCACCAGGCCTGGCTTCCTGACCTCAGGCACGGTCGAGTACGACGACGGCGTCTACCTGGGCGCGGCGCTGCGGCTGCTGCACGGCGCGCTCCCCTACAAGGACTACGCGTTCCTCCAGCCTCCTGGCATCATCGTCGTCGCGCTGCCCGGCGCGGCCCTCGGGTCGCTGACGTCGCAGGCGACCGGGCTGGCGGCGGCCCGCATCCTCAGCGTGCTCGCGAGCACCGCGTGCGTCCCGCTTGCCGGGCGGCTCGTCAGGCACCGGGGCGTGATCGCCTGCGCGGTGACCGCCGGGCTGCTCGCGGTGTACCCGGCGGACGTGCTCTCCGGGCGGACGCTGCTGCTCGAGCCGTGGCTGAACCTGGCCTGCCTGCTCGCGGCGAACGCCGCGTTCCGCGAGGGCCGCCTGGCGAGCCCGCGGTGGCTCGCCTGGGCGGGCGTGGCGTTCGGCTGCGGCATCGCGATCAAGTTCTGGGCCGTGGTCCCCGCGGCGGTGCTGCTCGCCGCCTGCCTGATCGCGAAGCCGCCGGCGCAGACGTCACGGGCCAGGCGCGCGGGTGCGCTCTTCGGCGGCGCGGTGGGCGGCTTCGCCGTCCTCGCCGGGCCGTTCGCCCTCGCCGACCTCTCGGGGTTCATTCACGAGACGCTGCTCGACCAGGTCAGCCGGGTGGGCTCGTACACGCCGATCTCGCTGCGGCTCGCGCACCTGACCGGGCTGATCGACGTGCTCGGCCGCGACGGCAAGGTCGCCGCCCCTGGGACGACCACGCACTCGCTGTTCGCCATGGGCGCCGAGGCCTCCACGCACATCGTGGCGGTGGGCTGGCCCGCGTACGCGGCGGCGGCCGTCGGCATCGTCCTGATCGCCTCCGGCTATTTGCGCGGGCTGCGCCAGCGGACCACGCTTGAGTGGTTCGCGCTGGTCACAGCCGTGCTGGCGACCGTGGCGATCATGGGCTACTCGGCGTTCTTCTACCACTACCCCGACTTCCCCGCGCCGTGGCTCGCCATCACCGTCGGCGCCGCCGCCGCGAGCCTCGCCTGCCTGATCAAGGGCACGGCCCCCCGGGCGCGGCTGGCCAGGCGCGTCCTGGCCGCCGCCGTCGCCGTGGTGATCCTGGCCGTCGCGGGCATCGAGGCCCGCGAGCTGGCGCCCGCTCACGTCCCGGCGAGTCCCGCGAACGTGTCCGCGCTGGTACCCGCCGGGTCTTGCCTGGTCGCCGACCAGGTCTCGTTCGCGGTCGCGGCGGACCGGTTCGCCGCGCCGAGTCCGGGCTGCCCCGACCTCATCGACTCACTCGCGGTCACGCTCAAGCTCAGCGGCGGCGTGTCACCGCAGGGCGGCGCCGGGCGCGCGCCCAAGGTCGTCGCCGGCTGGGAGGCGATCTTCGGGCAGGCCAAGTACGTGTGGCTGTCGGGCGGCGCCCCGGCGCGGATCCCGTGGACGCCCGCGCTCCAGTCCTGGTTCTCCGCCCACTTCCGGCTGCTCGCCGCGTACCCCGGGTACGGCGCGAGCAAGCTCTACGTCCGCGACAACTGACCGGACGGGCAGCGCGGCTGAGGGCGAGGGGCCGGCGACTCCAGGGAAGTAGGCGCCTCCCAGGAAATAGCAGTCGCCGGCCGGGCAATGCCCGGCCGGCGACTTCGGTACCCAGATAACGTGGCCGTCTTCGCGTGACCGCGAAGACGGCTATGCCCAGCCTGTTGTTCGCATCCCCGTCCCCTATCCCCGCGGGTAGGCTGCCGCCTAGTCTGCGGAGTATCCCCCTGCTCACTCATGGCTACGATACGAACGATCGGCGAATGCAACGTCTCAACCTGAGACGGCCGGGCGACGCTCGGCTCAGGGAAAGTGCCGGCCGGGCATGAGCCCGGCCGGCACTGACATCGAGGCCTTCGCTTGCGCGAAGACGACTCAGGTCCAGCCCGTAGTCCACATCCCCGTCACCAATCCTCCAGGTGGGCGACCGCCCCACTTACCGGTGTTCCCCTGCTGACTCCTGGTTACGATACGACGCACTCGCTCTCGCTGCAATTGCATTGACCGCAAATGGTCACAGTTTCGGTGAGACTACCTACGACAGCCGAAGCAGCGCGGGGTTGTCGAGAACCGGCTGCCAGGCCACCTCCGCGGCGCCGATCACCGCGGCGTCGTCAAGCACGCAGCGTTCAATGGGGACCCCCGCGCCGTGACCCCACGGGCTGCGGCGCGCGACCGCCGCGCGCAGCCGCTCCGGTGCGACCGTGAGCAGTTCCCTGTACATGCCCCCGAGGATCACCCGGTCGGGGTTGACCACGTTGATCAGGCCCGCCAGGCCAAGGCCGAGGCGCACCGCGATCGCGTCGGCGGCCGCGCGGACACGCGGGTCGGCCGGGTAGCCGGCGCACAGCAAGGCGACGGCCTCGTCGAGGGCGGGAGTGCCGGGTGACGGCGGGTGACCGGCCTCGCCGAGGAACCGCTCGACGTCGCCCTCCACGCTGAGGCAGCCACGGTTGCCGCACAGGCAAGGAAGCCCCTCAGGGTCGACGCTCACGTGGCCCGCCTCCATGGCGAGGCCGTCGCTGCCCGTGTACAGCGCGCCGTGCTGCACCAGTGCGCCGCCGACACCGCGGTGCTCGGCCGACACCACGAGGAGGTGCGTGGCGTCGCGCCCGGCGCCGTGCCGGTGCTCGGCGAGCGCGCGCGCGTTGACGTCGTTGACGGCCGCGCAGCCGACCGGCCGCGCCGCGCGGGTCGCGCACGCCATGGCGGGCGACCGAGGCGGCGAAGATGTCACGGATCGGCGCACCGTCGGGCCAGCCGACGTAGAGGGCGCGCACGGCGGTGCCCTCGGGATGGGTGACGGCGGTCGGCACCGCCACGGCGGCACCGACGCACCGTCTGCCCGACTCGCGCAGCAGCGCGGCGCCGGCCTTTGACGACGGGGGCGAAGGCCGCCCCCGGGTCGCCGGGCGCCGGGCTGTTCGCGGCGCGGCGCGCCACGATGGTCCCGCCAAGCCCGACGAGCGCGACGGCGAAGCCGTCCGGGTGCACCTGGGCCGCGAGGGCCACGGGGCCGGACGGATCGGGCAGCAGGCGGTGCGACGGCCTGCCCTGCTGGCCGCCACCAGGCCCGGCGTCCACCACGATCAGTCCGAGGTCGCGCAGCTCACCGGTCACCGCGCCGATCGTCGCCCTGGTGACGCCGAGCTGGCTGGTCAGCGCCGACCGGGTGGGCGCCCGCCCGGTATGGATCAGCGTCAGCGCGATCCCGGTGAGCGTGGCGGAAGTAAGCTCCACCCGCTTGTCCGCATGTCGATTTGCCTCTATCCTTGTTTTGTGCAGTTGCTATACAAACTACCGCTCCCGCTCGCCGCGCGCAACGACATAAGCCGTGCGCGCGCCGCCGTCACCGCGTTTTTCGCAATGGACGGCTTCGTGTTCGCGAGCTGGGCGGTACGCATCCCCGCGGTGAAGGCGGCGGTGGGCGCGTCGCCCGCGACCCTGGGGATAGCACTGCTCGGCGTGTCGGCCGGCGCCATCGCCACGATGGCGATGACGGGTGCGCTCTGCCGGCGGTTCGGCAGCGCGCGGCTGGTTGTGGTCGGCGCCGTCTGGCTGTCGCTGGCCCTGCTGCTGCCCGCGCTCGCCAGGTCCGCGGTGGCGCTTGGCCTTGGACTTGTGGTGTTCGGCATCGGCTACGGCGGCCTCAATGTGGCGATGAACAGCCTAGCCGTGGATCTCGTCGCGGTCCTGCGCCGTCCGGTAATGCCGTCTTTTCACGCGGCGTGGTCCCTGGGCGGCCTCGCCGGCGCGGCGCTCGGCGGCCTCGCCGCCCCCGTGCTCACCCCGCTCGCGGACTTCTCGCTCGTCTGCCTGCTCGGCCTGGCGGTGACCGCCGCGTGCGGCCGCATCGTGCTCACCACTCCCCTGCCCGTCGCCCAGGCAGAGAACGCGACCCGGGCCCCCGGTCCCGGCGGCAGCGGGGGCGCCGCCGGAACCACCGGGGCGGTAGCACGGGGGGAGACACCGAACGAAAGCGCGCCGAGCCCGTCAAGGACCGCCGGACTCACCGGGGCGTGGCGGACGGTGCTGCTGCTCGGGGTGATCGCGCTCTGCTCGACCTACGGCGAGGGCGCGGTCAGCGACTGGGGCGCCCTCCACCTGCGCGAGGACCTCGGTGCCGCCTCGGGACTCGCCGCCGCGGGCTACGCCGCCTTCGCCCTCGCCGAAGCCTGCGGCCGCCTCGCGGGCAGCGCGCTGCTCGCCCGCTTCGGCCAGACCCGCGTCCTGGTCTACGGCGGCCTGGCCACCTTCGTCGGGATGATCGCCGCGGCGCTCTCCCCGGTGCTTCCGCTTGCCCTGATCGGCTTCGCCCTGGCCGGGCTTGGCGTGGCCAACGCGTTCCCCACGGCCATGGCCCGCGTCGGCATCCTGGCGGGCCCGCACGGCGTGGCGACCGCCTCGACCCTCGGCTACGCCGGCTTCCTCCTCGGCCCGCCCATGATCGGCTTCCTGGCCGGCGCCATCAGCCTCCGCGTCGCACTGACGACCGTCTGCCTCCTGGCGTTGGTCGCCATCGTCCTGGCTCGTACCGCCTCCCGCGCCCAGCAGGCACCCGACAAGGGCTGAACGCCGCCGCGCTTCGCGCTTGACTGCCGCAGCGCTTCGCGCCTGTTGCTGTTATCACCAGCCGCAGGGGGCTCGCGGAACATAGTGGATCGCTGCTACCGCTATCGCGTGTAAATCGATCCACTATCTTCCCAGCCCGGGCGCCAGGGCAACCGTGCACGGAGCTTGTTGCTGTTATCGCGCGAAGATCCGCCGTCTCGGTGGCCGGTCGACCGTCCCGGGTATCCCGTCAGGGCAGCATGTCGGCCGTGAGGCACGCCTCCGTTGACGGCATGCCCAGGTCGGCGGCGCGGCGGTCGGCCATGGCAAGCAGGCGGCGGATGCGGCCGGCGATGGCGTCCTTGGTCAGCGGCGGGTCGGCGAGCTGGCCGAGTTCCTCAAGGGACGCCTGCCGGTTGGCGACGCGCAGCCGCCCGGCCATGACCAGGTGATCGGGTGCGTCGGTGCCGAGGATCTCGAGCGCGCGCTCCACCCGGGCGCCTGCCGCGACGGCGGCACGGGCCGACCTGCGCAGGTTGGCGTCGTCGAAGTTCGCGAGCCGGTTGGCGGTCGCCCTGACCTCGCGGCGCATCCGGCGTTCCTCCCACGCCAGCACGCTGTCATGGGCGCCAAGCCTGGTCAGCATCGCCGCGATCGCCTCGCCGTCGCGGATCACCACCCGGTCCACGCCGCGGACCTCGCGCGCCTTCGCGGAGATCTTCAGCCGCCGCGCCGCCCCGACAAGGGCCAGCGCCGCCTCAGAGCCCGGGCAGGTGATTTCGAGTGCCATCGAGCGGCCCGGCTCGGTCAGCGACCCGTGCACGAGGAACGCGCCGCGCCAGGCCGCCTCGCAGTCGCAGATGCCGCCGGACACGACCTGCCGCGGCAGCCCGCGCACCGGGCGGCCGAAGCTGTCGATCAGGCCCGTCTGCCTGGCGAGGCTGTCGCCGCCCTTCGCCACCCTGACCACGTACCGGTTGCCCTTGCGCAGCCCGCCGGGCGCCAGGACGAGCAACTCGGACGGCTGGCCGAACACCTCGGAGATCGACGCCCGCAGCCGCCTGGCCACCGCCGCGGTGTCAAGCTCAGCCTCGATCACGATGTGCCCGGCGGTCAGCGTCAGCCCGCCCGCGAACCGCAGCAGCGTGGACACTTCCGTCTTCCTGCAGCACGGCTTGACCGCCGGTACCCGGCTGAGCTCGTCTTTCACGACGCCCGTCATCGCCATCGCGACAGCACCCCCATAACTCTCTGCTTCAGTTGTCTCCCGGGGGACGACCCCCCGTACCCCCGGGTGCCGGATGATCCTCGGCATGTGTTTACCCGGGCGCGTCCTCGCGCCCAGGCCGTTGCCTGCTGGCGGCCCACGGCCGCCGTTCCCGCGTCACTCCGCACGGAATACCTGACGGAAGGCCTCGGCCAGCCGTACCGGGTCGTGCCGCGCGCCGTCCGGCGCCGCCACGTCGGCGAGCGTGAGGGACGCGCGGAGCAGCGCCGCCGCCTTCCTCAGCTCCGCCGCCGCGCCGGCCACCGCCTCGGCGTCGGCGAGCACGACATCAAAAGACAATGATGGCGCGTGATCGGCGAGAACTTCCAGATGCCGGTGCGGGGAAAATCCCTCGGTCTCCCCCGGCTGCGCCATCAGGTTCAGCGCCACGAGCTTACGCGCCGAGGTGGCGGTCAGCGCGGAGCGCAACGACGGCACGAGCAGGTGCGGCAGCACGGAGGTGAACCACGATCCTGGCCCGAACACCACCCAGTCCGCCTCAAGTATCGCGGCCACCGCCTCTGGCACGGCGGGCGGGTCGGCGGGCAGCAGCGAGATCGACCTGACCCGGCCGGGGGTGACCGCCACCGCCGCCTGCCCGCGCACGGTGGACACCGCGGCAGGCTGCGCCGGGTCAAGCCCTTCCACGCAAGCGACGATGTCCATCGGCACCGCCGCCATCGGCAGCACCCGCCCGGTCACCCGCAGCAGCCGGCCGACCCAGTCCAGGCCCGCGACCGGGTCGCCGAGCAGGTCCCACAGCCCGGCGATGAGCAAGTTGCCAAGGGAATGCCCGGCCAGGTCGCCGTCGCCGCCGAACCGGTGCTGCACCACGCTGGCCCACGTCGTGCCCCACTCGTCGTCACCGCAGAGCGCCGCGAGTGCCATCCGCAGGTCGCCGGGCGGCAGGGCGCCGAACTCCTGGCGGAGGCGGCCGGACGACCCGCCGTTGTCGGCCACGGTAACGATCGCGGTCACGTCGTCCGTCACCCGGCGCAACGCGGAAAGCGACGCGGCCAAGCCGTGCCCCCCGCCGAGCGCGACAACGCGCGGGGCTCTAACCCCAGCCACAGCGCGGGGGGCGAGCGGTTTTTGCGAGTCCCCCCGCAGGGGGGCAATGGGGGGACGGAGTCCTCCCATGATTGGGGGGGTCCCCGGGGGGGTCATCCCCCCGGGAGAATCACTGTTCACTCCCGGCCGAGGTCGCGGTGCGACACGGTGACGTCACGGCCGGCCAGCCTGGCCGCGAGTTGCTCGGCCATCGCCACCGACCGGTGCTTGCCGCCGGTGCAGCCCACCGCGAGCGTCACGTACCGCTTGCCCTCCCGCTCAAACCCGGCTAGCGACACCTCGAGCACCGCCAGGTACGCGGCGAGGAAGGCGGGGGCGCCCTGCTGACCGAGCACGAAGTCGCGCACGGGGGCGTCGAGGCCGCTGAGCGCCCGCAGGTCGGGCACCCAGTGCGGGTTGGGCAGGAACCGGCAGTCGGCCACCAGGTCCGCGTCCACCGGCAGCCCGTACTTGTAGCCGAACGAGATGATGTTCAGCCGCAGCCCGGTCACCGAGTCGCCGCCAAAGTAGCCGTGCATCCGGGAGCGCAACTCGTGCACGTTCAGCGCGGCCGTGTCGAGCACGATGTCGGCGTCGCCGCGGATCTCGCGCAGCAGCTCGCGCTCGGCCTTGATCCCGTCGAGGATCGTGCCCGCACCCTGCATGGGGTGCGGTCGGCGCACGTTCTCGAACCGCTGGACGAGGACCGCGTCGGACGCCTCGAGGAACAGCACGTGGGGCGCGACGCCGCGCGCGCCCAGTGAGGAGATCGCGGACTTCAGGTCGGTGGAGAACGCCCGCGACCGCACGTCGACGATGGCCGCGATGCCGGCGAGGGACGCGCGGTCGGCCAGGTCGAGCATCGTCGGCAGCAGCGCGGGCGGCAGGTTGTCCACGACGAACCAGCCGAGGTCCTCAAGCGACTTGGCCGCCGTGGACCGTCCGGCACCGGACATGCCGGTGATGATGACGATGTCGGGTATGCCGGGCGTTACGCGCTCACCAGCATTCTCAGTCATTGGTCCGATCCCCCGTAACCTGCCCCTTGCCGGGCGCCCCGTTAGTCAGTGATGTGTTGTGCCGTGCCGAGCTGTGGAGGGCTGCCACCACCGTCTCGGCCAGCTTCTGGCCGATTCCCGGCACGGCCGATGCGATCTCGTCCGGTGTCGCCGCCGACACTGCCTTGACCGACCCGAATGCCTTGAGCAGCGCGGCGCGCCTGGCCGGGCCGAGTCCGGGAACGGAGTCGAGCGCCGAGGTGGTCGCGGCCTTCCCCCGCTTGGCGCGATGGTAGGTGATCGCGAACCGGTGCGCCTCGTCCCTTACCCGCTGCAGCAGGTAGAGGCCCTCCGACGAGCGGGACATGATCACCGGGTAGTCCTGGCCGGGCAGCCAGACCTCTTCAAGCCGCTTGGCGAGCCCGCAGACGGACACGTCGTCGATGCCGAGGCTGGCGAGCGCGGCGGCAGCCGCCGCGACCTGGCCGGCGCCACCGTCGACGACAACCAGGTTGGGCGGGTAAGCGAACTTCTTTTGCGGTGAAACAACCAATCGTTCGGACGGATCTGGATCTTGATCTTGATCAGGACCTTGATCTTCGCGCGCCTCGGGATCGCCGAGAATGTCAAGCTCGCCGGACTCCTCCCGCTCTTCCAGGTAGCGGCGGAAGCGGCGGGTGATCACCTCGCGGATCGCCGAGATGTCGTCGGTGCCGTCGTAGCCCTTGATCGAGAAGCGGCGGTACTCGCTCTTGCGGGCAAGGCCGTCCTCGAAGACCACCATCGACGCGACGACGTGCGTGCCCTGCAGGTTGGAGACGTCGTAGCACTCGATGCGCAGCGGCGCGTCGTCGAGTTCCAGCGCGTCCTGGATCTCGTGCAGCGCCTTGGACCGGGTGGTGAGGTCGCTTGCCCGGCGGAGCTTGTGCAGCGCGAGGGACTGGCTGGCGTTGCGGGCGACGGTCTCGGCCAGCGTCTTCTTGTCGCCGCGGTGCGGTACGCGCAGGTGCACCGGGCCGCCGCGGCGGTCGCTGAGCCACTGCGTCATCGCCTCGGCCTCCGGCGGGAGCTCGGGGACGAGGACCTCGCGGGGGATGCCGTTGCTGTCGGGGGACGTGCCGTCACCGTAGAACTGGCCGAGGAAGTGCTCCACCAGGATGCTCGTCGTGGTCTCCTCGACCTTTTCAAGAACCCAGCCGCGCTGGCCCCTGATCCGGCCGCCGCGCACGTAGAAGATCTGCACGGCGGCCTCAAGCTGGTCCTCCGCCAGGGCGATCACGTCGCAGTCGGTGCCGTCGCCGAGGACCACCGCCTGCTTCTCCAGGGCACGCTCCAGGGCCTTGATGTCGTCGCGCACGCGGGCGGCGCGCTCGTATTCCTCCTCGTCGGAGGCCCGCTTCATGTCGGCGGTGAGCTTCCTGAGGAACCGGCTCGTCTGCCCGGACATGAAGTCGCAGAAGTCCTCGGCGAGCTCCCTGTGCTCCTCTTTGCTGATCCGCCCGACGCAGGGCGCGGAGCATTTCCCGATATAGCCGAGCAGGCAAGGGCGGCCGATCTGCCCGGCGCGCTTGAACACGCCGGTCGAGCAGGTGCGGACGGGGAAGACGCGCAGCAGCGTGTCGACCGTCTCCCTGATCGCCCACGCGTGGGAGTACGGCCCGAAGTACCGCGTGCCCTTCCGCTTGGCGCCGCGCATCACCATGACCCGCGGGTAGTCCTCGCCCATCGTCACCGCGAGGTACGGGTAGGACTTGTCGTCGCGGTACTTGACGTTGAACCTGGGGTCGAACTCCTTGATCCAGGAGTACTCCAGCTGCAGCGCCTCGACCTCGGTGTTCACGACGGTCCACTCGACGCTCGCGGCCGTGGTGACCATCAGCTGGGTGCGCGGGTGCAGCGCGGTGTAGTCCGCGAAGTACTGGTTGAGCCGCTGCCGCAGCGACTTGGCCTTCCCCACGTAGACGACCCGGCCGCGCTCGTCGCGGAACCGGTACACGCCGGGTTCCTCGGGGATCTCCCCGGGTTTGGGGCGGTAACGATTCGGGTCGGCCACGGCATTAAGACTAGTCGCCAACGCACCCCCGCGTTGTCGTTGACGCCGCTCCCGGCAGTGAAGAAGACGAGTATTCGGAACGAGGGCCGGCGTTGCCCTCCCGGCCAGGCCAGCTTCCGGACGGCCGGCCACGCGTAGCGGGGCAACTGTTAACGATATCGATACCAGTTGCCCCGCGGAATTGCGTGCCCGGGCTGACCTCAATCGCGTTACCTCTCATAGGCTGGCAACCGTGACGGAACCCGCGGCTCCCTCGCCGGTACAGCTCGATACGGTGCGGCTCGGTGCCGATTACTTCCAGGATCCTCTCGCCTACTTCAGCCGGATGCGCGAGGAGGGCCCGGTCAGGCCGGTCGTGCTGCCGCACGGCGACCGGGCCTGGATGGTCACCAGGTACCCCGAGGTGCGGGCCGCGCTCGCCGACGCCCGGCTGCACAAGGAGTGGGCGGGCAAGCTGACGTCCCCCGACTGGGTGCCGGACGAGGTGACCGGGTACCTGTCGGTGCACATGCTCAACACCGACCCGCCGAACCACACGCGGCTGCGCAAGCTGGTCACGAAGGCGTTCACCGCGCGCCGGGTCGCCGGGCTCCGGCCGCGCGTCGAGGCGATCACCGCGTCGCTGCTCGACGCGATCGAGGCGCGGGCCGCGGTGCTCAAGGACGCCGGGGGCGAGGACGCCATCGACCTGATCGAGGCGTTCGCGTTCCCGCTGCCGGTCACCGTGATCTGCGAGCTGCTTGGCGTGCCGGCGCGGGACCGGGCTCAGTTCAGGCAGTGGTCCAACGCGATCGTGGCAAGCGAGGGCGAGCCAGGGAGCTTCCGCGCCGCCGGGGCGGCGATGTACCACTACTTCACCAGGCTCGTCGCGGCCAAGCGCACAGAGTTGACCGAAGGCACCGGGCCGGCCGACGACATGGTCTCCGCGCTCATCGAGGCGCACGACTCGGGCGACTCCCTGGACGAGCGCGAGCTGATCGCGATGCTGTTCCTGCTCCTCGTGGCCGGCCACGAGACGACCACCAACCTGATCGCGTCGGGGGCGCTGGCCCTGCTCACCAACCCCGCCGAGCTCGCCAGGCTCCGTTCCGACCCGTCGCTGCTGCCAGGCGCGGTCGAGGAACTGCTGCGGTACACCAACCCGCTCAACCACGCGACGGAGCGGTTCACGCTCGAGCCAGTAGAGATCGGCGGGGTGACGATCCCGGCCCGCGAGTGGGTGCTGTGCGCCACGTCCTCGGCCAATCGCGACCCGCACCGCTTCGGCGACCCCGACCGGCTCGATGTGGGGCGCGACGCCGGCGGGCACGTGGCGTTCGGGCACGGCATCCACTACTGCCTCGGCGCGCCACTGGCCAGGCTCGAGGGCGAGGTCGCGTTCGGCGCGCTTTTTGGCCGGTTCCCCGACTTGTCGCTAGCGGCCGACCCGGCGACGCTTCGCTGGCGGCCAAGCAGCCTCATCCACGGCCTGGAAACGCTCCCGGTCCGGATCGGCTAAGCAGCCCGCCCTGCGTCGCTGACGGCACCGCCGATCGCGGCGGCGTGCGCTACCCGGGCTTGTGTCAGGAGGGCGGCCAGGGGCCAAGGGGCCTGCCGATTTCCCATTCGTGGCCGAACGGGTCGAAGATCCGGCCCAGGCGCCAGCCGTGCTCGTCGGCCATCACGGACGCCGGGGTGGCGCCGGCCTTGACCGCTTGCGCGAACAGCGCGTCCGGGTCATCAACCAGCAGCAACGTCCGGCCGGTCGTGCCGCCGATCGCCTTCGGGCTGAACCGCGGTCCTTCGCGCCCGCCAGAGGAAACCCAGAAGGCAGCGTCGCCGATGGCCAGCTGCGCGACGATCTCATCGCCCTCGCCCACCCGATGAAGGACCCTCGCGCCGAAGGCCGCCTCGTAAAATGCCACCGCCGCGGCCGCGCGGTCGGTCCACAGCTCCGGCTGGATGCCCGTCATGCCGGCCAGCGTAGCCGCGCTTCCAATCCGTTGGCCGTGTTGGTCTCGTATAAGGAAGCGTGCGTTCCCGCGCCGTCATGAAGCCTCGTGGTGGAGCGGGACCGGGCTGGGCCGGAAGGCGGTGGGGGTAGTTCAGCCTTCCGGCCCGGGCGCTTGCCGCTGTTACCCGAGCCGGCGTCCGCGGGGGCGAAGATCTTGGATCGATGGGTACGGCCATCGGGGGCTCATCGATCCAAGATCTTTACGAATGAGGGCGCGGCGAGTATCCCTGAGCGCATGGGCGGCGCAGCAAATAGCGGACCGGAGGGGTGCAGGGGTGGTGCATCCCTCCGGTCCGCATGTCCCGTCACGGCCGGATTACGGGTGACGGGAGACTGGTGCTGTTAAGCGAGCGCCGACTCGACGGTCACGGCCTCGTAGCCGTGGGCGGTCGCGACCGGCTCGTTGGTCAGCTGGCCCTCGTGGGTGTTGAGGCCGACCGCCAGGGCCGCGTCCGCCTTGAGCGCGGCGCGCCAGCCCTTGTCGGCGAGTTCGACGGCGTAGGGCAGGGTCGCGTTGGTCAGCGCGTAGGTCGAGGTGTTCGGGACCGCGCCCGGCATGTTCGCCACGCAGTAGAAGACGCTGTTGTGCACGCGGAAGGTCGGCTCGGCGTGCGTGGTCGGGTGGCTGTCCTCGAAGCAGCCGCCCTGGTCGATGGCGATGTCGACGAGCACGGAGCCCGGCCTCATGCGCCTGACCAGGTCGTTGGAGACCAGCTTGGGCGCCTTGGCCCCGGTGACGAGGACCGCGCCGATGACCAGGTCGGCGCCGAGGACGGCCTTCTCGACCTCGTAGGCGTTGGAGGCGACGGTCTGGATCCGGCCCTGGTAGATGGCGTCGATCTGGCGGAGCCTGGCGATGTTCTTGTCGAGCACGGTGACGTGCGCGCCCATGCCGACGGCGATCTGCGCGGCGTGCTGTCCGGAGACGCCGCCGCCGATGACGACGACCGAGCTCGCCCTGGTGCCTGGGACGCCGCCGAGCAGCGCGCCGTAGCCGCCGCCCTGGCGCATCAGGTGGTAGGCGCCGACCTGCGGGGCGAGGCGGCCCGCGACCTCGGACATCGGGGCGAGGAGCGGGAGGCTGCCGTCGGGCAGCTGCACCGTCTCGTAGGCGATGCCGGTGACCTTGTTACCGAGGAGGGCGTCGGTGCAGGCCTTGTCGGCGGCCAGGTGCAGGTAGGTGAACAGCGTCAGGCCCGGGCGCATGCGGTGGTACTCCTCCGCGATCGGCTCCTTGACCTTGAGCACCATGTCGGCGATGCCCCAGACTTCGTCCGCATCTGGGATGATGATGGCACCGGCGGCGGTGTAGGCGTCGTCGGCGAGCTGAGAGCCGACGCCCGCGTCCTTCTCCAGGTAGACCTCGTGGCCATGGTTCACCAGCTCGCGCACGCCCGCGGGGGTGATGGCGACGCGGTACTCGTGGTTCTTGACCTCGCGGGGGATGCCGACCTTCATCGCGTATCTGCCTTTCCTAGCTGGCGGCGGACGCCTTTTCTGGTACGGCTTTGTACCCGAGCGACCCCGTCCCACTGCTTACATCATGCATTTTCATCGGAAAAGTTGCTAGATTCATGAATAAGATTCTGTAGACTGCTGTCATGATGGCGGGAACTTCATCTGGATCTAGCACTTCGGGCGTCCAGCCGAATAGTGTTCGGCCCGAAATGGCAGCGGGGCCCGCGAGCCCGGGTTCCGTGGGCACGGGCGGCGCGGGCGACCTGGACGACATCGACCGGCACATCGTGCACGAGATGGCACGAGACGCCAGGATCGCGAACAACGCGCTCGCCGAGCGGGTCGGCATCGCGCCGTCGACCTGCCTCGGCCGGGTCAGGTCACTGCGCGAGCGCGGCGTCATCCGCGGCTACCACGCCGACGTGGACCCCGCGGCGCTCGGGCGCCCGCTGCAGGCGATGATCGCCGTCCGGCTGCAGTCGCACGCGCGCAGCCGGATCCGCGGGTTCGTCGCCGGGGTGGCGGGGCTGCCCGAGGTGCTGAACGTCTTCTTCCTGGCCGGCAAGGACGACTTCCTGCTGCACGTCGCGGCCGCGTCCACGGCGGCGCTGCGCGACTTCGTCGAGACGCTGTCCTCCAACGGGGACGTCTCCTACACCGAGACGTCGCTGATCTTTGAGCACATCCGCGCCGACGCGGTGGGGTAGCGGCACGACCGCCGTGGTACTTTTCTGTCGCTGGCGGCCCTAGCGGGCGGCGCGAGCACGGTGCAGCATAAGACGAGCACGGTACAGCATCAGAAGCGTCCGGTCGGTCTGGCTGGGCGAGGGCGGATCCGCGTAACCACGGATCTAGGAGAGGCAGGCGGCAATGCCATCTCAGGAGTCGTATCGCGACGCGCTCCTACGGGTCATCGACGAGGTCGTGGCACCGCGGGCGACGGAAGTCGACGTGTCCGGCGAGTTCCCCAGGGAGCAGGTCCGCGCGCTTGGCGCGGCCGGGCTGCTCGCGCTGACCGTGCCTGCCGACCTGGGCGGCGGCGGCGCGGGGCTGCGGGAGGCCGCGGAGGTGATCCGCGAACTCGGTTCCGTCTGCGGGTCCACCGCGATGGTCGTGACCATGCACTACGCCGCGGTCGGCGCGCTGACGGCGGCCGGGGACAAGGAGACGCTGACCGCGATCGCGGCCGGTGAGCACCTGTCGACGCTGGCGTTCTCTGAGAAGGGGTCGCGGTCCCACTTCTGGGCGCCGCTTTCCAGCGCGGTGCTGCTTGACGACGGGCAGACCGTGCGGCTGGACGCGTCCAAGAGCTGGGTCACCTCGGCGGGGGAAGCCGATAGCTACGTATGGTCGAGCCAGCCACTGGACGGTGCGACCGGGACAGGTCCGATGACGCTGTGGCTTGTGCCGGCCGGCGCGGCCGGGCTGTCCGTCGCCGGGGCGTTCGACGGCCTTGGGCTGCGGGGCAATTCCTCGGCGCCGATGACCGCGGACGGCGTGACGGTGCCGCTGAGCGCGCTGCTCGGCACCGACGGGGCCGGGCTCGACCTGGCGCTGGCGGCGGTGCTGCCGGTGTTCCTGATCTGCTCCGCGGCGATGAGCGCGGGGCTGATGCGCCGGCTGGCCGATGAGACGGCCGCGCACCTGGGCCGGACCCGGCTCGAGCATCTCGGCGTATCGCTGGCGCAGCAGACCGTGCCGCGCGCGCAGCTCGCGCGGCTGCGGATCGAGGCCGACCGGACCTGGGCGCTGGTTGCCGAGACTCTCACGGCGGTGGAGAGCGGGCGCGAGGACGCGCAGCTGCTGGTGCTTGAGGTGAAGGCGGCGGCGGGTGAGGCCGCGGCGGACGCCGCCGACCTCGCGCTCAAGGTGGGCGGCGGGGCCGCGTTCCGCAAGGAGTCGGTGGTCGAGCGGCTCTTCCGCGACTCACGGGCGGCGCGGGTGATGGCCCCCACGACCGACGCACTGCACGACTTCATCGGCCGCGCGCTGCTCGGCCTGCCGCTGCTCGGGGAGGTCTGATGGCGGTCTTGCTCGGGGCCGTCGCCTATGACCAGAAGGTCGTGACGATCTGGGACGGGTTCCGCGCGTGGCTGCGATCGAGTGACCTTGACTTCGATTACGTCCTGTACTCGAACTACGAGCGGCAGGTTCGTGATCTCGTGGACGGGCGTATCGACGTCGCCTGGAACTCGCCGCTCGCCTGGGTACGCGCCCGGCGGCTCGCCGCGGCGCGCGGCGTCACGCTGACCCCAGTCACGATGCGCGACACCGACTGTGACCTGCGCTCGGTGATCGCGGTGCGGGCCGACTCGCCCATCACGTCGATCGCCGACCTGGCGGGGCGGGTCGTGGCGACCGGCGCGGTGGACTCGCCGCAGGCCACGCTGCTGCCGCTGTCGCTGCTGCGGTCGGCCGGCCTGGTGCCAGGTGCCGACGTCGCCGTGCGGCGCTTCGACATCGGCGTCGGGCTGCACGGCGACCACGTCGGCGGCGAGCGGGACGCGGCGCGCGCGCTCTTCGCCGCCGACCCCGCCGACCGGGTGGACGCGGCGTGCATGATCGACTCGAACCTGCTGCTCTTCGGCCGCGAGGGGGTGCTGCCCGCCGGGGCGGTGCGTGTGCTGGCGCAGACTCCGGCGTACGACCACTGCACGATGACGGCGGGCCCGTCGGCGGTCGGCGGCCGGCGGGGCCGGCGGCGCCGGCGGCAATTCGGATATTTCGCGATTTGGGGCGTTGCTGCTCGGGATGGACTACGCCGACGCGGAGCTGCGCCCGCTGCTTGACCTGGAGGGGCTCAAGGAGTGGCGCCCGCCGCGACTGTCCGGTTACGAGCAACTGGAGCGCGCGGTCGACGAAGCCGGGTTCTACGGCGAGAACGGCGAGATCACCGCGGCGGACTACCGGCCGTAATCGCCATGCCTGCCGCTGAGCTGACCGACCTAGCCGACCTCGGGCTAGACGAGGGCGGGCACCTGCTGATCGCCAGGGCGCTCGCGCGTCTCGCCCCCGGCGAGCGGCTGGCCGTATCCGGCAGGCACCAGGCGCTGCGCGTCCACCTCGCCGCCTGGTGCCGCGAGCACGGCCACCAGCTGGCGGACGCCGGCGCGGCAGACGGCACCTTGCCCGGTGCCGAAGGCGAGCGTGCGGCCGGCCCCTGGCCGGGAAACGCGGCGCCGGCGCTGGTCGTCGTCAAGGGAAGCGCGGATGAGCGCCGCTGGCTCGGCGCGGTGCGGGCCGGCGACGCCATCGGCGCGCCCGAGGCGCGCGCCGACCAGGCCTGGGGCCTGGCGGCCCGCGGCGCGCTCGTCGAGGCGGGCGGTCCGCCGATCGGCGCCCAGTGGTCGCAGCGTGAGCACGTCTGGGCCGACATCGCACCGCGGCTGTACGCGGCCGCGGCCGCCAGCCAGTGGGACCCCGCCACCGCGGTCGACTGGGCCGCGCCGCTTGGCGCGGTCCCCGAAGAGGTCGAGCGCGCCGTCGTGCAGATCATGACCTACCTGGTGGAGAACGAGCAGGCCGCGCTCATCATCCCGGCCAGGCTGCTGTCGCAGCTCCATCCGCACTACCGCGAGGTCATGCAGCTGCTTGCGACCCAGGCCGCCGACGAGGCGCGGCACGTGGAGGTGTTCACCCGCCGCGCCCTGCTGTCGGGCGGACCGCTCGGCACCTCGTCGGCCGGCGGCCGTGCCTCGCTGCAGACGCTCCTGGCCGAGCCGGACTTCACGACCGCGTCGTTCCTGCTGTCGGTGCTCGGCGAGGGCACCTTCCTCGACCTGCTGCGATTCATCCACGACCACGCCCCCGACCAGGTCACGGCCGACGTGACCAGGCTCGCGGTGCGGGACGAGGCCCGGCACGTGGCGTTCGGCGTGGCGCACACGGCGCACCTGGCGACGTCCGACAAGTCCTACCTCGGCACGCTGCGCCAGTCGGTGGAGCGCCGCCACGCCACGCTGCTCGACACCGCGGGACTGAACGCGGAGGTCTTCGACTCCCTGGTCCTGCTCGCCGCGGGCTCGTGGTCGCCCGAGGCGATCAGGCGGGGGTGGCAGCAGGTACGCGACCTGCAGGAGCGCATGGACGAAGGCCGCCGCAGGCGGCTGGCTTACATCGGCTTTCCCGACGATGAGGCCGCTGAGCTCTCCGCCCTGCACACCCGCAACTTCATGTAGGCCACCGCTTCGCGTGTGCTGCCGCAAGAAAGGCCGGGCGGCTTCCTCCCGCCCGGTCCGTTGCCCTTCGCGGCGGGGTTAGGCCCCGGCGTCCGCTGGACCGGTACGGTACTGCCGAGGGCAGGCCGCGCCCGCACCGACAACCGAAGGACTCCGGCGATGCTACGAAGCACTGAGCGGATTCTCGTGTCACACGCCGGGGTGCTGCCGCGGCCCGAGGGCCTGCAACGGCTATTCGACGCCGGTCCCCGCGAGCGTGCGGCCTTCGACGCGGCGCTGCCCGGCGCGGTGGCGGACGTCGTCGCGCGGCAGGTGGCCGCGGGCATCGACATCGTCAACGACGGTGAGGTCTCCAAGCGCGGGCTGTTCATCGGCTACATCCGTGACCGGATGAGCGGGGCACTCGACGGACATCATCGAGCACCCAGAACTGGTGGCACAGCGGCTGACCCGCTACGCCCGGCTAGTCGGCGCGGAGAACGTGATCGCGGGCACCGACTGCGGCCTGGCCGGGCGGGTCGGCCACCCCGAGATCGTGTGGGCGAAGCTCGAGGACCTGGCGGCGGGCGCCCGCCTGGCCTCCCGCGCCATATTTTCCGCCACCCGCCCGCACCTGTGACCGCCGCAACCACCGTCCGCGGTTTTCCTCCCAGTCACGGGCGCATGACGGGGAACTGCGCCCGTCGAGGGCGCTAAACGAGCCAGCCAGTCGGTCAGAACGGGCATACCGCTCCAGAGGACTGCAGCCCGCCAGCCCCTGCAGCCCCGGAGAAACCTGCGGTCCCGCCGGGCTCTCCAAGTCGGCGGATCGTCAGCGCTATAGGGTGCCTGCCGTTAATTGAGGCGCTCCCCGCCTCCGTGCCGGGCTCGCCCGTGCCCGTTTCGTCCGGGTTGTCCCGCCGGCGCCGCGGCCCGGACCATGATCATGTGGATTCCGCAGCAAATAAGCTGCGGAATCCACATGAAAAGCGAAATCCTTGTCGATCAAGCCGCGGCCTGCGCGCGGGCGCCGCGTGTCAGCCCGCGCACGGGCATCACGCGCCACTTAAGTAGCCGGGCATTGCGCTACGGAGCGCCTAGCGAACCGCCATCGAATGTTCCCGTGGAGCGCGCCATCCCAATGTGCCCGTATCGCCGGGACGACCTGGCGGATTCCCCAGATGCGCGCTCGCCAGCGCCGACTGTCCACCATCTGAGAAGGCGGGGCGGCGCCAGCCGCCGGCCTCGCACCGGAAGACCTTCCCGCCGCCGGGCAACGGACCGGCCTTCCGCCGTCCGGCGATAATGCTCTCGACCGAAACTGGGCGCGGCCTCATCGTCTTCGCCGGATGGCATAAGGGGAACGGCGCCGGTAGGTACCCGTGCCTGGCCGGCCGCGCCAGCCCGCCAGCGGGCTGACCCGCAGCGCCCAGGCGGCGAGCCGGCCACGGCGGAGCCCCGCCAGCGGCGAGGTTTCCGCGTCCTCGCGGCCGGACGCGAGCCAGGTCTCCGCGTGCGCGGAGCGGCGCCGCCGGCGGCGGGCGGCCACCGCGCGCCAGGTGAGCACGGCGAGGGCCAGCGCGCCGGCGGCCACGCCGACCGGGGCCAGGCCCTGGCTGCCGAGGCCGGCGGCCGCGACGGCCAGGACGGCGGCCGCGGCGGCCACGCCGACCAGCCAGCCGAGGCGCCGCCACCCGATGAGCTCGGCCAGGCCGGCGGCAACCTCGAAGGCGAACCCGAACGGCCCGCCAGACTCCGGCGCGACGCCGGCGGCGGACAGGTCGGTGAACCCCGCCCGCGGGGCGAAGTGCCGTACCACCGCCCGCAACCGGGCAGTGTCGACGCACCACCCGTTCGCCGTCACCACGTTCCCGGCGTCGTAAGGCGACCCGTCGGGCGCGATGAACGCCGGGTAGGACGGGTGCCGCAGCCAGGCCCTGCGCCGGGCCGGGCGCGGCTGCCGGGAGGCGCCGGACGCCACCGCCCTGGCCGCCGGGCCCCCGCCGACCGCGTCGCCGCGGCGGGCGAGCCCGATGACCCTCAGGTGGCCGTAATCCCACACGACAATGTCCGCAACGTCCTTCCACGGGCACGGGCACGGGCCGGCGGGCCCCGCCGGCAGCGGCCCCGCGCTTCCCCAGATGCCGTGGGCGTCGGCGTGCAGCGCGGTCCGCGTCAGCAGGCCGCGCGCCACGACCGCGCGGAACCAGGGCGGCATCGGCAGCGCAAGGCTGCCAAGCGCCCTGCTGATCGCCTGCGCAGACCGCCAGTTCCAGCCGTAGCGGGCCGTGTAGCGCCACCCCCCGCCGTCCACGTTGCCCATAGCTCGGACATTACGCCCCAACAGGGGAATCGCCGATAAAAAGCCAGTAGGAGATGGTCTCGGCAGCACCCGGGACAGTGCTCATGCGCGGGCGAATCACGCCTCGCCCGGTGCCGTCTCTGACATCAGCGCCGACCACAGTCAGGCGCTCCCGCGCCGGGGCGGGTGATGACGGCCCGGCGGGCAAAATCATTCGGCCCTGCTCCTCGCGGGCCGTTACGCTAGCCGCTGTGCGAGTGATGGTGACCGGCAGCGCGGGGCATCTTGGCGAGGCACTTGTCCGGGTCCTGCGGGACGGCGGGCATGACGTTACCGGAGTAGATCTCAGGCCAAGTCCTTATACGGCGGTGGTCGGATCAGTCGCGGACCGGGCCGTCGTGCGCCGTTGCATGGCCGGCACCGACGCGGTCCTCCATACGGCGACGCTGCACAAGCCCCATATCGGCTCGCACGCCAAGCAGGCGTTCGTGGACACCAACGTGACCGGGACGCTGACGCTGCTCGAGGAGGCCGCAGAAGCAGGCGTGAGCGGCTTCGTGTTCACGAGCAGCACGAGCGCGTTCGGCCGCGCGCTAACCCCGGCGCCAGGCGAGCCGGCCGCGTGGATCACCGAAGACGTGGTGCCGCGGCCGCGGAACATCTACGGCGTGACCAAGACGGCCGCCGAGGACCTGTGCGAGCTCGCCCACGCCGAGCACGGCCTGCCCGTCATCGTCCTGCGGACCTCGCGGTTCTTCCCGGAGGGCGACGATAACGACGACGTGCGCTCCGCCCACGCCGACGCGAACGTCAAGGCCAACGAGTTCCTTTACCGGCGGGTCGACGTCGCGGACGTGGCGGCCGCGCACCTGCTGGCGGTGGAGCGCGCGGCGGGGATCGGGTTCGGGAAGTACATCGTGAGCGCGACGACGCCGTTCACCCCTGGTGACCTGGCGGGCCTGCGCGATGACGCTCCCGCGGTGGTGCGGCGGCTGTTCCCTGACTACGAGGCGGAGTACGCCCGGCGGGGCTGGCGGATGTTCCCGTCCATCGGGCGCGTGTACGTCAACGCCAGTGCCCGCGCCGAGCTGGGCTGGGCGCCCAGGCACGACTTCCGTTCCGTGCTCGACGCGCTCAAGTCCGGCGAGGACCCGCGCAGTCCGCTCGCCCGGGCCATCGGGGCGAAGGGTTACCACGACAGGCCGACTGGCGTTTACACCACCTGACGGCCACGGCAGGCCCGCGAACAGGCGACCGGCCGACATGGCCGGCACCGATCGTTCGCAGGACCCACGGACGTTATGACGAGTGCCCTGGAGCCGCGCGGAACAGGCTCAGCGTGACGCCCTGGCCGAGAATCGGGTCGGCGAGCGGTAGCAGGTAGCGGTACCTGGCGGGCAGTTCCGCGCGGAAACCCGCGGGCGGGCGGGTGACCCTGGCTGACTCGAGCAGGCGCAGGCCGAGCCGCTCTAGCGTGCGCGGGTCGTCGCACGGCCACTGCCAAAGCGCGAGGCCTCGCTTGGCGGCCATCTTGTGCTCCCATTTGAACGTCGCGCGCGGGTAGGTGTCGAACGCCAGCCTGCTGTCGGGGAACCTGGCCGCGATCCTGGCGAGCGCGCCGGTAACCTCCTCCTCACGCAGGTAGGTGAGGACGCCGTCGGACACGAAGAAGTACGGCCCTGGTAGTCGCTCGACCTCCGGCAGCCAGTCCTCGTCGAGCAGCGACGCGGCGAGCATGCGCCGCCGCTCCGTGTCATGAAAGAACCGCCGGCGCAGCTCGATCGTGTCCGGCAGGTCCAGGTCGATCCAGTGCACCGACCCGTTGTCCGTCCGCTCGAAGCGCGTGTTCAGCCCGGTGCCGAGTTCGACGACCGTCCCGTCCGGGTGCTCGGCCAGGAACTGGCGGATCCACCAGTCGAAGATCATCGTCCGGATCACCACGATGAAGCGCATGGTGCTCTGGAAGGTGGCCGGGTCGAAGTCAATCGCGCGCGCCAGCTCCACGGCCTTGGGATCACTCAGCAGCGGCCGCCTGCTCTCCGTCTCCCGTGCTCGCGCCAGGAGCGGGAAGAAGAGCGTCTGCTGCACCAATCCGAGCTCAACCTTCGTCTCATCCGGCATTCGCCCATAGTGCCATCCCGGCGCGCGGGCGCGGTGACCGAGCCGGGGTCTGCCCCGGCGGGCACGTGGCCGTAGTGTCTGGTCATGCTCCTTACGTACGGGCATGGCACCGAGTCCGCGGAACGGACCGTCGCGACGCTCGCGGGCGCTTGCGCCGCCTCGCTCGTGGACATCCGCACCGCGCCCGGCAGCCGGCGCAATCCCCAGTTCGTCCGGGCGGCGATGGAGGAGTGGCTGCCGGAGGCGGGCATCGCCTACCGGTGGGAGAAGCGCCTTGGCGGCTTCCGCAAGCCAAGCGCGGGCAATCCCGACGTGGCGTGGCGCGAGGACATGTTCCGCGGCTACGCCGAGCACATGCGGTCCGCGGACTTCCGCGCCGCGATCGATGCCGTGCTGGCCGAGGCGGAGTCAAGGCAGGTGGTCGTGATGTGCTCGGAGTCCCTGTGGTGGCGCTGCCACCGCCGCCTGGTCGCGGATTACGTCTGCGTCGCCCGCGAGGTCGAGGTCCGCCACCTGATGCACGATGGCCGCCTCGAGCCCCACCGCCCCTCCCCCGGCCTGCGCCTGCGCGACGACGGCCTCCTCGTCTACGACTCCGGCCAGGAGACGCTGCTGTAGCGGCGTCGGGAATGAAGTTGTCCCTGGCTAAGGTCGGCAGTACGTTCTGAGGTTTGCAGTCTCGATGTGCCACGGAGAGGAGACGCCGGTGCGGCAGGACCCTGACGCCACGACGACCAGCGAGCGGGACTCGCTCGGGCAGTACCTCGACTACCAGCGGGAGACGATCCTGCTCAAGACCGACGGGCTGACGAAGGCGCAGCTCGCGCAGAAGATCCCCAGCTCCGGCCTGACGCTCGCCGGCATCCTGTATCACCTGGCGCTCGTCGAGGAGATCTGGTTCGAGGAGGCGTTCATCGGCCAACCGCCCCGCGACGACTTCGCGGGCATCGACTGGAAGGCCGATCCCGATTACGAGTTCCGCACCGCGCTCGAGAAGGAGCCCGACTGGCTGCGCCGCCGGTACCGGGACGCGTGCGACCGCGCCAGGCAGGTGGCGGCGGGGGCGGCCAGCCTGGACGACGTCTCGGTCTCGACGCGCGTCGGCGGCAAGCCGTTCACGCTCCGCTGGGCGATGCTGCACCTGATCGAGGAGACCGCGCGGCACGCCGGGCACGCCGACCTGCTGCGCGAGGCGATCGACGGCGTGGTCGGCGAGTAACTCGGGCAAAACGCTTTTCTTAGTCATCCCACGACATAAAGGATTTATCGAACTAAAGGTAAAGACGGGCTAGGATTGCCTCGTGCAGGAGCATGGTGCTGGCCGACCACCTGGGGTCGTCGTCATCAGGACCCGTCCGTCCAGGCCGGTCACCATTGTCTTGGCGTTTCTCACCCTCTTGTGGGTTCTGTCACTGGCCGGCTCAGAAAGCGCTCAGCCCTCGACGAGCGGGCGGGTCGCGGCCGGCGTCATCTTCGGTGTCCTCATCCTGCTGAGCGTCGGCGGCTGGTTCGCCCTCAACCGGAACAGGCGTCAGCTTGAGGTGGGCCGCGACGCGATCGTCAGCCGACCGGCCGCGAAAAACAAGCCACCACTCACGCTGACCAGCGGCGACGGCGACACGCTGCGGATTCTCCCGAAGTTCACGTTGTACGGCAAGGTCAGGCAGCCCCGCCTCATCTTCCTCGGCAGAGGCGGATTCATCCTGCTCGACGGATTCCCGCTTGAGGGCGGATTCCCGCTGGACGAGGTGAGGGGCGCGTGCGAGGCGCAGGGGTGGCGCTTGGATGGCGACCGGTCGCTGGCGGTCAGGGACGTGCAGAGCTGGCTTCACCGCGGTCATTCGGTGGAGGCGGTGCAGCTTCTCGAGCTGTTCGGCCCCTTCCCCAGCGCGGCGGCCGACGGCGAGCCGCATATCGGCCTGGTTGCTGGGGTCTTCGAGGACGTGGGCGACAAGCTCATCCGCAGCGCGCGTTCCAGCGCACGTGACGCCTACCGGCGCGCGGCGAACGCGCAGCGCGCCTTCGCCGGGTACGCGCGGTCAGAACGCGAGATCGCGGCACGCATGGCGGAGGCGGACCGGATCGAGGGCAAGGCCCGGGGCTAGCGCAGGCCCGCTCTGCGATCGGCGGGACGGGGGTGAGGAAGCCGAATTCGTTCGGGCTAATTCAGAGCAGGGACCGCCGACCTGGGGTTCCCCGCACAGCTTGCCGCAGGGCCGGGGCGTTCGGCCCGCCGCCTCCTTCCCGTAATATGCCGGCAACCAGCCATGAGCATGCTTGGCCGCGTGAGGGGAGTGCAGGTGAGCAAGCAGGGGCACGTGATCGTCTGCGGGCTGCCCGACGTGGGGCTGCGGATGGTGGAGCAGCTCGTGCTCTCCGGCGTCCCCACCGTGGTCGTGGACGGCAACCCCGCCCCGGCGCTCGTCCGGATGCTCGCCGCCTGGCGCGTGCCGCTGATCACCGGGCCGGCGCGGGCCGAGGAGACGCTGATGTCAGCGGGGCTCGCCGGGGCGATCGCGGTGATCTGCGCACAGGACGACGACCTGTCCGCGCTTGAGACCGCGCTGCTCGCCAGGCGCTTGCGCGCGGAGGTGCGGGTGGTCGCGCAGCTCACCAACCCGGCGGTCGGGCGCGCGGTCAAGGAGGCCGGCGTGGCGGTGCTCGACGTCGCCGGCCTGTCCGCACCGTCAGTTGTCGAGGTCTGCCTGGGCGAGGGCGTGCAGGAGATGTCCCTGTCAGGGATGCGGTTCCTCGCCGCCCGTACCACCGCGCCGTCCGCGGCGACGCTGCGCGAGCTGTACGGGGCGCTCGCCCCGGTCGCGGTGGTGCCGAAGGACGGCGAAGTGCTTGTCTGCCCTGGCAGGGACACCCAGGTCAGCGCGGGCGACGAGGTGACGCTCATCGGCACCCCCGACGAGCTTGCCGCCGCGGCCGTCATCGACCATCCCGAGCGGATCCGCCGGCTCACCGCCACCGCGAGCCCCGGCGGTCCCTGGGCCGGCGCCGCGCCGGGTTCGCCCGGGGTTCTCGGCGTGCTTGGCGGTGAGCAGCCCGATGATCCGCGCGCGGGGCCCAGTGCTGCGGGGCCCAGTGCCGCCGAGCGCGCCATGCGGGCACTGCGTGACCTCGCCGTGTCGCTGGCGCGCGCCACCGACCGGCGGATCACGATCGCCCTCGGCGCGCTGCTCACCGTACTGGTGACCGCGACGCTCGTGCTGCGCTTCACCTACCAGTACGCCGGGCCCGGTCACCGGATCTCGCTGCTCGACGCGGTGTACTTCACCGTCGAGACCGTGACGACCGTGGGCTACGGCGACTACTCGTTCCGCGGCGAGCCCTCCTGGCTGGTGGTGTTCGCGGTCCTGCTGATGCTGGCCGGCGCGCTGTTCGTCGCCGTCTTCTTCGCGCTCGTCACGAACATGCTGGTCAGCCGGCGCATCGAGGAGTCGCTCGGGCTGCAGAAGATCACCGCGCTGCGCGGTCACGTCCTGGTCATCGGCCTCGGCACGGTCGGCCTGCGGGTCGCGCGGCAGCTCCACGACGCCGGGCGGGACGTGGTGGTGATCGAGATGAACGAGCGCAACAGGCACCTCGGCCAGCTGCGTGCCCTCGGTGTCCCTGTGATGATCGCCGACGCGACGCTGCCGGAGGTCCTCGCCTCGGCCCGGCTGGCCGCCGCGTCCGCGGTCGCGGTGCTGACCAGCGACGACCTGGCCAACCTGGAGACCGGGCTGGCGGTACGCGACCAGCTCGGGCCGCGCTGGCCCGCGACGCCGGTGGTGCTGCGGATCTTCGACCCGCAACTCGCCCACTCGGTGAAGGACACGTTCGGGTTCAGGCACGTCCGGTCCACCGCCGCGCTCGCCGCCCCGTGGTTCGTCGGCGCGGCCCTCGGCCTCGACGTGCTCTCCACGTTCTACGCGGGCGACGAGCCGCTGCTCATCGCCCGGCTCACCGTCACCCCGGGCGGCGGCCTCGAGGGCCTGCGCATGGACGAGCTGACGGCGCGCACGCGCGTGCTCGCGCTGCGCCGCGCCGCCGACCGTTCCGTGCTTGAGCACCCGCCGCGCCGCACCACGCGCTTCCACCAGGCCGACGAGGCGTACCTCATCGGCCCCTACGACGAGCTGCTGACGGTCCTGCGCCGCGACCGGCACTCTGCCGGCCTCACCGACGCTGACCTCACCGGCACCGGCCTCGCGGATACTGGCGCCTCCTGAGCAGCCGGCTCAGTCCTTGGCGATGCGGGCGGCGAAGCCGCTGGTCTGCCAGGTGTCGCCGGCCGCGGTGATCGCGTAGGCCGCGTAGCCGTCCAGGGACTCCGTCCAGTCACGGGCGAGGGCGGGGCCCATGGCGAAGGCGGCGGTGGCGCACGCATCGGCCAGCGCCAGGCTTGGGCCGACCATCGTGACGCTGGCCAGGCCAGCGGCGGCCACGCCGGTGCGCGGGTTCACGATGTGCGCGCCGCGCTCGGCGGTGCCTGACGTGGCGACGCCGCAGTCCCTGGCCTCCACGACCAGGGCCAGACGGCCGGGCCGCAGCGGGTCGGCGATGCCCACCCGCCACGGCGGCGCGGGCCCGGCGCCGGGCGCCGTGCCGGGCCGGTCTCCCGCGCACTGCACGTCTCCGCCGCCGTTGACGAGGTGGCTCGCGGAACCGGCGGCGGACAGGATGTGCGCGGCGCGCTCGACGGCCCAGCCCTTCACGTAGCCGGACGGGTCGAACCGGCCCCACGGTGACGCCGTGAAGTAGCCGCCTGACAGCTCGCGGACGAACGCGCACTGCTCGATGACCTCGGCCATCTCGGGCGCGCACCCGTCGACGGTCACCTCGCCGCCCGCGAGCTGCGATACGTCGCTGTCCGGCCGGTAGGGGGAGAAGACCCGGTCGACCCAGTGCAGCCACCTGATGGCGTCGTCGAGCGAACCGTCATGGCGCGCGGCGACCGGGACGTCGAATGAGACCACCGTCCCCATCACCGGCTCGGCGTGCCGCACGCGGGCCGAGAAGGCCAGGTCTCTATGCAAGGAAGATGCTGCCACCGGAGACCTTGATCTGCTTGGCGGGCAGCGGCCGCGGCGCGGGCCCCGCCACCACGGCGCCGGTCGTGATGCTGTACTGGCTGCCGTGGCACGGGCAGTCGATGGTCTGGTTGCTGATCTGGTTGACGATGCACCCCATGTGGGTGCAGACCGCGCTGAACGCCTTGAACTCGCCGGCCGTGGGCTGGGTGACGACCACTTGCGGCTCGGGGAAGATCATGCCGCTGCCGACCGGGATCTTGCTGGTGGCGGCCAGCGCGCTCGTCGCGGCGGAACTGCTGGCGCCGCCGGCGGCGGCGCTGCTCGCCGGGGCCGCGGTCCCGGCGCCGCCCGTAGTGCCCGCCGCGTTGCCCGCGGCCGGCGTACTGCTTGAGGTGCCCGCGCCGCAGGCGGTGATCGCGCTCGCGAGACCCACCAGGCCGACGCCGGCCAGCACGCCCCTTCGAGTGGCCAGCGAGTCCGTCTGTGGTTCGTGTGTCACGAATGCTCCTATTCGCATGGGTGGCCGCTGATGCGGATGGGGAAGCTCCCTCGCCCTCGCATCCTGTATAGGGGAACGGAGCACGGCGCCGTATGGTTCACCGCCCGATTCATAGGCTCTCGCAGGCCGGCCGGGGAGGTGGCACAGACACGCGCGCCGAGTATCCGCTGTGGCCAAGGTCACCGCGCCGCTGGTGGCGGAGCGTAACGATAACGCCCGCGACGGCGGTTGGCCGGACTGAGATTTCGGTCACTCCGAACGGAAGCGTGCTTCGAATAACCGCGATGAACTGGACTAATGGGGGTAAATGTGGCCTTTTCGCTACGTATTACTTACTCCTTCGCTATATCCCTATGTCCTTACCGAGGGTATCCATATCCCTACGTAGCGCCATAATCTTGGCAGAGTAGGCATCACGGATGGGACACGTATAAATGCTGAGAGTTAGCATGGTCGACGGGTGGCTGAACCGGCCTCGTGGCACGGAACCCGCCCGCACCGACGTGCGCGCTCAGGGCACCCGTGTTCAGGATCCCCGTGCTCAGAAACACGGCGTGATCATCCGGAGCCGCGGCGAAGACGGCAGGCGGAGTGTCGGGGACCAGCAACCGGGCGTCAGCGGCCCGTCGTCCGGCGCACACGTGCTCCGCCTGCATCTCGTCATGATCCCGCCGGGCACGCGCGGCATGCCGCACTTCCACGCCGACGGCGGGACCGCCATCTACGTGGTGAGCGGCGAGGCGGACGTCTGGCACGGCCCCGGCCTCGGCAAACGGTCGGCGGTCAGGGCCGGCGACTTCATCTACGTACCGCCAGGAACGCCGCACCTCGCCGTGAACCGTGGCGAAGTCACCTCGATCGCGGTCGTGGGACGCACCGATCCGCCGGATCAGCCCGGTATTGTCGTGATAGAACTGCCTCGGCACCTCGCCGGCCTGTCGAGCTACCCGGTCGCGAGCGGCGAATGAACTTTCCCCTCCCCCGCAGCCTTCCGCGGGGACGCGGCGAACCCGGCACCCGTGGCGGCATCCTCCTCCGCCGCGGAACACCAGGGGCTTCTCTCCCCCCTCACGCCGGTTTCACCGCCAGTAGGCCGGAGTCCCCGCTGGTGTAGCAGCGGGGACCCGGCCTACTCGACAGCGCCTCCCGCTCCGTTCTACTCGTAGGCCTGCGGCGGCTGGCAGGCGCAGACCAGGTGGCGGTCGCCGTAGGCCTGGTCGATGCGGCGGACCGGCGGCCAGTACTTGGCCCGGCCGCTCGCGAGGCCGCCCCCGCCGTGGCCGCCTGGGTAGCCGCCCTCATCCCGCCGGTAGGGGTGGGACCAATCCGCCGCGATCAGCATCTCCGCGGTGTGCGGCGCGTTCTTCAGCGGGTTGTCGGCCGTGTCCCACTCGCCGGACGCGACCTTGTCCACCTCGGCCCGCACGGCGATCAGCGCGTCGCAGAAGGCGTCAAGCTCCGCGAGCGACTCGCTCTCCGTCGGCTCGATCATGAACGTGCCGGCGACGGGGAACGACATCGTCGGCGCGTGGAAGCCGAAGTCGATGAGCCGCTTGGCCACGTCCTCGACCGTGATCCCGCCGGGCAGGCGGCGCAGGTCGACGATGCACTCATGGGCGACCAGGCCGTCCCGCCCCGCGTAGACCACCGGGAAGTACGGCGCCAGCCGGCGGGCCACGTAGTTCGCGGACAGGACGGCGACCTGCGTGGCCCGGCGCAGCCCCGCGGCGCCCATCATGGCGATGTACGCCCACGAGATCGGCAGGATGCCCGCCGATCCGTACGGCGCGCCCGCCACCTGGGTAGCCGGCACCGTGTCGGTGCCCTCCTGGCCGGACCTGGCCGGGAGGAACGGGGCGAGGTGCGCCTTCGCGGCGACCGGGCCAACCCCGGGGCCGCCGCCGCCGTGCGGGATGCAGAAGGTCTTGTGCAGGTTGAGGTGGGACACGTCCCCGCCGAGGAGGGCGGGTGACGCCACGCCGGCGAGCGCGTTGAGGTTGGCCCCGTCGATGTAGACCTGGCCGCCGGCCTCGTGGACCAGGTCCGCGACCTCGGTGATCGTCTCCTCGTACACCCCGTTGGTGGACGGGTAGGTGACCATGATCGCGGCCACCCGCCCGTCGTGGGCGGTCAGCTTGGCACGCAGGTCGCCGGTGTCCACCGCGCCGTCGGGCCCGCAGTTGACCACCACGACCCGCAGGCCCGCGAGGACCGCGGACGCCGCGTTCGTGCCGTGCGCGGAGGCGGGGATCAGGCAGACGTCTCGCGCGCCGTCCCCCCGTGACCGGTGATATGCCCGGATGGCGAGCAGGCCGGCGAGCTCACCCGCCGAGCCGGCGTTCGGCTGGAGGGAGCAGGCGTCATAGCCGGTCACCGCGCACAGCCACCGCTCCAGGTCGCCGATCAGCTCGGCGTAGCCCGCGGCGTCGGCCGCCGGCGCGAAGGGGTGCAGCCCGGCGAACTCCGGCCAGGTGACCGGCTCCATCTCGGCGGTCGCGTTCAGCTTCATCGTGCACGACCCGAGCGGGATCATCGACCGGTCGAGTGCCACGTCCATGTCCGACAGGCGGCGCAGGTAGCGCAGCATGCCGGTCTCGCTGTGGTGGGCGCTGAACGTGGGGTGCGTGAGGAACTTCGAGGTCCTGACGAGAGCCGCGGGGATGGAATCGCCGCCCGCCACCGTCAGTCGCACGTCGGCCGCATCGAGCCCCGTGCCGACCATGGACGCACCGACCAGCGCCGCGATCACGTGCCGCAGCTGCTCTTGCGTCGTCGTCTCGTCGCACGAGACCTGGACCAAGCCGTCGCCCGCGTCGTACAGGTTGTACCCGGCCGCCTTGGCCCGCAGCAGGGCGGCACGCGCCTCGTGTCGGCCCAGGGAGCAGTACCCCGATGGTGTCGAAGGCATCGGCGCCGCTGATCACCAGCCCGTAGTCCTTCAGCGTCGCGGCGAGGGTCATCGCGTGCCGGTGCACCCGGCGCGCGATGGCGGTCAGGCCGTCGGGACCGTGGTAGCACGCGTACATGGCGGCGACGACGGCGAGCAGCACCTGGGCGGTGCAGATGTTGCTCGTCGCCTTCTCCCGGCGGATGTGCTGCTCGCGCGCCTGCAGCGCCAGCCGGAACGCCGGGTTGCCGTCGGCGTCCACCGACACGCCGACGAGGCGGCCGGGCAGCTGCCTGCGCAGGTCGTCGCGGACCGCCAGGTACGCGGCGTGCGGGCCGCCGTAGAACATCGGCACGCCGAACCGCTGCGTGGAGCCGAGCGCGATGTCGGCGCCAAGCTCGCCCGGGGGCTTGAGCAGGGTCAGCGCCAGGATGTCAGCCGCGACCGCCACCCTGGCGCCCGCGGCGTGCGCCGCCTCGATGACCGGCCCGAGGTCGCGGATCTCACCGGACGCGCCCGGGTACTGCAGCAGCACGCCGAAGACACCCTCAAAAGCACTGGCGAAGTCGGTGTCCGCGGTGATGCGCGCTACGCGCAGCTCGATCCCCAGGGGCTCGGCGCGGGTGCGCAGCACGTCGAGGGTCTGCGGGAGGCAGTCGGCGTCAGCAAGGAAGACCGTACGCTTGCTGCTCGCCCGGAACGTGAGGGTCATCGCCTCGGCCGCGGCCGAGGCCTCGTCAAGCAGCGACGCGTTGGCGACGTCGAGCGCGGTCAGGTCGCAGACCATCGTCTGGAAGTTCAGCAGCGCCTCAAGACGGCCCTGCGAGATCTCTGGCTGGTACGGCGTGTACGCGGTGTACCAGGCCGGGTTCTCGAGCACGTTCCTGCGGATGACCGGGGGGGTGATCGTGCCGTAGTAGCCGAGGCCGATCATGGAGACCGAGACGGTGTTCCGCATGGCGAGGCGGCGCAGGTCATCGAGGACCTCGCGCTCGGTGCGCGGCGCGGGCAGGGCGGCGAGCGACGCCGGCGGCCGCGCGTAGGCGGGAAGCGCGGCCGTCATGAGGTCATCGGCCGAGGCGTAGCCGAGAGTGGCGAGCATGGCCCGCTGGTCTTCCTCTGACGGCCCGATGTGCCGGCCGCGACAGAACTCGGCACGGTCATCGGCGACATCACTGGCGAAAACGGGCAAATCACCCTGCATGGAGCCTCCCCGGTCTGGGCTCCCCGATCTGTCGCCCGGCTGGCTCCAGAGCGCCTGCCCGGCCCGGTCCTTGGTGCCTGAGAGGTTCCGGGGATGCTTGCCCCTTCGGCGCCCCGTTGTCGTCAGACGCTGTCACGTCAGACGCGCGGGGACTCTCCCGGCCGGGTCATTGGCTGTCCCATAGTGTAGCGCTCGCCACTAAGTGCGGGTCACCAAACTGTGGTGCGGCCCAGATGTTCCGGCCTGGACGAGGCCTGTTCGCACAGGACATCTCAGCCGGTCTTGCGGGCCGCGCGGCGGCCCGCCAGCTCGTCGCTCCCGTCGGCGATCAGCCCGTCCTCCGCGCGCACCGCGGGCAGTTCGGCGAGCTCGCCCGCAACCTCTTGCCACACCCGGCCGAGCGCGATGCCGAAGACTCCCTGGCCGCCCGCGAGGAGGTCAACGACCTCATCGGGCGACGTGCACTCGTACACGCTCACCCCGTCGCTCATCAGCGTGACCTGGGCGAGGTCCTCGGTCCCGTGATTGCGCAGGTGCTGGACCGCGGCGCGGATCTGTTGCAGGGAGATTCCCGTGTCGAGGAGCCGCTTGACGACCTTGAGCACGAGGATGTCGCGGAAGCCGTAGAGGCGCTGGGAGCCAGAGCCGTGTGCCGCGCGAACGCTTGGCTCCACGAGGCCCGTGCGCGCCCAGTAGTCGAGCTGGCGGTAGGTGATGCCCGCCGCGGCGCACGCGGTCGGGCCTCGATAACCAATCTCGGAGCTGCCATCGAAGAGCGCGCCCGCAGCAGCTTCGGACCCACCCCTTGTTACCGACACGGCCACCTCCTGTGACTACCCCCGGCATTCGCACCGTAAGCCCGCCGGGCGGGCCCGTCAACGATCACGCTCGGCGCGTCGCGACATTGCGGGCACAGTTATCTTCCTGGGGGACGACCCCCCGTATCCCCCGATGTCGCCGCAATGCCGCCCAATGGCGGAAATCGCCATCATGTCGGGCCACATTCCGCCGGCGAAGGTGGTGCTAACGGTACTTCGGTCAGGCGGACTTGCCGAAGTCCTCGGGAGAGATCTGGTCGAGGAACTCCCGAAACTTCTCGACCTCGTCCTCCTGCTCGTCGGGGATGGCGACGCCAGCCTCGTCGAGGATCTCGTCGGTCGCGAAGATCGCCGCGCCGGTCCGCAGTGCCAGGGCGATCGAGTCCGAGGGCCTGGCGCTGACCTCCGCGCCGTTGGAGAAGACGAGGTCCGCGTAGAAGATCCCGTCCCGCAGGGCGGTGATGTTGACCGTGCGAAGTTGCACGTTCAGGACTTCCAGCACGTCCTTGAAGAGGTCGTGGGTCAGCGGCCGCAGCGACACCATGCCCTGCTGAGCGAAGGCGATCGCAGTCGCCTCCACCGCCCCGATCCAGATGGGCAGGTACCGGTCGCCCTGCTGTTCTTTCAGCAGGACGATTGGGCTGTTGGACGGCATCTCGACACGGACGCCGACAACCTCCATCCGCCGCACTGGAGCTCCGTCCTCGCACATGCCCAGCGACATCCGGGGCTATTGAGGCCCCATGGCCGCTAAGCGAACCGAACCACTCTTCCTGCCAAACTACACCCGTTATCGTCCGGAAGCCGAGCGCAGCCCCCTAGCTTCCCGTGACTCACCGGGTGGTGTACCCGGATGCGCCGGCTGTGAAGCCAGTCCGGCTTCGGCCAGTCCGTCCTCGACCAGGGTCGCATGAAGGCTGGCGATATGCCCTGCCAGGTCCTGCGCCGCGCGCAGCGCGGGCTCGCGGCTGCCCTTCTGCCGGGTCAGCGGCGCGACCGCCTGCTCGACCAGCGCGGTCTCCCTGTCGGCGGCCGCCTTGATGACCCGCAGGTGGCGCGGCTGAATGCCGTATTCACCGAGTCGTACGGCGGACCGGAGGACAGAAAGTGTCTGCGTTCCGTAAGACCTGGCGCGGCGGATTAGGCCGTAGTCCTCAAGCTCGGCGAGCAGCTCCTCGGCGGCGCCCGCCGCGTCGAGCAGCTCGCTCCTGGTCATCGCGACCGGGGGGACGGCACTGGCCGCGCCACTGGCGTCAGCCCCCTGGGCCGCCGCGCCGTCGAGCGCGTCGAGCCGTTCCTTGATGACCCGCAGCGGCAGGTACTCATCGCGCTGCGCGGTCAGGATGAAGCGGAGCCGCTTAATGTCCGCGGCGGAGAACCTGCGGTAGCCCGACGAGGACCGCAGGGGCTGGATCAGGCCCTCCGATTCAAGGAACCGGATCTTGGAGGGGCTGACGTCGGGAAACTCCGGGCTCAGCTCATCGAGCACCTGACCGATGCTGACGCTCCCCCTGGAGGGGGTCCCGCTCGCGAGCGCCGACTGGGGCCCGCGGGTCATACGTAGTCCTGCGCTCCGAGTCCGCGACGCCTGCCGACCTCAGGACTCCGGGTCATGAACAGCAGCCGGAACTTGCCGATCTGTACCTCGTCGCCCCCGAACAACTCGGCCTCCTCGATCCGCTCGCGGTTCACGTAGGTGCCGTTCAGGCTACCAACGTCACGCACGGTAAAGCGGTCGCCGTGCCGGTAGAACTCGGCGTGCCGCCTGGAGACGGTGACGTCATCGAGGAAGATGTCGCTGTCGGGGTGCCGGCCGGCCGAGGTGAAGTCGCTGTCGAGCAGGAACCTGCTCCCCGCGTTCGGCCCGCGGAGCACGACGAGCAGCGCCGTGCCGGGCGGGAGCGTGTCCGCCGCCGAGTAGTCGGGCGACGGCTCGTCGGGGTACTCGGGCTCGCCCGCCACCGGCGAGATGATCGACGTGGTCTCGCCACCCTGGCCAGCACCGCGCTCGTTGGGAATGGCCGCGAAGCTGCCGGTGTTCGCGTTGCGCATGAGCGGGGCGCCGCAGTTGGAGCAGTACCTTGCCCGCTCCGGGTTCGGCCGACCGCACCGCGCACAGTACATACCACCAGCCATAGCCTCGCCCGGCCTCCCCTCTCGCTGTTCCGCAGGCTCGCGCAGCATCGCGTCAGGCGACGCTGCCAACGGTACCCGCGCGGAGGGCTCCGGGTCTACGCGCCACGCGAACAGGCGGCGCAGGCCGCTCCTTGGCGCGCCATCGGGTCCCTGACGTCTCCGCCACACAGCCGCTTCACCTCCGGGTCACGCGCACGGCGCAAGTTCGCGGTGGCGGTGGCCGTCCCGACACCGCGAAATGGTACGTCTGCGTAATTAACACAGATTACCTGAATGTGCATCCCCAATCCGCCCGACCGGGCAGGCACCAGGCGAAACTTGTTGCGTTGCCCTCGTCACTCCCCGGCTTGCTCGACGACCGCCGCCCACTCATCGAGCAGGAACTGCGCCGAGTCGGCGTCGCCGCCCTCCGCCCACAGGTGGGTCACCGCGTCCGCCGGGTCGGGCAGCACCAGGACCCAGCCCCGTTCCGCGTCGACGATCCGCACGCCGTCGGTGGTGTCGACCGGCCTGGTCCCCGCCTCCTCCATGACGGTCCGCATCACCGATCCCTTGGCCGCCCACGGGGTGGGAACCGACCGCCGCATCAGGTGCGCCTGCGGGATGCGGGCGTCGATCTGGCTGAGCGTCAGCCGCGTCCGCGCCACGAGGCCGAGCAGCCGGACGAAGGCCGCGATCCCGTCCACGGTCCTGCCGAACTCGGGGACGACGAAGCCGCCGCGCCCGTCGGCCGCGAAGATCACGTCGTCGGCCGCGGCGGCCGTCGTCAGCGCGTCGCGCGAGGTGGGGGTCCAGGTGACCTGCACGCCGTGGAACCGGCAGACCTGCTCGGCAACCCGGGTGGTGGTCACCGGCAGGGCGACCCGGCCGTGCCGCAGCTCGGCGGCGACCAGGTCGAGCACGACGAGCAGCGCGCGCTCGTCGCTGACCAGCGCGCCCTTCTCGTCGACCAGGTGAATCCGCTCGCCCACCGGGTCGAACCTGACGCCGAAGGCGGCCCGCGATGAGGAGACGACCTCGGCGAGCCGCTGCATCCCCGCACGGTCCTGCGCCACGGTCTGGGTGGGCGTGACCTCGTCGAGGCGGTTGTTGAGCGTGTGCACGTCGACGCCGAGCCCGCCGAGCAGCGTGGGCAGCACGAGCGACACCGTGCCTCCGGCGCAGTCGGCGACCACCTTAAGCCCCGCCGCGCCCACCCCGTCAAGGTCGACGCAGCGCAGCAGCTCGTGCGTGTAGAGCTCGACGACCCGGGGCGGGTAGGACAGCTCGGCGATCTCACCGGGGAACGCGCGCCTGAACTCCTGCCTGGAGAAGACCCGCTCCAGCTTGCGCTGCGCGCCCTGGGACAGCTCGGCGCCGCGGTCGTCGAGGAAGATGATGTCGACCGACTGGGAGTCGCCTGGCGTGGTCCGCAGCGCGATGCCGCCGCTGTACTTGCGCCGCGCGGTCTCGAACCTGGCGACGGGCAGCGGCAGCGCCTCCAGGTCCATGACGTTGATGGCCGAGGCGTTCAGCGCGCTCTGCACGGCGCGCTTGAGGGTGCGCGCCGCCCGTGACACGTCGCGTGACGTGGTGACCGTGGTGCCCTTCTGCAGCGTGGTCGCGTAGGCGGAGGCGAGCCGCACGGCCAGCTCCGGTGTGACCTCGACGTTGATGAGGCCGGAGACGCCGCGCTCGCCGAACAGGGTCCGCTGGCCGCGCGACTCCCAGATCACCGAGTTGTTGACGACCGCGCCCGCCTCGATGGTCTTGAAGGGGTAGACCTTCACCCCCGCGGAGATGTACGCCTCAGGCTCGATCACGCACTCGTCGCCGATGACGGCGGTCTCCTCGATGCGCGCGCGGCGCATCACGTCGGTGTTCTTGCCGACCACGCAGCCGCGCAGCGTGGCGCCCTGGCCGACGAACACCCGGTTGTGCACCACCGCGCGGTGGATGAAGGCGCCCTCCTTGACCACCACGTTGGCGCCGATCACGCTGTACTCGCGGATGTGCGCGCCGGCCTCGATCTTCGCGTACTCGCCGATGGCGACCGGCCCCGTGATTACCGCGTCCGGGTCGACCTCGGCGCCTTCGGCTACCCAGACCCCCGGCGAGAGCTCGAACCCGGCGATGTCCGTGTCGACCTTGCGGTTGAGCACGTCCGCCTGGGCCTTGAGGTAGGACTCGAGCGTGCCGACGTCCTCCCAGTAGCGGTCGGACACGTAGCCGAAGATCGGCGCGCCGCGCTGCAGTAGCCTGGGGAACACGTCGTGCGACCAGTCCACCGACTCCTTCGGCGACACCTCGGCGAGCACCTCGGGCTCCATGATGTAGACGCCGGTGTTCACCGTGTCGGAGAAGACCTGCCCCCAGGTCGGCTTCTCGAGGAACCGCTGGATCCGGCCGTCTTCGTCCGCGATGACGATGCCGAACTCCAGGGGGTCGGGCACCCGGGTGAGCCCGACCGTGACGAGCGCGCCGTTCTCCCGGTGGAACCTGACCATCTCGCTCAGGTCCATGTCGGTCAGCGCGTCGCCGGAGATGACGAGGAACGGCTCGTCCTTGAGCTCGTCCTCGGCGTTCTTCACCGAGCCCGCGGTGCCGAGCGGCGTCTCCTCGGTGGCGTACCGCAGCGACATGCCGACGTCCTCGCCGTCGCCGAAGTAGTTCCGCACCATCGCCGCGAGGAACTGGACCGTGACCACGGTCTCCTCGAACCCGTGCTTCTTGAGCAGCCGCAGGACGTGCTCCATGATCGGCCGGTTCACGACCGGAAGCAGCGGCTTGGGCTGGTTGGCGGTCATGGGGCGGAGCCTGGTGCCCTCACCGCCTGCCATCACGACGGCCTTCACGACGGATGCGCTCCTTTCACCAGGTCCCTGATTTGGGTGAGGTAGAGCAGCGCCGCCCACCAGTAGAGGGCGACGCCCCAGACGGCGAACGCCCAGCCGATAATCCGCACGACCTCGGACACGTCACCGCCGTGCGCGCCGAGGAACAACAGAGGAAACGCGTACATCAGGCACAAAGTTGCGGCTTTACCAACAAAACTCACCTGGAGCGCGCCGTACTCGGTGCGGTGCCGCAGCACGAGCAGCGCGAGCGCCACGCACAACTCGCGGGCCGCGAGCGCGCTGAATAGCCACCACGGGATGATGCCGCGCACCGCGAGCGCGATGATCGTGACCGCGATGTAAAGCCGGTCCGCGGCGGGGTCGAGCAACTGGCCGAGCCTGCTCGTCTGGTTGAGCATCCTCGCCAGTTTCCCGTCGAGCCAGTCGCTAATCCCGGCGAACCCGAGCAGCGCGGCGGCGATGATGTCGGCCGTGACGGTGCGCGGCCCGATGACCAGCCACAGGAACACGGGAACGCCGGCCAGCCGGGCGGCACTGAGCGCGTTCGGCCAGGTAACAATCCGGTCTCCCACGGTGCGATCGTAATCGAGCCGTGCCCGCTCGCCGGCCTCGGGTGGCTCGCTCAGCGGTTCCCCTGGGAAAGAGTTTTCGTTGTGGACCGAGTCTGGTTTCCCCTTCTGTGCGATCTATTCACCTCTAACGCAAAAAACGCGGACCGCCCGAGCCCGGGCGGGTATCCACGGTCGATATCTAACCGTCAGTAAGTATAGGAAAACTTAAGGTCATTCCGAACGACTTCGTGCTCCGCCCCTCGCGCGCATTACCCGCCTGTTACGGCGAGCCCTCGGTCAGGTAGCTCTTCTCTCATCCTGGCTGAGCATGCTGCGGTAGACGACGATCAGGGCGGACTTCTGGTCCTCCGACAGGCGCTTGTCCGCGCGGATCGCCCGCTCGGTGTCGGGTGCGACGGGCTCGTCCTCGGCGCCTGCCCGCGCGCCGGCCCCGCCGGCGATGGCGTCGATGAGGCCAGCCTGAGCGAGCAGGGTCTCCGCGGAGAGGTTGAGCGCGTCGGAGATGGCCCGCAGCACGCGGACAGAGGGCTGGTGCAGGCCGCGCTCGACCTGGCTGAGGTAGGGATTGGACAGGCTGGTCAGCTCGGCCAGCTGGCGCAGCGACAGGTTCGCCTGCTTGCGCCGCTCCCGGATGAACGCGCCGAGGGCCTCCCGCTGCGCCTCCCACGCGTCCCGCTTGGGCTCACCCCACGGGCCCGGCATGTCCGGCATGACGCTCCTCCTGCCTCCTGGGCGAGCCTCCTTCAAGGTCGCAATGCAAACTATAGTGTGCGGGGTCGGGCGTGCCCGCCGCACCGAGGGCAGATGCACGGGATAGTGGACGTTTGGGCACATCAGGGTGTGCCCAAACGTCCACTATCTTCCGGTGCGCTGAAGCGGCCGTGCGGAGCGGGACCGGGGGTGCCACTTACCAGCCCGCGCACGGCTCCCCGTCGAGATCACGCGCCAAAGCCAACGGCATTGAGCCATGGGCCGGAGTCTCGGCGCTGCTTACTCGGCGGCCTCGGCGGGCTCCGCGGCGGCGGCCTTAGCGGTCGTGCGGAGCGGGGCGGTGGACTCGATCAGCTCGCCGGCGAACTTGCGCTGCTCGGCAAGAAGCCGGTCGAGGAAGTCGAACGTGGCGGACACGACCGTCGCGGGCGCCGGCAGGGCGGACGCGCCTGGCAGTCGGGTCGGGGACGGCAGCTTGTCGGCGAATGGCATGGGGGGCAGCTTCTCCGCGGCGGCGTTCACGGTCTCGACGACCTGCCTGATCGCGTCGAGGGTCAGCTCCTGGCTCTTGCGGACGATGCCGAGCACCTGCTCCTGCACGTCCCCGGTCACGGTGGCGGTCATGGTTACCTCCTCGGTATGGGCTAATACTGCTAACTATATCAAGCATGCTGCACATGTCAAGCAGGCTGCTAGGCATATGCAGCACCTACCGGGCAGTCCACCGGGGAGGGCGCGGCCGCGATCAGGCCTCGCCTGGCTGCCAGCGGAACAGGTCGCGGAGCAGGGCGACCTCCGCGCCGTGGTGCAGGGCCTCGCGGTTGATGTGCAGCACGAGCGCGGCCATCGTGGCCTCGGCGTACGGGCCCTCGGCCGGCCCGCAGGGGCGGGCAAGGCCGTCGGCGCCGAGGCCGCGGACGCCGGCGACCCACGCGGCGTAGACCTCGTCGAGCCTGGCGAGCGCGGTGGCCGCGTCACCGGGGTAGTCGTACTTCTGGTAGTCGACGGGCTCGCCGCCGAAGTGCGACGCGACGCGCATCCCGAACACCCCGACGATCAGGTGGCTCAGCCGCCACGCGATCGTCGTCACCGGGACCGGGTCGGGCGCCGGCCGCGCGAAGTCCTGCGTGAACTCGCCGCCGCCAAGGGCGATCGGCGCTGTGCCCTCCCCGCGCGGCCTGACGGACCACATGCCGGGCACAGGCTCCCAGAAGTACTCCTCGTCGGTGAGGCCGTCGAGGCGCGGGCGGAGCTGGGACCGCCAGTGCCAGTCGAGCTGCTCGGCCAGTTCCTCGTTCCAGTCGATGCTCATGGCCCACACGCTACGCCGGGCGGCCCCGGCGCGGGCGGCGGCGCCGTTCCGGCAGGCGCGCCGCTAAACGAGCGCCAGGATGATGCACTCGCCGGCCGTGGCCTCGCCCTTCTCCCGGTTCTCGATCAGCGTGACCGTGGCGGCGACGGCACGCAGGACGCCAGGGGCATCGGTCACCTGCGCGGTGGCTCCTTGCACGGTGGCTCCTTGCACGGTGGCTCCTTGCGCGGTGCCTCCTTGCGCGGTGCCTCCTTGCGCGGTGCCTCCTCGCACAGTGGCGCCGGCCAGGGCGAGCGCGACGGCCCTGAGCGCCGCCGCCTCGGTCGCGCCAGGAGACCGATGCGTACCGGACAGCGGCGCGCAGCCGTCCGCCAGGCGGCCGAGCCCCGTCGCCCTGCTCCAGTCGTCGGCAGGCCCCGCCGCCGTCAGCACGCGGAGCGCCTCGCTGAGCGGGCTGCCGAGTGCCGCCCGCAGGCGCGCGGTCTCCTGGATTCCCGCCCGGGAGCACAGCGCGAGCGCGAATGCCTCGTACGGGTCGCCGGGCACCGGGCGGTCCGGCACGCCGGAAGGCGAGCCAGAGGCGAGTACCTGAAGCAGGGTGCCGGCGAGCGGCCCGGTAGCGACCCAGCGCAGCGGGAGCCCGAGCACTCCGGGAAGCGGTAGCGCCGGGTCGAGCGGGTGAACGCTTGGCAGGCCGAAGACGCCGGCGAGGTCGAGATCGGCGGCGCGGGGGATGCCGCGCGCGAGTGCGTGGGCCCGGTCGAGGCTGGCGGCGTGGACGCGGGCGAGTTCGTGGACACGAGCCAGGTCAAAGTCGAAGGCGCTGAGGATGTGCAGGTCGAGGTCGATGGCGTCGGCCAGCTCGACGCTGCTCGCGTGAGCGGCGGCGATGGCGCCGGCGAGGTCGCCCGCGATGGCGTCGGCCAGGGCGCGGGCGGTTGTCGAGCCGATGGTGCGGATGAGGTCGGGATCGGCGGCGCAGGTGTAGGAGACGGCGGCGGCGCGCGCGAGGCCGAGTGCGTGCGCGTAGGTGAGCACGATGGAGTGCGCGTGCGCGTGCATGAGGTCGACGACCTCACCCTCGGAGTTGGCGCGCGCGGTGAGGTCACCGGCGAGTGCGCCGCTCAGCGCCCGGACGTCGTCAAGGTCGCGGAGGATGTGCAGGGCGACGTCGAGCACCGCCGCGGTGAGCACCTGGGGCAGCATGGCGGTGTTCCTGGCATCGGCGGCGAGCGCCTGGCGGATCGCGGCGCCGCTGAGCTCGTGCGGGTGGGGCTGGCCGGGACGGAGCCACAGTCCCTGCTGGTGCTGCGTCCACGCGGACGTTACGGAGGCCGGGAGCTGGCGGGTGAGCGGGCCGACGATGGCCTCCTCCGCGAGCTCGTCGTGGCGCGGGAGCCTGACCGCGCTGCCCGTGGCGGTGGCGGTGATCGAGTTCAGCCACGCGACGAAGGCGTCCGCCTCACTGCCCCAGACCCCGGCGGCGGGCTGTCCGGTACCTGGGGCGCACGGGCTGTCGGGCGGTGGTGCCCCGGTGTCTTGCAGGAAGAGCCAGTACAGGTCCGCGGGGACGGGCCTGGCGCAGATCCTGGTTCCGGTGGCGGTGGTGAGGGTGCGGCGCACGTGGCGCGCCGCCTGAACGCCGGCGATCAGCCGCCGGTGCTCGCGTGAGCAACCAGGCTCGTACGCCCGCGCGCGCTCCCTGTCGAGACGCTGGCGCAGGTCGGGATCGATCTCGGTGCTCGCCTCGTCGCAGTCGAAGGCCAGGGTGAGGGCGGGGATCGTGCCGCTGTCCAGGCAGGCGCGAACGATCGGACTGGCATCGGCGGTCGCCGCGTACAACAGGGTGGCCTCGTGCCACCAGGGGTCGCTGACATTGTCGGCGAGGGTTTTCACGAGGTCCGGATTAGCACGGACGTGCCGGGCGGCCAGGTACTCCTGGAAGGTGAGGTGCGTGAAGGCGTACCGGCCGGCTGTCACCTCGACGAGCAGGCCGTTGCGCGCGATGTCGTCGAGGAACGTCTCGCCGGTGACCGACAAGGGGAAGCGCTCAAGCTGGGGGTCGAGTATCTCCGTGGCGCGGCCGGCGGGGAGGTTGCCGGCGTGGTCGCGCATCATCTGGTAGGCGAGCCCGCCAAGCAGCATCTGCTTGGCGGGCCAGGACAGGAGCTCAGGCAGGCCCTTGGCCTGTCCCCGGCGCGAGAGCAGTACCTGGCAGATCTCGCCGTACAGGTCGGCGCGGCTGTCGGGCAGCGCGCCGCGGTACCGGTGCGCCGTGGCGATCATCGTCAGCAGCAGCGGATTGACCGCCAGGTCGTGCAGTGCCGGGTTCTCCCTGAGCAGGGCGGTGAGCCTGGCGGCGGACTCCTGGGCCCGCATCCGCACGGCGCGCCGCGCGGTCCTGCCCGAGGCACCGGTCGCGTGCTGTTCCGCCGTCAGGTACCAGCGGTCAAGGAAGAGCTGCACCTGCTCCGCCGAGAACGGCCTGACCACCAGGACGTCCGCGTGGGCGGTCAGCGGTTCTGGCAGTCCGAAGGACCGGGAGGTGACCACGAAGTCGTCGCCGGGATAGGCCGCGACCTGCCGCTCGACCCAGTCGGCCACGGCGCCGCGGTCCTCGGCGCTTGCCACCTCGTCAAGGCCGTCGAGCAGCACCAGGCACCGGCCGCGGCCCAGCTGGCGCTCCCACCAGCCGCCCGGCTCCTTGCCCGCGGCGCCGCCGACGGCGGCCCGTATCACGTCTGGCAGCGAGATCGCCGGATCGGCGACGATCGACTCGGCCCGCTCGCGCAGCGCGAGCAGGACGGGGACGCGCCCGCGGCCCAGGAGCCCGCCCCAGGCCGGCCTGGCGCCGCGGCGAGCCGCGTGGGCGAGCAGGGTGCTCTTGCCGCTCCCGGGCGGGCCGACGATCGCCAGGACCGCGCGCGACCGGCCGTCGAGGAGCTCGCCGATCGAGTACCGCACCGAGCTGTCCTCGGCGACCGCACGGCCGAGCGGGTCATCGGGCAACTGCTGCTTGGCCCGGCTGACCAGCGCGACGTCGACGTACACGTCGCCAAGCTCCGGGATGTGGTCACCGCCGGTCGCGAGATCCTGCACGTCGATGTACCTGAGCGAGTCGAGCACCCACCGCCGGTACCGGAGTCCGTACCCCGGCAGGGCCGATGCCTGCACAACCTGTCGCCACGATCTCGCGGTCAAATAGCCCCTCCTGCCCCGCACATCACATCTTGGACATCACCGCTCCAAGCTAGCCCACGCCGGCCGCGCTCCGGAAGCGCCTGCGGCACCCAACAGGGCTCGGGCTCAGGCGTCATCATCCCGGGCACCGCGGGCTAGGGACGCGAGCCTGCCGGGTCGTGCTCTGCCCGCACCTCGCGCTTGGTGCCCGGGTCGAACCAGCGGACCTTCTCAGGGACCGGGCGCAGCCACAGCTCGGCGTCCTCGGCGGCGGCGAAGTCGCTTTGGGTGAGCACCTTGAACTCAGTGCCCTCGATCGTCACCGTGACGAGTACGTGCGAGCCGAGCGGCTCCACCACCCGGACCCGGCCGGGCACGGCGCCTGGCGCCCCGGCGGCGGACGGTACCACGCTCTCGCCGCGGATCCCGGCGAGCAGCCGCCGCCCCGCGAGTCCGCGCAGCTCCTCAGGCACGGGGAACGCGTGCGCGCCGACCCGTGCCAGCGGCTGCCCGTCGGTCACCTCGATGGCCGCGGGCAGGAAGTTCATCGGCGGGTTGCCGATGAACCCGCCGACGAAGGTGCTCACCGGATGCTCGTACACCCGCAGCGGCGCGTCGCACTGGACGATCCGCCCGTCCCGCATCACGGCGAGCCGGTCACCCAGGCTGAGCGCCTCGACCTGGTCGTGCGTGACGTAGATCGTCGTGGTCTTCAGCTCGTGCACGATCCGCTTCAGGTCCGACCTGAACTTCAGCCGCAGCAGCGCGTCCAGGTTGGACAGCGGCTCGTCCATCAGCAGGACCGACGGACCCGCGGCGATCGCGCGCGCCACCGCTACCCGCTGCCGCTGGCCGCCCGACAGCTGGCCGGGCCTGCGTTGCAACAGGTCGGAAAGCTCGACCATGTCGGCGGCCCAGCGCACCCGCTCGTCGGTCGTCGCCGCGTCCGTGTGCTTCATCCTCAGGCCGAACGCGATGTTCTGGAAGACCGTCAGGTGCGGGAAGACCGCGTAGTTCTGGAAGACCATCGCGAGGTCCCGCTGCCGCGGCGGGAGGGTGGTCACGTCCCTGTTGCCGATGGTCACGGTGCCGCTGTCGGCGAACTCAAGGCCGGCGATCATGCGGAGCAGCGTGGTCTTGCCGCACCCGCTCGGCCCGAGGAGCACGAAGAACTCACCGTCCGCTACGGTCAGGTCCACGTCGCTCACCGCGGCTACCCGGCCCCGGTCGAAGGACTTGGTCACTCCGCGGACGACGATGTCGGCCATCGCTTGAGTCCTTCCTTACGAGCGCCGGCGCTCGACACCGAAGCCGAGTATGTAGCGCCGCATGATGAAGATGAACACGAACGTCGGGATCATCAGCAGCCACGCCGCGGCGAACTTGTACGGGTCAGGTGAGGCGCTCAGCGCGTTCAGTACCAGGGCGGGCAGCGTCGGGCGCTCGATCGTCAAGATGGAGGCCGCGAACACCTCGTTGTACGACATCAGCACGGCGAACGAGGCGGCGGCGGCGAGCCCGGGTAGCGCGAGCGGAAGGACCACCCGCCAGAACGCGCCAGGCCGGCCGCAGCCGAATACCTGCGCCGCCTCCTCGAGGTCGACGGGGATCCCCGCGAGGACGCTGCTCGTGATCAGCACGACGAACGGCAGCACCAGCGCGGTGTGCATCAGCGCGACCGCCCAGACGGTGTCGTAGATGCCCCACTGGAGGAAGAACACGGCGAGGGGGATGGAGAGCACGACGACGGGGAACGCGCGGGTCGACACGATCGACATCTGGTAGGGGTTCCTGCCGCGGAACCGGTACCTGGCGATGGCGTACCCGGCGGGGGTGCCGATCAGCATGGACAGCGCGACGGTGATCGCCGCGACGATGACGCTGCGGCCGAGCGCGGCGGGCACGCCCACGGAATCCCAGAAGAACCGGATGGTGCCGGTCGACCAGTCCGGCCACAGCGACTTCGGGTACTGGTAGACGCCGTTCTGGGTGCTGAACGCGCCGGCCGTCAGCAGGTACATCGGGAACAGCACCCAGACGGCGAGGATCACCGCGCCTGCGTACTTCCCGAACGCCCGCGCCTTCATGGGAACAGCCCGCTCACGAGGCCTGCTCCGTCCGCACCGGCAGCATCACGAGGAACAAGGCGGTGGACACCAGCGACAGCAGCATGATGAGGATGCCGTACGCGGCGGCCAGGTGCGGCTCCTGGTACTGGGTGTACGCGTTGTTCGCCTTGGTCGCCAGCACGGAAAGGCTTGACCCCGCCAGGGCGATGACCGTGGCGAACACCTCGAAGGCCAGCACGGTCCGCAGGATCAGCGCGGTGCGCAGGGTCGGGCGCAGCAGCGGCAGCGTGACGTGCCACAGCTTCTGCCAGGGCGAGGCGTAGAAGACGTCGGCGGCCTCTGCGTACTCCCTGGGGATGGCCTGCAGCCCGCCGACCAGGATGATGACGATGATCGAGGTGGACCGCCAGGCCTCGGCGACGACGATCGTCGCGATGATCAGCAACTGGTGCTGGTAGCTCAGCCAGATGAACGGCTGGTGGATGATCCCGAGGTCTTGCAGGACGCTGTTCAGCCAGCCCTGCTGGGTGAAGACCGAGTACCAGATGATGCCAGAGGTGAGGTCGCTGATCCCCAGCGGCAGCATGTAGACGTAGAACCAGAATCCCGACCCGCGCAGCTTCGCGTTCACCAGGAGCGACATGGCGAGGGCGAGCACTAGCTGCACCGGCAGGATGATGGCCAGCATGATCAGCGTGTTCCACACCGACGACCAGAATCCCGGGTCGTTGAGCAGCCCGTGGACGGTGCTCAGGCCCCACTGCCCGTCCTGGCCGGTGAACGCCAGCCGCAGGCCCTGCAGCAGCGGCACGATGAAGAACACCACGAGGTACGCGACGGACGGCGCAAGCAGGACGTAAGGCGCCACGCCCGGGCGGCGGCGCCGGGCGGCCGCCGGGCGGTCCGGCTGGAGGCCGGCTGGCACGCTCGCGCTCGTCCCGCCGCGAGGCGCTGCTCCCTCAGCCAACCTGGCAGACTCCCGTGCTCGCCGGGTCCGGCTTCCAGCAGGCCGCCCCGGCCTGCTGGAGGACCGACTGGAGCGTGGTCGCCTCGGCGGCGAGCGTCGCCGGGATCGGCGCGCCGTTGAGCGCGATCGCGGTGAACGTGTCGACGAAGGCCTTGTCGTAAGTGGCCGACTGGGCGCCGAGGCCGACCGGCAGCTGCGAGGCAAGCGCGCCAGGCGCGCCGGTCGTCGCGTCGATGGCCTTGGCCTCGGCGCTCACCCCCGGGGCCAGGCTCGACGGCAGCGCGCTGGCGCCGACAGGGGGGAACCACGACTCGGCGTTGAGCATGGTGGCCTGGGTCTGCTGCTGCGTGAGGTAGGAGATGAGCGACTTAGCCTGCGTGACGCGCTTGCTCGTCGTCGGGATCGCGAGGCCGCCGAGCACGGGCTCGTAGCCGAGGCCCTTCGGCCCGCTTGGCGCGGGGAAGACGACGAAGTTGTCCGGCTGCTGCTGCAGCGCGTTGCTCAGCCGCACCGCGTGGTCCCAGGCGACCCACACCTCGCCGGACAGCAGCGGTTCGTCCATCATCGCGTACGTCGGCGACTGCGGGTTGGTGACGGCCCACAGCTGCTTGAAGTACTGCCACATGGTGACCGCCGCCTGGCTCTTGAACGTGGTGTTCAGCCCGCCGGTGAAGCTCGGGTAGGCGTACCCCTGGAAGAAGCGCTTGATCAGGCCGGTGGGACCGGCGGGGAACCCGATCAGCTGCTGTCCCGTGGCGCTCTTCAGCGCCTGGCCCCAGGCGAGCAGCTGGTCGTAGGTGAGCGTGTTGACGTCCGCGCCCGACGGCAGGTGGGCGAGGGCCTTCTTGTTCGCGACCATGAGGTAGGTCGCCGTGATCCACGGCACGAACCGGTAGGCACCCTTGATCTTGGCCAGGTCGAGGTACGCCTGCGGGAAGTTCCTGTCCTTCAGCTCGCCGATGACGTCGCTCATGTCGCGCAGCGGGATCTGGGCCTCAAGGGCGACGAAGTCGCCTTGCAGCCCGCCGATCAGGTCGAGGGTGCCCGCGCCCGCCTTCGCCTGGGCGATGACCTGGTCGACGAACTGCGTCGTGTCGGCGAACGAGGTGAAGCTGACGCCCGAGGACTTGAAGCCGCTGAGGATCTTGCTGCGCATCGCCGCGGTCTCGTCGGTCGTGGAAAGCTGGTCGGACAGGAAGACGAGGTTGCCCCCGCCCCACTGCCCCCGCCCCCGCCGCTTCCCCCCGAGCTGCAGGCGCTGAGCAGGCCCGCGGCGGCGGCGCCCGCCCCGGCGGCCGCGCCGAGCCTGAGCACTCCGCGCCGCGAGATCGTGCCGTCGCGGCCCCGCGCCGAGCCACCGTCCATGCCACGCCTCCGACGTTGAATCGAGCATCGCAAGATAACCGGCGGCGCTGACGTCCGGAGAGAACTCCCCCGTCACTCTGCGCCTTGCTAATAACCAGTAGAAAGTCCGCGCAGATGATTGTCAAGATATTGACATCGCATTGGGATGCTGTCCGTAAGTACCTATCTCAGCAAGGCATTTCGGCTAATCGTCGGCTAGCGGCGCGCATGCGTGTGATGATTGTGACGATAAGCGCTTCAGCGGATAAATGATTGGCTTCTGCCACGGGTGGTGACCAGGCAGCCCGCCGGGCCTTAGCCGCCGACGCGGGTCGCCTCGCTTACGATCGCGATCAGCGCGGCCACCGCCTCCGCGGCGTCCGGGCCGTCGGCGGAGACCGTGACCACCTGGCCGCTGGTCGCGCCGAGCCCCATCACGCCGAGGACGCTCTTGGCGTCGACCGTCTTGCTGCCCGCGGTGACCGACACCGACGCGGCGAACCTTCCTGCCGCGACGGCGAGCGCACCCGCCGGCCGCGCGTGCAGGTCCCCCGTCAGCGTGATCGACTCAGAGCTTGCGGGCATGCCATGCCTCCTCCGCGGCCGTGGCGACCGCCTTCAGGTCCGCTCCCGCGGCGGCGGTCACCGTCGCCGCCACCGCCCCCTCCACGAACGGCGCGTCCGCGAGCACCACGCGCGCGCCAGGCATGTCCTCAAGCATGGCCCGCACGGTGAGCACCGCGCTGCCCAGGTCGGGCAGCACGAGCACGCCCGCGCCCGCCTCGGCGCTCGCCACCGCGCGCGCCACCTTCTCCGCGCTTGTGCCGAGTTCGCCGTCCTCGGTGCCGCCGGCGGCAAGCACCCGCACCGTCCCGCCGCTGACCTGGCCGGCGAGGTCCGCCGTGCCCTCCGCAAGCCGGACGCTGTGCGATACCAGCACGATTCCTACCCGTGGCGCTACCTGTGACATGGCCTATCCTGAATCTGGTTCGGCAGTGTCGAATCCCGCGAAAGGGTGCGATGATCCAGTCGGTGCAGCGCGCGGCGCAGATCCTCGGCGTGCTCGGCTCCGGGTCGCCGCGCCTCGGCGTCACCGAGATCGCCGAGCGCCTTGGCCTCGCCAAGCCGACTGTCCACGGGCTGCTGCGCACCCTTGAGGCGCACGAGCTTATCGCCCAGGACCCGGAGACCGGCAAGTACAGCCTCGGCCCCGGCGTGCTCCAGCTCGGTAACGCCTACCTGGACGGCTCCGAGCTGCGGGTCAGGTCGCTGCGCTGGGCCGAGTCGCTCGCGCGGCAGGCGGGCGAGGCGGTCTGGGTGGCCACGCTGTCCGGCAGCCGGGTGATCGTGCTGCACCACGTGTTCCGCCCGGACGACACCGTGCAGATCCTCGAGGTCGGCGCGGCGATCCCGTGGCACGCCTGCGCGCTCGGCCACGCGATCGTGGCGAGCCTGCCCGCGGCGCAGCGTGCCGCTGCGCTCTCCGCCGACCTGGCGCCGCTGACCGGCCGGACGAAGACCACGCGCCAGGCGCTTACCCGCGTGCTCGCTCAGGTGCGCGCCGCCGGGTACGCGGTCGAGAACGAGGAGGCCACCGTCGGCGACGCGGGCATCGCCGCCCCGGTACTCGGCCGCGACGACGTGGTGGCCGGCGCGATCGGACTGGTCGGCCCGGCCGACCGGCTGCTCGCCGTGGGCACCCGCGACAACCTGGTGCGGGCCGTCGTCACGGCCGGCCGCGCGGTCTCCCGCGACCTCGGCGCTGGCCGCGGCGGCGTGTCGTTGTCCGCCCTCTGACGGAACTCGTTGTCCGCCCGCTGACAGAAAGCCGTGCCGTCGCTGCGCCTGCGCGAAGCGCTTCTTGCTGTTATCAGATCGTGCAGCCGGTCCCTGGCATGATTGTGGGTCATCCACGGCGAATAGCGCCGTGGATGACCCACGATCACGTGAACGCCCTGGAGGAGGGGCGGGCAAACTGGGGCAAAGGGGGCGGCTTTCCCTCTTCACGGGGGCGATTCCCCGCTTTGACCCACGATCGTGGTTCACGGACACAGTTTCCTTTGCCGGAAGCGGGCCAGCGCAGGGAACTGATGGAAAGTCAGCCGACATCGGAGGTCGCGGTCCTTCCTGATCCAGGTGCCGCCGATCCGGACGTGTCGGCCTGGGCGATCCAGCCGGCGACCGCGGGGACCTTCGCCGCGCCGACACTCACCGTCCGGACGCCGATGGCGAGCAACTGGGGCAGCACGGCGGGATCGGCGGCGGCGTCGCCGCAGACAGACAGCCCGATGCCCGCCTCGCCCGCGGCGTGAACCGTGGTGGCGATGGCGGTAAGCACCCTTCGTTCTGATGCGTCGGCGGGACGGAGCGCGGACCGGTCGCGGCGCAGGACATCAGCCGTCAGATCGTTGGTGCCGATGGAAAAGAAGTCGACGCTGCCCGCGAAGGCGGCAGCGGCCGCCGCGGTGGCGGCGAGCTCCACCATCATGCCGAGCGGCGGCGGGTCGACGCCGGCCGCCTTGGCCGCCCTGGCCAGCTCGACGCGGACGATGTCGACCTCATCGAGCGCGCGCACCATCGGGATCATGATCGCCAAGTCGGTGCCCGCGCCGGCCTGGAGGATCGCGCTGAGCTGGGCCGCGAGCGCGCCCGGGGCGCGCAGGAACGCGGGCAGGCCCGCCGCGCCGGGGAACGGCGGGATCTTGTCGCCCGCGAAGTCGAGCAGCCGGACGACCGCGCGCTTGCCGCCGAGCAGCCCGAGTATCGGGGTCAGCGCGGCCAGGTGCCCGGCGCGGTCCGGCCAGCCCGCCGCGCGGGTGAAGGGGATCTCGGTGCGGAGCAGGCCGACACCAGCCGCGCCGTTGGCCAGGCCGAGGCGGGTCTCCGCCGCCGAGGCGACGTTGCACAGGATCGTGACGAGCTCGCCGTCGGCGGTGCGGCAAGTCCCGGATAGCACGGTCCCCGGCACCACCGCGGCGGTGCCGCCGCCCGTGGCGCCCACGCGGGCAAGGCCGGCGAGCCCACGGACCGCGGGCACAGCGTCGACGAGCAGCTCACCGCTGGCCGCGTCGAGGACCGCGGGGTGCCCGGCGGGCGCGGTGAGTACGGCCGGGTCGGCACCTGCCAGCATCGGCAGGCCGAGACCGCGGGCGATGATCGCGGCGTGCGAGCTGGCGCCGCCGCCGACCGAGACGGCCCCGGCCAGGTGCCCCGCGTCGACGAGGCGGATCAGGTCGGCGGGGTCAACGTCGGCACGGACCAGGATGAACGCGGCCTCGGGCGGCGGCGCCGCGGCCGCGTCGCCTGCCAGCCTGGCGTTGACCGCCGTGGCCACCTGGCGGACGTCGCTCGCCCGCTGTGCGAGGTCCGGGTTGGGCAGTGCCGCAAGGATCGCGGCCTGGGTTTCCGCCGCCGCGGTGATCGCGGCGGCCGCGGCTGCCAGCGGGTAACGCCGGTGATCACTCCGCACGGGCTCGTGCTTCGCGTGGTCGCCGCCGTCGGCGGGAGCGCTCGTCGCGGCGAGCGCGTCGAGCGCGGGTGCGGAAAGCGCCGGGTCGGCGGCCATGAGGGCGCCGATCTCGACGATGTCCGCCTCGTGGTCGCGTCCTGCCTCGCGGAGCCGGCCGGCGAGCGTGCTCCGCTCGGCGGCGACCCCGGCGAAGGCGGCGCGCACGTCGGCGGCGGTCACGGTCACCGCCCCGGCGGCCGTGCCCGCCCTGGCGCCGGCGACCGCGTCTGGCAGGTAAAGCTCACCGGCCGCCATCCCCTCGGAAACTGGCGTTCCCCGGTAGCTGGTGGTCATGGCGCTCCGGTGCCGGCGTCTCGCGATGCCGCGTCCCGCAGGGCGGTCAGGATCAGCACGGTGGAGGCCGCGCCAGGGTCCTCATGACCGACGCTGCGCGGGCCCAGGTAGGAGGCACGGCCCTTGCGGGCCTCCATCGAGACGGTGGCCGCCGCGCCCTCGGCGGCCGCCGCGACGGCGGCGGCGAGGGCATCTGCCTGCGTCGCGCCTTCCGCGACCGCCTTGGCGAGCGCGCGGGTCGCCGGGGCGAGCGCGTCGACCATCGTCTTGTCTCCCTCGCGGGCCGCGCCGAGCTGCTGCACCCCGGCCAGGGCCGCCTCAAGGGCCTGGCCGAGCGCCACCAGGTCGACATCTTCCGCGGCGCCAAGGGCCTGCCCGGCCCGGCGGAACGCCATCCCGTACAGCGGGCCGGAGGCGCCGCCGACCTTGGAGATCAGCGTGGAGCCGGTCAGGGTCAGCACCGCGCCCGGGGTCGCGGCGGGCTTCGCGTCGAGCGCGACGAGCACGGCGGCGAAGCCGCGGGCCAGGTTGATCCCGTGATCGGCGTCGCCGATCGCCGCGTCAAGCTGGGTGAGGTGGTCACGGTTGGCCTCGATCACTCCGGCTGCCGAAGTGATCCAGGCGCGGAAGACGTTGGTGTCCATGGACCTAGCGTCCCCACCGCGGTGCCGGTGTGTCCACTGGCGCGGCCCGCGACCTGGCGGCCTCCGGCGTCATGGCGCGGACGATGCCGAGGAATCCCCGCGTCCGCCTGCCGTCGTGGCAGCCTCCCGTGCCTGGCGGTACTGGCGATGGTGGTGCTGCCATACGGTTCCCCTTGGCAAGGCGATGCTTCCTGAAGCTTGTTCGACATTGCCGAACGTCGTTTCACCGCAACGTACAATCGCCCGCCATACCCGTCAAGGGCCAGGGGCGTCCGCGCTTGAGACACCCTTCCCACAGCAACCACAAGCCCTCAACCCCAGCGACAGCGCCCTAACCGCAGCCACAGCGCGGGGCGCCGCGGTCTATGCGCTGCCTGCCTACCGCAACCACAGAGCCTTAACCGCAGCCACAGCGTGGGCGGGCGAAGCGGCGGCCGGCTTTGGCGGCGTCCTCCCGTGGGGGATATGGGGGGCGAAGCCCTCCCATGCCGGGGGTGCGGGGGTCGCCCCCCGGGAGACAACTGAGGCCGACCGGGCGCTGAGGCTTCGCTCCGCGCCCGGCCGGTCCCCGGCCCTCCCCCTCGTAGGGCCGCCTCGGTCCCCGTCCGCAGGCTTGTTGAGACACTGAGTCTAATGTCTCATGCATGGTGCTTTCGCACGGTACCTTTGCATTAACGAAACTCATCCAACATTGCGGCGAGGGGTGGGGCAGGCCATGACGGCCCGGCCGGAGCGGGTGACGGCGGAAGAGGTCAAGCAGCGGATGCTCGACGCTGGGCGCGAACTGGCCCTTGAGGCCGGCGCGGCGCTCACCATCGAGCACCTGCGGCTCGAGGAAGTGATCCAGCGGGCCAGGGTGCCGCGAAGCTCGGTCTACCGGATGTGGGCCTACCGTGAGGAGTACATCGACGACCTGCTCTGCTACCTGGCCGGGGAGGGAAGCTGGTTCAGCGACCGGCCCGTCCTCGCCCCGGAGACGACCAGCGTCGTCACGCGGATCCTCACCGACAACAAGCAGCTGCTCGCCACGCCGGAAGGCCGGCGCGCGCTCTTGCTTGAGCTTGTCCGCCTGACCACGATGCGCAATTACGGCGCGCTCAGCGAGTCGACGACCTGGCGCCTGCACATGGCGCTCATGGCCACCCTCGGCTCCACCCGCAGCGGCCAGGCGCGCAAGCGGATCGCGGCCGCGCTTGAGGACGCGCAAAAGCAGTCGCGCGAGTCGATGGTCGCCCTGCTCCGCTACCTCATGGGCGTGCTCGGCCTGCGGCTGCGCGACCCCGCCTACACGCTCGATCACGTGCAGCTAGCAGGCGGGCTGGTCATCCAGTCGCTGGCCCTGCGCAACGTCCAGGTCCAGGCCTCCCTGGGCGAGGAAAGCGACGGGGACGGCCAGGCTGCCCCCAACGTGCCGCAGGAGGCCAAGGAGGTCAGGGCACTGCTCAACTCCCCCGTGCCGGGACCCGGGCTGGGCGGCGAGCCGGCCGAGTGGACGCTGGTCGCGCGCGCCTACCTCGGCGTCCTCGACACCTTCGTCGAGCTCGACCCGGACTTCGTCCCGCCGGCGGACAGCACGGCGGCAGGCTAAGCCGCGCCGCGAGCCAGGGCCATGACGCGGTCGCTCAGCACCGCCACGCCAGGGGTCGGCTCCGCGTCGTAGTAGCCGGGCTTGCGCTTCTTGAGCAGGCCGGTGCCGTTCTGCTTCCAGGTGAAGGCCCGGTTCCCGAGCACCCGGCGGAAGACCGCGTCAACGCTGTCAGGGAACGCCGCCGCCATCCGGCGCAGCGGCAGCGGCGGGATGGAGTCCTCCCGCAGGTAGGCGCGCAGGACGTTGGCGTGCCCCGGGTCCGCGGCGAGCGACGGGTCGGCGAACATCGCCCGCAGCATCCCGTACTCGGGCACGACGACGAAGCCGTCGAGCTCGTCGTAGATGATGCCCACGGTGTCGAACTCGAAGAACCCGCCCGGCATGACGAACGTGGTCTCGCCCGTGTCGCTGACCGCACGGTGCCTGCCGCGCGCGGCGAGGGCGGAGTCGCGGCGCATCTTGTAGTAGGCGTTGAGCCGTCCCTCGGCCTCCAGGGTGGGCAGCACGAGCTCGTCCCCGCCGAAGAACGTGACGAACTCCTCACGGTCGCGCCGCATGTAGGCCCAGCCCTGGGTGGCCTTCTCCTGGTTGCGGAAGACGAGGTCGGGCTCGCGGGTGGCCAGGTCGATCGCCAGGCGCGCGACCTGGCGCGCGTCGGCCTGCCGATAGCTGATCTCGTCGCCGGAGGCGAGCCAGGCCGAGTCGTCCTCGGCGAGCGGTAGCAGGGTCCCGGCGAAGAAGCCGCCGCTGGTGACCGCCCCGTCGCCCGCGGCGCCTGCCGCCGCGGCGCCCCCGAGGCCGTACACCCGGTAGTCCAGGTCGTCGACCAGGTTCAGCGCGATGACGGCCTCGCCCGCGCTGTCCCTGCGGGCGATGGCGCGGACCTCGAAGACGCCGCGCACGCTGTTGCCGGCCCAGTCGAGTACGAGGTCACGGTCGGCTCGGCTCAGCCCCCGCTGCGTGGCGGTGAACCGCTCGGCGGCGGCAAGGCCGCCGGCCGCGCCAAGCCCCTGCCGCAACTGGATGGCACGCTCGATCAACTCTGGACCCACGAGAAGAGATCCTAGTAACTATCCAGGCGAGCCGAAGCGAAGCGCCCTGCCCGCCCGGCCGAGGCGGCCATGCCGCTTCTTGCTGTTATCAGTACCCTGCCGGTCAGGCGCAAGGATCACGGCAACTAGGGCCACTTAGCATCGTGCCGACGGCCAGTTTGAAGCGGTTTGCGTAGCGTTTGATGGCCCTGAGAGGCGGCTGCGCCGCGTGCCCTGAGAGGCGGCTGCGCCGCTTCTTGCTGTTATCCCATCGTCGTGGTTCAGTGCGAGGATCGTCGATGGACAGGTACGCCACCGCTCCCCGCCCCGGGCCCGCGCGTGCCCGTTTCGTCCGGGTTGTCCCCGGCGAAACCGCGGCCCGGACCATGATCATGTGGATTCCGCAGCTTATAAGCTGCGGAATCCACATGAAAAGCGAAATCCCTCTCGAACCCTCGCGTCCTGCGTGCGGGCGCCGCGGCCAGCCCGCTCACAGCCCTCACGGTCACCACGCGCCACTTAAGTCTGCGGCATCGGCCCGGCAGGGTCCGAAGTATCCCGCGTTACGTGTTGGCGCGGCCCTAGGAGTGCCAGGGCGCTGCGCGAGGCTGGGATCCCGGCCAGAAGTCAGCCATGCCGTCCGCGTCCCGGCACACATCGTCAGCCGCACCGCCCACGTCTGGCACACTGTCAGCCGGCCCCCACGTCCGGCACACGCTGTCGCCGGCCCCCCACGTCCGGCACACGCTGTCAGCCGGCCCCCCACGTCCGGCACACAGCTGTCAGCCGGCCCCCGCGTCCGGCACACACTGTCAGCCGGCCCCCCGCGTCCCGGTCGCTCCGCTTGCGTTCCCGCGCCCTGTGGCGGGAAACAGGACGCTACCGGAGTCAGCCGCAGTCGTTCGGGATGATCCCGATGACCGGCGGCGGAAACCCTTTGCGCGGTGCGCGGCGCCGCCGCATAATCGATGTGTCTTATCCCCGGTGGACGGAGAGTGGCTTGGAGCTCTGAGGTCGATCCCCAGCGCCGCGCTGCGGTAGCGCGCGCCCGCGACCTCTTTTCGGAGCTGCCACGTGTCTATCGTCCTGACCGATTTGTCATTTTCCCTCCCGAACGGGCGGGTGGTGCTGTCCAAGCTCAGTGCCTCGTTCAACCCCGGCCTGACCGGCCTGATCGGCGCGAACGGATCGGGGAAGTCCACCCTGCTGCGGCTGATCGCCGGCGTCCTGCGGCCCACGTCCGGGTCGGTGACCGTGACCGGGGAGGTCGGGTACCTGCCGCAGAACCTCACGCTCGACGGCGACACGACGGTGGCGTCGCTGCTCGGCATCGCCTCCGTGCGCGACGCGATCCGCGCGATCGAGGCGGGGTCTGTCGATCCCGCCGCGTTCGACTCGGTCGGCGACGACTGGGACGCGGAGGACCGGGCGCGCGAGTGGCTGGCCCGGCTCGGGTTGCCGCATGTCGGGCTGGACGACCCGGTGCGGCGGCTGTCGGGCGGTGAGACCGTGCTGACCGCGCTGTCGGCGCGGTTCCTGCGGCGGCCGGCCGTGCTGCTGCTCGACGAGCCGACCAACAACCTCGACCTGGACGCGCGGCGGCGGCTCTACGCGGCGGTCGAGTCCTGGTCGGGCGTGGCGCTGATCGTCAGCCACGACCGCGCACTGCTCTCGCGGGTGGACCAGGTCGCCGACCTTTCCTGCGGTTCGCTGCGCATGTACGGCGGGAACCTCGAGGCGTACGAGACCATGCTCGCCGCCGAGCAGCAGGCGGCGCTGCGCGCGGTCAACGCGGCCGAGTCGGACGTGCGGCGGGAAAAGCGGGACCTGATCGAGACGCAGGTCAAGCAGGCTAAGCGGGACAGGCAGGGGCGTGCGGTCGCCGCTTCAGGCTCGCTGCCGCGGATCGTCGCCGGCGGGCGCAAGCGCGCGGCGCAGGTGACGGCGGGCAAAGGGCGGGAGATCGCGCTCGCGCGCATCGCCGACGCGAGGGAACGGCTCGCCGAGGCGGAGGAGGCGCTCCGCGACGACGCGTCGATCCGGATCTCGCTGCCTGGGACGGCGGTGCCTGCCGGGCGCACGGTGCTGACGGTGCGCGGGCTCGACGCTCCGTGGGCCCCGTGGCAAAAGACGGCGGACGACGAGCCAGGCAACGACGTCGGGCGGCTCGCGGAGCTGACCGTGCGCGGTCCAGAGCGCGTGGCGCTCACCGGGCCGAACGGTGCAGGCAAGACGACGCTGCTGCGCGCGCTCGCCGAGCCGGGCGCGGACGACGGGCTCGCGGACCTGACCGGGCTCGCGGACGTGACCGTGCGGCGGAACGCGGCATTCGGTTACCTGCCGCAGCGGCTTGACATCCTCGACGACGCGCTGACCGTGGTGGAGAACGTGCGTGCGGTCGCGCCCCGCGCGTCCGTCAACGAGGTCAGGGCGGGGCTGGCGCGGTTCCTGTTTCGCGGCGCGCGGGCGGACCAGGTGGCGGGGACGCTGTCCGGCGGCGAGCGGTTCCGCGCGGTCCTCGCCGCCCTGCTGCTCGCGGACCCGCCTCCGCAACTGCTCCTGCTCGACGAGCCGACCAACAGCCTGGACATGGCATCGGCCAGGCAGCTGTCGCAGGCCCTGTCCTGCTACCGGGGCGCGCTCGTCGTGGTGAGCCACGACGTGCCGTTCCTGCGCTCGATAGGGGTCACCAGGTGGCTGCGGCTCGACCGGTCCGGCCGCCTTGCCGACATCGACCCGCTGGAAGACGCCCGCCCGGCCTGAAGTACGGTCCGGGGCACAGCCGGGCTTGACGCGACGCGCCGGGTTACGCGACGCGCCGGGTTACATACGGGGAGGTTCGGTGACAACCGGGATAGAGTGCCGTTGTGACTGGGTTGGACGTGCCTCCGGCGGGCGAGCGGCCGGAGCTTGCGGACGCGGGACGGCTCGCGCGCAAGCTGGTGCGCCGGGCCGTGCGCACGGCGCGAAACGAGGACCAGCCGCTGCGCCAGGTACTGCTCGACCACCTCGGGCCCGACGCCGCCACGCTGCCGACCGTCTCCGACGCGACCCCGCTGTATGAGCAGGTCAACCTCCAGGTTGGCGTGGAAGCCTGGCTGGCGGCCGAGCCGGGGCGCCAGCATCAGTTGATCGGCATCACCGGCGTTCCGCAGATGCGGTTCAACGACATCACGATCGGCGACCTGATCCAGACGCCTCCTGGCAGCATGTTCGGGAACGCGGGAGTCGGGGCGCCGACCACCGTGAACCTGCCCTGCGGTCCCGACGAGCAGACCAGGCCGTGCGTCAGCAACGGCATCTACCTCGTCCGCGACGGCGAGGACCGGCTGGCGATCATGTTCAAGCCCGCCGGCCTCGGCATGCGCCACACCGAAGTGAACCTCCAGGTCATCGGGACGAGCCAGGACCGGGCGGCGGAGGTGCTGCGGGAGATCCGGGCACTCGCCCATGAGCGCTCGGTGTTCCGCGGCCAGGTGATCAGCTTCGGGCCAGAGGTGTTCGGGCCCGCGACGGGCAGCACGCCGCTGGCCTTCCTGTCCCGGCCTTCGGTGGGGCGCTCACAGATCGTGCTGCCTGACGAGCTGCTCGCGGGCATCGAGCAGCAGGTGGCGGGCATCGCCAGGCACTCCGGCCGGCTGCTCGCCAGCGGCCAGCACCTCAAGCGCGGCGTCCTGCTCTACGGCGCACCAGGCACCGGCAAGACGCACACGGTCCGCTACCTGCTCAGCCAGCTGCCCGCGGTGACCGTCATCGCGATATCGGGCAAGGCGCTCGGCCGGATCGCCGAGGCCTGCTCGGTGGCGCGCACGCTGCAGCCGGCGGTGATCGTGGTGGAGGACGTGGACCTGATCGCCGAGGAGCGCACCGCGCGGCCGGGTGAGCACCCGCTGCTCTTCCAGCTGCTGAACGAGATGGAGGGGCTGAACTCGGCCGCCGACGTCACGTTCCTGCTGACCACTAACCGGGCCGACCTGCTCGAGCCCGCGCTCGCCGCCCGGCCGGGCCGGGTCGACCTGGCCGCCGAGCTGCCGCTGCCCGACGCCGACGCGAGACGGGCGCTGCTGCGGCTCTACCAGGGGAACCTGGTGCTTGACGGCGTCGACCTCGACCCGGTCATCGAGCGGACCGACGGAGTGACCGCGCCGTTCCTTCGCGAGCTGCTGCGCAAGGCGGCGCTCCTCGCCGCCGAGGAGGACGAGGCAGGACCCGCGGGCGAGGGGCCGGGTGCCGCGGGGAAGGACGACGCTCCCATCCGGGTCACCGGCGCGCAGCTGACGGCCGCGCTCGATCAGCTGCTCGGCAGCCGGGGCCAGCTCACCCGGGTGCTCCTTGGCGGACAGCACGGGTAGCCCCGTCCTGCTGGTCACGCTCACGGCGGCGGGCGGGAATGAGCAGGAGGTCAACGAGGCCCGCGCCGAACGCGAGCGCGGCGAGCACCACCGTGGCACGCTGGAACGCGGGCAGCGCCCCGGCGCCGGCCGGGTGGCCGAGGACCGTGACGAGGACGGACACGCCGAGGACGATGCCGACCTGCCTGGCCATCGTCACGATGCCTGAGCCGGTCGCGAACCGGTGCGGCGGCACCGCCGAGACCGCCGCGCTGACCAGGGTCGGCAGGGTGAGGCCGACGCCGGTGCCTGTCAGCAGCATGCCCGGCAGCATGCGCGCGGCGTAATCGGGCGTGACCGCGAGGTTCAGCCGCCAGAACACGCACCCTGCCGCGTAGATCACGCAGCCGGCGGCGGCAACCGGTCCCGGCCCGACCCTCCTGGCGAGTGGGCCAGCCGCGATCGCCCAGAACGGCACGAGCAGCGGTCCAGGCGCCACGCCGAGGCCGGTGCGCAGCGCGGACCAGCCCCAGACGTCCTGGCACCAGAGCGTGACAAGCAGCAGCATCGCGCCGAAGGCGGTACCGAAGACCACGTTGGCCGCCGTGGCCGCGGCGAAGGTGGGCCGCCGTAGCAGGTGCAGCTCGATGACCGGCGACGGGTGCCTGGCGGACCTGCGGATGAACAGCGCCACTCCGGCGACCGCCGCCGCGATCAGGCCGATGGTCGCCGGCGAGGCCCAGCCCCAGTCGTCGGACTTGACCAGGGCCAGGGCGAGCGCCCCGATGGCGACGGTGAAGACGGCCGCGCCCAGCGTGTCTGGCAGCGCCTCGGTCCGCTCGGCGGCCAGCCCGGCGCGGGCGGCCGCCGCCGGGTCTGGCGGGAGCACCCGCAGGCCGGCGACCACGGCGATCACGACGATCGGCACGTTGACGAGGAACACCCAGTGCCAGCTCGCGGCGACAAGCGCGCCGCCGATCACCGGGCCGAGCGCGGCCGCCGCTCCGCCGACCGAGGTCCAGGCCCTGATCGTGCCTGCCCGCTTGTCCGGCCGGGCGGCCGCGAGCAGCAGGCCAAGCGAGGCCGGCATCAGCAGCGCGCCGCCCGCCGCCTGGACGACGCGGGCCACGACGAGCACCCAGACGTCAGGCGCGGCGGCGCAGGCGGCCGACGCGAGGCCAAAGACGATCATCCCGGTGAGGAAGGCGGCGCGGCGGCCGATCAGGTCGGCGGCGCGGCCGGCCGGCACCAGCAGCGCGGCGAACACGATCGCGTAAGCGTTCAGCACCCAGGACAGGTTGGCCAGGTTCGCGCCGCCGAAGCTGCGGCCGATCGACGGGATCGCCACGTTGACGATGAACAGGTCGAGGTTGACGCAGACAACGCCGGCGCAGACCACCATGAATACCGGGCCGAACCCGGCCTGGCCGCGCTGCCCCGCTTCCGTCACGGCCCCGGCCCTGGTGCCCGCCACGGTTCCCGTCGCCGTGACCGGCCCGGTTTCAGGTAGTTCCTCGGTCACGCGCCACCCCTCGGCCTTGATTGGTTTGAAAACCCAACCTATTGATCGACGACGAGAGCGTAACCCGAGTGAGTTTGATTTTGCAACTGATGTACCCTGGCTGGCATGCGCGAGGAACTGCCAGGCCGCCCCTGCTCGGTGGCGGCCGCCCTGAACCTGATCGGCGAGAAGTGGGCGCTGCTCGCCGTGCGCGAGATCGCTTTCGGCAACAAGCGGTTCGACGCGATCGCGCGGAACACGGGCGCCCCGCGCGACCGGCTCGCCGCGCGGCTGCGCGCGCTTGAGGCCGGGGGCGTGGTGGCGCGGCGCCAGTACTGCGAGCACCCGCCGCGCTATGAGTACGAGCTCACCGAGGCCGGCCAGGAACTGCGCGGCGTTCTCACGGCGCTGCGCGCCTGGGGCGACAAGTGGGTGGTCGACACGCCGCCCTCCGTGTTCGACCACGTCTGCGGCCACGAACTCGACCCGGCGATCGTGTGCCGCCACTGCGGCGCCGAGGTGGACCCAGGCGACCTCACGGTCCGCGTGCTCACCCCCGGCTGGACCCGTCAGGGCCCGGCGATGACACCGGACGCCGCGCCAGCCACGTCCTAGTACGGTCCCGGCCCTCCAGCGCGTCGGGCCGCGGGGCGAGATTTGCCCATGCTGGCACGAAATCCTCCACGTGTGTCCTAGTGTCAACGCCTGTGGAGGGTGATGACCTAGATCGCGGGAAACGGGCGGCCGCCGCGCCTGGCCGCCGCGCCGGGTTGCTGCTGTCAGGGGTGGCCGTGCTTGCCGTGCTGGCGGGCGGAAGCCTCTACCTGGCGCGCGGCGTGTTTTCCGCGAGCCAGGCGTCCGGCCAAGCGACCGTAGACTCGCGGACCATGGCGGCCGGATGCGGCGCGGCGGGCACCGCATCCTGTGCGGCGAGCCCGGCGGGCGTCACCGTCGTGATGCCGCCCGCGGTGGTGACGGTCCCGCCCCGCCAGGTCACGGCCCGCGCGCACCCGACCGGGACCAAGCCGTCGCCTTCGCGTTCCGGTTCGCCGTCGCCGGGCCAGACCACGCCCGCGACCGGAGCGGCAAGCTCCCAGGCCTCGCCGCCCGCCTCCTCCCCTGCCCCTGGCGGCACCGCCGGCGCCCAGGGCGGCACGGCCGCCGCGCAGGTCCTCGCGCTGATCAACCAGGCGCGCGCCGGGGCGGGGCTGCCCGCGCTGACGGTCACCGGGGGGCTTGACGCCAGCTCATCAGCGCACAACCTGCTGATGGCCGGCGGCTGCGGGCTCTCCCACCAGTGCCCGGGCGAGCCGGCGCTCGGCGACAGGGAGACCGCCGCCGGGGTGCACTGGACCGCCGCCGGCGAGAACATCGGCGAGGGCGGCCCGGTGGCGGACACTACCGCGGCCATCGCCCAGATGGCGGTCGGCCTGACCCAGTCCATGCTGAACGAGCAGCCACCGGACGACGGCCACCGGCTGAACATCCTGAGCAGCACGTTCACCCATATCGGGATCGCGGTCTACCGCGACGGCTCGGGCACCGTCTGGCTCACCCAGGACTTCTCGAACTGAGCCAGGCTTGCTCGGTTCAGCCCCGCGGGCGGGTTAACTGGCGGCCGCGAGTGCGGCCTGCAGGCGGAACGTGCCCGGCTTGAGCTCACCGTCGGCGCGCGCCTTGTCAAGGGCCGCCGACCACCAGGCGAGGTCGTCGAGCATGATGTCGGCCGCGGCGTTCACGACGGGGTTCTTCGGCTGGCCGTCGGCGTCGAAGGCGTCACGCACGTACGGGATGACCACGCTGTTGCGGACGGGCACGGACTCGGTCTCGACGAAGACGTGGGCGAGGTGCTCGATGGCCCGCACCCCGCCGGTCTGCCCGCCGGCGTAGCTGACGAAGGCGACCGGCTTGTTACGGAAGCCGAACGAGATCCATACGCTGTCGATCGCGTTCTTCAGGCCGCCAGGGACGCTGTGGTTGTACTCGGGCGTGACGATCACGTAGGCGTCCGCGCCCTTGATCTTGTCGTTCCACGCCTTCACGATCGGCTCGGAGTAGGTGGGGTCACTGAAGTCCCCGATCGTGCCGAAGTGCTCACCGAAGATCGGCAGCGGCCAGTCCCGCAGGTCGACAACCTCGGCGTCGAAGGCCTCATGCCCGGACACCTTCTGCGTGAGCCACGGCAGGACCAGGTCAGCCGACCTGGTGGGACGCGTGCTGCCAACGATGACCAGCAGTTTCGACATGTGATGCTCCCTTTACGACGCTCTGCACGGGGTGCGGGGCCGGGAGGCGATTAGCCTCCATCCCGTCGATCATCTGTCTAGCACAGATCGTTGGTAGTACGCAAACTATTGACGGCTGACGGTATCCTTTACGCATGGCGCAGACGACGACGGCTGGTCAGGTGGCCGAGGGTCAGCAGATCCTGCCGCTGATCGACCATCTGGCGCGCATTGGCCGCCGCGCGTCCGAGGCCTCCGTCTCGGCCGGCTGCCTGCGCCCGCGGCACATGATCGCGCTCAGGCTGCTCGGCGAGCACGGCCCGATGACCCAGCACGCGGTCGGCCTGGCGCTCAGCCTCGACCCGAGCAATGTCGTTGGCCTGCTCAACGAGCTTGAGGAGCGGGAGCTCATCACCCGCCGCCGCGACCCGGCCGACCGCCGCCGGCACATCGTCGAGCTGACCGCCGCCGGATCGGGCGAGGTGGCGCAGACCTTCAGCCAGCTTCGGGTGGTCGAGGACGAGCTGTTCAAGGCGCTGACCGCCGCCGAGCGCGCCACCCTCTACGGCCTGCTCTCCCGTGCCGTCGAGGCGCTCGCCCCTGCCTGCGAGCCGGCCGGGTGCGCCGCCGCCGAGCCCGACGACTGCCTGGGACCAGAGAGCGGCGCGTCCGGCTAAGTCGAGCACGGCAGGCGGACGAGGCTTTTGCTGTCAGCGGGCGGCTTACGGGGTTTCCTCCGTCCGGGTCATCTCCATGACCCAGTTGGTCTCCCAGGTCGCCCCGTCGTCGGCGGAAAGAGCCTGCGCCCAGCGGACCGAATCTCGCGTGATGTCCGACCACAGGTACCTGCACACGACTGGGATGCCGTTGTGCGTGTCCGGCCCGAGGAACGTTCCCACGCCGTCGGCGAACCGGCCGGTCACCGGCGGCTCGATCCGCGCAAAGCGGCTGTCGATCCAGAACAGCGACCAGGTGTCCTCGTTGTGGTCGTACAGCCGGATCGTCATGCCGTAGTTGCCACGGGACGGGAAATGGCCCTCATCCATGTTGGCGGCCCCGCCGAGGATCGGCCAGCAGCGCATCGTCGACTCGAACGTCTCCCACTCCTGGCAGCCGGCCAGCCGCTCCTTCAGGGTGCGGTGCGAGATCCGCCAGCTGCCGTGCAGGAAGTCGAAGTCACCGGCGCTCATCGCGTGTGTCCCGACGGCATCGAGTCGGCCACGTAACCGTCCAGGTCGGGGGCGTCGGGCATGAGGATGTGCCGGACCCAGGCATTGCGCTCGTGGTGGAGGGGCGAGAGCTCCCAGACGCAGCCGATCCACGGCCGGTCGAGCACGGTGAAGTGCGCCGGGTCATCGTCCGGGCAGTCGAGTTCTGGCTGGGCGGCCACCGCGCCGCGCATGTGCAGCACGTTGTCCCACACCCAGGTGTACGCGTTCAGGTACGCGGCTCCGTCGCCGCCCCTGTGCAGGACGATGAACCCGGCGGGCGGCGTCCCGTCCGCGTCTGGTGCCAGCTTCGGCAACAGCTCCATGGCCGCCCGCTCGATGTCCGCGGTGACGGGGGCGATCTCTGAGGTGACGTAGTAGCGCTTGATCCGGCGCCCCGCCACCTCGACGGGCGGCGGGCTAGTCAGCAACTTCTCCTCGAAGGTCATGTCACGCACGCTATGACCCCTCCACTGACAACCGCTGTCAGTGGAAAGATGTTCAGGTGCGCGCGAGCCGTCTCGTCTCGATTATCTTGCTCCTGCAAGCCAGGGGCCGGCTGACGGCCGCGCAGCTCGCCAAGGAACTGGAGGTCTCGGTCCGGACCGTCTACCGGGACGTGGAGTCGCTGCACGCGGCCGGCATCCCGCTCTACGGCGACGCCGGCCACCAGGGCGGCTATCAGCTGCTTGACGGCTACCGGACGCGACTGACCGGGCTCAGCCCGCAGGAGGCGAAGGCGCTGGCCCTGTCCGGCCTGCCCGGGCCCGCCGCCGAGCTGGGCCTGGGTTCGGTGCTCGCCGTCGCCCAGCTCAAGGTCCAGGCCGCGCTGCCGCCCGCCCTGGCCGAACAGCTCGGCGCCACCGCGCAGAGATTCCACCTGGACGCCGCCGGCTGGTACGCGCAGGCCGACGACGCGCCATTCCTGCCGGCCGTCGCCGATGCCGTCTGGCGCGGCGCGGCGCTGCGGGTCCGCTACCGGCGGTGGAAGGCCCCGACCGACGTGGACCGCCGCCTCGAGCCGTACGGCCTGGTGCTCAAGGCCGGCCGCTGGTACCTGGTGGCCGGGCCAGGTCCGCGCACCTACCGGGTCGACCAGATCCTTGACCTGGCCGTGCTCGCGGAGAGCTGCACCATCCCCGAGCGTTTCTCGCTGGCCGGCTACTGGCAGTCGTACACCAGGGAGTTCCTCGCTGGGCTGCACCGAGCCGACGCGGTGGTCCGCCTCTCTCCCGCCGCGGCGGCCCGGCTGACCGGCCGGGACGCCGACGCCATCGCCGCCACCGGCGTTCAGGAGCCGGATGGCTGGACGCGCGCCGTGCTCCCGATCGAGTCCGCCGACCTGGCCGTCCGCGGTTTCCTCACCCCGGACATCGAGGTGCTCGAACCGCCCGAGCTCCGAGCCCTGGTAGCCGCCAGGGCCCGCGCGATCGCCGCTCTCTACTAACAGCACGCTCAGCGGTTGACGGTCCCGCCGAGGAAGGACTCGACGAAGGCGGGGCTCGCGGCGAGCTCGGCCGGCGTTCCCTCCATCCTGACCTCACCGCCCGCGAGGACGTAGGTCCGGTTGGAGATCGCGAGCACCGCGCGGGCGCGCTGCTCGACGACGAGCACCGCTGCCCCGCCCGCGGCTAGCGCGCTGACGTGCTCCTCAAGCAGCGTGCGGGCGATGGCCGGGGCGAGGTTGGCCGTGGGCTCGTCAAGCAGGAAGACGGCCGGCTGGAGCATGAGGACCCGGCCCATGGCCAGCATCTTCCGCTCGCCGCCGCTCAGCTTGCCCGCCGGCCGCGTCAGCATGGCGGCGAGCCGGGGGAAGACTGTCGTCACCTCGTCGATCCGGGCCTTGACGTCCCTGGCCGGCAGCAGGTAGCCGCCCATCTCCAGGTTCTCCCGCACGGTCAGCGGCCCGAACACGTCGTCGATCTGCGGCACGTAGCCGACCCCGGCCCTGGCGACCTCCTCTGGCGGCTTGCGGGTCATGTCGGTCTCGCCGATGACGACCGTCCCCGCGCTGACGCGCACCACGCCGACCAGGCTCTTGAGGAAGGTGGACTTGCCCGAGCCGTTCGCCCCCACGAGGGAGACGACCTCGCCGGGATCGGCCCGGACCGTGACGTTCCTGATGACCGGGTCGCCGCCGTAGCCCGCGGTCACGCCGGTGGCCCGCAGCGGCATGCCGCGGGAGTTGCGCTCAGCCGACAAGGTAAGCCTCCACGACATCGCTGCGCTGCCTCAACTCGGACATGGTGCCCTGAGCCAGGACGGTACCTTCGGCCATGGCCACCACCGGGTCACAGAACTCGTCCATGATGGCCAGCTCGTGCTCGACCATGAGCACGGTCAGTCCCCCGGTGGTAAGCGCGACCAGTTGGCCGCCGATCTTGCGGGCCAGGTTCGGGTGCACCCCGGCCATCGGCTCGTCGAGCAGCAGCACCTTCGGCTCAGCCATCAGCGCGCGCATGATCTCGACCATGCGGCGCTGGCCGCCGCTGAGGTCGCCGGCGTAGCTGTTGGCGTGGGCCTCGAGGCCGAACTGCTCAAGCAAGGTGGTTGCCCTGGCGATCGCCGCGTCCTCGTCGCCGCGCCAGTACCTCGGGCCGGCCAGGGCGCCGCGGAACGAGTCGCCGCGGTTGTGCGGGACCGACGTCAGCAGGTTCTCCATGACGGTGAGCCTCTTGAACTCGCTGGCGAGCTGGAACGTGCGGATGAGGCCGAGCCGGGCGCGCTGGAAGGCCGGCAGGCTGGTCACGTCCTCGCCCTGATAGCGGATCTCTCCGGCGGACACGGGAAGGGTTCCCGCGAGCATGGCGAGGAGCGTGGACTTGCCCGCGCCGTTGGGGCCGATCAGGCCGGTCAGCGTCCCGCGCCGGACGGAGAGGGAGACGCCTGCCACGGCCCGGAGCCCGCCGAACTCACGGACCACGTCGGTGGCCTGCAGCACGACCTCGCCGGCCCCCGGCGACCGGGCGACTGCCGCTTCCGCGGCCGCGTCCAGTGCGGGTGCGGCCGGACGCGGGGCGGCGGACACGGCGGGCGCCTCCGCCGACGGCGCCGCGCCGGGGGCACTGGCCTCGGCGGGACTGGCGGCGTCCGGGCTGGCCTCTTCGGTCCCGCCGAGCACGGGGGATTCGGCGCTGGCGGGCGGGCCGAGCGTCGCGGCCCGGATCACCCGCTTGCGCTCCGGCAGGACGCCCTGCGGCCGGAACCAGAGGAATATCACGATGAGCAGGCCGATCGCCACCCACTGGAGTGACGGGATCAGGTTCGGCGGAAGGCCGTTCGAGGTGGGGATGTAGCGGGTGATTTCCTCGAAGCCGACCGGGACGAGGATCGCCCCAAGGATCGCGCCGCGATGGTTGCCGGCCCCGCCGATGATGACCGCCGCGAAGAGGACGACGGTCTCGGCGTAGCCCCACGCGGCCGGCGACCACGTGGTGATGTAGGAGACCAGGATGCCGCCGGACAGGCCGGCGATGGCCCCGCCCGTCACCAGCATCGCCGTCCGGAGCGAGAGCAGGTTCTTGCCAAGGGAGTCGGCGACGATGTCGTTGTCCCGCATCGCGCGCAGGCTGCGGCCGTAGGGTGACTCGGTGAGCCGGCGGACGAACAGGTAGACGGCCGCGCACACGATCAGCGCGCCCACCGTGAATATCCACTGGTAGCCGGCCGACTGCGGGTTGCCCTCCCCCTGGAGCGGCTGCGGGATCAGCGAGAGCCCGGCGTCGCCGTTGAGCAGCGGGCGGTAGTTGGTCACGAGGAGGTTCAGCAGCACCGCGGTGACCAGCAGGCCCACGGCGGCGAAGTCGCCCCGGAGACGGCGCCCGACGAGGAACGTGAACGGCAGCGCGATCAGCCCGCCGACGATGGCCGCGCCGATCCACGGGATCGGGAACGGCAGGTTCCAGCCTCCGATATAGGACTGGAACCCGCCGTTGGAAGAGTCGGATGGCAGGGCCAGGATGGCGGCCGTGTAGCCGCCCGCGGCCTGGAAGATGATGAAGCCGAAGTTGGTGACGCCCGCGACCCCGAACTGCTGGCTCAGGCCCAGGCAGGCCATCGCGTCGACCGCGGCGTAAATGAGGAGGTTGATGAGGTAGTAGGAGTTCATGCGACCGCCTTCCCGAGCAGCCCGGTGGGCCGCACGCCAAGCATGACGAGCAGCGCCACGAAGGCGATCACGTACTTGTAGTCAGGCGTGATGTAGGCGGCGCTGACCTCCGTAGCCAGGCCGATGATGACGGCGCCGAGCATGGCGCCGTAGGCCTGGCCCGGCCCGCCGAGGAAGGTCGCCGCCAGGATCAGCACGAGGAACAGGTCGGTGCTCGTCGCGTCGAAGCTGCCCGCGTCCATCGCGAAGACCACGCCGGCCAGGCCGCACAGCGCCCCGGTGATCGCCCAGGTGGCGGTGATCACCCGCCCGGTCCTGATGCCGCAGTTGCGGGCCAGGTTCCGGTTGGCGGCCGTCGCGCGCATGGACTTGCCGAGCCTGGTGTACCGGAGGAGCACGTGCGTTCCGCCCATGACGACCAGGGACAGCCCGATCACCACGAACTGCACCGCGGTCAGCGTGAACCCGCCCGCCCTGACCGACGGTCCCTGGCTCATCGTGTACGAGACGCTGGTCCCGCCCGCCATCGCCTGCACGCCGAACTCGATGATGAGGGTCATCCCGAGGGAGACGATCACCATCGTGATCGGCGCGGTGCCGCGCCGTTGGAAGGGCGCATACACGCCCGCGTTAAGCAGCACCGACCCGGCCGAGCAGAGCACGACCGCGACCACCAGGGCGATCCAGATGTTCACGCCGTGGGAGTTGAGCACGTAGGCGATGTACGCCCCGGCGATCATGACCGCCCCATACGCCAGGTTCAGCACGTCAGTGACGCCGAACTGGAGCGTGAAGCCGACGGCCGCGATCGCCAGGACGGACGACGTGACCAGCCCGAAGCCCAACGAGGCCAGGAAGATGGTCATCCGGCCAGGGCCCGGAGCTGAGCAGCGGACAGGTTACCGACGACGTTCACCTGGCCGTTGGCGCTGTAGGTGTCAATCTGGAAGATGCCGGTCGAGTCGTGGTAGCTGTCGAAGTTGGTCGGGCCGCCGGGTCCCTCGTACCTGATCGCCTTGCCCGCGCTGACCATGGGGGCGCAGGCCGCGAAGGAGTAGCAGACCGTCGCGCCGGGCGCGCCGTTGGCGATCGTGACCATGTCCGCCCCGTAGACGCTGGGGTCGGTGGACTTGGACATGATCATCGCGAGCGCGGCCAGGTTGATCCCGTCGTACAGGTGCACTCCGCCGGGCGCGCTCAGGTAGGTGGTGAAGTTGCCGGTGGCACCGGGGACCTTGCCCTGCTGGGAGAGGAGCGCGGCGGAGAACGCCTGGAACGCTGGGCCGCTGGTCTCGGTCACCAGGTTGTCGGCGTGGAAGACCGACGCGAACGTGCTCGCGCCGACCGCCGCCGCGGCGCCCTTGAAGAACGCGGGCGAGATGGCCGCGGACGTCCCGATGACGGGAATCATCTTGCCGCCGTTGAGCTGCGCGATCTCCGAGAACAGGGTCGGGTCAGCGGAGCCGAGTGCCTCGGTCATGATCGCGTCCGGGTGGGACTGGACGATCGCTTCCGCCTCGGTGCGGAACGTCGTGGCGGTCAGGTCGAGCGCCTGGTTGGTGGTGAGCGTCATGCCGGCCTTCTTCAGCGCCGAGATGGCGGGCTGGATGAAGGTCTGCGAGCCGATGTCGTTGCCGAACGCGAGGGCGATCTTCTGGTAGTGCAGCTGCTGCGCGATGGCGACCATCGCGTAGGACTCCTCCAGGTCGGGCGGGACCAGGCGGTAGAAGTACGGGAACTTCACGCTGTCGAACTCGGACTGCCCGGTCATGCAGAACATCGCCATCTTGTGCGCGTTGATGATCGGCGCCACCGCGGCCGCCTCGTCCGACGTGCAGCCGATGACCAGCGCCAGGTTCGAGGTCGAAGCGAACATCTGGTTGACCGCCGGCACGGCGTCGGCGGGGTCACCCCGGGTGTCGACGCTCTTGCAGGTCAGCGGGTGCCCGTTCACGCCGCCCGCGGCGTTGATCGCCGAGGTCGCGCCGTAGCAGGACGCTAGGTAGGTCGGGCCGAGCGAGGCGTCGGGACCGCTGAACGGCGCGACGTCGGCGACGGTAAGCGGCGACCCGGTCGGCTGGCTTCCCGAACTGGCCGCGCCGCTAGCGGCGGGCGCGGCGGAGGTGCCGCCGGCCGCGGTGCTGCTCGTGCCGCTCGACGAGGAGCTGCACGCGGTCAGCGCGGCGAGAGCCACGGCGGAGATCGTTGCGGTGAGAACCACGGCGCGGCGTCTGCGCCCGGTCGCGAGGCTAGTGAACTTCATTGTCCCTCCACGGGTCCGTGCTGAGGTGGGGCTTAGGGTGCGCCGCGCCGGGCGGGACGCTCAGAGCCCGGGCTTGGTGGTGACGGCGGGGTGCCAGCGCCAGCTGGCCTGGTCGCCTGGCTCGGCGACCACGCGGTTGCGGATGGTGCCGAGGCCCTCGATGGTGACCTCGATGACGTCACCGGGGGTGAGCCAGACCGGGGGCGTGCGCGCGAAGCCGACTCCGCCGGGCGTGCCGGTGGCGATGACGTCGCCGGGGGCCAGCCGGGTGAATGAGGAGAAGAACTCGACGGCGCTCGCGATGTCCACGATCATCTGCGAGGTGCGGGCCGACTGCATGACCTGGCCGTTGAGGACGGTGGTGAGCTGCGCGTCGGTCATGTCCGCCTCGTCGGTAGTGACCACCTCGGGGCCGATGGGCATGCTGCCCTCGAAGTTCTTGCCCGCGGTCCACTGCGTGCCTGCGCGCTGCCACTCCCGCGCGCTGGCGTCGTTGAGCACCACGAACCCGGCGATGGCGTCCAGGGCCTTGTCCGCCGGGATGTACCGGCCGCCTGCGCCGATGACGATGCCGAGCTCGCCCTCGAAGTCGAACCGCTCGGTGAGCGCGGGCTTGACCAGGTCCGCGTACGGGCCGAGCACGCTGTCCCGGCCCCGGACGAATGCCTCAGGCCAGGTCGGCACCGCCCGGCCGCCCTCGATCGCGTGCTCGGAGTAGTTCACGCCGAGGCAGAGGATCCGCGCCGGGGCTGGCACCGCCGGCCCGAGGTCCTCCGGTCCGTACTCGCGGCCGTCCCGGCCGGCGACGGCCCGCACCGCGTCCATGCCAGCCGGGCCCGCCTCGAGAACCGTGGCGAGCGCCGCGAACTCCGGGTTCCCGGTCTCCGCGGCGACGTCCACGTACCCGGACTGGCCGCGGACGTGCAGCCGTGGACCTGCTTGAGTGAGTATGGTCGCGAGCCGCACCTGGCCGCCTCCTATGCCCGGCGCCGCAATTGGGCGCCACTCGTGGCTGATTGGTTGGAATCACCAGATTGGTTGGAGACTAGATCGGTCACATAAGCTGGTCAATACCTCAAACGTGAAGAAATGGTTCAGCGAACGTTACAACACGACTATCATTGGTACGATTGGTTACGCGATTCGTCCGCGCGGCAACCGGGAGGCGAACCGGCGCGGCATGCGATAGCCTGCGCCAAGCAGGTGGATGGTGAGCTGACAGTGATAGGGACCACGCCGGCCGTGCCCGCGAAGCGGGGACGCGAGCTCGCGGAGCTGATCCTGGCCGAGTGCGGGCGGGCGCGGCCTTGAACCGGGTTCCCGGCTGCCCACCGAGCGCCGGCTCGCCGCGGACCTTGGCGTTACGCGCAGCGGGATCAGGCTCGCGCTCGCGGCCCTTGAGGCGGACGGCTTGATCTCCCGTGAGGTCGGCCGTGGCACGTTCCTGCTTGACGCGGCGGCCACCGCGCTGGCCGCCGCGCGCCGCGGCGGGGTCGACGCGGGCGAGGCCACGAGCAGACAGGACGGCGACGGTCCCGGCGGCGGGAACCCGCCGGCGGGTCGGCGAGGCCGTCCGGCCGCCCCGGACTTCGCGCCGGCCGACGTGATGACGATTCGCCGCCTCATCGAGCCGCAGGCGCTGCCGCTCGTCGTGCTATGGGCGACGGCCAGGGACTTCGCGGAGATGGAGCGCTGCGTCACCGGAGGCGACGAGGCCGCCAGTTACGAGGAGTTCGAGACCTGGGACCTGGCACTGCACCGGGGAATCATCGCCGCCGCGCACAGCCCGCTGCTCGTCGCGCTCTACGGCGTCGTGGAGTCGGCGCGGCACGGGCAGGTCTGGGGCGACCTCAAGCGCCGCAGCGCGACCCGGCAGCGGCGGGAGCTCTACCAGGAAGACCACCGGTCCGTCGTCGCCGCCCTCCGGGCACGCGATTCTGACACCGCCGTCGAGGCCATGCGGGCGCACCTCGCCCGGGTCGCCGGGCACCTGCTCGGCGAGACGCACTGAAGCCTCTCGCTGTTATCCCGCTAGGATGCGGGCCGGGTTAGCGGTGAGCATGAGGTCGATGTCGGACTGGGGCACGCCGTGCTCGCGCAGGTACGGCAGGACGTCCTGGCTGACGTGCAGGTAGTGCCAGTTCTTGAGGTCGTCGAGCCTGCCCGGGCCGAACCAGTCGATGTAGCAGCACGTGTCGTGGGCGAGCACCATGCGCCCGGCGTAGCCGCGGCGGCACATCTCGACCACGAGGTCGGACCGCTGCTGGAACGTCGCGAAGTGGTCGATGCCGAAGCGGTCCATGCCCAGCGTGAGGCCGGTGTCCGCCATCGCCGCCAGGTAGTCGGGTTCGCGGACCGCGTCACCCGAGTGGCCGAGGACGACCCGGTTCAGGTCGACGCCCTCTTCCTTCAGCACCTCGACGATCGCCGGGCCGTGCTGGCCGGCCGCGTGGGTGTGGATGGTGACGGGCGTGCCCCCGGTCGCGACGTGCGCGCGGGCCACCGACCGGAGCACGTGCTCGACGCCCTCGGTCAGCCCCTTGGCGTCGACCGCGCACTTGAGCATGCCGGCCTTGACGCCGGTGCCCGTGATGCCCTCGGTGATGTCGCTGATGAAGAACTCGGTCATCGCCTCGCGCGGCCGCTGCCAGAAGAACAGCGGCACCGCGTCGAAGGTGTAGAGGCCGGTGGCGACGACGATGTTCAGCTCGGGGACCTGGTCGGCGATCCGCTTGATCCTGGGGATGTCCCGGCCCTGGCCGATGGCGGTGACGTCGACGATCGTGGAGATGCCGTTCGCCGGCAGCTCGCGCAGGCGGCGGACGGCGTCGGCGACGCGCTCGTCCTCATCGCCCCATTCCTCTGGGTAGTTCTGCTGTACCTCGGCGGTGAGCACGAAGACGTGCTCGTGCATGAGTACCTGCCCGAGGCTGGCCGCCGCCACCGGGCCGCGCGCCGTCTGGACTGCCCCGGGTGCGTGCCCCCGGGAGATGACAATGCCATCGAAGGGCTCCTTCCCACACGGGAATCGTTCTCGCCCGCACGGACCAGTGTCAACGGCGCCGGCCTCAAGGCGAACCTTCTTAATCCGTCCCCTCGCCCTATGGTCCTATGAACCACCGGACATCAGGATCAAGCAGGCTCAAGCAGGCGGCTCGTCAGCGCTTGCGCGCCACGACGCCGTGCACCGGAACCGGCGGCACGGCGCTGGTCCTCTCGGCGGCCGGGGGGCCGGCATCGGCCTGGGTGCCCGGGGGGTCTTGCCCGGTGGCGCCAGCAAGGTCAGGGCGCCACTCGGTCACCGGGACCACGCCGGGCGGGACCAGCTCAAGGCCGGAGACGAGCGAGAGGACGTCGGTGCGGGAGCGCAGCGTGATCGGCTTCGGGGTGGTCTTGTTCCAGTGCCTCGCCGCGGCCGGCATCGCGGGGTCCAGGTCGTTCGCCAGGTGGTAGATGACGGCGTAGCTGCCGGACGGTACGGCCGCCATCAGCGCCGACACGGCCCTGGCGGCGGCGATCGTGGTGGGCACGTGCGCCAGGGTGGACAGCAGCAGTACCGCGACGGGCCGGGTCAGGTCGAGGGTCGGCAGGGCACCGGCGACGATAGCGTCCGCGTCGGCGATGTCACCGTCGACGCAGCTGACCGAGCCGCTCTTGGCGGAGCTGATCAGCGCCTGAGCGTGCGAGCGGGCCATCGGGTCGCTCTCGGTGTACACGATCAGGGACGCCGGGTCCATGGACTGCGCGAACTCGTGGGTGGCACCAGGCGGGACGAGGCCGGTGCCGATGTCGAGGAACTGCGTGACCCCCGCCTCGCCGACCAGGTACCTGAGCACGCGGTGCCGGAAGGCGCGCGCCTCGGCGGGGATCCGCTCAACCGCAGGGGCGGAGGCGGCGACGGCGCTGGCGGCCTTCCTGTCGGCCGCGAAGTTGTCCCTCCCGCCGTACAGGTAGTCCGCGGCCCGGGCGGCATTCGGGACGGTGACGTCGATCAGGCTCGGCTTGACGCGGCGCGCCGCCTGACGATCGCCCTCATCACTCATCCGCGGGTCCCCTGGTCACGGTCGCTTTTCACCCTCTAGGACCTACATTATCCTTCAGGGTTTCCTGGCCACCGCACCGAGGAGCGGCATCCCGTCCGGGTAGTCGGGATCGCCGGGCGCTGGCCGCCACTGGTGCACCTCGACGATGCCCGGGTCGACGAGCTCAAGGCCGGTGAACCAGCGGACGACCTGGTCCCGGTCACGCAAGATAACGGGGGTCGCCGCCAACTGGTTCCACCGGCGCGCGGCCACGATCAGCCGCTCGTCCCTCGTCGGCTGCATAGCGGCCAGGTAGCTGCCGGCGGGCACGGCCGCGGCCAGCCGGGACAGCACGTCGCCCGCGTCCTCGAGGAAGTTCAGTATGTCGATCATGATGACGCCGACGGGCTTGTCGAAGTCGAGGGTCTCGCACGCGCCGGCGACGATTGTCTTGGTGTCCCTGGCGTCCGCGTCCAGGTAGCTGGTCGCGCCCTCGGCCGAGGAGCGGAGCCCGGCGCGCGCGTGCGAGAGCACGACGGGGTCGTTGTCGACGTAGACGATCCGGCATGACGGGTCAATCGCCTGGGCCACCTCGTGCGTGTTGCCCGCCGTCGGCATGCCCGTGCCGATGTCGAGGAACTGCCTGATCCCCGCCTCCGCCGCCAGGTACGTGACCGCCCGGCGAAGGAACGCTCGGGACGCGGGCGCCACGTGCTCCATCACCGGAGAGGCGGCGATCAGCTGCCTGGCCGCCTGCCGGTCGGCCTCGAAGTTGTCCCGGCCGCCGACCAGGTAGTTCCAGACTCGGGCCACGTTCGGCATCGAGGGGTCCACGCGGGCAGCCCTGATCGTACGGGACGCCGCCTTGAGCCATTCCTCAGACACCGCTGGCCAACCCCCTGCCGACTTCCGGAGCGCGACCGTGTTCTCGTGACGTGAGAACGCGTACGGTATTGCTATCACGTGCCGTGCGGCGACCCGGAACCCATCGCCTCAGTATCTTAGGTATTTTCACCTAGGCACGCTGGCATCATCGCATGATCGCACGGCTCGCCGCCATCGTTTGCGCGTTACTCTGCGATTCCTGAGGGTGAACTCGGCCATTTCACCGGTGCGGGAGACACGACGGCCCGCGCCCGGCGAGGAAGACCTCGGCCCGGGGCGGGCCGTCGCGGTGCCAGGATCGGGGGGTACCCCGGCGATCACCGGCTACCCGCGGAAGGCGACTCCATTCACCTTCGCCGCGATTCCCGTCCGGTCCAGGTAGGGCGTGATGCCACCCAGGTGGAATGGCCACCCGGCACCGAGGATCATGCACAGGTCGATGTCCTCTGGCGCCGCGACCACGCCCTCGTCGAGCATGATCTTGATCTCCTGCGCCAGGCCCTCAAGTGCGCGTTCAAGCACCTCGGACTCCGTGGACGGGGCGGAGCCGCCGCCGAGCAGCTCGATGACCTCGGGGTCGACAGAGAAGTCAGGCAGGTACACCGAGGACTTGCCCGACTCCGCCAGGGCCCGCAGCTTCGGCGAGACGGCGAACCGGTCGCCGAACGCGTCGTGCAGGGTCTCCGCCACGTGCAGCGCGATCCTCGGCCCGACGAGCTGGAGCAGCAGGAACGGCGTCATCGGCAGGCCGAGCGGGTCGGCGGCGTGCTCGGCGACCTCGAACGGCGTGCCCTCGTCGACCGTCCTGGTGATCTCGCCGAGGAACCGGGTGAGCACCCGGTTGACCACGAACGCGGGACGGTCCGCCACGATCACGCAGTTCTTCTTGAGCTGCCGGCCGACGGCGAGGGCGGTGGCCACCGCGGCGTCATCGGTCGACGAGCCGCGGACCACCTCGACGAGCGGCAGAACCGCGACCGGGTTGAAGAAGTGGAAGCCGACGACCCGTTCCGGGTGCGCCAGGCCGGACGTCATCGCGGTGACCGACAGCGAGGAGGTGTTGGTCGCTAGCACGCAGGTCTCGCTGACGACCGCCTCGACCTCGGCGAACACCTGCCGCTTGACCGCGAGCTCCTCGAAGACCGCCTCGATGACGAAGTCGGCGTCGGCGAACCCGTCCTTGGTGACCGACCCGGTGATCAGCGCCTTCTGCCGGTTGGCCGCGTCGGGCGAGATCCGGCCGCGGGACAGCTGCTTGTCGATCTCGGCGTGCACGTAGCCGACGCCGGAGTCAACCCGCGCCTGGTCGAGGTCGGTCATCACGACGGGAACCTGCAGCCGCCTGACGAACAGCAGGGCGATCTGCGCCGCCATCAGGCCCGCGCCGACGACGCCGACCTTGGTGACGGGCCGGGCAAGGGACTTGTCCGGCGCGCCGGCCGGGCGCCTGGCGCGCTTTTGCACGAGGTCGAACGCGTACAGGCCGGCGCGCAGCTCCTCGGAGAGCAGCAGGTCGGCCAGGGCGTCGTCCTCGGCGGCGAACCCCTCGTCCCTGGAGGCGGTACGCGCCGCCGCGACCAGGTCCAGGGCCCGGTACGGCGCGGGCGCCGCGCCGTGCACCTTGCCGTCGATGAAGAGCCGGGCGGCGGCGACCGCCTGAGCCCACTCCTCCTCGGTGCCCGCGGCCCGCGCCGCCGGGTCCGCCGCGTCTGGCCGGGCCTGGCGAGAAACCGTCTCCGCACCAGTCAGCACCAGGGAAGCCCAGCGCAGCGACTCCTCGAGGAAGTCGGCGGGCTCGAACATCGCGTCGGCGATGCCGAGCTCGAACGCCTCGGGGCCGCGGAGCATCTTGTTCTGCGACAGCGGGTTCTCGATGATCAGCTTGAGCGCCCGCGCGGGCCCGATCAGGCGCGGCAGCAGGTAGGCGCCGCCCCAGCCGGGCACCAGGCCGAGGAAGCACTCGGGGAACGCGACCATCGGCACGCCCGAGGAAATCGTCCGGTAGGTGCAGTGCAGCGCGACCTCAAGGCCGCCGCCGAGCGCGACGCCGTTGATGAAGGCGAACGACGGCACGGGCAGCTCGCCGAGCCGCCGGAAGACCGCATGGCCGAGCGAGGCGATGCCGAGCGCCCGTTCCCGCGCGTCTTCCTGGTCAACGCCCGCGCCGGCGATCGCCGCGGCCGCGCCGTCGAGGTCCGCGCCCGCCGCGAGGATGAACGGCTTGCCGGTCACGCCGACCGCCGCGATCTCGCCCGCCGCCGCCCGCGCCTCGGCCGCGTCGATCGCGGCGTTCAGCGACAGCAGCCCCTGCGGGCCGAAGGTGTTCGGCTTGGTGTGATCGTGCCCGTTGTCCAGCGTGATCAGCGCGAGCACGCCGACGCCAGGGCCGAGGTCGACGTCGCGGACGATCGCCCGGGTGACCACCTCCACGGGAAGTCGCCAGCGGACGGGATGATGCCGCGTACGTGAGCGATGGTCATGGCCTCAGATCCTCTCCCAGAGCACGGTTCCGCCCATGCCCATGCCGACGCACATGGTGGTGAGCCCGTAACGGACCTCGGGGTGCTCAGCGAACTGCGCGGCGAGCTGGATCATCAGCCGGACCCCGGAGGAGGCGAGTGGGTGGCCGATGGCGATCGCGCCGCCCCACGGGTTCACCCGGGGGTCGTCGTCGGCGATCTTGAAGTGGTCGAGGAACGCGAGCACCTGGACCGCGAACGCCTCGTTAACCTCGATGAGGCCGATGTCGTCCATCGAGAGCCCCTGCCTGGCGAGCAGCTTCTCGGTGGCGGGCACCGGGCCGATGCCCATGACCTCGGGCTCGACTCCGGCGAACTGGAAGTCCACCAGCCGCATCTTGGCCCGCAGGCCAAGCTCGCTCGCGGCCTCCTCGGCGGCGATGAGGCAGCCGGTGGCGCCGTCGTTGATCCCGGAGGAATTGCCCGCGGTGACCCGGCCGTGCGGGCGGAACGGGGTCTTCAGCGCGGCCAGCCCCTCGAGGGTCGTCTCCGGCCGTGGCGGCTCGTCCACCGTGGCCCAGCCCCAGCCGAGTTCGGCGGTGCGGATCGCCATCGGGACCAGGTCCGGCTGGATCTTCCCCGCGGCGTAGGCGGCGGCGACCTTCCGCTGGCTGCCCAGGGCGTAGGCGTCGGCGCGCTCCTTGCTGATGGCGGGGAACCGGTCGTGCAGGTTCTCCGCGGTCATCCCCATGAAGAGCGCCGACTCATCGACGAGCTTCTCTGACACGAAACGCGGGTTGGGGTCGACCTGCTCCCCCATCGGGTGACGGCCCATGTGCTCGACCCCGCCGGCGATCGCGATGTCCGCGGCGCCGAGCGCGACCTCGCCGGCCGTCGTGGTGACCGCGGTCATCGCGCCCGCGCACATCCGGTCGATCGCGTAGCCGGGCACGGTCACCGGCAGCCCCGCGAGGATCGCCGCGGACCGGCCGATCGTCAGCCCCTGGTCGCCGATCTGCGTCGTGGCGGCGATCGCGACCTCGCCGACCCGGTCGGGCGGCAGCGCCGGGTTGCGCCGCAACAGTTCCCTGATCACCCGCACCACCAGGTCATCGGCGCGGGTCTCCGCGTAGATGCCCTTGGGCCCCGACTTGCCGAACGGCGTCCGCACGCCGTCGACGAACACCACATCACGCGCCCTCATCGGCTGCTCCTTAAGATGCGTGCCTGCCCGCGGGGCACCCAAGCCCCGCGGCACCACTGCAGGAAGTAACGCTACTCGCCAGTAACCTGCTGCCGGAAGCAATGCTACTCGCCAGTAACCTTAAGGAGGAACGGCCTTCGCGTAGGAATTCTTCCAACTGGTGGACCAGGGGCGAGCGGCGGTTCCGGCATCCGGGCCGCAAGCGGCTGGATCACCGGGCGGCGTTGTGCGGGGTCTTGTTCGTGCTCTACACCGGCATTCCGTGGGAGTTCTTGCCGCAGGAGCTGGGGTTCGGGTCGGGGATGACGTGCTGGCGCAGGTTGCGGGAAATCCGCTGGGAGGTCCGTGATGACATCCACGAAGCCTTTATGGCCCTGGCCAGCGCCATCATCTGCTGGCGCCGACTTAAAAATCATTCCGCTATCGAGGCGTAGAAGCCCAAAGATGACGACATGACCACATCCCGCCGATGCAGCACGGTGCACGTCGACCGCACCTTCACTGTTCCCCTGGACCATGACCGGCCCGATGACCAGCAGATCCAGGTGTACACGCGTGAGATATGCGCCACGGCCCGGGCTGGCCGCGCTCTTCCGTGCCTGCTGTTCCTGGGCGGCGGCCCTGGATCGGCTGCTCCTCGCCCGTTCGGCGGTGAAGGGTGGCTGAACCGCGCCCTGCAGGACTACCGCGTGCTCCTGCTGGATCAGCGCGGCACCGGCCGCTCCACCCCTGTCGACCGCCGTCTTCTGGCCCAGATCGGGGACCCCGGCGCACAGGCACGCTACCTGTCGCACTTCCGCGCGGACGCGATCGTGCGGGATGCCGAGATGATCCGCTGCGCACTCATCGGGGACCGGCCGTGGAGCGTGCTGGGTCAAAGCTTCGGCGGCCTGTGCACGATCACCTACCTGTCCTTCGCCCCGCACGGGCTCGCCGAAGCGTTCATCACCGGAGGACTGCCCGGCGTGTCCGCGACCGCGGACGAGGTTTACCGTGCCCTGTATCCCCGGGTCGCCACCAAGAACACCGAGCACTACGACCGGTTTCCCGGCGACGTGGACCAAGCCCGGACCGTCGCCCGATACCTGCGCAGCCACCAGGTGATCCTGCCAAGCGGCAGATCGCTGACCGTCGAGACCTTCCAGTCCCTGGGCAACATCCTCGGCGGCACCGATGGAAGCCTGCGCCTGCACTATCTCCTCGAAGACCCCTTCACCGGCGGAACCGAACTGTCAGATGCCTTCTTGTTCCAGGTCGACCGCGAACTGGGCGGTGTTGCCGGCGGACCGTTGTACTCCCTGCTGCACGAGGCCACCTACGCCCACGGGGCGGGAGCCACCCGCTGGTCGGCTCAGCGCGTCCGGAGTGAGTTCCCCGCCTTCGACGCCGAAGCGGCTCTCGATTCAGGCGCACCCGTCCTGTTCACCGGAGAGATGATCTACCCCTGGATGTTCGACACCGACCCGGTGCTGCGGCCGTTCCGCCAGGCCGCCCACCTGATCGCCGAACGTCCCGCCTGGCCGGCCCTCTACGACATCGACCGCCTGCGCGCCAACACCGTCCCCGTCGCCGCCGCCATCTACCACGACGACATGTACCTTGACCGTGACCTGTCGATCAGCACCGCCCAGACCATCCACGGGCTGAAGCCCTGGATCACCGGCGAATACCAGCACGATGGTCTACGCACCAGCAACGGGGCTGTCTGGGACCACCTCATCGCCCTGCTGCACGACAATCCACAGGGCTCACCCACCCGCACCCACCTCCGCTAAAACCCAAAACCGAACGACCTCCTTAAATCGCGTCAAAGGGCATTCCGTTAGGAGCTCTTGGCCGGTCAGACTCAGTTCCGGAGTTGGCCAATTTGCTCGGATGCTCAGTACTCCCGGACGCTGCTGACCAGTCCGTCCTCGAAGACGCATCGACCCCGTGTTTCTGTACCACGAGATGTTCGAGGCACAGCGACGGCGGCGCAACCACGGCGGGAAGCCCGGCGGTGCCGCACCTGCCCGCGACCTCAGCCGCAAAGCCGGCCAGCCGCGGACCGCAACCACCCTTTTCCGGTTTTCCTGCTACGGCCACCACCGGCCTAGGGGCGCGTCCGCTCATTGGACCACCCGCACTCCGACGCGAAACCGGCGGAGGCTCAACGCCTGACGGCCGCACGCGAAACGAGAGCCGGAACCGACGGGGCCGGCGACGGTGGCGGGCACCCGGGCTGGGTCTTCCGTCTCTGCACACGGTACTGCGCAGGGAGGAGCCTCCGCCCGTTCGCGGCGACGTGCATGTAGTCAAATGAGCGGACGCGCCCCGGTCCGTGGTGGCCGTAGCAGGAAAAAGCGAGAAGAGATGGTTCTGGTGGGCGGCTGGCCCGGGTTTGCTGCCGAGGTCGCGGCAGGTGCGGCACCGCCGGGCTTCCCGCCGTGGTTCCCGCCGCCCAAGAGAAAACCCCTACTCGTTTGGGGCCCGATTGAAGTCGTGATCACGTGGCTGGGAAAAGCATTGGACGAGATGATGCTCGGGCTTGCAGCTACAGGCGACCACGGAACCGGCTGGGTGAGGTGAGACCCATGAACGCTGTATGGACGTGGGCGCTCCCCTTCCCGTCACGGTCGGCCCTTGCGAAGGAATTCTTCCAGCCGGCCAAGCGGCCAGGCGTTGATCACGTGTTCCGTGGTCAGCCCGCCGAAACGAGCGGCCGCGACCCCGTAGCGCATGTTGGTCAGGTCGACGAGCGAGTGCGCGTCGGTGTCGATGGCGAACTTGACGCCCGCGTCCCGCGCGGCCGCGATGTGCTGCGGCGGCAGGTCCATCCGGTCGGGCGACGCGTTGACCTCAAGCGCCGTCCCGGTGCGGGCGCAGGCCGCGTACAGGGCGTCCAGGTCGACCTCGACCGGCGGGCGGCGGCCGATCTTGCGGGTCAGCGGGTGGCCGATGATGTTCACGCGCGGGTTCTCCGCGGCGGTGACGAACCGCTTCGTCATCGTCGCCCGGTCCTGCTCGAAACTCGAGTGCACCGAGGCGACGCACATGTCGAAGCCGCTCAGGAAGTCCTCGTCCCAGTCCACGCTGCCGTCGGCCGCGATGTTCAGCTCAGTGCCGTGCAGCAGGACCATGCCGGTCGTGTCCGCGAGCGCGCGCAGCTCGGCCCGCTGGGCGAGCATCTTCTCGTCGGTCATCCGCTGCATGATGAGATTCGGTGCGTGATCGGTGACCGCGTAGTACTCGTACCCGCGCGCCTCGGCGGCCGCGATCATTCCCTGGAGGGAGACGATGCCGTCGGTGAGGTCCGTGTGCGTGTGCAGGTCACCGCGCAAGTCCGCGACACCGATGAGATCCTTTTCCCGAACGGATGCGGCATCCTGCCCTCCTCTCCCCTGCTCCGCCCGGGTCGAGCCGGCGCCAGGGTCGCGCGCGACGCGGGCGTCGAGCGCCGCGTAGATGTCATCCTCGCTGGCATCGGCAGGCAGCGAGCGCAGGGCGTCGCGGAGCGCGGCGTCGCTTACCGCCACGCCGATGCCGCGCAGGATGCGCTCCTCGCTCTTGGGACCGAACCCGGCCACCCCGCGCAGCCTGCCGGCGCGCACCGCCTCGGCAAGCTCGCCGACGCTGGTCACGCCGAGCTCACTGGCGATCTGGAGCGCGCGCTTGGGGCCGACGCCAGGGACCTTCGCGAGCAGCAGGGCGCCAGGAGGGACCTTGGCCCGCAGGTCGTCAACCGCCTTGATCGTCCCGGTCCGCCGGTACTCGGTGATCTTCGCGGCGATCGACGAGCCGACGCCGGGAATCCTGGTCAGGGCGGCGTCGGGGATGGCGCCGATGTCATCCGGGTACCCGCCGACGGACTTGGCGGCCTTCTCGTAGTTCCGCGCACGGAACGGGTCACCGCCGGTGAGCCCGAGCAACTCCGCGTACTCCCGCAGCAGCGCGGCGACTTCCTCGTTGATCGACGCCATACAACCCATTGTCGCGCGTCTCTCGACGCGATCGCCGACAGTGCACGGCGCGGCGCACTTCTTGCTGTTATCCCAAGATGTTTTCCGCGCTCCCCAGGCGCTCCGCGCTTCTTGCTGTTATCCGCCACTCGATTCCGGCTGGCGAAGATAGTGGATCGCTAGCTATGCCATAGCGATGCCAACGATCCACTATCTTGCCTGGCGGCCCGTCCGGAGCCGGCTTGCGGCACGCTTCTTGCTGTTATCCGGCGAAGGAAGGGGCAGAGGCGGCGGAGGCGGGGTGGAGGCGGAAGAGGCGGGGCGGAGACGGGGCGGAGGCGGAGCGGCGTCCAGTCAGATCATGAACGAAGACTTGTGCGCCATCTTCTTGGGGGTGCCGGACGGCTGGCCGACCAGGGTGAGGATCGAGTGCGCGCCGTAGGCGAGGAACAAGACGGCCGCCAGGACGGTCGCGGCCGGGCCGATCCAGCGGATCGAGGGCGACACGACGATCAGGTTGAACCCGAGGACCAGGCCGACGAAGCCGATCTCGGCGCCGATGGCGAACACGGTCAGGCAGGACGCGAGGAGCATCACCCAGAGGCTGGCCGCGGTGACCTCGCCCGTCGGGGCCGGCTCGCCTGGCTTCCGCTCGGGGAACAGCGAGTTGAGCGCGCCGAACAGCAGCGGCGCGATCGTGGTGAGGCCGCCCACGAGGGCCATGAGCAGGCCGATCCTGGTGAGGTCGACGCCCGGCACTAGGCCGGCGACCGCGCCGGACGCGGTGAGCACCCCGCCGACCAGGGCGGTCAGCGGCGTCACGCTGGTCGCCCAGCTGTCGCCGAACGACCAGGCCGCCCCGGCGAACAGCGGCGTTCGCCAGAACCCAAGGCCCCAGCGCACCCGCTTCACCTTCCGGCCGGGCCCGGCCCCGGGCCGCGCCGCGACAGCCACGCGCCCTCCCGCCGCGCCCCCGCCCCGGCGAGCGCCCCCGCCCGCAGCGCGCCCGCCCATCGCGCCGCCCTCCCTGCCTGCCACCGGCATCTCGGTCACCAAGAGCTCATGTCTCTTGTGCATCAGGAAGAGCATGAGGCGGACGCTGAGGTCGACCCGGCCGGGCTCGGGCACCTGCGCATGCTGTCCTGACGGCTGGGTCTCGTGGTGCACTGGCACCCCTTGACCGGCGTCCATGCCTGGCACGCCGATCGCGATCAGGACAAGGACGAGGAGCACGGCGAGGGCGCCGCCGCAGATGGCGGGAATCCAGACGTACTGCCAGGGCGACACGCTGCGGCGGACGGTGAGCGGTATCTGCAGCGGCGGGTCCCCCGCCAGGAGCAGCGCCTGCGGCGGGGTCACGGTCAGGGTGGCCGCCTGCGGAACCGCGCTCAGCGACGGGGTGAAGGTGAGCTTCACCTGGGTGACCGGGTTCGCGGCCGCGGCGCCGCAGGCAAGCGGGCCGTCCGGGTAGGTCGGCGCGGCGGCGCCGGTGACGCTGTTCGGCTTGCCGGTGACCAGGCTGAACGTGTTCCCCGCCGGATTGTCGCCGGCGCAGAGGGCGGCGGTGTCCAGGTAGACAGTCGTCGTCCACTCCCCCGCGTTCACCTGGGTCAGCGTGGCGCTTGCCGACCCGGCGAGCGGCGCCGCCGCGGGAACGTCCAGGGTAGCCGCCAGTGCCTGCCCGCCGCCGAGGACACCGCCGAGGACGCCGCCGCTGAGCACGATGCCGCCAATGACGATGCTGGCCACGGCGACGCGGGCGGCAACGACAACGATGCGCCGCGTTACATGCCGAACGAACCGCACTCGCCCCACCCCGTGTCCGTCAACAGGAGATAACCGGCCCGGCGCCGTCCGGGACGTGCCCGCGAGGCCGTCGAGCCTTACCGAGAAGATGCTTGAGGCTGGTGGAGCCAGCCGCACTCGTTCGGGATGAATTGTTAGGAGATCGTGGCGGTGAGCGGTTCCTGCGGGGATACCTCGGCCACCGCGGGCCTGTTCCTGAGCCGGAACCCGGTCCAGAGCGCGATCAGCAGCAGGGCCACCCCGGCGAGGATGTACGCGTTGCCCCAGAGGAGCTGGAAGCCGTGCCAGTGGTACTCGACGTACCCGGGCTGGTCGCCGTGCTGGGCGAACTCGACCGGGTTGGTGTTGGCCTGCGCCCACAGGAAGCCGAAGGACAGGTTGCCGAGGGTCCGCGCGCTCTCCCAGATCGCGTCGGGCCACGCGGCGAAGAAGAAGACCATCCCGGCGATGAGCGCCCAGAGCCCGCGGGCGGTCCACCGCGCGCCGCGCGCTGTCTTGGCGCGGCGGGCCGCGGCGAGCGCGTAATGCCAGGTCACCGCGACCGCGAGGGCGATCCAGACCCAGTGGTGATCCCAGCTGACCGGGGAGACGAGCAGGCCGGTCAGCGCGGTCGCGAGCAGCGCGGGCACGGGGTAACCGGCCCGGTCGAGCAGGTAGGCGGCGGTCAGGCCGGCCGCGAGCGCGACGAGCGCGGCGACGATCCACGGATCCTGCCCGGCCGCGACGGACCCGGCGAACCTGGTGATGATCGCGCGCAGCGACTGGTTCCCCGCCCAGCCCATGAACCCGGTCCTGTTGCCGTCGGACAGGAACATGCCGTGCAGCCACCACCGGGAGGAGTCGTGCGGCAGGACCGCGAACCCGACGGCGACGGTGGCGGCGAACCCGCAAAGCGTCGCCACTGCCTCGCGGAACCTGCGGGTGACAAGCAGGTAGGGGACGAAGATCAGCGGGACGAGCTTGATCCCGGCGGCGACGCCGGTGACCGCGCCCTTCCACCAGCGGCGCCTGCCCGACGCCGTCAGGTCCGGCTGGCACAGGTCCCACATGATCGCCGCCATCAGGATCAGGTTGATCTGCCCGAGGTAGATCGTCCTGATGACGGGCTGGAGCCAGAAGGTGCCCGCCGCGGCCAGCAGGGTCACGCCGAGCCTGACCCTGCGGTCACGGTAGCCGAGCCCGCCGAACGTGAACCACAGCGCCGCCACCAGCGCGGCCATGTTCACGACCACCGAGCCGAACTCGGTCACGGCCCATGGCAGCAGCGAGACCGCCGCGAAGGCGATCGCCGCGAACGGCGTATAGGTGAACTTCAGCGCGAGCGAGCTGTAGCCGCCCCAGTCGTAGAGCGGCGCGTAGGCGCTCGGGTCGTAGTACGGGCGGACGTGCCTGACGATCAGCCCGCCGTCCCGGTAGACGGTGAGGTCGACCTCGTTGAGCCCGCCGTTGACGGCGTTGAAGACCAGCCAGCTCACGATCACGGCGGCGAAGGCGATCACGCCGGCCAGGACCAGCCGGGTCCCCGGGGCGCGGCTGGCACCGTGCTGGCCAGCACCGTGGGCGTCCCTGGCGAGCGGTTTCACGCAGTAACCTTATCCGGCCCCGAGCGCCGCCCGCGGCCCCTGGCATCGCGCGGCGCCCCGGTCGGTCATACTGGGAGGCATGCCTACGCAGACCGGACCCGTGCTGACGAGAGCAGTGCCGAAGGGAACGGGCGCGCGATGAGCGTCGTCAGCCTGGTGTCGTCCGGCCCGCTGCTGCTCGCCATCCCGGTCGCCGCCGCGGCGGGCGCCGTGACGTTCCTCTCGCCGTGCTGCCTGCCGCTTGTCCCCGGGTACCTGGCGTACATCACCGGCATGTCGGGGGCGGACGCGACCGCGACGACCGTCGAGCCCGCCGCCGAAGGCGTCACGGGCAACGCCGGGGCCGAGGCCGCCGGTGTTGCCGGAGCGGATGGCGGCGTGACGACCCGTGCCAGGGCGAAGGCGACCGCGCCGGCCGCGCGGCACACCGGCCGCACGGTCGCGGGCACGGCGCTGTTCGTGGCCGGCTTCTCCGCCGTCTTCTCCCTCACCGGCCTGGCGGTCGGCGGCCTCGGCCAGCTGTTCAGCGCGCACGACTCGCTGCTCACCCGGGTACTCGGCGCGGTGACGATCGTGCTCGGGCTGCTGTTCTTCGGCGCGTTCGACCGGTTCATGTTCGCCGGCCGGGTATTCAAGCCGTCCTTCATGCCGAAGGCGGGGCTGGCGGGCGCGCCGCTGCTCGGCGTCCTGTTCGGCATCGGCTGGACGCCGTGCATCGGCCCGACGCTGACCGCCGTGCTCGCGCTGTCCCTGCAGTCGGGCACCGCCGCGCGCGGCGCGTTCCTCGCCTTCATCTACGGTCTCGGCCTCGGCATCCCGTTCCTGATCGTCGCGGTCGCCTTCTCGCGCATGGTCAACGTGCTCAGCTTCTTCAAGCGCAACGCCCGGATGGTCAGCAGGATCGGCGGCGTGCTGCTCGTCGCCGTCGGCCTGCTCGAGGTGACCGGCGCGTGGACCTCCGCGATCACCTGGCTGCACACGCACTGGTTCAGCGGCTACAACCTGCCGCTGTAGGTTCCGCCGCGGTCGGCGCGCGGCTCTCCGCCGTCACGGGTGCAGGCCGGGAGTCTTCCGAACGACTGCGGGCTCCGTGCCGCCGCGCCCCGTTACCCGGACGGCGTGGCCGGCGTTACCGGCGGGCGCCCGCCTTCGGCTTCATCGCGACCGGCTTGCGCGGCGCCTGCGCCTCGGGGCGCCTGGCCTGCCGGGGCGCCGCCGCCGCCTCGAGGAACGCGGTGAGCAGGCGGGGATCGTCACCCTCCTCCGGGTGCCAGTGAATCCCGATGCCGAAGCGGTGCCCGTCGACTTCGACGGCCTCCGTGACCTCGCCGTCGGGCGACCAGCCGGCCACGGTCAGCCCGTCGCCCAGGTGGTAGGGGGCCTGGTGGTGCGCGGCAGGCACCTCGACCCGGGCGCCGAGCAGCTTGCCGAGCGCGCTGTCCGCGCCGAGGATCACGTCGTGCGGCGTGTAGCGGGCCCGCGCGGCGCGGTGTCCTGGCAGGTCCTGGGTGAGCGTGCCGCCGCGGGCGAGCGTGAGGACGTGCAGGCCGCGGCCGATCGCCAGGAACGGGACGTTGGCCTCAAGGGCGGCGCGCATGAGCGCGAGCTCGAACCGGTCCCTGCGGCGGTCAGGCTCATCGGATGCCTCGAGCCGCTCCTGGTCGTACAGGCTGGGGTCGATGTCCCTGCCGCCGCTGAACACCAGGCCGTCGAAGGACTCGATGTAGGCGGCCACGGACGCGGGCGGCACGGGCGGGACCATGACCGGGGCGCCGCCGGCGCGTTCCACCGCGCGGGTATAGCTGAGAGGTGAGATCGCGGCCTCCCGGATCCAGTCCCCCCACCGAGCGGCGTCAAGCTCGCTGGTGATGCCGATGATCGGGCGGCCCATCGAAGTCCTCCTGTTCGCTGCGCTAGCACAGGCAATAGAGCCGGTCCGCGGCCCCCGCCCCGGCTTAGGGACATTCTTCCTGACAAGCCGGGTTTCTGACGGGACGATGACGTTTTTGTCAGCTTATCTTCAATGTGCTGATCGGTGATTACCCGTTGTAGCCGCGGGATCCTCGTCCGGGCCGGCGCCCAGGGTGCGCCGCAATCGCGCCCACGGCAATTCGCTGGCGGCGGCCGCGGGCGCATCTGTAGCGTGTGGCCGGTGACTGATCCTTCCGGTTTCGGTTCAGGGACCCGCCTGAAGTTCCACGGACCGCTTTCCGCCGGGCGCGCTGACCGGCTGGCCGCCGAACTGGCCGCTCGCCGCCCCGAGACTGTCGCCGATTACGGCTGCGGGTGGGGCGAGCTGCTGCTGCGGGTCCTGACGGCCGCGCCTAGCGCACGCGGGGTGGGGGTTGACATCCACGGCCCGGATATCGCCCGCGCCCGGGAGAACGCCGACGAGAGGGGGCTTGCCGAAAGGGCGGCCTTCATCGAGGGCCAGGCGGCCGACCACGCCAGTTCGGCCGACGCCGTCATCAACTGCGGCGCCTACCAGGCCTTTGGCAGCATCCCGGTAGCGCTCAAGGCACTGCGCGCGCTGGTGAACCCCGGCGGACTGGTGCTGTTCGGTACCGAGATCTGGGACCGGACACCGACCGACCAGGAACTGTCCGCCATGTGGCCGGGGACGACGCTTGAGACCTGCCTGTATCTCCCCGATGTCGTCGACGCGGCGGTCGGGGCGGGCTTCCGCCCGCTCAGGATCGAGACCGCGACGCGCGGGGAGTGGGACGAATTCGAGTCAGGGTTGGCCACCGGAGCCGAGGAGTGGCTGCTGGCCAACCCGGACCACCCCGAGGCCGGGCCGGTCAGGGACAGGCTCGACGCCCACCGGTCGATCTGGCTGCGCGGGCACCGTGACGCGATGGGATTCGCCTACCTCACCCTGGGAGCATCCCGATAGTGAGGGATTAAGATGACCAGGCTGCAGGAAGCAGCGTATAACGCCCAGTTGGCGGCGGCCTTGCCGGTCAGCGATCTAGCCGAGACGGTGCTGGTTATCTCACGACGGCATAATAAACCGTCAGCATTGCGCGATTTACATTCTTGCCGTCCAGCGGATGGACTGGTTCAAGTCCGCGTTTCCCGCACACGCCGCCCCCGTGACCGTGGTTGGCGGACAGGGAGGCAGCCACGCTGACGCTGTTCAACGTCGGATCAAGATCGGCACGAACAACCGATTCAACGTTAGTGAGTGCGAACAGGCATGCCTGCATGAACTGGCGCATATCGTGAGCGCTGACTACGGGCCAGGCAAGGAACTACGCGAGCCCAGGCTCGGCAGGGACAGCAGTAAAGGTCATCATCACGCGTGGCGCGTCAACTTTGGGCTGATCGTGAGAAAGACGCTGGGAAAGCAGGCAGCGGCACGGCTGAGATATGAGTTCAACCAGTGGGGACTAGCAACGTGCAAGTAAACGATTTGCGCTGGGTGACCATCTTCCTCGATTTGCCCGCCGGGTCGTTCGACGCCGGGGTGGCGTTCTGGCGGGAGGTGACCGGGTACGGCCTTTCGGCGGCCCGCGGGGCGGACGGCGAGTTCGCGACCTTGCTGCCGCCCGCTGGAGACGCTTACCTGCGGGTGCAGCGGATCGCGGACGGCGCGGGCGGGTGCCACCTGGACCTGCACGTCGACACCGGTGCCTGGTCACTGACCGCCGCGGCCGACCGGGCGGTGGCGGCCGGCGCCCTGATCAGGCACCGCGAAGACGGCCTCGTCGTCGCGGTGAGCCCGGGCGGTTTCCCGTTCTGCCTCGTGCGCTGGAAAGGCGAGCGTGCCGTGCCGCCGCCCCTCGCCGGGGTCAGCGGCGGGGCCAGCCGGGTCGACACGCTCTGCCTGGACGCGCCGCCCGGCGAGTTCGAGCGCGAACTCGCCTTCTGGGCGGCGCTCACCGGCCAGGAGGCCCGTCCCGCGCCCGTGCCCGGCTATTACTCCCTGGCGCGCCCGGCGGGGTGGCCGGCCCGGCTGCTGCTGCAGCGGCGCGACAGCGCGGCCCCCGGTGACCGGACGCGCGGCCACGTGGACTTCGGCTGCACCGACCCGGAGGCGCGGGACAGGCACGTCGCCCTCGGCGCGCGCGTGACCGGAGCCCAGGAGTACTGGACCGTGCTGACCGATCCCGCCGGGCGTGAGTACTGCCTGGTCGCCCGCGATCCCGCCTAGCCCGCGCCGCGGCACCCCGTGGCGGCCTGGCCGGCGTCATGGCGGTCCATGGCCGCGGGCGCGGGTGCCTGCGCGGGCCCGGGCGGTCCCCTAGTAGACGTCGCGGCGGACGCTGGTGGCGATGGCCGCCACGGCGAACACCGCCGCGTAGGCCGCGAGGACGAGGGCCGCGCCCCAGCGGGGTAGCAGAGCCTGCGGCAGCATGGCCTTACCGCCCGCGCCGAGTGCCTGGCCCGCGTAGAACGGCAGCCAGCGGGCGAGGTTGCCGATCAGCTGGCCGACGATCCCCTCGATCAGGGCGATCCACGCGAGCGCGGCGGCGATGGCGCCGGTGAGGTTGCGGATCAGCGCGCCGAGCCCGACGCCTATCGCGGCGAAGGCCGTGTTCCAGGCGATGCCGCCGCCGATCGTGGTCCACATCGCCGTGTCACCCCAGTCGAAGGACGCGCCCTTGGCGGACCACCAGGCCGCGGCGGCGGCGAGCCCGACGATGGCACTGACCACGGCGGCCAGCGCGCCGCAGAGCGCGTAGGACAGGAGCTTCGCGCCGATGACACGGCCGCGTGCGGGAGTGCTCAGGTAAGTGTCGGTGATCGTCTTGTGCCGGTACTCGCCTGCGACCGCGAGGATGCCGAACGCGAGGGGGAAGATGGCCGTCAGGCCGACGTGCGCGAGCGCCTTGGCCTGCGTGGCGGGGTCATGGAGGTCGCCGCCGGAGACCACTAGGCCGCTGATGCCCGCGATGACGAGCACAGGGCCGGCGGCAAGGACCAGCCACGGGCCGCGGACGGTGCGCAGTTTCAGCATCTCGGCGCGGATGAGGGAATGCATGAAGGAAGCTCCTCGCGTTCAGTTTCCGGCCGGCGTGACGGCGCCGGCCTGACGGGGCAGGTCCGAGGTGAGCCGGAGGAAGGCGGCCTCAAGCGTCTCGCCGCGCACGCCGGTCAGCTCGCCGAGCGGGCCCGCGAAACGGAGGGTGCCGCCCGCGATGATGAGAACGCGCGCCACGGTCTGCGCCACCTCGCTCAGCACGTGGCTGGACATCAGGATCGTGCGGCCGTCGGCGGCCAGGCCGCGCAGCACGTCCCGCAACTCGGCCAGGCCGGCCGGGTCGAGGCCGTTGCCTGGCTCGTCGAGGATCAGCACCAGGGGATCGCCGAGCAGCGCCGCGGCGAGGCCGAGGCGCTGCCGCATGCCGAGCGAGTAGCCGCGCACCCGCCGGTCCGCGGCGTCGTCCAGCCCGACCTGGCCGAGAACCGCGGCGACACGTTCGGCGGGAATGCCGCCCTCCTCGGCGAGGACCCGCAGGTGGTTACGGCCGGTCCGGCCCGGGTGGAAGCCCGTGGCTTCCAGTACCGCGCCGACCGCCCGCCTCGGCTCGCGGAGGTCGGCGTAGCGCCGCCCGCCGATCAGCGCGCTGCCCTCGGTGGGCGTGACCAGGCCGAGCAGCATGCGCAGCGTGGTGGTCTTCCCTGCGCCGTTCGGGCCAAGGAAGCCGGTGACCTGCCCGGGCTCCACCGTGAAGGTCAGCCCGTCGACCGCGGTCACCGGGCCGTACCGCTTGGTCAGCCCCGCGACCGTGATGCCGCCGTTCATCCGGTTCTCCTCCATGACGTCGAAGATCGTTGCCGGCGCCAGGGCTGGCGCCGGGACCCAGCCTTCCGCGCGGCGCTCGCGCCGTCGTCGGCCGAGCACGGCAACCGCGCGTACCGCGACCGCGGTAGGCGTGCGGGCGGCTACCGCGAACGCGGCAGGCCGGCCTGCGCCGCGCGGGCGACGCCGCGGCCCGCACGGCCCGCCTATCGTGAGTGCATGAACGTCCTCGGCCACCTGCGCGGCGCCGTCCGCCGGCATCCGCACCTGGCGGACGCGGCGATCGCCCTCGCGGTGCTCGCCGCGACCGCGGCGACCACGTTCGCCGGGCATCAGCCAGCCACGGCCGACGGCCGCGCGGTCGCGGTGACCGCCGCCGTGATCGCCTGCGGCGCGCTGACCGGGCGGCGGCACCGGCCGCTCGAGTCGCTTGGCGTCAGCGCGCTCGCCGCGGAGGTGTTCCTCTTCGTCACCCCGGACGCAGGCGGCGTGCTGATCCTGCTCGCACCGTCCATCGCCCTCTACACGGTCGCGGAGCAGGTGGAGCGGCGGCGCGGCCTGGTCATCGGCGGCGGCTCGCTCGCCGCGCTCGCGCTCCTGCACGCGATGATGCACCCAGGGATGATCGGGCCGGAGAACCTGGCGTTCACCGCGCTCGGCGGCCTGGCGATCGCGGCGGGCGACTCCTCACGCAACCGCCGCGCGTACCTCGCCGAGGTCGAGCGCCGGGCCGAGCGCTCCGAGCTGGAACGGGAACTTGTCGCACGGCGCCGGGTAGAACAGGAGCGGCTGCGGATCGCCCGCGACCTGCACGACAGCGTCGGCCACCACCTGGCGCTGATCAGCGTGCAGTCGGACGTCGCGGGCCGGTCCATCGACGGTGACGCGGCGGCGGCCCGCGAGGCGCTGCTCCACGTGAAGTCCGCCAGCCGCAAGGCCCTGGATGAACTGCGTGACACGGTGAGCCTGCTGCGCCAGCCGGGCGACCCGGTGGCACCGACCGCGATCCCCGCTCCCGGGCTTGACGCCCTGGATGAACTGCTCGGCTCGCTGCGTGCCTCCGGGCTCGCGATCGACGAGCGCGTCCACGGCACGGCCGTGCCGCTTGCGCCTGCGGCCGACGTCACCGCCTACCGGGTGATCCAGGAGTCGCTGACCAACGTATACAAGCACTCACGCCGGCGGCGGGCCCGGCTGACGCTCGGCTACGACCGGCACGAGCTCCGCATCACGATCGAGGACCTGGGCACCGGGGAACGCACCGCCGCCGGTGACCGCGCCGCCGACGCGGGCGGCGCTTGGCGCGCGGAGGGCGCTTGTGTCGCGGGCACGGCGCTCGGACCCGGCGCGGATCAGCTCACGGGGGGCGGGCAGGGGATCCGGGGCATGCGCGAGCGGCTGCTTGCGCTGGGCGGGGTGTTCACCGCCGGGCCGCGCCCGGGCGGCGGGTTCCTGGTCGACGCGTCCCTCCCCTATCAGCCGGCCAACCTCGCGTATCAGCCGGCCGACCTCGCGCAGGCCGCCGCGATGACCCGGCCGTTCGACGGCCCGGCCTCGCTCGACGGCGCGGACCACCATGGCCTGCTGACCATGGAGCCGCTGCCGTGACGATCAGGGTCGTCGTCGCCGACGATCAGCCGCTGCTGCGCACCGGCTTCAAGGCCCTCATCGCGACGGCGCCCGACCTGGAGGTGGTCGGGGAAGCGGGCGACGGCCGGGAAGCCGTGCGGCTGGCCAGGGCGGCCCAGGCCGACGTCGTGCTCATGGACATCCGCATGCCGGTGCTCGACGGCATCGCCGCCACCCGGCTCATTACCGCGGATGAGGACCTGGCCGGGGTCCGCGTGCTGATCCTCACCACGTTCGAGATCGACGAGTACGTCTTCGAGGCGCTGCGGGCGGGGGCAAGCGGCTTCCTCGGCAAGAGTGCGGAAGCGGAGGAGCTGCTCAACGCGATCCGCACCGTCAGCCGGGGCGACGCCCTGCTCTCCCCCGCCGCGACCAGGAGCCTGATCAGCCGCTTCCTCGCCACACCGAGCCCGCCGCCGCCGATGGACCAGGCGGCAAGCCGGGGCCTCGCGGCGCTCACCGACCGGGAGCGGGAGCTCACCGTCCTCGTGGCGACCGGACTGTCCAACGACGAGATCGCCGCGAAGCTGGTCTTGTCCCCCGCGACCGTCAAGACGCACGTGAACCGCGCGATGGTCAAGGTGGGCGCCCGCGACCGGGCGCAGCTCGTCGTGTTCGCCCACCGCTGCGGCCTGGCCGGATAGGCCGCCGTCGCGGCTGGCCCCCGGGCGGTCGCCGCGGTCAGGGCCCTGGCACAGCCTCGGTGAGGTCCGCGACGTAGCGGCCGGGGCTAACGCCTATGGTGCGCTTGAAATGGCGGGTGAGGTGGGCCTGGTCCCAGAAGCCGGCCTCCGTTGCCGCCTGGGCGATCGGGCACCCGGCAAGCAGCAGGGTCTTGGCGCGGCGCACGCGGATCTGCAGCTGGTAGGCGTGCGGCGTCATCCCGGTGCCCTGCCGGAAGACGCGGCACAGGTGGGACGGGCTGAGCCCGGTCTGCCTGGCCAGGTCCCGCAATGTCACGCCGGCCTCGGCGTGCTCGTCGAGGAACTCCCTTGCGGCCCGCACGGCCCGCGGCTCGCGGCCAGGTGGCCGGGGCGCCCGCGGTACTTCCGCGTGACGGCTCGCCAGCAGCAGGAGGCCCTCGGCAAGGCACGCCTCCCGCTCAAGCGCGCTCGAGCCTGGCCGCTCTGAGAGCCGGTGAAAGCGGAGCAGCAGCGACGCGACGCGCGGGTCGCGGACCACGTCGGCGGCGAACCAGGGCAACGCCGGCTTGCCCGAGGGAAATTCCTCCGCGACCTGTCCCATGAGGCCCGGCGGCAGGTACAGCGACCGGTAGGCCCAGGAGGCGCCGCTTGGCGGCCCGCCCGCATGTCCTTCCTCCGGATTCAGCACGATCATGTCGCCAGGCCCGATCGCGTGCGTGTCACCGCGGTAGACGGATGCGGCGCTCCCTGCCTCGGTGAGCGCGATGAAGAACTGCTCATGGGCATGCGGGCGGAAGGTGAACTCGATGCCCGACGCACGGAACAGTTCCACGCCGCCGAGATCCGCGCACCGCCATACCCGGGCGCCGCCTGTTTCCAGTGCGCCGGTCACGCTCGCCACCCGACCAAAGCTAACGCATGAGCAATCGTGTACAAGACGGCCGTTCCCCGTGCCGCCTAGCGTCGTCCGCATGCCACTGGACGCCCTGCCCCGCGAGTCCGCCGTCACCGCCCGCCGGCCGCAAGACCGCACGCGGCCATGAGCGGCGTGCTCGGCTACGCGCCGGTCGCCGCCGCCGCCTTCGCCATCCCGCAGTTCCTGCCGCAGATGCTGAAGCTCAGGGCGACGCGCGACGCCTCGGGCGTCTCGTGGTCGTGGGCGGCGCTGACCACGCTCAACAATGCCGCGTGGATCGCCTACTTCGCCCTCTCCCGCGACTGGAGCGCCCTTGTCCCCTCCTGCTCGGTGACGGTGCTCGCCGGCGCGCTCACCGTCATGCTCGCCGGCTGGCACCGGGTGCGGCCGCGTTCCCTGGCCCTGATGGGCGCGTGGGCGGCCGCGCTGGCCGCCGTGGGGAGCGTCAGCGGTCGCGTGGCCCTCGGTACGCTGCTCACCGCGGCGTTCGTCATGCAGGTCGCGCCGTCACTGCGGGCCGCGTACCGGACAGCGCGCCCAAGCGGCATCGCGGCAGGAACCTGGATGCTCATCCTCGGCGAACTCGCCTGCTTCCTGGCCTACGGCCTGCACCAGCGCGACCCGAGGCTGATCATCCTCGGGTCGACCGGGGTCACCGCGAGCATGCTCATGCTCATCCGCGTCCTGTGGACCGCGCGGCTCCGCCACCCGGCGTCAGTTGCCGAGCCTGGAGTGATTCCTCACCGGCGGAGAATGGCCGTCTCCTCATGGTTTGAGCGCTACCCCGCACCACATCGAAGACGGCCTGGCGGCGGTCACGTCGGAGTCCGGGCGCCAGCCCGCGACCGGGACCACCCCGGGGTCAAGGAGGTCCAGGCGGTCGAAGAACCGGGCGGTGTCAGCCTTGTCCCTGACCACCGCCTGCTCGACCGAGCGCTCGTTGTACACCCTCATCGACTCGCCCTTGTTGGGGTTGAAGTCGTCGGTGGGGTGCGAGATCACCAGGTAACTGCCGGAAGGCAGCGCCGCGAGGAGCCTGGAGACCAGCCCGTACGGATCTTGCTCGTCCAGGGCGAACTGGAGCACCGCAAGCAGCATCAGCGCTACCGGCTGGCCGAAGTCGAGTGTCCGCGCCGCCTCGGCCACGATCGACTCAGGGTCGCGCAGGTCGGCTTGGATGTAGTCGCACGCGCCCTCCGGCGTGCTCGTGAGCAGCGCCTGGGCATGCCGAAGCACGATCGGGTCGTTATCGACGTAGACGATGCGGCTGTCCGGCGCCTGCCGCTGCGCTACCTCGTGCGTGTTGTCCGCGGCCGGCAGGCCCGTGCCGATGTCCAGGAACTGCCGGATCCCCGCGTCGACCAGGAAGCGCACCGCCCGCCCGAGGAAAGCCCGGTTGGACCGCATCGCCGCCGCCAGCGCGGGGTAGGCCTGCAGCGCGAGCTCGGCGGCCTCCCTGTCGGCCGCGAAGTTGTCCTTGCCGCCCAGCCAGAAGTCGTAAACGCGCGCCGGGTGAGCCCTGGTCGTGTCGATCCGCGGAAGAGTGCGATCATCGGCCATCAACGGCTCCTTGAGACGCGGGCTGCCATCTCTGCTCCTGCCCTGCCCGGCAAGCGTACCGCCGCCGCATTCGCATATCAGCGGATAGGAGAATGCCCCGCCGGTGATCCTCTCGCGCTGGAACAACCGCGAACCACAGCCGCTATTGCAACCTGGACAGCGACTGAAATCCCCCGCCCCGAGCGCAGCAGGATGTCAGAGGTGAACGCTGCCGGAGATCAGCGTGTGCGTGCCGCCGCCGATCCAGACCGCGCCATCGGCGTCGGCGGTGACGTGGACGCGGCCCTTGCGGCCAAGCGCGGTGCCCTGGCTGGCGGTGTAAGGGGCCGTCGCCTTGCCCGACGACAGCAGCCACATGGCGAGCGAGGCGTTGAGCGACCCGGTTACCGGGTCCTCGCCGGTGCCGTTGATGAGCGGGGTGAAGGCGCGGACCTCGATCGCCTCTGGCGAGCCTGGCGGGTACGGGCCGAAGACCCCGATGTCCAGCGGCGACGGGCCTGGCGTGAGCGCGAGCACGGCGTCCGCGCTGGCCAGCTCGACGGCGACCCAGCCAGGGCCGTTGTCGGCCCACTGGGCGTCGACGATGTCCGCGCGCTTGATGCCGAGGGAGGCGGCTATCTCATCGAGCGCCGGCTCTTCGACCGGCCCCGAGCGGATCAGCGGCGGTGCCTTGAACGACAGGTGGCCGTGCGGCGAGCGGCGGATCGGCACGAGGCCGACACCGCACTCCTGGATCACCACGTCCTGCCTGGCCGGCGGGCCGCCCGCCTCAAGCCAGGCGTGCGCGGAGCCCAGCGTGGGGTGGCCCGCGAAGGGCAGCTCGCGCTCCGGGGTGAAGATGCGCACCCGGTAGTCGGCGCGCTCGTCGGCGGGCGCCAGCAAGAACGTCGTCTCGGAAAGGTTCGTCCAGTTGGCGAACCGCCGCATCTCCTCGTCGGTGAGGTCGTCCGCGCCGTGGACCACCGCAACTGGGTTGCCGAGAAAGAACTCCTCGGTGAATACGTCGACCTGCCGGAAATGCCGGTGCACGGTTACATCTTAGCCGTCACCCGCCGGAGAGGATCTTCCTGCCCTTCACGAACCAGGAGAGGCCGAAGGACACCAGCATGATCGTCTCGAGCACGAGCAGCGAGTGCGCGGCGGCGGTGGACAGCGGATAGATGAGGATGACGCAGGTCAGGATCACGCCCCCGCTGACGCGGTAGACGACCCGCTCCCACTCGAGCGCCTGGGACTCCCCCGGGCCAGTGAAGCCGAACGCGTACTGCACCCGCCGCCACCAGGTGAGCCCCGGCGGGGTGGGCTGCCGCTTGGCGAACCGGAACGCCATCACGGACAGCAGCACGAACGCGGTGCAGGCGAACGTCAGGTGCAGATCGCCGATCAGCACCTGCCGCGCGGTCGGCTGGTTGGCCGGCGTGGTCGGGAAGCACGCGATGCAGATGGCGCACAGGCCGGCGACGTCGGTGATGGTCCGGTCCGCCAGGTCATATCCGTCGTAAGAGATGAGAAATACGCCGATGGCGCAAAGCGAGCCCACGAAGATGTTACGCATGGGCGTGTAGTAATAGCCGCTCACCGACGATTGGACCCCGTGTCCGATGATCCAGTTAACAAGGATGAGGGCAAAGGGCAGCAGCACGGCGATCACGCCGATTAGCACCCTCATCAGCAGGTAGGACATGATGAGCGGGGCCGGCGCCTTTTCCCGCGGCGCGGCTGGGTCTCTGAGCAGGGACATGCTATTCACCATTTTCAAACAGCATTACCATGGCGGCCAGGTCCGTCCGTCATGAATTTCCGTTTGCCATGACGGAGGGCCGTGCTCGGAGCCAGATACATCGACGTTGACGAGAAGTGACGCTTGGCCGCTACCTCGCCTGCGTGTGCGGGTATGACGTCGCTGGGGCAGCATAGAGGGATGACGACGGGCAGCCGGCCCGCCGGGGACGGGGCGCTGACCTGGTGGACCTGAACGGTGTCACCGACTTCGCGCCCGCCACGGATGCGACGTGGCGGGACGGTGACGCGTGGCTCGGCGGCGGGACCTGGCTGTTCTCCCAGCCGCAGCCTCGGGTGACCCGGCTGCTTGACCTGCATGCCTTCGGCTGGACGCCGGTGGAGGAAGACGGCGACGGCGTGCTGGTCGCCGCGACCTGCACGCTCGCGCAGCTCGCCCGCTGGCAGCCGGCCCACTCGGCTTACGAGCCCGCCGCCGCGCTGGCCCGGCAGTGCTGCCACGCGCTGCTCGGGTCGTTCAAGGTGCACAACGTGGCCACCGTCGGCGGGAACATCTGCCTGTCGCTGCCCGCCGGCCCGATGATCATCCCTGGCCAGCGCGCTCGACGGGATGGTGCTGGTGCGCGGCCCCGGCGGAACCCGCCGTGGCCTGCCGGTCGCCGACTTCGTCACCGGCGACGGCAGCAACGAGCTGCGCGCCGGCGAGTTGCTCACGCACGTCTGGCTGCCGTCGGCTCCCCTCCAAGCCCGCACCGCCTTCAGGCAGCTGTCGCTGTCCCCCGTTGGCAGGTCCGCGGTCCTGGTCATCGCCCGCCGTGACTCAGGCGGGCAGACCGTCATCACCGTCACGGCATCGACGCCCCGCCCCGTCCAGCTCCGCTTCCCCGCCCTGCCAAGCCCGGCCGAGGCCCTGGCCGGGCTGGACGCGGCTGCCCCGGCGTACCTCGGTGACGTGCACGGCAACGCGACCTGGCGCGCGGCCATGACCAGGCGCCTCATCGCCGAGGCCCTCGGGGAACTCGCCGGATGAGGGTCAACGGTGATCCGGTGACCGCCGAGCCGCGGCCCGGCCAGTGCCTGCGGACGTTCCTGCGCGAGCGGGGCTGGTACGGCGTCAAGAAGGGCTGCGACGCCGGCGACTGCGGCGCGTGCACGGTGCACGTCGACGGGGTCCCCGTGCACAGCTGCGTCTACCCCGCGGTCCGGGCGCTCGGCCGGGAGGTCACGACGATCGAGGGCCTTGCCGCCGCGGACGAGGAGGCCGACGGCCACCCGGTCCAGGCCGCGTTCCTTGCCGCGCAGGGATTTCAGTGCGGCTTCTGCACCCCGGGCATGATCATGACGACGGCGGCGCTGACCGAGGAGCAGCAGGCGGACCTCCCCCGCGCGATGAAGGGCAGCATCTGCCGGTGCACGGGCTATGGCGCGATCGCGGACGCGGTCCGTGGTACCGCGCGGATCACCCAGAACGACGGCGGCTCTTCGCCCATCGGCCGTGGCCTTGGCGCCCCCGCGGGGCGGGCCGTCGTCACGGGCACCGCCCGGTTCACTTGCGACCTCGCCCCCGAGACCGCCCCGCAGGTCGCCCCGCGGAGGTCGCGCCCGAGACCGCGCCCGAGACCGCGCCCGAGCGTCGTCGAGACCGCGCCCGAGGTCGCGCCCGAGCGTTCCGCCGGAATTTCGGGCGCTGGCGCGCCACGAAATTCCGGATATTTCATGAAACGCGGGGGTATGCCGGAAGAGCAGCTGCCGCCCGAGGGCGAAGCGCCATCCCTGCACATGAAGCTGGTCCGCGCGCCGCACGCGCACGCCAGGATCAGGTCGGTCGACGTCTCGGCCGCGCTCGGCGTGCCCGGTGTCGTGACCGTCCTCAGTTACCCGGACTCCCCCGCGACACGGTTCTCGACGGCCCGCCACGCCAACCCGGACGACGACCCGTATGACACGCTTGTCTTCGACCGGACGGTGCGGTTTCACGGGCAGCGGGTCGCCGCCGTCGTCGCGGAGACCCTCGCGGCGGCCGAAGCCGGGTGCTCCCTCGTCGCCGTCGATTACGAGATTCTCCCGGCGGTCACGAGCCCCGGCGCCGCCATGGCGCCCGGTGCGCCGCGGCTGCATCCGGACATCGGGGAACGTGTGCGCCGAGGTGCACCGGGTGTCCGGTGACCCCGAGTCCGGGTTCGCGGCGGCCGACGTGGTGTTCGCCGGGACCTTCCGCACCCAGCGGGTGCAGCACGTCGCGCTTGAGACGCACGCCACGATCGGCTGGCTCGACCGGCCCCCGCTTGACGACACCGATCCGGCCACGACGGGACGGCTGGTGCTGCGGACGTCGACGCAGGTGCCGTTCCTGACCAGGGACGAGCTTTGCCGGGTCTTCGGGCTTGAACGCGACCGGGTCCGGGTGGTCGCCACGCGCGTCGGCGGCGGGTTCGGCGGCAAGCAGGAACTGCTCACCGAGGACGTGGTCGCCCTCGCGGTGCTGCGCACGGGACGCCCCGTCCAGCTGGAGTTCACCCGCGAGGAGGAGTTCACCGCGGCGACCACCAGGCACCCGATGACCGTCGCCGTCAAGGCGGGCGCGACCAGGGACGGCACGCTGACCGGGCTCGCGCTCGACGTCACGGCCGACACAGGCGCCTACGGCAACCACGGCCCGGGGGTCATGTACCACGCGGTCGAGGAGGCGGTCACCGCCTACCGCTGCGCCAACAAGCGCGTCGACGCGCGCGCCGTCTACACGAACACGGTCCCGGCGGGGGCGTTCCGCGGCTACGGGCTCTCGCAGACGGTGTTCGCCGTCGAGTCCGCGGTCGACGAGCTGGCCCGGCTGTGCGAACTCGACCCGGCCGAGTTCCGCCGTCGCAACCTGATCCGCGCGGGCGACCCGCCGGACAACGCCAGCGGCGAGCCGGCGGGGGTGTCCACCGCGAGCCTCGGCGTGGGCGAGTGCCTTGACCTCGTGGAGAAGGCACTGGCGAGCGGGCGGGGCGACGCAGTGCCTGACAGCCTGGAAGGACCCGAGGGGTGGCTGACGGGGACAGGGCTCGCGGTCGCGCTGCTTGACACGATCCCGCCCGGCGGCCACCCGGGGCGGGCCATGGTCGCGGAGCGACAGGGAGGAGGGTACGCCGCCTTCGTTGGGACGGCCGAATTCGGCAACGGGACTACCACCGTGCACCGGCAGCTGGTCGCGGACGTGCTTGGGTGCGAACCAGCCGATGTCCTTGTCTTCTCTTCCGACACCGACAGGACCGGGCACGACACCGGGGCGTACGGCTCGACGGGCATCGTGGTCGCGGGCACCGCGGCCGTGCGGGCGGCGCGGGCTCTCGCGGAGGCGATCGCGGCGCGGGCGGAGTCCGGCGCCGATGACGGGAAGCTGCTCGAGGCCGAGGGGTTCTGCGACGGGCTGTCCCGGTCGGTGTCCGCCACCGTCCAGGGTTTCCGTGTGGCGGTCTGCCCGGGCACCGGGGCGGTGCGGATCTTGCAGTCGGTGCAGGCGGTGGACGCGGGGACGGTGCTGAACCCGGTGCAGCTGCGCGGGCAGGTGGAGGGCGGCGTCGCCCAGGCCCTCGGTGCGGCGCTGTTCGAGGAGGTCACGATCGCGGCGGACGGGGTCGTGACGACGCGGGCGCTGCGGGAGTACCACGTACCCGTCTCAGCCGACCTGCCACGGACCGAGGTGCTTTTCGCCTCGTCCACCGGTGACCCGTACGGGCCGCACGGGGCGAAGCCGATGAGCGAGGCGCCGTTCAACCCGGTCGCGCCCGCGCTCGCCAACGCGGTGCGGGACGCGACCGGGGTGCGCTTCACGGCGCTGCCGCTGCGCCGGGACGTCGTCTACGGCGCGCTGCGCGAGTCACCGAATACCGAATGAGCCGCATACCGAATCAGGAGGTCCCGTGGTCCATCTTGGCGCTAACCAGTACGGCAAGGCGGAGGTCAGGCTCGTGCGGGTCACCCGGGGCGCGGGTCCAGGCGGCGAGGACCTGCTCCGTGACTGGAACATCTCCACGTCGCTGTCGGGCGACCTGGCGGACTCGCACCTGACCGGGTCCAACGCGAACGTGCTCCCGACCGACTCGCAGAAGAACAAGGCGTACGCCCTCGCGAAGGAACTCGGCGGTGACGTGGAACCGGAAGCGTTCGCGCTTGAGCACGGGTCGTTCTTCGTGTCCTCCCAGGAGCCGATCACGCGGGCGCGGGTGTCGGTCGAGGAGTACGGGTGGACACCGATTGGCGCGACGGGATACTCGTTCGCGCGCTCCGGTGACCTGGTCAGGACGACGGTGGTGCACGTCGACTCCGCCCGCGGGACGTCGGTCGTGTCGGGGCTGAAGGACCTCACGGTGCTGAACACGACCGCGTCGGAGTTCTGGGGGTACCCGAAGGACGCCTACACGACGCTGCCGGAGACCAAGGACCGCATCCTCGCCACGTCGGTGAACGCCTCCTGGCGGTTCCGGCCGGACGCGGTCGCCGCCGGGGTCGACTGGGGTGAGGCGTTCTCGCTGGCCAAGTCGACGATCCTGGCGACGTTCTCCGGCACCTACACCTACTCACTGCAGCAGATGCTGTACGCGATCGGCGCTGCCCTGCTCGCCGCGCTCCCGCCCATCTGCGAGGTACGGCTCGCGCTGCCGAACAAGCACCATTACCTGGTGGACCTGGCGCCGTTCGGGCTGTCGAACGAGCGCGAGGTGTACCTGGCCGGTGACCGCCCCTACGGGCTGATCGAGGGCACGGTGCTCGCCGACGACGCCCCGGAGGACACCCTCGCCTGGGACTAGCGCCCAGGGACCCCGGCGGGTAATGACTGCAGGATGCGACCGGGACTAGTCACGACCCGCTTGCCTAGCGCTCCGCGCTTCTTGCTGTTATCAGTCTTGCGTCCATGATCGTGAAGGATCCGCAGCCTATTTGCTGCGGATCCTTCACGATCATGAAACTAGGCGCAGGGCGCCCCGCGCTTCTTGCTGTTATCTTCGGGAGCGCGGGGCACGCCTCCGCTCTCCGAGCTTCTTGCTGTTATCTTCAGGGGGCGCGGAGTACGCTTCCGCTCTGCGAGCTTCTTGCTGTTATCTTCGGGGGGCGCGGAGCACGCTTCCGTTCGGGATGATCACGAGCGGCACCGGCCGCCAGCAGGGCCAGGGCGCGATCGAGCAGGAGCGCCTGCGGCGCTTCTTGCTGTTATCCAAGCGGCGCCCCTTAGGCAGAGATCCCGGAGCGGGCGCGGACGCAGGACAAGACGTTGGCGATGACCCGGTGGCCCGAGCGGCCCGCGGCGGTCAGGATCGACTCGGGGTGAAACTGGACCGCCCAGCGGCCGGCCGCGTCGTCCTCGATCGCCATGACCACGCCGTCGCGGGTGACCGCGGTGACGGTGAAGCCACCCTTGACGTCCGGTTCCTTCGCGTAGAGCGAGTGGTAGCGGGCGGCGGCGAACTCCCGCGGTAGCCCGGTGAACAGGGCGCTGTCCTGCCCGCCGCGCACCTGGACCCGGCCCGGCTTGCCGTGCTGCGGCTCCGGCAGCAGCGACAGCTCTCCGCCCGCGTGCTCGACCATCGCCTGCAGCCCGAGGCAGACACCGAACACGGGCAGCTTCCGCGCGTCCAGCTCGGTCAGCAGCTCGTCGCACTTGAAGTCCGTCGGGCGGCCTGGCCCGGGCGAGAGCACGACGAGGTCAGGGGCGATCTCGTCGAGCACGATGGCGGGGAACCCGGCGCGCAGGGTCGTGACCTCCGCGTCGTGCTGGCGGAAGTAGTCCGCCAGGGTGTGCACGAACGAGTCCTGGTGGTCCACGAGCAGGACGCGGAGCGGCCGCGGCCCGGCCGCGGCCCCCGTGCTCTGGGAATCGGCGCCCTCGGGGTAGTCGGCGGAGCCGGACGCGGCCATCTCCGCCTCCGTCGGTCCGGTCAGGGCTCGCTCGGCGGCCATCCGTGCCTCCTCGACTTCGCGCAGCGTCTCAAGCAGGGCGCGGGCCTTGATGTGGGTCTCGGCTTCCTCCGACTCCGGGTCGGAGTCATACAGCAGGGTCGCGCCGACCCGGACGGCCGCGATGCCGCCGGAGATGCGCGCGGTCCGCAGGGTCAGGCCGGTGTTCATCGAGCCGTCGAAGCCGATCTTGCCGACCGCCCCGCCGTACCAGCGCCGGCTGGAGTCCTCGTTGTCCTCGATGAACTGCATCGCCCAGGCCTTCGGCGCGCCGGTCACGGTCACGGCCCACATGTGCGTCAGGAACGCGTCGAGCGCGTCGAACCCCGGCCGCAGCCTCCCCTCGATGTGATCGACCGTGTGGATCAGGCGGCTGTACATCTCGATCTGCCTGCGCCCGATCACCTGCACGCTGCCAGGGACGCAGACCCGGGACTTGTCGTTCCTGTCCACGTCGGTGCACATGGTCAGCTCGGACTCCTCCTTGGCCGATCCGAGCAGCCTGGCGATGTTGGCCGCGTCCTCGAGCGGGTCCGCGCCGCGGGCGATCGTGCCGGAGATCGGGCAGGTCTCCACCCGGTCACCGTTGACCCGCACGTACATCTCCGGGGACGCCCCGACCAGGTACTCCCCTTTCCCGTCAGCACTGGCGCCCAGGTTGAGGAGGAACTCGAACGGCGCGGGGTTCCGCTCCCGCAGGCGCTCGTAGAACCGGGAAGGCGACGCGCACCGCTCGTAGAACACGTGGCCAGGGACGACCTCGAATAGGTCGCCGCACTTGAACCGTTCCTTGGCCTGCTCCACCACCGCCGCGTAGCGGCCGGGGACCGGCTGCGGCGGAAGCCCGCCCGCCCCCGGCACCAGCTCCGGCGTGGCGGCCGTCTCCCTGGGCAGGCCGGCCGTCGAGACGACGCTCGCGCCCGTGCTTTCCGTGCCCGTGCCCCGGGTTCCGGTCCCTCGGGTCACCGTGAACTCGTAGGAGTACCTGATCGCCTCCTCACGGCGCAGGTCGACGACCCAGATCTCATCCGGCAGGTGCAGCACCAGGTCCCGCTGGCCGTCGGACCGGTCGATCGCCAGGCGGACCGGCTCGAACTGGAACGCCAGGTCGTACCCGAACGCCCCGTACAGCCCCAGGTGCGGGTCCGCGCACCCGAACGCGGCGGAGACCTCGCGCAGCACGCTGAACACGGTCGGCCTGCGGGACCGCTCCTCCTCGGTGAACGTCCCCTCCCCCTCGGGAACGCAGACGGTCACCGCACCGTCGGCCGGCTCACCACCGTCGGCGGAAGGGCCGGCCTGCTCGACGCCGACACGCAGCATCGCGTCGCGGATCAACGGCATCAGGACCAGGCCGCGCTCGTTGAGCGCCCGGGCCGTCACCTGCCTGCCCCGGCACGCGATCTCAACCGGCGGGTTCACGTAGGCAAGGTGCCAGCGGGTGTACCGCCCCGGGTACTCCATGCCCGAGCTGAGCACGCCGCCGCGGCGGCGGTCGACAAGCTCGGCGATCCGCGTCAGTTCGGCCGGGTCGAAAGCGCTGGCGGTGCGGGTGATCGTGACGCCACCGCCGACGGTGAAAGAGTCGGGCGTCATCGTGCTGGTGTCCACCGGTGGGCCTCTCGGTCAGGTCTGGCCCGGCACCGGCCGCAGAAACGAAAAGCGACCGCCGTTACCGGGCGGTCGCTATGACAACAGTAGCCAGCACCGCCTACCGGCGGCGCCACCACTGAAGGTCAAGGAACGTTCTCATCGGAGGTAACCATAGCATCCGCCAGGGCGAGACCGCACCCCCGGGCGGAACCCAAAGAGTCGTTCATTTCTTGCTGTTATACACCGGGCTCAGGCGTGCCATACGAAGGCAAGCACGCGGCGTCGCCGCCGTTACTTAGCGGGGAAGGAACAGGCCGAGTCGGTGTCGGGCATGCGCCAGGCGGCGGCCGCCCCCGTGATCAGCTCCGCGGCCTCGCGCAGCTGGCCGTCATTCGCGGTGACATTGCGTCCGGACAGGAAGGCGCTCACCATCGGGAGCACCGAGGGGTCGCCTAGCAGGCCGCCGTGGAACGCGGAGACGACGATCACGCCGGGCGGCAGCCCGCAGTCGGGAAGCGTGACGGCGTCGGCGAGCGGAACCACGGCGAGCCACCGGATGGGCTTGCCCCCGCCACCACCGCCCGCGGCGGCGACCATGTCCTCGAAGTACCTGGCGCCGAACTCGCTGACCGAGCTGAGCAGGTTCTGCGCACCGCTCGGGCCGTACGGCGACATCCCGCCGACCAGGTGGTTCAGCTCGTCGAGGGCGGCCTCGGAAACCGACGCGCCGTCCGGGCCCGGCGGGTAAGTAAGCTGCCCGGGGCTGACGATCGGGCTGAGCAGCACCACCGAGGAGACCGGCAGCCCGTGATCTCGCGCGAGCATCGCGTAGACACCGAGTGTCCCCTCGCTCTCCGCGACGACGGCGACGGGCCGCCCCGAGACCGCGTGCAAGGCGCGCACCTGGGCGGCGATCCTGTCGCCAAGCGCCGGCAGCGGCAGGTCATCGGCGGACGCCCCGCTCGGGATCGGCTGGCCGTGCGCGTTCAGGCCCACGTAGGAGAACTGGCGCACCGGCACACCCGGTAGCACCGCACTCAGGCCATCGGCGGCGTCACAGCACGACGATCCCCAGCCGCCGACCACGAGCACCGCGCTCGCGGTCGCTGCCGCCACGGCGGCGGCCGGTGACGGCGCCGCCTGCGGCACCGAGGCCGCGCCCCCGCCCGAGCCGACCAGCGCCGCCGCCGGCGCGGCATTGGCCGGGCTGATCGGAAGCTGGATCGTCCCCGTGAACAGGAGACGGGCCACTCCGACCACCACGGCGAGCACCATCACCGCCGCGATGGGCGCATACGGGAGGCCGAACAGCATCCTCGCCGGCAGGGACTCGTGCGGCCGCGGCTGCAGCCGCGCGGCCAGCACGGCCACCCCGTACCAGGCCCTGGCGTTGACCAGGCCGGTCAGCGCCGCCACCAGAAGGGCCTCCCCGGTGGACAAATGCGTGATGACCGCGGCGGCGACGGTCGCCGTCGCGAAACTGCCGAGCAGCCACACCACCGCGCGGGCCGGCGGCAGCCGCCGCCACCACGCCGTGATCACCCCGCCATGGCTGAGCGCCGCGACGATGCCAAGCATGAGCGGGAACGCGGCAAGGAACGGCCAGGAAAACGGCAGGACGGCGGCGCCGAACGCCAGCGTGACCGCCGGTGACAGCAGCACCCAGGCCACCAACGTCAGTGCCGCGCAGGACACGAACGCGCGGCTCGTCTTGGGCGCGGGCAGCCCCCGCGGCCAGGCCAGCCGCAGCATCGTCACGTCAAGCGCCGCGCGCCCGATAAGGACCGCCGCGACCAGGCCACCGAACCACAGCTGAGACTGGGTATCGGTGAACAACCAGCGCAGGTCGTGGTAAGCGGCGATTGACGGAAGCGCGGTCACCTGCGGCGCGACGGACCGAGCGTTGGGGGCGAAGAGCGTGAGCAAACCACCCTCGACCACGGCACCGCCTGCCGCGGTGAGGATCAGCCCTCTGTGCCGAAGGAAACCCTCGGCTGGAAATCCCGTGCCCATTTGGTCCAGAGGAACGTGAGATCCTGCTCCTAATTTAGGCCAACACCTTAACCGGAGGGCACATTCCAGATTTTCGTCACAATCCGGCGTACCGTCCGGGGACGCCCCGTAATGGGACGGTGTTCCCCCTGCTCCCCGGACTGACACCGTTCCTTATCACTGAGCGACAGTGAGTATCGCTCGGCGGGCGGCCGCGAACGGTCTTCGGCCGTCTGGTCGGGCGGGCGCACCCGTCGGCCCGTCGCGGTCTTCCGCCACCGCGCGGTGGCCGCCGCTAAGCCCTCCGGGAACCCGCCGTCCCTCGCGCGCGTCGGGCGCGGGGGCGCTCAGGGGGTAGCTCTCACCCCGCGATCCGTCTGGTCCCGGCGGTGTCACACCTGCCCGTCAGCACACCTTCGCGTCTTCCATGCGCAACATCAGAGTATCACTAGAACGCACTATCGTGTGCGAAAGCTCACTATCCAATGAACAGCTCAGACCCCCGCGGGACATACCGGGCGCCCCGGAGATGGCAACAGCGCGACCAGCCGGAACCTGGTGCTACCAGCCAATAGGCAGCAACACAGCACGCTGGTACGGTCTGGGCCAGACGTAACGCGGGACCGAGGAGAAACAAGATGAGCAGCACGACGACCACACTGGCCGAACTCCCGTCGCTGAAGGGGCAGGTGCTCGGCGTCAGCGAGTGGTTCGAGGTGACTCAGGACCGGGTCAACATGTTCGCCGACGCGACCGACGACCACCAGTGGATTCACGTGGACCCCCAGCGGGCCGCCGCCGAGTCGCCGTTCGGCGGGCCGATCGGGCACGGATTCCTCACCCTGTCGCTGTTCATCCCCATGTGGTCCCAGGTCCTCACGGTCACCGACGTCAAGATGGGGGTGAACTACGGACTCAACAAGGTCCGCTTCCCCGCGCCCGTGCCGGTGGGATCGAAGATCCGGCTGACCGCCACCCTCATCGACGTCGAGGAGGTCAAGGGCGGGCTGCAGCTGACGGTCGCCGGGGTCATCGAGCGCGAGGGCTCGGACAAGCCGGTCTGCGTGCTCGAGTCGCTGTCCCGCTTGTTCGGCTAGCGCTGTCGCCGGGGCCGGTAGCCTGGCCTGGTGCTTGATCACGACTGGTTCTGCGAGCGGGCCGAGCGGGAAATCTCGGCGCTCGCCGCTGTTGTCGCCGACGCGCCCGACGTCGCCAAGGACGTGCCGAGCTGCCCGGGCTGGACGGTCGCGGACCTCACCCAGCACACGGGGACCATCCACCGCTGGGCGACCGGCATCGTCGAGACCGAGGCCACCGCGCGGGTGCCGTTCCCCGAGGCCGCCTCGCCGTGGGAGTCGGCGGACGGCTGGGCGCAGTGGCTTGCCTCCGGCGCGCCGCCGCTGCTCGCCGCGCTGCGCTCGGCCGGGCCGCTCACCGCGGTCTGGTCCTGGGGCCCCGGGCGGACGTCCGGCTGGTGGGCGCGGCGGATGCTGCATGAGACGGCCGTGCACCGGGCCGACGCGGAACTCGCGCTCGGGGTCGACGACCCGGTCATCGACCCCGTCGTCGCGGCGGACGGAATCGACGAGTTCCTGTTCAACCTGCCGTCGGCGCGGCGTCCCTACCCGCACCTCGCCTCGCTGCCGACCGGGGCGTCGCTGCACCTGCACGCGACGGACGTAGACGGCGAGTGGGTGATCCGGTTCACCGACAGCGGGATCGCCTGGGAGCGCGGGCACAAGAAGGCCACCACGGCGATCCGCGGTCCCGTGACGTCGCTGCTGCTGTTTACCTACGGCCGGCTGCCTGCCTCCGATGTCAGGCTCACGTCCTTCGGTGACGAGTCGATCCCGGCGCTGTGGCAGGAGAAGACCGCGCTGTGAACGGTAACCGGACGGTCCTGAGCGCCCGGAGGCGAGCGCGGGAAACCGCCTGATGCCGGGGCGGCTGCTGGCGGTCAGTGACCTGCACGTCGGGTACCCGGAGAACCGGGCCTACGCGGACGCGCTGTCACCGGGCGACCCCGGGGACTGGCTGATCGTGGCCGGCGACGTTGGCGAGGTGTTCGCGGATGTCGGGTTCGTCCTCGCCTCGCTGGCGAACCGGTTCGCGAAGGTGATCTGGACGCCTGGTAACCACGAGCTGTGGACGCTGCCGTCCGACCCGGTGACGCTGCGCGGCGCCGCCAGGTACGAGGCTCTCGTCAAGGTGTGCCGCCGGTTTGGCGTGCTCACCCCGGAGGATGAGTTCCCGGTCTGGGACGGGCCAGGCGGCCCGGTGACCGTCGCGCCGCTGTTCACGCTGTACGACTACTCCTTCCTGGCCGACGGCACGGCGGCCGTCGGTGCGGTGCGCGACGGGAGGTCGGCGGCACTGGCGGCCGCGCGGAAGGCCGGGATCAGGCCGGTTGACGAGGGACGGCTGCACGCCGACCCCTACCCCTCGGCGGCGGCGTGGTGCGGGGACCTGGCGGCGGCCGCGGAGCGGCGGCTCGCCGCCGTGGCCGGGCCGGTCGTGCTGGTCAGCCACTGGCCGCTGGTCCGCGATCCCGTCACCGCGCTGCGGCACCAGGAGTTCGCGCCCTGGTGCGGGACCGCGCTCACCGCCGACTGGCACACCAGGCACCAGGTGGTCGCCGCCGTTTACGGTCACCTGCACATCCCGCGCACGACGCGCTACGACGGCGTGCGCTTCGAGGAGGTCTCGGTCGGTTACCCGCGCGAGTGGCAGCGCCGCGGCACCGCCGCTCCTGGCCCGCGTGTCATCCTGGACGGCTCGTTACCGGGGTTCTCCGCAGGCGGGGCCGTGGCTGAACTCTTTGCGCGGCGCCGTGAAGGGGTATTTGCTTAGACCATGGAGTTCGAGCACATCCTTGTCCAGCGCTCTGGTGATTTCGCCACCGTCACGATGAACCGGCCGCAGCGCCGCAATGCCCTGTCACTGGAGCACATGCGAGAGCTGATCGCGGCCTTCCATGACCTCGGCGGCAGCCACGTGCTTGGCATCGTCCTGGCCGGCAACGGCCCGGTGTTCAGCGCCGGGCATGACTTCGCCGACGTGGCGGGCGCCGACCTGCCGGCGGTCCGCTCGCTGCTGCTTACCTGCACCGAGCTGATGACGCTGATGCAGCAGGTGCCGCAACCGGTGGTGGCGCGGGTGCACGGGCTGGCCACCGCGGCAGGCTGCCAGCTCGTGGCGAGCGCTGACCTGGCCGTGGCGAGCGAGGACGCCGGCTTCGCGGCGCCTGGCGGCAAGGGAGGCTGGTTCTGCCACACCCCCATGGTGGCGGTCGCCAGGAACGTGGGCCGCAAGCGCGCCATGGAGCTGGCCCTGTCCGGTGACGTCATCGACGCGCGCACGGCGCTCGACTGGGGCCTGGTCAACAAGGTCGTGCCCGCCGCCGAGCTCGACGAGGCGGTCCGCGACCTCATCGAGCGCACCACCCGCGGTTCCGCGCTAAGCAAGGCCATCGGCAAGCAGGCGCTGTATACGCAGATCGACCTCGACCAGCCGAAAGCGTACGCCCACGCCGTCGAGGTCATGGCCTCAACCAGCCAGCTCCCCGACGCCCAGGAAGGCATCCGCGCGTTCCTGGAAAAGCGCAAGCCGCGCTGGCGCCATGGCCGCTAGGCACGCCTCGTCAACGGGGCTCACCCGGGTAAGTGCCGAATGCCCAGCGGTTCCCCTCTGGATCCTCGATCGCGAAGTCACGCGAGCCGTAGTCGGTGTCGCAGAGGTCGTGGGTCACCTTCGCCCCGTGCGCCACGGCGCGGGCGTGCAGCGCGTCAGGGTCACTCGTGACGACGTACGCGCTGAAGCTGCCTGGCCTGGTTACCCCGTGCGGGTCATCGGGCCTGGCCGAGCCGAGCATGACGCCGCCGCCTGGCGGCCAGGCCAGCTGGGCGTGATGGACGTTGTCGCCCTCCGCGTAGACGGCGGTCACCTCGAAGCCGAGCGCCTCGGTCAGGAACTTGATCAGCCCGTGGGCGTCGTCGGCGCGCAGGGTGGGCCATACGTTGGGCGGTGGCGGTGCCTTGGTTTCTGTCATGGCCCCATCATTCCCATCCCCGTGCAGCGCGGCTTGGACGTTTCGGAGCTCTTCCGCGAGCAGCGCGCTCGGCGGGCAGCCCGCCAGGTCGCGGAACTCGCGGGCCAGGTGTGCCTGGTCGTAGTAGCCGCACTCGGCGGCGAGCTCGGCGAGCACGACCCGGCCGCGCTCGGCCTGCTGCCGCAGCAGGCGCCGCCGCGCCCGGTCGAACCGGACGACCCGCGCCCCGGCCTTCGGTGACAGGCCGGTCTCGGCCCGGAACTGCTCCCCGAGGTGCCTGGCCGACCACCCGGTCTCCGCGGCCAGGTCGGCGACACTGACCGCGCCGCGTGACCGCTGCAGCCTGTCCCAGGCGTAGCTGACCTCCGGCCTGGGCGCCTGGCCGGGGCGCGCCCGCGTGGCGCGCACGCGGCCGGCGAGGAACTCCTCAAGCACCGCGAACCGGCCGCCCCAGCCGGGCGCGGCCAGTACCCGCTCCCTGACCTCGGCGGCGAGCCGCCCGAGCACGTCGGCCGCCTCCACGTCGATGCTCGCCAGCTCGGCGGCGGGCATCCCGAGCAGGGCGCGGGCACCGAGCGGGCTAAGCGCGAGCTGGATCCCCGACTGCCGGCCGTCGTGCGTCACCAGCGCGGGGGCGGTGTGCAGCCCGCCAAGCAGGAAGTCATGCGTGCTTGCGGGCTGGCCCGGGTCGGGGTGCCTGGCGATGACCAGCGGCTCGTCCAGCGTCACGATCATCGTCAGCCAGGGCGACGGCAGCCCGCGGTGCGCGGCCGGCTCAATCCCCGCCTGCCGGTACCCGGTGCACCAGGCCACATATGGCCGCAGCCCCTCGCGAGGCCGCCATACGGCGTACTCGTCGATCATTCTCCTAGTATCGCGTGCCCGCGTACTGGATGCGGTTGGGCTGTATGAGTCCGCTGTCGATGGCAGCCTGCTCGTCAGCGTCGCTAGTGGCCGCCAGCTCCGCGAAGAAGTACGGCCCGTACGCGACAGCCTGGCGCTCGAACCGGGCGTCTAGCTCGTCGAGGATGCCCTGTCCGGCGTGCAAGCCCTCCGCATGCGCCCACGACCGCAGGAAGGCGTCCCAGCGCTGGCCGGACTCGCGCCACTCTTCCTGCCGCCGGTGCAGCCAGCCGGGGTCATCACCCGGCGCGGGGAGCCTGGCGAAGCACCAGCGGGCGGTGGCCTCATCGAACCGCTCGCGTGCCCATTCCACGACCATCAGCCGGCCGCCCGGCACCAGCGCACGCGCCGCATGATCAAGCACCGCGCTCAGGTCCGCGACATGGTGCAGGGACGTGCACGCCACGATGGCGTCCACCGGGCCGGGTACCTCGTAGTGCTCGAACAAGACCTGGCGGTAGGAGGGTCCGGCCGGTGCCTCGGAGTCGACGCCGGCTGCCTGGTAGCCCGCCGCTTCCATCATGGGGACGAAGCCGCCGAGCGGCCCGCAGCCGACCTCGACTACCCGAGCGGGGGCGGCCGGGAGCCAGGCACGCACGAACGGCCAGTTCGCGGGCAGCCAGCGCTCATCCGGGGTCACGCTGAAGACCTTACGCCCGTGCCCTGGGGCAGCCGCGGTCCAACCAAGCCGGTCCTCGCCGCCGCGTCACGTCACGGGCTAGGGCAGCGGGCGCTCGAAGCGGACCTTGACGTCGCCTGGGCCGTCGTAGCCGGGAGTCGGGTCGCTGACGGTGAAGCCGAGTGCGGCGTGGAACGCGATCGAACGCGCGTTGGCCGGAGACGTCACGGCGCGGACGACCGTCCGGCCGTCCGCCGCGGCCAGAGCGAAGAACCGCTCGTAGAGCACGCGGGCCAGTCCGCCGCGCCGGTGGTCGGGATGCACGCCGATGAAGTGGATGTAGGCGGCGTCAGGCAAGGACGGCGAGAGGAAGCCGATGAGGAAGCCGGCGAGGTCATCCCCTGCCTCGGCGATCGCGGAAGTCGCGTGGAAATGATCGAGGAACAGCCTGGGCAGTATGTGGCTCACCGGGCGGCCCCACCAGTCGTCGACGACGGCGGCGATGCTGTCGTAGTCGGCAGGCGTCGCGGAGCGCAATGTCAGGCCGAGGGTCACGATGCCCGATCGTAGGCTAGGCAGGGCCGATGCGGGGCGCGGGGCCGAGGTCAGTCGCGCCAGTGCTGGACGACCTGCCTCTCTAGGCTGCTAGAACGAGAAGCCGCCGGGACGGGAATTGCGGTCGGCAAGCAGGCCCGCGAGGGTCGAGATCGCGATCTCCGGCGGAGTGCGGGAGCCGATGTTGAGCCCGATGGGGCGGTGCACGCGGGCGATGTCACCGGGGGCGACGCCGAGGGACTCCAGGGCCGCGACGTGCGGGCCGACGTGCCGCGGATTGCCCATGATGCCGACCCAGCGGGCCTTCGTGGCGAGGGCGTCGCGCAGGGCGACGCCCAGTTCGTCGCGGTGGTGGTCGGTGACCACGACGTCGGCGCCGTCCAGGTCCTCAGGCAGGGCGCTGAGCACCGGGAAGCCCGCCATCCTGGCGGCGTCGGCCCGGCCAGGGTCGGGCTCGACAAGCAGGGTGCGGTAGCCGGCGTCGGCGGCATACCGCAGCAGGTATCCGGAGACGGGGCTGGCGAACACCGCGACGAGCGTGCGGTCACCGCTGGGGGCGCCGGGTGCCGGCGACGAGGCCGGGACTGGGTGCCGTGCCCGCGGTTGTGCCCGTGCCTGTGGACGCGCCGTGTGCGACTGAGCAGGCGTCGTTCTCTTCTGCCATGCGTCCAGTCTGCTACATCCCGGCGCGGTTGGCGACGCGGGCGGTCGCTAGGGTGACCGTCTATGGAGTTCCAAGAGGTGGTGCGGCTGCGGCGCATGGTGCGGACGTTCACCGACGAGCCGGTCCCGCAGGCGGCACTTGACCGGATTCTCGGCAACGCGCTGCGCGGGCCGTCGGCTGGGTTCTCGCAGGGGCAGGCGTTCCTCGTGCTGACCGACGCGGCCGACAGGGAGAGGTTCTGGGCCGTGGCCGGCGCCGCGATCGCCTCCTCGGCCCAGACCGCGCCGCTCGTCATCGTGCCCATGTCCTGCAAGCGGGTCTACCTGGACCGCTACGCGCAGGCGGACAAGGGCTGGACGGACAGGGACGAGGCGCGGTGGCCGGTGCCGTTCTGGCACATCGACACCGGGATGGCGGCGCTGCTTATCCTGCAGACCGCGGTCGACGAGGGGCTCGGCGCGGTGTACTTCGGTATCGTGCCGGAGGCGGTCGCGCGGTTCAGGTCCTCATTCGCGGTGCCGGACGATCACGAGCCGATCGGTGCGATCGCGATCGGCTACGACGCCGAGGCGGAAAAGCGCGACCTGAGGTCGAAGCGGCGCAACGTGGAGGACCTTGTGCACTACGGCCGGTGGAAGGGCTAGGCGCTGCCTGGCGTCAGGAAATGTCGCGCCCGCGGGTGTCGCGGCCCGCTGGAACCGTGATCTCGACCGACACGGAGTCCTCCTCACCCTGACCGCTGGCCTTGGCCGCCGGCGCGCCCTCAGCCGACACCGACGGCTCCGCGGACTCGTCAGCGTCCTCCCCCTCCTCGGCGAACTCGGCCGCGTCCACCGCTGCCTCTCCTCCGGCCGCCACCATGGCCTTTTCCTCGGCCTCGTCGGCTGGTGGCGGGGCGGTGAGCCGCCAGGCCTCGCGGGTGATCACCTGGAGCGCGCCCGCGGCGGGGATGGCGAGCAGCGCCGCGACGAAGCCGCCGAACAGCCCGCCGACCCAGTCACCGAGCGAGGCGGCGACCAGGACGGAGATCAGCACGAGCAGCGGCGAGATGCGCACCGTCTTGGACATGATCACCGGGTTGAGTATGTGGTTCTCGAGCTGCGTGTAGACGAGGAAGACCACCAGCGTGACGATGCCCGCGGTGAGCGAGTGGAACGCCGCGAAGATCACGACGGGGATGCCCGCCAGGGCCCCGCCGATCATCGGCAGGAAGTCGACAAGCGCGACCCACAGCGCCCACAGCAGCGGGAACGGCACCCCGAGGGCCATGAGGTCGACGAGGACCACGAGCCCGCAGATGAGCGAGGTCAGGAAGTTCCCGAGCATGTACCCGATGACCGAGCGGTTCACCTCGGACGCGATCGCCTGCACCTCCTGCCGCCTGCCGGGGCGAGAGCAGCGAGAGGACGCCGCGCCGCAGCTTCGGTCCCTCGAGAAGCAGCATCAGGACGAGGATGAAGATGGTGAGCAGCTCGATGAGCAGGGTCGCCGCGCCCTTGCCGACGGCTAGCGCCGGCTTGGAGAGGTTCTGCCCGAACGTCACGAGCTTCGCCGAGTTCTGCTGCACCCACTGCTGCACGTGGTAGTGCGTGACGAGCTTCCCGAGCCAGCCCTTGCCGTGCTCCGCGTTACTCACGTAAGTCGGCAGGTTGTCCGCCAGGTGCGTGATCGCGCCGGCGAGCGGGTAGCCGAACGCGACGAGCAGCCCGACGAACACCAGCAGCGCGAGCACGCCCACGATGCTCACCGCGTACCCGCGCCGCTTCACCACGTGCTTCTGTATCACGAGCACGACCGGGTTGAGTATCAGCGCGAGGAACCCGGCCACGAGAATCAGCAGGAAGACGTCCCGAAGCCGGTAGATCAGCTTGCCCGCGAGGAAGAAGAAGGCGACGGCCAGGATGGCGGCGATGATCGTCCGCAGCGGCACCCGGCGCAAGTCGGCGGCGGCCCACAGCCGGCCGAGGCGGTAACCCGCCTGCCCGCTGCTGCGTTCGCCGCCTTGACCCCCGCGCACCTGGCCGTTCCCCTCCTTGCTCTCGTCGCGCTGTCCCACTCGCCACCGCGCGCTTGGGAGCACTATCGTTCCTCGGCGCGCGCCGCTAGCCCCGCGGGCACCTCGGGCCCCGCGGGCACCTCGACCGCCGCTGCCCGATTCGGGTCGGGACGCGCGCTCCGGCTCGCGGGGCGGCTCACTTGTCAGACCAGGCACTGCCGCGCCCTTCCGCTCACTCACGTTTACAGCATGTCAGCTTCCCCGAGTACTTGACGTCATCCGGGCGTAGATGACAAATCTTCGCTGACAACGATGTCCGCAGGGCCTGGGGCAACATGCCGTCACTTGCATGCTATCCGGCACCGATAGTTGCCATCAGTACCAGCAGCAGGGCGGTAACGGCGAACATTCCGTGCCCGACGATGGCGAGGACCGGGATCCGGGTGCGCCGGCCGGGAGCCCGCGCGCCCGCGGCCCGTGCGCCGGAGGCTCGTGCGGCGACGGCGCCGTACGCCGGCCGCCCGTGTCTCGGCAGCCTTTGTCTCGATGAGAGGCCGCACCGGGCCTGGCAGCCCGAGGAGGAGCACGGTCATGCCGAGGCCGGACACCGGGGCGAGGATCGCCAGGGCGGTCCATGCGAGGGCCACCGCGCCGCTGAGCATGAAGGAAACCCAAAGCACCAGGCCGAGCGCGCCGGCGCCGACGTGCCCGAGGATCACCGCGGGCGGCGCGGCGGTCGTGGTCCTGCGCAGCGGGCTGCCCCCGGCGAGCAGCCAGCGGACCAGCACCAAGCCGCCGCTCGCCGCGGTGGCCAGCCAGGCGAGCAACGCGCCGACCTTGGCGGCTGGCTCGCCGACGCCGCCGAGCCCGAGCCCGTCGACCGGGGCGCCCGCCGACGGGTGGGCGGTCGCGGCGGACGCGGCCGGGCCAGAGGCGGGGACCGGGCTGGTGATCATGGCCCGCACCCACGGGATCGCGGCGCCCTCCTGCTTGCGCCGTGCCGACTTGGTGCGGCTGGTTACCGTCATGCCGATCGCGATGCGCGCCGCCTGGCTGACCTCGGCGCGGCTGAGTCCACGGCACGCGGCCGGCGTCGCCGTGATGACGTGATGCCGCTCGATGGCGGTGTACGCGTAGGCCACGCAGGCCTGAAGGCTGCCGCCCGCGCCCGCCGCCGTCAGGGTCGCGGCGGTTTCCCGCGGCGCGGCGCCCACGGCCGACGCGGCCGCGGCGACGGCCGCACGGCCGGCGCGGCGCGTCACGGCCGAGCCGGCGAGGCCGGCGGCCAGCGCCGCGCTAAGCGGCAACCCGCCGCAAAGCAAGGCAACAGCGGACAACGTCGCGCGCACATCCGCGAACGTAACACAGGGCCGTCACATCAGCACGGCAGCAGCCCGGCCGCCTGCTTGGCGGCGAGCACGCGCTGCGCGGCGGCGTCCACCGTGGCGCGGAAGGCCGCGTTCCCCGACGCCTTGGCGAGCACCGCGGCCGCCATCTGCTCGGCCGGGGCGAGGCTCTGCGAGGTGATGAGGTCGCCCCCGGCGGTGAGGAAGTCGATCGCCCGCGTCCCCGCTGGGATCGCCTGCACCGCGGCCGCCTGCCCCAGGTCGTCGGAGACGATGACCCCGCTAAACCCGAGCCCGTTCCTGAGCAGCCGCATCACGGTCGGTGAGAACACCGCGAGCTCCGCCGGGTCAATCTTCGTGTAGGTGGCGAGTGCCACCATCACCATCGGCACGCCGGCGCCGATCGCGGTCCTGAACGAGTTCAGGTACGGGTCATTCGCCGTGGTGACGTTGTCGACGACGTTGGACGTGAAGTCCGTGTTCCCCGCCACCCGGCCGAGGCCGGGAAAGTGCTTGGCCACTGTCATGACCCCGGCCGCGCCCATCCCCTGGATGAAGGCGGTCCCGTGCTCGCCGTTGGTCACGGGGTCGTAGCCGAACTCCCGGTCAAGCGCGCCGATCGGCGCGTTGCTCGCCGCGGTTCCCTGCGGCACCACGTCCATGACCGGCGCGAGGTCGAGGTTGACGCCCGCGGCGCGCAGGTCGCTCCCCCAGCCGGTCGCCGCCGCGCGCAGCGTGCTCAGCGACCAGGAGCCCTGCTCGAGCGCCGACGGCATCGTGGCGAACCCAGGCCCGGTGAGCTGCTGGATCTGCCCGCCCTCCTGATTGGCCGCGATGAAGAGGCGGACGCCGCTGGTATCAGCGGGCGCGAGCTCCTGCATGCCGGCCGTCTGCGCGGCGAGCGCGGCGGTGCCCGCCGCGGTCTTGTTGAGCAGCAGCGACCCGAAGTGGTCGGTGCGCTCGGCGGCGGTAAGCTCTGGGCCTGCGATATTGCCGTCCACGCCGACAAGGAACAGCTCACCGACGCGCTGGGCGAGGGTCAGGTTATCGAGCACCTGCGTGACGCACGCGCTGGCGGGTGAGCCGGTCGTCGGCGAGCCGGCGCTCGGCGCCGCGGAAGGCGCGCTTGCCGTGCCGGCCGCACCCGGCTGGGCCGGCGCGGAGGCGCTCGCTGGCCTGGCCGTATCCGCGGGCACGGCCGGCGCGCTTGATGACGCGCCGCTGCTGGTACAGCCCGCGATAAAAGCGCAGGCCACGGCGATAGCGGACGCCGCCGCGGACGCTCGCCATCGTCTCATTGCCCGTTGCACGCCACGACTTTAGCCGCAATTCCGTGGGGTCAAGCCACCTAGCCGAAGCTAGGGGAATTGAAAGACGATGAATCCGAACGAGTGCGTGGCTTCGCCCTCCGCGCTCCATGACCGTCATCACAGGATTCAGAAAGGGAGCGACGATGCTCTTCGCCGTCTTCGACCACAACGACGCGACCGGGCTGCCGGCGGCACGGCAGCTGGACCAGCGCCTCGAGCTGGTCGCGGCGTACGAGCGGCTCGGTTACTACGCCTACCAGCTCGCCGAGCACCATGGCACTCCCCTTGGCATCGCCACCCCGCACCTGATGCTGGCCGCCGCGTCCCGGCTCACCGCGACGATCCGGCTCGGCACGCTGATCTCGATCCTGCCCCTCGTTCCCCCGCTGCGGATGGTCGAGGAGGCCGCCACCCTCGACCAGCTCACCAACGGCCGTCTCGTCCTCGGCGTGGGCCGGGGTGTCTCCCCGGTCGAGACCGGCTTCCACGGCGTGCCGGGTGCCGAGGCGCAGCCCCGGTTCGACGAGGCCTTCGAGATCCTCCGCCTCGGGCTCTCGTCTGACGTGGTGGACTTCCACGGCACGTACTACGACATCGACTCGGCCCCGGTGGTCACCAAGCCGGTGCAACAGCCGCTCATCCCCTGGTACGCGACCCGGACGCCGGAGAAGGCCCGCTGGTGCGCCCGCCTGGGGATGCCGATGATGGCGCTCGTGCCCTCCCCCGCCGTCCGGACGCTCACCGACGCCTACAAGGACGAGTGGGCGGTGCTCGGCCGCGCCGAGGCGGACCTGCCGCCGCTCGGCGTCTCCCGGCAGATCGTGGTGGCCGACACGACCGACAAGGCACAGGAAATCGCCCGCCGCGCCTTCGCGCCGTTCACCGACAACCTCAGCTACCTGTGGAAGAAGTTCGACGTCCCGATGCCGCCAGGCGTGGCCTCAGGCACCTTCGAGTCCGTCCCCTCGGGCCACCGCTACGCCGGCGACCCGGCCGGGGCGCGCGCCTGGGTCGCCGAGCACGCCGAGACGGCAGGGATCAACTACTTCTCGCTGGAGTTCGCGTTCGGCGACATGACGTTCGCGGAGACGCTGCGCTCGGCCGAGCTGTTCGCCAAGGAGGTCATGCCCGCGTTCACGTGACCAGCCCTCGAGCGCGGCGCTTGTTGCTGTTATCTTGATCATGGCATGCGTCACGCCGAGGGGGTGACAGGCAGGCACAACCACTGAGGCTGTTGCGCCGTCTAAAGAGCATGCGCACGCGATTCTTGGGCCTTGCCGCAGCCTCGCTGATCGCCGCCGGATGCGGGACGGCAACGCTCCAGGCGACCGGGGGGCAGGCCACGTCCTCCGCCCGGGGCACCGCCGCGCCGGGCGCCTCGACGGCGGCGGCGACCGCGGCGTCGCCCGCGGCCGGGTCCGCAGGGGCGACCACGCCCGCGGCGGGCACCAGCCCCGCGGGCACCGCCTGCCAAGGCGCGCAGCCGGCCCCCGTGACGGCTGGATGGCTGACCGGGCTTGAGTTCGTCTCTGCGAACCAGGGATGGGCGGTCGGCCAGGACACGATCCTGGCGACCACGGACGGCGGTGCGCACTGGACGGCGCAGTTGTCCGGCAAGCTCAACCTGACCTCGGCGGACTTCATCAGCGGCCGGGACGGCTGGGCCGTCGGCACCACGTCGCTGCTTGCCACGACCGACGGCGGTGCGCACTGGACGGCGCTGCCCGAGCCGTGCCCGGTGATCAGGTCCGTGCACTTCGTCTCGCCGACGACCGGGTACGCCGTGGCGGGCGGCACGAACGTCAGCGGCGCCGACCCCGCCATGCCGACCTCAGGTGGGCAGGTACTCCTCACGAGCGACGGCGGGCACACCTGGCACGCGCTAGCGACCCCGGCCAACGCGCAGACGGTCTGCTTCAGCGACCCGCGGCACGGCTGGCTCGGGGCCAACGGGCTGCTGTACCGGACCTCGGACGGCGGGGTGCAGTGGACGGTGCTGACCTCGATGAGCGGGCAGCAGCACGGGTCCGGCGAGTCTACTTACGTGGCCGACATGAGCGTCGAGTGCGCCAACGACGGTTCCGCCTGGGCGCTGCGCATCGGCCCTGGCGCCGCGATGAGCCAGGAACCGCACGTCGGCTTCCACGCGGACCAGGCGGGGGCGACCCCGATCTTCGCCGAGCAGTACTTCCAGACCCCTGGAGGGAAACCGGTCGCGCAGTCCCCTGGCTCGGACGCGGGCCCGTTCTCCGCGATCGACTCCGCAAGCGCGGCCTTCGTCGACTGGTGCTCGGCGTGCGGCTACGGCACCGCCCCCTGGGACATCGCCACCAACTCCGGCTCGACCCTCACCAAGGAGGGCAACGTCGGCTCGATCACCCAGCCGCAGGCGGCCAGCTTCCTGTCCACCGAGGCCGGCTGGGTGGCCGGCCGCGACAGCGTCTACCCGACCTCGGCCAAGGGCACGCCCAAGTCGCAGGAGCGCATCGTGGCCACCACGGACGGCGGCCGCACCTGGCACGTTCAGTACGCGGGCCCCTGGACCAGCTAGGCCAGGGCGGAGTAGCGGAGCACGCCGTCGACGATCGTCGCGATGACCTCTAGGCCAGCGATGCGGTCGGGACTGACGGCGGTCGGGTCCTCGGACAGGACGGCGAAGTCGGCCAGCTTGCCGACCTCGACCGAGCCCTTCACGTGCTCGGCCTTGCTCGCGTACGCGGAGCCCCAGGTGTAGGCGCGCAGCGCCTCCCCGGCGGTGATCGCCTCCACGGCGTTGAACGCAGCGCCCGAGGCGGTGCGGCGGTTGACCATGTCGTGGATGCCGAGCAGCGGGGTGCCGGTCACGACCGGCCGGTCGGAGCTGCCGGGCAGCACCACCCCGGCGTCGAGGACTGACCGCTGCCGGTAGAGCCACGGGTGCCGGTCAGGTCCGACGGAGGCGAGCATCCCGTCGCCGATCTCCGTGGCGAACCGGCCCTGGCCGACGGGGATCACGCCGAGGGCGGCGGCCCGCGCGACCTGGTCCGGGCGGGCGGCGGCGAAGTGCTCGATCCGGTGGCGCGGGTCGCGGCGCGGGTGCCTGCTCGCCGCGGCGTCGAACGCGTCGAGTGCGAGGTCGATCGCGCGGTCGCCGATCGCGTGCGCGGCGACCCGCCAGCCGGCCTGGTGCGCGGCGATGATCGTTCGGGCGAGGTGACCGGCGTCGGCCTGCAGGTAGCCGCTATTGCCAGGATCGCCGTCGTACGGCGCCGACATGGCCGCGGTACGGCCGACGAGCGACCCGTCGGTGAAGACCTTCATCGGGCCGAGCCGAAGCCAGTCGTCGCCGAAGCCGGTGCGCAGCCCCAGGTCGATGCCGATCTCGATGCCGTCCGACGGGTGCGCGGTCAGGGCGTGGAATGCGTCGCTGATCACCATCAGCTCGGCGCGGACGTGCAGCCGGCCCTGCTCGCGGGCGGCGACGTAGGCGGCGAGCTCGATCGGTGACTGGCCGACCCAGCCGCCGCCGACCCCCGCCTCGGTGACGGAGGTGAGGCCCTCCCTCAGGTACGTCTCCCCCGCGGTGGCCACGGCGTCGGTGAGCACGGCGAGCGGGTACGGGCGGGTGAGGTCGCCGACGCGCTCCTGCGCGCGCTCCTCCATGAGTCCGGTGGGGCGGCCGGCCGCGTCGGCGGCGACCCGGCCGCCGTCGACGTGCGGCGCGTCCGCGTCAATGCCGAGGTCACGCAGCACGAGGCTGTTCACCGCGCACATGTGGCTCGAGGTGTGCTTGAGCCACACCCGGTGGCCAGGCGCGACCCGGTCGAGCGCGTCGCGGTGCGGGTGCGCGCCGGTCTTGGTCTGGTCGTAGCCCGCGCCGACGATCCACTCCCCCGCGGGCGTGGCGGCGGCCCTGGCGGCGACCCTGGCGTAGAGCTCGTCGAGGCTGTCGACCCGCAGGTCGATCTCTGTGACCGAGAGCCCGAACCCGATCATGTGGTTGTGCGCGTCGTGGAAGCCGGGGATGAGGGTCGCGCCCTTCAAGTCGAGGACGTCGCGCGCCCTGGCCCCGCCCGCCAGCTCCGCGGTGTCGTCGCCGACGCCCACGATCCGCCCGCCTGCCACCGCGACCGCGCTGGCGCGGGGCCTGGCCGGGTCCATTGTCAGCACGTTGGCGTTAACGAGCAGCAGGTCTGGCGCGTAGGGCATGTCTCAGGATCATAGGGGCGCGGCGGTAAACCGCTGGCGGCGCCGTGCGCCTCCCGTGAATATCCCTTGACAGTTATATAACTGATCTAGTATGTTCTGTGCTCATGGCGATGGGGACGACCCTGCAGGTGATCGCGGAGCCGAGACGGCAGGCGATTCTCGACCTGCTGCGCGACGGGGAGCTTCCCGTTGGCGAGCTCGTGCACCGCCTCGGGATGAGCCAGCCGCTGGTGTCCAAGCACCTGCGCGTGCTCAAGGACGCGGGCCTGGTCCAGGCGCGCGTCGACGCGCAGCGCCGCCTCTACCGCATTCGCCCGGAGCCGCTCGCGGAGGTCGACGAGTGGCTCGCCCCCTACCGTGCGCTGTGGACGGCCAGCCTTGACCGGCTCGAGCAGCACCTGGAACGAAGGAGGAACCAATGACCGACGCCACACTCGACACGACCGCCGCACGGCCCGCCGTGCGGCTTGAGCGGTACCTGCCCGACCCGCCCGCGGTCGTCTGGCAGGCGATCACCGAGCGCGCGCAGCTCAAGGAGTGGTTCCCCTGCGACGTGATCGTCGCGGGCGGCCGCTGGGAAGTCGGCGCCGCGATCACGTTCCCGTTCCCGCAGCAGGTCATCGAGATGACCCTCACGGGCACCGTGCTCGCGGTCGACGAGCCGAAGCTGCTGTCCTACACCTGGGGCGACGACGAGATCCTGCGGTTCGAGCTGTATCCGGAAGGGGGCGGCACCCGCCTGGTGCTCAGCGACCAGCTGCAGGCGAGCTGGGCGGCGCGCAACGCCGCCGGCTGGGACGACTGCCTGGACCGGCTGGCCGGCCTGCCAGGCCAGAAGGACGCGTGGCCCCGCCGGTTCGCCGCCTACTCCGCCCAGTTCGAGCCGGTCATCGGCCCACAGGAAGGCCCGCCCGCCGGGTACAAGGGCGACCACTGACGACGGTGCTCACCCGGCCGGCGCCTGACGAGCAGTCCGTGAGCTCATGAGCGATCAGCGTGCCGGCCGGTGTTCCGGCGGCTGACGACCAGGTTCTGGCGGATAATTTTCGTGGGAGCTGTCGATTCCCGCCTGGCCGTCCGACGTAGGGGTGTAAGGCCAAGCACCTGAAGGGAGAGCCGTCATGGCTCAGTACGCGGTCTTGATTTACGCCCACGACTCCGCCCACGCACCGGAAGCGACGGCCGAGGACACCGAGTCCTGCGACCGCCACTCGGACGACCTCAGCGCCAGCGGCGCCATGCTCGCCGCCTACGCCCTGACGCCCAGGGACATGGCCACGTCGGTCCGCGAGGACATGATCACCGACGGCCCGTTCATCGACTCTAAGGAGGTCGTCGCGGGGTTCTACGTGATCGAGGCGCCCGACCTCGACGCGGCCCTGGCGATCGCCAAGACCAACCCGGTCGTGCGCGACGGCGGCGGGGTCGAGGTCCGGCCCGTGCACAGCAGTTACCTGCGGCCAGAGAGCCATTGACGGACGCCGCGGCCGTCGAGGCGGCGCTCGCGGACGCGCACCGGCGCGAGTGGGCGCGGGTGCTCGCGTCCACGGCGCGCGTCGCCGGTGACCTGGACCTGGCCGAGGAGTGCGTGCAGGAGGCGTACGCCGCGGCGCTGCGGGCCTGGGGCACGGGCGGGATTCCCGGCAACCCGGCGGCCTGGCTGACCACGGCGGCCAGGCGGCGCGCGATCGACGTCATTCGCCGGGAGAGCGCGCTCCGCGCCCGGCTTCCGCTGCTTGTCGAGCGGGAAGGCGAGCCAGGGCAGTACGACGCCCAACCCCGCGAGCAGTGGCGCGAACGGCAGCGACACGAGGATGGCATGAACCCCGCTTCGCCCGCGCCAGGTGACCGCGATGACCGGCTGCGGCTGATCTTCACCTGCTGCCATCCCGCGCTCGCGGCCGAGGCTCAGGTGGCGCTCACCCTCCGCCTGGTGTGCGGCGTGGACACGCCGGATATCGCCCGGGCGTTCCTGGTCTCCGAGCCGACGATGGCGGCGCGGATCACGCGGGCCAAGAAGAAGATCGCGGTCGCCCGCATCCCTTACCGGGTCCCGCGCCACGCCGAGCTTCCCGAACGGCTGCGCGCGGTCCTCAGCGTCGTCCACCTGCTCTTCACCGCCGGGCACACCGCCCCGTCGGGACCATCACTGGTGCGGGCCGACCTGGTCGAGCGGGCCATGCAGCTGACCAGGATGCTGCGCGAGCTCATGCCGGATGAGGCCGAGGTCCGCGGCCTGCACGCGCTGCTGCTGGTGACCGATGCCCGCCGCGCCACCCGCGCCGACGACCGCGGGCGGCTTATCCGGCTCGAGGACCAGGACCGCGCGCGATGGGACCGGGCCGCGCTCGCCGAGGCCGAGACGCTGATCACCGGCTGCCTGCGGGCGGCAAGGCCCGGCCGGTACGTGCTCCAGGCCGCGATCGCCTCCCTCTACGCCGAGGCGCCCGCCTATGAGCAGACGGACTGGCCGCAGCTTGTCGCGCTCTACGACGAGCTGCTGCGGGTGTGGCCGTCCCCGGTGGTGGCGCTCAACCGCGCGGTCCCGCTGGCCATGGCCGCCGGGCCCGAGGTCGCCCTCGCGGAGGTGGAGCGCCTTGAGCGGGACGGCGGCCTGGCGGCCTACCAGTACCTTCCGGCGGTCAAGGCGGACCTGCTGACCAGGCTCGGCCGGCGCGACGAGGCGGCCGGCGCGTACCGGCGGGCGCTGGAACTGACCGCCAACGAGGCCGAGCGCGCCTTCCTCACCGAGCGCCTCACGACCCTGAGAGGCAGCGGGACCCGGGCGGAGTAAGCCGCATTCGTTCTGAATCGTCCGTGGCGTGCTGCCCGCCGCAATGCATCGATAATGCCGGCCGGCTTTACCTCGGGGCCAGGCCGCGGATAAGCGTGGTCAGCAGCGACTGGTACGTGTACCGGGGGTCGGGGGTGAGAACCAGGCCCCTGAGCTCCAGGGCCACCGCGCCGTGGAGCGTCGACCAGATCTGCTGCGCCACCTCGACGGGGTCGGGGGCGGCGATCACGCCGGCCGCCGCGGACAGCTCGACGATCCTGACCAGCGCGCCGAAGGCGGCCTTCGCGTGCTCCTCCACCTCCGGGTTGTCATGCTCGTGCAGGAACGCGTCCTCGAACATGATCGCGTAGAAGTGCGGGTTGTCCAGCGCGAACTGCCGGTAGCTCAGGCCGCAGGACAGGAAGCGGGCGCGCATCCTCGGCTCGGCCGTGTCATTCATGGCCGCGTCGACGGCCGCGCGGAGCCGGTCGAAGCCCTTGATCAGCAGCGCGTCGACGAGCCCGTCCTTGCCGCCGAGGCGGTTGTAGACGCCCATCGGGGCGATGCCGGCCTCGGCGGCGACCGCGCGGACGGTCAGCCCGCCGGGGCCGTCCCTGACCAGGACCGCCTCCGCCGCGGCCAGCAGCTCGCGCTCGATATCCGCCGACGGCGTCCGGCCGCGGCGGGCGCTGGGGGCACTCGCTTCGCTCATGCGGACCATCTTCCTCTATCCGTGACTGCTCACTAGCCCCTTGACGGACTATAGAACGATGTTACATAATTATAGAACAACGTCCTAGAGAACTTCTCACAGGGGGTCTCATCCCATGGAAGCCCGCACCGGCACCGATCATCCGGGCACCGGCAACCGCGATAGGCGCTGGTGGATCCTGGCGGTGCTCTGCCTCAGCGTCCTGCTCGTCGTCGTGGACAACACGATCGTCAACGTCGCATTGCCGACGATCAGCCGCGACCTGCACGCCTCGACCTCGGCCCTGCAGTGGGTCGTCGACGCGTACACCCTCTCCTTCGCCGGGCTCCTGCTGCTCGGCGGCAACCTCGGCGACCGCCTCGGCCGGCGGCGCTTCCTGCAGCTCGGGCTGGTGCTCTTCGGGGTGTTCTCGGTAGGAGCCGCGCTGTCCCACGGCACCGGCGAGCTGATCGCGGCCCGGGCCCTGATGGGCCTCGGGGCGGCGCTGGTCTACCCCGCCACGCTGGCCATCCTCAACAACGTGTTCACCGTGGCGCGCGAGCGCGCCATCGCGATCGGCGTCTGGTCCGCCGTCTCCGGGCTCGCCGTCGCGATCGGCCCGGTGGCCGGCGGCGCACTGCTGCGGCACTTCTCCTGGTCCTCGGTGTTCTACGTGTCCGTGCCGCTCGTCGTGCTCGCGGTTGTCGCGGGCCGGTTCCTGCTGCCCGAGTCGCGCGACCCCAACGCCGGCCGGTTCGACCCGCTCGGCGCAGTGCTGTCAGCTGCCGGGATCGCGCTGCTGACCTGGTCGATCATCGAGGCGCCGCAGCACGGGTGGGGCTCCTTCGCCACCGTGGGCGGGATCTTCGGCTCGCTGGTGATCCTGAGCGCATTCGCCTGGTGGCAGGCCCGGCGCCCCGACCCGATGCTCGACGTGCGACTGTTCCGCAACCCCCGGTTCAGCGCGGCCAGCGCCGCGATCGCGCTGGCGTTCTTCGGGCTGTTCGGGTTCATCTTCATGATCACCCAGTACTTCCAGGTCGTCCGCGGCTACGACCCCCTAGGAGCCGGGCTCGCCACGCTGCCCTTCGCGTTCGTCACCGCCGGGTTCTCACCGATCGCGATGCTGCTCATGCGCCGGTTCGGCACCAAGCTCGTGGTCGCGGCGGGGCTGGCGATGATGAGCGCCGGGTTCGTGGTCGCGGCCACGACCGCGGTGGACTCGCCGTACTGGGGCAAGGTCATCATCGCGATGGCGCTGATGGCGGCGGGCCTCGGGCTGACCACCGGGCCGGCCACCGAGGCGATCATGGGCGCGCTGCCCCCGGGGAAGGCCGGCGCCGGGTCGGCCGTCAACGACACCACCCGCGAGGTCGGCGGCACCCTCGGCGTCGCGATCATCGGCTCGGTGCTCAACTCCGCCTACGGCTCGCACGTGCTGTCCGGCCTGACCGCGCTCGGCGCGCCTGCCGCCACGGGGCACCTGGCCGGGCAGTCGGTCGTCGCCGGGATGAACGTGGCCGCCGGGTTCCCGGCGCCGTTGCGCGACGCAGCCGCCTCCGCGGTGCGGTCCGCGTTCATGACCGGCCTGCACCGCGGCTCGCTGGTCGCCGCGGGCATCACCCTGGCCGGCGCACTCGTGGCACTGGCCTTCGTGCCGGCGCGCGCCGCCGTCAGTGAAGAGCCGATCCTCGTCAGAACGGAAGCGGCGGACTCCGTCTCCTCCATGACCCGCACGGACGCCTGAGCACGGCAAGAAACCGCCGCCGGGCCTGGCCTCATGTGAGGCCAGGCCCGGCGGGGTGATGCTGCCCGGGTGCGGGTGGGCTAGCCGGCAGGCCGGCCGTCGCGGGGGCCAAAGGCCCTGATGGCGTCGGCGTCGCTCGCCTGGGCCCTGAGGTAGTCGCCGGCCCAGGCGGCGCGGTCGGGGTAGGCGGAGCCCTTGATCACGGCGGCGACGGCGGCGTCCACGTCGACCTCGACCCTGCGCAGGCTGACGCCGCCGTCCTTGAGCAGGGCCCAGTGGCCGCCGGGGCGGCCGTAGGGCATCCCGATGCTGCCGGGGTTGACGACAAGCCGGCGGTCGACCAGGCGGGTGAACGGCATGTGGGTGTGCCCGCAGACCACGGTCCGGATCTCGCCGGGCAGTCCGCTGAACGCCTCGGCCCAGCGCTCAAGGCGGGTGTCGACGAGGACCACCTCGTTGTCGTCGCGCGGGGTGCCATGGCAGAAGGCCACCGGGCCGAAGCCCATCACGTCGAGGATGACCGGGTGCGGCAGGCCCGCGAGCAGGTCAACCTGCGCGGGAGTGAGCTGGGCGGCCGCCCAGGCGTCGACCGGGTAGGGCTCTTCATCCGGCGGGAACTCGCCGCGGGCGAGCGACACGAGGTCGCGGTCGGCGTTGCCCCGCACGAGCACGACGTTGTCAAGCGCGGCGAGCCGGTCGAGTACCTGCGCGGGCTGCGGCCCGGCGGCGTGGTCGCCGCACACCACGATCAGCTCAGCCGCCCGCAGGTCAGGCTGCTCAAGAACGGCGTCAAGTACCGGCAGCACGCCGTGAATATCGGCAAGGACCGCGACGCTTTCGACCATGCCGTCATCCTCCCACCCAGCGCGGGCGCCGGGACCTGAGATCCGCTCGCAGCAGCGACGCGGGGCCCGGTCGCCTGCCGCCGCCGCTAGGGCGTCAGCACGATCTTGCCGGTGTTGCCGTGGGACAAGATGCGGCGGTGGGCGTCGGGTGCCTTGGCGAAGGGGTACGTGGCGTCGATCCTGGGGGTGATGGTGCCCGCCGCCCACAGGGCGAGGACCTCGGTGAGTTCCTGGGCCAGCAGGTCCATCCGGCTGACGAGGCGGCCGATGTGGACGCCGGCGACGGCCTTGTTGGCGTTCATGAGCTGCAGCGGGGTCAGCAGCGGCATCGACGCCACCTGCCTGAGTACGCGGGCGGGGTTGCGGCGGTGGCCGCTCGTCATGTTGGCGAACCCGTAGGCGACCAGGCGGCCGCCGGGACGGAGCAGTTTCAGGCCCTTGCGCGAGTCCGCGCCGCCTAGGGGATCGAGGACCACGTCGACGCCTTCGCCGTTGGTCAGTCGCCTGATCTCCTTGGCGTAGTCCGTGGTGTGGTAGTCGATGGGATGCGTGCAGCCTTCCTCGCGCAGCACGGCGTGCTTGGCGGCGGACGCGGTGCCGAACGTCTCCACGCCGTCGACCGTGCGGCACAACTGGAGCGCCGCGGTGCCGAGGCCGCCCGCGGCCATGTGCACGAGCACGCGCTCGCCTGGCCTGATCGTGGCGGCGCGGAACAGGATGTGGTACGCCGTCAGGTAGTTCACCGGGATCGCGGCGGCCTCGGTGAAGTCCTTGCCAGGCGGGATGGCGAACGCCTGGTCCGCCGGGACGCAGACCACGTCGGAGTGGGCGCCGTAGCGGGTCAGGGCGATCACGTGGCTGCCTTCTCTGCGCCCGTCGACGCCGTCGCCGACCTTGTCGATCACGCCCGCCGCCTCATAGCCGAGCACGGCGGGGAACTTCGGCGCGTCCGGGTAGAGGCCCTGCGCCGCCATCACCTCGGCGAAGCACAGGCCCGCCGCGCGGACCCGGATCCTGACCTGGCCAGGCCCGGGTTCCGGGTCTTCGGTCTCCCGGACTTCGAGCGAGTCGGGGCCGCTCGTCCCGGTGGTCCATATCGCCCGCATGATCAGCCCTCCGTAAGACGCCGCCACGATCCTCGCACCGCGTAATACCCAGCGGAACGAGGGAAATCCGGCGGGCACGCGACGACAAGTGCGCCGGTGACCGCGGACGGCGCAGCCGCCGACCGCGGCGTCAATGGCACCAGGTACCGTCTAGGCGGCTGGGACACGATCGGCGGTGCCTGGGGGGCGGATTATTCATGATGGCCTGGGAGCATTCGCTGCTCGGTGACCTCGATCCCGCGCTGGTACGGGCCGCGGCCAGCGGTGACCGCCGGCCCGTCGACGGGTACCGCGGCCTGCTCGGCGAACTTGGGCGGGCGCCGCGGCAGGTGGAGGAGGCGCGGCTGCGCGGCTCCCATCCCGGGCTTGACACGGTGCGGTTGCCTCGCAGCGGCCTCGTCGTGACAGTCGGGGAACTGAACGTGCTGCCCGACTACCTGGGGCGGCCGGAAGAGATCGAGGCCGCTCCGCTGCGGTTCATCGGGCCGCTGATTCAGTCGGTGCGGAGCTGGAGCATCACGGAACTCGGCCGCCCGGCCGGGCACCGGGCGCCGCTGCCGCGGCTGCTGCCGGGTTCGATGCGTTACCCGCTGCTCGGCCCGCTGGCCGAGACCGCCGAGATTTCGGCGGTCACCATGCTCGGCAGGCGCCTCGGGTTCGCGCCAGGAGACTGGTACGCCTCGGTCCTGGCGCGCAATGCCAGCCACTTCGCACCGTTCTCCTGGTACCGCTGGCACTCCTTCCACCTGATGGCCCGCGCCCTGATCGCGCGGTCCGCGGCCGCTGGCGGGGAGGAGCGGGCGGCCCTGCGGCGGCGGGCACGGGTCTACGCGGGGTACGCCGACCACTTCTTGCAGGACTCGTTCGCCGCCGGGCACCTGGTCAACAAGACCCTGGTGATCCAGTGGTACATCGAGTGGCTGGCCGCCGCGGGCGTGTCCTACCCTCACCGGGACGTCCTCGACGCGCTGACCGTGGCGCGGCAGCCGTTGCTGCACGGGCCCGGCCACTACGACCGGGCCGGGGCCAGGCGCCGCGGCCTGATGGCGGGACAGGACGACGGCCGCGCGGGCGCGGTGCCTGGGCCGCCGTGGGATCCGCAGGACGTGGCCGACGCGCCGACCCTGGACGACCGGATCGCGGCGAGCGGCGTCACCGGCGACACCGGCGCCGAGCGGCGGGCCGCGTACGCGGCCTACCTGACGATGCTTGGCAGCGGCACCGTGCAGCTGGCCGTGAAGGTCGCGCACGAGTACCTCAACAAGCACTCGCTCGTCGTCTCGGCCGGACCCGACGGCCCGCGCTTCCGGATGTACGGCGACCACACCCTGCTCGCGAGCCCCGAGGGAGCGCTGCGCACGGCGCAGGCGGCCGCCGCGTCCAGGCAGGCGATCACGGACCTGCTGCGAGACGGCGAGACCCCGGTCGACAGCTGGGACATCTTCGACAGCTTCCCCGACCACGTTGAGCAAGACGGCCAGCTGGTCTCGCTTCCCGCATGGCACCGCGGCGGGCTTCGCGACCTGTGCCTCGAACTGTTCGGCCGGCGGTCGACCCGCGCGGTGCGGGTCCTCATGTCCGTGCCTTCAGGCAGCTGGGCAGGCCCATAGAGGAAGGCCGCTAAGGCTTCCGCGCCATCACCCGCGGTCAGGCGCGGACGAGGAACAGCCAGGCGTTGATCACGCCGCCGACCAGGCTGAAGACCGCCGCGGGTATCAGCCAGTACAGGCCTCCGCCGGCCGTGACGAGAAAGGTGATGCCGGCGACGCCGAACAGCACCTGCGTGACCGCGTTCGGTGACGCCCGTTCGATGTAACGGGCGACGCGGCTGGTCTGGTCGTGACCGCCCCGGCGGTCCAGGACGTACAGGGTCGCACCGGAGACCGCGGCGAGCGCGACCAGCTCGCCGCCGAGCGCGTCGCCGGGCTGGGGCGCCACGAGGACGATGGCGGCGAGCGCCGACGTCATGAACAGCACGAGGGTCTGGGCGGCGCGGGAGCGGAGGCTGACGGACTTGGACAGCGTGTCGCTCTTGATGGACACGGCGACGAACAGCAGCCCGGTGAGCGCTCCCGCCAGGCTGCCGATCGTCACCCCGAAGTCGTGCCACATCCCGGGCAGGTAACCCACGATCGTGAGCCTAGCCACTGGGCCGCACGTGACTCAAGATCATTGATGGCGGGCCGAGCCGGCGGAACCGGCGCCGGGTGGCCGGCGTCTAAGTGGCGTGAGACTTCGAAAGACCGGCCCCTTGCTCCTCCTCCCGTGCGCGGTCCTGGCGGTGGGCTGCGGCACCGCGACCGCCACTTCGCATCCGGCTAAGTCCGCCCGCACGGTGGCCGTCAGCAGTCGGCCGTCAGGGACGCCGCAGCAGCGGGCCGCGGCCGACGCCAGGGCGATCCTCAGGGAATTCGTTCCGCCGCCCGGCGCGGTCCGCCTGGCGCAGCGGCCGGCGCTGCCCAGCGGGTCCCCGGTCATGGGCCTGACCGCAACCACCCAGGCGGACGCAACCGGCTACTGGCGGGCGAGCGGGTCCGCGACGGCGCTGCTCGCCTGGGAGAAGGCGCACATCTCCACGCAGCTTCTCCCGCCAGGACGTGCTCATCGGGCCGCCGAGCTGGAACACCGTCTACACGCTGCCCGCCGTTCCCGGGGTGTTGCCTGACCGGGAGATGAACGTGCAGTTCTATGACGCGGGCGGCGGGATGACAGTCATCATGGCGGAGGCGATGGTCGCGTGGCAGCCGCCGCGGCCGGCCTCGGAGCTGATCCCCGCCTCAGTCACCGAGGTGTCGATCACGGCCCCAGGGCTACTGCGCACGACGGTCACGATCACGTCGGTACCAGTCGTGCGGCAGCTCACGGCGCTGGTCAACGGGCTGCCGCTGTCGACGGTGGCCAACACCGTGCCCTGTCCAAGCGGGTCCGCGTTCACGCTCACGTTCCGCGGGCCCGCCGGCGGGCCGCCCGTCGCGGTCGCCGACGGGCCAGGCGCGTGCGGCCAGGTGTTTCTCGCACTTAACGGCAAGAACGAGCCGCCGCTGCTGCCGGCCGACGCGAGCGCCTACCGCGACACGGTGCTGAGGATCGCGGGCCTGGAAGGTCATGTGATGCGAGACACGCCGCCGCACTAGAGGCGCGCCCGCCCGCGGCGGCCGCCGCAGGGATCTGAGCAGCTTAGCCCGCGTCCGGACGGGCGTGGGCCCTGGTGAACGACTCGGGGAGGACCGGGCGGAAGACCGCGAGCGACAGGGCCAGGGCCGAGTAGTAGCCGACCAGCCAGGTCAGCTCGGCGAGGCGCTCCCGGCCGAGGGCCGCGACGCCGGCCTCGTAGTCCTGGTCGTGCAGGTTCCTTTCCGCGGTCATCACCCGGGCGAGCCTGCAGATCAGCGCCTCGTCGCCGGACAGGCCGTCGGGGACCTGGCCGGACAGGACCGCGTTGACCTGGGCCTGGGTCAGGCCGAGCTTGCGGGCGGCCGGCTCGTGCGCCAGGCGCTCGAAGTCGCTGCGCAGCTCGCCGGCGACGGCCAGGATGCCGAGCTCGCGCTGCCGCCCGGTCAGCGCGGTGCTGAACCGGATCTTCGCGCCGACCTGCTGCATCGCGTTGCCGACCTCGGGGGTCAGCAGCATGACCGCGAACGGGCCGAGGAGGCGGCCAGCCTCGTCGACGATCGGCACGGTGCCCGCCTGGCTGGCTCGCGGGCCGCCGGTGATCGCCTCGTACACCGCACGCTGTGCCGCGTCGAGGTCCGCCGGCGCGATCAGGCCAAGCCGGGGCGGCACCTTCTCGAACGCGGGCCCCTCACTCACGCGATCGTGTTGCGCAGGGCGCCGACGCCGGTCACCTCGACGGTGACCGCGTCGCCCGACTTGAGGTAGAGCGGCGGGGTGCGCCGGTGGCCGACACCGGAGGGCGTGCCGGTGAGGATCAGGTCCCCGGTGCGCAGCGTGGTGAACTCGGAGATCGTGGCGATGAGCCTGGGGATCGGGAAGATCAGCAGGTCGATGCTTGAGTCCTGCACCTTCTCGCCGTTGAGCGTGGTGGAGATGCGCTGCGCGGTGATGTCCACCTCGTCGGGAGTGACCAGGTACGGGCCGACGGGGGTGCAGCCGTCCCAGGCCTTGCCCTGCATCCACTGGTGCGTCTTGTACTGGTAATCGCGCATGGTGACGTCGTTGCCGACGGTGTAGCCGAGCACGTGGTCCATCGCGTCCGCCTGGCTGATCCGGCGGCCGGGCTTGCCGATGACGACGGTGAGCTCGCCCTCGTAGTCGACCTCGACGGAACCCCCGGAGATGTCGATCGCGGCGTTCGCCGCGGTCAGGCTGCTCGCGAACTTCGGGAAGAACACGGGGTAGTCGGAGTCGCTGCGCCCCGTCTCCTCGATGTGCGCCTTGTAGTTCAGGCCGACGCAGATGACCTTGGCGGGGTTCGGCACCACGGCGCGGAGCCTGGCGTCGGCCGCGGGGAAGGCGTCCGCGGTGCGCCGCTCCGCGGCGGCAAGGACCTCGGCGGTGGTGGCCTCGCCAAGCTCGGTCAGTCCCGCGAGCGGGACGAGCCGGTCGCCCTGAAGCTCGGCGACGACAGGCGCGCCGCTTTGTCGTAGGTGGACGCGTAGCGCATGACTTAACGGCCTCTCAGGTTGCGTGTGCCAGCCAGCCGATTATGGCCGGCCCGCCGCCACGTCCACGCCTCCGGGTGCGGGAAGCGGTGGTATTACAGGGAACAGGAGGTGCATGATGCCCGTCGTCGGACTTGGCCACACCGGACTGTGGGTGCACGACCTAGAGAAGATGCGCGACTTCTACGAGCGGGTGATCGGCCTGACGGTCACCGACGAGGACGACGAGCAGGGCATCGTCTTCTTCAGCGCCCAGCCGGACGTAGAGCACCACGAGTTCGTGCTGCAGCGCGGCAGGACCGCGCCGCCCGGGTCGATGCTGCCGCACCAGATCTCCTGGCGGGTGGACTCGGTGGAGACGCTGCAGATGCACCACCACCGGTTCAAGGAGGAGGGCGTCCCCGTCCAGCAAGAGGTCACGCACGGCAACGCCTACGGCATCTACTTCTTTGACCCCGAGGGCAACCGCGGCGAGGTCTACCTGCGCATCGACAAGGACGTGAGGCAGCCGTTCCGGAGGTCGCTAAACCTGGAGCAGTCCGTCGAGGACGTCAACGCCGAGGCCGAGCGGCTGCTGAGCGACGGCGGCCCCGCCTACCAGCCCGTCACCTGGACCCCGGCTGCGCGACTCCACGAAGTCCTGAGCGCGCGGTCGGCGGGCATCCCGGGATGGCCTCATCAGCCCACAGACGTACGTGTATGAACAGACCGTCACGCGGCTGGATCGTGGTGACATCACGAAGCCCTGAGCACACGCACGGCCGACTGTGCGGCGTCGATGCCTCGACATGTGGCACACTTTGTGGCAAGATTCGTGGCATGACGACCCCACTTGAAGAACTGATGAAGGGCGCGATCGACGCGCGCCGGGTCGCACAGAACGCGCTGCGGGTCGCCGTCAGGGAGGCCCGTGCCGCCGACTGGTCCTGGGACCGGATCTCCGCCGCCCTCGGCGGCAGCCCGAACGGCGAGACGCTGCGCCGCAACTTCGGCGCGGGCGAGGGCGTCGGCGAAGCGGCGAGATAAAACCAGTCTCATCCCGAACGGGTGGTGGTTACTCCGCACCGCGAACCGTTGCCATCGGGGGGGAAGTCAACATATCGCCACATTCCGGATCGGCCGGCCAGACGCCCGATACCGTAGCGGTCAAAGCGATCGAAGGAGAACTCGAAGGAGAACAAGCCAGGCCATGCCAACGCTGCAGGAAACGCTGCTCGCACCGGGCATCCGGCCGCACGTCATCGCCGACTGCGAGAAGCTCGTCGACCACGAGGTCGCCGACATGTCAGGCGTCACGGGGACCGCGGTCAGGCTCGCCTACAAGACGGTGCGCACCTTCGACGCGGGCCACATCCCGGCGATGATCGAGACCATCCTCCCGAGCGTGGCCGAGGCGCTGGAGCCGTACTGGGCGAACTTCACCGCCGAGTTCTCCGGCGGCGGCGACTTCGGCGGCTATCTCGCGAGCCGCGACGACGAGGTGGCCGAGGCACTGCTCGCGATCACCGACAGCCGTCAGCGGGCGTCAAGCCGCGCCACGATCGTGAAGGCCTACAAGACCGTGCGCGGCAGCGCCGTCAAGCACGTGAAGGCCGCCCTGCCCGCCCTCGGCGCGCTCGTGCAGAAATACATGGGGTGAAAGCCGCGAGCCGCGTTACGGTGCGGCGGCTGGAGCATTCGTGAGGGTATAGCGCGGGCGGTGCTCGCCCAGCAGGGCCTGGCCGCGGACATCCGGCTGGACCGGTGGGACCCCTCTCGCCAGGCCTGGCTGCCGCCTAACTAGTGATGCGGCTGCCGCTGAGCTGCCGTCAGGACAGGGGTTGACGTGACCCCTGCGTCCATCCACCTGGTTGCGCAGTAACCGCAACAGAACTGACGTCGCCAAGAGAGCCGGGCAGCCCTGGTCCGGCAGTCACGTCTTTATGGTCGCCCGCCGCCGGCCCGGCGTCACCGCCGGATAGGCCTTCCGGGCCAGCACCCGCCGTCCCGGATCTCGCGGCAGCACGGACCGCCCCGAACCCAGCTGCGATTCCAGCTAACCCCCAGCCCCCGCTGTGGCGACCCTCAGGCCAAGACTCACCCCCGCCCCATAGGAACGGCGCCAGGCAGGCGGCAGGCTTTTCCTATACGGCCAGCAAAGGCCCGGACCGCTGAAAGGCAAAAGGCCCACAGCGGTGCCATTTCAGGAGGTGACTGTGAATAGGGAAACTTCGTCCGTGCCGCAGGACAGCGGACAGCGGGGGCTGCCCGGCGGGCGGCTTCAATAGACGATCCGTTCTCCAGGGAGTAGCCGTTGCGGGTCTGGCCGCAGTCGGCGGAAACTTGCTGTGGGAAGAGATGCGCATCACTAACGGCGCGGCGATCGAAACGGCGGCAGCGGGAAGCACGTATCCTTTCTACGGGCAGTATCAGTCGGGCATCATTACCCCGCCGCCTCCTTCCCGGCAGCCCTTTTCGACTTATGCCGCTTTCAACGTGACCGCGGCTAACCGCAGCGAGCTCACGGACTTGTTCCGCACGCTGACCGAGCAGGTGGCGTTCCTCGCCGCTGGGGGCACGGCGCCGTCGGCGCCCGCAGGCTCCCCGCCTCCGGACAACGGCATCGTGGGTCCGGAGATCCAGCCGGACGGGCTTACGGCCACCGTAAGTGTCGGGGCGAGCCTGTTCGACGGCCGGTACGGGCTGGCTTCGCTTAAGCCCGTTCAGCTGGTCACGATGGAACCATTCGCCCACGACGACCTCGATCCCTCGATATCCGATGGCGACCTGCTGATACAGCTGTGCGCCGACCACAACGACACGGCTGGTCCACGCACTGGTGGATATCTGCACCGCCACCAGCGGCGTCCTGGAGCCCCGCTGGACCGTCAGCGGTTTCACGAACCCGCCGCGCCCGGTCGGTATCGCGCGGGACTGGTTCGGTTTCAAGGACGGCATCGCACAGCCCGATTACACGAGCACCGCGCAGAATAACCAGTACGTGTGGGCACAGCCGAACTCCGGAGAGCCCGCCTGGGCGGCGAGTGGCACGTACCACGTCGTGCGCATCATCCAGTTCAACGTTCAAAAGTGGCAGGGGGTGCCGGTCGCGGAGCAGGAGCGGATCTTCGGCCGCCAAAAGACCAGCGGCGCCCCGACTTACGCCCCGGACCCGAACGCCAACGACCTGTTCGACCCCATCTACACCAACGACCCGCAAGGTCTGCTCACCGCGCTTAACTCGCATATCCGGCTCGCCAACCCGCAGACCCCGCAAACCGCGGCGACCAGCACCATCCTGCGCCGCAGCTACGACATCGAGCAGATCCCTCTGGCGGCGGGGCCCCCTCCTGGGCCACGCGTTTACCTGCTTCCAGCGCGAGCTCGACACCTACATCGCCATGCAGACCCGGCTAGAAGGCGAACTGCTGGTGCCCTACATCACCCCCCGAGGCGGCGGCTACTTCTTCGCCCTGCCAGGCGTAGCGCAACAGCCAGGACTATTACGCCAGCGGGCTGCTGGCCTGACCCTCCTCCGGGCCGGGCCGCTCTCCCGTTGGAGTACCGGCCACGGACCTGACCCTGCTAAGGCATAGGAGTACAGTAACGATGCGCTATCTGCACAGTAAAGCGCGCTGGCCGGTACTCGGCGCCGGCATCGGGCTCCTGCTCGCATCCGGCCTGCTCGCCGCCTGCGGCACCCACACGGTCGCAAGCCAGGTGTCCGTCACCGCGGCCCAGGCCGCGCGGGGGACACATATACGTCACCAACCAGCTCGATAACACATTGTCGGTCATCAATGCCGGGACGAACCAGGTCACCGCCACCGTGCCGGCCGGCGTGGGGCCCGAAGGCGTCGCGGTCACCCCGGACGGCAGCCGCGTCTACATCGCCGACTCCGGGTCAGCGGAAGTATCGGTGCTTGACACCGCGAACAACAAGATCGTCACCACCGTGCCGGTGGGGCAGTCCCCGACCGGTGTCGCGCTCAGCCCGGACGGCCAGTTCCTGTACGTGGCTAACGGAACTTCCAACAACGTCTCAGTGATCGCCACCCGGACTAACCGGGTAACCGCGACCATCCCCGTTGGCATCCAGCCGGTGGACGTGGCCGTCAGCCATGACGGCACCACCCTCTACGTCGCCAACGAAGGGTCGGCAAGCGTCTCGGTCGTCAACACCAGCACCAACGGGGTCGTCCGCGACCTGCCTGCGGGCAAGTACCCGGTAGCAGTCTCGGTCACCCCGGACGGCCGCTCGGTCTACGTCGCCAACGAGGCGAACGCGACCGTCTCCGTCATATCGACCGCCACCGGAAAGATCGCCGCGACCATCCCGACCGGAGACGGCCCGTTCGACGTGACAGTCGCGCCGACCGGGCAGCGCGCCTATGTCGCCGTGCTCGGCCCCGGCAACGTGTTGGCGATCGACACCCAAACCAACCACATCTCCGGAACCGTTAACGTGGGCCCCCCGGGCACAGACCCGTTCGACATCGCGCTTACACCCACTGCGATATACGTCGTCAGCCAGGCAGCCGGCACCATTACGGTCATGGACCCGAGCTCACTGAAAATCACCGCCACCATCACTGTGGGCGACAGCCCTTACGGCGTGGCGGTAGGCCCCTGATCTGTAAATGACCCCGGGGTAGCCGGCAGCACCCGGCGGAGCCCGGAGTGTTGACAGCGTCATGCGAAGTGCTCACCTCCCGGGCCGCTCCACCGGCCACCCGCCGGCCGTCGCCGGGCTGGCTGAGCTATGAAGAGAACAGCACCAGCGTTCGCATGGGGCAACGGACCGTGCTCGCCAGCGCTGGTGCATGCCCTTCGCGGCCACGGAACCTTCCCGTGAGCCGCGAGGCTGAATCTGTCCAAGTCCCCGTCGTACGGGGAGACTGCTAACCGCCTGAGGAGAACGTACATGATAGGCGACTTGTTCGATAGCCCATGGAAGATCCTGATCGTCGCCCTGGTGATCATCGTGCTGTTCGGGTCGCGCAAGCTTCCCCACGCGGCTCGCTCGCTCGGCCAGTCGATGCGCATCCTGAAGACCGAGGTGCAGGGCCTGCACGAGGACGAGCAGGCCTCTCCGGCCACCCAGGCCGCTAGGCTGCTCGTCGTGCAGACTGAACTGCAGCAGGTGCCCGTGCCGGTGCCGGATGCCCAGGCCCAGATCCAGACGCTTCAGGCGCAGGTCAACAACCTGCAGCAGCAGGCTGTGGCCGCCAACGGGCACGGCTCCCGCGGATACCAGGCGGATTCGCTGACGCACGGTCCCCAGGAGATGGACTAAACGGTCATGGCGAATGTGCCTGGCGCTGTCCAAGGCGCCCGGATAGTAGGGCAGCGCTTCGTTCAAACGCGGCGGCGGAGAACCATGAGGGGCGCATGCCCCTCATGGACCACCTCCGGGAGTTGCGTAACCGGCTAGTGAAGTCGATTCTCGTGATCATCCTGGGCATGATCGTCGCGCTGGTTTACTCGAACCAGACGTTGAACATCGTCGCGCGCCCGTTCTGCAGCGCGGTGATCGACGGCATGAGCGGATGCCATCAGGTTGGGGACAAGCTCGTCATCAACGGGGTGTTCGACGGGTTCTTCCTTCGCATCAAGATCGCCTTCTTCTTCGCGCTGATCGGAACGTGCCCGGTCTGGCTGTACCAGCTCTGGGCGTTCATCGCGCCCGGGCTGTACGCGCGCGAAAAGAAGTGGGCCTACTGGTTCACGTTCACGGCCGTGCCGCTTTTCGTCGGCGGCGCGGTGCTCGCGTACGTGGTGATGGACCGCGGCCTGCACTACCTGCTTAACCTGGCGCCGCAGAACTCGCTGGTCCTGCCCAGCTGGGACACCTATCTCAGCTACTTCACCGGGATGCTGGTCGGGTTCGGGATCGTCTTCGAGCTGCCGCTCGTCATCGTCATGCTGAACATGGCCGGCATCCTCACCCACGAGCGCTTCCGCAAGTCGCGGCGGGTGCTGATCTTCGGCATCTTCGTGATCGCGGGCATCGTCAACCCGAGCCCGGACCCGTGGACGATGCTCATCCTCGGCGGGCTCGCGGTCGTGCTGGTCGAGGCGGCCGAGTTCATCGTGTGGGCCAACGACCGGCGCAAGGCCCGGCTCCACCCGGATCCCTATACAGGCCTAGCCGACGACGAGCTCTCACCGCTGCCGTTCGGCGGCGGAGGAAGGGGCTGAGCGGTGTTCGACCTGTCCATCACCAAGCTACTGGTCCTCGCGGTGATCGCGCTTGTCATCTTCGGGCCGAACGAGCTGCCGAAGATCGCCTCCCAGGTCGGCCGTGCCCTCCGCGACCTGCGCAGGATCGCCGACGGGGCAAAGAACGACCTGCGGGAAGGACTGGGCCCGGAGTTCGCTGACTTCGAGACCGAGGACCTGAATCCCAAGCGGTTCGTGCACAAGCACCTCTTCGGCGACCCGGACGCGGACCAGAGAGCCCAGCCTCAGTCCGCAGCGAACGGCACGCCTCTCACGCCGGGCCAGCGCCCGCCGTTCGACCCGAACGCGACGTGAGCCGAGAGTTACTCAGACCCGATGAACCCATGCGAAAGGAATTAGCCATGCTTCGGATCACACAGCCCCATGCCACCGCGGCCGTGACGGGGAAACACCCCGTGGCTACCGTCGGCCGGTATCTGGTCAGGTACGCGCTCGTCGTCGTGATCGCCTGGATCGGCGCGCTGAAGTACACGGGTACGAGGCCGCCGCCATCAGCCGCTGATCGCGAACAGCCCGATCTTCAGCTGGCTCTGACAGCATCCTCAGCGTGCGCACCTTCGGCGCCGTGCTCGGCAGCCTGGAGATCGTCGCCGCGCTGCTGATCGCCATCCGGCCGCTGGCGCCGCGGATCTCGGCCATCGGCAGCGCGATGGGCGATCCTGCTGTTCCTCAGCACGCTGAGCCTCCTGTTCACCACGCCCGGAGTGACCGCGGCGTCCGGATTCCCGGTGCTGTCGGTAATGCCCGGCCAGTTCCTGCTCAAGGGCCTCGTGCTGGTCAGCGCCCCCTGTGGACACTGGGCGACTCCCTCAGGGCCCGGGTTAGACATCCCAAGGGCTTAGATGTCAAGCTGCGAGGGGTTGGGTGTTTGCCGCGGCAGCTGGCCAGGCGGTTGCTTCGTCGTAGCGGGTGCCGGTTTTGAGGCAGCCGCGCAGGATGCCGACGAGGCGGTTGCTGAGCTGGCGGAGGGCGGAGTTGTAGCCGAGGCCGCGGGCGCGCTGCTTGTCGTAGTAGGCGCGGGCTCCGGGTGATGCGCTCAGCGCGGAGAAGGCCTGGGATTGCAGGGCGTCGGCGAGCCGGTCGTTGCGGATGAACCGGGCCAGGACGACCTTGCTGCGTCCGGATGCGCGGGTGATGGGGCTGGAGCCGGCGTAGTTCTTGCGGGCCTTGGCGGAGGCGTAGCGGCCGGGCGCGTCTCCGAACTCGGCGAGTACCCGGGCGCCGTTGACGGTCCCGATGCCGGGCTGGGACAGGTAGATCTCAGCGTCCGGGTGCTGGCGAAAATGGGCCTCCAGGTGACGCGTCACGTGGCGGTGAGCGGGAGTTCCGCGCGCAGGCTGGTCCCCGCTCCGCGGGGGCTGTCGAAGGAAGATCCGGCCGCCGAGCGCCTCTACGCGGTCCTTGAGGCCGGCCAGGCCGGTGCCCCGGGTGAAACAGGCGCCGCCGGCGCCGTCGTCGCGGACGGTGACGGTGCAGGAGGTCGCCGGCGACCTCGGTCTGGACGCTGACGGCGGAGGCGCGGGCGTGCTTGGCAGCGTTGCTCAGCGCCTCGGCGATGACGTAGTACGCGCTGACTTCGACCGGTTCCGGCAGCCGCTGTTCCACATGCACCTGCAGGTCAACGGGGACGGCCGATCGGCGGGCGAGGGTTTTGAGCGCCGGGGCGAAGGCCGCGCTCGGTCAGGACCGCCGGGTGGATGCCCCGGGCGATCTCGCCCAGCTCGTCCACCGCGCCGGCCGCCACGGCGACGGCGTCGTCGAGTTCGCGCTGAGCTCGCCGAATTGGGGCGGGATCGCGGCCTGCGCCGCGCGCAGCCGCAGCCCCAGGGAGACGAGCCGCTGCTGGGCGCCGTCGTGCAGGTTCCGCTCGATGCGGCGGCGGGCCTGGTCGGCGGCCGCGACGATCCGGGCCCGCGATGCACTCGCCTCGGCCTGCGCCTCGGCATTCGCCACCGCGGTCGCGGCCAGCTCGGTGAACCCGGCCAGCCGTGCCTCGGTATCAGTCGGCAGCGGCTCGGATCGGCTGGCCGCGATCATGACCCCCCACAGCTCGCCCGCGACGCTGACCGGCACGCCGACCGACGCCCGGACGCCGGCCTCGCGGGCGATGTCGCCGACCGCGCCAGTGGTGTCGGTGTAGCTGTCGATCCGTGCGGGCTGGCCCGTCTGGAACATCAGCGACGTCATGTTCCGCCCGCCGAGCGGGGACCCGGTTGCCGACAACGACGGGCGGGATGCCATCGCTGGCCCATGCGCCGACGACTGCCTCGGCGCCGTCCGGAGCGTACCGGTTCAAGATGGCGACATCCACCGCCAGCACATGCCCGGCCTCCGCGGCGACAGCGGCGAAGACCTCCTCCGGAGGCGCCGCCCGGGCTACAAGCATCGCCACCCGCCGCAAGGCGGCCTGCTCGTCGGCGATCTGGCGGAAATCGGCGTACAGCTGGGCGTTGTCCAGGGAGACGGCGAGCTGGCCGGCGATGAGCCTGACCGTCTCCAGCCGCTGGGCGGTGAACGCGGCCGGACCAGGCGGTTTTCCAGCAGCAGCACCGCCTGCAGCACACCGCGGCTGAGGATCGGGACGGCCAGCAGCGAGCAGCAGCCGATGTCGGCGAAGTACGGGTCGCGGGCGAACCGCTCGTCACCGGGCGGCGTCACCCACGACCAGCGGCTCGCGCGTCCGCCGGCGTAGCGCAGCACCGACATCGGTACCGCACGCTCGCGGCCGGTGCCGCTGACCGGGACGGTGCCGCCGCGCCGTCCGGTGCGGGCAGCAGCCAGCCGTGCCGCTCCTCGCCCCACAGCAGCAGGTGCACGCCGGTGGCGCCGGTCATGGCGCTGAGCACCTCGGCCACGCGGGCGTGCAGCCGGCCGATGCTGGTCTCCGAGCTCAGCGCCTGCGACGCCGACACGATCCCGAGCAGGTCCATCGTTCCGGTGGTGACCGTGGACCGGCGACTGGGGAAGTCGCCGGCTGTCGGGCCTCGACGGCCGCATCGGGTGGTGGCCGCAGGGCCGGGTAGGCCCAGTCCAGCTGGCTGACTTTAGCCGTCGCGCCCCAGGCGAGGTAGTGCTGGCGGGCCTGGGCGAGAAGGTCGTGGCCGGCGTGGTCGAAGCCGTGGGCGAGGTAGAACCGGGCCGCGTGCTCGGCGATCAGGGCCCGGTGCCAGGGTCGCTGGCGCTGGGCGGCCTCGCGCTGGGCTGCGTCGAAGGCCAGGCCGGCGGCGCGGAAGTCGTCGGCCGCCCACGCCCGCTCGGCCTCGACCAGCCGCAGCAGGTGCAGGAAGTTGTCCGGCGCGTCCGTGGCACGTGCGGCCAGCCACCCGGTCACGTCGTCCAGTTCGGCCAGCAGGGCGCCCCGCTCGTCGCCGTCAGTGTCGCGGGCCTGCGCGGCCAGGGCCAGCGCGCGCAGCGGGCGGGCCACGGCGCTCACGTATAGCGGCCCACGAGCGGTCGGCAGCAGCGGCATCGCCGCCGCGGTGTGCCGTGCCAGGCCGGCCGGATCCCCGAAGATAGCGGCGGCGATCGGCGCGGGTGAAATGTGCGTGGAACAGCGCCAGCGGGTTGCCGGCGTACCTGTCGACGGGGGCCGACTCACGCGGCCGCCGCCGCGTCCTTCGCCGCGCAGCACACCAACGAGCCACCGGTAGCTGTCTAGCATTGCGATGGTCTGCTCGTTGCCGGTACGGCGAAGGAAGGCCAGCGCCGCCTCCACCTCGGCGAGTGCAGGCGTCCAGCGACGGTGCGCAGTCAAGCAGGTCCGTACACCGTGCGGTAGTAGGTGTAGCCGGCGAAGGCCAGGTCGCCCCCCGCGATCAGCCCCTCCCGGGCCCGCCGGGCTGCCTGGACACCGTTTTCAACCGGCTCGCACCAGCAGGCCAAGGAGGCGAACAGCGAAGCGCGCCTGCGAGGTGGCGGGCTCATAGCCGCGCGCCTCGCCCAGCGCCAGGATCCGCCGTACGGCCCGGTACCCGGCGGCGTAGTCGCCGCGCAGCGCCGCCACGGCGAAGGCGGCGTGGCACGCCGGGCCGACCAGGGCAGGGCCCGGGCCGTCCTCGATCCAGATCCGCAGCGCTTCCAGGCTCAGCCAGGCGAACGTGGCGTGGTCGGCCGGACGTAGGCTCGCCGGCAGGAGTCGCGTTGATCAGACGGGCGACCGCGAGTCAGCGTCGGGTCGGTGATGTCCGGGCCGGGCCAGTTCGTCGGCGGCGTCGGTGTCGTCAAGCCACCGGTACAGGTAGCCGAACTGGCGGTCAAGCTCGGCGGGGAGCCGGTCCGCGGCCGGGACGGCGATGCCGAGCTCACGCAGCGACTCGATGCCGAGGCCGATCGCGTCGGCGAAACGGGTCCGGTGGGTCAGGCTGCGCACCTGCACCGCCGTCGCGTCCGCACGGTCCAACGCGGTGGGGCACAGCTCCTCGATCGTGCTGGTACTCCTCGTCCGCCTCCTCCAGGCGCCCCAGGCCGTACAGGGCGGCGTGACGGCCGGTGTGCACCCGGCAAGCGTGGTCGGTCTCGCCCGGGTCGATCAGCGGCAGCGCGGCGGTCAAGCAGCGCGTTCACCAGCGCGTAGTCCCCGGTCAACGCCGCCTGGCCGGCGGCGCGCCGCAGCAGCCCCACCACCAGGCGCCGCTCGGCGGCATCGTCGACCGCGCCGACCACCGGCAGGTACTGCTCCGCCGCGGCCGCGAACAACTCAGGGACCGCCGCCAGCCGCCGCGCCATGGCCAGCTGCAGGGCGCTGCCGCCGCTGCGGGTCGACCCCGCCCAGGATCGCCTCGCGGATCCGGTCGTGGCGGAACCGCACCGCCGGATGCGCCCCGGGCTCCGCCACCAGCAGGCCCTCGTCGAGGGCGGGCGCCAGCATATGCTCCACACACCCGCCGGCTCGCCGGCGGCGGCCTGCAGCACGCTCAGCTCGGCCCGCCCGCCCAGGCAGGCCATCGACTCCACCAGCTGCCCGGGACTGCTCCGGCAGGGCCGCGACACGCGCCGCCAGCAGCCCGGCCACCTCGGACCGGCCCAGGTGAGCGCGCACCGCCGCCTCGTCCCACCGCCATCCGGCGGCCGCCGCGGTCAGCAGGCCGATCGCGGCGCAGCGCGTTGAGCAGCTCCACCGTCTCATACGGATTGCCGCGCGTGTGCGGCTCGATCACCTCGGCCAGGCCCGCAGCCGCGGACCGGTCCACGTGCAGCATCTCGGCGACCATGGTGACCAGGCCCGGGCCGGCAGGTTGACCAGCCGCAGGTGCCGCACCCCGGCCTGGTCGCGCCAGCGGGACAGCGGCGCCGCCAGCGGATGCGCCGCGTCCACGTCGTCTTCGCGGTAGGCGCCGACGAGCAGCAGGCCCGTGGACCGGCTCCTCGCTGAGCACGAGGTCGACGAAGCCGAGCGGGGTGCGCCCCGCCCACTGCAGGTCATCGAGGAACACCACCACCGGCCGTTTCGCGCGAGGCAACCGCCCGCAGCACCGGCCGCCGCCGCTCGCTGCAGCCCGGGCCTGCGCGGTCAGCGGATCCCCCGGATCCGGCGACACCGCCAGCAGCGCCGCGAACTCCGGCAGCACCGCGGCCAGCAGGCCCGCGTTCGGGCCCACCGCCGCCACGATCCGCATCGCGCAGCTGCGCCAGCTCATCCTCCGGCTCGGCCAGCAGCAGCCGGCCCAGCGCGCGGAACGCCTGATTGACCGCGTCGAACTCCAGGTCCCGGCGGTACTGGTCGAACTTGCCTGCCACGAACCAGCCATCGGCACCGGTCACCACCGGCCGCAGCTGGTCGATCAGCGCCGTCTTGCCCACCCCGGGCGCCCCGGCGACCAGCACCCCGCGGCACTGGCCCGCCAGCGCGTCGTCGAACGCGGCCTCCAGCGCCGCCACCTCGTCATCGCGTCCGGCCAGCCGCGACGGCGGCAGCAGCCGCACCGGGAAATCATGCTCGCCGACCCGGAACACGGCCGTTGCCTGGTGTGCCTGCGCGTGGCGCAACCGCTCCAGGTCATAGACCAGGCCGTCCGCGGTCTGGTAGCGGTTGTCCGGTTCCTTCTCCAGCAGGTGCATGATGATCTCGGACAACGGCGCCGGAAGGGCCTGGTTCGCCTGCGCGGGCGGCACCGGGACCCGGGCCAGGTGATCGTGGATGAGCCGCAGCGGGTCCCTGGTGCCGAACGGCGGCTCGCCCGTGGCCAGCTCGTAGAGCGTCGCGCCGAGGGCGTACAGGTCGGCCCGCTGGTCCACCGCCCGGCCGGTCCGCCCGGTCTGCTCCGGCGCCAGGTACGCCAGCGTCCCTGTGATCTGGGCGTGGTGCGTGAACTCGGGGCGGATCTCGGCGAACGACGAAGCCAGGGCGAAGTCCACCAGGCACGGAACACCGTCAACGGAAACCACGATGTTCGCCGGGGTGATGTCACCGGTGGATCACCCCCCGCCGGTGCATCCCCGCCACCGCCCGGGCCAGCCCCAGGGCGAGGCCGACCAGGTTACCGGCCGGCAGCGGCCCGGTCATCCCCGCCAGGCTCTCCGCACCGGCGTCCTCCAGCACCACCGACCCGGGATACCCCGGCGCCTGCGCCAGCTGCGCCACCCCCGCGACGCCGCGCAGGCGTTCCAGCATCGCGGCCTCATGCCGCAGCCCGGCCTTCCGCGTCCGGTCCCAGCGGCTCCTTGCGGATGACCGCGCGCCCAGGCAGGAACAGCCTCGTGACGCGAGTGCGCTCGCTGCAGTGCACGATCTCGGCCCGGAGGAACGGATCCGGGCCGGGCCGCACTCCGCTTGCTTCCATCGGGCCACCCCACACACGGCCGGGTCCCCTTGCGCCCAGGCTGAGGGCATGCACCACGGCCGTTCGGCATGAGGACCTTTATTTCCGAACGAGCCTGCCGCCGGCGGCGCCGAGGACTGCCGCGCGATCGCGGACGGACGTCCGCCGATGCTCACCGTGCGCGGTTATTCGAGCCTAGCCCCGCGCTGGCCGCATCCCACTCCGGCTAGCGTGAGTCTTCAGCTGGGGGGTCGCCAGAACCGGGCCTGGGGGTTAACCGCAATCCCCGGCCGGGTGGTGCACCGAGCGGCCGCCGGACAGGTCTGCCAGCTGTGCGCCGGCCTTCCAGGCGCCTTCGCGCGCCGGTTCTGCCGGGCATGCGGACACAGGTGGCTACCGGGCGTCGAGGAAGGCGATGACGGCCAGGACGCGCTGGTGAGTGTCCAAGGTGGCGGGGACCCCGAGCTTGCTGAAGATGTGGTTGATGTGCTTTTCCACCGCACTCTGCGTTATCCACAGGGTCTTGGCAATCCCGGCGTTGGACTGACCCGCGGCCATCAGCGCCAGCACCTCTCGTTCCCGTGACGTGAGCGCATCGAGGGGGTCGGCTCGCCGGGTGCGGCCGAGCAGTTCGACGACGAGCTTGGAGTCGAAGACCGTGCCGCCGTCGCTAATCCTGGTGAGCGCGCCGGTGAGTTCATGCAGGTCGGCTACCGAGTCCTTGAGCAGGTAGCCGACACGCCGGGGCGCGGCCGTGAACAGCTCGACCGCTTCGTCGATCTCGGTGTGGGTTGACAGCAGCAAGATGCCGACGGCCGGGAACTGATCGCGGATCTGGCGTGCGGCGCGGATGCCCTCCGTGGTGTGGGTGGGCGGCATGCGGATGTCGATGACCGCTACGTCGGGCTGGTGCTCCGCGACGGCGCGCAGGAGCAACGGCGCGTTGCCAGCTTGCGCGAGGACCTGTACGCCGGCCCGCCCGAGCTGATCGGCGAGCGCCTGGCGGAACAGGGCCCCGTCGTCGGCCAGGACCACGCGCAGCGGCATGGCGCAGCTCACCTCCCGGTGGCTTGGTAGCCGTCATCAGGGATGCCAGCCGTCACGATCGTCCCGGAAGAGCGTTTCTGCGGCGGCTGGCAGCCCTGGTCCGGCGGTCACGTCTTTATTGTCGCCCGACGCCGGCCCGGCGTCACCGCCGGATAGGCCTTCCGGGCCAGCACCCGCCGTCCCGGATCTCGCGGCAGCACGGACCGCCCCGAACCCAGCTGCGATTCCAGCTAACCCCCAGCCCCCGCTGTGGCGACCCGCAGGCCAAGACTCACCCCCGCCCCATAGGAACAGCGCCAGGCAGGCAGCAGGCTTTTCCTATACGGCCAGCAAAGGCCCGGACCGCTGAAAGGCAAAAGGCCCACAGCGGTGCCATTTCAGGAGGTGACCGTGAATAAGGAAACGTCGTCCGCGCCAACTGCCCTGGTGAGGACGTTAGGAGGTTAGGAGGAAGACATGGCATACGGGCACGCCGAACGCCAGCCAGTGATATCCAATGACGCCGCCAGCGGCCCGCTGGCAGCCGCGAGCCCCACGGATCACATGGCACCTACGCCCGGCCGGGCTCACCGAACCAGCGTTGTGGGCTCTGGTTATCAGGCACGCCCAGTGCTCTAAGAGCGATCTTGATCCCGACCGGTGGTTCCCGGTGAGCGCTGACCTGCGCCAGGCTCGCCAGGAGGCAGCCGCGGCGATCGCCATCTGCACGCTCTGCCCGGTGCGCGGCCACTGCCTGACGCTATCCCTGCGGCGCTGGGATATCGGCCAGCACGGTGTCTGGGGCGGCCTGGTCGCCGCCGACCGAGCGCGACTGCGCCGCCGGGCACCTCTGCACCACGGAGGGACGTAGGAACCAGCTGGCCGCAAGTTCGCCTGCCGGGCGCGGCTTGTCGAGGAGTTCGTCCCGGCCTGAATGATCAGTCCATCCCGGGAATTTCCGTGTCTCGGCTGCGGCCAGCAGGCCCACGCCGACGTCGACGCCGCCAGTAACATCTTGCTGGCAGGGAAGCCCGACAGGCAACCCGAAAAGCTGCCCCACCAGGTCAGCGGAGTCACAGATTTGCCTACGTTTCTCAGGTGCCAGGGTTTCTGATGATGCGCCGGGGTAGTCTGTGCAACGTTGTGACGCGATCTGGCCTGATATTGGATGACCGTTACCGGTTGGACGAGCGGATCGCAGCGGGAGGCGTCGGCCAGGTGTGGCGGGCGACGGACCTGTTGCTTGAACGCCCGGTAGCGGTGAAAGTGCTGCGCCCAGAGTACTCCGACCACCCGGAAACCCTTGAGCGGTTCCGGAAGGAAGCAAAGAACGCGGGCGCCCTCAGCAACTCGCACGTCGCGCAGGTGTACGACTACGGGCCGTCAGGGCCCGACGGCTCCCCGTATCTGGTGATGGAGTTCGTCGACGGCCCGTCACTCGCCGACATCCTCGCGGTCGATCCCATCGATCCCGCCATGGCACTCGACGTGATCTCGCAGGCCGCCGAGGGACTCGCCGCCGCGCACAAGGCCGGCGTCATCCACCGGGACATCAAGCCGGGAAACATCCTGATCAGCAGGGAAGGCCACGTCAAGGTCACCGACTTCGGCATCGCGCACGCGGCGGGCCAGGTGCCGGTGACCAGCCCCGGCCTCGTCATGGGCACCACGCAGTACATGGCGCCCGAGCGGATCGCCGGCAACCACGGAACGGCGGCGAGCGACCTGTACGCGCTCGGCATCGTGCTGCACGAGTGCCTCACCGGCATGCCGCCGCACGACGGGACCGCGGCCGAGGTGATGGCCGCTCACCTGTACCTGCCGCTGCCCCCGCTGCCCGCCGACGTCCCCGCCGAGCTTGACGTGCTCGTCGACCGGCTGACCACCAAGGACCCGGCCAAGCGGATCGGCGACGCGCTGGAACTCGCCGAACTTGCCGCCAGGATCCGCGACTCGATGGGCGACGGCGCCCTCGTGCCGCTCGCGCGCACCGCGGTGCGGTCCGGGCCCGGCGGCGCCGTTGCGAGCCCCGTCCCGCATTCGGCCGCCGTCGCGGCCGAGTCGGCGGCGGGCTGGCCGGGCGCCGGCGGCCAGGCCGGTGATGGCGACCGGGGCGGAATGACCCCGAACACCGCGCTGCTCTCCGCTCCGGCCGGCTGGGGCGGTCCCGCCGGCTACGTCTCTGACGAGTGGGCCGTGCCACCGCGCATGTCGCTGCCCACCGTTCCCCCCAGTCCCCCAGGCCAGGGTCAGCCGGACCAGCCGCAGGGGAACCAGCGCAAGCGCGCCGGCGTGATCGCGGTCGGTGCCGCCGTGGCGGCGAGCGCCGGTCTCGTCGCGCTGCTCGTCTCTGGCGTGTTCAGCGGCACGCCCGCCGCCAACCAGTCGCCGGCCGGAACCGCGACGACCGGCGCCCCTGTCACCGGCCGGAGCCCGTCAGACGGCGCGTCTCGCACGTCGGCGTCGGCCGGCGGCGCGGCCGGCCCGGGCGCGGCGACGACCGGCGCGACCAGCCCGCGGGCCACAACTGGCGGCAAGAAGCCGTCGACCAGCCCGTCGGCCCACCCGAGTACCGGCCCGGCCGGCGGCAACGGGTCGGGCAGCCCGAGCGGCGGGTCGAGCGGGTCGCCATCCGGCCCGGCCTCGACCAGCCCGAGCGGTACGTCGAGTCCCTCGCCAGCCGGGTCACCGTCGCCGTCGGCCTGCGTGCTCGGCATCTGCTTCTAACGGTCTGCTTACGCCGGCCGTGCGCCCGGTGCCGGGGGACGCCGGCCGTATCCGCCGGTAACGCGAGTCACGGTAATCCAGAACGGAAGCGGCTGACCCTGGTCGCGCCACCCGTCTTTCGAGTCAGGCGGCGCCGCCAGGAGGAGCACGCACTCGTTCGGAATGACGCTCTTGTGGTCTTTCGCGGGGAAACACCCGGGTGCCGGCGGCTATCGTTTTCGTCGGAGCCGGCGATGACGCCGATGCGGCGAGGAGACGGACGGATGACGTCGTGGGTCGTGTGGGCGGTCACGGTGGCCGTCAGCGGGCTGATCGGATTCACCGCGACGCACTACAGCGTCCGCACGCTGCGCTACGTCACCGCGGGAACCGTGATCGTCCTGCTTGTGGTGGTCACCGCGTACGGCCAGACGCCGTCGGGCGGCAAGGTGCCGCCCGACCTGGAGACGGCCTTCGCGTTCGGCGCCGACCGGCTCGCCGGGGCGTGGTTCCGCCCGTTGTGGGCCCTGTGGCTGTCACGGCACGCGCCGGCGCCAGGGCGGCTCGGCTGGTCGGTCATCGCCGTCGCGCTGCTGCTCGGCTACCGGCAGGCGGAGAAGTGGGCGCTGCGCCGCCAGGCACCGCAGCTCGACACCACGAAGCTCACCGACGGGCAGCCGAGCATCGCCGGGGACGGCTCGGCTGACGGCGACGGCGGCGACGGCGGGCCGACCGCGGGGCAACGGCATGACTGGCTAGCCGCCGAGATCAAGTTCCGGCTCGCGGCCGTCGACGTGTACTCGCCGCCGATCCTGCCCGGCGGCACCAGGTCGGACGGGCTCGCGTCCATCGCCGAGACGAGCGGCGTGTCCGGCGGCGGCCTCGCGGGCGCGGTGATCCGGTTCGTCGGCGCGCTATGGCCCGCGCCGCGCCGCTACGAGCTGCGCGTGTGGGTGGAGGGCACCCCACGGCTCGAGCAGCGGCGTGCCCACGGCACGGCGATCGCGCAGGCACGGACCGCGCTGACCAGCGTGGGCCGTGGCGGCGCCGACAGGGCCCGCAGGGAACCGGTGCGCCCCACGCGGGTGACGGTCGAGATCGACGAGCCGCGGACCGGCGGCACCGTCGCGTCCAAGACCATCGTGGCCGCGAGCATCGACGACGCCGCCTCCATGGTGGCCGGCTACGTCGCCAGGCAGGTCTTCGTCAGGGACCCCGCGAGCCCGCCCTGGGTCTACGGCGCGGCCGACGGCCGTGACCTCGGCGCGCTGCTGCTCGCCAGGCAGGAGCGGGTGTACGTGGAGAGCGCGGACGACGTGCAGGCGTCCAGGCGCAGGCAGATCGAGCTGCTGCTGAACGTGACCGGCGCCGACCGGTGCGCCGGGGTCGTCAGGTATGAGCTTGCCTCGCTCGCGGACCTGGAGCGCGACCAGCTCGCCGCGCTGCGGCTGCACGCGATGAACCGCGAGCAGTACCCGCGGTTCTTCCGCGGCACCTACCGGCTGTGCATGTCGCTTGAGATGATCGCCGACCCGGAGTTCCCCGTCTACTACCCGGCCTCGGCGCGCGGCATCCTCGACGAGGCGCTTGACGTGCTCTACCGGGCCGGGCTGACCGAGACCGACCAGTGCGGCGAGCTGGACATCCACCTCAGGGCCGGCTTGAGCGGGCCGTCGGTGCTGTCGCACGAGCTGCGGGAGACCCTGCTCGACGCGGCAAGGCGGGAGCTGCGGACGATCAGGAGGCAGCTGTCCTTCCCCGTCGTCGCCTGGAACACGTTCTGGCGCCGCGACGAGCGCACCGTCTGGAAGCCGCACTGGCGGACCGCCACGCGCCAGGAGTTCAAGGACGGCGTCTGCGTCGCCGAGCTCCTCGTCGCCGTCAAGCACCGGCTGAACGAGAAGTACCTGGTGGAAAAGGACCGGGCGAGCGCGCGGAACGGGACGCCGCCGCCGGCAGGCCGGCGTGGATGGCGGACGGGGCGCGGCGCGAGCCTCGCCGAGCGCCTCTGGCAGCGCAAGGGGCTGCGCGTGGTCGCCGCCATCGTGGGGGACTCGGCGGCGGTCCGCGCGGTCCTGTGGGACCCGTTCGACGCCTGGCCGCGTTCCGGCGCCGCCACTGCCGCGGCCCGTGCTGAGGCCGGTGCCGTGGCCGGCCCCGCCGGACTCGCGCGGACCGCCTGGATCCCGCCCACGCGCGACCGGGTGCGCTGGCTGCCCTGGCAGGCGCGGACCGCGTCCTGGCAGGCCGCCTACAACACGGCGTGCCTGTACGCGGTGCTCCTGCAGCAGGACCTGGCCGATGAGGAGCAGGTCATCGCCGGGCTGCGGCGCCTGGTGAACAACCGGGACTCCGGGCTTGAGCGGCCGCACGACTGGATCTCCAACGACCCGGACTTCGCGCCGCTGCTGCATGAAGGCTCCGCCTACCCGAAGGTCAGGGCGTTCCGCGAGGCGCTCGAGCGCCGCGACTACCCGGCGAAGCAGACGACCGAGCAGCGCCCGACCGGGGCGCGGGAAACCGCACCGCACCTCGTCGGGCCGGCCGTTAGCCATGAGCAGGTGGCGGGGGAAAACAGCCAATTGTGGCCGAACTCGTTAGCGGCGGTGCCACCTTTATTCTCTGGGCACTTGTGGGGGCATCCGCGGCCGGGAAGACTTTGGCTTATTGCGTGGGGTTATTGCGTGCCCACTTCAGAGCCGAGGTGAGGTTGAACCGTGTCTGGTGATTGCGAAGCCGCCGTCGTGTTTCCCGTCGATGAGTTCGTCAAGGAAGAGCTGTACCCGGGCTATAAGCAGGCGTTCGGCAGCCAGCCGTTCGTGGCGGGGCCGGTGCGGCCGTTCTCCCTCGCGGATAACGAGCGCTACTGGCTGCGCGACTCGCTGCACTTCAGCGAGGGAATGGTGCCCGCGTCGATCGCGACGCTGGATGACGCGCAGACCTGGGGTGCCCAGCTCGGCGCGGAGATCGTCGGGGTGCCGCCGACGCGCGGTTCGGTCAACCGCCTCGCGGGCACGCACGTGTACATCGGCACGATCGACGTGGACACGCAGTGGCAGGTGCAGGCGCGGGCGGCGCGGTTCGGCCAGTACGTGTCGCCGGTCCTCGCCGACTTCGAGTCGTACTGGGCGATGCGGGCGGGCGAGCTGCAGTCCGCCTACGACCACTTCGACAACCTGGACCTGCACGTGATGTCCATGCCTGAGCTGTGGACGGTGCTGAAGGACGCGTACGCGTTCCACCGGCGGGCCTGGTTCATCCACTTTGAGGTCATGTACGTGCTGACCGCTAACTACCTGGCCTTCTACGAGCTCGCGGAAGAGATCGGGCTCTCCGGTTCGCGGGTGTCGTCGTTCCTGTCAGGACGGCAGACGTTCTACTCGCGGACGGATGAGGAACTGTGGCGGCTCGCGGAGCTCGCGCGCACGCTCGACGTCGCGTCCGCGCTGATGACCGGGTCGCCCGCCGGCATGCGGTCAGCGATCGCCGCGCTGCCGCACGGGACGACGTGGCTCACGTCGTTCGACCAGTTCCTCTCGGATTACGGGCAGCGGGTCGAGGAGACCTGCCGGATCGACACCCCCTCGTGGGCCGAGGACCCCTCCCCCGCGCTGTACACGATCGGCGCGTTCCTGTCCAAGCCGGCCGGGTTCGACTTCCACGCGGCGCGAAACGCGGCCGTGGCCGAGCGGGACGCGCAGATCGAGGCGGCGCGGCGGGCGGTCAACGGCGCCAACCTGACCCGGTTCAACGAGGCCCTCGCGTCGAACCAGGCGGCGAACTTCGCCTGGTGGAACGAGGAGCACAACTACCTGATCGACCGGCGGGCCGCGATCCCGGTGCGGCGGGCCACGCTCGAACTCGGCACGTGGCTGGCTTCCGACGGCGAGATCTCTGACCCGACGGACTTGTTCTACGTGTTCAAGCCGGAACTGTTCGACGTGATGTCCGGTAGCGGGGCCACGTCGTGGGCGGAGCTCCGGGCGATGATCCCCGACCGGCGCGCGTACTTCGAGCACTGGCGGGAACGGGGACCGTCGCTGCCGCCGATGCTCGGCACGATCCCCGAGGTCGTGCCCGACCCGATCATGATCGAGGTGTTCGGGCTGTCTGGGCGCTTTCTTGAGACGATGCGGGGTGAGGCCGCAGCGCCGGCTCGTCCGGTGCGTCCGGTGCTGAGGCCGGCGGGACGGCCGGGGTCACGGAGGTCCGCGGGTTCCCGGCTGCCAAGGGGGTGGTCGAAGGCGTGGCCCGGGTGATCACGACGGTCAGCGACCTGCACCTCGTGGAACCGGGCGAGATCCTGGTGTGCGGCGGGACGACGACGGAGTGGACGCCCGCGTTCGGGATCATCGCGGCGTGCGTGTGCGACACCGGCGGGTCGCTGACCCACGCGGCGATCGTCAGCCGCGAGTACGGCATCCCCTGCGTGGTCGGCACCGCGATCGCGACCCAGGTCGTCAAGACCGGGATGAGGATCAGGGTGGACGGCCGGGCGGGCACGGTCCGGGTGCTCGCGTGAGGCTGTTTCATCCGGCGGGCGGCGAATGACCGTGACGGACGTCGCGGTTGTCGACCTCGGCGCGATCCGCGCGTCCGACGCGGAGCGGGTCGGCCCGAAGATGGCGCGGCTCGGGCAGCTCGCCGCCGACGGCTGGCGGGTCCCTGACGGGTACGCGGTGACCGCGGCCGCGCTCGACGGGTGGCTGCCCGCCGCGGCCCGCGGCGAACTCGCCCGGCTGTTCACCGCCCCGGCGCCCGGGCACGGCGAGCTGACGCGGCTCGCGGAGCGGGCGCGCTCCCTCGTGGAGTCGCAGCCGCTGCCGTCGTGGCTGGAGGACGCGGTCGCGGGCGCGCACGCCCGCCTTGCGTCGCGGACCGGCCGGGGCGCCGGGCTGCGCGTCGCCGTCCGGTCGTCGGCCGTCAGCGAGGACGGGCACGGCGCCAGCTTCGCCGGGCAGTACGAGACGTACCTCGGGGTGTCCGGTGTCGCCGACGTGCTGCTGCACGTGCGCAGATGCTGGTCAAGCGGGTTCTCCGCGCACGCCCTCGCCTACCGGCGGCGGTTCGGCGGCGCGTCGCCGGTACGCGTCCACGACCTCGCGGTCGGCGTCCTCGAGCTGGTGGACGCCCGGTCGGCGGGTGTGGCCTTCACCCTGGATCCGGTCACCGGCGACCGCGGTGTCTGCGTCGTGGAGGGAAACTGGGGATTCGGCGAGTCGGTCGTATCCGGGCACGTCACCCCCGATCACTGGACCGTGGACCGGGCGTCGGGGCGGGTGCTGACCGCGCGGACCGGCGCGAAGCTGACCTGGGCGGCCGTCAGCCCCGACTCCGGCCGGGTGGTGCTGTCGCCGCTGCCCGGCGACCTGGCCGGGCAGGCGTGCCTCAGCGAGGACGAGGTGCGCTACATCTGCGAGCGCGCGGCCGCGCTTGAGTTGGCCGCGGGCGGTACCCCGCAAGACGTCGAGTGGGCGGTCGCCAGGGACCTGCCGTTCCCCGACAGCGTGTTCTTCCTCCAGCACCGGCCGGAGACGACCTGGACCGCCGGGGAGCCGGCGGTGCGGGACGCGGAGCCGGTGCCGCCGCCTGGGGGCACGGACCCGCCGGCGCCCGGCGCGGCGGAGCCGGCCTTTGACCCCGTCAAGTACGCGCTGCGCAACGTCTTCAAGGTGCCGGGCGCATGACCAACGCGATCCTGGCCGCGGAGGTCGCCGAGGCGGCGGCCCGGGTGGGCGGCGCGGTTCTCATGCGGTTCCTGCGCGATGAGGACGAGCTGGAAATCGGCTACAAGGACGCGCGGGCGAACCTGGTGACCGCCGCCGACCGCGAGTCACAGCGGGCCGTCACCGAGACGATCCTGACCGCGTTTCCCGACCACGCGGTCGACGGCGAGGAGGGGACGGCGGGGAGCCTGGACGCGGCCGACGTGTGGTACGTCGACCCGCTCGACGGGACCACCAACTTCACCCACGGCCTGCCGTTCTTCTGCGTGTCGGTCGCGCTCAGGTCGCGCGGCACGACCGTGGCCGGAGCGATCTACGACCCGCTGCACGACGAGATGTTCGTCGGGGTGCTGGCCGGCGGCGCGACCCTGAACGGCGTCCCGATCGGGGTGTCGGACATCGCCCGGCTTGACCGGGCGCTCCTGGTCGCGCAGGCGCAGACCGTGGACCCCGGCGAGATCCGCGCCTATGCCCGGCTCGTCGAGCGGCTGATGTCGGTGTCCGGCGGGGTGCGCTCCCTCGGGTCGCCCGCGCTGACGCTGTGCGCGATCGCGGCGGGCCGGCTTGAGGGGTACTGCGAGTACACGATGGACGCCTGGGACATCCTGGCCGGGCAGCTGATCCTCGCGGAGGCCGGCGGGCTGCTGACGTTGTTCGACGGGCGGCCGCATGCCACGGCCGACCGCGCGGACGTCGTCGCGTCGAACGGGTACATCCACGCGGACCTGGTCGACGCCCTGCGGGGCCTTGACGGAGCGCTTGGTGCCTGAGGGGCCGGGGTGACCGCGGCCGTCCCCATGGTCAGGTGCACATGTCAGCGGGCGAGCACTGAGGGGAAGGCATGACCATGAGTGAGTACCAGTACCCGGCGCAGCTGCCGGTGACGACGACCGGCGGCTGGGCGCGGCCCGGATGGTGGGATGTCGTGGCCGAGGGCGAGAAGGCGGGGCGGTTCGGTCCCGCCGACCGGCAGGAACTGCTCGACGACTACTGCCAGCTCGCCATCTACGACCAGGAGTCGGCCGGGCTTGACGCCCTGACCGACGGGGAGCACCGGCGGGGCGGGTGGATCGAGGGCATCACGGGCCGCATGGCGGGACTGGCCCTGAAGCCCACGCCGCGCAGGCTGGGCGCGATCGGCTGGGACCAGCTGCCCGTCTACGAGGTGCGCGAGCCCTTGGACCAGGTCGAGTCGATCTGGGACTACACGGCCGAGTACGAGTTCCTTCGTGCCCGGACGAGCAGGCGGCCCAAGATCGGGATGCCGGGACCGTACGGGATCACGACCGAACTGGACTTCTCCCCCGTCTACAAGACCCGCCGCGAGTGCGCCGACGCGCTCGTGCCGGCTATTCGCTCCGACATCCAGAAGCTGGTCGCGGCCGGGTGCGACTACATCCAGATCGAGGAGCCGCTGACCCCGTCGCACGCCGCCGAGGACCGGACGCCGGAGAACGTGGTCGAGACCGTCAACGCGGTGGTCGACGGGATCACCGGGTGCACGTTCATCGTGCACATCTGCTTCGGGTCCTTCCGTCGGCTGCCCTACGCCAAGCGGACCTACCGGTGGCTGTTCCCCGCCCTGCTCGACGCCAACGTGCACGGGTTCAGCCTGGAGTTCGGCGCGCGGGAGATGGCGGAGATCGACCTGGTCGGGAAGTGGGACAGGGACCGCATCCTGTCCGCCGGGCTGATCGACATCAAGACGCACTACTCGGAGACACCCGAGGACATCATCGAGCGGGTGCGGGCCTGCCTGGAGTACCGCGACCCGGAGCGGCTGGAGATCTCCACCGACTGCGGGCTGCGCCGGGTGCCGCGCTACCTCGCGATCAGCAAGATGTCCGCCGCCGCCGAGGCCGCGCGCCGCCTGCGACAGACCGGCTGACGAGCCTTAGAGCCAGGCGGGGAGGGCGGGAGCGGACTCGAGCTCGGGGGCGGGGCGGCCGGTCAGGTACGGTACCAGGTCGGCGAGTGGGGCGCTGACCGGGATCCCCGCGCCGGAGCCCGCTACCTTCCAGGTGTGGCCGGTGTCGGTGGCGGCCACGGCGAGGGCCGGGCCGCCGCCGACCGACGAGCGGCGGGCGGTCACGTCGTCGAGCAGCGCGGCCAGGAAGCCCGCGGGCAGGTCCCGCCACCGGGTGCCCGCGCCCAGGTCGATGGTGTGGATGTAGACCTCGCGGGCGCGCATCCACGGGATCTCGTTGGCGCTGCGGCTGAGGCCCTGGGCGGTGATGACCTTCGCGTCCCAGGCCTGCCCCGGCAGCGCGGCCAGGTCGGCGGCGAGGGCCTGCGCCGATGACTCGATCCACGCCCTGAGCTCGGCGGCGGGCAGCAGCGAGCCCTCGGCGATGTCGGCGTCACGCTGCTCGCTCGAGGCGTACATCCGGCGCTCTTCGCCGGTGCGGGCCCAGTGGACCAGGTTGCGCAGCGCTTCGGCGTTGGCGGCGACGTGCGAGAGCAGGTAGCGGCGCGACCACCCGGGCAGGGCCGTCGGCGCGGCCAGCGCCTCTTCTGACAGGGCTGCCTGGTCGGCGAGCAGTCTCTCCGTGCCGTCCGCCATCCATGCCAGGGTCTGCTCCGGCCTCATGCCGCCGTTACCTTCTTCCCGCGGACCTTCTTGCCCTGCCGATGCTACTGCGCGGCGTTCGCCGGGGCCCGCGGACGCTGGACGAGTTGAAGCACGCGGAGAGGCAGCGCGGCGCCGCGGCTTGGCGTCTAGGGCTCGGCGGGCAGCTGCGTGTTGCGGGTGGGCAGGATCGGTGGCGGTTACCTCGCCGAAGCCGATGCGCCCGCCGGAGGCGCCAGGGGCCGTGGCGGTGATCGTCACCGTGTCGCCGTCCTGGAGGAAGGTCCTCGGCTCGCCCTTGACCGTGACGGGCTCCGCGCCGCCCCAGGTGAGCTCGATGAACGCGCCGCGCTCGGCGCGGCCGGGCCCGGAGACCGTGCCGGAGGCGAACAGGTCGCCGGTGCGGGTGGACGCGCCGTTCACCGTCATGTGCGCGAGCATCTGGGCGGGCGACCAGTACATGCTCGCGTACGGCGGCCGGGAGACAACCTCGCCGTTCCAGTCCACGACCAGGTCGATGTCCAGGCCCCAGTCCTCGGTCTCCCGCAGGTACGGCAGCGGCACCGGGTCCTGGCCGGGCAGCGGGACGCGTGCGGCCCGCAGGGCGGCGAGCGGGATCACCCACGGCGACACCGAGGTCGCGAACGACTTGCCGAGGTGCGGTCCGAGCGGCACGTACTCCCAGGCCTGCAGGTCGCGGGCGGACCAGTCGTTGACGAGGACCGCGCCGAACACGTGCTCAGCGAACGCGCTCGTCGGCACCGGCGTGCCGTGGGGTGAGCCGACGCCGACCACGAACCCGAGTTCCGCCTCGATGTCGAGGCGGACCGACGGGCCGAACACGGGTGCCTGGTCACCGGGTCCCTTGCGCTGGCCGGACGGCCGGATGATGTTGGTGCCGGAGACGACGACCGTGCCTGCCCGCCCGTGGTAGCCGACGGGGAGGTGCTTCCAGTTGGGCATCAGCGGCTCGGCGCCGGGCCGGAAGAGCCGGCCAAGGTTGGCCGCGTGGTGCTCGGAGGCGTAGAAGTCGACGTAGTCGGCGACCTCGAACGGCAGCCGCAGCTCCACCTCCCGCACCGGGTAGATCGCGCCGGACGGCACCTCGCCCGAGGTGACAAGCTCGGTGATGCGCGCCCTGGCCGCCGCCCAGCGCGCCGGGCCCTCCGCCATGAACGGGTTGAGCGCCGGCGCCGGCGAATACCTCATCGCGCAGCGCCGCCGCCAGGTCGATGACGCTGTCGGCTACCCGCACCCCGGCCCTCGGCGCCGCGCCGCCGACCGCGAATATCCCGTACGGCAGGTTATCCAGGCCGAACAGCGACCCTTCCGGGATCTCGATCGCGCTCACCACGCCACCCCTTCTCATCGCCCGTGTGTCCTTCCACGGGATGTACACCGCGAACGTTGCCACTGCGGGCGGCTGATGTCGAGCGTCCCGTTCTCGCGGCGCCGCGAGAACGAGCCATGGCGGGCGTGCCCGTGTGCCGTTGGGCTGGCGATGGCCGGCCCAACGGCACACGGGGAACTCTCCGGGCGGGGGACGCCGCCTGGCTAGTCGGCGGCCTCGACCGGGATTGCCTCTAGCTCGACTATCTCGGTGCGGGTGGGGCGGCCGAGCCACCAGAACAGGACGCCGATCACGGCGAAGGAAAGCACCGGGACCACCTCGGTGAGCAGGTACACCCACTTCTGCGACGGGTCCCAGCCGTCGGGCGCGTAGTTCGCGCCGAACCAGGAGTCGCCGAGGCCGGGCGCGATGAGCTGGATCGTGGCGACCACGACCAGCAGCACGAGGAGGACGGTCAGCGGCTTCATCCAGGGCATGCGGAACGGGCGGTCGACACCGGGGTGGGACCTGCGCAGCTTCCAGACGGCCGGGTAGATGCCCAGGTAGCTGATCAGCGTCGTGGAGATCGTGACGCCGAGGACCGCGCCGAAGTACTTCGCGGCGTTGCCGCTCGTGATGGTCTCGGCGAGGATGACGATCGCCGTCGCGACGAGGCCGCTGAAGATGTTCACCCGGACCGGGGTGCCGTACCTGGCGTTGATCACGCCGAGGAACCGCGGGCCCGCGCCGTCGTAGCAGGACACGGCCAGCGCCCGGTCGGAGCCCATGATCCAGGTGACACCCGAGGTGAGCAGGCAGAGGATGAACAGGATCGCGCAGGCGTCGCCGAGGACCGTGCCCGCGCCGGTGAGCGTGGGCGTGCCGTCCTTGGCGATGGAGCCGCCGTAGATGGTGAAGACGTCCTTCATCGCGTCGACGAAACCGCTGAAGTTGGTGACCGCCGAGGACGGCAGCACGATCAGGATGCCGAGCACGGGCAGCGCGTACAGCAGGACGCTGCCGACCGCCGAGCGGGCGATGGCGAACGGCACGTCGCGCTTGGGGTTGGTCATCTCCTCCCCCGCGCTGCTCGGCAGCTCGAACCCGACGTAGTTGAACAGCAGCACGCCGACCAGCGCGACGAACCCGGCGTAAGACGGCTTGTACGCGCTGGCGCCGAGGCCGTGCACGCCGTGCTTGGCCGCGTAGACGACGCAGGAGATCGTGAACAGGCCGAGCAGCAGGAACCGGGCGAACGCGCCCGCCGTCGGCAGCCACTTGGCCCTGGAGAACGACATGATGGCGGCGAGTACCGACACCCAGACGAAGAGCAGCGCGACCACGTAGAACATCGGCGTGGACAGCTGGTTCCCGTTGTTGAAGAACACGACGATCGCGCCCACGCAGGCGCCCGCGAGGGTGCCGCCGATCCAGACCGGGTTGGTGATCCAGTACAGGAAGTTGTTCACCGCGCCCGACGAGGTGGCCGAAGGCGAGCCTGGTCCAGAAGTAGGGGCCGCCTTCCTGCGGGAACGCCGAGCCGAGTTCGGCGAACAGCAGCGCTTGCGGCACGAAGAACGCGACCGCGAGGAGCATCATCCAGGTGAACGCCTCGCCGCCGCTGCTGGCCACGGACGCGATCGTGTCCACGCCGACGATCGTGCAGATCAGGAAGAACAGGATGTCGAAGCGGCCGAAGTGCCGCTGGAGCTTGGCGCTTTCCGTGGCGGCGGCGGCCGTTGTTGTCGTCTCAAGAATTGCCATCAGGCGATACTCCGTGGCGAAAGTGAACAGTTGCCACAGTCTGCCTGAAAAGCATTTCTTTACTGTAACTTAGTATTTCTCTCGCATAACGCTCTAGCGAGAGCCGACGCGCTGCCCCGGCACCGATCCAGACGCGGCGAGCGTCCCGCGCGCCGCTTCTCCCTCGGCGACAACGGCCTCCTTGATGACGCGCTCCGCCTCGGCGCGGTCCATCCAGCCGCGGACGTCGGTGGACTTGCCCGGCTCAAGCTCCTTGTAGATGTCGAAGAAGTGGCCGATCTCGTTGAGCAGGTGGCGCGGCACGTCCTCCAGGTCCCTGATCCGGCTCTTGCGGACGTCATGCGAGGCGACGCCGAGCAGTTTCGCGTCCGGGCCGCGCTCGTCGGCCATCCAGAACACCGCGACCGGGCGGACCGTCACCAGGCAGCCGGGAAAGGTGGGCTCGTCCAGCCAGATCAGCATGTCAAGCGGGTCGCCGTCCTCCGCGAGGGTGCCGGGGATCTTGCCGTAGTCCAGGGGGTAGACCGTCGAGGTGAAAAGCATCCGGTCCAGCCGGATGCGCCCGCTCTTGGGGTCAATCTTGTACTTGTTACGCGACCCCTGCGGGGTTTCGACAATGACCTCAACGTCCATAACCGGCTCCTTCGGCGGGTGCCGCCCGGCCTCGCTGCTCTCGGGTCCGGGCTCGGCTCTCAGGTCCGCATCAGGCATACCCCGCAACGTACCGCTCACACAAGGGACATCTGGCGTTAAAGAACCGCTCTTCTCCGCCCAGAATCTAGAATCTGTTACTGCTGTGACTAGCGGTACCAGTCGGGACGGTCATCTGCGAGACGAGGCGGGTCACCGACGAAGGCGTCAGCCGCGGAAGACGCGGCTGACCGCCATGCGGCGCTGCGCCATGGCCATGCGGGCTCATGCCGAGCGCGCCGCCCGCCGGGAGGGTGGCCGGGTCCACGCCGACGCCGAGCAGCGTGCGGGTCACCCCCTGGGCGGAGTCGAGGAGGTCATCGAGCGCGCGGGCCAGGTGCGCGCCGGTCACCGTCGGCACCCCGTGATCAGCCGCCGCGCCCGACGTCGCCGCGGTGCCCCGCTGGCCGGCCCTGCGGGTCATGCAGGGACTCCAGGACGCTGCGCCTGATGAGCTCCTTGAGGAAGGACGCGGTGGTGCCCTCGGTGCGCTCGACCGCCGTGGCGATGTCCTCGGGGGTCAGGGCCAGCGGGACGCCCCGGCCGTAGAGCGCGAGCAAGCCGCTCGCGGGCCGCCGCGTCAGGCAGTTCGATCTCCACCGCCACGTCGACGCGGCCGGGGCGCGCGGCCAGCGCCGGCTCGAGCAGGTCGGCCCGGTTGGTGGTGAGCAGGAACAGCAGGTCGGCGTCGGCGGCCGCGCCGTCCATCGCGTCGAGCAGGTCGAACAGGACAGGGCTTGACGCCGGGCCCATCGAGCGGTCCTCGGCGACCAGGTCGACGTCCTCCAGCACGACGACGCTCGGCTGCAGGTCGCGGGCCATCTCGGTGACCGCGCCCACGGCCATCAGCGCGCGGCCGGTGATGACGAGCCGGGTGTAGCCGGTCATCTGGCCGAGCAGGTAGCGGGTGGTGTGCGTCTTGCCGGTGCCCGGCGGGCCGTAGAGCAGCAGGCCGCGCTTGAGGTGCTGGCCGACGGCGAGCAGCGCCTGCCGGTGGGCCGCGACGCCGAGCGCGTGCCGTTCCACCCGGCCGAGCACCGCCTCCGGGAGCACCACGTCCTCGCGGCTCAGGCCGGGCGGGCGGCGAAGGCGAGGTCGATGCCGCCCATCGGGGTGAGGGTCACGTCAAGGAGGTGGCCGCGGTAGACGTTGAGCTCGGAGCGGAGCTGGTCAAGCTCGGCGAGCACGGCCTGAGCCTCGTTCACCGGCAGCCCGGCGACCTCGACCTGCAGGGCCTGCTGGTGCTCGCTCGGGCTCTGCACCATGCAGGACGTAACGGCCGCGCGGCGTCGGAGACAAGCAGCAGCGCGAGCTTGAGGCAGCCGAGGGTGGAATCGGGGCCGTTCGGCAGGTCGACGAGGGCGGGAGCGGTCAGCCGGACGCGGCGGCATCGACTCGGCGCTCACGATCTCCTGCAGTTCCAGGCGGTAGTGCTGCGGCAGCAGCACGCCCTGCACGTCCACGGCCCGGCCGGCGCGCGCCGACCACGCGTCGATCGCGGTCTGCAGGTTGACGTGCTCGAACGGCGGCAGTTCGCGGCTGACGACGGAGTGGGCGGCGGCCTCGGGGCCGAGGAAGTCGGCGACCAGGGCAGCGACGGGGTTCGCTTGCCCGACTCCTGGTCGCTCTCGTGGATCCAGTTAAGAAAGGTGCTGAAGGCCGCCGCGAACTCGCGGGCCTCTGCCTCGGAAGCATGGTCCGGCATGAGGCCAGGCTAGCAACTCCCCGTAATGGGGCAATAGCGATTTTTCGGATACGCGTCATGTCTCGTACTTGACAACGTAAGGCGCGCTCAGCGGCGAGTTTTTAGAAAACTTAAACCCGACCAAGCGGATTTAAGAGGGATTCCAGAGGGGTACCACAACTCTGCGTTACTTATCTATGACTATGCGTAACAGGCCGAAACGGGGGGTGGCCCGCTTGCGTTCAATCATTGATGCCTGTATCCGGTTCCGGCTGCTGGTGATCGCGCTGGCCGCCGTGGTCATGGTCCTCGGGATCCTGCAGCTGTCCCGCATGCCGGCCGACGTGCTCCCAGAGACGTCCCCGGTCACGGTGGACATCCAGACGGAGGCACCGGGTCTTTCCGCGCCAGAAGTCGAGTCGCTGGTCACCACGCCGCTTTCGAAGAACCTGCTGGAAGGCGTGCTCGACGTCACCGACGTGACCAGCGACTCGATCGAGGGCCTTTCCGACATCGAGCTGCACTTCGCGCCAGGCACCGACCTGTACACGGCGCGGCAGCTCGTGCAGGAGCGGCTGACCGGCGCGTTCGTGCTGCCGAACGTGTCCAAGCCGCCCGTCATGGTGCAGCCGGTCTCCTCGACAAGCGACGTGATGCTCATCGGGCTCACGTCCAGGCAGTGGTCCATGATCGACATGTCGGTGGCCGCCCGCTGGGTGATCGTGCCGAAGCTGCTCAGCCTGGCCGGCGTGAGCAACGTGTCCACCTTCGGCCAGGCGGACCGGCAGCTGCAGGTGCTCGTCAACCCCACGACGCTCGCCGCGCAAGCACGTGACGCTCAACCAGATCATCGAGACGGCCGGCAACGCGCAGCTCACGTCCCCCCTGTCCTACCTGCAGGGCAACACGCCCGGCACCGCCGGGTTCATCGAGGACATGCTGCAGCGGATGACCATCCAGCCGGTCCTGCCCTTCGGCACGCCGAAGAACATGGCCGGGCTCCCGGTCTCCGGCGCCACGGGGCTGAGCCTCGGCAACGTCGCGACCATGGTCCAGGGCAGCCCGCCGCTGGCCGGGGCCGGCGAGGAGAACGGCGCGCCCGCGCTCGTGCTCGTCGTGCAGAAGGCACCGGGAGCGAACGTGCTTGCCGTCAGCCACGAGATCGACGCGGCGATCGCCTCGCTCAAGCCCGGGCCTGCCGCAGATCGCGTTCGACACCTCGCTGTTCCGCGACGACACCTACCTGAACTCCTCGCTCGGCAACCTGCGCACCGCGCTGATCATCGGCGGGCATCCTGATGGCGGTGGCGCTGCTCGCCCTGCTGCTTTCGCTGCGCCTGGCGTTCACCGCCCTGGCCGGCGTCGCGCTGTCGTTCGTCGCCGCGACCGCGCTTGTCTCGCTGCTCGGCTACTCGTTCAACTCGCTCGTCACCCTCGGCCTGCTGCTCGCGCTCGGCTTCGTCGTCACCGAGGCGGCGGGCTCCGCGCAGGCGATCGTGTCCAGGCGCAGGGCGGACGCCGCCAGTCCGTGCCAGATCCTGGCCGCAGCAGGATCACCCGGGTTGAGCGCGGTGTCGCGGCGGCGTGCGGTGAGCTGCGCGGCGCGCTCGCCGGGGCCGGCGTGGCGGCCCTGGTCTGCGTCGTCCCGCTGCTCATCGCCACCGGGCTGACCGCTACGTTCCTGCGGCCGATGGCCCTGGCGTTCTTCCTCGGGATCGTGGTCTCCATGGTGGTCGCGGTCACCGTCACCCCGGCGCTCGCCGTCCTCGTCATGGCGGTCGGGCCGCGGGCGCGCACCGCCGCCGGGACACGCGGCGACGGGGCTCGCCGCGCTGCCGGCCCGTGCGGGTGCGGCCTACCGGCGGGGCGTCACCCGCGTCGCCGCGGCGCCGAAGCTCGCGGCCGTCTGCCTCGGCCTCACCGCGGCCGCGGGTGTCGCGGCGCTGGCCGCGCTGCCGTTCGTGCACGCGAACCAGCCCCAGTTCGCCGACCGGTCCCTGGTGATGCGGCTGTCCGGCGCCCCCGGCATGTCGCTGCCCGAGCTGAGCCGGATGACGAGCCTGGTCACCGGCGAGCTGCGCGCGCTGCCGTCGGTGCAGTCCGTCGGCGCGACCCTCGGCCGGGCCACCACCTCCGACCAGGTCGAGAACGTCAACACCGGCGAACTGTGGATCACCCTGAAGCCGGACGCGAGCTACGGCCAGGCCAGCTCGCAGATCACCGCGATCGCCGACGGCACGCCCGGCCTGACCGGGACCGTGAGCACGTACGAGGCCGACAGCATGACCGGCGTGCTCGCCAGCGGAGCCAACACGGTCGTGACCCGGGTCTACGGAGTCAACGGCGGGGAGCTCGCCATCCAGGCCGGTCGGCTGTCCGGCGTCGTCGCCCGCATCCCCGGCGTCACCGGCACGACCGTCACCACCCCGGTCACGCAGCCGACGATCGACATCAGCGTCAACCTGGACGCCGCGGCCCGCTACGGCATCTCCCCTGGCGAGGTCCGCCGCGAGGCAGGCACGCTGCTTTCCGGGCTGACCGTCGGCAACTACTTCGAGAACCAGGCGGTCTTCGACGTGGTCGTCTGGGGCCTGCCCGCGACCCGCAGCAGCCTGTCATCCATCGACAACCTGCTCATCGACACCACTAACGGCGGGCACGTCAGGCTCGGCCAGGTCGCGACCGTCGCGCGTGCAGCCGCAGCCGTCCGACATCCCGCAGGAGGCCATGTCGCAGTACGCCGACGTGACCGCGACGGTGTCCGGCGACTCGGCCGGCTCGGTGCGCGGCGCCATCTCCGCGAAGCTGGCCGGGATGGCGTTCCCGACCAACTACCACGCCGAGCTTGTCAGCCCCACCCAGTACGGCAACGTCCTGGCGGGCAGCGCGGCGGGCAACCAGCTGTCGCCCAACGGCAGCTACGCCAGCGGCACGTCGCGGGTCGCGTTCATCGGCTACGTGATCGCCGCCCTGGTCGCGATCCTGCTCATCGGGCAGGCGATCGCCGGCAGCTGGCGGCTCGGGCTCACCAGCTTCCTGGTCCTGCCCGCCTGCCTGTCCGGCGCGGTGCTCGTCACATTCGCCACTGGGCAGCAGGAGACGCTCGCCGCCGCGGCGGGACTGCTCGCGGTCTTCGCGCTCGCCGCGCGGCTCGTCATCGGCACCAGTGCGGGCAACACGGGCGCGCGGCTGCGCGCCGGTACCGCCCAAGTCGCAAGGGCCGCCGCCGCTGGCAGCGCGGGCGCGGGGGCCGACCTGGTGTCGCCGGCCCAGGTCGCGGTGCCCGTCCTGGTCACCGCGGTCACGCTAGTGCCGTTCATCGCGATGGGAGACGTGCCTGGCATGGAACTTCTGCACACCGCCGCCGCGGTCATCCTCGGCGGGCTTGCCACCACTTTGCTCGTCTGCCTGGTGGTGCTCCCGGTGGCGAGCCGCCTCATCGGCCCCGGCCCCAGCGGTCGAATCCGACGATACGCTCGCCGGGATCGCCATCGCGGGCGGCGCCGACGTGACTGCCGGGGTCACGGTGCCTGGCACGCGCCAGCCCGCCGACGCGATGCACGGCCAAGGGGCCGGGGCGGGGGCGACCAACGTGGAGCACGCACTCGTTCGGGATAACTCTGGCCGGGCGCCGCGACGGACCGCCGCACCGGCCGACGGCAACCGACGCGGGGCCGCCCGCCGATGTCCAGCCACCGGATGCGCGCGGAATCCGGGGAGGACGCGTGAACGGGCGGCCAGGCAAGACACATGACTGGGCGGGCGGCGCTCGCCTGCGCCGCCGCGGCGGCGCTCGCGACGACGGCAGCGGGCTGCTCAAGCAGCAGCAGCACGGCCTCGCCGCCGCCGACCGCGCAGCTGGAAAGGACCAGCCACGGCCTGAGCGTCGTGCTCACGCCGCTTGGCGCGCGGCGGATCGCGCTGCGCACGGGGCACGCCACGGCCGCGCCGGGCGGCCAGGTGGCGGTGCCGTACGACGCGCTCGTGTACGAGCCAGCGGGAGAGCCGGCGGTGTACGTGGCCACCGGCGCGCTCACCTACACCCGGTACCTCGTGCCCGTGACGGTGATCGCCGGGCAGACGGTCTACCTCAAGCCCGGCAGCCTGCCGGCGGGCGCCACCGTCGTCACCCAGGGCGCCGAGGAACTGCTCGGCGTGCAGAACGGTGTCGGCGAGGAAACCTGACGGCCCGTCAAGGCCGACCCGAGCTGAGCTAACTTAACGAGAGGCGGGCCCTATGCGGTGGATCGTCGCGACCAGCCTGCGGTTCCGGTACCTGGTAGCCGGGCTGGCCGTCGCGCTGCTCTACTTCGGCGTGACGCTGGCCGGGTCGCAGAAACTCGACGCGTTCCCCGAGTTCGCCCCGGTCTCCGTCGAGATCCAGACGAACTGCCTCGGGCTGTCGCCGTCCCAGATCGAGGCGCTGACCACCGTGCCGCTTGAGGCGGCACTGCACGGCGTGCCCGGCGTCTACGACATCCGGTCGGACTCCGAGCCGCAGCTATCGGCGATCTACCTGTACTTCAAAGGCACGAACGTCATGCACGCCAGGCAGCTGACCCAGGAGCGCATCCAGGCGACCGCGCGCACGCTGCCTTCCTGGTGCGACGTGCCGCAGATGTACCCGATCGTGTCCGCCACCAGCCGGGTGATGCAGATCGGGCTGTCGTCGAAGACGGTCTCGCTGATGGACATGTCGATGATGGCGCAGTGGCAGCTGCGGCCCCGGCTGATGGACGTGCCGGGTGTCGCCAACGTCGCGATCTGGGGCGAGAAGCCCAAGCAGCTCATGGTCGAGGCCGACCCGGCGAGGATGGCCAAGAACCACGTCGCCATGGACGACCTGATGACCGCCGCGTCCAACGCGGTGGACGCCGGCGAACTCGGCTACACCACCGGCGCGGCGGTCGGCTCGCTCGGCCTGGTCCAGGCCCCCAGCCAGCAGATCGACGTGCACAACATCCAGCCGATCACCACGCCGCAGCAGCTCGCCCAGGTGCCGCTCTCCGTCAAGCAGGGCAAGATCCTCAACCTCGGCGACGTCTCCGACGTCACCTGGGGCTACCCGCCGCTGATCGGCGACGCGGTGATCAACGGCGGCCCCGGCCTCATGCTCGTCGTCGAGAAGTTCCCTGGCGCGAACACCCTCGACGTCACCAACGGGATCGACAAGGCCCTCTCCGCCATGGCGCCGTCTATGCCCGGCGTGCACATCAACAACCAGATCTTCCGCCAGGCCAGCTTCATCCAGATCGCCATCCACAACCTGTCGCAGTCGGTGCTGATCGGCTGCATCCTCGTGGTGTTCGTGCTGCTGATGTTCCTCTTCCAGTGGCGCGCGGCGCTGGTCTCCCTGCTGGCCATCCCGCTGTCGCTGGCGGCGGCGGAGATCGTGCTCGTCGCGTTGGGCACGACGATCAACACGATGATCCTGGCCGGGTTCGCCGTCGCGGTCGGCGTGGTCGTCGACGACGCGATCATCGACATGGAGAACATCGTGCGGCGGCTGCGCGCCTGGCGGTCCGCCGGGCGGATGATCAGCCCGTTCCACGTCGTGCTCGCCGCGTCGCTCGAGGTGCGGGTCGCGATCTTCTACGCGACGCTGATCAACATCATCGCCGTCATCCCCGTCATGCTCGTCGGCGGCCTGACCGGCGCCTTCTTCGGGCCACTGGCCCTTGCCTACGCCCTGGCGGTGCTCGCCTCGATGGTGGTGGCGCTGACGGTGACGCCGGCCCTCGGCTACATCCTGCTGCGCGACGCCAGGCTCAAGGAGGCCGAGCCGCCGGTGGTCCGGGTCGCCAAGCGGGGGTACTCGCGGGCGCTGTCGGGTGCACTGCGCGCCCCGGGGTACGCGTTCGGCGTGGTCGTCATCGCCGCGCTCGTCGGCGGTTTCGCCTACCCGCACCTCGGCGAGGACCTGTTCCCGTCGTTCAAGGAGCCGGACTTCCTCATGCACTTCGTGACCAAGCCGGGCACGTCGGTCACCGAGCAGGACCGGATGGTCGCTTCGCTGCAGGACCAGGTGCTGAAGGTGCCCGGCGTCAGCACCGCGGGCAGCCACGTCGGCCAGGCCCTGCTCGGCGAGGAAGTCTCCGGCGTCAACTTCTCCGAGACGTGGCTGTCGCTCAAGCCGGGCACCAACTACGACGCCACCGTGAACAAGCTGCGGAACATCGCCGACTCCTACCCGGGCGCGTTCAGCGACGTGCAGACGTACCTGCACGAGCGGATCGACGAGGTGCTCACCAACGGCACCACCGAGGACGTCGCCGTCTACATCGAGGGCCCGGACATCAACACCCTCGCCACCCTCGGCAACGAGCTGTCGGCGCGGATGGCGAAGCTGCACGGCCTTGAGGACGTGCAACCCGCGCCGCTTGAGTTCATCCCGCAGGCCAACGTCACCGTCAACACGGCCACCGCTGCCAAGTACGGGCTTTCGCCAGGCGACGTGCGCCGCGAGGCAGCGATCATGATGGCGAGCGAGCCGATGTCGGAGCTCGCCTACAACGACCAGTTGATCGTCGTGGCCGCGTGGACCACGGCGGCCAGCCGCAACAGCGTCTCCGCGCTTGAGCAGCTGCCGATCGACACGCCAAGCGGCGGGCACGTGGCCCTCGGCAAGGTCGCCACGGTCGCCATCGCCCCGACGCCCAGCCAGATCATCCGCGTGAACGGCGCCCGGATGCAGGAAGTGGACGCCGACGTCTCGCAGGCACCGACCTCGGCACCGCCGCGGGCCAGGTGCAGGCGCTGCTGAAGACCTTCAAGCTCCCGGCCGGCTACACCGCCTCCCTCCAGGGGGAATCCGTCGAGCGGGCGTCCGCGCAGCAGCGCCTTGAGTGGCTTGGCCTCGCCGCGCTGATCGTGATCCTGCTGCTGCTCCAGGCCGCGTTCCGCTCCTGGCGGCTGGCGCTCATGCTGCTGATCACGCTGCCCATCGCCCTGGTCGGCGGGGTGCTCGCCGCCTGGGGCGTCCTCGGCACGATCACGCTCGGCGCGCTCGTCGGGTTCTTCACCGTGCTCGGCATCGCCGCGCGCAACGGCATCTTGATGATCGCGCACTTCAAGCACCTGGAAGAGGAGGAAGGCGTCCCCTTCGGCCGCGACCTCGTGGTGCGCGGCGCGAGCGAACGGCTGTCCCCCATCCTGATGACCGCGCTGGCGACGGCCCTGGCGCTGGTACCGCTGATCATCTACGGCGACCAGCCCGGTCAGGAGATCGAGTACCCGATGGCCATCGTCATCCTCGGCGGCCTGGCGACCTCCACCCTGCTCAACCTGTTCGTGCTGCCGTCGCTCTACCTGCTGGTGGCCGGCTGGCGCAGGTCCACGCCGCCCGCCCCGCCCAACCGCGTGCTGGAGACCGTGGGGTAAACCAGCATCGGCGGGCGCCGCGGACCGCGCGGGCGCGGTAGCGCGGGCACGGGCGCCCGGGCGCGGCGCGCGGTAGCGCGGGCGCGCGGCCTGCGGCGTTCTTGCTGTTATCAGTGAAGGACGAGGACAGGCGACCAGCCTGGGCACCCGGCAGGGAACGTGTCGCGGCCAGCGGGCTGCGGGCTGCGGGCTGGCGGGCTGCGCGGCTGCGCTGGCGCGCTTCTTGCTGTTATCGGCAGAGAGGAGCCGTCGCGCTCATGATCATGTGGATTCCGCAGCAAATGAGCTGCGGAAGCCACATGATCATGGAACGGGGCCGCCAGCGCAGGCCCGCGGCCAGGCGCTTGTTGCTGTTATCGGTCGCGGAACTCGCGGATGATCACTTGGCGGCGCTTGCCGTGCGGGCGGGCCACGCTGCTGGCGGCATCGGCGGCCGAGCCACTCCCCGGGGTGCTCCCGCACCACTCTCCGGCGCGGCGAGCGCGGTCCGCCATGCCGAATCCGTCTCCGTCGCTCCCGTCGAACAGGTCAAGCAGGCCGCCCGCGTCGTCACCGAACAGCAGCCTCGCGATGTCTCGCATTCTCGCGACCTCCTCGTCGTCTCGATAACACGATATAACGCAAATGGCCCCGGCCGCTAGCACTGCTGCCGGCCGCTAGCCGCCGATGCCGGCTAATCGCCGCCGTCGCCGCCGGCGTGCTGCCGTTCACGCTCTGACGCGGTAGCCGCCAAGGGACGGCTCGAGCAGGTCGAAGGCCCGGCGGGCGTCCGCCGCGAGCGCCTCGCAGATCTCGACGCGCGGCTGGCCCGCCAGGACGCGCCTGGTACCTTCCGCGAAAAGTACGCGGTAAACCGAGGCGAGCTGCGCGGCCACGATCCGCTGCTGCGGCTCGTCCGCGCCGGCCTCGGCGGCGATGGCGTCACCGAGCGACTGCTCTGCCAGGTCGGCGATCTCCCGGCGCCGGCTGGTGAGCGCGTGGCTGCCGCCGACCATCCGGGCGAACGCAGGGGTGGGCACGCCGAGGGTGACGTCGCCCTTGGCGATCCGCTCGGCGTAGTCACGGCGGACCGCCGCGAGCAGGCTCTCGCCAGAAGCGCGCGCGGCCACGGCGTCGGCCAGGCTGCTGATGATCACCTCGGCCCGGTCGAAGACCAGGTCCTCCTTGCGCGGGAAGTAGTTCGTCACGGTCATCTTCGACACCCCGGCCGCCGCGGCGACCTGCGAGATCGTCACCTCATCGAAGCCAAGGCCCTCGAACATCGCCATCGCGACGCCGGAGATGGCCTGCCGGGCCTCCTGCTTCCTGCGCTCGCGCAGTCCCGTGGTCACGCTGCCACATTAGCAACAAATTATGACGAGCACAAGATTATGTTTGACATAAATTTATGTTCAACCTAACGTAAATCATGACCGCGATCCAACGTGCCGGACGCGGATGCCGCAACCCGGAGAACTCAGGCCGCGGCAGCACACTCAACCCAGCCCGCCACTCCCGCTGAACCGCGCGAAGCGCCGCTAGGACACCCGGAGGTACCCATGTTCGACGAGCCCGCTCAACGCAGGGCGATCTTTGCGCTCGGCAAGGCACTGCAAGACGCCTGGAACCGTGGCGACGCCGCAGGCTATGCGTCGCTATTCACCGAAGATGCCGACTTCGTCGCCTGGAACGGGTCGTACGGGCGCGGCCGGCAGGCCATCGAAGATGGTCACCGGCGCCTCTTCGACGGACCTTTGGCCGGCTCCCGGATGGTTCTAGTCGATGACGACGCCGAATCCGCGCCGCCCGAGTCGCTGCGGTTCGTCCGCCCGGATGTGGCGATCATGGTCATCTCGGGTGTGGTGACCCTCGCCGGCCAGAGCGCAACAGGCCCAGACCACGAATCTGTGCAAACCTTCGTGCTGACGAAGGACGGCAACCACTGGCGGGTCGCGGCCTTCCACAACACCCGCAGGCAGGTGCCGTGATGACCTCAATGCCGGGTCCTGGTCATCGGCCCGTCCTCGTCAGGCCGGGCCTTTGCGCCCCAGGAGATGAAAGACGCGGCTGAGCTGTCGGTAGGGGTCTCGCCGGCTGGCTTCCAGTTCGACTGCGGCCGCCGCGGCTACCTGCTTCGAATCGCCCGGGTCGAGCTTGGCTCCGCTGAACTCAAGCCAGTCGACGAACAGCCATACCCCGTACCAGCGCACTGGCTCCACGCTCCCGCTCCTCAGGAGCTCGCTAACTTCCTCCACCGTGTCAGCCCGCCCTCGCACGCCCAGCACCCCGATCCCGGTTCTGGCGTCGAACGCCGCCAGGGCGTCGTCCCAGCGCCGTTCGAGGGCCGGCTGCACCGCCGTCGCCTTGGCGTTACCCGTCATGATCGAGACCACGCCGCCGGGCGCGGCGCACCGGCACAGCTGGCTGACCAGCGGCTCGGGGTCCTCGATGTAGCCGAGCACACCGTGGCACAGCACGGCGGCGAAGCGCCGGCCGCCCGTCGCCTCGTCGGCGTTCTCGCCGTCGGCCTGCAAGAATGTCACCCGTCGCCGGGCATCGGCGGGCAGCCGCTCCAGGCGCTGCCGGGCTTTGTCCAGCATCGCCGGCGAGGAGTCAAGCAGGGTCACGTCGTAGCCGGTCTGGGCCAGCGGGAACGACTGGTGGCCCGCGCCGCCGCCGACGTCGAGCACGGGCGCCGGGGGCGGCGGCAGGTGCTCGAGCAGCTGCTGGTGCATCACGTAGGTGCGCACGTACCCCTTGACCGAGGCGTAAGCCTCGTCGGCAAACTGGCCGACCAGGCTGGCCCAGGTGTCATCGGTCACGGCACCACGGTACCAGTTAGTAGTTAGTAAGTAATAACCTGATCGTTATGGCTGGGCGTATGAGCGGGCAGGAACGGCGATCCCAGGTGCTGGGGATCGCCGCGGGCGAGTTCGCGGATCACGGGCTGCACGGTGCGTCGACCGAGGCGATCGCGCGCGCGGCGGGCATCACGCAGGCCTACGTGTTCCGGATGTTCGGGACCAAGAAGGCACTGTTCCTTGAGCTGGTCGGCGGAGCCTTCGACCGTTTCAGCGACGGCATGGCGCAAGCCGCCGCCGACGCCGGGGGCCTTGACGCGCTGGCGCTGATGGGCGCGCAGTACTACGAGCTGCTGGCGGACCGCACCACCCTCTTGCTGCAGTTGCAAGGCTTTGCCGCCTGCGGCGACAGCGAGGTGCGCGACCTGGTGCGGGCCCGGCTCGCCCGCATGTGGGACACGGTCGCCGGTACGACAGGCCTTGACCCGGTCACGGTGAAGGCGTTCCTCGCGTTCGGCATGCTGCTCAACAACGCGGCCGCCCTCGAGGCCAGCGAGCTGGACGAGCCGTGGGCCAAAGGGGTCGGCACCCGGATCCACGCGGGCCTGTTTCAGCACATCACCACGGGCACCAACCAGTGAAACCGGAGACCACGGCCGGCCCCGGCAGATCCCTCCGCAGTCCTGACCGCGCCCGGGCTGTAGCCGTACCGGTCGAACATGAGCCACAGCAGGTGCCGGTAAGATCAGTAAAGGCCAGATGATGCCCTGGCGTGGACGCGCAGCTTCCCGAACCGCCGCCGCAGGAGCGGCTGATGGCCTCTGCTCCGACCTCGCGTGACTGAGGAGTCCATTCCGCGTGCCTGAGCCAGTCGCATCCAGTACAACCGCCGCCTCAGGCGTCACCGGAGTCCCCGCGCCGGGTGCGTCCGGGTCTCCCCCGCTACCGGGCCGCGGCCGGCTCGTGCTGCCGCGGGCAGACGGGCGGACGATCACGGCGATTTTCGTGGGCGGCGCGCTCGGCACCCTGGCCCGCGCCGCGCTCGCCGAGGCGTTCCCGCGCGCCGCCACGGCGTGGCCGTGGCCCACGTTCGCGGTGAACATCGTGGCGGCGTTCCTGCTCGGGTACTTCGTGACGCGGTTGCAGGAACGGCTGCCGCTGTCGAGCTACCGGCGGCCGCTGCTCGGCACCGGGGTGTGCGGCGGCCTGTCCACGTTCTCCACGATGCAGGTGGAGATACTGAAGATGCTCAGCGCCCACGCGTACGGGCTCGCCGCCTGGTACGCCGCGGCCAGCATCGCGGCCGGGTACGCGGCGCTCCACCTGGCGACCGCCATGGTGCGGAGGGTGCCCGTGGTTGAGAAGCCGGTGCGGCGATGAGCGTGCTGGTCTGGGCCGGAGTCATGGTGATCGGCGGCGCGGGCTCCGTGCTGCGGTTCTACGTCGACGGCATCGTGACCGCGGCCTCCGGGCGCGGCTTCCCGTACGGGACGCTGGTGGTCAACCTGTCCGGCGCGGTCATCCTCGGGCTGCTCGCCGGGCTCGCCCTCGGCGGCGACGCGGCGCTGCTCGCGGGCACGGCGGCCGTCGGTTCCTACACGACGTTCTCCACCTGGATGCTTGAGACGCACCGGCTGACGGAGGAGCGTCAGTACCGCAAGGCGGCGCTGAACATCATCGTGAGCCTGGTGCTTGGTGTCGCCGCCGCGGCACTCGGGCGGCTGATCGGTGCGCACTTGTGAACGAGGACGCCGTCAAGCTCACCAGCTACTTCGGTGAACGCCGCCGGGTCGCGGGCGACGGATTCGCCGCCGACGCGCTGCTCGACCTGTACGGGCGGCACGAGGTCGCGACGAGCATTCTGCTGCGCGGCGTGGAGGGTTTCGGCGCGAAGCGCCACGCCCGTACCGACATGTCGCTTTCCCTGTCGGAAGACCTGCCGCTGATCGCGGTCGCGGTCGACAGCCGGTCGCGGATGGAGCCGCTCGTCGAGCCGACCGCCCGGCTGACCGGGACCGGGCTCGTCACCCTGGAGGGGGCGCGGCTGCTGAGCGGCGACATCGAGACCGGTGACGTCGAGGCGGTGACACTGCGCGAAGGGGTGCACGAAGAGACCAAGCTGACCATCTACGTAGGCCGCCAGGAACGCGTGTACCGGATGCCGGCCTTCATGGCCGTCTGCGACCTGCTGCACCGGCGCGGCGTCGCCGGGGCGACCGCGCTGCTCGGCGTCGACGGGACCGCGCACGGCAACCGGGAGCGGGCCTCCTTCTTCAGCCGCAACGCGGCAACGCCGATGATGGTCATCGCGGTCGGCTCGGGGACGAGGATCGCCCGGGTGCTGCCCGAGCTGGGCGGGCTGCTGCGCCGGCCCCTGCTCACGCTGGAGCGCGTCCAGATCTGCAAGCGGGACGGGAAGCTGCTGTGCCCGCCCTCCGCCCTGCCCGGCACGGACCAGACCGGCATGCCGCTGTGGCACAAGCTCATGGTCTACACGTCCGAGGCCGCGCTGCACGACGGCCAGCCGGTTCACCGGGCGATCGTCCGCGAGCTGCTCGCCGCGGGGATGAGCGGCGCGACCACCCAGCGGGGCATCTGGGGCTTCCATGGCGACCACGCGCCGCACGGCGACCGCCTGCTGCAGCTTGGCAGGCACGTCCCCGTCGTCACGATCGTGATCGACTCACCGGAGCGCATCGCCAAGGCGTTCACCATCGTCGACGAGCTCACCGCCGAGCAGGGACTCGTGACCAGCGAGATCGTCCCCGCGATGCGGCCGGGCGGCGACGGCCAGGTGCAGTACATCCTGCGGCGTTAGCGCCGCCTAGGCCGGCTGGCCGTTACGCGCTTGGCTTGGCCGCCAGTCTCAGTGGGTGCCCAGCTCGTGGCCGACATGGGCCGCGGATTCGAGCTGGAAGGTGCAGTGCTCGATGTCGAAGTCCCCGGCGAGGCAGGCCTGGAGCTGGTCCAAGAGCCGCGGCGCGTGGCCGTCCTGGAAGCAGGAGTCCTCGACGATCACGTGGGCGGACAACGTCGGCAGCCCCGAGGTCACGGTCCACGCGTGCAGGTCGTGCACGCCCTTGACGTGCGGGACGCTGAGGATATGCGCGCGGACCTCTTCAAGGTCGGTGTCCTCGGGCGCGGCCTCAAGCAGCACCAGGCCGGAGTCGCGCAGCAGTCCCCAGGCGGCCTTGACCATCAGCACGACGACGATCAGGGAGGCGATCGCGTCGGCGCGGGTGAACCCGGTGGTGACGATGATGATTCCGGCGATGAGGGTACCGATGAACCCGTACAGGTCGGTCAGGACGTGCCGGAACGCGCCCTCAACGTTCAGGCTGGAGCGGTTCGCCCGCGCCAGCACCCAGGAAGCGGCGACGTTGACCGCAACCCCGGCCACGGCCACGGTGATGACCGGCCACCCGTCCACCGCGGGCGGGCGGATGAGCCGGGTGATGGCCTCGGCGGTGACGACGCCCGCCACCACCAGGAGGGTGATGCCGTTGGCGGCGGCGGAAAGGATCTCTGCGCGCCTCCAGCCGAACGTCCACTTCCCCGTCGGCGGCCTGGCGGCCAGCCGGATCGCCCACAGCGCCCCGCCGATCGCCCCGACGTCCGAGAGCATGTGCCCGGCGTCCGACAGCAGCGCGAGCGACCCGGACAGCACGGCGGTGATCACCTCGGCGAGCATGAACGCGCCAAGCAATGCGAGGGCCGCAAGCAGCGGCCGGCGGTCCGACCCGGGACCGGGGCCGTGCGCGTGGCCGTGACCGGGGGTCCCGGCGGGCCGGTGCCCCGTGTCGCTAGTCATCGGAGGCGCTCTCCCCTCATCGGTGCAGGCACTCAGCCATTGTTCCCTGTCGGCGGACCCGGCGGTTCAGTGCCCGGCGGGAGGATCTCCCGTCCCTCGCGTACTCCGGCGCACGTCAGGCGGTGACGGGGATGCCGTGATCCCGGGAATCGCGGTCGTGCAGGCCGAGGCGCAGGTGCTCGCTGTGGTAGACGGCCTCGTCAAGCAGCCTGGCGACGTGGTCGTCGTAGAGGGCGTAGACGGTGGTCTTGCCGTTCCTTGTGCCTGCGACGAGTCCGAGGTGGCGGAGCATGCGAAGCTGGTGGGAGACCGCGGACTGTTCCATGCCGATGTCGGCGGCGAGCCGGGTGACCGAGCAGGGCTCGCGGCGCAGCCTGGACAGGATCAGCAGGCGGCTCGGTGCCGCCAGTGCCTGCATGGTCTGCGCGACCTGCGCGGCCGAGGCGGCGTCGAGCGCCGCCGGCGGTGCCTGCTCATCCGGTTCTTGCCGCGGCTTATGCCCCATGGGGAACATGATACTGTGCTGATCGAATGAAGAAGTATTCATACATTCCTGCGTAAGGGGTTCGGCATGGCGCCCGTCTTGACCCGCGCTGCCGCGTCTCAGCAGACCCGGGCACCCGTCCCGCGCGGACCCGGCAGGTGGTCGCTGCCTGAAGTGCGCTGGGCGGCCGCGGCGACCGCGCTGTTCGCGGCCGGGCTCGCCGCCTGGCTGGCGCACGGCCAGGCGTGGCTGGCCTGGACGCTCTTCCTGGCGTGCTACGCGGCGGGCGGCTGGGAGCCGGGACTGGCCGGACTGCGGGCGCTGCGGGAGCGGCGCCTGGACGTGGACCTGCTCATGGTGGCCGCGGCGGTCGGGGCGGCCGCGATCGGGCAGGTGCTTGACGGCGGCCTGCTGATCGTCATCTTCGCGACGTCGGGTGCGCTCGAGGCGGTCGCCACGCACCGCACCGCGCAGGCGGTACGCGGGCTGCTCGGGCTGGCGCCTGACCGCGCGGTCAGGCTCACCGCGGACGCCGGAGAAGAGACCGTCGACGCGGCGTCCCTCGATGCCGGGGACGTCATCCTCGTGCGGCCAGGTGAGCGGGTCGCCGCCGACGGCCAGGTCGTGGAGGGGGCAAGCGACGTTGATCAGGCCACGATCACCGGTGAGCCGCTTCCCGCGGTCAAGGAGCCGGGCGACGAGGTGTTCGCCGGGACCCTGAACGGGACCGGCGCGCTCACCGTCAGGGTCAGCCGCGCCGCCGCGGACACGGTGATCGCCCGCATCGCGGCCATGGTGGAGGAAGCGTCAGGGACCAAGGCACGCACCCAGCTGTTCATCGAGAAGGTCGAGCAGCGGTACTCCCTCGGCATGGTCACCGCGACCGTGCTGCTTTTCACCGTCCCGCTGCTGGCCGGTGAGGCATTGCAGGCGTCCCTGCTGCGCGCGATGACGTTCATGATCGTCGCCTCGCCGTGCGCGGTGGTGCTGGCCACCATGCCGCCGCTGCTTTCCGCGATGGCCAACGCGGGCCGCCACGGCGTGCTGGTCAAGTCCGCGGTCGCCATGGAAAAGGCGGCAGGGACCGGCGTGGTCGCGTTCGACAAGACCGGCACGCTCACCGAGGGAACACCGAGGCTTGCCGCCATCCGCGTGCTGCCCGGCAGCGGGCACGGCGAGCAGCAGATCCTGGCGCTGGCCGCCGCCGCGGAGAACCCGTCGGAGCACCCGCTGGCCCGGGCGGTCGTCGCCGCCGCACGGGAAGCGGGACTGCCCGTGCAGGCCGCCACCGGGTTCAGCGCGCTGCCCGGCCGCGGCATCACCGCGCGGGTCGGCGGGCAGCGGGTCTGGATCGGCAGCCCGGCGGCAACCGCCTCGAGCGCGGCTGTCAGTGCCCTGGTCGCCGCGCTTGAGGAGGACGGCCAGACCGCCGCGGTCATGGCCGTCGACGGCGAGCCCGTCGCCGTGCTCGGCATCGCCGACCGGATCCGCCAGGAAGCGGCGCGGACGGTGGCCAGGATCGCCGCGCTCACCGGCACCCCGCCGGTCCTGCTGACCGGCGACAACCAGCGCGCCGCCGCCCGCCTGGCCATGCAGGCCGGCATCACCGACGTGCGGGCCGGGCTGCTGCCGGAAGACAAGGTGCGGGCCGTGCGAGAGCTGGAGTCCTGCGGCAGGAACGTGCTGCTGGCGGGCGACGGCGTCAACGACGCGCCCGCCATGGCCGCCGCGAGCACCGGTGCCGCGATGGGCCGGGCAGGCTCCGACCTGGCGCTCGACACCGCCGGCATCGTCATCATGCGCGACGACCTGGCCGTCATCCCGGCCGTGATCGCCCTGGCCCGCCGCGCCCGCCGGGTGGTCGCCGCGAACCTCGTGATCGCCGCCGTCATCATCGCCGCCCTGGTGACCTGGGACCTGGCGGGGCACCTCCCGCTCCCGCTCGGCGTCCTCGGGCACGAGGGCTCCACCGTGATCGTCGGGCTCAACGGCCTGCGGCTGCTGCCCTCCCGCGCATGGGCGAAGGTGACGCGGTGACGAGGGGCACAGCCGTCGCCGCGCGGGCTTGCGCTGTCAGGCCGGGCGCACGCCACTCACAGGTAGTCGGCGGCGCCGGGTTCGAGGGTGAGTTCCTCGTCGTCGCTGTCATAGTCGTACAGCTCTGCGTAGCGGCCCCAGTCGATGGCGGTGTTGAGCTGCCGCGCTCCGCCCGCAACCCGGGTAATGAAGGCAGGAACCGACGAGGGGCCGGCGCGTGCAGGGCGCGCGGTCAGTCCCTGGCCGGGCGCCAGCGTTCCATGAACGGGGACCTGCCTCCCGGAAGCCGAAGCTTGATGCCGCTGGCGCGCAGGACGGCGCCAGCGGCGGCGGCCGGCCTGCCGGTGAGCAGCTCGATATGGTGCAGGCTGAGCCCGCAGCCTTCGTAGAGGTCGGCGACAAGCCCCGCGGTCAGCGGCTGCGGAGCCGGGAACCGCTGCCACGCCGGCCCGGCCAGGGTGACCACGGGGACGCCGTGCCGGTCCAGAACCTGGCGGACCTCCGGGGCGGCGTACAGGGCGGCGAGCAGCTCGATTTCCGAAGGTCCGCGCGAGGACAGCGGCGCGACCCGCGTGGCGGGCGCCTGCTGCTCCTCGGACAGGCGCAGCACCTGGTCAAGCCGCTCGTCCGCCGCGGTCCGGCGTGTCATGCGCCGCCAGGCACCACGGGGCCTGTCCTCGATCGCGACCTCGTACAGCAGCTGCGTGATGCGCTGCCGGTCCACGCCCGTGACCGTGGCGATCTTGCGGATGGACATCAGCTGGCAGGCGCGCAGGTGAGCGGCCCGCTCGGGCAACGGCGCGCCTGGAAGGTCACCGGGACAGCCCTCAACCAGCCTTGCGCTGTCGTGCGGGCAGCAGCCCGCAGGGCACTCGCTCACGCCGCGCAGCCTCCGCCATTAGGTCTCGCCTGGCAGGGACTGTTGGCGGCGCATCCGCACTTGACGACGAGCCCCTCCGCCGTTGTTCTCAAGGTTAGTGCCTAGTTGATGCGTCAGGGAAGCATGTGGTGCCCGTGTCACGGGCCGTGGCCGCAAGTACTGACCGCGGTTCGCGGCCTGGTGCCCGCCGAGGCCGTGCTCGCGCCGCAGCCGGCCGAGGTCCTGCCAGGATAATCCATTGATTTCCGATAAACGCCTAAGAAGCTATTCATTGACCGCGCCCCGCCTGAGCGTGTTATATTAAGGTTTGGCATTGATAAAGAATGTGCCGCAATCGGCTTCCGTATTGAATAACGGACCACAATTCCGGCTTGTTCCCTATGATAGATGTGACCTTTCTCCTTTAATCCTTTCCTTCCGTCATGGCTTTACTGCCTACATACTCGTTGCTCATGACACAGCGAGAGATGCGCATCATCCTGGAAACACCACGACTGGTCATTCGCCAGTTCACCGAGGACGACGTAGACAACCTGTTCAACCTGAACAGCGACCCGGAGGTCATGCGCTACCTCACCGGCGGCAGGCCAACGCCCCGCGAGGAGATCCGGGACCAGATCATCCCCTTCCATCTGGCCGTCTACGACCGGATGGACAGGCTCGGCACCTGGGCGGCCGAGTCCGCCGCCACCGGAGAATTCCTCGGCTGGTTCCACTTCCGCCCCGGCAGCGACGGCGACATCACCAACATTGACCTCGGCTACCGGCTGCGCAAGGCCGCATGGAACATGGGCTACGCCACCGAGGGATCGCGCGCGCTGATCAGCATGGGATTCACCGACCTTGGCATCGAGCGGGTATTCGCTCACACGCTGACGGTCAATACCGCATCCCGGCACGTCCTGGAGAAATGCGGCCTCACACTGGTGCGCACCACACCGTACGAAGGAGCCGACGTCATCGAAGGCGCGGAGCAGGGCGAGGTCGAGTACGCGCTCACCAAGCCCGAATGGGAAGCGCGGCTCAGGCGCCGTCCGCGGCGATAAGGGCCTCGCCGAGCGCGGTGCGCCAGTACAGGACGTTGCGCCCGGAACGGCGGCGGGCGACCACGCCCGCGTCGAGCAGCACCCGCAGGTGGTTGCCGACAGCGCCGACCGGCAGGCCGCTGGACGCCGCCAGGTGCGTCGTGCCAAGCGGCTGGTCGAGGAGGCGCACCAGCGCCGCGCGGTTGGCCCCGATGAGCCGGTCAAGGCCGCCGCGCCTGGCGGCGTCGCGCGGGGCGAGCCGCCCCGCGACCGGGTAGTAGACCGCGTACCTGACCGGCTCGCTCCAGCCGACCCAGCTGGCGTTCGACGTGACGGGGATAAACGACAGGTCGGCCTCGGCGGAAAGCACCCGCGTCGGCCGGTCGAAGCGGTTGATCCGCAGCTGCCCGTCGCCGGCCCACTCCCTGCCCTTGCCGAGGTCACGCAGCACCGCCGCCCACCCGTGCCTGGCCAGTTGCCCGGTGCGCGCAACGATGTCCGCGCGCAGCAGCCGCTCCCGCCGCGGCCAGTCCGTCGCGACGGCGTGCGTCCATATCCACTCAAGAACGAATACGGCTTCCTGCGTCACGTCACCCGTCTCCAGCGACCGTGGCAGCGGCCCGCCCATCGTCTCGCGCAGGTCCGCGCGCAGCTCACCGGCCGAAGTAGCGGCCACGTCGGCCAGCTCGGCCTCGAAGGTCGCGTCGGGCGCCGGGGGCGGGGACGCGAGGAAGTGGGCGAGCCAGCCAGGCTGGCCGCCCCGCCGCGGCCGGTGGCTGTGGGAGACCAGGTCCCGGCGCGCCGGGTGCTCGTCAAGCATCGCCTCGAACGCCACGTGGTGCGCCGCGCGGAACGCCCGCTCGGCCGGGTCGGACGGCCGCAGCAGCGCCTCGAGCGCGGCAGCCACCTCCGCTTTCGGCGACACGACGAACCGCGCCTTCGCCAGCAAGTCCGACGTCACCTGCCAGGTTCCCGTGACAGTCCCCTCTCCGTGGGCCCCTCTCCGGGGCTGACGTTTCGCGTACCCGCGAAAGATTAGCGGCTCTTCGCCGCCTGCCGCACACTCGCCGGGTGCGTACCTACCGTGAACTGTTCGCCGTCCATGAGTTCCGCGCCATCTTCATCGCCCAGTGCCTGGCCAACGCGGCCGCGGCGGCGGGGAGCCTGGCGCTCGGCACCGTCACCTACGCCGCGACGGGGAACGCGGCACTCACGGGCCTTTCGATGTTCGGCGGGCCGCTGATCAGGCTGGCGGCTTCGTGGTTCACGTCGTCGGCGGCGGACCTGTTGCGGCCACGGCAGGCACTGATGGCCGTCGCGGCGGTCACCTGCGCGGCCGACCTGCTGCAGGCGCTGCCGCGGATGCCGTGGGGGGCGCGGTTCGCCTTCCTCGCCCTGCCATGGATCGCGATGGCCGCGACCAGCGGGTCGATGCTGGCGCTCGTGTCCGACATCCTGCCGAAGGACAGCTATGTCTTCGGCCGGGCGACCATCAACGTCGCGGTCGGCGGCATGCAGGTCGCCGGGTACGGGCTCGGGGGCCTGCTGCTCGTGGCCCTGACCACGTCGGGGCTGTTCCTCGCCGCCGCCGGCGCGGCCGCGGTCGCTCTCGTCGTCGTGTACCTGGGCATCGGCGACCACCCGCCGCGCGTGACCGGTCATTCGCTGATGCGCCGCTCGCATGAGGTCAACCGGGCGCTGCTCGGGTCTCCGCTGCTCCGCCCGGTCTTTCTCGCCGGCTGCCTGCCCAACGGCCTGGTCGTGGGGTGCGAGTCGCTGTTCGTCCCGTTCGGCGCGCACGCGGCGGGCTACCTGCTTGCCGTCACCGCGGCCGGGATGCTCGCCGGCGACATCCTCGTCGGCCGCCTGCTGCCCGCCGCGGCCCGCACCTGGCTGGTCGAGCCGTTGCGGTTCCTGCTCGCGGCGCCGTACGTCGTGTTCCTGCTGCACCCGCCGCTGCCCGCGGCGCTCACCCTCGGCTTCCTCGCGTCCGCCGGGTACGCGGCGAGCCTGCCGTTGCAGGAACGGCTACTCGCGCACACCTCTGCCGACGTGCGCGGTCAGGTGCTCGGCCTGTACTCGACCGGCACGATGGCGATGCAGGGCGTCGCGGCGGTGCTCGCCGGCCTGCTCGCGCAGCGCCTGGGCGGCGGGCCGGCCGGCGCGTCGACCGCCATCGGCGCGTTCGGGTGCGCCTCGCTCGCCGTGACCGTCGCCCTGATCCCCGGCCTGCGCCGCACCCGGCCCGGGGGCGGCGCCCGCGGTGCCGACCGCGCCACGGTGACGGCCGGCAGCCAGCAGGCATGAAACCCGTCCCGCCTCGCCCGGCAGCGCTCCGCCGCCCGTGGCGCGCAGGCACGAGGCGAGGCGCGCAGGCGCGCTTCTTGCTGTTATCGAGAGGCGGTAGCTCGGCGCGAGGATAGCGGATACCTGCACGCGCTATAGCGGGTGCAGGTATCCATCATCTTGGCCGACGTCTGCGGAGCCGCCCTGAAAGGCGTCCGATCACGGCGCCGGCGCAACTTCCGCCGTGATAGTTCATTGACTGAATCATTGGTCCCGTGGTTTACTTCGGTGAAAGTTCACTGAATGAACCAGGATTATGGGCGCCAGCCTTGCCGGGAGGAATGATGTCGAACGCGGAAGCGGCCGGCTTGGACGCGCCGGTGCCGCCGGCCGCCGGGCGGCGCCCAGCGGCCGGGGCTGCCGCTTCCGGTGCGCCCACGGAAGAGGGGCACCCGGCGCGCTGGTGGATCATGACGGTCCTCGCCGCCGTGGCCTTCATGGCCCAGCTCGACCTTTTCATCGTGAACGTGGCGCTGCCGGTGATCGGCCGGTCCTACTCCGGGTCGTCGCTGTCGGGGCTGTCGTGGGTGCTGAACGCCTACGCCATCATCTTCGCCGCGCTGCTGGTGCCCGCCGGGCGGCTGGCCGACCACTTCGGGCGGCGGCGCTTCCTGCTCGCCGGCGTCGCGGTGTTCACCCTCGCGTCGGCCGCGTGCGCCGCCGCCCCGACCCTTGGCGTGCTGATCGCGGCGCGGGCCGTGCAAGCGGCGGGCGCGGCGCTGATCGTGCCGACCTCGCTCGGGCTGCTCTACCCGGCGTTCGCGAAGCGGCAGCACGCCATGGTCGTCGGCATCTGGGCGGGCGTGGGTGCCGTCGCGGCGACCGCCGGGCCGCCTGTTGGCGGGCTGCTCGTCGAGCTTTCCTGGCGATGGATCTTCCTGATCAACGTGCCGATCGGGGTCGCGACCCTGCTCGCCGGCCTGAAGGTGCTGCCGGAGGTACGGGCCGTCGCCGGAAGCCGGCTGCCGGACTTGGTATCCGCGGTGCTCGTCCTGGCATCGGTGACGCTGCTCGTGCTCGGCACCGTGCAGGGTCCGACCTGGGGCTGGGGCTCGGCGAAGACCGTGACGCTGCTCGCGGTCGCCGTGCTGGTGACTGCCCTGACCGTGGCGCGGACGCTGCGGCACCCGCATGCGCTCATCGAGCGTGACCTATTCACCAGCAGGCCGTTCACCGGGGCGTCGATCGCGCTGTTCGTGTTCTACATCGGGTTCGCTATCTTCCTGCTCAGCGTCGTCCTGTTCCTGCAGGGCCAGTGGCACTACAGCGTCGTCAAGTCTGGTCTCGCGATCGCGCCTGGCCCCGCCACCGCCGCGGTGTTCGCGGTCAACGCGGGCCGCATCCGCGCGCGGTTCGGCCGGCTGCTGCCCGCGATGGCGGGCACGCTGTGCATGGCGCTCATGGCCGGCTACTGGATGCTGTTCACCGGGGCCGCACCGGACTACCCGGCGGCGTTCCTGCCCGGGCTGATCATCGGCGGGATGTCGGCCGGGCTGACCCAGGCCCCGCTGTTCGCCGCCGCCGGCACCCTGCCGCCGGACCGCGCGACGACCGGCAGCGCCGTGCTCAACATGGCCCGCCAGGTCGGCAGCGCCATCGGCGTCTCGGTGGTAGTGGTCATCCTCGGCACCGGGGCCGTCCCCACGGTCGCCGACTTCCACCACGTCTGGGCCGCCGAGGCCGTCGCGGGCCTGATCGCCTGCCTAGCCGTCGCGGTCACGGCGCGCCAAGCGACTGGTCATTCCTCGCCCCGCAGTCGGTCGCCGAGGGGATAGAGGTCGCCCTCCCTGGCGTCGTTGCCGACAGCTACTGGGTCGGGGAGCGCCAGTACACGACGTGGTGACCCGCTCGTCCACGCGGCCAAGCCTGCGACAAACATGTAGGAGAAATCAGGGCAGATGCGGGAACTTTCCCGCCCGCTGAGCGCACTAGCACGACGTGGAATGTGCAGTTATCCCCCAGCCGGCCCCCGCCCCGCGCGCTAGCCGCGAGAACGCCGCATGACCTGCCGGAACGGGGGACCAGAAGATGACATCTTGCTCATGTTGCCCGGCGAGCCTCCCGTCACCGCGCGGCCGCTGCTTACTGTGAGCGCAGCGCAGCGCTGCCTGCCTTCACCCCAACGCGCCAGCCTCCGAAAGGAGCGGGCTTCGTGCCTGGTATGAACTCGGGGCTGAACCCAGCCGACCCGACGATCGTGAACGCCTTCAGGTCCGCGCTGCTGCACCAGTGGCTGATCGCTGCCGCGATCTTCGTGCTGCTGCTGCTGGTGTGGGGCACCACCAGGGCCTGGACCGCAGTTCCGGTGACCGGCGGCGAGGGCGGGGGCACCGGCGGCGCGGCGGCGAAGGCCCCGGCCGAGCCGCGGGCGCGGCGGCTGCTCCGGATCGCCTTCGGCCTGATCTGGGTGTTCGACGGCCTCTTGCAAGCGCAGCCGAAGATGGCCGCCGGCATGCCGTCGCAGGTCATCGCGCCCACCGCGGCGAACTCGCCCGCCTGGGTGCAGCACTTGGTGAACTGGGGCGGGACCATCTGGTCCTACCACCCCGTTCAGGCGGGGGCCTCGGCCGTGTGGATTCAGGTCGGGATCGGCCTGTGGCTGATCCTCGCCGAGCGCGGCTGGTGGTCGCGGGCCGCCGGGCTGGCCAGCGTCGGGTGGGGGCTGCTGGTGTGGGTGTTCGGCGAGTCGTTCGGTGGCATCTTCGCTCCCGGCCTTACCTGGCTGTTCGGCGCGCCGGGCGCGGTCCTGTTCTACGCGGCCGCCGGGGCGCTTATCGCGCTGCCAGAACGAGCCTGGCAGACGCCTAGGACCGGTCGGCTCATCCTGGCCGGGATGGGGACGTTCTTCATCGGCATGGCCGTGCTGCAGGCCTGGCCAGGGCGCGGCTTCTGGCAGGGCACCGCGGGCGGCCAGCCGGGCACCCTCACCGGCATGGTGCAGTCGATGGCCCAGGCATCGCAGCCGCACTTGCTGTCCGCCCTGGTCTCCGGCTTCGCGTCGTTCACCGCCGCGCACGGGTTCGCGGTGAACCTGTTCACGGTGATCGCGCTGGCCGTGCTCGGCGCGGCGTTCCTCGCCGGCCGGCCCGGCTGGTCCGCCCGGCGGTGATCGCCGCCACGGTGCTGTGCCTGGCCGACTGGGTGCTGATCGAGGACCTCGGCTTCCTCGGCGGGCTCGGCACCGACCCCAACAGCATGATCCCGATGATCCTGCTGTTCACCGCCGGGTACCTCGCGCTCACCCCGGCCCCGGCGGCCGTGGAACCAGTCGCCGCGCCGGCCGCGGTGCCGTTGCGGGAGCGGCTGCGCCCGGCCGCGGTCCGCGGCGCCATCGGCGCCGTCAGCGTCCGCACGGCCGCCGCCCTTGGCGCGATCGGCGTCATCCTGGTGGGCGCCGCCCCGATGGCCGCGGCGTCGGCGAACCGCAACGCGGACCCGATCATCGCCGAGGCCATCTCCGGCTCCACCGGTGCGCTCGACCAGCCGGCTCCCGCGTTCCAGCTGACCAGCCAGGACGGCAAGCAGATCACGCTGGAAAGCCTGCGCGGCAAGGTGGTGCTGCTCACCTTCCTCGACCCGGTGTGCGTGTCAGACTGCCCGCTGATCGCCCAGGAGGTCCGCCGGGCCGGGCAGCTGCTCGGCACCGACGACCGGCAGGTCGAGCTGGTCGCGATCGTCATCAACCCGCTCTACTACAACGTGGCGTACACCCAGGCGTTCGACAAGCAGGAGAACCTCGACACGGTGCCCAACTGGCTGTACCTGACCGGCTCACCCGGCCAGCTCGAGAACATCTGGCGCGGCTACGGCGTCACCGCGGAGATCAGCACGGGAGGCGCGATGATCGCGCACGACGACATCGCCTTCGTCCTCGACCGCTCAGGGAACATTCGCGAGGAACTTAGCGACGACCCCGGGCCGGGCACCACCAGCACCAGGTCGTCGTACGCGGTGCTGCTGGCCGACGCCGCGCGGCAGACGCTGGGGCAGCCGTGAAGCGGCCCGCCACTCGCCTGGCGGGAGCGCGCCGCGGCTGCGCGGCGGTCGCGGTCGCGGTGCTGGCCGGGTGCGCCGCCGGCTGCGGTCAGACGGCCAGCCACCAGGCCCCGCCGAGCGCGCCTGTCGTCGCGCCCTCGCTGAACACCTCGCTCGCTACCACGGCAGGCACCTGGGCCGCCGTCGTCATGGGCGGCACCGCCAGCAGCGACAACGCGTTCTCGCAGCTGTTCGCCCGCCCCGCGGGGAGCACCAACTGGAAGCTGGTCACCCCTCCGGGGGTGGCGACCAACGGCGGACTCGTACTGGCCACCCAGGACAACCAGGCGCTGATCGCCGGGTTCCGGCCCGGCGTCGACCTCACGTTCTCCGCGCTGACGGCCACCCGCGACAACGGCTCGACCTGGCAGCCAGGCAGCCCGCTGCAGCCCGGCCTCGCCGACGTGCCCGACGCGCTGGCCGCCGCGCCCAGCGGCGGTCAGATGCTCGCGCTGCTGCTCGGCGGCACCGTCACGCAGTCAGCCGACGGCGGAGCGCACTGGTCCCCGCTGTCCAGTGCGCGCTCCCTCGCGGGGACCCGCGGCGGGCCGGCCGTGCTCCCCCGCCGGGCTCACCGCCGTATCCGTCACGCCCGCAGGCGCGCCGCTAGCAGCCGCGACGTGCACGCGGCCGGGCATCACCGGCATCTTCAGCTACACCGCCGGCGGCTGGCAGGCCGCCGGGCCTTCCCTCCCTGCCCCGCTGGCCGGCACGGCCACCGAGGTGCTGCGGCTGACCGGCACGCCGGCCGGCAACGAGGCGCTGCTGGTCGCAGGCACCGGGACCGCCGCCAGCCTGCTCGCCGCGCGGACCAGCGACGACGGCGCGCACTGGACCGTCTCCGCGCCGCTCCGGCTGGGCGCGGCAACCGTCCGGTCCTCCGGCTTCGGCGCCTCCGGCGCCGCGTGGGCCGTGCTCACCGACGGCCGCGCCGAGACGATCAGCGGCCCGGCAGCCGCCTGGCGCGCGCTGCCCGCCGTTCCGCCGGGAACGGCGGCACTCGCCCCCGGTCCCGGCGGCGGCTTCGACGCGCTCGCGGTCAGCGGCAGCAAGCTGACCGTCTGGCGGCTCCGCCAGGGAACCACCGCATGGACCACAACACAGGTCATCACCGTGCCCATCGAGTACGGCTCCTCCTGACCGGCGTGCACAACGCAGCGGCAACCGGACAGAACCCCGCGGACCGCACTGCGAGCTCGGTTAAGATACGGCTTCCCGTCAATACCCCTGGTGGGTTTAATTAATACCCCCCGACGGTTTAATTAATACCTCCGGGGGGTTTATCCGCGGGGTGCCAATTATGGATGATGACGGATTTCATGGCATAACTATTGCGCTATCGGTGATGGCCATTCTATGGTTTTCGCGAGCGTCCGCTGCCATCACGGAAGAGCTGTTGCCCGCCGGGCGCCGTCACTGCGGCATTACCGCGGCATAGCTGAGGAGAGTCCCAATGAGTGAAGTCGCCGTCGCGGGCGGACGTACCGCGTGGCGGGGCAGGCTTGGCGCCAAGGCCCAGCCCGCGGAGAAGAGCCCGGATGCCAGGCGCGCGTTTCAGCTCGTCCTCGCCGGCATCTGGCTGCTCGACGCCGTGCTGCAGTACCAGTCGTTCATGTTCACCAAGGCGTTCGGCCAGATGCTCGCAGCAACCGCCGCAGGCAACCCCTCCGTCATCGCCCGGCCGATCACCTGGGACGCCAACCTCGTCGAGCACCACCTCGTGCTCGTGAACACGATCTTCGCCACGACCCAGCTGCTGATCGGGCTGGGCATCGCGTGCCGCCCGACGGTGCGGGTCGCCCTCGCGGCCTCGATCGCCTGGGCGCTCGGCGTCTGGTGGTTCGGCGAAGGGCTCGGCGGGGTGCTGAGCGGCGCCGCGGGCCCACTCAACGGCGCGCCAGGCGCGGTGATCATTTACGCGCTGCTCGCCGTGCAGCTGTGGCCTGCCGACCGCGGGACGCCGGCGCCCTTCACCGCGGCCAGGGCGGTGGGCGTCCACGTCGCCAGGGCGCTGTGGCTCGTGCTGTGGCTAAGCCTGGCCTACTTCGCGCTGACTCCCGCTAACCGGGCGCCGCAGGCGCTGAGCGGCATGATCGCGGGCATGGAGAGCGGCGAGCCCGGCTGGCTGGCAACCCTCGACAAGGGCGCGGCCTCGCTCGTCGCCGGCCAGGGGCTGACCGCCTCGATCGTGCTTGCCGTCGCGCTCGCGGTGATCGCTATCGGGGTCTACCTGCCGCCCCGCGCTGCCAAAACCACCCTGGTGCTCGCCATCGTCGTGGCCGCGGCGATCTGGATCTTCGGCGAGGCGTTCGGGACCATCTTCACCGGCGGCGGCACCGACCCCAACTCCGGGCCGCTGCTCGCCCTGCTGGCACTGACCTACTGGCCGGCCACGACGATGACCGCGGCGCCGGGGCCCCGCACAACAGAAGGGAAGGCGGCATGATGACCCCCGCTTGGATCCTGGACATACTCGCCGCCCTCATGCTCTTCGTCGCGGCGGTAAGCGCGGCCCGGCTGGTCACGGCACGCCCGTGGCAGCGCGGCGCCGTCGTCACCGATAGCGACATTGCCCACCTGCTGATGGCCATCGCCATGGCGGGGATGCTCGCGGCAAGCCTCACCACGCTGCCGAACGGCGCCTGGGAGGTCATCTTCGGGCTGCTGACGGCCTGGTTCGCCTACCGGGTCAGCCGGGACGCACGGGCGAACGGCGTCCGCGCCCTGGCCGGCGGGCACTGCGCGCCCCACCTGACGCACAGCGCGGCGATGCTGTACATGTTCCTCGCGCTTGGGGCGCCCGCCGGCGGCTCGGGAATGGCCGGCATGGGCGGCGCATCCGGGTCGGTGATGCAGGCGCTGCGCTATCCCACCTTGGCGTTCGTGTTCGCGCTCATCCTGGTCGGCTACAGCATCTGGGATCTCGACCAGCTGTCCGGCAGGCGCTACAGCCGGGCGAGTGCGGGCATGTCCCTGGCCCGCGTCGCCGCCGCGGGCGTTCCGGCGATGGCCGGCGCCGAGTCCGCGGTCGCCACGTTCTCCGGCAACCAGGCCACTGGAGCCCCTGTGGCCACGGACACGCGGCCCGGTGCCGCGACGGCCGGCCAGGCCGCTACCGGCGGCGGAGCCGGGAACAGCGGCACCGCGGCCCGCCAGTGGCTGCTGTCTCCAGGGACGACAGTTGGCTGCCGGATCGCGATGGGCGTCACCATGGCCTTCATGCTGCTGATCATGATCTAGGGGCCGCTGCCCGCGCGGCGAGATCCTGGCGGGATAAGAGGCACCACTATCCGTTCGGCACAAAAGACCTTTATCCCGAACGGATAGTGGTGCCTGTATCCGGCCACTGATTTCCGGCAACCGGCCGGCGCGCTGACCGCGAGGTGACAAGATGCTCATGTTCGCGGCGGGCTCTTCTCGTGCGCTATTGCGGACGGTTAGGCTGCCGTTATTCCGCGCGTCCATGGGCCCGAAACTGCCCAAAGAGGTGATCTGTTGGCTCCCGCGGTCAAGCTCGCTGGTTTTCTCATCCTGCTCGCTGCGATCTTCGCCGGAGCGCACGCGGCCGGGGCCCGGCTCGGGCCGGTGAACACTAGCCATTCCCAGGTCGAGTACGACGGGAGCGTCCCCACTGGCGGCCCCGGGATGGGCGGGATGAACATGGGCGGGATGAACATGGGCGGGAATCCGTGAGCGACACCGACGTCGCTCCTGGCGGGCAGGTGGAAGCCGAGCTTGTCGTCACGGGGATGACCTGCGGTTCGTGCGCGGCGCGGATCGAGCGCCGGCTGAACCGGCTGGACGGGGTCTCGGCGACCGTCAACTACGCCACCGGGCGGGCCTACTTCACCGCCCTCGGCGGCCGGGACACTCCCGAGCTGATCGGCGTGATCAAGTCCACCGGGTACGGCGCCGTCCTCCCAGAACCGCCGGAAGACAGCAGCGTCGGCCCCGATCCCGTGGCGCGCGACCTTGTCTTCAGGCTGGCCGTCTGCGCTCCGCTGGCCGCCGCGGTGATTGTGCTCGCCATGGTGCCCGCGTTCCAGTTCCCCGGCTGGCAGTGGGAGAGCCTGCTGTTTGCCGCCCCGGTCGCCGGGTGGGGGGCACTGCCGCTGCACCGTGCCGCGCTTGCCGGCCTTGGCCACGGCGCGGCGACGATGGACACGCTGGTCAGCCTCGCGGTCACCGCATCGTTCTGCTGGTCGCTGTACGCCCTGCTGATCGGCGGCGCGGGCAGGGCCGGCATGCGAATGCCGTTCACGTTCACCTTCACCGCGGCGAGCGGGCAGACCCTCTACCTGGACGCCGCCGTGGGCGTCACCGTCGCCGTGCTCGCCGGCCGCTACCTGGAGGCCCGTGCGCGGGCCCGCTCGTCTTCCGCGCTGACCGCGCTCGCCGCCCTCGGCGTTAAGAGTGTCGCCGTGCTGCGCGGCGGAACCGAGCACCGGGTACCAGTGAGCGAACTCGCGGCAGGACAGGAGTTCGTCGTCCGCCCCGGCGAGAAGATCGCCACCGACGGCGTGGTCATCGAGGGCAGTTCGGCTGTTGACGCGTCCCTTGTCACCGGGGAGTCCCTGCCCGCGGAGGTCGGGCCGGGCGACCAGGTGACCGGCGCCACCGTGAACATGAGCGGCCGCCTCGTCGTCCGCGCTACCCAGGTTGGGGCGGACACGCTGCTCGCCCAGATCACCCGCCTCGTCACCCAAGCCCAGGCAAGCAAGGCCGGCGCGCAGCGGCTGGCCGACCGGATCGCCGCCGTCTTCGTCCCCTGCGTGATCAGCCTGGCCGCGGCGACCCTCGGCTTCTGGCTGGGTGCAGGGCTGCCCGCGGCCGCGGCGTGGAGCGCGGCCGTCGCCGTCCTCGTGGTCGCCTGCCCGTGCGCGCTCGGCCTGGCCACGCCCGCCGCGCTGGTGGCAGCGGTCGGCCGTGGCGCCGAGCTCGGTGTCCTGATCAAGGGCGCGCACGTGCTTGAGTCGGCCCGCCGGATCCGGGTCGTAGTGCTGGACAAGACCGGCACCCTGACCACCGGCGCGATGACCATCAGCCGCGTCATCACCGCCGAGGACATCGAGGAAAAGGAGGCGCTGCTGCTGGCAGGAGCGGTCGAAGACGCCTCCGAGCATCCCATCGGCCAGGCGATCGCGCGGGAAGCCGCCGCATTCTCTGGCAGCCTGCCGCCGGTGACCGAGTTCGCTGTCCAGCCGGGGGCAGGGGTGCGCGGCCGGGTCGGGGACCACCTCGTCACCGTGGGCAGCCCCCAGCTGTTCGCTGAGCTGTCCATCGAGGTGCCCGCCGGGCTGCGCGAGGCGGTGGACACGGCAGGAGACAGCGGCCGCACGGCGGTCCTGGCCGGGTGGGACGGGCAGGCGCGCGCCGCGGTCGTCGTCGCGGACCGGCTGAAGCCGGCCGCTGTCACCGCCGTCGCGCGCCTCCGCGGCCTGGGCCTGCGTCCCGTCCTGCTCACCGGAGACAACGAGCGCACCGCCCTGACGGTCGCCAGCCAGCTTGGCATCCCGGCGGACAGCGTGTTCGCCGGAGTCGGGCCAGCAGGCAAGGCCGCCGTCATCAGGCAGCTTCAGTCCGACGGGACCCGGGCGGCGTTCGTCGGCGACGGGGTCAACGACGCGGCCGCCCTAGCCCAGGCGGACCTCGGCCTGGCGATCGGAACGGGCACCGACGCCGCCATCGGCGCCGCCGACCTCACCCTGGTCAGCGGCAACCCGGATGGCATCGCCGATGCCATCCAGCTGTCCCGCGCCACCATGACGGTGATCCGCGCCAACCTCACCTGGGCATTCGGCTACAACGTGATAGCGATCCCGGTGGCCGCCCTCGGCTACCTCAACCCGCTGTTCGCCGGGATCGCGATGTCCGCGAGCTCGCTGATCGTCGTCGCCAACAGCCTGCGGATACGCCGCTTCACGCCGCAAGGGCGCCGCCAGTGACCGGGCACGGCCGGCTGGCGGAACTGGGGCGGTCAGCGGCGGGGCCAGTGGCGTGCGCCGCGGTACTGATCGGATTGCTGTCGGCATGGGTCACCGCCGGCGGCGCGGGAACCCTCACCCGGGTGCAGATCAAGATCAGCCTGGCTGCCGTCCCCATGCGCGCTTTCACCCCCAAGGCCGCCGCGGCGGCAGGCGCGGCGCACACCTTCCTGACCATCCGCAACCTGGGCAGCACCCCCGATGAGCTGATCGCCGTCCGCAGCCCCGTCGCCGCGCGCGTCGTGCTTGCCAGGCGCAGCGGCCTAGCCGGGCCGGAGACCGTGATCAGCGGCCTGCCGGTCCCAGGAAACGGCACGCTCACCCTGAGCCCGCTCTCCGACGATGCGGTACTCGAAGACCCCGTGCCGTTCGAGAACAGCCGGGACGTGCAGCTGACGCTCGTCTTCCGCCACGCCGGGGAGGTCACCATCGACGCACCCGTCACCGCCCCGGGCACTCCCTGAGGGAAATGCCCACGATGGCCGCACGCCCGATTGCCGGAGAGCGGCGATTCCGGCCCCCTCAGCAGCGTGAGTCGCTAGCCGGGGCCTGCCGGGACGCGGCGTCCTGGCCGGCGAGCATCGCATCCAGGTCCTCGCGGGCACGGGCGACGCGGGAGCGGATCGTGCCGACGGGGCATTCGCAAACGGCGGCGGCCTCGGCGTAGGAGCAGCCGAGCATCTGGGTCAGTACGAACGCGGCCCGCCGGCCTGGCTCGAGCGCGGCAAGCAGCTCGTCGGCGGCGGCCTGGGCGCCGGGCTCGGCCGGCGGCTGGCTAAGGGCAGCGTCAGGGACAGCCGCGAGGCGGACGGCCAGCCGCCTGTCGCGAGAGCGGACGGCTATCTCCGCAGCGCAGGCGCGGCGGGCGATGGCCAGCAGCCAGGCGCGGACCGGGGCGTCCCCACGGAACTTGCGCAGCGCCGGGATGGCCCGCAGGTAGGTGTCCTGGGCGAGGTCATCGGCCGCGGCGGGATCGACCAGGTAGGCGCACAGCCGCCACACGTCTCCCTGGGTCTCGCGGACGAAACTGGCCAGGGCAGCGCGGTCACCGCGCCCGGCGGCGCGCGCGAGGGAGGTCAGCTCATCCACGGCAAGAGCCTACGACAATCTGTAGTAGAGGTTCCGCACCGGGTGGGGACATCGGGCGGGAACTTTTCGCAGTCATCATCGCACTAGTGGGACATGGAATGTGACAGGGCCCGCGAGGCCATCTCGGCCAGGATCGACGGCGAGGACCCCGGGGTGCCTGACGGCGCGCTTGAAGCGCACCTGGCCGGCTGTCAAGCCTGCCGGGACTGGCAGCAGCGTGCGCACGTGATGACCAGGCGTGCCCGGCTTGGCGGCCCCTTCCTTGACCGCGACCTTTCCGGCCGGGTGCTCGCGGCCATTCCCCCGGCCCCGGCCAGGCGACGGCTGAGGCTGGCCCTGCGGGGTGCCCTGCTCGCGGCGGCGCTAGGCCAGCTGGCGGTCACCGTGCCGCTGCTGATCATGGGGCACGACCACGACGCGGGAGCGCACGCCGCGCATGAGCTCGGCTCGTTCGACCTGGCCCTGGCCATCGCCTTCGCCGTCGGCGCGATCCGCCCGGCGCTGTCGGCGGGACTCGCCTGGACGTGCGGCATCGCGGCCGCCGGCCTGGCGGGCACCGCGATCGCGGACCTGATCGGCGGGCAGGCGATCGGCGCTGACGAGGCACAGCACCTGATCGCCGTGGCCGGCGCGGTGCTGCTGATCTGGCAGGCCAGGATAACCAGCACCGGCGTCGCCGACGCCGGCACGGCCGACGCGACCGGCTGGCCGCACGCGGCGCCGAGTTCCCGCGCGGCCGAGCCCGAGCTTGGCACCGTCTCCCGGCTGGACGGCCCGCCGCAGTTTCCTGGCGGCGGCGCCGCCCGGGCGAAGCGGAACCCGCCGGACACCGTCCGCGTGACGCCCGCGGCCGGCCTGCCGGACGGAGCGGAGCACGCCGGGGCGGACCAGGGCCCCGTGAGCCCGCCGCGGTCACGGCCCAGGCGGGACGGCGACGGCAAGGAAGCGGTCGCGTGACCACGGTAAGCCCGGCGAGCGCGCCTGCCGGAGCCCCCGGACCAGTCGCTGCGGCACCGCGCGGCGGCGACGATACGCGGGAAATCGAGCTGTCGGTCGAGGGGATGACCTGCGCGGCCTGCGCGGTCCGGGTCGAGAAGAAGCTCGGCAAGCTGGACGGCGTGCACGCGATGGTGAACTACGCGACCGCGACCGCCCTGGTCACGGCACCCGCCGACCTGCCCGTGCAGGCCCTCACCGCGGCGGTCGAGCAGGCGGGCTATACCGCCACCGCGCGCGATGAGCACGTACAGTGCGGACGAAGACGAGGCGGCGGACGAGCACGGCGCGAGCCGGGACTTCGCCTACCTGCGCCGCCGGCTGATCGTGGCGCTGATCTTCTTCCTCCCGCTGACCGACCTGTCCCTGATGCTGTCACTGGTCCCGTCGCTGCGGTTCGCCGGATGGCAATGGCTGCTGACCGCGCTGCGCCGCGCCGGTGGCGCTGTGGTGCGCGTGGCCGTTCCACCGCACCGCGCTGAAGAACGCCAGGCACGGCACGTCCTCAATGGACACCCTGGTGTCGCTTGGCATCATCGCCGCCTGCGGCTGGTCGGCCTACGCCATGTTCGCCCTCGACAACGGCCAGCCGAGCGGGACGGTGTGGCAGCTGCTCATCCACGCCTCCGGCGGCGGCATCTACCTGGAGACCGCTGCCACCGTCACCACGTTCCTGCTCGCGGGCCGGCTGTACGAGGCGCGGGCCAGGCGCATCGCCGGCGAGGCCATGCGCGGCCTGGCGGCCACGGCCGCCAGGGACGTGTGCGTGCTCAGCCCGGACGGGACCGAGCGGCGGATGCCCGTCAGCCGGCTGCGGCCCGGGGATCAGTTCGTCGTCCGCCCGGGCGAGACCATCGCCGCGGACGGTGAAGTGCTGTTCGGTCAGAGCGCGGTCGATCGCAGCATGATGACAGGGGAGTCGGTGCCGGCCGACGCGGCCGAGGGCGACAGCGTCACCGGCGGGACCGTGGCGCTCACCGGGCGGCTCGTCGTCCGCGCGGACAAGACCGGCAAGGACACGCAGCTGTCGCAGCTCATCAGGCTGGTCGAGCAGGCGCAGGCGCAGAAGGCGAGCATCCAGCGCGCGGCGGACCGGATCTGCGGCGTGTTCGTTCCCACGGTCCTTGCCTGCGCGGCACTCACCCTGGCGGGCTGGCTGCTGGCCGGCTCCACCGCCGGGCACGCGTTCAGCGCCGGCCTGGCCGTCCTGATCATCGCGTGCCCGTGCGCTCTCGGACTCGCGACCCCCACGGCACTGGTGGCGGCGTGCGGCCGTGGCGCCCGGCTTGGCATCTTCATCAAGGGCTACCAGGGACTGGAAACCTCCAGGTCGATCACGGTGGTGGTGCTCGACAAGACCGGGACCGTCACCACAGGGAAAATGTCCGTGGCGGGCATCCGCCCCGCCGACGGGGTAGCCCGCGCCGACCTGCTCCGCTTCGCGGGAGCCGTCGAGCAGGCGTCCGAGCACGCTGTCGCCGCGGCGATCAGCGCGGCGGCCGCGGAGGCCGGGCCCCTGCCGCGGGCGGACGGGTTCAGGGCCCTGCCTGGACTCGGCGCGCAGGGAACCGTCGACGGCCGCGAGGTGATAGTCGGCCGTGAGAAGCTGCTTACCGGGCGTGGGATGTCCGTGCCGGCCGACCTGGCCGCCCAGTGCCGCTCCTGGGAGCAAGCCGGCCGCACGGCGGTGCTGATCGGCTGGGACGGCGCTATCCAGGGTGCCGTCGCGGTCGCCGACACGGTGAAGCCGTCCGCGGCGGCCGCCGTCGCCAGGCTGCGCGGGCTCGGCCTGCACCCCGTCCTGCTGACCGGGGACAACGAGGCGACCGCCAGGGCCGTCGCCGCGCAGGTCGGCATCGACGAGGTGATCGCAGGGACGCTGCCCGCCGATAAGGCAGCCGTCATCGCGCGGCTTCAGGCGCAGGGACACCAGGTGGCCATGGTCGGCGACGGCGTCAACGACTCCCCCGCCCTCGCCGCCGCCGACCTCGGGCTTGCCCTCGGATCCGGCACCGACGTCGCGATCAGCGCCGCGGACCTGATCTTGCTCCGCGACGACCTCGAATGCGTCCCCGACGCGATCACGCTCGCCCGCGCTACCTTCCGTACCATCCGCCGCAACCTCGCCTGGGCGTTCGGCTACAACGCCGCCGCCCTGCCGCTCGCCGCGCTCGGCTTCCTCAACCCAGTCATCGCCTCGGTGGCCATGACGCTGTCCTCGGCCTTCGTCGTGGCAAGCAGCCTGCGCCTGCAGCGGCACCACGTCCGCGCCGACATCACCGCACAAGCCGGAGAACCACATGCACGGGTACACCCACGACAAGGACAGCTACCTCAGGCGGCTGCGGCGGATTGAGGGCCAGGTCCGCGGCCTGCAGCGGATGATCGACGAGGACAAGTACTGCATCGACATCCTCACTCAGGTCGCCGCGGCCACCAAGGCCCTGCAGTCGGTCGCCCTTGGCCTGCTCGAGGAGCACCTCAGCCACTGCGTCGCCCAGGCCGTGGCCGAGGGCGGCGACGGCGCGGCCGATAAGGTCCGCGAGGCATCCGAGGCGATCGCCCGCCTGGTCCGGTCCTGAGTCGAGCGCACGTCCAGAAGCTCCGTACCAGAACCCGGAGCGACTATTACAGAAAGGCACCCGATGACAACGACGACCTACGCGGTGACGGGAATGAGCTGCGAGCACTGCGTGAACGCGGTGACCAGCGAGCTCAGCGGCCTCGGCGGCGTGTCCGCCGTGACCGTCGATCTCGTGCCCGGAGGCAATTCCAGCATTACGGTCGCCAGCGACGCGCCGCTGTCTCGGGACGCGGTCAGCGCGGCCCTCGACGAGGCGGGCGGCTACCAGATCGGCAGGTAACCCGCCCCGCGGGCACCGCTTTCCTGCCACGCGGCATCCCCGGTCGCCGAAAGCCAGGGCCGCCGGGGGCGCTGACATGATCAGCGCCCCCGGCGGCCGCGTTTCGTGCGGTCAGCCGGCGGCCAGCCCGGCAAGTGCCTTATCGAGGCGGCCGGAACGCGCCTCCTCAATAAGGACCTGTAGCTGATCCACGCTCATCTGCACCCGCTGGCCGAAATCATCGGTGATGACGATCCGCCGCTCCGGCGGGGCGTCTTGGTCGACGAGCAATTCCGGGCAGCCGCAACTGCAGTTGCCGCACAGCAGGACGAGCCTGGTAAGACGCCCGGCACCGTCATCCATTTCCGCGCTCCCTTCGATCGCTTACCGCAGGTAGAGCATTACTCACCAGCCGAAATGAGTCAACGGAGGAGCGCGAATTTATTCCGGCATTACCGGCATCGCGCAGTAAAAGGTTGCGATACCGTTCAGCTGAAATACCCCCAGCCGGTTTAAACAATACCCCGGCGAGGTTTACCTAATACCCCGGCGGGGTTTCCGGGAATACGCGGGCCAGGTTTTGCCGGGCGTCCTGACGGTGACCGCGTTTTCGGCGGGTCCGGCGTGTCATTCGCCACGGGGCCCCGCGCCGCTGGCATGCCACTGCCGCGCGGTCCGGCGTCCGTGTCACAGGCCCGGGTGGTGCCTTGTCTTGGAGGGAAAGGAATCACACGGGAGGAAAGACCATGCGAGTCTTCGTTACGGGAGCGACCGGGGCACTTGGGCAGCACCTCGTGCCCGGCCTGGTCGCGGCGGGTCATGAGGTCACCGCCACCACCAGGACACCAGGCAAGGCCGCGCAGTTGCGTGCGGCGGGCGCGGCGCCGGTGATCCTCGACGGGCTCGATCGCGCCGCGGTACTCGCGGCGGTGCGGGCCGCCGCGCCGGAGGTGATCGTGCACCAGATGACCGCGCTTGCCGACATGCGCAGCCTCCGCAACACTGACCGGGTGTTCGCCGTCACCAATGAGCTGCGCACCAGGGGCACCGACAACCTGCTCGCGGCCGCCGCGGAGGCGGGCACCAGGCGGGTCATCGCGCAGAGCTACACGGGCTGGACGAACGAGCGTTCCGGCGGTCTGGTGAAGACCGAGGACGACCCGTTCGACTCGCGGCTCGTCCCCTCGGCGGTGCGGACGCTCGCGGCGATCAAGCACGTGGAGCAGACGGTGCCGCTCCAAGTCCCCGAGGGGATCGTGCTGCGCTACGGCAGCTTCTACGGCCCCGGTGCCTCGCAGATCCTGCTCGACCTGCTGCACAAGCGGATGCTGCCGGTCATCGGCGGCGGGACCGGCATCTGGTCGTTCATCGAGATCACCGACGCCGCGGCCGCGACGATCGCGGCGGTTGACCGTGGCGCGCCCGGCGTCTACAACGTCGTGGACAGCGACCCGGCGCCGGTCAAGGACTGGCTGCCGTACCTGGCCGGGGTCGCAGGCGCGAAGCCGCCGCTGCGCGTGCCCGCCTGGCTCGGGCGGCTGCTCGCCGGGGAGTTCGTCGTGACCCAGATGACCACCGCGCGCGGGTCGTCGAACGAGAAGGCGCGCAAGAACCTCGGCTGGGAGCCGCGGTACGCGAGCTGGCGGGAGGGATTCCGTGACTGGGTCGCCTGATGAGACGAGCCCCCGCGAGGCAAGCCGGGGTAACGCAAACCCGGATGAGAGCAGCATGGCCGCCTTCCGGCCGCTGCTGTTCTCCATCGCCTACGGGATGACCGGCTCCGTGGGGGACGCCGAGGACATCGTCCAGGACGCGTTCCTCGGCATGACCCGCGCGCTGCAGGCGGGAACCGTCATCGCCGATCCGAAGGCGTACCTGACGACGTCGGTGACGCGGCTTGGCATCAACTACCTGCGGTCGGCGCGGGTGCGGCGAGAGACCTACGTCGGTGACTGGCTGCCCGAGCCGGTCGTCGTGCCCGTCGGCGAGCCGGGGCCTGCCGAGCACGCCGAGCTGGCGGACTCGCTGTCCATGGCGTTCCTCGTGCTGCTCGAGGCGCTTTCCCCGGTGGAGCGGGCGGTGTTCATGCTGCGCGAGGTGTTCGGGTACGACTACCCGGCCGTGGCGCGGGTCACCGGCAAGACCGAGGTGAACTGCCGCCAGATCTTCGCCAGGGCCAGGCAGCGCATCCTGGCCGGGGCGCAGGCGGCCGGCGGCGTGCCCAACCCGGCCCGGCGGGCGGAAGGCGAAGAGTTCGCCCGCCGGTTCTTCGACGCCGCGGCGGGTGGCGACATGGACGCGCTGCTCGGCATGCTCGCGCCGGACGTCGTCTTCCGTGGCGACGGCGGCGGCAAGGCCCAGGCGATCGCGGAGCCGCTGGCCGGAAGCCAGCGGGTGCTGCGCCTGCTCGGCGGCCTGTTCCGCCGGGGCAAGGCCATTGGCGCCTACCACCGCCTTGCCTGGGTCAACGGCCAGCCGGGCGCGGTCACCTACGACGCCGACGGGCGCGTGGTCAACGTCTTCGCGCTCGACATCGCCGACGGCATGGTGCAGGCGATCCGCTCCGTGGTCAACCCCGACAAGCTCGGCCACCTCGGGCCGGTGTCCGACGTGGCGCGCCTGCCGCGAAGGGAACCGCAGCAGGAATCAGTCCCGGATGATCCGCTCAGGTAACCTCGGGCCCATGGAACTCCACGTCGGTTGCGCGATGTGGAGCTACGCGCCGTGGCAGGGGCGTTTCCTGCCACGGTCACTGTCACCACGTGACCGGCTCAGCGCCTACGCGACCTGGTGTAACGCCGTCGAGGGCAACACCACCTTCTATGCGACGCCGGCCCGCGACACGGTGAAGTCGTGGGCCGAGCAGACCGCCCCCGGCTTCCGGTTCCTGCTTAAGCTGCCGAGGACTATCACTCACGAGCGCCGGCTCGCCAATGCCGACGAGCCGTTGCGCGCCTTCCTCGACGCGATCGAGCCGCTAGGGCCGCGCGCCCACGCCCTCTGGATTCAGCTGCCGCCTTCCTTCTCCCCCGCCGACCTCGGCGCACTGGCCGGCTTCCTTGGCCTGCTCCCCCGCGAGCACCGGTACTGCGTCGAGGTGCGGCACCGCGCCTTCTTCGACGACCCGCGAGCGGAACAGGGGCTGGAGCGCGCGCTTGGCGCCGTCGGCGCGGAATGGCTGACCTTCGACACCACCGCCCTGTTCGATGGCTCTCCGGCGAGTGCCGCGGAACGGGAGGCGTGGACGAAGAAGCCACGCCTCCCCCGCCGCGTGCAAGCCCTCACCTCTCATCCCGTCGTCCGGTACATCGGCCGCGACGACACGGCGCGGACCGTCGCGGGATGGCAGCCCTGGCTCGACGTCGTCGCCGGCTGGCTGCACGAGGGGCGCTCTCCGACCGTGTTCATCCACACGCCGGACAACGTCGACGCGCCGGAACTGGCACGCCGGTTCCACGACCAGGTGCGCGCCCGGGTACCCGAGGTCGAGCCGCTCCAAGAGCCGGTCCCCGCCGGGCCGCCCACGCTCTTCTGAGCCCCGGCGCCGCGCGGCGCACGTCTTGGGGCTGCGTGCCCTGCTCACGCCGGGCAGGTCACCGACACCGCGCGCTGGCGCGACGCGCTCGGACCGGCGGAAGGCCGCTAGCCGACCAGGCGCCGCAGCCGGTGCGGGTCGGTGATGCCGTCGACCGCGGTGATCCGGCCGCCGACGATGGTGAAGGCCATCAGGGCGGCCGGCCGGCCGCGCAGGGTGACGAGCATGCCGGCGGCCCCGTTGACGAGCACCGGGCGGAATTCCGCGTGCGGGCTGGCGCCGCCGAGCGACGGCACCGGACACGGCGGCGGCGCCGCGCAGCACCGTCGGCGTCGCCGCGAAGCCGTCGGTGCGCAGCACGACCTCGGGGTCGAGCAGCCCGACAAGCGCGGCCAGGTCGCCGGCCCGCGCGGCGGCGAAGAACGCGTTGACCACCGCCTGCTGCGCCGCGACGGTGCCGTCCGGTTCGCGCGTGCCCGCCGCCCTGACCCGGTGCCGCGCCCGGCTCGCCAGCTGCCTGGCGGCTTCCGGCGTGCGGTCGAGCATCGGGGCGATCTCGCCGAACGGGAAGTCGAACACGTCGTGCAGCACGAACGCGACCCGTTCGGCCGGGGTCAGCGTGTCGAGGACCACGAGCAGCGCGAGCCCGACCGAGTCGGCGAGCAGCGCCTCCTGCTCGGGTGTCGGCCCGTCGGCCGGGCTGAGCACCGGGTCGGGCACGCGCCACCCGGCGAGGGTCTCCGGCCGGGCGGCGCGGGCGCGCAGCGTGTTCAGGCAGACGCGGCTCGCGATGGTGGTCAGCCAGCCGCCGAGGTTTTCGACCTGGTCAGCGCCGGCCGCACTGAACCTTAGCCAGGTCTCCTGCACCGCGTCGTCGGCCTCGTCGAGCGAGCCGAGCATCCGGTAGGCCACCGCGCGCAGCCGGCCGCGGTGCTCCTCGAACCGCTCTACCAGCCAGGCGTCCGTCGCTTTATCTTCGCGCACGGCGGTCACGTTCCCTCCTGGTCGCGTGTCAGTAACAGTGACACAGCAAACCGGCCCGGTGTGACAGCAGGCCGACGGTATCGAGGACGAGGAAACGTCATGCGAGTTCTCTTGGTCGGTGCCAGCGGCGCGATCGGCCGCCGCCTCATTCCCCAGCTGGCCGAGCGCGGCCATCAGGTCACGGGCACCTCCCGGTCGGCCGCCAAGGCCGGCCAGCTCAGGTCGCTTGGCGCCGAGCCGGCCGTGCTCGACGTGCTCGACGCCGGCGCGGTGCGCGCCGTGGTCGCCAAGGCCCGTCCCGACGCGATCGTCTACCAGGCCACCGCCCTGGCCGGCCAGGCCTTCTCCCGCAACATGGACCGCGGCTTCGCGCCGACGAACGAGCTGCGGACCAAGGGGACCGACATCCTGCTGGCGGCCGCCGCCGAGGCGGGGGTGCCGAGGTTCATCGCGCAGAGCTTCGCGCCTTTCCGGTACGCGCATACCGGCGGCCCGGTCAAGGACGAGGGCGACCCCCTGGTGTCCGATCCCCCGCCGTCGGCGCGGCTGATGTTCGGCGCCATGGCGCACATCGACCAGGCGGTCACGGCGGCGGGCGGCATCGCGCTGCGCTACGGCGGGTTCTACGGCGACGTGGACGCCATGGTCACCGCGGTCCGCAAGCGCCAGTTCCCCTTGATCGGCGACGGCGGCGGCATGATGTCGTTCATCCACCTGGAGGACGCGGCCGTCGCGACCGTGCTCGCGCTCGACGCCGAGGGACCGGCCATCTTCAACATCACCGACGACGAGCCCGCCCCGATGCGCGACTGGCTGCCCGCCCTCGCCGCCGCCCTCGGCGCGAAGCCGCCGTATCACGTCCCCGGCTGGGTGGGCCGCCTGTTCATGGGCAAGACGCTGACGATGATGACCGAGGCCAGGGGCGCGTCGAACGCGAAGGCCACGAAGGAGCTCGGCTGGACCCTGCGCTACCCCAGCTGGCGCACTGGCTTCCCCGCCGCCTACGGCCGCTAGCCGCGCCTGCGCGAGCCGAAGGGCGCGCCCCTGCCCCCGGACTGAGAGGGAGAGGGAGGGAGCGACGCAGGAGCGGACGAGCGACGAGGGAGGAGGCAGGGGTCCCGAGCGCCCGGAGGCGAGCGCGGGCAATACAGCCCGGCGCGCGGCAGCACTGGAACTGTCATTGACCCGGCCCTGCGACGCCCGGAACAGAACGTGCGCGGATAGGAGTCAGCCGCCTTCGTTCGGGAATATAGGTCTTTTATCAAATGTAGTAGGTCTGCTATCTTCTGTACATCATGTCTGATGTTGCAGCCGAAGTTTGCGACCTGCGGATGCGGTACGGGACCACGGACGTCCTGCACGGCATCGACTTCGAGATACGCACCGGGGAAGTCGTCGCGCTCCTCGGGCCGAACGGTGCGGGCAAGACCACCACGATCGAGATACTCGAAGGGTTCCGCGCGCGGTCGGCGGGGCGGGTGACCGTGCTCGGCGCGGACCCGGAGCACGGCGGTGAGCAGTGGCGGGCGCGGCTCGGGGTCGTGCTGCAGTCCTGGCGGGACCATGCCAAGTGGCGGGTCAGCGAGCTGCTGCGGCACCTCGGCACCTACTACGCGCGGTACGCCACGGCCGAGATCTCCCGGCCGTGGGACACCGCCGAGCTGATCGACCTCGTCGGGCTCACCGCCCAGGCGGACCGGCGGATCGCGAGCCTGTCCGGCGGGCAGCGGCGGCGGCTCGACGTCGCGATCGGCATCGTCGGGCGGCCCGAGTTGCTGTTCCTCGACGAGCCCACTTCCGGCTTCGACCCGATGGCCAGGCGGGAGTTCCACGAGCTGACACCCTGCTCGGGCTCGCCGCGGCGCCGCCGGTGCTGCGGCGGATGGCGCGGCGCGAGTCGGGGTCACGGGTGGCGGCCCGGCGCGAGCGGGCTATGCTGCGGCCGACATGACCGAGTCATCGCGCGCGGGCGGCAAGGGCGCCGAGGCCGTCTACAACCGGATCGCGATGCTGCGCGCCGAGCGGCAGGTCTCAAGGCGGGAACTGGCCGACGCGCTCGGCGTGCACTATCAGACGGTCGGCTACCTGGAGCGCGGCGAGTACAGCCCGAGCCTGTACCTGGCGCTGCGGATCGCGGCCTACTTCGAGGTGCCGGTCGAGGTCATCTTCTCCACCGACCCGTTCCCGCGCCTCGGCTCAGCGAGCGCGAGTGCGGGCTAACCGCGGGCTAACCGCCGGTCGCAAGCCGGAAAGCCCTTAGATGTCGTCCCAGTGCGGCGGGCGGTCCCGGGAGAGGCGGTCGTCATCCCGCGGCGGGTACTCGCCCCAGGCGGCGTCGGTGTCCTCGGGGCTCTGCTCGGGCAGCACGGGCTCCCTGGCGGACGCGCCGGAAGCGGCGGGAGCGGCGGCCGCCGGGGCGACGGGCGCGGGCGTGTCAGGCGCGGGCGTGTCGGGCGCGGCGTAGCCGCCGGGGCGACGGGCGTGTCAGGCGCGGCGGCCGCCGGCTCGGGCGCCGCGTCGGGTGAAGTCATGCTGCCTCCGGTGGTCCCGCCTGCGAGGGGTCCCGGCGGGCGCTGCCGTCAGCCTACCGCCGGGCCAGCGCGATGCCCGGGCCCGGCGACACCGGGCTGTCACCGGGTTTCACCTCGCCGTATACGGGAATTCGGCCCGTGTGGGGGGGACGCAGCGCCCGTGTCGGCCGGGCTTGTTGCCGGCTGTTAACGATAACTTTTCGGAAACGCAAGTCTAGATTGTCCCCACAAGTCGATTTATTGTCTTCGGTAACACGTGACTGGGGTCACAGAATCCAATAATGTGATCGCTAACATCTGCCTACGGAGTTCCCTTCAAAGGCGACAGCTGGAGGTCCGCGATGAAGAAGATCGACCCCAAGGTCGACGAGGCCATACAGACACTGAACATGAAGGACGGGCCGTCGCGGCGCAAGCTGCTCGCGGGAACCGGCCTGGTCAGCGCCACGGCAGCGGCTTCGGCCCTCCTTACGGCGTGCACTTCGGCAAGCAGCAGCAACGGCAGCGGCACTGTGAAGATAACGGAGTCGGGCGCGGCCGCGGTCGCGGGAAACTTCCCGTCCACGCCGAAGTGGAAGTTCTGGTTCGTGAACCACGCCGACACGAACGAGTTCTTCACGCCGACCAAGTACGGGTACGCCGACGCGGCGGCCCTGCTCGGCCTGCCCACGCCGAACTGGGGCGGCGACGCCAACTCGAACCAGGCCAACATGATCAACTACATGCAGTCCGCGATCAGCGCCAAGGCGGACGGTATCGCGCTCGCCGCCATCTCGGACACCGCCTTCACCGGCGTGGTGTCGTCGGCGATGAACTCCGGCATACCGGTGCTCAGCTACAACGCGGACGGGATCTACAAGAACGGCGTGCCGTCGATCGGCACCAACCGGCTGGCTTACGTCGGTCAGGCGCTCTACCTGTCCGGGCAGGCCATGGGCGAGCAGATCAAGACGCTCGTCCCGGGCGGCGGGCACATCGCGATCTTCATCGCGACCCCGGGAACCGGCAACATCCAGCCTCGTTTCGACGGCGCCAAGGCGGCCCTCGGCAGCAGCTACCAGATCGACGAGATCGGGACCACCACGGTCGACGGCACCGAGCTGTCCACCGAGAAGTCCTACATGCTCGGGCACAAGTCCACCCTCAAGGGCGCGTTCGCCGTGGACTCCGGGTCCACCGCGAACCTGGCGGCGGCACTGGCCGGAGCCGGCCTGACGATCCCGGCCGGAGGGTTCGACACGGACCCGCGTACGCTCAACGCCCTGTCGTCCGGCAAGGTCAACTTCACGATCTTCCAGGACCCGTACCTGCAGGGCTTCTTGCCGGTGCTCTACATGTACCTGTACAACCTGTCCGGCGGGCAGCTGGCGCCGCCGGACACCGACACCGGCCTGACCGTGCTGAACAAGGGCAATGTCAGCCAGTTCCTGAAGAACAGCCGGTTCCAGGGCGGGGCCTCGGCCCAGGCGTACCTGCCGCGGCCGGCCGGCGCCATTAGCCAGCCGGTGGCGACCACCAGCACCTGACGAGGCCCGGATAGCGCTTGGCAGGACCTCCGCGGGGTACCCGGCGGCAGCGTGGCCGCCCGGTACCCTGCGGGCTGGTACATACACGCGATCACGCCCGTGCGGGCGGACGGCATCAATAGATTGGACATTTTCTCGTGAGTGAGACCGCGGAGCGGAGTCCCGGACTGGCCGGGACGCCTCCGGGAGGGCCGGCGACCGGGCAGAACGAGGCGCTAGCGCTGCTGCGCCGGCTAGGCGTGCTCCTGGCCAGGCAGCGCGAGGCGACGGTGTTCGTGGTCGCGTTGGCGCTGTTCCTCTATTTCGCGCTCAACCCCGGATCTTCCTCGGCCTTCGTCTCGAAGGCCAACCTCGTTACGCTGTTCTCAAACCCCTCGAACGCGTCGGGCATCGCGATCATCGCCCTGGGCGAGGTGTTCCTGCTGATCAGCGGCGAGATCGACCTCTCGGTCGGCTTCGTCGTCGGGTTCGCCCCCTACCTCATGCACTTCCTGACCGACTTCTACGGCTTCCCCGGCCTGCTCGCGATCCTCTTCGCGCTGCTATTCGGGGCCGCGGTCGGCATGGTGAACGGTTTCTTCACGGTCACGCTCGGCGTGCCCTCGTTCATCACCACGCTGGGCACGAGCTTCATCCTGCTTGGGCTCATCGGCACCACCTCCCACGACCAGCCGGCCAATATCCCGCCGGACGTGCTCGGCATCGGCAAGTGGATCGCCACCTACTCGTGGTCGGACCTGGTCTGGGCGATCGCGCTCACCGTGGTGTTCCATATCGTGCTCACCAGGACCCGCTGGGGCCTGCATACGATCGCCGCGGGCGGGAACCTGCTCGGGGCGCGCGAGGCCGGCATCAACGTCAACCGGATCAAGTACGGCAACTTCATGATCAGCGGGACGCTCGGGGCGCTCGTCGGCCTGCAGACCATGTACTTCACGAGCAACATCGCCCCCACCGCGGGCTCGTACACGCCGATGTTCTACGCGGTCGCCGCCGCGGTGGTCGGCGGCACCGCGATGCTGGGCGGCTCGGGGACGATCATCGGCGCCTTCTTCGGCGCGGTCGTGCTGGCCATCCTGCTCGACGGGTTGCCGATCATCGGGGTGAGTGCCGACCCGGTGAACATCGTCTTCGGCGTCATCGTCCTCATCGCGATGGTCGCGAACGTGTGGCTAACCCGGGTACGAGAGAGGGGGGTGCGTTAGCGTGACCGAGAACGTTGCACCGAATGGCGACGTGCTCCGCGTCGAGCATGTCTCGAAGCGCTACGGCGCGGTGACCGCGCTCACCGACATCAACCTGCGGCTGGGGAAGGGCGAGGTACTCAGCCTGATCGGCGACAACGGCGCAGGCAAGTCCACCCTCCTCAAGATCATCTGCGGCTTCCAGCCGCCAACGACCGGGAAGATCATCCTCGAAGGCCAGGAAGTGCAGCTGAAGTCGGTCGATCACGCCCGGTCGCTCGGCATCGACGCCGTGTACCAGGACCTCGCGGTGATCAACCAGCTCACCGTCTACCAGAACATGTTCCTCAACCGGGAAAAGGTCCGCTGGCCGCTGCTGAACAGCAAGGCCATGCGCCGGGAGGCCAAGGAACGGCTGGACGGGATAGGCGTGCAGATCCCGGACATCAACGCGCCGGTCGCCCAGTTGTCCGGTGGTCAGCGGCAGGCGGTCGCGGTGGCGCGCTCGGTGTTCTCCAACCCCAAGATCCTGCTGCTTGACGAGCCGCTCGCCGCGATGGGGGTCAAGGAGGGCTCGCTGATCCTTGACCTCATCCTGCAGCTCAAGGAACAGGGCAACGTCTCGATCATCATCATCGCGCACAACTACGGCCAGGTGCTCGAGGTGTCCGACCGGGTGAACATGATCCAGGACGGCAAGATCACCTTGGACAAGCGCAGCTCAGAGACCTCCGCCGACGAGCTGACCGAGATGGTCGTGGCGGAGTACCGGAAGGCCCTGGAGGAGCGCCGCCGCGGCACGGCGGCGTCGTAAGCGGCGGTTCGCGGCCCCGCAGGGCGCGGCCTCGCCGGCCGTGCCCACGGGGCTCCCCCGGCGGCCGCTAGCCTGCTGGATCGCGCCGCGGCAGTACCGCTTCGCGCTGGGGCGGCACCCGAGCCGCGATCAGTCCACAGCTAAAGTATCGATCGGGCGGCAATTCACGCATTCATGCCTTCAGGGGGACACCACGGCAAGCGAGCGGCTGACAGGGCGCGTCACTTCGTCGGCCAGCACGCTATACGACGTGGCGCGCGAGGCGGGAGTGTCCACCGCGACCGTCTCGCGGGTGGTGCACAGCCAGGACGGGGTGCGCCCCTCGACTCGGCGGCGCGTCCTTGAGGTCATCGAGGCCCTCGGGTACGTACCCGACAGCGCGGCCCAGAGCATGGTCCGCGGGCGCAAGGAAGTGGTCGGGCTCGTCGCCGTCGAAGGCCGCGGCCCGGACACGGACATCGAGCAAGAGGGGCTGCTGTTCATCGAGGAGGTGCTGCGCGGGGTCGAGTCCTCGCTCAGCCCGCTCGGCTGGCCGGTGCTGATCTCGGTACGCCGCGCGGGCGACGACGCGGGCGCCTACGAGTGGCTGCAGAAGATGTCGGCGAAGGTTGACGGACTGCTGATCGCCGAAGGCATCTACCCGGAGTACATGGCCAGGCTGGCTTCACGCATCCCGATCGTGCTGATCTCCGGCTCCCCCGATCAGCCGAAAGCCGACGTCGTGCACGCCGACAACCGCACAGGGACCAAAGCGCTGGTGAGCCACCTGATCGAACGGCACGGCCGGTCCAGGCTGTTCTACGTCGGCGGCCCGGCGGAGGCACCGGACGCCAGGGCGCGTCGCACGGCCTTCGATGAAGAACTCGCCAGGCATCCGGGCGCGCGGCTGACGGGATCCTTCGAGGGCCGGTTCGTGGCCGCCAGCGGCCAGTTGGCCGTGCGCGAGATCCTCGCCGCCAGGCAACTCGGTGACCGGGCGTGGCGAGGTACCCGACGCCATCGTCTGCGCCAATGACCAGATGGCGATCGGCGCCATGCGCGAACTGCAGGCGGCCGGCCTGCGAGTCCCCGCGGACATCGCGGTGACCGGGTTCGACGACATCCACCTCGGCGCCCTGCTCGCCCCGCCGCTGACCACGGTGCACCAGCCGATGCGGCTGCTCGGTGAGCGCGCCTGCGCCATGGTGCTCGACCGGATCGCCGACCCCACCCTGCCGCGCCGGGTCGAGCGCCTGCCCACTGAGCTGGTCGTGCGGGAAAGCTGCGGCTGCACGACCGCCGCGTTACGCCAGGCGTCAGGGTCCAAGGCGCACGACGCAGGCAGACGGCGCATCACGCAGGATCACGGTGAGCGTGCCGAGGTCCGCGTCCCAGCCCGCCTCTACGCCGGCGTGGTGCGGGTAGAGCACCCGCGGGGTCAGCCGAACGCCGCGCAGGTGCGGCACCGGCAGTGAAACCGCGGCGGAGCCCGCATCGCCGTCTTGGGGGCGGCGCCAGACCGCGAGGTGGCTGCCGCCCGGCGCGCGCAAGCCGAGCGCGACCCAGGTATCGTCCCAGCGCGGCAGGCCAAGCGGCCAGAACGGGACGGACCGCGCGATCACCGGCCGCAGCGACTCCTTGTAGACGCGGACCGCCTCCGCGACCAGTTCTCGCTGCCCGCTGCTCATCCGGTTGAGGTGACCGGACAGGTGCACCCGGCCCAGCATGGCGTTCACCATGGTGAACGCGATCTCTCCGGCGCTGAACTCAGGCTGCGGGTAGGCCCATGCGGCGGCCTGCTCGGGGGCGATGGCGGCGGGCGCGGCGGCCGCGATCGGCGGGTAGCGGAGGTACTCCTGCTGGTCGCTCGTGGACTGGAGCTGCATGCGGGACAGCAGGGCGTAGTCGGTGCGCATGCCGCCGGAGGAGCAGTTCTCGATCACCAGCGCGGGATAGCGGTCGAGTACGGCGTCCAGCCAGTCGAGCTGCGCCCGGTTCGCGGCGAGCAGCCCCGCCCCGGCGCTCAGGCCGCCGGTGTCCGGGCCAGGCCCGACGGCGATGTTGTAGTCGAACTTGAGGTAGCCGACCCCGAGCTCGCCGACCAGGAAGTCCACCACCTGGTCCAGGTGCTTCACGGCGGCGGGATGACGCAGGTCCAGGTGGTAGCGGCCGTGCTCGACCACGAGCTGGCCGCCGCGCTGAAAGAAGGCGTCGGCGGGAAGCTGCCTGGCGACCTCGCTGTTGACGCCGACCACCTCGGGTTCCAGCCACAGGCCAGGCACCATCCCGGCTGCCCTGATGTGGTCGAGGACCTCAGCGATCCCGCCGGGGAACCGGGTGCGCGAGGGACGCCACGCGCCGACGGTATCCCACCACCCTTCGCCGATCTCCGCGTACCAGCCGGCGTCGATGCAGAAGTACTCGGCGCCGGCCGCGGCGGCGGCGTCGATCAGCGGTAGCAGGCGCTCGGTGGTGGGATCGGCCATCAGCGTGTTCATGTAGTCGTTGAAGATGACGGGCAGCCGCCGGGCGTCGTCGTGCGGGCGGCGGATCGCGCGGCGAACGGCGGTCAGCCCGGCCACCGCCCCGTCGAACCCGTCCGGGCTGACCGCGATGCTGGCCGGCACGGTGGTGAACGCATCGCCCGGGCTCAGCGTGACCTGCCAGTGATGCTCGGCGTCGACCGGGCCGAGGAGCGCCAGGTAAGCGCCGCTGACCGCGCCCGCCGGGGCATGCCTGCCCTGCGGGCCAGGGGCGGGGCCCGCGGTGCGGCTCGCGCACTCGCCGACTTCCCAGTGCCACCCGCCGTTGTGCTCGATCTGCCACGCCCACGCGTGCCCGGTCCGCCGGTTCACGATCGCGCCCGCGGGCAGGTAGCGGCCCGATGACCAGGTGCCGGCGCTCGACACGCTGAAGCATCCCCTTGGGTCGGAGCCGAGTACCTGGCGGCCGATGTCGGGCAGGGCGTCGCGCAGCGCCCGTGACTGCCAGCGGCCCTCGGCCATCCAGTCGTTCTCCGCCCATAGCACGTCCAGGTCCGCGAGGTCATCGGGTCCATGGCCGCCACCGAGAGCGCCGCAAAGCAGCGAGGTCACCGACTGGACCGTGACCGGCCCGGTACCCCGGTTCTGCAGCCGTACCCAGGAGCGGAGCGCGCCGCCTGCTCCGTTCGCGGCGAGGGCACGGTAGTTCACCTCGGCGCGCAGCCCGGTCACCGGGTCATCGAGGTCGACGCGCAGCTCCCGCCACGGCCCGACGTCGCTTTGGCCGACGTCGTGTCCCGCGTAACGGAACCGGTAGGCCGCCTCGGACTCGCAGTACCGCCCGCCCGACCAGGCGCGGCCCTCGCCGGCCAGGACGACGTCGAGCAACGGCAGCGCGGCGTCAGCCGGCCCGCCTGACGCCAGGTCGGGCCACGACCCGGTGCCACCGGGGGCCGCTAGCCGGGTAAGCCTGGCCATGCCGTCGTGCCCCACCTCGATCCGCAGCTCAAGGCCGCCGGGCGCCCAGTCGATGAGCTGCACGGGGCGTTCTGTTCCTGCCAAGCGTTCCTCCTCGTCACGGTTCGCGTCACGGTTCGCCACGGTGACTCGCCGCTGGTATCCGGGCGCCGCGGCTGGGGTAAATCGTCACGTTTGATCTCTTGACGCCGCTCCGTGTGAACGTTCACAATCCTGGCATGGATGTGACCGACCCCACAAGTGGCAATGGCCGACGGCCGGCGAGCATCCTCGACGTGGCCGCCGCGGCCGGGGTGTCTTACCAGACCGTGTCCCGGGTGATCAACGGCCACCCGAGCGTGCGCCCGGCGACCAGGGAACTCGTCATGGCCGCCATCGAGGAGCTCGGATTCCGCCCGAACCGGGCGGCCCGGGTGCTGCGGGGCGCGAACGCCCGGTCGGTCACGGTGCTGACGCCGAACACATCCTTGTACGGCTACCAGGCAGCCCTGCAGGGCATCGAGGAGGCGGCGCGCGCCGCCGGCTTCTCCGTCGGGGTCCGCGTCGTGGACTCAGAGCAGCCCACCGAGGTGGCCGCCGCGGTCACGCGGGCCATCGAGCCAGGCGGATCACTGATCGTCATCGCCTACGACCGGGCGGGCACCCTGGCGCTGGACGCCGTACCGCCGGAGGTCCCGATGGCGGCGATGGTCGAGACGCCGGCCGTCGTCCCGACGCCGGACAAGCCCTGGGTCTGGCTGGACGACAGGAGGGCAGCCGCCGAGGCGACCCGCTACCTGCTCTCGCTGGGTCACCGGACGGTGCATTACCTGGCCATCCCGTCTTCAACGCATACCAGCCAGCGGCAGGCGGGGTGGCGCCAGGCGCTCGAGGAGTCCGGAGCGCCGGTCCCTGCCCCGGTGCCGTGCGGCTGGACGCCCCGTTCCGGTTACCAGACCGGGCAGCGGCTGGCCGCGGATCCAGAGGTCACCGCCGTGCTCTGCGGCAACGACGACATCGCGCTCGGGGTGATGCGCGCCGTGCACGCGGCGGGGCTGTCCATCCCCGGCGACGTCAGCGTGGTGGGATTCGACGACACGCCGGTGGCCGAGTTCCTGACGCCGCCGCTCACCACCGTGCGGCTGGACTTCGCCGACCTTGGCCGGGCCTGCTTCGCCCTGCTGCGGTCCCTCTTGGAGCCGACGGCCATGAGTCCGGCGACTGGCGAGCTCCACGCACAACGGCCCCAGCCCGAACTGGTCATCAGGGAGAGCGCGGGACCACCATCACTGCCGCGCGGGTCCGGCACGACCCGCGCGGCAGCCACTTGATGAACGCCCCCAGGAAAGTAAAGGAGCATGTCACGTGATTAGAAAGATATACGCACCGCCCCGCGTTCCTTACGGCTCCCCGCCCAGAACGCGCCGCCGCAGGGCAATCCTGCGCGCGGCGCCCGCGGTGCTCGCCGCCAGCGCCGCGCTGGCCCTCGCCGCCTGCGGCGGTCCCGCCGCGTCAAGCAGCGGTTCCGCGGCGAGCGGAAGCGGCGGCGTCGTCAACATCACCTGGCAGACCATGTGGTCGGGCAACACCCTGACGCTGCTGAGCCAGATGGTCAACGAGTTCAACTCGACCCACCCGGGCATCCACGTCACCGAGTCGAACATCCCGAGCGCGACCGGGGACGCCAAGCTGCTGTCGGAGATCGCGGCCGGCGACCCGCCGGACGTGTTCACCGAGTGGAACCCGGTGCTCGGCGAGTACGCGGGCGACGCCTCGATCCAGTCGATGGCCCCGTACCTGACCGGGGCGTACGCGGGCCTGGAGAAGTGGCTGTACCCGATCGCGCTTCAGGGCGGCGAGTACAACGGCACGCTGTACGCGCTGCCGATGTCGATGAACTCCTGGGCGCTCTACTACAACAAGTCCATGCTGAAGGCGGCCGGCATCTCCGCACCGCCCACCACGCTGGCGCAGTTGTACGCCGACCAGGCCAAGGAGTGGAAGATCTCAGGGAACAAGCTGGAGCAGATCGGCTTCTACCCGAACTACAACCTGGGCTTCCAGTACTTCGGCAGCTTCTTCGGCGCGGTCAACTGCTTCGACTCCGCGGGCAAGTACAACTTCGAGAACTGCCCCGGCGCTCAGACCGAGGCGAACTTCTTCGCTCAGTACAACCAGTACCCGTACTCCAGCGTCGCCGCCATGGAGACCGCGTACGGCGCCGTCGCCGGCGGCGACGACGACGCGTTCGTCGCGGGCAAGGAAGGGTTCAACATGGACGGGCCGTGGGAGGGCGCGCAGAACATCCCGGTCACCAATCCGTCGATGGTGAACAACTTCGGTGTCGTGCCGTTCCCGAACACGGTCGGCGGCCCGAGCACGTTCGGCCAGGGCAACTACAACATCATCGCGAAGGGCTCGGCGCACCCGCAGCAGGCGTTCGAGTTCATCGCCTGGCTCGCCGGCTACAACAACGAGACGTTCAACGCGCAGATCGACCCCAAGGGCGGCTGGATGCCCGCCTCACCGTCGGTCGTGTCGCAGCCCGCTTACCAGACATGGCTGAAGGCCAACCCGTGGCTGAACGTGTTCGTCCAGCAGATGTCAAGCCCGCTGTCGGTCACGCCCAAGCTCACTAAGTCCGAGTCCCAGTTCCAGGCCGCCGAGGCGACCGCGACCGAGGACATCGCCGAGCACAGCAAGACGCCGCAGCAGGCGCTGACCTACATCGACCAGCAGGCCAACAGCGGCGCCTGCGGCTGACCGGCCACCAGGAACACTGACCTAGGCGTCCAGGAAGAAGGGTAGAGGTGGGCATGGCAACACACTCCCAGCGAGGGGTGGTCCGCGCGATCAGCTCTCCGGGGGCGCGGCGGCTCCGGCTCGGGCTGCTGTTCGTCAGCCCGTGGATCATCGGGTACTGCGCGTTCTACCTCTACCCGTTCCTGGCGACCGTCTACTACAGCTTCACGAGCTTCACCGGAATCGGGAACCCCGTCTTCACCGGGCTCGCCAACTACGACGGCCTGCTGCACGACAGCATGTTCCACACGGCCGTCTTCAACACCGTCTACTACACGGCCATCGAGGTGCCGTTCTCCACCCTGGTGGCGCTGGGGCTGGCGCTGCTGCTGAACATGAACGTGCGCGGCCAGGCCATCTACCGGACCCTGTTCTACATTCCCTCGATCGTCCCCGTGGTGGCCTCGTCGCTGATCTTCGTCTGGATCTTCCAGCCCTCGTTCGGCATCGTGAACGACCTGCTGTCCGATGTGCACGTCAACGGGCCCGCCTGGTTCTTCTCCATCACCTGGTCCAAGCCGACGTTCATCCTGCTCGGCCTGTGGGGGCTCGGGCAGCCGATGGTGATCTACCTGGCGGCGCTGCAGGGGGTGCCGAAGGAGCTGTACGAGGTGGCGGACCTGGAAGGCGCCGGCCACTGGCAGCGGCTGCGCCACGTGACGCTCCCGCAGATCAGCCCGGTCATCCTGTTCAACCTGATCCTGTCCCTGGTGATCTCCATCCAGTACTTCACCCAGGCCCAGGTGATCGAGAGCCCGCCAGGCAGCCCAGGCAACTCCACCATGTTCTACATCAGCTACTACTACCAGCAGGCGTTCCAGTTCCTGCACCTCGGATACGCCTCCGCGATGGCGTTCCTGCTCTTCGTCGGGGTCCTCATCATCACCGTCGTGCTGCTGCGGACCTCGTCGCGCTGGGTCTACTACGAAAACGATCAGAGGTGAGCGCCATGCGCGGTGCGCCGACGGAGCTGACCAGCTCCCCGCTGCCGTCACCGGCGCGGCCGGCCCCGGCCCGCGATAAGCGCCGCGGGCGCCGGGCCAGGTTCCGCGTCTTCGGCGCCGGCCTGTCCAAGCACACGGTGCTCATCGTGCTGTCGGCCATGTTCGCCCTGCCCCTGGTGTGGATGGCCGGGACCTCGTTCAAGACCGCGGGCCAGGCGCTGCAACTGCCGGTGGTGTGGTGGCCGCACCCGTTCGTGTGGAGCAACTACCCGGGCCTGTTCGCGGCGCTGCCGTACTTCCGGTTCTTCTGGAACACCTTCCTGTACGCGGCGATCACCATCGTGGGCGTGCTCATCTCGAGCAGCCTGGTCGCGTACGGCTTCTCCCGGCTGCGCTGGCCCGGCAGGGACGGGGTCTTCTACGTGATGCTGATGACGCTCATCCTGCCGTTCGCCTGCACGCTGATCCCGCTGTTCGTCATGTACAAGAATTTCGGCTGGATCGGCACCTACCTGCCGCTCGAGGTGCCCACCTTCTTCGGCAGTTCGGTTTTCAGCACGTTCCTGCTGCGGCAGTTCTTCATGACGATCCCGCAGTCGCTGTCAGAGGCCGCCAGGATCGACGGGGCGAACGAGTTTTACATCTACAGCAGGATCATCCTGCCGCTCGCCAAGCCGGCCCTGGCGTCGGTCATCTTGTTCCAGTTCGTGTACTGCTGGAACGACTACCTGGGACCGCTGGTCTACATCAGCAACACGAACTCCTACCCGCTGTCGCTCGGCCTGACGCTGATCCTCGGGGACTACACCACGAACTGGGCCTGGGTGATGGCCGGCGCCACCGCGGCGACCGCGCCCATCGTCATCTTGTTCTTCCTGACCCAGCGCACGTTCATCCAGGGCATCTCCCTCACCGGCCAGAAGGGATGACAGCCGATGACCGGCCGCATCTTCGGGATCAGGCTCATGGCCGCGCTCAGCGCCCTGTTCAACGCGCTGGCGCTGAACCTGGCGATGATCGTGGCCTCCCTGCCGCTGGTCACCGCGCCGACCGCGGTCAGCGCCGCGTCCGCCGCGCTAGACCGGTGGGCGCGTGACGGCGAGGACCGAGTGGTCCGCCAGTTCTTCGCCGAGTTCCGGGCGCGCTGGTCCGCGCGGGTCGTGCTTGGCGTGGGCGGCCCGCTCGGCGCCTTGGTGCTCGGCGGGGTAGAAGTCCGCCATTTCGCCCGCGAGGCGACGCTGACAGGGCGGGCCGGGCTCTGCCTCGCCTGCTGCGCGCTGTTCATCACCCTGGCGGGCCTCGGCTACGTGCTCCAGCTCAGCGCCGACGAACCAGGCATGAGGCCCGTGGACCTATGGTCGCTGGCTACCCGGCTCGCGCTCAGGAACCTGCCGGTGGCCGGGGTGCTGTCCGCCGCCCCGGCCGCGGGCCTGACGCTCCTCGCCGCACGCGACCCGGCCGTGCTGCTCCTCGGCCTGCCGCTCTTCCTGCTGCACGCGCTGAAGCTGCTCGCGCGCCCCGGGCTGCGCCGCGTCACCTCCTCCGCCGCGGACCCGCGGGCACGGCCGCCGATCCGGCCGCGAGCGACGTCGGGGCTAGCCGCTAGGCGGATCGCAGGTTAGTCTTCGAAACCGACCCGCAGGCGGCCGCCTGATCTGCTGATAGCTCGAGGTGCCTCACACATGCCCCAGCGCCAGTTCCCGAAGCCGGACGAGATCTTCGAGCTCATGCGGTTCAAGAAGCCGGAGCTCGACGCGAAGAAGCGACGGCTGGCGTCCGCGCTGACGATCCACGACCTGCGCGACATCGCCAGGCGCCGCACGCCGAGGGCCGCCTTCGACTACACCGACGGCGCCGCCGAGTCCGAGATCTCGCTCAAGCGCGCCAGGCAGGCGTTCGAGGACGTCGAGTTCCACCCGTCCATCCTCAGGGACGTCTCGACGGTCGACACCTCGACGACCGTCTTCGGCGGCCCGTCGGCGCTGCCGTTCGGTATCGCCCCCACCGGCTTCACCCGCCTCATGCACACCGAGGGCGAGGTGGCGGGCGCGGGCGCCGCGGGGGCCGCGGGCATCCCGTTCTCTCTGTCCACCCTCGGCACCACCTCGATCGAGAACGTGAAGGCCGCCAACCCGAACGGCCGCAACTGGTTCCAGCTGTACGTGATGCGCGACAGGGAGGTCTCCTACGACCTGGTCCGCCGCGCGGCCGCCGCCGGCTTCGACACGCTGTTCTTCACCGTCGACGCCCCCGTCGCCGGCGCCCGGCTGCGCGACAAGCGCAACGGCTTCTCGATCCCGCCGCAGATCACGCTCGGCACCGTGCTTGACGCGGTCCCCCGTCCCTGGTGGTGGTGGGACTTCCTGACCACCCCCAAGCTTGAGTTCGCCTCGCTCACCTCCACCGGCGGCACGGTCGGCGAGCTGCTCGACGCGGCGATGGACCCCAGCATCAGCTTCAAGGACCTCGACGTCATCCGCGAGCTGTGGCCCGGCAAGATCGTCGTCAAGGGCGTGCAGAACGTCGAGGACTCCAGGATCCTCGCCGACCTCGGGGTGGACGGGATCGTGCTGTCCAACCACGGCGGCCGCCAGCTCGACCGCGCCCCTGTCCCCTTCTACCTGCTGCCCGAGGTGGTCAAGGCCGTCGGCGGGCGGACCGAGGTCGCGATCGACACCGGGATCATGAACGGCGCCGACGTGGTCGCGTCCATCGCCATGGGCGCGCAGTTCACCCTGGTCGGCCGCGCCTACCTGTACGGCCTGATGGCCGGCGGCCGGGCCGGCGTCGACCGCGCCATCGAGATCCTCCGCGATCAGGTCATCCGCACGATGAAGCTGCTTGAGGTGGCCAGCGTGGCCGAGCTGAACCCAGGGCACGTCACCCAGCTGCGCCGCCTCGCCCCCCGCCAGGTAAACGGGTAGCCGCCGGAGCCGCGCGCAGCCGCTTCGGATCTGCGGTGAGTTGCCGAATAGTCGAGCTACGCGATCGCGCGCGTGCTGACTGTAGCCGTGCACTGCTGCGCTGATAGGGACAGCCAAGCCCGGCACATTCAGCGCGCCACGTCACGGCGCGCGGTCGAGTTCGCACCGGTCCCCGCGTGTACCCGGCCCGGGGATGTGAAAGGCTAGATGCTGACGATGCCGAAGGGGACATGCCTGTGCCAGCGCAGCCGATCGAGGAGCCAGCGCCACAGCCGGTGGTCAGCCCGCTGACCCAGGCAGCGGTATTCCTCGTGCTCACTATCAGCCCCGGCGGGGAGGACACGGTCCTCGACCTCCTGCCTGACCTGTCAGGCCTGGGGCGGTCCGTCGGGTTCCGCATCCCGGAAGGCTCGCTCCAGGTGGTCACCGCGATCGGCTCCGACGCCTGGGACCGGCTGTTCTCCGGCCCGCGCCCCCGCGAGCTCCACCCGTTCCGCGAGCTCGCCGGATCGCGCCACACGGCCCCGGCCACCCCCGGTGACCTGCTGTTCCACATCAGAGCCAACCGGATGGACCTGTGCTTCGAGTTCGCCACGCAGGTGATGAAGCGGCTGCGCGGCGCGGTCGAGGTCGCCGACGAGGTGCAGGGCTTCCGCTACTTCGACGAGCGTGACCTGATCGGATTCGTCGACGGCACCGAGTCGCCGGGCGGCGCGGTCGCGATCGACGCCGCGATCGTCAGCGCGGACGACGACCAGGACTTCGCCGGCGGCAGCTACGTGATCGTGCAGAAGTACCTGCACGACATGGCGGCATGGAACGCGATCAGCATCGAGGAGCAGGAGCGCGTGATCGGCCGCAGCAAGCTGGACGACATCGAGATGCCCGACGAAGTCAAGCCGGCGAACTCCCACGTGGCGCTGAACACGATCACCGGGCCGGACGGCGAGGAGCGGAAAATCATCCGGGCGAACATGCCGTTCGGCAACCCGGGGCAGGATGAATTCGGCACCTACTACATCGGCTACGCCGCCACGCCGTCGGTGACAGAAGAGATGCTGTCGAACATGTTCATCGGGCTGCCGCCGGGCAATACCGACCGGATCCTCGACTTCTCGACCGCGATCACCGGGTGCTTGTTCTTCGCCCCGTGCGCGGACTTCCTCGATGACCCGCCCGGGCCGCCAGGCGCGGACGCGGTCTCCGCCGCGCCTGACGTTCCCGTGGCGTCCGCGGGCACGTCGCCGGACGGCGACGGGTCGCTCGGCATCGGGTCGCTCAAGGGCTAGCCAGCCTCACGCCGGGTAGCGCTAGATAGCTAAAGACAGTGGAAAGGGGTGCGATGAACAACCTGTACCGCGAGCTCGCCCCGGTCTCGGCCGCCGCGTGGGCCGGCATCGAGGAAGAGGCCAAGCGCACGTTCGCCCTGCACGCCGCCGCGCGGAAGGCGGTCGACGTGACCGGGCCAGACGGCCTGGCCCTGGCGGGCATGGGCACCGGGCACGTGACAGCGATCGAACCGCCGGCGGACGGCGTGACGGCGAGCCTGCGCGACTGGCGTCCCGTCGTGGAACTGCGGGTGCCGTTCACGCTTTCCCGCGCCGAGATCGACTCCGTCGAGCGCGGCGCGCTCGACCCGGACTGGCAGCCGGTCAAGGACGCCGCGAAGAAGATCGCCTTCGCCGAGGACCGGGCGGTCTTCGACGGCTACGCCGCCGCCCAGATCACCGGGGTGCGGCAGGCGTCGTCCAACCCGGCTCTGACGCTGCCCGGTGAGGTGCGGGATTACCCGGACGTGGTCAGCAAGGCGGTCAGCCAGCTCCGGCTGGCCGGCGTGGCGGGCCCGTACTCGCTGCTGCTTTCCGCGGACGCGTGGACGGCGGTCAGCGAGACCTCGGATCACGGCTACCCGATCCGCGAGCACCTGTCCAGGGTGCTTGACGGCGACATCATCTGGGCGCCGGCCATCGACGGCGCTCTCCTGCTGTCCGGCCGCGGCGGCGACTACGAGCTCCGCCTCGGCCAGGACCTGTCGATCGGCTACCTGTCGCACGACGCGGACTCGGTGCACCTGTACTTCACCGAGTCGTTCACGTTCGCGGCCTACACGACCGAGGCGAGCGTCCCGATCACCACGTCATGACCACCCTGGAAGGCCGGCCGAACACCGCGCTGCTCGTCATCGACGTCCAGAACGCGATCCTGGCCGCCGCGGCCGGCCGGGACGGCGTGCTCGCGAATATCGGCGGGCTGATCGGCGGGGCCCGCGCCGAGGGCGTGCCCGTCATCTGGATTCAGCACTCCGGTGACGGGCTGCCCGCGGGCAGCGAGGGCTGGCGGCTCGTGCCGGGACTCCCCCGGCAGGACGGCGACCCGCTCGTGCACAAGACTCTACGGCGACTCCTTCGAGGCCACCGACCTGGCGGAGATCCTCGCCGGGTACGGGATCGGGCGGCTCGTCGTCGCCGGCGCGCAGTCCGACGCGTGCATCCGGGCGACGATTCACGGGGCCTTCGTCCGCGGGTACGACGTGTCCCTGGTCAGCGACGCGCACACCACCGACGACCGCACCGGGTACGGCGGGCCGCCGGCCGGGCAGGTCATCGCGCTCACCAACCTGTACTGGTCCTACCAGTCCGCCCCCGGCCGCACCGCGGAAGTGGTCACCGCGGCGGAGGTCAGCTTCACGCCGCCCGCGGAATTCACCCCGTTGACGCGACCCGTCGAACGGGGCGAAATGCCGTTATCCGGCATACCGTGGCGGTGTGAACGGTGAGCCCGGCATCCGCGACCTGGCCGTCACGCGGCTGGGCACCCTGGTCGAGCGCCGCGACGTGCCCGCGGTCTCTTACGCCATCGTCGCGAACGGGGAAGTGACCGTCGGCGGGCACGGCGGCACGGGGGCGGACACCGTGTTCCAGATCGGCTCGGTGACCAAGGGCCTGACCGGCCTGCTGCTCGCCGACCTGGCCGCGAATGGCCGGGTCCCGCTGCCCGGCAGGGCCACGGATTACCTGCCGGGTGCCTCGCCCGGCCGGGTCACCCTGCTTGACCTGGCGACGCACACGGCCGGGCTGCCGCGCCTGCCGCCGGGGCTGCGCAGGTACGCGCTGCTGCGCCCGCATGATCCCTACGCGTGGTACCCCGCCAGGCGCTTCCTGCGGGAGGCGCGCCGCGCACTGGCGTCGGCGCCGGGAGGGCAGCCGTACCTGTACTCCAACTACGGGTTCGGGCTGCTCGGGTACCTGCTCGGCCAGGCCGCGGGCGCGGAGTACAAGAGGCTGGTCGCCGACCGTGTCTGCGGTCCGCTCGGCCTGCGGGCGACCACCTTCGACGCCACGCCCGTCCAAGGTCACCAGGGCGGACGTCCGGTACCGCCGTGGCACATGGGGGTCATGTCCGCGGCCGGCGGGCTGTGCTCGACCGCCGCGGACATGGCGCGGCTGCTCTCCGCGTGCCTCGAGCCGGACGCCACGACGATCGGCGAGGTGATCCGCGCCGCCCTGATGCCGCGCACGTCGATCTCCGCGGACAAGGAGATTGGCCTGGCCTGGCACCATGCGCTGCGCGACGGGCAGCGGGTCATCTGGCACAACGGGATGACCGGAGGGCACAGCGCGATCGTCGCCTTCAGCCCGGCGCGGCAGGCCGGCATCGCCGCGCTCGCGAACGGGGCGGGACCGCTGCCCTCAGCGCTTGACGCGCCCGTCATCGATGCCCTCTTCCGCTCGTGACGCTCCCTCGCGCCACTTGACCGCCCCGCCGCGGCGGCGGGTCGGGTCGCCTATTCGGTGCGGGGGGCGGGGACCGTCGCGACCGGGCAGTGCGCGTGGTTCAGGACGGCGTGGATGACTCGCCCAGGTCCTGGCTGCGGATGATGCCTGCCGAGCACGACCAGGCCGGCCCGGGCAGACAGGCCGGCCAGGGCCCGGCCCGGATGGCCGTGCACGACTTCCTGGCTGACAGCGACGCCTGGGTATTTCTCCTGCCAGCCGGCCAGCAGGCTCTCCAGTTGCCTGGCGGCGCCCGCCTGCCCGTCATGCGGGCCAGGCCCCGGGTCCTCGTTCGGCAGGAGGTCCGGGTCGTGTGCCTGCCACGCGTGCACGGCGAGCAGGCTCGCGTTGTGCAGCGCGGCCTCCTCAAACGCGAAGGTAAGCGCCGCGTCGCAGTCTTCCGCGCCGCGCACGCCGACGACGACCTGGCCCTGGTGGGAGGCGGCGGAGTCGTCCCGCACGACGACAACCGGGCAGGCGGCGTGGGTCGCGGCGTAGCGGCTCACCGACCCAAGGACCATCGCGGCAAACGCGCCGGCCCCGCGCGAGCCGACCACCAGCATCGACGCGCCTGCTCCGCTGTCGGTCACCGCCAGGGCGACCGATCCGGACAGGCCGTCGGTGCTGACCGGCAGGTCCGGGGCTATCGCCGTGGCCCGCTCCGCCGCCGCGGCCAGCGCGCGATCGCGATCCGCGGTCACGACCTCGGCAACGGTGCTCGGGCCGTGAGCGTCCTTGCGGGGGGCCATCCGGGGCGGCAGCGCCGCGGCGGACACGATCCGCAGCGGCGCATCGCGCAGCACTGCCTCACTCACGGCCCAGCCAACCGCCCGCAGTGCCTCCGCGGAACCGTCGATGGCGACCACAATGGGGTTCACTGTCACGGGGTCACCTCGGGCGCGGCCGGGCGAGATGGCGAGCCGCGCCTTCATCGCGGCCAGTTCCCTGTCTACCTCGGCCGCCGATCCCGCCTCGTCGAGTTCCTGCTGGATGTCGTCGGTGTCGCCGCCTACGTCCTCCAGCACGCCGGACTGCATCAGCTCGTCAAGGGCGCCTGCCCTGGCCTGCATGCTGGCGATCTTGTCCTGCGCCCGCGCGAGCGCCTCACCGGTGTCGCCGTACTCACCGGAGATGCCGGCGGCCTCCGCGTTCACCGCGGCGCTCGCCTGGGCGGCGGTGTACTGCGCCTTGACGACTTCCTTCTGCGAGCGGAAGTTGTTGACCCGCTCCTGCAGCTGGCTGAGGGTCTGCTCGAGTTTCTCCTGCTGCTCGCCAAGCTCCTGGTGCTGCGCCTCCATCGCGTCGATCTGCTGCTGGGCGGCGGCCTTGCGGGACAGCGCCTCCCTGGCCAGGTCTTCCCTGCCCTGCCCGAGCGCGGCCTGGGCCTGGTCCCCCAGGTGGGCGACCGTGTGCTGCAGCTGCTGTTCCTGCAGCTCGATCCGCTTGCGCGAAGCGGCGACGTCGACCAGCGCCTGGCGGACCTTGGTGATGTGGTCAAGCATCTGCTGGTAGGAGTAATCGAGCATCTCGTTCGGGTTCTCGGCGGAGTCAAGCGCCTTGTTTGCCTTGGCTGCGACGATGTCGTGGGCTCTTTGGAAGAGACTCATGAAGGCCTGCTCCTTGCTGACTGCGGGCGGAGCCCGAGAGATGGCAGCGGCCCGTCCTGCGGGCAGCTACGCTGCCGCGAACTCTGCTTCAGAGTCTAACTGTCCGGGCGACTACCGAGACGTTCGTCATGATGCGATTCCTTCCTCGTGATGCAAGGCATCTCTCATTACTTGGGTCTACTTGCTATTCTTGGGTCATGCAAAGCGGGGAACCGAAGACGCCTCCGGCCGGCGCGGGCCGCGCGAACCAGAAGCTGCGCACCCGCAACGCGATCGTGCGGGCGGCGACGGACCTGATGCGCACCGGACGGGACATCACCATGCTCGAAGTCGCCAAGGCGGCTCTCGTGTCTGAAGCCACGGCCTACCGGTACTTTCCCGACCTGACCAGCCTGCTGCGGGAAGCCATGGACGGCCAGATGCCCACCCCCGCCGAGGCACTGGCCGCGGTCGCCGACTCCGGCGACCCCGTCGAACGGGTCGCCGCCGCCACGGAGCACCTCCTGCGGCTTGTGCACGGCTTCCAGGGGGCGACCAGGGCGATGATCGCGGCCACCATCACCCGTCCGGCCAGCGCCGATACCCGGCCGGGGCTGCGCTTCGGCCTGATCGACCACGCGCTCGCCCCGCTTGAGCGCACCCTCGGCGCCGACGATCCCGCCGCCTTCACGCAGCTGAAGCTTGATCTCGCCGTCGTCGTCAGCGCCGAGGCCCTCTTCAGCCTCACCGACCTGTGCCACCTGCCCGCCGAGGACGCGATCGCGAGCGTGGTGCACACCGCGACCGCCGTCACCAGGGCCGCCCTGAGCGACTACGCCGCGTCCGGCGCGGGCGTCACTCGCCGCCGGGCTTGACCTCGGCGTCCATGAAGTCGCCGATGGCGGCGAAGACCGCTCCCGGCTGTTCCATTGGTGACCGTGAGGGCGGTGCGCGCGCTGGCGCGCGGCGCCCGCGCGCCGGGCGCGGCGCGACGGCGCCGGGCGCGGCGTGATCGCGGGAGATTTCCTTGATCATGTGGATTCCGCAGTCAAATGAGCTGCGGAAGCCACATGATCAAGGTCCGGGCCGCGATGCTACCGGCATAAACCGCACGAAACGGGCACCCGTGGGCCCGGCGCGGACGCTGGGGCGCCTAAATGGCCGCCATCCAGAAAGACCGGGGAACCTTTGTGCAGTTCACGTCCGGCAGCTGACCGCTCAGGCGGGCTGGGAGCGGTGGTGCTCGAACGCTGCCCGCACGCCTGGGTCGCCAATCAGGTACGGCAAGGCCAGCAAGACGCCACCCGGGTCCGTCATCCGGCCGGTCATGGCCAATGTCACGAGGTCACCCAGGGCCACCTCGCGCACGGTGATGAACTCGGCCGGGTCGAGTTCCTGCTCCCGCCGCCGCTCGCAGCCGGTAGCGAGAAAGTAGCTCCGCGACCCGCCGGAGTACGCCTCGTAGCACATCTCGCCAAGGTAGGCCAGCTCGCCCGGCACGTAGCCGGTCTCCTCCGCGAGCTCCCGAGCGGCGCCCTCGGCAAGCGACTCGCCTGGGTCGACGCCGCCTCCCGGCAGTTCCATCATCACGCGCTCAGGCCCTGGCCGGTACTGTTCGGCAAGCACGGCTGTCTGTCGCGCAGTCAACGCGACGCACGCCACCGCTCGGTTGCCCGCGTCCCCCGTCACCGTGAACACGGCCTGGGAGCCGTCAGGCATCCGGAAGGTCTTCTCGATCACGGGACGCCGTCCCACCTGGCCCTTGCGCTCGCTGCGGATAAACTCCCACGCGCTGGTCACCGGGGGATACTACAAGCCCAAGCCCGAGCGCCGGAAGCCCGGTCACCGCTCGCCCTCGGCCAGGGCTAGCGTTGACGCTGGCGTCAATGTTTAGGCTGGGGCGCACTGGAGGTGTGAGCCAGCCATGGCAATGCGCATAAGGGAACTAGCCGCTCAGACCGGCACCACCACCCGGTCGCTTCGCTACTACGAGGCGCAGGGGTTGCTGCCCACGGTGCGTTCGGCCAACGGGTACCGCGTCTATGAAGGGCACCACGTGCGGCTCGTCAGGGAGATCAGGTCGCTGCAGGCGGTCGGGTTCTCGCTGGAGGACGTGCGCCCGTTCGTGGAGTGCCTGCTCGCCGGGCATGAATCGGGCGACGAGTGCCCGGCGTCCGTCGAGGTGTACCGCCGCAAGCTCGCGGACCTGGAACGGCACATCGCGGAGCTGCGGGATGTACGCGACCGGCTCTCTGAGCGCCTCGCCGACCTCGCCGACCTCGGCGACGCGTCGGCTCCCCTGTGCGAACTGCTGTCCCCCGGCCCAGAGAACCACACAGAGCTGTCCCCCGGCCCAGAGAACGACACAGAAAAGGTAGGGAACAATGAGTAACGCGGGAACGACCAGCACGGTCATCACGGTCACTGATGACACGTTTCAGGATCTCGTCTTGTCGTCCTCGCTTGGCAAGGCGGTCCTGGTCGACTTCTGGGCGCAGTGGTGCCCGCCCTGCCACATGCTCTCGCCCGTCCTGGAGGAGATCGCGGCGGAGCTCAGCGACAAGCTGATCGTCGCCAAGGTGAACGTGGACGAGAACCAGGTGACCGCGCAACGGTACGGGATACTCGCGATGCCGACACTCAGCGTCTTCAGGAACGGTGAGGTCATCTCCCAGGTTGTCGGTGCCCGCCCGAAGCGCCGCCTGCTCGCCGACCTCAGCGTGCTCCTGTAGCGGTGAGGCCGGCCAGGTGGATGTCGAGGAATCGCTGCCAGTCAGGCGCGGGGTCCTCCTCGTTGGCCTGGACGAGGCCGCGCAGCGCCCAGATTAGTGCCATGACATCGCCGACGGTGCTTGCCGGGTCGATCGTGCCGGCCGCGACCGCCCGCGCGGTGAGCTCCTCGATCGCCGCCCGGCTCCGGTTCGCGGTGGCGTCGCCCGGGTTGCTGACCCGGCGGGCCAGGAACAGGTTCGCGTAGCGGGCGTGGTCGGCCAGGGACTGACCGATGGCGAGCAGGAACTCGCGGAGTCCGTAACCGTCGGTGCGCGCGAGCGCCCGGTCTGCCGCCGTGAGGATCTCCTCCATCGCCAGCCGCAGCAACTCGTCGATCAGGGCGTCCTTGCCGGCGAACCGCCGGTATACGGTACCCACGCCGACGCCGGCCCGCGCGGCGATCTCCTCCATGCTGGCGTCGGCACCGGACTCGCCCAGAACGTCCCGCGCGGCGTCGAGGATGCGGTGATAGTTCCGCACCGCGTCGCGCCGGCCAGCCGGCGGCAGGCAGGTGTCGGCCGCCTCCGATGGCGCGTTACTGGTCACCCGGTCACCATAGCGCCAACGGTCACGCGACCCCTGATCGCCGGCCGCGACGGTGACCCCGCCGTCTGCGGGACGGGCGCGGAGCCACGCACCCGTTCGGTATAAGGACTTGGATTTATCCGAACGGGTGCGTGGCGCCTTCAGCTGCCCACGGGGGTCCGCTCCCTGGCGAGCGACCCCTCCGCGAGCCTTTCGTCCAGGCGCTTGCCTTCGATGTCGGGGTCGGGGACGTACCTGGCGAACCACCGCGGGTGGTACCAGATCCTTGACCCGATGATCGCCATGACGGCAGGCACCAGCGTGAGCCGGACGACGAACGCGTCAAGGAAGACGCCGACGGCGAAGCTGAAGCCGATCGCCTTGATGGTCGGGTTGCTGGTGAACATGAAGGCCACGAAGATGGAGAACATGATCAGGGCCGCCGCGGTGACCACGCGGGCCGAGTGCCCGGTGCCCCGGGCCACGGCGCGGCGGGCGTCGCCGTTCCTCGTGTACTCCTCCTTGATCCGCGAGACGACGAACACCTCGTAGTCGCTGGACAGGCCGAAGATGATCGCCAGCATGATGATCGGCAGGAAGCTGATCGTCTCCGTCGGGGTGATGCCGAAGATGTGCTGGCCCCAGCCCCACTGGAACATCGCGACCTGCGCGCCGAGCGCCGCGGCCATCGAGAGCAGGAAGCCGAGGATGGACTTGATCGGCACCAGGATCGTCCTGAAGGCGAACGTCAGCAGGATGAACGCGAGGCCGACCACGACGATCAGGAAGACCGGCAGGGCGCCCGACAGCTTGGCCGAGACGTCGATGTTGGACGCCGTCGTGCCGCCGACCAGGATGTGCGCGCCCGTGCTGCCCTCGATCGCGGCCCGGTCGCCGCGGATCGTGTTCACCAGGGTGGCGGTGACCGGGTCGTTCGGCCCGGACTTCGGGATCACCTTGATCAGCGAGATGCCGTTTTGCGTGGTCACCGGGGTCACCGTGGCGACGTCGGGCAGCTTCGTGAGCGCCGACGCCATCTGGCTGGTGGCCGCGGGGCTGTGCACGTCCTGGGCGACGATCAGCAGCGCGCCGTTGAAGCCGGCGCCGAAGCCCTCGGTGGTGAGGTCGTAGGCCTGGCGGTCGGTGGAGCTGGCGGGATCCGAGCCGGCGCCCGGCAGGCCGAGCTGCACGGACAGCGCGGGGATCGCGAGCGCGCCGAGCAGGGCGATCGCGCCGATGAGCACTGGCACCCGGCGCCGCACGACGAACCTGGCCCACCGGGCGCCGGCCGGGCTGTCCGGGTCGGCGGCGGAACGGCGGGCGGTCCGCTCGGCACGCGCGCCGAGCAGCGGCAGCCGGGTGAACTTGGCGACCTTCATGCCCGCGAAGCCGAGCAGGGCCGGCACCAGCGTCAGCGCGATCAGCAGCGCGACGGCGACGGAGGCCGCGGCGGCCAGGCCCATGACGGTCAGGAACGGGATGCCCACCACGGTCAGGCCGCACAGCGCGATCATCACCGTCAGTCCGGCGAACACGACGGCACTGCCCGCCGTGCCCACGGCAAGCGGCACCGACTCCTCCGGCGTCATGCCGTTGAGCAGGTTGGTCCGGTGCCTGGACAGGATGAACAGGCCGTAGTCGATGCCGCAGGACAGCCCGAGCATCAGCGCGACCGTGGTCGACGCCGAGGCGATCGTCACCACCGACGCGACGGCGGTAATGCCCATCAGGGTGGTGATCACGCCGACGATCGCGCCGAGGATCGGCATGCCGGCGGCCGCGAAGGCGCCGAAGGTGATCATCAAGATGATGAACGCGATGACGATGCCGATCAGCTCGGGCGTCTCCGAGATCGCCACCCGCCAGCCGGGGTAGACGCTGCCGTTGTACTCGACCTGGACGCCTTTGGCCTGCAGCGGCTGCATCGCCGCCTTGACGGCGTTGAGGCTGGCGTCCGGCACGCTTGTCCCCGGCACCGACCACTGAACCGTGCCGAGCGCGATCGTGCCGCTCGGGGATATCAGCTTGCTCTGGAAGGGCGTGGTCACGGCGGAAACCTGCGGAATCGACTTAAGGCCGGCCATGGCGGACTCGATCGCCGTCTTATCGGCCGCGTCGGTGACCTTCGCCGTACCGGTGCCGTTCGCGGTGGCGAAGACGATCGAGGTCTGGCCGCCGCTGAAGGCCGGCAGCTTGGCGGTCAGGACGGCCGCGGCGTTCTGCGACTCGGTGCCGGGGATGCTGAAGGTGTCGTTCGTCTTGCCGCCGCTGGCCTGGGCGATCGCGATGGCGGCGATGGCCGCGACCAGCCAGAGCCCCAGGACCAGCCGCCTTCGCCGGTAGGCGAAACTGGCAAGTCGGTACAGATAGCTCGACATGAGGAAAGCTCCGCGGGTGGAGTGAAGCACGGGCATCGGCTTCCGACGCTAGGCGATTCACTAGCCGTACGTCAAGTGAATCACTAGCCATTTGTCAAGTGAATCGCTAGCCACTCGGCAAGCGGACGACTTGCCGTACAGCTAGTGACTCACTGGCCGCCAGCAGTTATACTGCGATCCGGTTCAACGAATGAGGAGTCATCGATGGCGACGCCGGTCAGGGGTACGTCCACCCGGGCAGCGCAAGCCGAGCGGACGAGGCAGCAGATCCTCGAGACAGCGGAGCGGCTGTTCGCCGACCAGGGCTACGATGCGACCTCGCTGCAGATGATCGCCGATGAGATGGGGCTGACCAAGGCCGCCGTCTACTACCACTTCCCCGCCAAGGTCGACATCAGGCACGAGATCATGCGACCCAGGGTCGAGCAGCTCAAAATGCTGATTGACGAGGCGGCCGCGATACGCGGGCGCCGCGCCCGGGTCGAGCACCTGGTGAACGGCTTCGTCGACTTCTTCGTCGCGAGCCGCCAGTACCCCCTGACGTCAACCGATCCCGCCGCCAAGCGGGAAAAGCTCGACGAGGAGCCGCTCTCGATGCGCCGGCGCGTCGTCGCCCTGATCTTCGGCGACAGCCCCACCGGCGCGGAGCGGCTCGCCGTCGGGGCCGTGTCGTCCATCCCCGAACTCCTGCCGCAACTGGCGGACCTGTCCGACGAGGAACTGCGCGAGGCCCTGCGGACGACGATGCTGCACATCCTCCGGGTCCCGTCCTGATCTCAGGGCTGGATGCGGGTGATCGCTCGTCGGGAGCTTTCTGGTGCTGTTCACGACGCCTGAGGCCAGGTCGAGAAGGAGGGCCAGCGCGAGAACGGTGCCCGCGCCGACGGCCACGCCGGCCACGGTGTCGGTGAAGTAGTGCCAGCGCAGGGCGATGACGGCGGTGCCCAAGGCGGCGGTGATCACGCAGTAGACCGCGACGAGCGTCACGCGGGCCGTTCTGGTCCGCTCCCGCTGGGGCGGGACGAGGAGGAGGACCGCGAGCATCGCCGTCTGGGCCGTGACGGACGTGGTGTGCCCGCTCGGGAAGGCTAGCTGGCCCGCGAGTGTGCGGTGGAAGATGGGCTTGAGCAGCGCGTCGTCAAGTGCCGCGGCCACGGGGACAGCGGTCACCGCGAGCAAGACGCCGTTGAGCCGCCTTGCGATCAAGCAGCCCGCGGCGCTGGCGGCGCTGATCGCGATGGCCGGGACCGACGTCGCTGGCCGCGTGAACCAGAGCAGGAGGCCGTAGTGGCCGCCGAAGACCGCGATGACCGGCGCGTCGACGGCGTCATCGAACGCGTCGGGCCCCGTCTGCCCCCTGAGTAGCAGCCCGAGCGTGACGACGACGATCACGCACGCGGCCAGCGCCAGCCAGGCCCAGGTACGGCGGGCATGCCCAAGCAATGGCCTGCCCCACCGCACCCGCATGGCGATCTCCCCTCATCCCCGGCTTGACCATGGCGTTGCCTCGGGAGCGGTGAT
>CAVXAB010000048.1:0-72635 GCA_963759545.1 uncultured Actinomycetota bacterium
TACACGGCCTCCGGCGGGCTGCACGGCGTCGGCGCGTCCGTCGTGAACGCGCTCTCCGCTCGGCTTGACATTGAGGTCGACAGGGACGGCCAGACCTGGACGACCAGCTTCCGCCGCGGCGTGGCCGGCGAGTTCGCCGGCGAGGGTCCGGCCGCCGACTTCACGCGGAAGTCCGGCCTGCGGCAGGTCGCCAGGGTGCCGAAGACGAAGACCGGCACCAGGATCAGGTTCTGGCCGGACCGCCAGGTGTTCCTCAAGGACGCCACGTTCTCCTACAGCAGCCTCGACGAGCGTGCCCGGCAGACCGCCTACCTCGTCCCCGGCCTGGCCATCGCCCTGCGCGACGAGACCGTGGCAGAAGGGCTCGAGGAGGCCGAGTACCGCTTCGCCGGCGGGATCGGCGAGTTCTGCGAGCACCTGGCGACCAGCGCGAAGATAACCGAGGTCATCCGGCTGACCGGAGACGGCACGTTCACCGAGACGATCCCGGTGCTCGACGACCGCGGCCACATGAAGCCGACCGAGGTCGAGCGCAGGCTCGAGGTCGACGTGGCGGTCCAGTGGGGAACCGGGTATGACACCATCACCCGGAGCTTTGTGAACGTGATCGCCACCCCGCACCACGGCACCCACGTCACCGGCTTCGACAAGGCCCTCGGCAACACGATCAACGACCAGCTGCGGGCCGCCCGGTTGCTGAAGAACGGCGACGAGAAGGTCACCAAGGACGACATCCTTGAGGGCCTCACCGCGGTCGTCTCCGTGCGAGTGCCCGAGCCGCAGTTCGAGGGCCAGACTAAGGAGGTCCTCGGCACGCCCGCGGCGACCAGGATCGTCCAGCAGGTGGTCAGCTCCGGGCTCAAGGACTACTTCGAGAATCCGCCGCGCGGCGCGAAGCAGCAGGCCCGCGCCGTCCTCGACAAGATCGTCGCCGCCGCCAAGACGAGGATCGCGGCCCGCGAGCACCGGGAGAACCAGCGCCGCAAGTCGGCCCTGGCGAGCTCGAGCCTGCCCGCGAAGCTGGTCGACTGCCGCTCAGCCGACGATCGCAGTGAGCTGTTCATCGTCGAGGGCGACTCCGCGCTCGGCACCGCGAAGCGGGCCCGCGACTCCGAGTTCCAGGCCTTGCTGCCGATCCGCGGCAAGATCCTCAACGTGCAGAAGTCGTCGCTGGCCGACATGCTCAAGAACGCCGAGTGCGCCGCGATCATCCAGGTCCTCGGGGCAGGCTCGGGGAGCACGTTCGACCTGGACTCGGCCCGCTACCAGCGCGTCATCTTCATGGCGGACGCCGACGTGGACGGCGCGCACATCCGCACGCTGCTGCTCACGCTTTTCCACCGCTACATGCGCCCCATGCTGGACGCGGGCCGGGTGTTCGCCGCGGTCCCGCCGCTGCACCGCGTTGAGCTGACCAACCCGGGCAAGGGCCAGCAGAAGCACATCTACACCTACTCCGACACCGAGCTGCGCCGCACGCTCATCGAGCTGGAGAGCAAGGGCAAGCGCTGGAAGGAACCGCAGCGGTACAAGGGCCTTGGTGAGATGGACGCCGACCAGCTCGCCGAGACCACCATGGACCCGCGCCACCGCACGCTCCGCCGGATCAAGATCGAGGATGCCAAAGCGGCCAGCGACGTGTTCAGCCTGCTCATGGGCACCGAAGTAGCGCCGCGCCGCGACTTCATCGTTAGCGGCGCAAGCGAGCTTGACCTGTCCCGCATCGACACCTGAGAATCTCACCGAGGAACCGCAGCATGCCACCACGTCGCGGCACCACCGCGCCGCCTCCAGAAGAGTTCGAAGAGAACATCGTCGACATCGACGTCACCGAGGAGATGCGCGGCTCCTACCTGGAGTACGCCTACAGCGTCATCTACTCCCGCGCGCTGCCCGACGCGCGCGATGGCCTGAAGCCCGTTCAGCGAAGAATCCTCTTCCAGATGAACGAGATGGGCCTGCGGCCCAACGGGGCTCACGTCAAGTGCGCTCGCGTGGTCGGCGACGTCATGGGCCGCCTCCACCCGCACGGCGACACCGCGATCTACGACGCCCTCGTGCGGCTCGCCCAGCCCTGGGCGATGCGTTTGCCCCTGGTCGACGGCCACGGCAACTTCGGCAGCCTCGGCGGCGACGACGGTCCGGCCGCCATGCGGTACACCGAGTGCCGCCCGACCGAGGCCGCGATGGCCATGGTCGAGAGCATCGACGAAGACACCGTCGACTTTGGCTCAAACTACGACGGCAGGGAGCAGGAGCCGCAGGTCCTGCCGGCGGCGTTCCCGAACCTCCTGGTCAACGGCACGGCGGGCATCGCGGTCGGCATGGCCACGAACATGGCGCCGCACAACCTCACCGAGGTCATCGCCGCCGCCCGCTACCTGCTCAAGCACCCGGACGCAAGCCTTGAGCAGCTCATGAAGTACGTCCCGGGCCCGGACTTGCCCACCGGCGGCCACATCGTCGGCCTCGACGGCGTCCGCGAGGCGTACGCCACGGGCCGTGGCATCTTCAAGATGCGGGCCACCACCAAGATCGAGCAGTTGAACGCCCGCAAGACCGGCATCGTCGTCACCGAGCTTCCTTACAACGTCGGCCCGGAAAAGGTCATCGCCAGGATCAAGGATCTCGTCCAGGCCAAGAAGATCACCGGTATCTCCGACCTCAAGGACCTCACCGACCGCAACCGCGGCCTGAACCTGGTCATCGAGGTCCGGGCCGGCTTCAACCCCGAGGCCGTCCTCGCCGAGCTCTACCGGCTCACGCCGATGGAAGAGACGTTCGGCATCAACAACGTCGCCCTCCTCGACGGCCAGCCGCGCACCCTGGGCCTCAAAGAGCTCCTGTCTATCTACATCGAGCACCGCGTCGACGTCACCCGCCGGCGCAGCGAGTTCCGCCGCAGGAAGCGCCAGGACCGGCTGCACCTGGTCGACGGCATCCTCATCGCGCTGCTCAACATCGACGAGGTCATCCAGGTCATCCGCACAAGCGACGACTCGGCCGCGGCCAAGCAGCGCCTGTGCCAGGTCTTCGACCTGACCGAGATCCAGGCACAGTACATCCTCGACACCCCGCTGCGCCGCCTGACCCGCTTCGACAAGCTTGAGCTCGAGCGGGAACAGGAGACGCTGCGCGCCGAGATCGCCCAGCTGACCGAGATCCTGGAGAACGAGGACAAGCTCAAGGACATAGTCGGCGGCGAGATGGCCGACCTGGCGAAGAAGTTTGGCACCCCGCGCCGCACGGTTCTGATGGAGGCGGGCGCGGCGGTGACCGCCGCCGTCCCGCTTGAGGTGACCGACGACCCCTGCCTTGTGGTGCTGTCGGCGACCGGCCTGCTGTCCCGCATCCCCTGGGAGGCAGGAGCCCCCCCATCCGGGGGGTCACCGGGGGGTCGGCCCCCGGGGGGATACTGCGTGGCTCCGCCGCTCCAGCGAAAGGAATCCCCAAGGGGACCGGCGCGGCCGACATCGTCGCGTGCTCCGTCGCGACGACGGCCAGGGCCACGATCGGCGCGGTGACCAGCGCGGGCCGGATGATCCGGGTCAGCGTCATCGAGATTCCCGCGTCAACGTCGGACGGGGCGGGCACGCTGTCCGTAGGGCATCCCGTCGACGAGTTCGTGCCTGGCCTGGCCGACGGCGAGACCGTGCTGGCCCTGGCGTCCCTGGACGGCGATGAGGCAAGCGGGGTGGCGCTCGGCACCGCGTCCGGCGTCGTCAAGCGCGTGCAGCCGGACTACCCGGCGAACCGCGACGAGTTCGAGCTGATCACACTCAAGGACGACGACCGGGTCATCGGCGCCGCCTACCTGACCGGCGAAGACGCCGAGCTGGTGTTCATCACCAGCGACGCCCAGCTGCTCCGGTTCGCCGCGACCTCGGTACGCCCGCAGGGCCGCCCCGCGGCTGGCATGGCCGGCATCCGGCTGTCTGAGGGCGCCACCGCCATCTGGTTCGGCGCCATCGGCCCCGCGGTCACCAGGTCCGTCCTGCCCACCCTGCCCGCCAGCCCGCCCAACGGGCGCGCGGACAACCACGAGGCCGCCATGGCGGCCATGGCCGACCTGCGCGCCGAACTGACCGGAGAAGAGGCAGCCGGCGGCGCGTGGGCCACCACCCAGGAGGCGGCGACCGCGGTCGTGGTCACGGTCGCCGGCCGTTCAGGCGCACTGCCAGGCACGGGCGGCGGCTCGGTCAAGGTGACCCCGTTCGCCGAGTACCCGCCCAAGGGCCGGGCGACCGGCGGCGTCCGCTGCCAGCGCTTCCTGAAGGGCGAGGACGGCCTGATCCATGCGTGGATAGGCCCGGTACCCGTCATCGGAGTGACGGAGTCGGGTGTCGTAGTCGACTTGACCGGCATGACAGGCAGGCGCGACGGCTCAGGCAACGCGATCACCCGCCAGCTGGCCCACCTCGGCCACCCCTTCGGGACCTCCTGACGGGGGAGGATATCCGCCGGCCCTCGTAAGGGCTGGACTTGACCTTCGCCTTGGCCTCGTCAGTGGTCAGCCGGCGGAATTCGAGCAAGTCCAGCCCGAGCGCCTCGAGCCTGGCGATCACACCGTACACAGCGGCCTGGTCCGGGAGGCGACCCGTCAGCAGCGTATCCTCGCCCTGCGGCCGAGCGTTGAGGGCCGGGAACGCGCGCCGCATCCTCGTCCCGAGATGGCCGCGAACGCGTATCTCGTAGTCGTGCTGCGGGTCGTGCTCCTCACCGGTCACGGGGGTCCCTTCGGGTGCCGGTGCGCACGCCGACCGCCGATCGCAGCTCAGGAGCACGTCATGAGCCTTAACTACCGCCAGCAGCGCCAACTGCAGCGCATCGAGTCCCTGCTGCTCCGGTCCGACCCGCAACTCGCCGCCATGCTGGCCATGTTCGGCAGGCTCGCGGCGGGCCAGCGCATGCCGGTGCGCGAGCAGGCAGCCACCAGGCTGGACCGCATCCGGCAGGCGGCGGCCCCGTTCCGGCCGGTGGTGGCGCCGGATATTTCATGAAAACGGCCCATGCTGCACATATCCGGAAAAGATCTCGGATCGCTGCTAACGCTATCGCGGGTACAACGATCCAAGATCATTGAAGCGAGCCGTCGCGTGCCTCGCCGGCCTCCAGGAACTGCCATGAACCCGACAGGTCCGAGCGTCAGCTTCCCAGTGAACCCGGCCCGACTGGACTTTGACCTTGGACTTTGACCTTGGACTTTGACTTGGTTCTTTGACCTTGGACTTTGACTTCGGTTCTCTGATTTTGACCTTGACTTTGGTCATAGTCCGTAGTCAGACAGCAGAGAACCCGCCGTCGACGTAGATGGTCTGTCCCGTGACGTAGTCGCTGGCCGTTGACGCGAGGAAGACGGCGACGCCGGCGAAGTCGGAGGGCTCACCGTTCCGGCCGGCGTGCGTGCGCGCGGCCATCGCCGCCGACCGGACCGGGTCCGCGGCCACCTCGGCGTTCAGCGGGGTCGGGACGAACCCGGGGCAGACCGAGTTGACGCACACCCCGTCGGCGGCCCACGCCTCGGACTGTGACCGGGTCAGGGCCGCGAGACCGCCCTTGGACGCGCCGTAACCGCCGCTGTTGCCGAACGCGCGCTGCGCCTGCTGTGAGGTGACGTTGATGATCCGCCCCCAGCCCTTGTCGGCCATCGCCGGGCCGAACCGCTGCCCGAGCAGGAACGGCGCGTTCAGGTTGACCGCCAGCATCAGGTCCCAGTGCTCCTCGGACAGCGACTCGAGCGCCGGTCGGAGGTTCACCCCCGCGCAGTTGACCAGGATGTCCGGCTCGCCGAACGCGGCCGCCGCGGCGGACGCACCACGGCGCACCTCGGCCCGGTCGGACAGGTCCGCGCTCACCCACGCGACCGCGCAGCCCGCCTCGCGCAGCGACTTGGCGGTGGCCGACAGCCGGGTCGGGTCGCGCGCCACGATCACGACCTGCGCGCCGGCGAACGCCAGCGCGGAGGCCATGGCCTCGCCGATACCGGAACTCCCGCCAGTAACGACCGCCACCCGGCCATCAAGCGAGAACAGCTCTGCCAAGAACCCCGTCATGCCCGGATTCCTACCACACGGCAAGCTCCCGGTGCGACGCCAGACGCCCAAATGATCCTGAACCGTCCCTAAATACGATCTTAGGGACGCTACATGATCGGGCGGGCGCCGATCAGGTTCAGCGCGTGCGCGGCGAGGCGGCAGCCGCTCGCCATGGCCTCCATCGGCGGCTTCTTGTCCTGCCAGGGCGGCAGGAAGCCGGCGACGAAGGCATCGCCCGCGCCCGTGCCGTCGATGACCCGCTCGACCGGGGGAGCGGGGACCCGCACCGGAGGGCGGCCGTTGGCGAAGAACAGCGCGCCGTCCGCGCCGAGCTTGATGACCACCTGCGGGTACCAGGCGGTGAGCACCCGGGCGGCCGCCTCGGGATCGTCCCGTCCGGTGAGCACCCTGGCCTGCGCGACGTTCACGAACAGCAGCAGCGCGTTGCCGGTCAGTTCGAAGAACGGCTCGGCCCCCACGCGCTCAAGCGGTGCGGCCGACGCCCCGTCCACCGAGGTCGACATGCCGACCCGTCCCGCGAAGTCGAGCGCCGCGAGCGCGGCCGCGCGCGACCCCTCAGACAGCAGCGTGTACCCGGAGACGTGCAGGTGCGCCCCGGGGATGAACAGGTCGTGCGGCAGGTCATCGGGCGACAGGGCGGCGTTGGCGCCGGGGTCAGACAGCATCGTGCGCTCGCCCTTGTGCGTCACCATCACCACGCAGGTTCCGGTCATCCGCTCCGGGTCCATCACGAGCCGCGCGTCGACTCCGTAGCCCATCAGCTCCATGTCCCGGTTCCGGCCGGCGATGTCGGCGCCGCGCCGTCCGATGAACGCCACGTCGGCGCCGTCAGCGCCGAGCCAGGCGGCCACGTTGGCGCCTGAGCCACCTCCGTGCGTCGTCACCTTCGCGGGCGTGTCGCTGCCGCGGGCAAGCGGCAGTGTCGCGTGCGCGACGGTATCCGTCATCAAGTCGCCAATGACAACGATGCGGGCCATGGTCGTCATCACCTCATCATCAAGCGGCTACAGGCAGGGCCGGCCATCGAACTCAGCCGCCGGTGCCCTGCGTCGGTGCAGGCTTGGCGACGTGAAACCTGATCGGGGACTCTACGGTATCGGCAACCACGCGCCGCTGGCCACTGCCCAATCAGGTAGTTATCCCATTGGTAGAGCAGTTACCTCCCGGGGGACGCCACCGTACCCCCGGGCAAGAGCTGCGGGGTATCTCGCGTGGCTTAGCCGGGGAGGAAGGACAGGCGCACTTGCCTGTCTGGATTGTCCACGTTCACGTCGACAAGCGCGATCGACTGCCAGGTGCCGAGCGCGAGCCGCCCGCCGAGCACGGGGACCGTCGCGTACGGCGCGACAAAAGCCGGGATAACGTGCGACCGCCCGTGCCCGCGCGACCCGTGCGCGTGCCGCCAGCGGTCGTCCGCCGGAAACAGCGACGCGAGCGAGGAAAGCAGGTCGGCATCGCTGCCCGAGCCGACCTCGAGCAACGCGATGCCCGCGGTGGCGTGCGGCACGAACACGTGCAGCAGCCCGTCCCCGCCACCGGAGGCGGCCCTGGCGAACTCGGCGCATTCGCCGGTGATGTCCGCCACGGTGTCCCGCGTTCCGGTCCTGACCCGAATGATCTCGCTCTTCATACCCCATGATCGCCTACCATCCGTACACATGACAGAGGCACCCGGCAGCACCGGCGCTAACCTGCGGCTCGCCCGCCAGGCCCGCGGCTTCTCCCAGCAGCAGCTGGCGTCCATGGCCGGGGTGAGCAGGCAGGCGGTATCGGCGGTCGAGTCGGGCCATTCCGACCCGTCACTGCGGGTAGCGCTCGCCCTGGCCCAGGCGCTCGGGCTGTCGGTGGAGGAACTGTTCGGCCCAGGGGAGCCCGCCGCCCCGGTGACCGCGGTCAGCGTCGCCCCGCTGCGCGGCAGGACCGACCGGGTGGCGCTCGCCCCGGTGGGCGACCGGTTCGTGGCGCTGCCGCTGCGCGGCGACACGGGCGCGGGCCTTGGCTTCCTCCCGGCGGGCGGGCTGGCCAATCCGGCGAACGTCGCCGTCTCCGCGGTCTCGGCCAGTGCCGCGAATAACAGTGCCGCGAGCAGCGGTCACCGGGCCGACGCCGGACTTGAGCTGATCGCGGTCCGCCCGATAGGCCCGCCCCGCCCGACGCTCGTCGTGGCGGGCTGCGACCCGGCGCTCCCGCTGCTCGCCACGCCGCTCGCCCTGCTCGACCCGCCGGTCGCCTTCGCGTGGTGGCCTTGTGGCTCCGCCGCGGCGCTCCGGCTCGCGAGCCAGGGCCTCGTGCACGTCGCGGGCGTGCACACCCAGGGGGACGACGGGAAGGCCGGCCAGCCGCTCCCCGACGGCGCCGACGTCGTCGGCTTCACCGCCTGGCGTGAGGGCCTCGCCGTACGGCCCGAGCTCAAGGCCGTCGTCACCGGCCTTGACGCCATCGCCAGGCACCGCCTGCGGATCGTCAACCGGGAGCCGGGCGCCGAGGCCCGCAGGCTCCTCGACGCGGAGCGCGTGCGCCTCGGCCTCGACGGCGGCGACCTGCCAGGCTATGACACCCAGGCGGCGGGCCACCTGCAGGTCGCGTCCGCGGTGGCGGCCGGCCTGGCGGAGGCCGGCGTGGCGAGCGAGCCCGCCGCCCGCGCGTACGGACTGGCCTTCGTCCCGCTCGCCGAGGAACGGTTCAGCCTGGTCATCCCCGCCGAGCACGCCGCCTCCCGCGAGATTCAGGCCCTGTTTAAGGTGTTGTCCTCGCCGTGGCTGCTCGCCCAGCTTGGCAGCCTCCCCGGCTACGACGCGGCCACCTGCGGCGACCGCCTCGTTGACTCCCGGGGACGACCCCCGTACCCCGTGGTGACCCTGGATCAGGAGAAGTCCCGGAACGCGGGCCACGCCGTCGCCCAGGACGTGCGCAGGCCGGTGGCGACGTAGATGGCCACGCCTTCCTCGTCATCGGAGACGTTCATCCCGTTGTGGTAAACGGCGACCTCGGTGACGTGCGCGAACTCACGGTGCAGGAGGGCCGGGTCCACGTTGATCGCCACCGCGGCGGTGTCACCGGCCGGCGGCGGTCCCCAGAGCCAGAAGTTGTTCGCGCCGCTGTACACCTGGGGCAGCCCGAAGGACGCGCCGTACCGGTCCACCGCCCCCGCCTCGCCGTAGTTGCCCGCGAGCAGAGTCGCCCGCGCTCGTTCGGATGCTGGCAGCGAGTGCCACACGCTGGCCAGCAGCTTGACCTGCGACGGCCAGCCGATCTCCTCGCCCAGGTCGTAGTTGATCTTCTGCGCGGGGAAGCGGGCAAGCGCCGCGGCGGGCAGCACCGGCAGCGAGATCAGCGAGGCGATGGCCGCGCCGAGGCAGTACACGGCAACCCGCCGGCGGAACGCCCGCGAGCCGAGCGCACCGGTGCTGAGCGACACCGTGCTGATGGAGCCGCGCCGGCCGCGAACAGGAACGTGTAGATGCCGCCGGGGTAGTACGTCTTGCCGCCGAGCACGAACTGCGCGCAGATCACCGCCACCGCGGCGATCCCGATGGGCCGGTACCGAGCCGACCGCAGCGCCCAGGCCGCGCCGCGCACCCACAGCGGCACGAGCACGATGCTCGTGTAGAGGACCTGCCCCGGCCAGTACTGCGCGCGGTTCTGCCACGCGGCCCGCTGCAGCGCGTGGAAGACGGCGAAGTTCGGCCAGCCGTGCGCCGCCTGCCAGACGAAGTCGGGCGCGGCGAGCACCACGAAGAGCGCCGCTCCGAGCACCAGGTAACGGCTGCGCAGCAGCGGCCTGGCGGCCGGGGTGCACGCGAACCCGAGTAGCAGCCCGCCGACAAGGAAGCCAATGTTCCACTTCGCGGTCATGCCGATGCCCGCGGCGCCGCCGATGGCGAGCCACCAGCGCGGGTCGCCGCTGCTCAGCAGCCTGCAGACAAGCAGCAGCGCGACCGTCCAGCAGACGAAGTCCGGCGTCGTCGTGGTGAGCTCGTGCAGCGCGCCCAGGTACTCGGCGCAGCAGGCGGTCGCGAGCGCCGCGATGAACTGGCCGCGGCGATCCGCACCGAGGACCCGTGCCATCGACCCGGTGCACAGCACCATCGCGGCCAGCGCGAGCGCGGGCAGCGCGCGCAGCCCGACGAGGGTGTTCCCGGTGACGAGCGCGTCAAGCCGGGCGAGCAGCGGCGTCAGTTCCGGCTGGTCCACGCCGCCGAGCGCGAGGTGGTGCCCGGAGGCGAGGAAGTACAGCTCGTCCCTGACGTACCCGTACCTGGCGCTGACCGCCAGTTCCAGACCGAACGCGGCGGCGGCCACCAGCCAGACCGCCCTATCGATAAGAACGCGATGAACAATAGTGCGCGGCGTGACCGGAAGAGCGGGCGCCGCGGTCATGGTTGTCTCCATGACCGCCATGGTCGGCGGCGACCTCGTCAGCGCGCCTCGGCCGTACGGATGAACTGCGCGTCTCCGACCAGCGGACGATGGTCACGCCGGGTGAGGCGGACTTACGATCGGCTTGTGACGCAGACGGCACCCGGCGCGACGCCTGGCCCAGCGGGCGAGGCGGGCAACGGGCTGGCCGTCCCCGGGCCAGGCACGGTGACCGCCAAGCCGGCGCGTGATGCCGACCGCCGGCTGCCTGACCGTCCCGCCGAGCTGCTTGCCCGCGCCGCGTCCTGGTACGCGGCGCTGCCGCCTCGACGCCAGGAGCTGGCCCAGGACGCGGCGCTCGCGTTGTCCCTCGCGCTGCTGAACCTGCTTTCCCTGCTGCCCTATCAGTCGCAGATGCACCCGTTGTGGCTGGCCCTGCTGCTGGTCAGCGGCCAGTGCCTGCCGCTCGCGGTCCGGCGGGTCTGCCCGGTGCCCGCGCTGATCGGCTGCGGGCTCCTCGCCAGCGTCTACGGCGCGTTCCCGTTCGGGTATGCCCCGCTGCCGCTCGCGCCCGCGATCGGCTTCGCCACGGTGGCCGACCGGAGCGGCCGGCTGCTCCGCTGGCTCACCATGATCGGGACGACCGTCGGCGTCGCCTGGTCGCAGACGCTGCCCGGGCACCACCAGCCGTACGACGCGATCGTGGTGACGTTGATCTTCGTCACCGCCTGGGTGGTGGGCACGCTGAGCCGTCGCCGCCGGGCCGCGCTCGCGGCGGCGGCCTCACGGGCGGAGCGCGCCGAGGCGTCGCTTGACGAGGCCGCCGCCAGGGCCGCCGCGGCCGAGCGGGTGCGGATCGCCCGCGAGCTGCACGACGTGGTGTCGCATCACGTGAGCCTGATGGCGGTGCAGGCAGAGGCGGTGGGTGCGCTCCTCCCGGCGCGCCCGGAGGCAGCCGCGACGTCGGCGGACCTGATCGGGTCGACCGCGCGCACCGCGATGACCGAGCTGCGCCGCCTCCTCGGGGTGCTCAGGTTCCAAGACCATGAAGATCCCGAACGACTTCGGCTTACTCCCGTCCCCTCCCTGTCGCGCCTGGATGAGCTGATGGACGCGACCCGTGCGGCCGGGCTCGGCGTGACCCACGAGACTTCGGGCCCGCAGGTGCCGCTGTCTCCTGGCGTCGACCTGACGGCGTACCGGATCATCCAGGAGGCCCTGACGAACACCCTGCGTCACGCCCCAGGCGCGACCGCCTTCGTCCGCGTGACCTACGAGCCGTCGCATGTCTCCGTCGAGGTCACGAACACCGCCCCGGCGCGGACGCCGTCTCAGGTCCCGGCCGCCGCGGCCCTCGGGCGCGGGTCCTCGGTCCACCCGATGACCCAGGAGGCCTCGGCTTCAGGCGGCACGACGGCCGCGCCGGCCGCCCGTCACCGCGCGGTCGGCCCAGGCTACGGCCTCGCGGGCATCGCCGAGCGCGTCGCCTCCTGCGGCGGTGCCCTGTCCCTCGGCCCGGCAGCGGACGGCGGCTTCGCGGTCAGGGCCCGGTTGCCGCTGACGTGACCGGCCGCCCAGTGGTGTAATCGCGCTGTACCGATAGCTCTTTACGCCTGAAGCCTGGGACAGCCCATGACCCTATCCCGCGAGCCCGCCTCCGCTGCGCGTCCTGGTGGCCGACGACCAGGAACTGGTCCGCGCCGGGTTCCGGCTGATCCTTGAGGCGGCGGGCTTCACCGTCGTGGGTGAGGCGGCCGATGGCGCCGAGGCGCTCACGCTCGCCGCGCGTGAGCACCCCGACGTGGTGCTGATGGACATCAGGATGCCGGTCATGGACGGCCTCGCGGCAACCCGTCAGCTCACCGCGCCGGCTTCGGATGCGCACGGTGCTCTCGGACACGGGGCGCCGAAGGTCGTCATCCTCACCACCTTCGACCTCGACGACTACGTGTACGAGGCATTGCGCTCGGGTGCGAGCGGCTTCCTGCTGAAGGACGCGCCGCGCGCCGACCTCATCGCCGCCGTGCGGGTGGCCGCGGCGGGTGACGCCCTGTTGGCGCCGTCGGTGACGAGGCGGCTGATCGAGGCATTCGCCATGCGGCCGGCCTCCGCGTCCCCCGCCCCGTCCGCGCTCGCGTCGCTGACCCCGCGCGAACAGGACATCCTGCTGCTGGTGGCGCGCGGCCAGTCCAACACCGAGATCGCCCGCGCCCTCGTGGTCAGCGAGGCGACGGTCAAGACGCACGTCACGCACCTGCTGGCCAAGCTGGGCCTGCGCGACCGCGTCCAGGCCGTCATCCTCGCCTACGAAACGGGCGCGGTCACCCCCGGCCGCCCCGACTAGCGAAGGCGCCTGTGTGTGCCCGTCACCACCGCTCCGGCTAGCCGAAGGCGCCTGTCCCTGCCCGTCACGACCGCTCCGGCGAGCCGAAGGCGCCTGTCCCTGCCCGTCACGACCGCTCCGGCAGCCGAGGCGCCTGTCCTGCCCGTCACGCCGCTCCGGCGCTGGCGTCCCCGTCCCCGCCCCCACACGCTCGCCCCCGCGCGCGAACCGGCGACGCCGTTGATTCAAGTGGTGCGTGGTGACCGTGAGGGCCGTGCGCGAGCTGACGCGCGGCGCCCGCGCGCCGGGCGCGGCATGATCGCGAGGATTTCCTTGATCATGCGAGATCCGCATCAAATAAGCTGCTGAATCCACATGATCATGGTCCGGGCCGCGGCGCCGCCGCGACAATCCGGACGGAACGGGCATGCGCAAGCTCAGGGCGAAGGCGGAGCGCCTGAGTCAATGCATTGGGTTACGGGCGAAGCGAACAGTGGCCGTCGGTTATGTAAAGCTAACGTCTCGTTCCGGCGCACCGAACGCAAATGAGGGACGCGGGGCGGGCGGCGAGACGTTCCGCGCCGATCTCGCCACCACACATATCGCAAATTTCGTATATGCCGGAATCGATTTTCGTCAGTGCCGCGTCAATCGCCGCGAGATGCTCGCGGGCCTGGTCGGCGAGCGCCGCTATGTGCTGCCGCTCGAAGGCGACCGTAGCGCCCTCCGGGTCGTGCTCGTCGTCACCACCGGCCGACCCCTCGCGCGCGCTGGTGACGATCGCGGCGAACTCCCGCTCAAGCTCCGCGAGCCGGTCCAGCGTCTCGTCGCGATCGGCGGCGATCCGGAACTTAGCGGGACCCGGGTCAGTCACTTGCGTCACCTATCATTTAAAGTGACAATACCCAGCGCCGGTGAAAACAAATGTGCCGGCTCGACAGGCATTGTGAAGGTCATGACCCGTTCAGCCGCAAAGAGTTTTCCTGTCACGGTGACGCAACTTCCGGTGACGCGCTGTGAAATTTGCCAGCGCACCGTCGCCTATCGCCCCGGTGAGGCGAGTGAGGCACTGACCAAGCATTACAAGCTCCTGCACAAGGACGCACTCGGCGAGAAGCCGGCGGAAGCTGACGAGGATTAGCATTACCGCGACCTGACCCGCGCCGCGGGAGCCGGCGTTCGCACGCTGGCCGCCGCGGCGCGGGATTGCCGGGCTGTCTCGCCCCGCTGCTTGGATTACGGTGCTTGAGTTACTCAGTGCCCGTAGACCGGGATGGTCAGCGCGCGCGCGATCGTGTGGAACCGCAGGTTGAACCCGGCGACCGCGGGCGTGACGTCCGAGTCGATGCCGAGCGTCTCGACATCGAGGGCGTGCACGGCGAACACGTAGCGGTGCGGCTCGTCGCCCGCGGGCGGCGCCGCGCCGCCGAAGTCCTTGGTCCCGTAGTCGTTGCGCACCTGGAACGCGCCGGCGGGCAGCCCGGCGCCGTCCGCGGTGCCCGCCCCGGCGGGGAGCGAGGTGACGGACGCGGGGATGTCGATCACGATCCAGTGCCAGAACCCGGACCCGGTCGGCGCGTCCGGGTCGTAGCAGGTGACCGCGAAGCTCTTGGCCTCCGCGGGGAAGCCCGACCAGGACAGGTGCGGTGAGACGTTCTGCCCGGACATGCCGAAGCTGTTGTAGACGTGCTTGTCGCTCAGCATCTCCCCGTCGGCGACATCCTCGCTGGTCACCGTGAACGTCGGGACCGGCGGCAGGAAGTCATACGGAAGCGGTGCGCGATCGGCCATTAGTACCTCCTTGTATTTCCCCAACGCTGTCATCTTCCCGGGGGCGACCCCCCGTACCCTCGAGGTGCGGCGGGCGGCCAGGCCCGGAGAGACCATTATCGGGCCTGGCCGCCCGCCGCACGAAAGCTAGGGTGACTCTTGCACCTCAAACGACAACCTGCGGTGTGCTTCCCGTTTTACCCTTGTTGCCGGATCTTCCTAAGGTGGGTAACCGGGTGAAGGAACGGGGCGGGGACAGCGGGTAACCGGGTGAAGCGACGGGGCGCGGGACGGCGGGTGACCAGGCCGAGACGGGTCAGGGCTCGTCGCCGGCTCGTCGCCCTCTCGGTCCGCAGGCGAGACGGCGCCTCGCGCGCCTCGTTGGTCCGCTCAAGTCACGCCGGTCGGCGCTACGCCGGGTCGGGGTTGCCATTGCCCTGCTCATCGTGGTCCTTTTCCCGCTTCCCGTCCTTGCGTCGGACACGCCGCCGCAGGCAGCCGGCCTGCCAAGGCGGCGGCTGCCGCGCCCAGCCCGTGTCCGCGCAACGCTGGGCGGTCAGGCTCCCCGGCGCCTGGTCCGCGGGCACGGGACCAGGGACAACGGGGGATGGCGGTACGGTGCCCGCCGTCGGCCAGGCCTACGTCGCGGTGGGCGGCGGGGTCGCGGTGCTCGGCACCGGGCTGAGCGTCACCGGCTACCAGCTGAGCACCGGCAAGCAACTCTGGCAGACCGTACTGGACGCGCCGCTCGGCACGGAGATCATCTCGGTGCGTGCCTGGCCGGGCGTTATCACCGTCGGGCTACTCGCGCCAGATGGCCGCGCCCGCACCGAGTTCGTACTCAACGCGACGACGGGCAACCAGATGCGGCACTACCCTGCCGCGGTGTTCGGCGGGGCGGTCGCGGCCTCCAAGTCGGCCACCGTCATCGTCGGTCCCGCCACCGTGACCAGCTACAACAACGCGACCGGGCGCGTCCGCTGGCAGCACCAGACCGCCAGGGGCCAGGCATGGCAGGTCGACGGGCAGACGCTCTACATGGCGGAATCCCCTGGCGGATACCTGGGTTCGTCTCAGGTGACCGCGCTGCGGGTTTTTGACCTGGCCACGGGGACCCAGCGGGTGCTGAGTTCCCCTCTCGGCAGTCCCTTCTCCGGGACGCTGGCGATCGCCGCGGACGGCGCGGTGCTGTTCGCGTCCCCCTCAGGCGTGACCGCGTACAGCGGCTCGACGGGCGGCACGCTGTGGATGAAGCGCGGCGCGGTGCCCGAGGGGACCGACCCGGCGGCAGGCCTCGTCGACCTCACGTTGCCAGGCGGCGCCCTGGCCGCCGTCGACCCGTTGACCGGCACGGTGAGCGCCTCGGTGCCCGCGTCCGCGGCCACGGGCGCGGCCGGCCTGTACGTGGTCCGTGCCGGGGTCGCGCTCGGCCTCAACAGCGGCGCGAACGGCACGGCCTGGGGATACAACATGGCGAAGGGCACGGTCGCGTGGACCTCGCCCGCCCTGCCCTGGCCGCACTTCTTCGCCGACCTGTCCGGGCTTGGCGGCAGCGCCGCCGCGTCCGGATGACGTCGTGGTCGTCACCGCGTGCCAGCGCCTTGCCTCGTCACCCGGCCTGTGCGCCGACCCGGAACTCGTCGCCTTCGACGTGTGACGCGCGTCCCGCGGAATTCCTGGCCCCTGAACTGCCGCGATGCGCCCGCCGCGGCCGGAGTTAGGCAGGGGAGACCGGGTAGTCAGACCCTATGAACGCGTTTGAGCGGCCGTTGCGGGCGGTCGACCGGTTCCAGCAGCGCCAGCCCGTGCTCGCCGTCCCCGTCGGCGGTCTGGTCGAAGTTCAACGACGACCAGGCGGGGAACCTGGCCGCGCTGATTGCCTACTACGCCTTCGCCGCGCTGTTCCCGCTGCTGCTCGTCCTGGTCACGGTGCTGGACATCGTGCTCAAGAACGACCCGGCGCTGCGCGATACGCTGCTCGAACTCCGCGCTGTCCCAGTACCCGGTGATCGGCCCGCAGATCAAGTCACAGCCTGGGGTCCATTCCCGGCCTCGGGCGTGCCGCTCGTCATCGGCGCTCGTCTTGCTGCTGCTCGGCGCCAGGGGCGTGGCGGGCGCCATGCAGAACGCGCATGTGCGAGGTCTGGGGCATCAAGAAGGAGCAGCGCCCCGGATTCCCCCTGTCCCAGCTGTGGGCCTTCGCGCTGGTGCTCACCGTCGGCATCGGGTTCATCGTGACCACGTTCCTCTCCGGCCTGGTCGGGGGCGCCGGGCACGTGCTCAACGGGGCGGTCATCCATGTCGGCGCGGTGGCGGTCTCGCTGATCCTGAACGTCGGCGTGTTCTGGCTCAGCTTCAAGATCGCGACCGCCTGGCAGGTGCCGTGGCGCGAACTGCGCACCGGCTCGGCCATCGCGGCCGTCTGCTGGCAGATCCTGCAGGTGGTCGGCGGCTACGTGGTCAGCCATCAGCTGCACCGGGCCTCGGAGCTTTACGGCATATTCGGCATCGTGCTCGGCCTGCTCGCGTGGCTCTTCCTGCAGGCGGAGGTGACCCTGTACGCCGCGGAAGCGGACGTGGTCCTCGCCCGTCGCCTCTGGCCCAGATCCGTGCTGCCCGCCACTGCGGATCAGCCTGCCCAGGAGAGCGAGCCCGCTCAGGAAGCCCAGACGCCCCAGGAAACCCAGCCCGCTCAGGAAACCCAGCTACTCAAGAGAATCAGGCCGTTCAGCCGGGCGGGGGCGAGGACGCCCGCCCAGACGACCGGTCTAGCCTGGAGGGGCAGCCTGGTCGCGATGGCCGGGCTGACGCGGGCGGTCCGGCCCCCGTGCCGCCCCCGCGAGGCGAGCCGTCGGCCAGCGATAAGAAGGCAGGGTCAGCCAGATGACGGATACCCCGCACGTCGTGATCGTCGGGGCAGGCTTCGCCGGCCTGTCCGCGGTAGGCAAGCTGCGCAAGGCGGGCCTGCACGTCACCGTGATCGACAAGAACCTCTACAGCACGTTTCAGCCGTTGCTCTACCAGGTGGCGACCGGCGGCCTTAACCCGGGCGACGTCGCCTATCCCGTGGGCGGCTTCACCGCCAGGCGCAACGCCAGGTACATCCGCGGCGACCTCGTCGCGATCGACCGCGCCGCGCGGGTGGCGCGGCTGGCCGGCGGCCGGGAGATCGGCTACGACTACCTGATCCTCGCCACGGGCGTGTCCGCGAACTACTTCGGCGTCCAGGGGGCGGCGGAGAACACCTTCGGCCTTTACACCCGTACCGACGCGATCGTCCTGCGCGACCACATCATGAACGGCTTCGAGTGGCTCAGCGCCGACCCCGACGGCCGGCGGGAGTTCGCGGTCACCGTGGTCGGCGGCGGCGCCACCGGGGTCGAGCTGGCGGGCACCCTGGGCGAACTGCGCAACGACGTGCTGCGCGCCACCTTCCCCGACGTGGATCCCGCCCGGCTGCACATCCGGCTCGTGGAGACGGCACCGGAGCTGCTGATGCCGTTCCACCCCAAGCTCCGCGAGTACACGAGGCGGCAGCTGGTCAAGCGCGGCATAGACATCAGGGTGAACACGACCATCCGCGAGGTGACCAAGGATCAAGTGCTGCTCGCGGACGGGACCTGGCACCGGAGCGACCTCACGGTCTGGACGGGCGGGGTGGCCGCGCCAGGCTCTGACGCCTCCTGGGGCCTGCCGCAGGGCAAGGCGGGCCGCATCCTCGTCGGACCCGACCTGCGGGTCCAGGGCACCGACCGGATCTTCGCCACCGGCGACATCGGGCTTGACCAGGAGAACCCGTCGCCCCAGCTGGCGCAGCCCGCGATACAGCAGGGCAGGCACGCGGCCGAGCAGATCATTCACCTGGTGCGCGGCGAGCCGACCGAGCCGTTCCACTACCACGACAAGGGCACCATGGCCACCATCGGCCGCCGCTCCGCCGTGGTGCAGTTCCGCGCGCGGCGCGCGCATCACCGGGACGCTCGCCTGGTTCGCCTGGCTGGGACTGCACCTGGTGTACCTGCTCGGCAACAGGAACCGGGTCGCCACGCTGATCAACCTGTCCTGGCGGTACATCGCCTGGGGCCACGGCGGCGGGGTGATCGTGGGCGACGAGCCGAGTGAGGACGTGCCTGCGCTGGACGGGGATGACACGCGGGCAACGGAAACGTCTGGTGAACGTGCCGGGTAGCCGGCTGCTGGACTACGACCGCCTGTAGTAGTGTCGTCCCTGGCGGCTGACAGCGGCTAAGGTCGAGGGTGCGAAAGGCGGGCTGCATGCTGCGAGGTAGTAACACGACGCGCCGGGCGACCTGGCTGGCAGGCCTGGCGGTCACCGCTGCCCTGGCGGTGGCCGGCTGCTCGTCGTCCGCGTCGTCGGCGCCGGGAGCACAGTCGACGGCGCCGTCGTCGATGACCCAGGCGAATGCCGCCGCGATGGAGAACCCCAACCTCGACACGGGTACCTCGCTCGGCGGCAAGCCCGCGCCCGACGTCAAGCTGGTCAACCAGTTCGGCCAGCAGATGTCACTCAGCCAGTTCCGCGGCCGGGTCGTCATGCTGTCCTTCGAGGATTCCGAGTGCACCACGGTCTGCCCGCTGACCACGCAGTCGATGGTGCTCGCGAAGGAACTGCTCGGCAAGGCGGGCACCTCGGTCCAGTTGCTCGGCGTGGACGCCAACCCTGACGCGATCAAGGTGGCCGACGTGCTGGACTACTCCCGCGTCCACGGCATGATCAACCAGTGGGACTTCCTGACCGGCTCGCTAACCCAGCTGAGGTCGGTGTGGAAGGCCTACAACATCGACGTGCAGATCGAGTCCGGCCAGATTGACCACACGCCCGCGCTGTACCTCATCGATCAGCAAGGCAGGCTGCAGAAGGTCTACCTGACCCAGATGGCGTACTCGAGCGTCACCCAGTCCGCGCAGGTCCTGGCCACCGCGGTGGCGAGCCTGCTGCCCAGCCACCCGAAGCTGAAGAGCCTTGAGTCACTAGGCACCATCCCCGCGCAGTCCCCGGCGGCCACGGTCTCGCTGCCCGCGCGCGGGCGGTACCGGCTCGGCCACCGCGGGCACCGTGACGCTCGGCCCCGGTCAGGCCAGGCTCGTGGTGTTCTTCGCGACCTGGCTCACCGAGACGTCCGACCTGAACTCCGAGCTGACCAGCCTCAACTCGTACGCCAAGGCGGCCGCGGGCAAGCACCTGCCCGCGCTCACCGCCGTCGACGAGACCGTGACGGAACCGTCGGCCGCGGCGGTGACCAGCTACCTGCACCAGCTCGGGCCGCTGTCTTACCCGGTCGCCCTCGACCAGACGGGCCGGGTGGCGGACGGCTACGGCGTCCAGGACGAGCCCTGGCTCGTCCTCGTCAGCAAGTCGGGCAAGATCACCTGGCAGCACGACGGCTGGGTCTCCCTGGCGGCGCTCGAGAAGGCCGCGGCCGCTAGTTAGGCGATCTCGCCCCAGTCGATGACGGGGTGGCCGAAGGCGATCGCCGTTTCCCGCTCGGCCATGTCAAGCAGCAGGCCCGTCGCGTCCAGGTGCTTCGTCATCGGGCCGATCACCCGGGTCGGGCATGAACTGCGGGCCGCCTGGCCAGCCGTGACCGCCGCCGTCGATCCGGTACAGGATGGCCGGGTGGCAGCCGGGTCTCGTCCACGTCTTGCGCGTGACGGAGAGATCGCCTGGCGCCGCGGGCAGCTCCTCGATCAAGGGCCTGGCGATGCTGCCGGTGGCGGTGAGCCTGCTGCCGGCCGTGATCCCGTTGCGGGCGATGCCGTTCGCCGTCGCCCAGTCGGCGACGACCGCCTCCGCGCCCGCGACGATGTCCTCGCCAGGCAGTTCGCCGTGCCTGACCGCGCGCCGCTTGAGTATCAGGCCGGAGATGCCGCGCCTGGTGAGCGGCCCGCCCTCGTACGGCGAGGTCGGGTCGCTTGTGCCCATGACGAGGACCATGCTGGCGCGCAACTGCGGCACGGGCGCCATCCGGCGGCTCGACTCAAGCGCCGTCCCCGCGACAAGGAACAGGCCGGTCACCGGCAGCAGGCCGTTCCTTGCCACGTGCTCGGCGTACCGCGCGCCCTGCGAGATCCCGGCGAGGAAGACCGGCCACGACCTGGCCGCCCCGAGCCCCTCGAGGTGGCTGGCCAGTTCGGTGAGGAACCGCGTGTCGTCCAGGTCGGGCTCGCGCGCCGGCGGCCTGGCCGGGTGCCAGGCGCCCTTCCAGCCATCGGGGAAGACGGTGGTGATCCCGGCGGCGGGACCGCGCTCGGCGAGCCCGGTGAACCAGGCCATGTCCCGCCCGTCCATGCCGGAACCGTGCAGCGCGATCAGCAACGGCGGTGGCGCCTGGCCGGGCTGCCTGGGTGCCCGGGCAAGCCAGTACGACCGCCGGACCCCCGCTACCTCGATTACTCCCCGGTCAAGCTCGCCGCCGCCGCGTGCTCCCATGTGAGAAGAGTAGATACCCGCGCGCCCGGGCGGGGGACTTAAGCGAATTCGTCAGGACACGTGGGGGAGTGGGGGCGCGCGCACCTTTGCCTTGACTCCCGGTAAACTTCTGCATTAGAACTAATAATAGTTCTGTAGCAGATTTAATACGAGGGAGCGGTGCTGGTGGCCACGCTGCTGCGCGAGCCGGCGCGTCCCGCGGTGATCCGCGAGCACCCGCTCGCGCCGTGGTTCGCGGTCGCCGCGGTGTGCTTCGGCGCGTTCATGGGCCAGCTCGACGCGAGCGTCGTGACGGTGGCGTTCCCCGCGCTGCAACGGCAGTTCGGCGCCGGGCTCGCGTCCGTCCAGTGGGTGTCGCTCGCCTACCTGCTCGTGCTGACCGCGCTGCTCGTCCCGGCGGGCCGCTGGTCGGACCGGGCCGGCCGCAAGCTCATGTACCTGTACGGCTTCGTCGTGTTCGCCGGCTCCTCGGCCGCGTGCGGGCTCGCGCCCTCGCTCGGCGTGCTGATCGCGCTGCGCGTGGTCCAGGCGGGCGGCGCGGCGCTGCTGCAGGCGAACAGCGTGGCGCTAGTCGTCACCAGCGTGCCTGCGCGGACCCGCAGGGCGGCGCTCGGCGTGCAGGCGGCGGCGCAGGCGGTCGGCCTCGCGTCGGGCCCGGTGATCGGCGGCCTGGTCGTGGCGACGGCGGGCTGGCGCTGGGTGTTCTTCCTTAACGTCCCCGTGGGAGTGCTCGCGGTCGCGGCCGGCGTTTGCCTGCTGCCAAGGACGCGCGGCGCCGCCGGGCAACTGCTGGCCGGCCGGCTACCGGCCGGCCAGCCGCCGGCCGGCCGGCGCGGCACCGACCCTGGCGGCACCGTCCTGCTCGCCGCCGCGGCGACGGCCGGCATGCTGGCCATCTCCGCGCTGTCCGGGCTCGGCGCGCCCGCCTGGACGGCGGCGGTGCTCGCGGTCGTGGCCGTGCTCACCGGGACCGCACTGCTCAGGCACGAACGGCGGGTCGCCGCGCCGATGCTCGACCTGCGCGCCATGGCCGCCGCTGGCACCGGCTCCGCGCTGCTCGGCGCCCTGTGCGCCTACCTCGTCCTGTTCGGCCCGCTTGTCCTGTTCCCGCAGGTCGTCACCGCCCAAGGCGGCAGCGCCGAGTCGGCGGGCCTGCTGCTCACCGCGCTGCCCGCCGGGTTCGGACTTGCCGCCGCCGTCGCGGACAAGCTGCTACCAGGCGGCTGGTCCAACAGGCGCCGCTGCCTGCTCGGCGGCACCGTCATGGCGGTGTGCGCGGCGGCCCTGGCGGTACCCGCGCCGCATGCGGTATCAGTGGTGCTGCTTGGCCTGCTCGGCATAGGCCTTGGCATCTATACTCCGGCGAACAACGCCGAGATCATGGCCGCGGTTCCGGCGCGGGACGCGGCCGCGGCGGGCGGGATGGTGAACATGACCCGAGGGACCGGCACGGCGCTCGGCGTGGCCGTCGTGGCGCTCGGACTGCACGCCGGGGCGCTCCTGCGGTCGCCGCAGGCCGGCCTCGCGCTGTCGATGGCGGCGCTCGCCGCGGTCGCGCTGCTCGGGACCGTAGCGGCCCTGCGCGCGCGCCAGGCGACGGACGGGCTCCGATGACCGCCGTTGGCGCTCGCGGTCCTGCCGGGCAGGCGACGCCGCAGGCGGACGGGCTCGCCGAGGGGATCGCCAGGCTGCGCCGCGCACTGCGCCGCGGCGCCCGGGTCGCCGATCCAGGCAACACCCTCGCCCTGGCCCAGCTTGAGCTGCTCGCCGCGCTCACCGAGCATCCGGGGTCACGTCCCGGCCAGCTCGCCAGGCGGCTGAACATGCGCGCCAACACCGTCACGACGATCGTGAACGCGCTCAGCTCGCGCGGCATGCTCGAACGGGTCACGGCCGACGACGACAGGCGCGCCGTCAAGCTGACCGTGACCGAGGCCGGCCAGCAGGCCGTGCTCTCCTGGCAGGCCACCAACGCCGCGGTCCTGCACCTGGCGCTGTCGACGCTGCCTGCCAAGCAGCGGCGCGCCCTGGCCGCCGCCGCCCCCGCGCTCGATGCCCTGGCCCGTGCGATCGACCAGCTAGCCGACCGGCCCGCGGCGGCGCAGGACCAGGACACCGACTGACCAGGGACATCGCCGTGCCGCTCGGGTAACGGGCACAATGGGCGTGCGGGACCACCGGACACCCAGGGGGAGCCAGGTTCACATGTCATGGTCGAGGCGGCTGGCCGCCCTACTGCCACGGACGGTGGCCGAGGATTCCGGCGGCACCGAACCCGATGCGCGGTTCACCTTCGCCAACGAGCGCACGTTCCTCGCCTGGGCCCGGACGGCACTCGCCCTGGTGGTGGCCGGGCTCGCCATCGTGCAACTGCTCCCGCCGTTCCCTGGTGTCCCGGCCGGCCGTCACCTGCTCGGCCTGCCGCTGATCGCGCTCGGCGCGGTGCTCGCCGTGACCGCCTACGGCGAGTGGGTGCGCAACCAGCACGCGCTGCGCCGCGGCGAGCCGATGCCGAGATCGGTGCTGCCGTGGATCCTGGCCGCCACGGTCACCTTGACCGCGGTCATCGCCGCCGTCGTGCTGCTCATCTCGGCGGCCCGATGACCGATCCGATGACCGGTCCGGCCGGCCAGCGGCCAGCCGGGCGACGACCCGGAGGAACGCGACGCGGGCCTGGCCCGCGAGCGCACGTCGCTGGCCTGGACGAGGACCGCGATCTCGTTCGGCGCCGTCGGCGGCGCGGTGCTCAAGGCGAACGTCATCACGGGCCTGATCATCCTCGCGCTTGCCCCGGTCGTCTGGCATCTCGGCCGCGTATCGCGCGGCAGTGCCACCAGGGCGGGGCTGCCCGTCGTCGGCCCGACGAGGCTGTTCTTGATCACCGTCTCGATCGTCGCCGTCGCGCTGATCTGCCTGGCGGTCGCCATCTTCGGCAAGTCCGCCCCCGGCGCGCTCCGCTAGGCCCCGAGTAGCTCACAGGCGCGGGACACACGTCATAGTAGGGCTCATGGATCAGCGTCCAAGGCCGCGCACGGCCGAGCTGCTTAACCTCACCCCGCATCCGGAGGGCGGCTGGTACCGGGAGACGTGGCGCGCGGCGCCGTCCTTCCAGCCCGACGGCTACCCGGGGCCGCGGGCGGCGGCCACCGGCATCTACTTCCTGCTCGCCCCGGGTGAGGAGTCCGCGTGGCACCGCGTCAGGTCGGACGAGGCATGGCTCTGGCACGCCGGCGGCCCGCTGACCCTGCTCGACGGCGGTGCGGGCGACGTGCCGTCGGGCAGCCCGCTGGCCGTTACCGTGGGCGCCGACCTGGCCGGCGGCGAGGTGCCGCAGCACGTCGTCGCCGGCCGGCCACTGGCAGTCCGCCCGGCCCGCGGGCGACGCCGAGGTCCTGGTCAGCTGCGTGGTGGCGCCAGGATTCGACTTCGCCGACTTCACCATGCTCCCCGGCTGACCCGGCGATGCCGTCGCCCCGTCAGGTTCGTCGCCGTTTGCGCCGTTACCGGGAATATGACCCCCGGCAACGGGAAGTCCATGGAGTGGCCGTCACCGGCGAGCCGTCACTCGCACACCTGGAGGAGCAGCCTCGATGACAACGGGGGAGAGCGAGCCCGGAACTCGTGCTCGGGCCGATGCTGCGCTACGTCAGCGAGACCGAGGCGACGATCTGGGTCGAGACCGACCGGGAGTGCCTGGTCGAGGTGCTCGGCCGCGACGCCCCGACCTTCGAGGTGGCCGGGCACCACTACGGTCTCGTGGTGCTTGACGGCCTCGCGCCTGGCAGCGAGCACGAGTACCAGGTCGCGCTGGACGGGACCGTCCGCTGGCCGCTCCCTGACGGCTATTTCCCGCCGAGCGTGCTGCGGACCCTCGGCCAGGACCGGCCCGTCCGGCTGGCGTTCGGTTCCTGCCGGGTGGCCGAGATCGCGTCAGCGAACCTGAACCGGCCCGCCAGGCGAGAGCGCGCCCGCCAGCACGGCGGCACGCGACCGGGCGCGGGCGCGGCCGCAGAAGCCGAGGGGCGGGCGGGGCACGAGGGCACCGACGCGCTGGCGGCCTGGCCGCGATGCTCCCGGGCTGCTCCCGTGACCGCTGGCCCGACGTGCTGCTGATGATCGGCGATCAGGTCTACGCCGACGAGCCTGGCCCGGCCACCCGGCGCTTCATGGCCGACCACCGGGCGACCAAGCCCGACACGACCGCGCCGCCTGGCGAGGTCGCGGACTTCGCGGAGTACTGCGCCCTCTACCGTGAGGCCTGGAGCGACCCCGCGGTCCGCTGGCTCTTCTCGGTTGTCCCGACCGCGATGATCTTCGACGATCACGACGTCCATGACGACTGGAACATCTCGGGTTCCTGGCGCCGCGACTACACCGCCAAGCCGTGGTGGGGCAAGCGCATCGAAAGCGCCTACCAGAGCTACTGGGTGTACCAGCACCTCGGCAACCTGTCGCCGGCCGAACTCGCCCGCGACGAGACGTGGGGCAAGGTCCGCGAGCAGGGCGACGCGGCGTCGGTGCTCGCCGGCCTCGCACACCGCGCCGACCAGGGTGCACCGGGGATCCGCTGGTCTTTCGCCCGCACGTTCAGCACCCCCACGGGCGGCGCCACGGGCGGCAAGGTCCGCGTGGTCATGCTCGACTCGCGCAGCCGCCGGGTGGTGGACGGAACGCGGCTGATGGCCGACGAGGCCGAATGGCGCTGGCTCACCGAGTCGGTCGCCGGCGACTGGGCGCACGTGGTGATCGCCACCTCGGTGCCGCCGCTGCTGCCACGCGGCATCCACGCCCTGGAAGCCTGGACCGAACGGGTCTGCGGCGGTGCCTGGGGGCGCCAGGCCGCGCGCTTCGGTGAGCGGCTGCGGCAGGCGGTCGACCTGGAGCACTGGCCCTCGTTCGACGCGTCGTTCGGCCAGCTCGAAGAGCTGCTGACCAGCCTTGCCGCCGGACGGCTCAGCCCGCGGGGAGCCCCGCCCGCCACCGTGACGCTCATCTCGGGCGACGTGCACCACAGCTACCTGACCGCCGTCGACCTCCCGCGAACCGCCGCGCCAGCCGGCCCAGCCACAAAGACCAGCGCCGTCTACCAGGCCGTCTGCTCGCCGTTCCACCAGGCCATGCCGCCGAAGATGCGGTACGCCCAGAAGCTGGCGAGCAGCAAGGCCAGCGGCCTGATCGGCACCGCCGCCGCCGCGCTGGCCGGCGCGCGCGTCCCGAAGATCAAGTGGCGGATCACCAAGGGCCCCTGGTTCGACAACATGATCGCCACCCTGACGTACGCGGGCCCCAAAGCCGTCGTCCGCTTCGACCAGGCCGTCACGGACCAGGCCCGTCACGGACCAGGCCGTCACGGACCAGGCCGTCACGGACCAGGCCGTCACGGACCGGGCCGCCCCGCGCCTGACGCCCGTCATGGAAACCGACCTGACCTAGCTCGCGGGGAACGCCTCGGCCAGGGCGTCGGCGATGTCCGTGGCCCGGTGCGCGTAGCCGATCGTGGTGTAGTGGATGCCGTCGTTGATGAACCAGGACTTCTGCGCGACGGCGGGCCAGTTGTAGATCCGCATGTTGGGGTACTGCGCCTGCGCCTGCTGCAGCGCCTGGTTCCACAGCTCCATGTTCTGCTCGGAGTAGGGGCCCGATGACAGCAGCGAGGTCACCTCGACCCACATGACCGGCTCGTTGCCGATGAGGCTCATCATCTTCTGGATCCGCTGCAGCCGGCTGACGTTCGAGCCGACGTACACGTCGGCGGTGTCGTTGGTGCCGAGCGCGAGCACCCAGCAGCCGTTGAACCCGCCCTGCTTGACCTGGCTGGCCATGTCGTAGGCGTTCGGCGTGCCCGGCAGCGACTCGACGACCGAGGTCGCGCCGACGATCTTCATGATCGACCGCTTGACGCCGACGTCGGCGTAGCGGGCCGGGATCCGGTTGGCCGGGTTCGGCTCGTAATCCGGCGAGATCAGCCCCTCCGACGTGGAGTCGCCGATGTGCACCACGGACGCGCACGAGGTCCGCGGCGGCGGCGTCGGCAGCGCGGGCACGATCGCGGCCGGGCCGGCGGCGGCGCTCTTGGTGGTGACCCCGTGCGTGGTCCCCGCGGCCGCCTTGCCGGCCCGGGCCGCCGCGCCACTGTGCTTGCCCGCCGTCGCCGGCTTGCCCTGGCTGGCGGTGCCTCCCGTGCCGCCGGCCGAGTTGGACAGCCGGGCGTTCGCCGTCGAGGCGTTCGCCGTCGAGGCGGTTGCCGACGGCGGCTGCGCCGCGGGGGCGGCGGTCGCCGAGGTCAGCCGCATGGACGCGGTCACGCCCGCGGCGAGGACGGCGGCGCCAAGCAGGCACAGCCCGCCGATCGCCTGCGGCGAATGCGGCAGCCCAGGCCGCCTCGGCCGGCCGGGGCGCCGCCCGCCGCCAGCCGCGTTCCTGTCTGGTTCACCGGTCATGTCGGCGCCTCCTGTCGCGTTGGCCTCGCTAGTTTCCGTTGCTCTGGTTGGCGGTGACCCAGCGCAGCCTGGCCCCGCGCCTGATGGGTTCCTCGATCACCCGCCAGGACAGCGCGGCCGCGGCCACGGTCACCGTGACGAGGACCACCGCCCGCCCTAGGCCCACCGGGGTGCCGGCCGCGCCCGCCGCCGTGGTCAGCACGATCACGGGGTAGTGCCACAGGTAGATGCCGTAGGACCGGACGCCGACCCAGCGCAGCGGGCGGCAGCCGAGCGCCCGTCCGAGCACGGACCCGGGCGTCACGACCGCGGCGACCGTCGCCGCCGTGGCCACCGAAAGCACCACGAGGCCGCCACGGAACATGAAGTCCGAGTACTGGTTCGTCCGCCACACCAGCAGCCCGATGACGGCAAGCCCGGCGACACCCGCCACGTCCAGTAGCCACCGCACGGCCGCGGGCACCCTGCGCTCTGCGCTCGCCTCGCCGACCGTTGCCGGCCTGACCCCAACCCGGCGGGTCGGCCAGATCATCGCGACCGCCGCGCCGATCAGCAGGCCGCAGGCCCGCGTGTCCGTTCCCTCGTACACCCGCGTCGGGTCGTAGCCCGGCTGATAGAGATGGATCATCAGGATCGCGGACCCGGCCGCGAGGGCGAGCGTCACCAGGGCGAGCGCGAAGCGGGACCAGTTAGTCAGGTAGGGCGCGCCGCCGCCCGGTCCCGCGACGGGCGCGACGGGCGCGGCTAGTCCGCCGGGTCCGTCCACGAGTCCGCGCCTCCGTCGGCGCAGCCGTCCCGCGAGCCACACGAGCAGCAGTACGACCCACGGCCAGATCAGGTAGAACTGTTCCTCCACGGCGAGGGACCACAAGTGGTCGAGCGGCGTCGGCGGGGCGAACCGCGCGTAGTAGGAGGCGTGCTGGCCGATGTACCACCAGTTGCTCACGTAGAACACCGACGCGATGACGTTCCCGCGGAACCCGGGGAGGAAGGACCTGGCGACCACGTTCACCCAGACCGTGACGACCGCCAGCATCACGAACAGCGCGGGCAGCAGCCGCCGCGCCCGCCGCAGCCAGAAGTCGCCGAGCTTGATCCGCCCGCGCGCCGCCCACTGCCCGACCAGGATGTCGGTGATGAGGTAGCCGCTTAGCGTGAAGAACACGCCGACCCCGAGCAGCCCGCCCTGCGCCCAGCCGTAGCCGAGGTGATAGGCGACCACCGCCGCCACGGCGAGCGCGCGCAGCCCGTCGAGCCCCGGCAGATACTTCTGGTCGCCCTTCACAGGTTCCGGCATGATCTAGCGCCCTCTCGCAGCCTCCGGTGATCGCTACCAATAGTTACCATGGAGCTACATAGAGAAACCATCACAGGCCATCGATGGCGCGCGATCCTTCTGCCAAAGCGTGGTTAGCACCAGCGGCGGAATCCAGCGCGACCCACTCGTCATTCCAGCCACACCAGCAACTGCGAAAAATTATCGGAGGTACTTCCGACCCAAATACGGTCAGACCCAAATACGGTCGGTAAGTACCCCCGATATCGGAAGTGCGCCTGTAGGGTCAGCCGGCCGGGGCGCGGGACGGGTCGCGGAAGACGGGGATGATGCGGCGCTCGCTGATCCGCCAGCAGTCGTCGTCGCACCAGGTCAGCACGTCGTCGAAGTCGGCGACCAGGTAGACGCCCACGTCGTCGGCCGGGGCGGGCGCGTTGACCGCGAAGTTGACCCAGGTGGAGCGGGCGCTGACCTGCGCGGGGCGACCGTCGGCGGCGGCGCTGGAGTCGGCCGCCACGGGGTATACCCGCAGGCCGCTGTATGTGTGCCGGGTGGACCTGGCCACAAGTCGTTCTGTGTACCGGTTCTTGATCGCGGACCGGCCGCGGAGCTCCACGGCACCGGTGACGAACAGGGCTTGTTCGGTGAAGAGCTCGGCCAAGGCGTCGTAATCCCCGTGGTCGAGGTGCCAGGCCCAGTCCGCGAGTACCGCGTCGATCTCCGCGCGCAGCAGGGCCGTCGAGATGGCGGCGGGCAGGTTCGTCATCTCATCTCCACCGGGTTGCTGAGGGTGCCGATGCCGGAGATCGTGACCTCGATCGGGCCGCCGAGTTCGGTGAGGTTGACGTTCTGGACGGCACCGCCGCCCGATGCCCCCTTGAGCGCGGTGCCCATGGCGATGATGTCGCCCGGCTCAAGCGTCTGGTACCCGGATATGTAGGACACCACGTCGGCGACCTTGTGCGTCAGGTTCTGCGTGGAGTCCTCGGTGATCACCCGGCCCTGGTGGACGCACGTGACGGTGAGGGCGTGCGGGTCGGGGATCTCGTCGGCGGTCGCGATCCACGGGCCAATCGGTCCGAACCCGTCGCTGCCCTTGTACCTGCCGGAGTAGGTGACCCAGGTGTCGACGTACTCGATTCCCTCGGTGCCGTCCTGCTTGGGGTGGATGGCCCGGTAGTGGAACGTGTCCTGCGCCCGCATGGTCGGCGAGGTGAGGTCGTTGATGATCGTGTAGCCGAAGACGTGGTCCATCGCCGCGGAGTGCGGGATGTCGGCGCCCGCCGCGCCGATGACGACGGCGAGTTCGGGCTCGGGGTGGACGCGGCCGAACGCCTGCTTCAGCCGGATGGGCTGGCCGTGGCCGAGCAGGGACGTGGCCGGCTTGTTGAACGTGGCGGGGTGCGACGGGCCGCTGATGATCCGGTCGGCGTTGGCGCTGTTGTTCAGCGCGACGCAGATGACCTTGCCTGGGCGGGGGACGGGGGGCAGCCAGGTCAGCCCCCCGACGGGGACGGCCTTGCGGGCGCCGTCCGTGACCGCCCGCTCGACGGACGGCCGCGCCGCCGCCCAGTCCTCGATCAGGTCGGCCATGGTCAGGCCGGCGTAGAGCAAGACGGCGCGCTCGCCAGGCGTGTCAACGGCGACCGCGACTCGCTGCGCGCCCGTCTACCGATACCGTGCCAAGCTTCATCAGCTCGCCCTCCGAACCTTGTTCTTTTGCCCTAACGTTCAGGGTTTCACCTGGTTGGCGCTATCAAAGGAACAAGATTCGCCGATAGCGACGCGCCGGCCGTGGCGAAGTCCGTGTCAAGAAGCGCCCGGCTCGGCCGTGGCCTGCGCCCCTGCCTCCGGTTATAGCGGGGAAAACCCGGACTGGGTAGACGGCTTTCGCCTCCCGCCACGCGAGGGACCAGGCGTACCGCCCGTACTTGGCATCAGCCAACAACTCGTGCGCACGGGTTCTATTACCAAACCCGTCATTCCGAACGACTTCATAGTTCCCGCGTCCCGCACGCCGGCTCCGACGGTCGGCCCGGCGAACTGAGGAGTGAGCCGCCTTGACGTGGGCAACCTGGCGCGTGATGCTCGGAAGCAGGCCGCCGACGCGATCCGCGCGGCTGCTCGACAACGCCGTCGCAGATTCGGAGGGCCTGTGTCCGCCGCGGAGGACCTGGCTGTTGACTTCTCGCCGCGCCCGGAGCTTGAGCGCGTGCTACGGCGCTGCACGGAACTGCTCGGCTGCGACGGCCGGCTCGATCTGCAGCGTTGACGAGGCGGCGGGGACGTACCGCAAGGAAGCCGACATCGGGGTGGCCTGTCAGTCGGGCCAGGTGTTCCCGCTGACCGAGGGAATGACCGGGACGGTGGTGGCGCGGCGCGGGCCGGTCTGGTTCGACCGGTACGACCAGGTGCGCGGCGGGCACGTGGCGGATGCGGAGCGCGCCACGCTGCGCGGTGTCATCGGCGTGCCGCTGGAATGGCGCGGGCGGGTCATCGGCGCCTGCATGGTGTTCAGCAGGGACGAACGGCGGGTGTTCGGCCCGGACGACGCGGAACTGCTTGAGCTGTTCGCCAGGCACGAGGCGATCGTGCTGGCGACCGCGCGGCTCCGCGAGGCGGCGGAGGTGTCCGCCAAGGCCGAGGCGGTCGCGGCGGAGCTGAGCCGGGCCGCGGGTCGGCTGAGGACGGCGAGCAGGGAGGCCATGGACGCGCTCGCCGACGCGCGGCTCACCCTGCTCGGCCTGGCGCCCCCGGCACCCGGCGAGCCGGCGGCGGCAGGCGTTAACGGGGGCGGCGTCACCTGGGGTAGCGCGGCCGGGGATGGCTCGTCGCCACTCGGCGGGCCGAGGCTGCGGGTGCTGATCGCCGCGGACCGGCCACTGCTGCGCGCGGGGATCGGCCGGCTGCTTTCTGGCGGCGGGGCCGCGGCCGGCGCCGGGTTGGCCGGTTCCTGGTTCGAGCCGTCGCATCGAGATCGTCGGCGAGGCGGCGACCGCCGACGCGGCGGTGACCGCCTGCAGGGAACTGCGGCCCGACGTGGTGCTCGCGGACCTCGGGCTGACCGCGGCCGGCGACGGGGCCAAGGTCGGCGACGGGGCGAAGGCCGGCGACGGGGCGAAGGCCGGCGGCGGGGCTCAGGCCGACGGCGCCGCCGGGCTGCCGGACCGGCCCGCCGGGGTGACGGAGCTGCTGCTCGGCCAGCTACCCGGCCTGGCTGTGGTGGGGCTGTGCGAAGCGGGTGACGAACGCCTCGTCGCCGAGGCGATGCGGGTCGGCGCGCGCGGCTGCGTCGATACCTGGGCGGACGGCCCGGAGCTGGCCAGGGCGATCATCGCCGCTGGCCGCGGGCAGGCGATACTGTCCGCCCCGGCGCTCGCCCAGCTGCAGCGGGGCCTGCGCGAGGGCGCGGGCAGCCGGCGCTGACCGAGCGGGAGCGGCAGGTGCGCGGCCTGATGGAGCAGGGCCTGCCGGATAAGGTCATCGCCGAGCGGCTCGTGCTGTCGGTGAAGACGGTAGAGAAGCATGCCGGGGCGGTGCTGCGCAAGACGGGTGCGCGCAACCGCGCTGAGCTCGCCGCGCTGGCGGGCCGCGCCCGGCCGTCGCGGCCCGCCCGGTAGGCAGAGGCCGGCAAGGTAGGGAAACCCCTCCCGCAAGTTGGGGACTTTCACCGATTCGCGCGGTAGGGGCGCTGCGTTACTTCTGGGATATTCCGGCTACCTTGGAGTGATCAGCGCGTGCCTGTCGTGCCATTGAAGGAAATCGTCGACCGGGCGTTCCGCGAGCGCTACGGGGTCGCGGCCATCAACGTGATCAACGACCTGACCATCGAGGCCGTCGTCGCCGCCGCCGTCGAATAGCGCGTCGCCGCTGATCGTGCAGACCTCGGTGAAGACGGTGAGGTCCGAGGGGCTGGACCTGCTGTTCGCATGTGGCGGGAGATGACCGCGGGCATCGAGGTGCCGGTCTGCCTGCACCTGGACCACTGCCCCGACCGCGCCGTGCTCGGCCTGCCTCGAAGCGCGGCTGGAACTCGGTGCTGTTCGACGGCTCCGCGATGCCGGTGGAGGAGAACCGGCGCCAGACCATCGAAGTGGTGGCCGAGGCGCGCGCCCACGGGGCCAACGTCGAGGGCGAGATCGAAGGCATCAAGGGCGTCGAGGACGGCATCGGCTCCGACGACGAGGCGGACATCTATTCGCTGACCCGTGGCGCTCGACTTCGTCCGCTCGACCGGCGTCGACATCTTCGCCCCGGCGATCGGCAACGCCCACGGCGTCTACAAGACGACGCCGGTGCTGAACGCGCAGCGGGTCAGCGACATCGTGCCGCCGAGCCAACTGCCGATGTGCCTGCACGGCGGCACCGGGCATGACCGACGAGCAGTTCAGCGACCTGATCGCCGCGCGGCTGCGCCAAGATCAACATCTCGACCGCGCTCAAGATCGCCTACATGAGGCAACAAGGATTCCTTCCAGCGAGGAGCAGAACAACACCGGGATCCGCCGACGCTGCTGAAGTTCGTCGGGCGAGCGCGTCAGGCAGTTGGCGATCGAGCACATCCGCGCCTTCCACAGCGACGGCAGAAGCGCCGTGCGAGCGCCCTCATCTTCGACTGCGACGGCGTGCTTTCCGACACCGAGCGGGAAGGCCACCTGCCGCGCCTTCAACCAGACCTTCGCGCGAATTCGGCCTCCCCGTGCAATGGTCGGAGGAGGAGTACCGGGCAGAAGGCTGCTGATCGGCGGCGGCAAGGAGCGCATGGCGAGCCTGCTGACCGAGGAGTTCATCGCCGCGGCGGGCCTGCCGCTCGAGCCGGCGGGGCAACTCGCCGAAGTGGCGCGCTGGCACAAGCGCAAGACGGAGATCTACACCGCCATGGTGGCCGCGGCGCCGTGCCGCCCAGGCCGGGCATCACCCGCCTGGTCGCCGAGGCGCTGGATGCGGGCTGGACGCTCGCCGTGGCCTCCACCTCGGCGCAGGCCTCGGTGGCGGCGATCCTGAACGCGCCGCGGGGCCGGCCAACGCGGCCCGTTTCCCGGTGGTGCTCGCCGGCGACATCGTGGCGAAGAAGAAGCCCGCGCCGGACATCTACAACCTCGCGCTGGAGCTCGGGCGTGGCCGCCCCGGGGCGCGCTGGTCATCGAGGATTCCCGCAACGGCCTGAAAGCCGCCGTGGCGCGGGGCTCGCTTGCGTGATCACCGTCAGCAGCTACACGCGCGGAGAGAATTTCAACGAGGCCGCCCTCGTCGTCAGCGATTTCGGCTGAGCCGGATGCCCCGATGGAGATGCTGGCCAATCGCAGCCGCGCCCGCCCGGAAGGGATGTCCGGCCGGCGGATCTGGATCCTGCCTGGGGAGCCGCCCATAGACGCTTCCCAGGACCAACCACACCCAGACCCGATAGCGAATGCCACATCATTGGCAATGGTTGAGACTGTCGTCCGCTCGATGGCTCGCACGGCGGCGGACAACGAGCAGCATTTCGGCGACCTCGATTCGGTCGTCGGCGACGGCGACTTCGGCTTCTCGCTGGCGCGCGGCTTCGAAAAGGTGATGGAGGAATTCGACACCATCGACCGCACTGACATCGGCACGTTCCTCAAGAAGGTCGGCCTGATCATCACCAGCCGCTGCGGCGGCACGTCGGGCCCGATCTGGGGAACCGGCTTCCTGCGCGCGGGCGCGGCCGCCGGCAACCGCAACGACCTCACGGTCGCCGACGCGGTGGCCATGCTGCGCGCGGCATTCGAGGGCATCCAGAAGCGGGGCGGGGCCGCGCTCGGCGACAAGACCCTGCTCGATGCGCTGGCGCCGATGATCGCGCGCTTCGAGGAAGAGTGGCGGTCTCCGCCGATCCGCTGGCGGCCTTCGCCGCCGCCGCCGACGCCGCGGAAGCCGCCGCGCGCAAGACCAGCGAACTCGTCGCCCGCCGTGGCCGCGCCGCCTACACCGGCGAGCGAGCCGCGGCTCGCCCGATCCGGGTGCCATGGCCGTCGCGCTGATGGCCAGGAACGTGTGTAGCGGCTTGCCGGCCTAGCCGCCGGCCGAACCTGCGAACCGACCAGGGAGGATACCTCATGCGGAAATTCGTCAACGACCCGAAGCAATTCGTGCCCGACATGCTGAAGGGCCTGGCGGCGGCCAACCCGGGCAAGCTGAAATACGTGCCGCGAGTACAACCTGATCATGCGCGCCGATGCCCCCAACGACGGCCAAGGTGTCGATCATCCAGGGCTCCGGCTCCGGCCATGAGCCCGCCCACGTGATGGTGGTCGGCCGCGGCATGCTGGACGCGGCCTGCCCGGGTGACGTGTTCTCCGCCCCGCCGGTGGACTACGTGGCCGAAACGACGAAGTTGCTGCGTTCGGCCAAGGGCGTGCTCTACCTGGTGAACAACTACACCGGCGACCGGCTGGCCTTCGAAATGGCCGCGGAGCTGTCGGATGCCGAGGGCATCCACGTCGAAACCCTGATCATCAACGACGACGTGGCGGTGAAGGATTCCAGCTACACGGTCGGCCGCCGCGGGGTCGCCGGCAACTTCTTCGTCATCAAGGCGGTGGGCGCGGCGAGCGAGAAGGGGGCCGACCTCGCTGCGCTTCTGGCGCTCGGCAAGAAGGTCAACGGCGTTACCCGCACCATGGGCATCGCGCTCAGCTCCTGCACGCCGCCCGCCAAGGGGGCGCCGCTGTTCGACATCGCCGAGGACGAGATGGAAGTCGGCATCGGCATCCATGGCGAGCCGGGCCGGCGGCGGGTCAAACGGGGCACCGCCGATGAGATCGTCACGCTGCTGCTCGACGCGATCGTCCCCGACCTGCCCTACAAGGAAGGCGACCGGGTCGCGCTGATGGCCAACGGGCTGGGCGGCACGCCGATCAGCGAGCTTTATCTCCTCTACGGGATTGCCCACGCGCAGCTCGAAAAGCGCGGCATCCGCATCGCGCGCTCGTATGTCGGCGAATACTGCACCTCGCTCGAGATGGCCGGTGCGTCGTTGACGCTGGTGCGCCTCGACGACGAGATCGAGGGGCTGCTGGCGGCCCCCGCCGAGATCCCGATCCGGATGTTCTGACACCGCTCCGCCGCGGCCGGCGCCTCGCGGGGGCGGGCGCCTGGCCGGGGCGGGCGCCTGCGGGGCGCGCCGCCTGACGGGAGGCGTCAGGCGGCGCGGCGGCGGACCAGCGAGATGGACGCCGCGATGAGCAGCACCGACAGCGCGAGCAGCCAGCCCCCCTCGATCCACTGGAACGGCCAGAACCGGCTGGCCGGCTGGTAGCTGGTCCACATCGTGTAGCCGTGCGGGGCGAGGCACTGCGCGAACGTTCCAAACGAAGGCTTGCCGCCCTTCCCCGTTGGAGGGGCAGAGCAGAACTGGTTGAGGAGGCTGATGGGGAGATTACTGAAGGCGAACCTGCCGTCCCTGGTCCACCACTGGCTGATGATCCACGCGGTGCCTGGCACGTTCGGGCTGGCGGTGACCAGCGGCGTCAGGTAGTGCTCGCGCAAGAACCCGTCGGCCGCGACGGCGAGCCCGGCGTAGACGGCCAGGGTGGCGACGATCGCGGGGACGACCCGGCGGATGAGCATCCCGGCCAGGGCGCCGATCGCGAAGGCGGCCAGCGTCCAGGCGGGGAACGCGACCCCGCGCAGGCTGAACAGCGTAACGAACGGGGGTATCTGGGAAAGACCAAGGGACTGGTTGCCCGCGGCGAAGTACGGCTGGTAATACCAGGACACCAGCACGCCGAACGCGCCAGCGGCGGCGGCCAGCACGACCCCAAGCAGCACCAGCTTGGCGAGCGCCCAGCGCCACCGGCCGAAGCCCTGGGTCCAGGCGTAACGGAAGGTGCCGGTCTCCAGCTCCCTGGCCAGCACCGGCGCCCCGACGAACGCGCCGATCAGCGCGGGCACCACCTGCAGGAAGACCCCCCCTGGGCTGCCCCCACTCAACATATGGTTGCCCATGCCATCGAAAACGCCGGCCAAGCCTTGGCAGCCGGGCGAGCTTGCCGGGTGGCAGGCGACCGCGGCGGCGTAGGCGTTGTGCAGCGATGTGCCGATGTTCCACAGCCACACCGCGAGCGCGCCAAGCAGCACGGCCACGCCGGCCAGCGCGAAGCGGTGCTGCCGCCAGGTGACCCCGGCCATCCGCCGCCACGGCACCGGCCGCAGGGCGGCGCCGTCTTCGTCGTCCGGGCGGGCGGGCCTGGTCAGCGCGGTCATCGCGTCACCTCCGGGGTGGTCTCGCGCAGGTAGGACAGGGCGAGTGCCTCCAGGCTGGCCTGGCCGTGGGCGGCGAGCAGCTCATCGACTGCCCCGGCTAGCCGCACCTGGCCGCGGGACAGCAGGATGAGGTAGCTGGCAACCCGTTCCAGTTCGGTGAGCACGTGGGAGGACAGCAGCACCGACACCCCGTCGTCGGCCGCGGCCGCCAGGACGGTGGCCATGAAGTCGTGCCGGGCGACCGGGTCGAGCATCGCCACCGGCTCGTCCAGTACCAGCAGCTTCGGGCGGCGGGCCAGCGCCAGGGTCAGCGCGAGCTGCGCCTGCTGCCCGCCCGACAGCTTCCCCGCCTTCCTTTTCGGCGGGATGCCGAGCTCATCCAGCCGGGTGCGGGCGTAGGGCTGGTCGAAGCGCCGGTTCAGCTGCGGGTGACATAGATCATGTCCGCGACCGACAGGGTCTTGTACAGCGGCGTGTCCTGGGCGACGAACGCGATGCCGTCCAGCGCGGCGCGCGACCCGGCCCGGCGGCCGCCCAGCACGGTGACCCCGCCCGCCGACGGCGCGGTCAGGCCCACGGCCAGGTTCAGCAGCGTGCTCTTGCCCGCCCCGTTCGGCCCGACCAGCGCCGTCACCCGCCCGGCGGGGACCTGCAGCGTGCACTCGCGCAGCGCCCAGGTACGCCCGTAGCGCTTGCCCAGGCCGCTGGCCTCCACGACGTTCATCGGTCTCCTCCCATGCTCCAGTCCGGTGTGCCCGCCGCCCACTGTCCCCGGATACCGGCCCGGATGTCTGCGGCCCCGGGAACGAACCCGTTCATCCGCAAGTCTGAATCCAGGTCGCCGCACGGATGATGCGCACGGGCTGGCCAGGCGCTACCTTCGGGGGCATGCAGGCAGTTCGGCGGCTGGCGGGCGGTGACCCGGGCATGATCGTGGATGCCGGGCTGGGGATCGCCGCGGCCGGGCTGACCGCAGTCGCCGCGTGGCGCCTGCCCGGCCTGATCAGCACCTCGATCACCGGGCCGACGTGGCTGCTGGTGCTGCTGCCCTTGCTCATGGGCGCGCCCCTGCTGCTGCGCCGCCGCGCGCCGCTGCTGATGTGGCTGGCGATCTGGGCGGGCCTAGCGCTGCAGTCCCGGTTCACCCTGGCCGTGCCGAGCCTGTCGTTCACGTTCGTGCTGTTCGCCGCCGCCTACTCCCTGGGCGCGCACGCCAGCCTGCGCCGCGCGGTCGCTGGCCTGGTCGTCGCTGCCCCGGTCATTATCGAGATCAGTCACCACGGCAGGCTGGGGCTGGCCTACGCGCAGGACGGCGGCAAGCGGGCCGTGGTCTTGTCGTTGCTGCAGCTCGTGGCGTTCTTGCTGGCTGGCGTGCTCGTCCGCGCCCGCAGGCAGGCGGCCTCGCTGGCCGCGCGGAGCGCGGCGCTGCAGCGCCAGGCCGAGCAGGCCACGGCGGCTGAGCGGGCGCGGATCGCCAGGGAACTGCACGACATCGTCGCCCATCACCTCAGCGTGATCGTGCTGCAGGCGGCCGGCGCACGGGCGTCGGGAAAGCCGGCCGAGGCGACCCTGGAGAAGATCGAGAACAGCGCGCGTCAGGCACTTGGCGAGACCCGCCGCCTGCTTGGCGTCGTGCGCGACCCAGCCGGGGAGGCCGGGCTCGCCCCGCAGCCGGGCATCGGCGAGCTTGACGCGCTCGCCGCCAGCGTCCGGGCGGCGGGCCTGCCGGTGAACCTGGTCATCAGCGGTGACCCCGCCCCGCTGCCCGCGACCGTGGAGGTGTCGGTCTACCGCATCGTCCAGGAGGCGCTGACCAACGTGCTCAAGCACGCCGGCCCGGCCCGCGCCGACGTGAAGATCGGCTGCGCGCAGGAAACGGTCACGATCGAGGTCACCGACGACGGAACCGGGGAACCAGGTCGCCAGGCGCCGCGCGGCGGGCGCGGGCTGGCCGGGATGCGCGAGCGGGCCGCGGTGTTCGGCGGTGAACTGCGCGCCGGGCCGCGGCCAGGCGGCGGGTTCGCCGTGCGCGCCCGGCTGCCGCTAGCCGACGGCCTGCCACCGGGCGAGCCGTCGTGATCAGCGTCCTGATCGTCGACGACCAGGACCTCGTCCGCGAAGGCCTGCGGATGCTGCTTGAAGCCGAGCCGGACCTGGCCGTCGCGGGCGAGGCCGGCGACGGCGGCCAGGCGCTGGCCCAGGCGCGGCTCCTGGACCCCGACGTGATCTTGATGGACGTCCGCATGCCCGGCATGGACGGCATCGAGGCGACCACCCGGCTCGTCCAGGCCGGGTCAAGGGCGCGGATCCTGATGCTGACCACCTTCGACCTGGACGAGTACGTCTACCACGCGCTGAAGGCGGGCGCGAGCGGCTTCCTGCTCAAGGACGCCAGCCGCGAGCAGCTGACCGGCGCCATGCGCGCGGTGTCGGCCGGCGAGACACTCCTCGCCCCGGCCATCACCCGGCGGCTCATCGAGGACTTCTGTAATGGCCCCGCCCCGGGTACCCCAGTTGCCGGTGCAGCCGGGGGCCTCAGCGAACGGGAACTCGGCGTCGTGCTGCTCGTGGCCCAGGGCCTGTCGAACGCCGAGATCGCCGCCGGCCTCTACCTCAGCGAGGCCACCGTCAAGAGCCACATCGCCCGCATCCTCGCCAAGCTCGGGTTGCGTGACCGGGTGCAGGTCGCCGTCTACGCCTACGAACACGGCATCGTCCGGCCGGGCCACGGCACCCCGTCACCCGGCCGGGGAACCAGACCCTAGGGCCGGCCGCGCCGGCCGCGCCCGAGGCGGTCAAGCCCGCGCCGCCGGCGGTTCTCTGCGGTTCCTCGAAGCCGCACGCACCACTTCTTGCGGGTGACCGTGGCCGTCGAACCCGCGCGCGGCGCCGGCGGTCCTCCGCGGTCCTCGAACCCGCGCGCGACACCATTTCTTACGCGGTGACCTTGGCGATTCTTACGCGGTGACCTTGGCGAGGAACGCGGCGAGGTTGGCGACGTTCCGCTCGATCTGTTGCTCCAAGGTGAGATTCTCCCGGAACCTGGTGCTCGAGGCGGTGAACTTCTTGCCGCGCGTGTACAGCGAGCAGGCGAGGTCAGCGCACAGGTAGGCGCCGACCGAGTTGCCCTGCTGGCCGGCCTTGCCGGTGCGCGGCGCGACCATGAGCGTGACGTCACTGGAGTGACTGGTCAGGCAGATGGAGCACAGGTTGCTGCGCTTCTGCCCGGGGGTCGTGCAGCGAAGCGTGATGGCCACGAGGCCGGCACCGAGGTCGGCGACGAGATAGGCGCGGTCGGGGGCCTGCGGATCACGCCAGCCGAGAAAGTCCAGGTCGGTCCAGGGCTGCCCGGCCAGGTCGCGCGGCACGTGCAGCCGCTTGGCCTCACCCTTGCTGCAGTTCACGAACGCGGCACGGATCTCTTGCTCAGTTAGCGGCTCCACGACCTTGAAGGCTAGGCCGCCGCGCAAAGCCCGGTCAAACGTATATCTCGCCGGGCCGGCGCGACCGGTGCCGCCGCTCAGCGTCTGCTTCCGCGTCCGGGCCGGGGTCGGCCGAGGTCACGGGTCGGCTGGCCCTCGGCGGGCTCGCGGCGGGAATCGTGGAATAAATACGTTGCTATTGCTGGTTGCCGTTCTTATGGTTAGAGACATGAGGACGACGCGAGAGCAGAAGGAGGCGAACACGGTGGAACGGAATCTGTGGTCGCAGCCGAGTTGCTCCGTCATGCCCTTCCGCCTGGCATAGCGTATGCCCGCGGCACCGGGCAGGTTCCTGTGTAACGCCTGTTAGGCGATAGCCGGGAGCCGCTCTCAGGGATACCTGACGGGCGGTTTTTCTTTACCCTCTTTTGTCTTCAGGGACGTAGTTCAACGGCAGAACAGCGGTCTCCAAAGCCGTAGGTGCGGGTTCGATTCCCGCCGTCCTTGCCGGCCTTATAAACAGGCTTGCATATTGAGAACTCCATAGCGTGAGCACCATATCGGCAGGCAGCCTGGCCTGCCATGATGCCGCCGCGCCCGCCCTGTATCACTGGTGTATCAGGGCGCGGCGGCCCTGGGCTGCTAGCTCCAACTGGCAGAGCAACTCCCCTGCAAGGAGAAGGTTTCTCGGTTCGAATCCGAGGCAGTCCACCGCGCCTACTGGTGCTCGGGATGTCGCGTAATGGTCAGCGCGCCTGATTTGGGGTCAGGCAGACAGAGTTCGATTCTCTGCGTCCCGACAATGGCTCTCTAGCTCAGTTGACCGAGCGGCAGGTTGAAGCCCCTGCAGGTCGCTGGTTCGATCCCGGCGGGAGTCACGCGGATGTAGCTCAACGGCAGAGCCGCAGCTCGCCAGGCTGAAGACGGGAGTTCGATTCTCCTCATCCGCTCCACGCGCCTTCAATGCCGTTGATTAAAGAGGAACGTGATGCCGCCGAGAGCCCCGTGTCTGACGGTAAGAGCCAGCAGTGACCATAGTCACGGAGATTTTCTTTTCATGTGGATTAAGCAGCTAATAAGCTGCGATTCCCACATGATCATGGTCCAGGCCGCGGAGTTTCCGCGCTAAAGCGGCGGTCCGCGCCGCCGGGCATTGGGCGAACCGGACAAATGGTACGGCGAAGACCGGCCGCGACCGACTCCAACGGCATTGCACGCGCCGCGAGCTATATCGGTGAAGCACTCGACTCTTAATCGAGAGACACCCGGTTCGATCCCGGGGCGGCGCACGCGGGAGTGATGGCAATCGGGAGACCTCGCGAGCTCAGACCTCGCGGTCTGCGCGGTCGAATCGCGCCTTCCGCACCGTTTCCGGGTGGGGCGTAGGCGTCCCCAGCGGGGCTCTGGACCCCGCCCCGCTGGTTCGAGTCCAGCCCCGGAAGCCATGCCGCCGCGCACGGCTGCGGCTCCGCTTTCGTACAGCGGACGGCCCGGGTCGGCACCGGGCGGCGGCTCCCCGTGCTCGTACTCCAACCGAGGTAGAGAGGGCGGCTTGAGTAGCCGTCTGTTGCGGGTTCGACTCCCGCCGAGCACACCGGTAATCATGCCGACAGATTTACGCCTGCTTAGTGGCAACGGTAAGCACGCCTCCTCGGTACGGAGGCAGCCGGGGTTCGACTCCCCGAGCAGGCTCTTTGTGGTGCATGCCGAACTAGCCCAACTGGTAGAGGCGCCTCGCTTAGGACGAGGAGGATCGCGGTTCGAATCCGTGGTTCGGCACATGGAAGGCGATCCGGACAGGCGTGCCGGGCTCCGTTGCTAGCGGATGCGCGGGTAACACCGTGCCGTTCGAGTCGGCCGCCTTCCTCGCATGGAGGATGAACCAGCCAGGCGGCTGGCCCCGGCCGGAAACCGGGTGGCGGCTAATCGCCGTGAGATTCGAGTTCTCCGTCCTCTGCCATCTCCCGCCTGTTCACACCGGGTGCGAGAGCAGTTCACCCATGGAGAGTGAACCTGCCAGGGATGCAGGCGCCGCCCCGAAAGCGGACGGGCGTATAAGCGTCGCGGTTCGAGTCCGCCGCTCTCCTCGCTGAAATCAATGGAAGATGCGCCGCCGGTGCGGCAACGGGCTTTGAAAGCCAGTGGCGTCCCACGAGGGGCGCGGGGCTCAACACCTCCATCTTCCGCCCAACGGGCAACGACCCAGCTGGTTGACGGGGACCGTCTGATACGCGGGAACGGTTCCGAGTTCGAGTCTCGGGCGGCGTACGCAGAACATGCTCGGTTGGAGGAACCGGCTAACTCACCTGGCCCTCAACTAGGAGACTGCGGGTTCGATCCCCGCACCGAGCACGCAAGGCCCTATCGGCCAATGGCTAGGCCACTTGCCTTTCAAGCAGGAGAAGACGGGTCGGAACCGTCTAGGGTCACTGCGGAGTAGAGGAATGGGGTACCTCGCTGGTCTCATAAACCAGAGCTGCGGGTTCAAGTCCCGTCTCCGCTACCAATCGGGTGTCGCCCAACGGCAGGGCCGCTGACCGTTAATCAGCTGATCGGGGTTCGAGTCCCTGCACCCGAGCTTAACCCCGTAGATTAAGTCCCTGTGGTGAAACGGAAATCACTCCAGACTACGAATCTGGCGTCGCAGGTTCGAATCCTGCCGGGGATGCCACGTAAATTTGGCCCGGTTGGCGTAGCGGCAGCGCATCGCTCCTACAAAGCGAAAGCGGGGGTTCGACTCCCTCATCGGGTACGGCGGTCATGGTGTAGCGGTCTGCACGCCAGGTTGTGGCCCTGAAGGTGCCGGTTCGATCCCGGTTGATCGCCCCAGGGGCGAGTTGGGCAATTAGTTAGCCCAGCGGCCTGTAAAGCCGTGTTCCTCGGAAGTGCAGGTTCAAATCCTGCCTCGCCCACGTACTATGACGCTTCCGGTAACGGAATTTACCGCTGTCTCTCCGAAAGACGGCTGCCTGGTTCGACTCCAGGCGGGAGCACGCTGTCGCGTATCTCACCGGAGTGGGAGGCAGTCCGCAAAACTGCCGCAGCCGGTTCAACCCCGGAACGCGACTCGACGGGCGGGGAAAGGTGCTCACGCTATGGACAGACTTCCGCGGCCTGCTCGATGAGCGCGGCGCGGTCGGCGAGTGGGCCCGCCGGGATGTCGACGAGCCGGAAGCCAAGGCCGCGGTAGGTCTCCTCATGGACTCGCTCGAAGGTGAGCGAGTCCGTGAAGCTAATCCGCCTGGCGGCGGTGGCCTGGACGAAGCCCTGGTTCCTGATGAAAAAGACAGTCTTCTCGTAAAAACCCTCGGACCGCACGCGGTTAACCTCGCGAGTGAGCAAATGCGACGGGGTCAAGCCCAGGTAGCGGCTCAGCGCCAGCGTGCAGACCGGTGACCGGTCGAAGAAGACGGTCCCGCCGTCCCTGTCGGCCAAGGCACGTTCGCGTCGCTGCCGCTGCAGGGCGACGATCTTGTCGATAAAGCCAGGCTCCGCCCACGGCTCATCGCGCCCGAGCGCGTTCTCGAGGGCGATCACATCCGTCGCCGCTTCCTCGACGACCAGGTAGCCGAGGGTCTCCAGCATGCGCAGGATGGCCGTCTTCCCTGACCCGGGCGCGCCGGTCAGGATGTAAGCGGGCATGGCAGTTCCTCTCACGTAAAACCGCATGACAACGGCAGCGGCAAGAGGAGAGAGCGCCTGATCAGGCAGAATCCAGCGGCGATGCGACATGGGCCGGAGCCGGCACACCGCGACGCGGTGCCAGCAGCATAGCGCGTACCGCTAACCGCGGCTCGGCTGGCGCGGTACTGCTAGCACGCCGAGACCCGGCTGACAGGTAAACCCGTCGGCCGGGCCTCGGCATGCCCCCGGTGTGCTAGCGGAACGCGGCGGCGAATATGTGCACGCGCGCGTTGTCCGAACGCCGCACCAAGACAACGGACGTGCGCGGTGCCACCAGTGGGTTCCATATCCGACTGACGCGGATCGCTAACCGGTTTCATCATGGCAGGCGTCCCGGATAATCGCCACACAGGTGAGCCCACATAAGAAACCACAGGAAGACCCACAGGTTCGCATCGATACCGCTCCACACTGGTTCTTGCCTGTATGTTGATACCGAACCGCCTGGAAGTTGCTAATCCGTACGTGGCGGGCCCAGGTGAGAGTCGGATCCAATAGGAAGTCTCGATGGAAATTCTATCTCGCCCAATCGACAAGATGCTAGACCACTATTCGGTAGTCGTGGTCGGCTCGGGGTATGGCGGGGCAATCACCGCTTCCCGAGTCGCACGCGCGGGACAAAGCGTCTGCGTCTTGGAGCGAGGCAAGGAACTGCATCCGGGCGAGTACCCGAATTCCGGGCCTTCCGCATTGCGTGAGATCCAGGTCCATACGCCCAAGGGGGACCACGGGTCCGCGGCGGGAATGTTCGACTTCCACGTGGGCCGCGACATTACCGTCGTGTCGGGCTGCGGGCTTGGCGGGACCTCGCTGATCAACGGCAACGTGGCCCTCGAGCCGGGCGATTCGATCTTCTCGGACGACCGCTGGCCGCGGCCGCTGCGGAATCACCCCGAGGTTCTCAAGCCGTTTATGCAAGCGGCCAGGGACATGCTCGGGTCCAATCCGTACCCGCTGACCTGGCCGGACCTGCCCAAGCTGCAGACCCTCGCGCGGGCGGCGGAGAGCCTGGGCCGTGAGGTAAGCCGTCCCGATATCAATGTGACGTTCGTGGACGGCCCCAACGCCGTCGGGGTGCGGCAGAACGCGTGCGCGCTTTGCGGTGACTGTTGTTCCGGCTGTAACTACGGCGCGAAGAACACGGTCCTCATGAACTATCTCCCCGACGCACACTGGCACGGCGCGCACGTCTTCACCGAGGTGGCCGTGCGCTCGGTTGAGCGGTGGCAGGGCAAGTGGCGGGTCGCCTATGACGTGCTCGGCGCAGGACGCCCGAGTCCCGCCGGCGCTTCCCCGCGGTACGTGCTCGCTGACGTCGTCGTGCTCGCCGCGGGAACGCTCGGGTCCACGGAGATCCTGCTCCGCTCCCATGACCTGGGACTGCCGGTATCAGACCGGCTGGGGCACGGGTTCTCAGGAAATGGCGACGTGCTCGCGTTCGCGTACGACACCGACGCGCCCGTGCACGACGTCGGCCTAGGCGACCGCATTCCTCGTGCCGATACGCTGGTCGGTCCCGCGATCGCCGGGCTGATCGACCTGCGTGACCAGGACGGGGACAAGGCAGGCACGCTGATCATCGAGGAAGGCTCGATCCCTGGCGCGCTCGCCGCGGTGCTGCCTATCGCGATGGACGCGGCATCCCATGAGAAGCTCGATGAGCAGACGGCATCGGTGGCCAGGCGCCTGCGCGAGCTTGCCGAGATCCCGCTTGGCTCGTATCACGGCCCCGTCGACCGCACCCTGACGTACTTGGTGATGAGCACGGACGACTGCGGCGGCCGGATCGTTCTCGAGAACGACAGAATCCAGGTCGTCTGGCCCGAGGTTGCCGGGCAGCCGGTATTCGCGCGTAACAACCGGACCCTGGCCACGGCCACCAAGGCGCTGTACGGAACGGAGATCGCTGACCCGCTCTGGGCCTGCACAAGCGACCGGTCGCTGGTCACCGTGCATCCCCTCGGCGGGTGCGTGATGGCGGATGACCCGGCGCAGGGCGTGGTGGACGACCAGGGCCGGGTGTTCGACCCAGTCGGCGGAGGGGTGCATGACGGGCTCTACGTCTGTGACGGCTCGGTCATCCCGGTGGCGCTGGATGTCAATCCGCTGCTCACCATCTCGGCCATCGCCGAGCGGACGGCCGCGAAAATGATTGAGGAACGGGGGTGGGAGGCGGCGCAGTCGGCGGGCCACGCGGCTGCGCCGCCTCAGGTGGAGGCCGCCCCGAGGGCCAGCCTCGAGTTCAGCGAGCACCTGACCGGCTTTGTCTCGATGAGCGTGCACTCCGGTTACGCCGAAGGTTATGAAGACGGCCGCGAGGACGACGCCCGCGTGGATCTGTACCTCACGATCCAGTACGACGACGTCCAGGCGATGCTGGACGACCCGAAACGAGAGGCCAGGATCACCGGGACGGTGCTCGCGCCTGAGCTCTCGACGCGCCCGCTGACCGTCACGGAAGGCAGCAGCTTCACGCTCCTTGATCCTGACTTGTCGCAGGTGGAGACCTGGCGCATGCGCTACAGGATGCACCTGCTGTCGGAGGAGGGGCGACGCTACCTCTTCGATGGCCACAAGGAGATCCGCGCCCGGGGGGCCGGCCATGCCTGGTCCGAGATGACGACGCTCTACACAATGATCCGCGAAGCCGACGGACCGGAGCCGGACGCATCGGAACCGGGCACGGGAATCCTGCACCTGAAGCCGGCCGACTTCACCCGGCTGGTCCACAGCATCAAGGTCGTGGATGTCCCGCGCCGGGAGCAGCGCAAGTACCGCATGGCGTTCCTTGAGCTCTTCGCCCACGAGATGGTGCATATCTACGGCGGCCTGCTCGACGAGCCCGGTGCCTTCCCGAGCGCGCCAAGAAAGGCGCCAGCGGTGCGGGAGCCGAAGGCGCCGGACGGAATCTGGTGGTGCGACAGCCTCCGCCGGTGGCACGCCGACGACAGGCTCGGCGACGACGCGTTCTTGCGCCTGACGCGGTACCGGGCCGGCGACAAGGGCCCCGTCATGCTGGCCACGGGGTTCGGCATGTCGTCCCACTCGTTCCTCGCGCCGACCATCGAGCAGAACCTCACGGAGTTCCTGGCGGACTGCGGCTACGACGTCTGGCTGTTCGATTACCGGGCGGGGATCGACCTGCCGTCGGCGGGAACCGAGTTCACCATCGACGACATCGCGCGCGACGACTGGCCGACCGCGGTCAGGAAGGTCTTGGAAGAAACCGGCCGGGACGACCTGCAGGCGTTCGGCCACTGCGTGGGCTCGGTCTCGCTGCAGATGGCGATTCTCGCCGGGCTGCAGGGGATCCGCACCGCGGTCTGCGCGCAGTTCCCCCTCCACCCGGCCAGTTCGGTGTTCAACATGCTGAAGTCCCAGATCCACACCGCGGATGTGCTCGGCACCCTGGGAGTCGATCACGTGTCGCCCGACACCCGTCCGTCGCTGCGGGACGAGACGCTGGACATCGCGCTCCGGGCCCTCCCTATGCCCGCGGAGGAACGGTGCAATCAGGCGGTATGCCGGTGGATCAACGCGATCTACGGGTGCACCCACCGGCACGCGCAGCTAAACGAGGCGACCCACCGCGCCATCAACGACATGTTCGGGTTCGGGAACATCGAGACCATGGAGCACCTGTCGCTCATGCTGCGCAAGGGCCATGCCGTCACCCACAACGGCGGGATGGACTACTTCGATCACCCGGAGCGCATGGCCGGCACCAGGCTCTTGCTCCTGCAGGGCATGCAGAACTACATCTTCCATCCGGTCGGCTCGTTCAGGACCTGGCGCTGGCTTCGCTCGCAGAACCCGCAGGGCGACTACCAGCGGAAGGAGCTGCCCGGATATGCCCATCTCGACGCCATTGTTGGCAGCAGGGCGGCAATAGACGTATACCCCTTCATCGCTCAGTTCCTCGACCAGCCGTAGCGCGGCCAACGAGCGCGGCACCGCGTCAGCTCCGCTGGCGGAGCCTGTCGCTGATCGCCGCCAGCCCGAGTTCCTCGGCCGTGCGCGTCGCGGCTGCCGTGAGCCCGCGTGCCCGTTCGATGTCGGCCGCCTCCCCGCGCATGGACAGCACACGGCCGTAGGCCTCCTGGGTGAGGGCCGTCAATGGCCGCGACCCCATGTCCTGGTGCCGCCTAAGCGCGGCCTCCAGGTGCGATGCGGCGTCGGTGAAGCGGCCTGCTACCCCCGCGAGAACACCGAGCCAGTGGTCCGCGGCGCCGAGGTAGGTAGCCACCCCCAGCGTGCAGTTGTGCCCGGCATAGGGAGCGGCGAGATCGTACAGGACCTCGGCCCACCGCCGGTCTCCCACCAGGTCGACAGCCCCGGAGAAACCCACGATCACGGCCCACCACTGGTAGTTCTTGTCCGCCGTGGCCGCCGCGTCGGGTGTTATCCGGTTGAGCAGATCGGCCGCCTGGTCCAGGGCTCCGGTCTGGGCCAGGCACCACGCCGTGGCGGCTGGCCACGCGATGTTCGCGGGCTCGTACGCCGACAGCTCCTGCAACGTCGGTAGGTAACTCGATGAGCGTCCCCGCAGCACCCACCACGGGTATGTCTGCGCCACGGGAATGATCTGAGCCTGCGAATGACCGATTCGCGCCAGGCGGCGGCCGAGCTCGTCGGCCAGCTCCTTGGCGTCGGTGAACCTTCCCTCCAGGTTGGCGACCGTGACGTCCCACATCGCGGCCAGTCGCATGAACTCCGGGTGCCCTACCTCCTCCGCCAGCTCCTTCATGGCGAGTGCCGTCCGCACGGCGGCGGCATGCTCGCCTTTCTCGAACTGCGCGGACACCCGGATCCGCAGCCCTTCAAGCCGCAACTCAGGGTCACCGAGCTCGGTACCGATGCCGAGGATCTCGCTCGCTACAGAAAGGGCGTCGTCCACGTCGTCTGGCCCGTCGAGCGCCCAGCCCCGGTGCATCAAGACGGTGGCGAGCGTCCGCTGGTCTCCGGTGCCACGCGCCATGGCCAGCGACCGGTCGCTGAGCTCAAGGCGCTCGTCGGTAAGGACGCTCATTGTGCAGCCAGTGCGCCAGGCGGGCCAGGACGGTGGCCCTAGCGCCGCTATCCTCCTCGCCCAGCTGCTTGAGCGCCTCCTCAAGGAGCGCTTCCGCTCGCTGGTCGGGAGTGACCGTCGCCGGGAGGATGCCGCCGTACCCGAGCGCCGCCCGCACGAACAGTTCCCCGTTGCCCAGGCGGCGAGCGGCGTCCGCCGCCTCGGCGAACCGCTCGTCCCTGGACGCGTACTCCCCGGCCCGGTCATGCGCGCCGGCGAGCTCAAGTAGCAGCTCGCACCGCAGCGCCTGATCGTGCGGCCCGAAGCGATCGAGCAGTTGCAGTGCTCGGCGCAGGTGACGCACCGCTACCTCGGCCGCCACCTCTGCCAGCGCGCGCTCGCCGGCTAGGCGCTCGTAGCGCACCGCCTTTTCCGCGGAGCCGGTGCTGGCGGCCGCGCCGAAGTGGTGCGCGAGCTCGGCCGGCGAGACACCGAACCGGGACTCCAGCGTCTCACCGATCCGCTGGTGCAGCCGGGCCTTGCGGCCCCGGCTCAGCCGGGCGGCGGTCACCCGTCTCGACAGCGGGTGGGAGAACCGCCAGCAATCCGGCTCATCGTCGATCTCCACGATCAGGCCGGCCCTGGCCGCCTCGTCAAGCAGATCAACCGTCGCGGCCTCGTCCCCCGAGGCGGCGGACGCCACCAGGGCGGCGTCGAACCGCTCACCGATCATCGATGCGATCTCGAGGACCTCGGCGCACTCGTCCGACACCCGTCGCAACCGCCAGCGCACCATGTCGCGTACGGATTCCGGGATTTCCGCCGGCGTCTCACCGAGCCGGGCGCCTTCGGTGTCGAACGCGCCAAGGTCCGATAGGTGCCTGGCCATCTCAAGGAGGAAGAACGGGTTGCCCGCGGTGTCCCGCTCAAGTTCCCCGGCGATCGTCGACTCGCGTTCGCCGAACTCCCGGCCAACCGCGGCCGCCAGCAGCGCGGTGACAGCATCGCGCTCAAGGCCGCGGAGCGTGAGGCGCCGGCAATCGACGTCGCGCGCCAGGGAGTGCAAGACAGCCGACAGGTCGCTGCGCTCGTGTTCGATGTCGCGGTACATCGCCACCGCGAGCAGCGGCGTGGAACGCCTGGCCCGCATCAGGTGCGCGAGCAGCAGGACAGAGGGCAGGTCCGCCCATTGCAGGTCGTCGAGCACCAGCAGCACGGGATGCCTGGCCCCCATCCGGGCGATCCACGTGTCAATCGACTCGAACAGCCGGAACCGCTCGGCCTCGGCCGCCACCAGCGGCTCGGCCGTAGCGGCGCCGATCCGCTGCGCTGGCTCCGGGCACAGCCGGGCGATTTCCCCGGCCAGGTCACCCAGGTCATGGCGCAGCAGTGCCTCGGGGCAGGCCCGCGCGTAATCGGCCAGTGCCTCACGGAACGCCTGATACGGGGCAAGGACGTGCTCGTCCCAGCGCCCGTAAAGCACCAGGCCCTTGTCGGCATGCACGAGCCGCGCCAACTCGCCGGTGAGCGCCGTCTTCCCGATTCCCGGCTCCCCGCCGACGAGCGCCAGGACACGGTGGCCGGCGGTCGCGCGGGACCACGCCTCCGCCAAGACGCCGAGCTCCCGCTGACGGCCCACGAAGTTCCCGGTGACCGCGGAGTCCAGCCACCCCAGGTTCGAGGCGCCCGAGTCGTCATGGCTTGCGTCCGCCTCTGCCTGGGCCACACCCGGTGCGGCAGGGGAGGCCTCTGCCGCTGCCTCGGCCCACGCCGCCCGCCCGGTCGCGGCTGGTTTCCCGCGGGCCGCCGCAAGGAACTGCTCCCGCTCGTTCCCGGTCAGGCCCATGGCAGTGGCCAGCAGCTCGGCGGTGTCCTTGCGGGCAGTGCGGTTGATGCCGCGTTCCAGGTCACTGACCGTCCGCGGGCTCACTTCCGCGGCCTTGGCCAGCTCATCCTGGGTCATTCCCGCGCTGGACCGCAGCCGCTGTAGCAATTCCGCGAACCCAGCCGCGGGCTGCTTCGCCATGGTCGGTATCCCTTCACAGGCCTTTCTGCTTCAGCACCCCTCTGCAGGCCGCCTTGGATCACGTCGCACAGACACCGGGGGGCGATGCGGCGGGACCCGGACTAAGGGTATCGATGCGAGCCAGCCTGGGCCATCGCCTCCTGAGAACGGTTGCACTGATGCCGCGGGCCGTTCACCGTTTCTCCCGGCCAGCCAGCCACCGGACGCCGCGCGTCTATCCCTGAAGAAAGCCCGAGATTAGCTTGACAGCCTGGTGTCGCGGGCGAGCCCTTCCCAGGTGACGATGTCCGCGCGAGTGCCGTCCAGGTGGGTAAGGATCGCGTCGACGGCGTCGTCCCCCAGCGGCAGCCGCAGCGGGGTGTTGGGCGCGCCGAGGGCGGTGAGTACGGCGGCCGCGGCCTTGGCGGGGTCTCCTGGCTGGGAGCCGGCGCTGGTTTCGATCATGTGGCGCGTCTTGCCGACGGTGCCGGCGTAGTCACTCATAGGCGTGCTGGCGCTGATGTTGCCGAACAACTCGGTACGGAACGCGCCGGGCTCGACGATCAGCACCTTGATGCCGAGCGGGCGGACCTCGTCGGCGAGTGCCTCCGACATGCCCTCAAGGGCGAACTTGGTGGCGCTGTAGGCGGCGAACCCGGCGAAGGACAGCTGCCCGCCCATGCTGCTCATCTGGACGATCGCCCCGGCCCTGCGCGATCGCATGTGCGGCAGTACCGCGCGGGTCAGCGCGGCGGGGCCGAACAGGTGGACCTCGAACAGGTCGCGCAGTTCGGCGTCGGTCGTCTCCTCCGCGGCGCCGACATGGCTGCGCCCGGCGTTGTTCACCAGGACATCGATCCTGCCGTGCCTGGCGATGACGTCCAGGACCGTCGCGTCGATGGCGGCGGGGTCGGTCACGTCGAGCGGCAGCGCGTCTACCTGGCCGGGGTGGGCGCCCGCCAGGTCATCGACTGCGGCGACCTTGCGGGCGGTCGCGACGACCACGTCACCGGCGGCGACCGCCGCCTCAGTGATCGCCCGGCCGAAGCCGCTGTTCGCCCCGGTGATCAGCCAAACCCTAGTCATCGGTCCTCCCTTGGCCTGGCCGCTGTGACCGGGCCGCGATGCACTTAACTCTGGGCCCCAGCCAAGTGGCGTGTCCAAGGCATGCCGTGATAACTGATGGTTATGGACGTGCACGGGCGGGACCTGCGCTACTTCCTGGCGGTCGCAGAGGAGCTGCACTTCACCCGCGCGGCCGAGCGGCTCTACATCTCCCAGCCAGCGCTAAGTAAGCAGATCAGGATGCTGGAGCGGCAGCTTGGCGCGCCATTGTTCGACCGCGACACAGGCGGCGTCCGGCTGACACCGGTGGGGGAGGCCCTGCTACCGCATGCCCGTCAGGTGCTGGCCGCGTGGGACCGCGGCTTGGCGGAAGTCGAGCGGGCCAAGGGCAGGCAGCGGGCGACCCTGGTGGCCGGGATGAGCACAAGCCCGGGGCGCGGCGGCCTGCTGCCTGCGATCAGGTCAAGGCTCACCGCACTCCACCCCGAGGTGACCGTGCGGCTACGGCAGTTCAGCTGGGACGACCCGACCGCCGGGCTCGCTGACGGCACCGTCGACGTGGCGTTCGTCTGGCTCCCGCTTCCTGACCCCGCCCGTTACCAGTGGATCGTGGCAGCCGAGGAACCTCGGCTGGTCGCCATGCCCGACAGCCATCCGCTGGCCCGGCGCGACGTCATCGACTTCGCCGACCTGCTGGACGAGCCGTTCCTCGCGCTGCCGCGCAGCGCGGGACCGCTGCGCGACTACTGGCTCGCCGTCGATGACCGCGGCGGCAGGCCGCCCCTGATCGGCGCCGAGATCGCCAGCACCGACGAGACCTACGAGGCACTGGTCGACGGCCGGGGCGTATGCCTGCTGGCAGCGGGCAATGCGCCCCTGATCACCCTGGGCGGCGTGACCACCAGGCCCGTCCACGGCATATCGCCCAGCCAGCTTGCCCTGGCCTGGCGCTCCGACGACACTCGCCCGCTCGTCCTCGCCTACGCACAGGCCTGCCGCCAAGCTGTCCGCCGCTGACTCTGCTCGCGACGGTGCTAAGCCACGTCCAATGCATTGGCGAGGAGAAGGAAATTATAAAAACACTTAAACATTACCCGCGGCGTAAATTCCGATCGCCGGACGTGATCCTTGTTCACGCCTTGTGCGGAGTTTACGTCTCTCGCCTGAGACCTCCCCTGGCCGTCTGGCCGGCAGCGGCGCGACGGCCGAGCGCGCCGGGGGTTCAAGATCAACTCGCCACCCTCAGATACATGAAATTGTGATGGCGGTCACACGCGACGGGTGCGCAATGTCAAGATCATCTAAAACTGCGAAGGCATCGACCGGGACCGGCGCAGCATGCGGTAACGACGGCTGCCCAAGGGTCAGTATCGGGCCGCTGAGCTGCGGTTTCTCGGGTCAATTGGGGGCTGAATGGTGCCCCCGCGCCACCTCCTCTGGCGGCGCTTTGCGGCGAATTTTACGCAAGGAAAAGTTTTTTGTCCAATTGCTAAAAAAACTTCCGTTATGCATTTACGCTCCTGTGATGTCAGGCGCTCCGAAGGCTGCCCGCACTCGTGCATCACCAGCGCACCGTGCAGGCAGCCTTCCTGGTGAGCGCGACCTTCGCGGGGAGGAGCCCTTTGGGTAGCACAGGAAGTTCTACGAGTAAGACTGTTAGGCGCGTATTGCCGATCGCTGCCGCGCCCGTCGCAATAGCCGGCGTGGCCGCGGCATTCGCTTTTGGTAATTCACCCGCTGCCGCCCCTGCCGCCACTGCGGCGGTGGCCGGCAGCTACCCGGCGGCTACCGCCGCCACTCCTGCGGACCACGCCTCGGCCGAGCAACTGGTGTCGATCACCAGGGAGGCCACCACCGGGCTGCCCGTCGTCCGGCTGGACGCGGCCAAGCTCGCCGCGATCGAGCCGAAGGGGAAGCACCACCGCACGCTGTCGGCGAAGTACGTCGTCAAGTCCGGTGACACGCTCGCCTCGATCGCGCAGCACCTCTACGCCAGCTCGAACTACTGGCCCGTGCTGTACTGGGCGAACCACGGCCAGATCAAGTACGCGAACGAGATCACGGCGGGACAGGTGCTGACCGTCCCGGCCAAGCCTGCCAAGATCCCCGGCGCACCCACGGCGCTCGCGCCTGCTCCCGCGCCGGCCACCAGCACGGCCAGCACGGCCAGCTACGGAGGGAGCTACTCGTCGGCGAGCACGGCCGCGGCCACGCCCGCGCCCGCGCAGACGCAGGCGCCAAGCAGCTACAGCGGCAGCACCGGCTCGTTCCAGGCGTGCGTCATCGCGGCCGAGTCCGGTGGTAACTCCCAGGTCATGAACTCGAGCGGGCACTACGGGCTCTACCAGTTCAGCTCCTCGACCTGGGCTGCCTACGGCGGCAACCCGGCCAGACTTCGGCAACGCCAGCGTGTCGGAGCAGAACCAGGTGTTCGCCAACGCCATGGCGGCCGGCGGCCAGTCCAACTGGGCGCCGTACGACGGCTGCTAAGCGGCCGCGCCGCAGCGGGCCGAATAGCCGCCCGCACGCCCAGGCACTTCGCTGAGGGCTCATTCAACGCACTGCAAGCAATGACTCGCGTGCGCATAGCGGCGGGTCGGCGGTCCTTTGGCCGCCGACCCGCCTTCGCCCTATCCGCCGGGACTATCGCCAACCGGCCCGGTGGCCCGCAGACCCGGTGGCCGCCGGCCGCGGCGCCGCGTCGCGGCCGGGCAGGCCACCGGGAGCTTGAGCGCCCGCAGGTCTCAGCCGGGAACGATCAGGTTTTCCCCGAACGACTGGTGGTGACTGTCGAGGCTTCCCGTACTCGCGCTCGGGTACTTGGCCAAGATCTCGTGGAGCCGTTCGACGAGCCGCAGCGACTCGTCGTGGTCTCGCTGCCAGATATTGCGGCCGAAGATCAGCCCGGTAACGCCGGCCTCAGCCGACTGCCTGGCCTTGTCGAGCATCGCCTCGTCCCCGGCGCGCGAGCCGCCGGATACCAGCACGAGCGTCCGGCTGGCCGAGCGGACCACCGCGTCGATGGCCTGCTGGGAGGAGAAGTCCGCGTCGTAGTTGGCGGGCACGCCGGCCCGCTTCTCCGGGTGCGGGAAGTTCACCTTCACCATGTCGGCGCCGAGCTCGCTGGCGGTCCGCGCGGCGTAGTCGACCGCGTAGAACGAGTCGCGCCCGCCCTTCGCGTCGATCGCCGAGCCGCGCGGGTACGCCCAGACGATCAGCGGCATGCCGAGCCGCCTGGCGTCCTCGCGGACCTGCCGGTACTGGCCGAAGTCGGCCGCCTGCGCCGGGGTACCGACGTAGAGGGTGTAGCCGACCGCGTCGGCGCCGAGCCGGACCGCGTCCTCGACCGTGGCGTGCAGCGGAGACAGCGCCTCGGCATCGGACGGGATCTCGGTCTTGCCGTTCAGCTTGAGGATCAGCGGTACCTCGCCGGCGAAGTCCCAGAAGAACTTCTCGGCCAGGCCGATCTGGATGGCGATGCCGTTGAAGCCGCCCTCGACGGCCAGCCTGGCGATGTAGCCGGGGTCGCCGGCCGCCGGGTTGGCGAAGAAGTCCCGCGGCCCGTGCTCAAGGCCCTGGTCGTAGGGGAGGAACAGGGCCGTGCCGTTACGCAGCCCGTGCTGGAACAAGATCCGGGACAGCCGGGCCTTCTTGCCCGCGCCAAGCCCCAGGTCATTAATCATTGGTCGTGTGCTCATGACTTCAGTCAAACCCCCGCCGGGCGGGCGCGGTACGGGCGATGTTCCCCTTGATCAGGGACTAATAGCCCGCCCGCACCTGCAGCTCAGGCAGGTCTGCGCGCCGTCCCGGCGGATGTCGTTCCCGCATGGTGTCCTGGTAGCGCGTGTTCAGCAGGCTGCCGATGATCGCCACCCCGAGGGCACCACCCACCTGGAGGAACGCGCCGTTGGTGGCGGATCCGACGCCGACGTGGTCGCGGGGTAGCGAGCCCACCACCGACTCGGTGGCCGACGGGATGGCCAGCCCGGCGCCGACGCCCAGCATGATGACGCCGGCCAGGATGCCGGTGAACGTGGTTGCCGCCGATGCCGTGGATATCTGCCAGAGGCCGCCGCCGATGACGAGCAGGCCGGCCGCCACCGTGACCTTGGTCCCGATGACCCGGACGAGGACGGTCGACAGCGGTGCGACGACCGCGATGGCGCAGGCCGCGGGCAGCACGCGCACGCCGGCCTGCAGCGCCGAGTAGCCCAGGCCAAACTGCAGGAACTGGGTGAGCGCGAATAGCGCGCCGAACAGCCCGAACGTGACCAGGCCGACCGAGCAGACCGCGGCGGAGAACCGCCTGTTACGGAAGAACCGCATGTCCAGCATCGGGTGTGAGCTGCGCCGCTCCCACACGGCGAACAGCGCAAGCGCCGCAAGCCCGCCGGCGCCGGCGGCGAGCACAAGCGGCGAGGTCCAGCCGCGGGCAGGCGCCTCGATCAGCGACCAGAGCAACAGCCCGAGTCCGGCGATCGACAGCAGCGCTCCGGCGAAGTCCGGTGCTAGCGCCGCCGGGTTCCTTGACTCGGGAATGAGCCGCACCGCCAGCACCCCGCCGAGGACGGCGACCGGCACGTTGATCAGGAATACCGACCCCCACCAGAACCTGGCGAGCAACAGGCCGCCCACGATCGGGCCGAGCGCGATGCCCACCCCGGTCGTGCCGGCCCAGATGCCGATGGCCCGCTGCCGTTCGGCGCCGTCGGTGAACAGGTTCGTGATGATCGCGAGCGTGGACGGCATCATCATCGCGCCGCCGATGCCCATGCTTGCCCGCGCGGCGATCAGCACGCCCACCGAGCCGGAGAACGCCGCCCAGGTGGAACCCGCCGCGAACGCGGCGAGGCCGGCGATGAATACCCGCTTGCGCCCGATCCGGTCCGCGACGCTGCCCGCCACGAGCAGCAGGCCGGCGAACACGATCACGTAAGCATCGACGATCCACTGCAATTCGGTGGTGGTGGCGTGCAAGTCGCGCACCAGGGTCGGCAGCGCGACGTTGAGCACCAGGTTGTCAAGGTTGACCATCAGCAGCGAGGTGCACAGCACGGCAAGCGCAAGCCAGCGCGTCGGCGGCGCATTGCCGGACGGGGCGGCCTCCGGTCGTTGATAGGTACGCGTAGTCATACTTCAAGTCCAGGCCGCCACCACCGGAACGGCCAGAGACCAAGGACCTTTCCGTAGCCGCCGAAGCGACGCCATTCCGCTTATGAGACAGCGGCGCGTCGGAAGCTGCGGATACCAGCGGGTGCATAGCGTAACGAATCACCCGTGCCGGGGGATGCCTGCTCAAACGCCAGCCTGCCATGGTCATGGCGGGTGGCGTCGCACCACGTCCGGCTGCGCTCAGGGATGAGGGATGAGCGTGAATGCTCGTGGATCCCAAGTACGTGCCTGGCCTGGTGCTGGCCACCATCGGCGCGGGCAGCGCGTCCGGGCTGAAGGCTGCTCAGCTGGCCTGGCGGACCGACCTGCCGCTGGCGGTGTCGGTGGTCGTGGTGCTGCAGCTGGTCAATGTCATCACCGTGCCGCTGTGGGCCGGTCAGGTCGTCACCGGCACGTCGATCAGCGCATGGCAGATCGTCCAGAGCCTGCTGCTGCTGGTGCTATTGCCGCTGGTAGTCGGTGTAATCATCCGCGCCCGTTACACCGAACACGCCGAGGCCTGGCGGGTCGGAGCTGGTGAAGGTGGCCAATCTGGCGCTGGTAGTCGCGCTGGCCACCGGCATCTCGGCGAACTGGAGCACGATCGTGTCGATGTTCGGGTCGTGGGTGATCGGCGCCGCGCTCATCAAGGTTCCCGCCGAGGCAGTCTGTCGCCGTGACGGTGATCCCAGGCAGCAGGCTGAGGGGAGGGACTGAAAGTCCCCTCCCCGAGCGTAACGGTGGCCGCCGCTCGGCTGATTACCAGCCTGCGGGGCCGCCGGGCGGTACGCCGGTACTGCAGGTGTAGGAGTTGGTGTAGATGAGGCGGGCGTTGAGCGCGTGGACGGGCCCGCTGTTGACGTAGCCCAGGAACAGCTCGGTCCCGGCGGGCATCGCCGCGGGGTTGATCACGGTCACCGCGTTGGCGGGGAGCAGCACGCGATGCGGCCCGGGATCCGCGGGGTTGACGCCGGGTATCTGGACGGTCAGCACGCCGATGCTGGCCGGGCCGGGTAGCGCGGGGTTCGACGAGCAGATGGTGTCGATCTTGACCAGGGCCGGGATGCCGTGCTGCGCGAGTGCCTGCTGGACCGCGGCGGGGTCGAGTACCTGGCTGTTACTCAAGGTCAGCGTGTCGGTGCCGTTGGCGTTGCGGGTAAGGGTGAAGGCCGCGGTACGGATCGTGCCGGTCCCGCCGTTCGGTGGCGCGCTGAGCGCGCCGGACAGGCCGAGGCCGAGCACGACTGACCCGGCGGCCGCTACGGCGGTGATGCCTGCGGCGAGCCTGCGGTGGCCGCTGGCGCGGATCGCGCGGCTGCGGCTGACACTGGCCGGCCGGGACGTTCATGCGCACCCCGTGGACGGACTGCCGCACGGCGTGATCAGTTCCTGGTCGTTCATCGCTGGTTCTCCTGCTGTGGTTCGGGAACAAGATCGCCGCGCAGTGTGGCCAGGGCGCGGGCCATGTGCGCCATACCGTGTTCGGCGTGATGCCGAGCACCTGGGCGGTGCCACGGGTGTCGAGGTCGAGAATCAGCCGCAGCGCGACGACCTGCCGCTGACGAGCGGGCAGCCGCAGCAGCGCGGCCATGACCTGCGGGTCAACCGGGTCCTCGGCGGCTGTTCAGCCGCGGGCCGGTCGGCCAGCATGCCCGGGTCGGGGACCGGTACCTCCCGGCGGCGGCGACGCCACCGGGAGATGTTCAGGTTCAGCGCGGTGCGCACCACCCACGCCGCGGGCGCCGGGTGCCTGCTGACGGTGCGCCAGGAGGCGCAGGCCCGGGCGAAGGCCTCGGCGACAAGCTCCTGCGCGCTGTCCCGATCACCGACGATGACCACGACCGTGCGCAGGCAGTCGTCCCGGTAACTCCGGTAGAACTCGGCGAAGTCCAGGTGTTGGGTTCCCACGCCTATTCAACGCGCAACCGGCGCCCGCGGGATTACTCAGCCCGGCCAGGCAACCCCGGGACGGGGAGAAAGCTGACACGGAAACGGTCACTCTCACAGCCCTCTCACGGCGCCGTCGGCCGCAAGCCCGCGTAGCCGCCCGCCCTGGCACTGCCCGCCGCCCAGCGCCCAGGCCGTTCGCCGCCAGAGTCAGCCGCCTCCGTTCTGGATGATCGATTCATTGGATTCCGAACGTAAGCGGCTGACCGTGGCCGCGCCGATTACCGCCAGGCTCGTGGCGGACGGTCCAGGATTTACCGATCGATCCCGGTTCCGTACATTGACATAGACGGCGGGGTGGCTGGCCGCCGATGCTCACTGACTTCGCTGCTGAGGGACGGGTGCGATGCCGGACGACATTCTTACTGTCTACGCCAAGAGCCAGCCGGACAAGCCGGGCGTGATCGACGACAGGCCGGACGGTACCGTCTTCACCTGGACGTACGCGGAGCTTGAGTCGCAGTCCAACCGGCTCGCGAACCTGCTGCTGTCCCTCGGGGCCGGGCCTGGCACGAAGGTCCTGTGGTGCGGGCCGAACTCGCTCCAGGTCGTGGCGGTGATGGGCGCCGCGCGGAAGATAGGCGCGGTCGCCGTGCCGTTGAACTACCGGCTGACGCCGGAAGAGGCGTGCTACGTCATCAACAACAGCGACGCCGAGGTCGCCTACGTGGACTACGAGCACGCGCCGATGTTCGCCGCGCTCCGCGGCCAGCTGGAGAAGGTGCGGCACATCATCGCGGTCGGCGGGCCGGTTGGGGGCGCTGTCCCTGACGCGATGCTGACCGACGCCGACATCGCGGCCGCGCCGTCCACCGCGCCCGCCGGCGCCGGGAGCGTGGCCGGCGGCGGCTCGATGATCTACACCTCAGGCACGACCGGCAAGCCGAAGGGCGCCTTCCGGTCCGGCGGCCAGGACCCGGAAACCCTCGGCGCCCTGCTGAACCTGTTCGGCTACCGGCCCGACGACGTCCACATCACCACCGGCCCGCTGTACCACAGCGGCCCTGGCGCGTTCCTTGGCGCCGGCCTGCTCTACGGCCAGACGGTCATCGTGCAGCGCAGGTTCGACGCCGAGGACTGGCTGCGGCTCGTGGACAAGTACCAGGCGAGCTCGACATTCTCCGCGCCCGCGCCGATTCGGATGATCTGCGCGTTGCCAAGCGAGGTGAAGGACCGCTACGACCGCTCCTCCATGCGCGTCATGATCGCCAACGCGGCGCCGTGGAGTTACGCGCTCAAGCAGAAGTACGTGGCGGACTTCCCCGCCGGGTCGCTCTTCGAGGTGTACGGGTCGACCGAGCTCGGCGTGGACACGGTGCTGCTGCCGAAGGACCAGCTGCGCAAGCCGGGATCGTGCGGCACGCCGGCGCCCGGCATTGAGATCAGGCTGCTCGACGACGTCGGCAACGAGGTCGCCGGTACCGGACCGGACCACAGGGGCGAGGTCTTCGTGCGGTCCAAGAGCGTTTTCAACGCCTACTACAAGAACGACGCCAGCTACGAGTCGAACAGGCGCGGCGACTTCCATACGGTCGGCGACGTCGCCTACTGGGACGACGAGGGCTACCTGTACATCTGTGACCGCAAGAGCGACATGATCATCTCCGGCGGCATGAACGTCTACCCGGCCGAGATCGAGGCGGCGCTCGACCGGCATCCAGGGATCTACGATGTCGCGGTGTTCGGCATCCCTTCGGAAGAATGGGGCGAGGTCGTGCACGCGACGGTCGTCCGGTCGCCTGGATCGTCGCTGACCGCCGAGGAGATCAAGGCATTCGCGCGGGAGAACCTGGCCGGCTACAAGGTGCCGCGGTCGGTGGACTTCACCAGCGAACTGCCGCGCACCGGCTCGGGCAAGGTACTCAAGCGCCAGCTGCGCGCGCCCTTCTGGGCCGGCCGGACGGCCCAGGTCGGATAGCGCGCCCGGATGACGGTCATTGGGCTCACCACCTACTCCGAGCCCGCGAGCATGCTGGTGTGGCAGCGGGAGTTCGCGATGCTGCACGCGACCTATGTCGCGGCAACGGAACGGGCGGGCGGCATCGCCGTCCTCCTGCCTCCCCAGGGCGGCGGCGCAGTGCGGGCCGGGGCAGAGCGGGCCGGCGCGGATGAGGTACTTGACCGGATCGACGGGCTCGTTCTTACCGGCGGCGCCGATGTCGACCCGCGGCGCTACGGCGCGGCGCCGGCGGAGCGGACGTCACGGCCACGCGTCCTGCGTGACGAGTGGGAGATCGCGTTGACGCGGGCCGCGCTGCAGCGTGACATTCCCCTGCTTGCCATCTGCCGCGGGCTGCAGATACTCAACGTGGCGCTTGGCGGCTCGCTGCACCAGCACCTGCCCGAGGTGACCGGGCATGAAGGCCATCAGCCGGCCCCTGGCACATTCGGTGCCGTCGACGTGAACATCGCGCCGGGAACGCGCACCGCCGAGCTGACCGGTCCGCGGGCGCGCGTCTCCTGTCACCACCATCAGGCGCTCGCGCGGCTCGCTCCTGGCCTCGAGGTCACCGGTCAGGCGGACGACGGGACGGTGGAGGCCGTCGAGGTACCCGGCCGCGGGTTCGCCGTCGGCGTGCAGTGGCACCCGGAAGAGAACAGTGAAGACGTCCGGCTCTTCGCGGCGCTGGTCGAGGCGGGGCGACGGTACAGGGAACGGCTCAGGGAAGGCGTGTCATGAGTGCGACGGAGTTCGACGTCATCAGCCCGGTCGACGAGACAATCGTGAAAACGGTGCCCCTCGCCGACCGGGCCGAGGTGGACGCGCGCGTCGCCCGCGCCCACCGTGCCTTCGCCGCGTGGCGGCTCGTCACGCCGGGGGACAGGGCCCGGCTCCTGCGGCGCTTCGCGCGGGCCGTCGAAGGGGACATCGGGACGCTGGCCGCCCTGGAAGTGCGCAACGCCGGCCATACCGTCGGCAACGCCCGCTGGGAGGCGGGCAACGTGCGCGACGTAATCAATTACTACTCCGCGGCACCGGAACGGCTCACCGGGAAGCAGATCCCCGTCGCGGGAGGCGTTGACATAACGTTCCACGAGCCGCTGGGGGTCGTCGGCGTCATCGTGCCGTGGAACTTCCCGATGCCCATCGCGGCCTGGGGATTCGCGCCGGCCCTGGCCGCGGGCAACACGGTGATCGTCAAGCCGGCGCAGTACACCCCGCTGACCGCGCTGCGGCTGGAGGAACTCGCGCTCGAGGCCGGGCTTCCCCCGGACGTCCTCCAGGTGGTCGCCGGCACAGGAACGGAGGCGGGCGAGCACCTCGTGGGCCACCCGCTCGTGCGCAAGATCGTCTTCACCGGCTCAACCGCCGTGGGCAAGCGGATCATGCGGCTGTGCGCCGACCAGGTCAAGCCGCTCACGCTCGAACTCGGCGGGAAGAACGCCAACATCGTCTTCGCCGACGCCGACCTGGAGCGGGCCGCGGCCAGCGCGCCGGGCGCCGCGTTCGACAACGCCGGCCAGGACTGCTGTGCGCGGTCACGTGTCCTGGTGCAGCGCAGTGCCTTCGACCGGTTCATGGAGCTGCTTGAGCCCGCGGTCAAGAACTTCACGGTCGGCGACCCGGTCGAGCCGGCCACGGACATGGGACCGCTGATCTCGGCGCGGCATCGCGAGTCGGTCAGCTCCTACATCGACGAGGGGACGGCCGTGGCGTTTCGCGGCACGGCTCCGCCGGGGCCGGGCTTCTGGTTCCCGCCGACCGTGCTGGCCCCGGTCTCCGCGGCCAGCAGGCAGTGGCGCGAGGAGATCTTCGGCCCGGTGCTCGCCGTCATGCCGTTCGAGGACGAGGCGGACGCCATCCGGCTGGCCAACGACACGGACTACGGCCTTTCCGGATCGCTGTGGACCCGCGACCTGGGGCGGGCCCTGCGGGTCGCCCGCGCCTGGGAGACCGGGACGCTGTCGGTGAACTCGCACTCTTCGGTGCGGTACTGGACGCCCTTCGGCGGGTTCAAGCAGTCAGGGCTTGGCCGGGAACTCGGCCCGGACGCGGTCGAGGCGTTCACCGAGACTAAGAACGTCTTCATCTCGACCGAGGAGTGACCCGGTCGGCCGGGTGCGGACCGGGGCGCGATGAAGGTCATGACTCCACGTAGTCAAGCGACCCCGGTGTTGCCCCGCCAGTGGCCGCCGGCTGTGATAGGTCTATGGCAGGCAAGACGACGATCACGCTTCCGCTTCTCAGGCTCGGCCGGCTGCAGCTGGACACCGCGCTGCGTGCCCTGCCGCTCGGCCCGGCCTCATCCGGGCTGGTGGTGACCGCCACGGTCTCGGTGCCGGACACGCCGGTTGACCGGTCGTATGAATGGGATGTGGCCTGGGCCGATGCCGCCCGCCAGGCCAGCGAGCTTGGCGCCGATCAGGCCACCGCCCAGGCGCTGGCCGCCAGCGCCGGCCAGCCGGTGGCGGGCGGCACCCGCGTCGTGGTCGCGGCGCACGGCGAGGTCTTGCTCGCCCGGTGGCTCCCGTACGGGACCGGCGCGGGTTCGGTGCGGGTCGGCCCGCTGCCGCACTTGCTTGAGGTGGCGGCGGCCGCGGCGCGGCGGCCTGCCTACGTGGTCCTGCTGGCGGACCGCGACGGCGCCGACATCGTCACCCACGCCGGCGGTGACCAGGCGCCGGGCGAGCCGTTCCCCGTCGGCCGCCGTCCCGGCGCGCAAAGCGATCCTCATCCGGGCAGGCCGCCAGGGCAGCTTCACGGCGAGCGGCACCTGACCGACCGCGAGCCGGAAAGCGGCGGCCAGCACAACGCCGAGTTCATCGCCGGGCGCGTGTCCGAGGCCGCCGACAGCGTGGGCGCGCACGTTATCCTCGGCGCGGGCGATCAGCCCATTCTCGACGCCGTCGCTGGCCACCTGCCAGAATCGCTCGGGTCGGTCACCGCCGTCGCCGGGGACCGTGAGCCCGACGGCCGTGACGACCACCTCGGCGCCGCGATCGGCGCCGCCCTCGACGAGATCACCGCCGCGGCCACCAGCGCCGTCGGGGATCTGGTCGCCGCGCGCGCCGGGGAGCCTGGCCAGGCCGCGGTTCGCGGCATCCAGGCCGTCGCCGAGCAGCTGGCCGAGCAGCAGGTCGCCGTGCTCCTGGTGGCCTCGGACGTGGCCGGGGACGCCGACGCGGGCTCGAGCTACCGGATCGGCAGCCGTCCGACCGAGTTCCTCGTGGGCGAGTCGGACGCGGGCACCGAAGTGCCGCTGGCGGACGGCCTGGTCTGGGCCGCGCTCCACCAGGACGCGATCGTCGTGCAGCTGCCGGATCGCGCCGGCCCGCTGGCCGGCGAGCCAGCGGCCGCGCTGCTGCGCCGCGGGCCCGCCGCCTAGCCGCTCGTCCCGGGTTTCCCCGCCCGCGTCATCGGGGCTAGCGGCAATGCGCACCCCCGGCTGGCGGCAATGCGCTCCGCGATAGGCCAGGCGATGCTGGGGCGTGAAGGACCATTCCCGGCGGTGGTCAGGTGGAGGTCAGCCCGGTGTTGAATGCGGTGCGGCGGCAACGGACGCCAAGCGGAGTCGCGGGCACGCCCCTGCTGATCGTGCTGGCCATGGCGCAGTTCATGGTGGTGCTTGACTTCACCATCGTCAACGTCGCGCTGCCCTCGATCCAGGCGGGACTGCACATCGGCCCATCGACGCTGCAGTGGCTGGTCAGCGGGTACGCCGTCTCCTTCGGCGGGTTCCTGCTGCTTGGCGGCAGGCTCGCGGACCTGTTCGGCCAGGCCCGCATGTTCCGGATCGGACTGGTCGTCTTCGTGGTGGCCAGCGTGGCCGGCGGGCTCGCCGTCGAGCCGGCCCTGCTCATCACCTCGCGGGTGGTGCAGGGGATCGGCGCCGCGATCGTGGCCCCGGCCGGGCTGTCGCTGCTCGTGACCTGCTGGCAGGGAGAACGCGCCCGCAGCCACGCGCTCGGAGTCTACGGGGCGGTCGTCTCGACCGGGTTCGCCTCTGGCGCCGTGCTCGGCGGCCTCCTGGTGCAGCAGAACTGGCGGCTGGTGTTCTTCGTCAACGCCCCGGTCGGCGTGCTCCTGCTTGCCTGCTACTGGCTGCTGCCCGCCTCGGCGCCTTCCCGCAAGGGCGGTCTTGACCTGGCCGGCGCGGTCACCGGCACCGCGGGCGTGGCGCTGATCGTGCTGGCGGTGGTGCGGGCAGGCGACACCCTCAGCGTGACGCAGCCGCTGCTGCTCGCGCTGGCCGCGGCGGTCCTGCTCGGCGGCTTCGTGCTGCGCGAGCGCCGCGCGGCGACCCCGCTGCTCGACCTGTCCCTGTTCGCGGACCGGGGCATCCGGGCCGCCAACCTGTCCCTGCTGGCGGTCGGGGCGTACAACGCCGGCCAGATCCTGCTGCTCACGCTGTACCTGCAGGAGGGCAGGCACCTGTCGCCGGTGCTGACCGGGCTGTGCTTCGTGCCGCAGGCGGCCGGAGCGTTCGCGCTGGCCGGCCCGGCCTCCAACATCGTCCCCCGCCTCGGACCACGACGGTCGCTGGCCATCGCGATGCTGCTCGCCCTGGCGTCGCTTTGCGGCAGCGCGGCCGCCGTCGCGTCCGGCTCGGTCATCGCCCTGCTCGCGACCTTGCTCGTGATGGGCATGTCGGCCAGGGTCAACATGATGGCCGCGACCCTGGCCGGCACCCGCGGAAAGGTGGCGGCGCGGGGACAAGGCGCCGCGAGCGCGGTGCTGACGGCGAGCCGGCAGTGCGGCAGCGCGATCGGCGTCGCCGTGGTGTCCGCCGTCCTGGTGGTCACTTCCGGCAGCGACGCCCGCCGCACCGCGATCGGCTTGCTCGTCGCCGCCTGCTTCGCCCTCGGGGGCCTGGCCGCGACCCGGCTGCTGCCCGCCGCCCCCGTTACCGGCGGGAAGCCGCCGGCCGGACACCGGTTCCTGCACCATGCCGGGGGCATCCCCTGAGTCTCGCGGGACGACTGGCTAGCGGTGCCGGTCAGAGCTCGGGGCCCGTGCTGCCCGGCGTCGCGAACCGGATGCGCCGGGTGCCAGAACGGGGCACGGCAGCCGCCAATCGTCTTGTGACGTGCGGGAACGACGTTGCCGCAGAGGCAGAATTACCGTGTGGGACCGCTTCGCTGAGATACCCCCGGGGTACCCGCCGGGGATCGGGGGTACTTAGTGCCCGCCGGCGGGCACTACAGAAATTGAAGTGCCAGCGTGACTGGCGCAAACCAGGGCAAACCGGGCAGCCCGTGCGTCGTGACAGAGATAGCGGATCGTTGACCACGCTATGGCGTGGTCAACGATCCGCTGTCTTCGTGATGGGCCCTCGGGACGGCGACCTCACATCGCTGCACGATCTCCTGGCGCGGCTGCGGAGCGGGGACCAGCTGGGCCTGGCCAAGGACACCGGCGAGGCCGCACCCCGGCGCACCCCGGCGCCCCGCGCCCCGCGACCCCGCGCCCCGGCGCACCCCGCCGCGCCCCGGCGCACCCCGCGCGCCGCGCCGCGGCGCGCGGTGACGGCGTCTGATTGACTGCTGACCATGATGTTGAAGGCTGAAACGGATGCGGCCGTACCTCCGGCGTGGTTCACCCAGGCGCTTTCCGCGCCCGTTACCGAGCGCGTGGCCGTGCTTGACGGTGTCCCGGTCGCCTACCGGATGTGGGGCAGCAGCCCGAACGGGCGCGGCATCGTGCTCGTGCACGGCGGCGCGGCTCACTCCCGCTGGTGGGATCATATTGGCCCGCTGCTTACCGTCGACAGGCGTGTCATCGCGATCGACCTGTCGGGGCACGGCGACAGCGGCCGCCGTGAGTCATACAGCTTTGACGGGTGGGCGCGCGAGATACTCGCCGTCGCCGCGGACGCTGGGCTCGATGCGCCCACCGTGATCGGGCACAGCATGGGCGGCGTCGTCACGCTGCGGCTCGCGGCGCTGTTCGGTTCGCGCATCGAGGGAGCGGTGGTCATCGATTCCCCGGTCCGCAACCCGGCGCCGGAGCAGCACGCGGCGCAGGACCGGCGCGTCTTCCGCGAACTGCGCGTCTACCCGTCAAGGGAAGCGGCCATCGCGCGCTTCCGCCCGGTTCCCGATCAGCCGGTGCTTGGGTACATCGCGGATCACGTCGCCGCCACGTCGGTCCGCCAGGTTGACGGCGGGTGGACGTGGAAGTGGGACCCGCGGGTCTTCGTCCTGGAGCCGCCCAGGGCACCGCTTACCCGGCTGGCCTGCCGGGTGGCGCTGTTCCGGGCCGAGCACGGCATCATGTCCGCGGAGATGAGCGAGATCATGTATGACCGGCTTGGCCGGGTGGCCCCGGTCATCGAGATTCCCGCCGCCGGGCACCACATCATGCTCGACCAGCCCATCGCGCTGGCCGCCGCGCTCCGCACGCTGCTTTCCGACTGGGATCACTCGCTGCCCGCCGAGCCCCGCGACGCCGATTCCTGACCAAGCGCCGTGGACACGGCCTTCTTCGGCGACCCAGTCCGCGATCAGGATCCGGGGAGGGACGCGGGAAGGCCGAAGCGAGGGAGGAGGTCGTTGTCGAGGAACCGGGTGACGCCGCAGATCCGGTTGCCGGCCAGCATGGGGACGATCATTCCCTGGCCGCTGGCGGCGGGCGCGACGCCGTCGGAGACGTAGCAGGCAAACGCCTGGTGCCCGTTGGCCCGGACGGGGACGAGGCGGTACCGGAGGGTGCCGCCCTGGAAGACCAGCGCCGTCAGCAGGCCCGCGGCGGCTGCCGGGCCGCGGAACCCGAGCGGCCACGGCGGCATAGTGAGCCGGACGTCGTCGGTGAGCATGGAGACGAGTGTGGTCACGTCGCCGCGCTCGAAGGCGTCGGTGAACAGGTCGAGGACCTCCCGTTCGGCCGCCGACCCGGGCAGCGGCGCCTGGCTGAGCGTGTCACCGGGGAGCAATCCGGAAAGAGAGGCCCGTGCCCGCTTCAGCGAGCCGTTGACCGTGTCCAGGCTGCAGCCTAGGATTTCGGCGGCTTCCGCGGCCCGGTAGCCGAGCGCGTCACGGAGCACCAGGGTGGCCCGTTGTCGCGGCGAGAGGTGCTGCAGCGCGGTGATGAAGGCGAGCGAGATCGACTCCCGCGCCTCGTACCGTGCCTCGGGACCGGGCGTCGCGTCCGGCAGCCCGGCGAGCAACTCGTCCGGATAGGGCTCGAGCCACGTCGGCTCGTCCTGCGTCGCGGGCTCGGGCAGCCCGGCCGGCAGGCCCGCCGCGCCGGTTCCAGGGACGCCTGGCACGGCCGGGGCGCCGCGTCGCGCCGCGACCGCGCGGGCCTTGCTGCCCCGCAGCGCGTTGAGGCACTGGTTGGTGGCGATCCGGTACAGCCAGGCGCGCAGCGAAGATCGTCCCTCGAACTGGCGGATCCCCCGCCAGGCGGCGATCAGGGTCTCCTGCAGGAGGTCTTCGGCATCCTGCGTGGAGCCGAGCATCCGGTAGCAGTGCACCTGCAGCTCGCTCCGCAACGGCTCAGTGAGCTTACCGAATGCCTCGCCGTCGCCCGCCTGGGCGAGGGAAAGCAGCGCCGCGTCAGCCGGCAGCGGCTCGGTCACGGGCCCTCGCACCTCCAGGAAATCGCCGACGTCGGCAACATAGCCTTCGTCGGCACCATAGCCGACGCCGAAAAAATATCGCGCCGGATGACCATTTTTCTTGCCGAGGCGTGTCTCAGCTCATGGTGGTGACGTCAACGGCGACGGCATATCGGGCATGCGTTGGTTAGGGGCCGGGGGGGTAGGAGTGAGCCGTCCTCGGGGGGACCCGCATGACCGCCCGTGGCCGTTGACGGCACTGCCGCGCGGCTGAGAAGCTGCCCACGGGGGGACAAAATGATTGATGACCGGCGGCTTGACGCGGTCCGGCGGGCGAGGGCCGCGCGGATTGATACGGCTGTGCCTAATGCGGCGCGGGTGGCGGATTTCCTGAATGGCGCGCAGGAACAACTTCGAGGCGGACCGCAGGGCGGCGCGGGTCTTGCTCGCGGCGGCGCCGCTATGGGAGCCCGCGATGTGGCCGACGCAGGCCGGCTGCACACCATGCCCCAAAATCGAGCGCGACGCAGATCGACTGCGGCGCGACAATGCCGCCGAACTTGGACTTCTGGGCGAATTCCTGATCCCAATGAATGGGGTTCGGATAGTCGAGCGCCATGACCCACCGGCGGATGTCGCTCGTCGCGCAGGGCTCCCAGAGTTGACCGCCGCCGACGAGCTGCCCGACGCGATGATCGACGTCGCTGAGATCGAGGCTGACTTGCGTACTTCTTGCTGCCGTGGAGTTGGACATATTTACCTTGGTCGGTTGCGAGCGGGGAAGCGCAGAGCCTGCCAAATCGAGAACACCGTGGCAAGCGCTTGCGGCTGCAGGCAATCACGGCTCGCGCTAGACTGGCCGCCATGGCCAGGTTCGACCATCTCACGCTGCCGGTTGCCGACTGGGCGCGGTCGCGCGATTGGTACTCGCGGTGCATCGGCCTGAAGGTGGAATTCGAGATCCCCGAGCGTCGCACCGTCGCGATCCGCGACCAAAATGACTTCACGCTATTCTTTCAGCAAACCGACACCCCGAGCCGCCCGGTCGACATCGCTCTCTACTTCAGCGTCGGCGACGTCGAGGTCCTGCATCGAGCGCTTTTGAAGGCCGGTCTGACCTTCGTTCACGGGCCGCAAAGGACTTTCTGGGGATACGGCGCCGAGCTTCTCGATCCCGACGGCTACACGGTCAGGCTCTGGGACGAGCGGACCATGCACGAGAAAAGCGGAACATAGGCCGCAGTGGATCATAGGCCGCAGCGATCATAAACCGTAGCGCAGAGTGATGCCGTCGAAGCGCTCGCGCATCTGCCGCTGTCGCTCCTCGGGCGAGAGCTTCATCGTATCCTGAGGCAATGCCTGCCCGAGTTGCGAGCGCTTGACCACCTGCGTTCGGAAAACGGTCTGCGCCTCGCTCAACAGATTCCGATACGTAAGGTTGCCGCGCTCGAATCCTTGAGTGTCCATCCAGTTGTGGTAGCCCGGATCGTCGTGACACAGGATCAGGCGTATCTTGCCGTCGCCGTTCACCTTCGTGCGCGCCGGGGTGTAGCTCACGGGCCTGTAAAGATAATCCATGCTGTTAAAAAACACGCCGGCGTTCGTCATCATCCAAAAACCGTCGTGCGAGTTGAACTCGACGATGAGCGCCTCATCCGGCTCGAGCTTCCAGCAGACGTGCGCAACCGCACGGCCGCGTCGCCGGTCCGAAGCCGTATCACCCCTCGGGTCCGCAGGGAAGACATTCACGTTGACCGGATCGACGACACCTGCGCTGTAGTTATAAGGGTGGTCCGGCCAATCGTTCATGAGACCGGTCACGAACTGTCCGGCCCAATCCATTGCCCGCATCATGACCTCGGGCGTCGGCACGCGCGGCGGCTCGGTCATGCCGACCCGCTCGATGCGCATACGCGCAGGCAGCTCGCTCCAGCGATCGAAGCCCTGGCGCAAAAAGAGCTTGCGCGAGCCCGGGGTCGTGGGCAGCCAGTTAGGCCCTTGCCGCGGGCCGCCGATGTAGAGCTCGAAGCTCCCGTCCCATCGCGTCTCCAGCTGATGTCCGAACAGGTTCGCCTCTGGAATGTCACCGAAGGGCTCTTGCAGGCTGGGCGCGTTCGTACCCGGCTGCTTCTCCGGTCGCGGCCCCTGGACGGTGAAGTTCAAGAATCGCGCCGTGCCCCTGTTGCCGCTGATCCTGTACACCGAGTTGCCGTCGATCCAGGCCTGCTGATACACGAAGTCGGCGCAATCGCCGCCGAGCTTGCAGAACGGAGTGACGAAGGCGTGCAGTACCGGATAGCGGGTGTCCTTGGTCTCGAGCCCCAGGTCGAAGGCTTGCCCGAGGTTCTGCGTGAGAAATCGGAACGCATCCGCCCGATGCAACGGCGTCGGCGGATTATAGTCCTTGAAAACCCGGTCGCCTGCGGCCTGCAAGCGCTCGCAGAACAGCTTCCAGGCCTCGCGCAAAGCGCCGTCGTCGCGACCGTCTCCGAATGCCATCGTATCTCCTGCGAATCATGCTCCGAGCGATTGCAGCATCTCGCCCACGTTAGCGGCAGCCCTGCGCACGGCGTTGAGCCGCCCCTCTTTGTCGATGCGGGGTCCGATGAGCTCGAGGTCGAACACACCCCGGTATCCGGCGCGCAGGATCCACTCGATCATTCTCTTTACCGGAATCGCACCGTCTCCCGGGACCGCCCGCGACGGCAGCGACCGGTCGCCGTACACATAGTCGCAGATTTGCACCACATGACAACGCGGCACCGCGCGCTCGAGGGACTCTCTGAGGCCCGCCTCCGTCCAGCAGGCGAAGAACTCGATGCAAACTCCCACGTCGGCGATTTCCCCGAGCGTGATTGCATCTCTCAGCGTATGTGCAAGGTGAGTGTCAGCATAGAGCGGCGGCGCATTTTCGACCATCAGTGGAATCCCCGCCGCCCGCGCCTTCGCGACGCGGGCGCGACCGCAGCGCGGAACACTTCGGCCGCCTCTTCCCAGGTGAGTGCGCCATGACCGCCGGTGAGCAAATACATCGAGCGCGCCCCGAGCGTCCGGGCAACCTCGATCAAGCGGTCGAGCGTTTCGCGCGCGTCCTGCCAGGAATTCTCCCTGTCATCGAGATGCCGCCCGTGAAGGAATGGGTGCGCGATGGTTTCCAGCCGGCAATTGGAAGCCCGCAGCGCTTCCTGCGCAGCGGCGATGCCCTCCTCCAGCAGCTGCGTGCTCACCAGGCTCACGCGATGCGCGCCGAGCTCCCGCCAATATCTGGTCAGCTCGCCAAACCCGGCGCCCGGAAAGCAAATCGAGTTCACGGACAATCGCTCGTGCATGGGCGCCCCTAGTTGCGCCGCTCTATGTCGATACCGAATCGCTGTCGATAAGGCTCGAATTCCGCATGCAGAGCGGCAATGTCGCCGCCGATGACATCGGTCGAGTAGCGAAACTTGCCGTATCGATCGGCCTTGTTGTTCTTGAGATAATCGCGCATGGCCGCCTCGGTGTCCGGCCCGAAGGGCACACCATACTTTTCGTAAAAGCCGCGTATGGTGCCGACCGGATCAGCGACAAAGTCCTGGTAACGCACATGGTGTATGCGCGGATCCTTCGTCATGGGATTGTGGAGCGTTGCGTTGAAGCCGGCGCGACACGCGGCCAGGTGAATGCGCGCCTGCTGCTGCCAGTCCACATGACCCGTGAGGCCCTCGATGAGCTCGCCCGTGAGGACGATGCGCGAGGCGATGGCCTGCACCGGGTCGCGATGCACCCAAATGATGCTCGCATCGGGATAGGTCTCGAATAGAGCCTCGAGTCGCGCCGCGTGGAATCCCTTCAATACCCAGTATTTCTTGGGTCTGGCGTACTGAAGTTGCTGCAACATCATCTTGTGAATGCGGTATTGGGCGCGCGAATCCGACGGCAGACCTCCGATGTTCATTCCCATCGGCACCCG
>CAVXAB010000049.1:0-90055 GCA_963759545.1 uncultured Actinomycetota bacterium
AACTTCCAGGACGCGGTGGCTGGCCACCTTCGCCTGCGGGGCGATCCCTACCGTTCTGTACTGGGGCTTCAACTTCATCGGCGACGCGCTCCGCGACGAACTCCATCTGCGGGTCGGTCACCGACGAGGCGTACGGGCAGGCCAGGCCTGGAGCAGGGGAAGCTCCCGCACCAGCGTGATCCTCGACGTTCGCCACCTCGGCGTCACCGTCAGCCAGCAGAGCAAGACAGGACAAGCCACTCACGATCGTCGATGACGTGAGCTTCTCCGTCAGCCGCGGCGAGGTCCTCGGCCTCGCCGGGAGAGCGAGAGCGGCAAGACCATGACCGCGCTCGCGCTGATGGGCATCCTCCCGCCGCATACCCAGATGACCGGGACAGCGCTGTTCGACGGGCAGGACACCTGCTCGCGCTGCACGGGAACGCCCAGCGCAAGATCCAGGGAAGGCGCCTGGCGATGGTCTTCCAGGACCCGACCTCCCGCTCCCACCCGATGCTCACCATCGGCAAGCCAGCTCACCGAGCACATGCGCCACCACCTCGGGATCGGCAAGCACGAGGCCCGAGAGCGCGCGCTCGACCTGCTCGACCAGGTCCGCATCCCGAATCCGCGGGCCGCGCTCGGGTCCTACCCGCACCAGTTCAGCGGCGGCATGCGACAGCGGATCCAGATCGCGATCGCGCTCGCCTGCGACCCGGAACTGCTGATCGCCGACGAGCCGACCACGGCGCTCGACGTCACCATCCAAGCGGGCATCCTGCGCCTGCTCGACCGGTTGTGCTCCGAGCGCGGCCTCGCCGTCCTGCTCATCACCCACGACCTGGGCATCCTCTCCGCGATAGCCGGCCGCGTCCTGGTGATGTACTCCGGGCGGGTGATCGAGTCGTCCGCGACCGGCGAGCTCATGACCGGCAGCCGCCACCCTTACACCCGGGCGCTGCTGTCCTCGGTGCCGGACCCGGGCGCCGCGGCATGCCTCCCTCGCCCCGATTGCGGGTACCCCCCCAGCCCCGGCCGCCCGGCCGCCCGGCTGCGCGTTCGGCACCGCGGTGCGAGTTCGCCGAGCAGGCCTGCGCGGCCGAGGTGCCCGCGCTCTGCCCTAGTGGGGAGAGCCACGACTGCGCCTGTCCCGTCGACCCTTTCCTGGCTGGTGACCGCAGATGACCGTACTCGAACTCACCGACGTCGAGGTGACGTACCAGCGCGGCGGACGGCACGCCGGTGCGCGCCGTGGCGGGGGTGAGCCTCACCGTGAATCCCGGGGAGATCATCGGGTCTGGTTGGCGAGACCGGCTGCGGCAAGTCGTCGCTGGCCCGTGCCGCGTGCGGGCTTACCCCGGTGTCCGGCGGCACGGTCAGCTTTGAGGGGCGGCCGGTCCGCGCGCTCGGGGCGCGGGAGCGCCCTGCCGAGGACCTCGGTCTCCAGCTTGTCATGCAGAACCCGTACAGCTCGCTGAACCCGCGCCGCCGCGTCGAGCAGCAGGTAGCCGACGGCATGCGCAGGGCCGGGCAGCACGCGGGCGCGCAAAGGAGCGGCGAGCAGCGTGGCCGGGCGCCGCACACGGTGCACGAGTTGCTCGCCCTGGTGGGCATGCCAGCGGAGACGGCACGACGCTACCCGTACCAGCTCAGCGGCGGCCAGCGTCAGCGGGTGGCGCTGGCCAGGGCGCTCGCCGCGCAGCCGTCGGTGATCGTGCTCGACGAGCCGCTCTCCGCGCTCGACGTCTCCGTGCAGGCGCAGGTTGCCAACCTCCTCAGGCACCTGGCGGACGAGCTGCGCGTCGGCATGCTGCTGATCTCGCACGACCTGGCGATCGTGCATCACATCGCGGACCGGACCGCCGTCATGTACCTTGGGCGGCTGGTCGAGACCGCGCCCACCAGGGAGCTGTGGTCCAGTCCCGCGCACCCCTACAGCAGCGCGCTGATCGGCGCGATCCCGACGACGGGCAGCGTCGGGCGCCTGCCGGAGGCGCTCGCGGGCGAGGTTCCCGATCCCGCGAGCCCGCCGTCCGGGTGCCGGTTCCACCCGCGCTGCGTGCACCGGATGGACCAGTGCCAGCTCACCGAGCCGCCGGCCTTCGGACACGGTTCCGGCTGGCAGGTCGCCTGCTGGCTCGCCGACCCGGCTGTCTCATCGGCCCTGGCGTCAAGCGAGGAAGCCTAACGAGGTGGGGTGCCTTGCCGCGGCCCGCCTGGCTCAGGCGGGCGCGAGAAACGCGGTGCAGGCGGCGTTGAGGTAGGCCGGGTCGGCGGTGCCGCACAGTTCCCTGGCCGAGTGCATCGACAGGACCGGGATGCCGACATCCACGGTGCGGATGCCGGTCTGTGCCGCGACGACGGGTCCGATCGTCGTGCCGCACTGGATGTTGTTGCGTGAGACGAAGACCTGGGAAGGCACGCCTGCCCGCCGGCAGGCGCGCGCCCATGCGGCGGCGCCAAGCGCGTCCGAGCCGTAATGCTGAGCCGCGTTGAACTTCACGGCTGGGCCGCCGCCAGGGATCGCTCTGTGCTCCGGGTCGTGGTGCTCCAGGTAGTTGGGGTGCACGGCGTTCATCGCGTCGGCCGACAGGCACAGGGAATTAGTCATGGCCGGGCTGTCGGGAAGCAGTGCGAGCTGATAGGCGGGCCAAACGTGTCGCAGGACGGCCTCAAGCAGCGGACCCGCCACGCCGGTGGCCGAACCGTTGCCGACTTCCTCGTGGTCGAAGGCGGCATAGATGAGGATCGCGTCCTCGGGACCGCCTGCCGCGGTCGCGGCGAGGAACCCGGCCAGGCCGCAGTAGGCAGAGGAGAGGTTGTCCAGCCGCGGGGCGGCCAGCAGTTCACCATGGCGGCCGAGCAGGGCGGGCGGGGTGAGGTCGTGCAGCACCAGGTCGTGAGCGGCCACCTCGGCGGTCCCAAGGCCGGCCTCCGCGGCCAGGAACTCGATAAGCTCCCCGTCGCGAGGCTGGCCGGTGCCCCAGACCGGCAGCAGGTGCCGCTGCGGGTCAAGCTGCAGGCCGCGCTGGTTGACTCCGCGGTCCAGGTGCGGAGCGAGCTGGGGGACGCGCAGCAGCGGCCGGTCGATGTTGACCAAGGTGGTTGAGCCGTCGAGGAGGGCGAGTCGGCCGGCGATGCCGAGGTCGCGGTCGAGCCAGGAGTTCCATAGCGGGCTGCCGTAGACCTCGACGCCGGCCTGGACCCAGCCTGCCGCGCCGACGTCCGGCCGGGGCTTGACCTTGAGGGTGGGGGAGTCGGTGTGGGCGGCCACGACGCGAACCGGCGTGGCCTCCGTGACCGTGCCGGGGGCAGACCAGGCGATGACCGTTCCGTCGCGCACGACGTAGCCGCGCGCGGTCTCGCTTTTCGCCGCGCCTGACGCGGGCGAGAACCCGCCGGCCGTGAGACGCCGCGCGATCTCGGCCGTGACATGGAACGGCGACGGCGCGCGGGCGATAAAGTCCGCCATGGCCAGGGCCACCGACGCGTCGGGCTCCATCAGCACCCCATATTCCGGAAGGTAATTGTTTACAAGAGGCATGTTAACAGGCGTAATCCGGTCAATACCGGCATGTCAGTGTTATTGATGGCAAATCGGACGGCCCGCGGCGCCGCCGCTGCCTCGGACGAGTGCCGGGGAAGCCCCGCGCAAAAAACGGATACTTCATGTCCGGAACGTATTGACCCTGCCGCGATCGCCCTTTAACGTATCGAACGTTCGGTCAATTAATCGGCGAACGACATCCAGCGAAGGGTGCTTGCCATGTCCGTCACGTCCGTACCCGAGACGAGCAGACCGCCCGTCATGACCTCTCCTCGCCCCGGGCACGCGCTGGTCATCGGCGCCGCCGGATTCGCGTGGTGTTCCCTCGCCCTTGGCCTGAGCACGGTCGGCGCGATCAACGCCGTGGGCAGCTCGGTGATCCTGTCCGGGACGTTCTTCTACGGCGGCATCGTCCAGCTGGTCGCGGGATTCTTCGCGCTCGCGGCCGGCGCGACGTTCGCCGCGGCCTTCCTCACCGCGTACGGGGCGTTCTGGCTGGGCTTTACCGCGATCCAGGTGTACGTCGCCCCGCACATCGTGGCCTCGGTCCTGGCGGGGCGCACCCGGGCGCTTCCGCCCTCGCCCTGCAGGCTCAGGCGGGCCACGATGTGGTTCAGGCGCTCGGCGTCTTCCTGATCGCGTGGCTGGTGGTCACCCTCATCTTCACGGTGGCGAGCCTGGGCACGAACGCGGTGACCCTGCTTGCCTTCGGCCTGCTGAACGTGGCGATCGTGCTGCTGATAGCGGCCTATCTCGGTGCCTCCGCCGCCGGCGTTCCGGCGACCGCGGCACTGCACGGGCCGGCTGGGCCGAGATCGTGCTGGCCGGCGTCGCGTTCTACATCGTCCTGGCAGAACTCGCGAACGAGACGCTGCAGCGCCCGCTGTTCCCGCTCTTCCCCCTGCGCCGGGAGGCCCGGGCCGTCCGGGCCGCCGCGCAGCCGGCCTGAGGTCACCGGAGACTCCCATGCGAGCACGCATTCCGATCATCCTGACGGCGCTGGTCGCGGCCGGGCTCACCCCCGTCGCCGCCTCCGCGGCGAGCACCGCGCAGCCCGGTAGCACTGCGCAGCCCGGTAGCACCGCGCGGCCAAGCGGCGGCGGTTCCTGGCAGCCGGAGCCGGCGAGCTACGGCGTGAGCAAGCCCGTGGACATCCCGGTACGGATGGACGACGGGGTGGTGATCTCTACCGAGGTCGTCTATCCCACCGATCCCGCCACCGGCGCCCGCGCGGCCGGCGCCTTCCCGGTGCTGCTCACGCAGAACCCCTACGGCACGGCGCGCTCCGACCCGACCGCCCCAGGGGACTACTTCGTCCAGCGCGGTTACATCTACGTTGCCTCCGCCGTGCGCGGCACCGGCGCCTCAGGCGGCCAGGTGTCCTGGTTCGGGCAGCGGCAGGGCCAGGACGGCGCCGAACTGGTGGACTGGGCGGCACACTCGCTCTCCGGCTCGGACGGCCGGGTCGGCCTGGACGGCTGCTCCTACCTGGGGGTAGACCAGTGGTTTACCGCGGCGGCCGTCGGGCGGAATTCTGCGCTGAAGGCGATCACCCCCTTCTGCACGGACTCCAACTTCTACGATGACCTGACCGCCGACGGGGGCATCCCCACTCCATTCGTCGCCGGGATCGCGCAGGGCGAACCGCGCGGGCCCCAAGACAACCCGGCCACCGACCCGCAGTCGGTCACCATCGCGCAGGAGGCCGACGGCGGACCGCGATCCTACGACAACGGCTACTGGCAGTCGCTGGACATCCAGCGGCTCATGCCGCAGATCGTGGCCAACGGAATCCCCGCCCTGAGCAGGCCGGCTGGAATGACCTGTTCCCCGGCGGCGACCTGGGCGACTACGTCGCGGCACAGAACGCCTACTTCCATCGTCCGCTGACCGCGCCGGTCACCGCGGGCGAGCCGGTCACCGGCCGGTACCAGGCGATCGTCGGGCCGTGGACGCACGGGGAGAACGTCGACGGCACCGTTCTGGAGAACATCCGCCTGGAATGGTTCGACACCTGGCTCAAGGGCGAGCGCACTGGCATGGCCGGCACCTCCGCGCCGCTGCACATCTTCGAGAACACGGCGAACCAGTGGGTGGACACGGCCGCCTGGCCAGCCTCCCCGGCCGCATCGACCTACTACCTGGGCGCAGGCGGCGCGCTCAGCGCCGGCCACCCCGCGTCCGGCACGGCCGGCACGCTCTCGTGGGCCCCGGCCGCGGCGACCAACTCGCTGACCTATACCTCGGCACCGCTCACCCGCGACGCGGTTCTCGACGGGCCGTCGGACCTGACCGTGTACGCCTCGTCAACCACGACCGAAGTCGAGCTGACCGCCACCCTCAACGTGCTCTCGCCGGCCGGCGCCGTCGTCAAGCAGGCAGACGGCGTGCTGCTCGGCAGCCAGCGCAAGCTCGACCAGGCGCAAAGCTGGTACGGCCGGGGCTCGGTCCTGCTTCAGCCCGCGCACCCGTTCACCGCCGGCAGCCAGCAGCCCGTCGTCCCCGGCCGGACCACGCGCTACGACATCTCGCTGCTGGCCAACTTCACCCTGATCCCGGCGGGGGACCGCCTCCAGGTGGTGCTCACGAGCCAGCCGCCGGCGAATTTCCACGCACCGCTTGCGCCCACCCCGCAAGAGCTGGCGAACCTGGCCAACGGCACGTACACCATCGACAGCGGCACGGCCACCGCCTCCGTGCTTGACCTGCCGCTTGCCTCGCCCGGTCAGTTCACCGCAAGCCCGGTCAACTGGGGACCGTCGTCCTGAGCTGTCCAGGCACCAGGCCGATGGGCTCGATAACGGACCGGCGGCGCGCCGCGCAGCGCGCCGCCGGTCCTCCGCTGCCTCCGTGCGGTCCCGGCCGCCTCGGGCAGCCTCGCTGGCTGACCGCGTGCTGCTCTCGGTGAGGGCGTTCTGCAGCTGGTCATCGGGGCCGGGCAGGTCTGGCAGCGGTGACGGCTCGCCCGGTTGTGCCCGCAGGCCGTCGATGATGATCGCCAGGTACCGGCGCCAGAGCCCGGGCTGACCGAGGTGGTCGGAGACGGCACCGACCATCAGCTGCACGATGGCGAAGTCCGGTGGCACGATGTCGGCCCTGAGCGTGCCCTGTTCCTGTGCCCGGGCGACGAGTACGTCGACCGTGGGCCCCACCCGCTCGCGCATCTGCTGCTGGCGCTCGGGTCCGCGCCCGGTGCCCAGCATCACCTCGCGCAATCCGCGGTCGAATGACTGGATCTCGCACACCTGCTGCAGCGCCCGGGTCAGCCCCAGCCACGCGTCCGGCTCCTGCGCGGCCTCGCGCACGTACCGGTCGACCGTCTCGACCATGTCCTCGAACAGCGCGTCGATCAGCTCTTCCTTATTAGCGAAGTGCCGGTAGACCGTGCCGACTCCCAGCCCCGCGTGGTGCGCGACGTCGTTGAGCGTGGCGGCGACACCGCGGTCGCGGAATACCTCACGCGCGGCGGCCAGCAGGCGCCGCCGGTTGCGCTCAGCATCCTTGCGCCGCGGGACACCGTGGGGTTGCCCGGCCATCTATGCAGTCCTCACCACCAGAAACCGCTGCTGCGAACGCCGATCATGCTATGCCCCGCTGACGCGGAGCTACGTCACGGCACATACCGTCGCCGTCACCGTTGACGCAACGGCAGCGCGGCTGAGAAGCTGCCCACGGGGGGACAAAATGATTGATGACCGGCGGCTTGACGCGATCCGGCGGGCGAGGGCCGCGCGGATCGATACGGCTGTGCCTAATGCGGCGCGGGTGGCGGATTTCCTGAATGGGCGCAGGAACAACTTCGAGGCCGACCGCAGGGCGGCGCGGGTCATGCTCGCGGCGGCGCCCGCGATCGCGGCGATGGTGCCCGCTGTCCTTGCCTTCCACCAGCGCGCCGTGCGTTTTCTGGCGCGCGAGGCGGGCATCAGGCAGTTCCTCGACGTCGGTACGGGCATCCCCGGGGTGGAGACCAGCCGCGACATCGCCCAGGCGGTCGACCCGGCGTGCCGGGTTGTCTACGTGGACAACGACCCGATGGTGCTGTCGTACGTGCGGGCGTTCTCGAGGTCAACGTCGCAGGGGGCGATCGCGGCGCTGGAGGGGAAGCTCACCGACCCGGCTGCGCTCCTCGCCGGGGCGGCCGCGACGCTGGACTTCCGGCGGCCCGTAGCCGTGCTGGTGCCGTCCACGCTTCCTTTCATCCCGACCACCGCGCGGGCCGCCGCCGCCGTGTCCGCGCTGCTTGCGGCCTTGCCCGCGGGGAGCTACCTCGCGCTCTGCCACGTGGCGAGCGACCTAGATCCAGCGCTCGGGGCCGGCGTCGATCACTGGAACAGGATGTCGTCGCTGCAGTGCACTCTCCGCTCGCGCGCCGAGGTGGCTGTCCTGACCGCGGGCCTTGACCTGGTTGAACCCGGGTTGGTGCCGGTGAACCAGTGGCGCCCGGCCGCCGGCGGCACCCGCCCTGACCCGCCGGTCCCCGCCTACGCGGTGCTCGCGAGGAAACCCGGTCGGCCCGCCCGGTTCAGGGCAGCAGGAGCGGGCGCTAGCCAGGCACGGGCCCCTCGTCCACGCGGCTCTTCCGCCTGATGAGCGTCGGCGTCAGGGCGGCCATGGCCTGGACGACCGGGTCCAGGCCCGGCCGGGCGGTGATGATCCGGACGATGGCCTCATCGAGGCCCGCGCTGAACCGGGCGAGCGCGGCAGGCGCCGGACCCGCGGGGCCGTAGTAGCCGACCGCCCGCAGCATCTCGTCGGAGGCGGCGGCCACCAGGTCGGGCATGGCCGCGCCCCGGTCCCGCCGCTGCTCCAGTTCGCTCAGCTCCTCACCGAAGCCCATCTGGGTGAACAGGCCCCGGTACCCGGCGTCCTGCGGGATGCCGGGGCGGCCCATGGCGTACCCGAGCACCTGCGTGCCGAACGCCTGCCGGGCCGCGGCCGTGTCGTCGTCGATGCAGACCCGGATGTACATGGTCATCGGCACCGTGCCGGGGTCGCGGCCCGCCCGCGCGGCACCCGCGTCGACCGCCAGCCGGCTGACCGCGATGCGTTCAGGCGTGGCCCAGTTGAGCAGCGCTCCGTCGGCGGTCTCGCCGGCGAGCCGTAGCATCTGCGGGCCGAGCGCGGCCAGGTAGACCGGAGCCGGCGGCAGGCCCTGCACGCCGAGCGAGGCGGACCGCGGCCACCCGGGGGCGCCGGCGCTCATGCCCGCCCCGGTGACGACCGGGCTGGCCGTGACCTGCTCGCCCGCCAGCAGGGCGCGGACCTCGCTGACATACGCGCGCATCACCGCGATCGGGCGGTCGGGCAGGCCAGCCGATGCCCAGAAACCGGGCCCGTAGCCCCCCGTGCCGAGTCCGAGCACGAACCTCCCACCGGAGAGCTGGGCCAGCGTCGCCGCCTGGACGGCCAGGCCCGGCGGGGTCCACATCCGCACCGCGGGGACGACGGAAATCCCGGTGCGCAGCGCGGTGTCCTGCGACCAGGCCGCGCAGACGTGAAACGAGTCGGGCACTCCACCGGCCGGGGTCCACAGGCTCTCGAAGCCGAGCCGCTCCGCCTCCCGTGCGGCCGCCCGCAACTGGTCAAAAGGAAGGCCAAGCCGGGCGTCCAGCCCAACGCCAATCATCATGACCGGCAGTATGCCCGATGCCCTGGGCGGTCACGTGACCGGCTAGCCGGCCGGGAGTACCCTGCGAGCAAGTAGAGCGCCTTTCGGCCGCCTGACCGGCTGCTGCCAATCCGGCGGATCCCATTTGAAGTGCCAGGATAGTCGGCACAAACCAGGGCAAACCGGGCAGCCCGTCGTGCGTGACGAGGATAGCGGATCGTTGAACACACCATGGCGTGGGCAGCGATCCGCTATCTTGCTGATCCCCGCGAGAGTCGCCGCGGCGCCCCGGCCGCGCGGGAGAAATGTCCTTTTGCCCAAGGTGGCCGCGCGTCAGCCCTTCAGGCGCCGCGCCAGACGAGGCAAAATAAGAACTGTTGACGGGGAGGTCCAGTGACATCAAGCGAGTGGCCGCCGTCGCGGCCGGTAATGGGGTACAACACCTGGTACCAATTCAGGACTAACATCACGGAAGCCGAAGTCGTCAGGCAAGCGCAACTGCTGGTCAGCTCGGGGCTGGCCGCGGCGGGATATGGCTGCGTCAACCTAGATGACGGGTGGATGGCCGCTGAGCGAGCCGCCAACGGGGAACTCACCGGGGACGCCGCGAAGTTCCCGCACGGGATTGCCTGGCTGGCCGACCAGATTCACGCTCTCGGGCTGCGGTTCGGCATTTACACCGCGATCGGCACCAGGACCTGCCAGTCCTTGCCCGCGAGCGGGGGACACTACGACCAGGACGCGAAGACCTTCGCATCCTGGGGAGTCGATTTCGTCAAGGTCGATGACTGCGGCGGTCTGCCCGCGGGGACGACCGTGGACACGCTGACGGAGAACTTCCGCCAGTTCGGCGCGTATCTCCGGCGGTATAATCCGGACGTCGTTTACTCCCAAGAGCTGCCCATTCACCAGATCGGTAAGCCTAGCTTCCTGCCGGCTGTCCGCGCTTCGGCCGAATTCGCGCATATGTGGCGAGTCGCGCACGACGAATATCCGCTGACTCATGAAGGCGCATCGCAGATGATCCTGGGCCACCTGGCGGCGGACCTGCCCTTGCATTCCTTCGCGGGGCCGGGTCACTGGAATGACCTGGACATGATCGCCCCGGGTTTTCCTGGGAACGGCTGGACGCTGGATGACCTGCGCAACCAGCTCTCCGTATGGGCGATGGAGGCCAGCCCGTTGCTCATCTCCGCGGACCTGGGCGCGCTATCGCCGGCCGCGCTGGACGCCCTGAAGAATCCGCACATGATCGCTATCGACCAGAGCGGAGAGCAGTGCTCCACGGTGATCATGAATGAGAACATCGAGGCGCTTATGAAGCCCGATCCCGCAGGAGGGATCGCGGTTCTCTTCGTCAACCTGGGGCCGGACGCCAGCACCGGACACTTCGAGCTGTCCGAGTTCGGAATCAACTCCGCAACGGCCAGCGGCCATAACGTCTGGACCGGAATTACGACAACCTTCACCGGAGTTTCCGTCACCCTGGAGGCGGGGCAGACCACGCTAATGCAACTCACGGAGACCTGAGATACGACCGGTCAGAGCCGAACTATGACCTTCCCCTTGGCTCGACCCTGTTCGACATGGGCGAGCGCATCGGGAATCTGCCGGAACGGGAGCACCCGGTCGATCACCGGCTTCAGGTGACCATCGTCGACCAGATGAGCCAGCAAGTTGAGGTCGTCGCCGCTTGGGTGCATGAGCATCAGCCGGTAACTGACCCCCTTGCGCCGGGCCAGACGACGGATCTTGGTGCTCAGCGCCCAGGCGCCGGCCGCCCACAGCGGCCCGAGGCCGACGTCCTCGCGGACCATCTTCGGCTCGGGAACGCCCGCGATGGAGACCGTCTTGGCTCCCGGTTTGAGTACGTCGAAGCAGTCCCGCAGGTCCTGGCCGCCGACCAGGTCGAACGCGCCGTCGTAGTCGTGCAGGACGTCCTTGGGCTTCTGCGCCTGATAGTCGATGACCGTCTCGGCCCCGAGCGATCGCACCAGCTTCTCGCCCCGTGGTGACGCGGTGGTGGCCACCGTTACCCCCATCCAGGCAGCGAGCTGGATGGCGAGCGTGCCGACACCGCCCGCGCCGCCGGTGATCAGCAGCCGATCGCCCGCCTCAACCGCCAGCTTGTCACGCAGCCCCTGCAGCGCGGTCAGCCCGGCCAGCGGCAACGCGGCCGCCTCGTCGAAGTCCAGCGACTCGGGCATCCTCCCCACCAGGTCCTCCGCGACGACGGCGTACTCGGCGAAGGCGCCCATCTTGTGATGATCCACTCGCGAGAACACCCGATCCCCGACCGCGTACCGCGTGACCCCGGTGCCGGCCGCCTCGACCACCCCGGCCAACTCATTTCCCGCCACCACGGGCAGGTCATATCGGTAGAACAGCCGCGCCACCCCGTCACGAACCTTGTAATCGGTCGGGTTCAGCCCCGCGGCGCGCACCCGGATGAGCAGCTCACCCTCGCCGGGCTTCGGCTCGGGGACTTCCCTCAGCTCCATCGGGTGCTTGTAGCGCGTCAGTACGTAGCCTTGCATCACACTTCCACCTCCATTGATTCCACGCCGAGCAGCCTGTGATTCCACGCCGAGCAGCCTGGTACGCGAACGTACCAGACATCACGGTACGCCGGTGTACCATTTGCTGCAAGGACCGGGCGAGGGAGGCGTGATCGGGGTGACGGCTACGGGAGACCAGAGTCGAGCGACGCGAGCCGCGCCCGCCGATGACGATCCTGGCGGCTTCCGGCGGCGGCTGCTCGATGGCCTGGCCGCCTCGATCGTCGAGGACGGCTACCGTGACACCACGGTCGCCGACATCGTCCGCCGCGCGCACACGTCCCGCCGGACCTTCTACGAGCACTTCGCGGGCAAGGAAGAGTGCTTCGTCGCTCTGCTCGCCGCCGTGAACCACGAAATGCTCAGGCGGATCCCGGCCGAGGTCGACCCGAAGTCGCCGTGGCAGGACCAGGTACGCCAGGCGATCCAGGCCTGGATCGGCTATGCCGAGTCCCAGCCCGCCATCACGTTGAGCTGGATCCGCGAAGTGCCCTCGCTCAGCGTGCCGGCCTGCCGGCAGGACATGACAGAGGCCTTCGTCGCCATGATCCAGACGCTCTGCGACACCGAGCCGATGCGCGCCGCCGGCATCGGCCCGGTGCCGCGTGAACTCGCGGTCATGCTGCTCGGCGGGCTGCGCGAACTGGCGGCCACCACGGTCGAGGACGGCGGGCGGATCAGCGATGTATCGGAGACGGCGGTGCGCGCATCGATCGCGCTGCTCGGCTCGCGCTCCTGATCAGCGTGTGCAGCGAGCCGCGCTGCCCGGGCAGCGCCAGGGTGATCCGGTACAGGTGCCCGCCCCAGCGGGCCCGCAGTTGCGGGTCGTCCAGGTCACGGCGCTCGACGCTGATGCGGCCCGCACTCGTGCCGTCCACCGCGGCATCGATGTCTACCGCAAGGCCGGAGGGGAGCGTGATCGTGCCGCCGGCCACGAGGGGCTCCTCGGGGGTGATGAGGTAACACACGGTTCGTTCTGAACTCTCGCTTAGTTCCCAGCTGTCGTGGACGGAGATGAGCGGCCCAGTACGGTCCAGCCGCAGCGTGCGGTGCCAGGAGCGAAGGCCGGCCGCGGCCGGGTAGGCGGCGGCGAGGTCCAGCGCGAGCTCGGCGGCGGTCGCGGTCAGGGTCGCGCCAACGTCGGCGGCACGGTGCGCGCGGCCCGCGGCCTGCGGGTGGCCGGCCGGGGCGGGGGTGTTGTGCCAGGAGCTCTGCATGGTCCAGATCTGGTAGCGGTCCGGGCCGAACGTCTGCCGGGTATAGGTACCGGCGCCGGGGTCGATCAGCAGCGGGCTGCCATTAAGCGCCACTATGAACGAACCAACGTCGTTATGGTTGTGTGATTCGTCGTTATGGCCGGCTTTCGCCGCCAGGAACAGGCCCGCCGTGTCGCCTTCGCGTTCCCTCGCGGTGAGGACGCCGGTGGCGGGCAGCCAGGACTGGAGCGGGGCGGGGAACCGCGCGGGCGGCGACGCGGCCCACTCGTCGTCGGTGATAGCGGCCAGCAGGCGGCCCAGGGAGCCGTTGGGGCCAGTGACCAGGCTGGCGGCGTGCTCCCCGCGCATCGCCCGGGCGTGCTGCCGCACCTGGGAATCGCCGGTCCGGGCGGCGAAGCGGTACAGCAGGTGCGGGACGATGCCCGGCGGGCGGATCGAGCCGTCCGCGAAGTTGACGTGCACGTCGCCGGCGATGTGCGCGACCACCGGGTACCGGGCGATGGCCCTGACCTTGGGCAGCTGGAAGGCGCCGAAGTCGTTCCCGCAGGCTTCGGTCAGGGTCTCCAGGCACTCGAACAGCGAGGCGCCGGCCCGCCACCAGTAGCTGGCGCCCTCATCACAGCCGCCGTCATCGGGGACCGCGTCGAGGTAGCGGTCGAGGGCGGCGACGGCACGGTTGGCGGTGCGGTGCGGCTGGTCGTCGAGGAGAAGGCTCGCGATGAGCAGGTTCGCGTGGATCCACGGCGTCCAGTTGTTCAGGTTCGCGCGGCCGTCAAGGCCGAGCCACCGCCAGTCGTCGCGGGCCAGGTACGGATCGAGGACGCGGATCTTTACCTCGCGGCGGACGCGGGCCTCGTGCTCGCCGGTCAGCAGGACGGTCCAGGCGAGCAGCGCGGCGGTCTCGGCGGCGAACAGGTCGACGTGCGGGTGATCCGGGTCGGGCAGGCCGGCGCCTGGCTGGTGCGCGGGCAGGCACCAGCTGGTCTCCTCGCACAGCAGCCACACGCCGTCCGTGATCTCCGCGGTGCCGGTAGTGCCGGTAAGGATCGCGGTGACGACGGCCGCGGTCAGCTTGTCGCGGCGGGCGATGTACGGACGCTCGTACTCCTGGCGGTCGCCGGTGGCCTTGAACCTGCCGTAAGCGGTGGCGGTCAGCAGCGGCCACGGCTTCTGGCTGATGGGCGCCGTCTGGGCCAGGAGATGCGCGCGGGTTTCCTCGGGCACGCGCCCCCAGTACGGGCGGTCGGCGATGGGCGGGTACGGGCGCCAGGGTCTCAGGTGCCCCGCGAGCCGCCCGGCGGTAAAGCAGTCTGCCAGCCGCATGACGCCATCTCGATCAGCTCCGAGATGTGCCGCGGAGGCCGCTCCGCGTCCCAGGCCAGCACGACCTGGCCTGGCGGGATGCCGTCGACGGGGACGAACACCACCTCGGGGGGAGCGATGGCCGCGGTGATGGGGACGGGCAGGTACGCCACCCCGCGGCCCGCGCGGACGTAAGCGACGATCTCTTCCATGTCGCCGACGTACGGTCCGGGTTGCGGATGGCGGCCGTCCGGGCGTGGATCGAATGTCCAGAACGCGTTCCATTCGGGCGTGGCGTCGGCGTAGCGGAGAACGGGCTCGTCGGCCAGGGCAGTGATGTCGACCGAGGTCGCCGCGGCCAGCTGGTGCCCGGCGGGGAGGGCGACGCAGACCCGCTCGGTGTGCAGCGGCCGTATCTCCAGGCCTGCGACCGGCAGCGGCAGGCGGACAAATCCGACATCGGCCCGCCCGTCGCGGAGCGCGGCGGCGTGGTTCCACCACCGCAAGCGCTGCAACTGGATGTCCACCTCCGGGTGGCTGCGGGAGAATCTCTTCATCACCGGGGCGATGTCCATGCCGAGCATGAATCCGGCCGTCAGGATGTGCTCGCCGTCCCGGGCTCGGCGTGCCCGCGCGATGGCGGCTTCGCTTTCTGTGAGCAGCCGCGCGCCGTCTTCAGCCAGCCGCTTGCCGGCCAGCGTGAGGGACACTTGCCTGCTGTTGCGCTCGAGTAGCTCGACGCCAAGCTCTTCCTCGAGGCGGCGGATCTGGCGGGACAGGGCGGGCTGGGTGATGTAGAGGGCGGTCGCGGCCCGGCCGAAGTGCAGCCGTTCGGCGACGGCCACGAAGTAGCGAAGTCTCCGCATGTCCAGGTCCATTGGCCTTATCCCATCTGAACCGCATCCAATCTGACCTGCATCCAATCTGACCTGCGTCAATGCCCACATGGTATCGCCGGCGACGCGATAGGTCTTGGACATCACGGGCGATCATGTGCGAGAACGGGTGGGAGTTAGGCTGTTATCAAACTGATGCTCGGCCGCGTCGGTTCCACGGGGGTGGCGGTCAGCGGAGGGGGAGCACCATGGGTACAGAAGTCGCCGCACCGCCGGTGGAACGAGGCCCTGCAGTCACCGCGGTGGTGCTGACCGTCAACGGCACGAGGCACGAGGTGGGGCTCGAGCCGCGGGTGAGCCTGCTTGATGCCCTGCGTGAGCATCTCGGTCTTACCGGGTCGAAGAAGGGCTGTGACCAGGGGACGTGCGGCGCCTGCACGGTGTGGGTGGACGGCCGGCGGGTGCTGGCGTGCCTGACCCTCGCGGTCGCCTGCGAGGACCGCGAGGTGACCACCATCGAGGGACTGTCGTCCGGCGGTGACCTGCATCCGATGCAGGCCGCGTTCGTGGAGCGCGACGCGTTCCAGTGCGGTTATTGCACGCCCGGCCAGATCATGTCGGCGGTGGCGCTGCTGGAAGAGGGCCACGCGGGCGACGACGCCGAGATCGCGGAATGGATGAGCGGCAACATCTGCCGCTGCGCGGCCTACCCGAATATCCGCGCCGCGATCCGCGACGTGCGTGACGCGGCCGGGGGCGAGCGGTAATGCGGCCCTTCAGCTACGCCAGGGCAGCGGACGCCGACGCGGCCATCACGGCCGTCAGGGAACGTGCGGACGGCGCGTTCCTTGCCGGGGGAACCACCGCGGTGGACCTGGTGCGCCAGAACGTGCTGCGGCCCGGGCTGCTCGTGGACATTAACGACCTGCCGCTCACCGGCATCGAGGACCTGCCGGACGGCGGCCTGCGCGTCGGGGCGCTGGCCAGGATGAGCGACGTCGCCAGGGCGCCCGGCGTGCGCGAGCGATTCCCTGTCATCGCGCAGGCGCTGCTGCTTGGCGCGTCGGCGCAACTGCGGAACATGGCCTCGATGGGCGGCAACCTGTGCCAGCGCGTGCGGTGCAGCTATTTCCGTGACACGGCCGTCACCCTGCAACAAGCGCGACCCGGGCAGCGGCTGCGCCGCCCTGGACGGCTTTAACCGGGGCCACGCCGTACTCGGCACCAGCGACAAGTGCATCGCCACCCATCCGTCGGACGTCGCGGTCGCCCTGGTCGCGCTGGACGCGGTGGTGCACACCCGCGGGCCCGCGGGAGAACGGGCCATCGGCATCGACGATTTCTTCTTGCTTCCCGGTGACACTCCCGAGCGTGAGCACCCGCTGGAGCACGGCGAGCTGATCACCGCCATCGCGGTGCCCGCCGCGCCCGTGGCCCGCCGGTCGGTCTACCTCAAGTTCCGCGACCGCGAGTCGTACGAGTTCGCCCTGGCCTCGGTCGCGGCCGCGGTCCGCATCGAGGACGGCGCCGTCGCCGAGGTCCGGCTGGCGCTTGGCGGCGTCGGCACCAAGCCGTGGCGCGCCCGGCGCGCCGAGGAGAGCCTGCTCGGCCAGCCGGCCACCGAGGCCAGCTTCGCCGAGGCGGCCCGCAGGGAACTGGCCACGGCCGCACCGAGGCCGCTGAACGCGTTCAAGGTTGAGCTGGCGCAGCGGGCGATCGTCCGGGCACTGGCCACCCTCACGGACGGGGGCGCGCGATGAGCGGGGCTGTCGGGCAGCAGGTCAGCCGCGTGGACGGGCCGCTGAAGGTCACCGGCACCGCGCGGTACTCGGGCGAGATCACGCTGCCCGACCTGGCCTACGCCCAGATCGTCGGCGCCGAGGTAGCGAGCGGCCGGGTCACCATCGACACCTCGCAGGCGGAACGCGCACCGGGCGTGGCCGGGATCCTCACCCAGCACAACACGCCGAAGGTGAACCAGGTGCCGCTGGTCCCGTCGCTGCTGGGCGGCCCGGCGCCGGGCGAGACGTTCTTCCCCATGCAAGACGACGTCATCCACTATGCCGGGCAGCCGGTCGCCGTCGTGGTGGCCGACACCCTTGAGCAGGCACAGCACGCCGCTACCCTGGTCCGGGCCAGCTACGCGGAGGCGCCTTCCGTCACCACGATCGACCAGGGACGCGGTGACGCGTACGAGCCTGAGCGGATCTTCGGCGGGCTGATACCCGGCAGTGTCCGGCGCGGGAACGTCCAGGACGGGCTCGCGGCCGCCGACCTGCGCGTCGACGCGTCCTTCCGCTTCGCCGCCAACCACCACAACCCGATCGAGGCGCTGACCACGATGGCAGCCTGGGACGGCGACCAGCTCACGCTTTATGACTCCTGCCAGGGAATCAAGGCCGTGCAGGTGACCGTCGCCGCGCTCCTCGGGCTGTCCTTGTCCAAGGTCCGGGTGCTGACCCGCTTCGTCGGCGGGGCCTTCGGCTGCAAGGCGATGGTCTGGCCGCACGTCACCCTGACCGCGCTGGCCGCCCAGCACGTCCGGCGGCCGGTCCGGCTCGCGCTGCCGCGCGGGCAGATGTTCACTTCGTGCGGGCACCGCGAGGAGCAGGAGCAGCACATCCAGCTGGGAGCGACCAGTGCGGGCAAGCTGACCGCGATCAGGCACCACAAGATCTCGGTCACCTCCCCGTTCGACGACTGGGCCGAGCCCGCCTTCGGCGTCGCCTCGCAGCTGTATGACAGCCCCGCCTTCGAGGGCGTGCACCGGCTGGTCCGTGGCAACACGATGACACCGACGTTCACCCGCGGACCGGGCGAGGCGGCGGGCGTGTTCACCCTCGAGTGCGCGATGGATGAGCTGGCCAGCCAGCTGCAGGTCGACCCGGTTGAACTGAGGCTGCGCAACCTGGCCGAGGCCGATCCCAACACCGGCAACCCGTGGTCAAGCTACGGCCTGCGGGAATGCCTGCAGCGCGGCGCGTCGAGGATCGGGTGGGAGCACCGTAACCCGGCGCCGCGCTCCGAGCGTGACGGGAACTGGCTGATCGGCACGGGGATGGCCGCCGCCGCGTACCCGGTGGCGTTCTTCATGCGCACCCAGCGGGCCCGCGCCCAGCTGTACGCCGACGGCACCGCCGTCGTGCAGACCTCCGCGCAGGAATTCGGCACCGGCATGACGACGGTGCTGACCCAGGTGGCCGCCGACGCGCTCGGCATCGGCCTTGGCGATGCGCGCGTGGAGGTCGGCGACACCGATTACCCGGCCACCGGGTCCCCGGTGGGCTCGAACGGCGCGATGATGGTCAGCGCCGCCGTGCACAACGCTGGCATCGCCGTGCGCGACCAGCTGATCGCGCTGGCAGTCGGGGACGCGCAGTCGCCGCTGCACGGCGCCGACCCCGCCGCGGTTACCGTGGCCGGCGGGCGGATGGCCCTGGCCGGCGATCCGGGGACCGGCGAGACCTACGCCGCCGTGATGGAACGGCACCGGATGAACGACGCCGAAGCCATCGGCAGCTGGGACCCGCCGCCGCTGGACACCCCGTACGGCCTGCTGACCTTCGGTGCCCAGTTCGCGAAGGTGGCGGTTGACGCGGACCTGGGCATCATCCGGGTCAGGCACATGGTCGGCGCCTTCGCTCCCGGCCGGGTACTCAACCCCAAGACCGCCCGCAGCCAGCTCATGGGCGGCATGCTCTGGGGCATGAGCCAGGCCCTGCTCGAGGGCACGCACATGGACACCCGTCATGGCCGCTGGGCGAACGCCAGCCTGGGCGACTACCTGGTTCCGGTCAACGCCGACGCGCCCGACGTCGACGTCGAACTCATCGAGGTGGCCGACCAGGTGACCGGCCCGCTCGGCGTCAAGGGCGTCGGCGAGATCGGGCAGGTAGGCTCCTCGGCCGCGATCGCCAACGCGGTCTACCACGCCACCGGCTACCGGGTCCGCGAACTGCCTATCGCCGTCGAGCACCTGCTGCCGCACTTGCGGAAATGAACGGCATCGCGCCGCGCCGCGCTGATTTCCGTGGCAGCGGCGCGGATTCACCGCTGCCGGAGCGGCCGCTGCTGACCACCCCGCCTCGCCTGCAGCCACCGGACGTGGCCAGGCAGCAGCGGCAGCGGCTCGCGGCCCAGCCGTGGCTCGGGCTCGGCGGCCTGCTGCTCACCGCGGTCGTGTTCTTCGCCCTCGCGCTCGGCACCGGAAGCACCGCGACCGCGCTGCTCATTCTCGGGCCGATCTCGACGTTCGCGCTGCCGGCCGTGGCCATGATCGCGTTCTGGTGGAATGACTGGCCAGGCTCCCGCCTGTCCGTGCCATGGACCGGCTTGGTCGACACCGCCGCGATCATCGTCGCCGCGATCGTACTCAGCATCGCCGGCCAGGCCATCGTGGAGCGGCCCGACGTCCGCGCGGTCTTCGAGACCGCGCCAGGCCCGGCGACCTTTCCAGCGACGCTGCCCCTGGCCGGCGCCGCCTTCACGGCCATGCTCCAGCTATCGCTGCCCTGCGAGCGCTGGCCGCTCGGCGGCATCGGACGGCTGTGGTCCGGAGTCGCGGCGCTGGCGCTGTCCTGGGCGATCGGGATCGGCGCCTACTTCCTGTTCGTCAACCTCGATGCCGTGCCTGCCGCCGAACGAGCCGCCGCCGGGCTGCGCAATCCTGGCGGCCCCGTACCGGCGCCAGACTTCGGCTCGGCGCTTATCGCCGTCGGGGTCTGGCAGGCGCTGTTCTTCATCGGCATGCGCGGCTGGCCCGTCAACGTCATAGCCCGCAGGCCGCGGCGCCTGATCGCCGGCAACATCCTCGTCATCGTCCTTGGCGCGCTTACCTACCTGCTGCTGCGCGACGTCGCCGGTTGGCAGCCGGACGCCATCGGCGCCGCCTGCGGGTGCGTTATCGCCGCCGTCCTCGTCGTCGGCATGCTCTTCGAAGGCTGGCCCGCCACCCGGCTGTCGCCCGCCAGGGGGCGCCTGCTTACCCTGCTCCTCACGGCCCTGGTAGCGGTCGCGCTCGACCGTGTCCTGGCCGCCTACGCCAACGGAGTGAGCTGGACGAGGGCCACCCCGGAAGACTGGGTAACCACCGCCGCGCTTAGTTTCCTCGGTCTCGGCATCATCTCGCACGTGGCCGTGGGGCTCCGCTGGCCGTTCGCCCTAAAGACCAAGTAAGGGCCGCTGATCTTGCGGGTGCGGCCGGGACTTCCCGGCCCGGTCCAACATCACCATCATCCCGAACGTCTGGTGGTGACTCTCCCGGCGAGCCAGGGTGCGCTATCGCCCACTGGCCTGCGCGGTGATGTTAGCGGGGGGTTTGCTCGGGCTGGTCGGTGGAGGCGGCCATCCGGACGGCGGCGACGGTGTCGTGCCAGCTGCGGGGGTCCGTGAACTTCTGGCCGGTGAGCGCGGCGGCCTTCATCAGGCCGTCCTTCAGTGCGGCCGGGTCGGCCGGCGGCACGAACACCGCCCCGGCGTACCCGCTGGCGGCCTCGGGCAGGCCGCCGACGCTGGTGACGACGATGGGCAGGCCGAGGCTCATCGCGGCGTGCAGGATGCCGCTGCTTGACGAGCGCCGGTAGGGAAGGACGGCCACGTCGGCGTGGGCGAAGGCGGCGGCGGCGACCTCGTCCGGCACGTACTCGTTGACGAACGTGATGCGGTCGGCGTGCGGGCTTGTGGCGATGAGGCGGGCGGGCTCGGTGCAGCCCTCCCAGGTTTCGCCGACCACGGTGAGCCAGAACCGCTCCGCCTCTTCCCTGGGCAGGGCGTTGAAGACGCGGAGCAGGTCTTCCAGCCCCTTATACGGGCGGATGAGGCCGAAGAACAGCAGATTTACCGTGCCGTCCGACTTCGGGGCGGTGCGGACCTTGGTAATCGCGGCGGTGATGGCCGGGTCGGCTGTTTCCTGCACGTCGCGGTATTGGTCGTAGGGGCCGTGCGGGACCAGGGCGACGCGCATGTCCATCGGCCCGTAATTCGATTCGAACAGCTGCCAGTCGGACTTGGAGTGGACGATGGCGCCGTGCGCGAGCCGGATCAGGGCGCGCAGCCCCCAGCGGCCGTAGCCGCGGGCGAGCGCGAGCCCGGCCTCGCCGGGGTCTTGCAGCTCGTGCAGTTCGATGACGACGCGCATCCCGGCCAGGCGCGCGGCGACGGCGAGCAGCAGGTAGGTGTGCAGCGTGGCGACCGTCCACCACTGCAGGACCAGTACCTTGGGCCGGCGTGAGCGCAGGAACCGCAGGGCCCTGGCCAGGGAGGTGCCCCACCACCAGTCGATCCCGTCGAAGACCGAGACGCCGGCGGCGTACTGCATGCTCGCCCGCTTCAGCCCGACGCGCGCCTTGCCCGGGTAAAGCAGCCGCGGGAGCAGGCGGCGCAGCAGGATGACGCTGGTATCGCACTGGTCGTCGGCCATGGAGTTAGCCAGGCGGCAGGTGTAGTAGCTGATCCCGGAGGTGAACCGCCAGCCCGGGCCGACCAGGCAAACCGACAATGGCGAGTCATCGCCTTCAGCCGCGGCGACTTCACCGGCTATGTGACCGCGCGCCGCCTCCGCCGGCTCGTCCGGTGACAAATTCCGGGCGAGGACGCTATGCTCACCCTGCACTGTCCCGGTCGACTCAAATGGCGGCTGAAGTCCGCGAGTAGTCACGTCGCACCTGTTCTGCTGATCATTCAATTTCTATTTACAAATCAAAGATGCTGCTTTAGTCGCATCAATTGACGGGCAGACGCTGTGGCCAACCATCAGCGGCGCACTTGAAGAGTGAGCTCCACGCCTCTGGTCGACCGGTCTGTCCGCAGGCAAGTGTTCTCCTGCGGCGCCGATCTCGCCGATCTCGCAGATCTCGCCGGATGCGGGCACTGACACGCGTGCCGGCGGCGGGGCGGTGTGAGAGTCGGCGCCCGGGCCAGGGGTTACCCTGCGGAGCGCCCTGCTAGGGCCATCGCCCCGAATGGCGGCTGGTCCCCCTGCTCGGGGATGATCCAGAGCCGCATCATCAGGCAGTCGATCCAGCCGCTGGTCAGGCTTCTGCGCCCGCGGCGCCCGCAGCGCACGGATGGAACTGCCCTTGCCAACGGTGCTGACGGATGTGATCTCGGCCGTCGCGCGACGGCCCTTCTTGCGCAACTCCTCCAGGAGCTGCTTGTGCTTGAACAGCATCGGAAACTTCCCCTCGCGCAGGCCTCGCCAGGTGACTGTGGGCAAACTATCGCACGAGCCCGGGGGACGACGCGAAGCTAGTGTCCAAAAAGTTGCGATTCGTCGGCGAGTGCCTTGAACTCCACGGGCTTACCCGGGACTCGCGCCCAGGCGGAAGCTGGTGACTTGCCCGCCGCTGATCGTCCCGGCCCCACTGCTCTCCACCCGGGCCTTCCAGCGCTGACCGCACGAAGCTGGCTCCCGGTTTGGCTCCCAGATTCCGCCGGTATCTCCCGGAGGGTAAGAAGCTGGCAAAGAGCCACAGAGGTCAAGGAGCGTGCCATGGCCACCATCCATCTTCACCAGACGACCACTGCGACTCCCGGGCAGTTCGTCGCCGGCCTCACCGACTTCGGGCCGGGCAGAAAGGAGCTGTTCCCCAATAGCGCTGACGGCTATCTCAAGGTGCACGACCAGGGCCCCGACTGGGCCGACGTCACCGAGGGCTCGAACGGCATCTGGGAACGCCTGCGCTACGACTGGTCCAACCCCGGGCGCATCACGATGACGACCACCGACTCCAACACGTGGGGAGGTCACTCGGGCCATACCTATACCCTTACGCCCCGGCCCGGCGGGAGCACCGACGTGGACGTCGTCGGTCCGCGAGGGCAAGAACCTCAAGGGCCGGCTGATCGAGGTCCTGGCGGCGGCCGGCGGCAAGCGCGTCCTGGGCAAGGCGCTGGCCAGCACCACCAAGGCCATCGAGGCCCGGAACTACCCAAGGACAGCGGAGAGTGCCTGACCTGGCCTTCGACGCCTACCTGCTATCGCGGACCAGGTCGGACTTCTCCGGTCAACGGCGCACGCGAGACCGCGCCTCCCGGCGCCGGTGTGCCCAGTTACACCGGCGCCCCGCACGTCAGCGTTCAGCCGTTATCTCCGAGGGTGACCTGAATGGTCCGTTCGTCGGTGCCGCGGATGATGGTGAGTGCGATGGTGCCGCCCCGTGCGGCTTGGAGTGCGTCGAACAGGTCGTCGGGAGTGCGTATCGGTTGACCCGACGCCGCCACGATCAGGTCACCCTGGGCGACACCCGCGCGGGCGGCCGGGCTGTCGTCCACCACGTCGCGGATGAGCAGGCCATCGGTCTCGGGTAGCCCGACGGCGCGGCGGAGCCGCCTGGCCACGAAGTTAGGCGCGATGGCAACGCCGAGCCTTGGCGATTGCGCTGATTCCCCCTGGGCGAGGGCATCGACCCGGCCCCGTAGTGCCTCGTCGGCGGGTATGGCCAGGTAGAAGCCCTCGCCGAGGCGGTTGGTGTTGATCCCGAGCAGCTGCCCCGCAGCGGTGAGAACCGGGCCACCCGAGGAGCCGGGCAGCAGCGGGGCGGTGTGCTCGAGGCTGCCGGTAATGCGTCGGCCGCGGGGACCGCGGAAGGTCCGCTCGACGCCGGAGACGAACCCGAACGTCACCCGTAGCCCGCGCCCGCCCGGGTTGGCCAGGGCGAACACCGGTGTCCCGATCTCCGCGGGCGCCGCGTCGGCCCACGGCAGTGCGGGGGCCCCGCTGGTGTCGACGCCGATGACGGCCAGGTCGCCGTCGATGTCGTGCCCGGCCACGTTCCCCTCGGCGGTGCGCCCGTCGGCGAAGGTGACCGTCACCCGGTCGCCGCGTACGTTGTGCGCGTTGGTGAGGACCTGGCCCTCGCCGAGCACGATGCCTGAGCCAGCGCCCCAGCGCTGCCCGACGCCCACAACCGAGGCCCCGGCCCCTTCTGCTAGCTGCCTGATGCTTGCCCCGATCTCATCGAGGTTCGTCATGCCTGCCACCTCCAGTAAGTAGTAACTTGCAAATTACTATTAACTCGTCAGAAGTCAACGGGGCTAGGATCAGCCCATGGCTGAATCCGAGCTGGAACTCTCACCGCTCGCCGAGGCGCTGGCCCGGGTCGGCGACCGGTGGACACTGCTGGTGGTGGAAGCGCTGCTGCCCGGCCCGCAGAGGTTCAACGAACTTCTCAGCCTGATCCCTGGCATCGCGTCGAACATCTTGTCCGAACGCCTCAAGCGGCTCGAACGCGACGGACTGCTGATTGCCCGGCCCTACTCCCAGCGGCCACCCCGGGCCGCCTACCAGCTGACCGCCGAGGGCGCCGAACTCGCCGGGGCGCTCTTGCTGCTCGCGCACTGGGGGACCCGGCACACCGATCCGGCGGACGCCCCACGGCACCTCACCTGCGGTACCCCTATCGAGGCCCGCTGGTACTGCCCGACCTGCGACCAACTCGTTGACCACGAGCCGCACAACGCCCAGACGCACTACGTGTAACGAGCAACGGCCAGCAGACCCAGATGCGCGCGCCGGCGGCCGGCCGCCCGCCTTCGACCCCGCACACCCGGCGCCGGTAGGCCGCGGGGATGGCGGGGATATGACTTGCGGCATATGCGCGCCGCCGAAGTTCTGGCCGGGCGGCAGACGCCTTGCCGGGCGCCTGATTCCTAACGTTGGAAGTGCCGGAGACGCCGGCGAAACCAACGGAGGACGACGCGATGATCGAGGTAAAGAACCTTGGCAAGCGGTACGGGGACAAAGTGGCGGTCGACGGGCTCGATTTCGTGGTTCAGCCCGGCATCGTCACCGGTTTTCTCGGCCCGAACGGGGCCGGTAAATCCACCACAATGCGGATGATCGCCGGACTGGACGAGCCCACCTCCGGCCGGGTGCTGGTAAACGGCAGGGACTACCGCGCGGTGCAGGCACCGATGGCCGAGCTGGGCATCCTGCTTGAGGCCAGGTCGATGCACACCGGCCGGTCGGCTCGCAATCACCTGCTGGCGCTGGCCCAGACCAACGGGGTCAGCCAGCGCCGGGTCGATGAGGTGATCGACATGGTCGGCCTGGGTGAGGTGGCCCGCAAGCGGGTCGGCGGGTTCTCCCTCGGGATGGGCCAGCGGCTGGGTATCGCGTCGGCGATGCTTGGCGATCCGCGGGTGGTGGTCCTGGACGAGCCGGTCAACGGGCTGGACCCGGAGGGCGTGCTGTGGATAAGGAACCTGCTCAAGGGCCTGGCGGCCGAGGGGCGCACGGTATTCGTGTCCTCGCACCTGATGAGCGAGATGGCGCTGACCGCGACCCGGCTGGTGGTGATCGGCCGCGGCCGGCTGATCGCCGACACCACCGTCGACGAGTTCGTGGCCCGCGCCGGCGGCGGGGGCGTCACCGTGCGCACCCCGCAGGCAGCCCGGCTGCGCGAGCTGCTGCTCGGCCCGGACATCACCGTGACCAGCCAGCAGTCCGACCTCCTGACGGTGCAGGGCCTGAGCGCCGAGCAGATCGGCCAGACCGCCTGGCAGGCTCGCCTGCCCGTTTACGAGCTAACCCCGCAGCAGGCCTCGCTCGAGGAAGCGTTCATGCGGCTTACTGACGACTCCGTCGACTTCCGTTCCCACAACACCACCCAGGAGGTGGCGGCATGATGAGCGCCGTATCAATCCGTCCAGAACGAGTGCCCGCGCTGAAGGTAACCCAGCGCCGAGTGCTCCGGTCCGAGCTGACGAAATTCCGTTCCCTGCGGTCGACCGTCTACACCATGGCGACCGCGGTCGTGCTGATGATCAGCCTCGGCGCGCTGTTCTCGGCGGTGACCGCCAGCCAGTACAAGATGGGCCCGGCCGGCATTAACGCCGTCAGCACCAGCCTGAGCGGCACCCTCTTCGCCGTGGTGGCGTTCGGGGTACTCGGCGCGCTCATGATGAGCGGCGAGTACAGCACCGGCATGATCCGCTCGTCGCTCACCGCCGTCCCGCGCCGCCTGCCGGTCCTGTGGGCCAAGCTGGGCGTCTTCGCGGGCACGGCATTCGCGGCCTCACTGGTCGCCAGCTTCGTCTCCTTCTTCCTCGGCCAGGCGCTGCTGAGCAGCCACCACCTGAACGTGGCCATCACCGCTCCCGGTGCGCTGCGCTCGGTCGTCGGGGCCGCCCTGTACGTGACGGTGGCCGGCTTGATCGGGGTCGCCTTGGGCGCGCTGTTCCGCAACACCGCGGCGGCGATCGCTACCTTCGCCGGCGTGTTCTTCGTGATCCCGCTGCTGGCCGGGCTGCTCCCCGCTTCGATCAGCGGTCACGTGGCTCCCTACCTGCCCTCCAACGCGGGCGAGGGGCTCTGGGGAGGAGCGTCCAACCTGCCGAACGCGCTGTCGCCCTGGACGGGATTCGCGCTGCTGTGCGGTTATGCTGTGGTCCTTATCGGCGCGGCGGCCTGGCGGCTGCGACGAGCCGACGCCTGACCAGGGACACTAATAGGCATGAGGGCGCTCCGGCCAACCGGATACCCAGCGGCTCGCACGGTGCGCCGCTGGGTATCCGACGTCCTGCTCACCTTGCTGGCCCTGGTGACGACCCTTCCGGCGCTGCCTCGCGACAGCACCAGGATGCACGCGGCGGAAGTCGTCGTGCTGGCGATCTCGGTCGCGCCGCTGCTGGTCCGGCGGATCTGGCCCCTCCCGGTGTTCGGGTGGATTCTGCTCACCGCCATCGCCGCGGGATTGTGGTCGAAGAGCGCGATCGACGGCCTGGCCCTGCTCATCGCCCTGTATACCGTGGCGTCGATGCGGCCGCGCAAGGAGGCGCTGGTCTGCGCCGGCCTGCTCGAGGTCGTCGCGGTCATCGCGCTGCTGCTGTATGCGAAGAGCAGATGGTGGTTCGACGCGATCTTCGTCTCCGGCATGGTCGCCGCCGCTCTCGGGCTCGGCCTGTACTTCGCCGCCCGCCGCGCCTACCTCGCCGAGCTCCATGACCGGGCGGAACGGCTGGAACGCGAGCGAGACCAGCAAGCCGCGCTCGCCGCGGCCGCCGAACGCGCCAGGATCGCCCGCGAAATGCACGACATCGTCGCCCACCACCTCACCGTCATGACCACGCTGGCCGAAGCGGCGGTCGCGACGTCGGCCAGCTCGCCGGAAAAGGCCACCGACGTCATGCGCAGCGTGGCGGTCACCGGGCGCCGGGCCCTGGCGGACACCCGTCGGCTCCTCGGCGTCCTGCGCGAGCGCGACGGTACCGGCGCCGGCAGCGCCGAGGTCCTGCAGCCGGTGCCCGATCTCAGCCAGCTGGACGCCCTGATCGAGCAGGTCCGTTCGGCTGGACTGGACACCGCACTGGAACTGCACGGGCAGGCACCGGACGTGCCCGCGGGCGTACAGCTCGCGGTGTACCGGCTGGTGCAGGAGGCCCTCACTAACACGCTCAAGCACGGCGGTGCGGGCGCCAGCGCTTCCGTGCGGCTGAGCTTCGAGCCTGGCGAGCTGCGCGTCGACGTCAACGACGACGGCGCGGGAAGCGCCGCTCCCGCCGCGGCGGGCGTCGGCGGCGGCCTGCCCGGCATGCGCGAACGCGTACGCGCCTACGGCGGTGACGTGCAGGCAGGCCCGCGCCAGCCCGCGGGCTGGGCCGTCTCGGCGCGGCTGCCGCTGGACAACGGGGGAACCACATGATCCGGGTACTGCTCGTCGACGATCAATCCCTGCTCCGCATGGGGTTCCGGCTGATCCTGGAGGCCGAGCCCGACATCGAGGTAGTCGGCGAGGCCGGGGACGGAGCATCCGGGGTCAGCATGGCCTCCGCCCTGCACCCCGACGTCGTGCTGATGGATGTCCGGATGCCGGGCATGGACGGGATCAAGGCGACGGCCTCGATCATCGCGGCCGGCCCGGCCAGCAAGGTCCTCATCCTGACCACGTTCGACCTGGACCAGTACGTCTTCGCCGGGCTCAAAGCCGGCGCCAGCGGCTTCATGCTGAAAGACGCGCCGCCTGCTGAACTGCTCGCCGCCATCCGCACCGTCGCCGGCGGTGACGCGGTCCTTGCCCCCACGACCACACGGCGGCTCATCGACCAGTTCGCACCGCTGCTACCCGACCCGGGCAAGCAGCAAGACCGCGACGCGATGCTCAGCAAGCTCACCGACCGGGAACGAACCGTGTTCGCCGAGCTCGCCGCCGGGCGATCCAACCGTGAGATCGCCACCGAGCTGCACCTATCCGAAGGCACGGTCAAGATCCACGTCGGGCGGATACTGACCAAGCTCGGCCTCCGCGACCGGGTCCAGGCCGTCGTGCTGGCCTACGAATCCGGCCTCATCACACCAGGAAGCTGACCCTCTCCTCAGCCGTCAGCGACCTCTATTCCGTCAAGATGCGGAGGCGCTCGCGGCATAGCTGGGCGATCGCTTGCGCGCGGCGCGTCGGGCGAGTGTTGGCCGCGGTCAGCAGCACGACAGAGAGCGCGGGGGCGTCGTCGCGGATCGGAACGGCGGCCACCGGGTGCCCGTCCAGCGACACCGAGACCTTCGGCTGCAAGTTCAGCACCGTGTAAGCCAGGCCGCGGCCCACCAGTGCGCGGCAGGTCTCCACGCTCGCCGAGCGGTAGCGCACCGTGGGGGTGACCCCGGCGCTGCTGAAGATCCGCTGGAAGTAGTCGCGGCTGTGCGGCAGGTCCAGCAGGACCATCGGCTCCTCGGCCAGCTCAGCCAGCCGCACCGAGCGGCGCTTGGACCACCGGTGCGTGCCGGGGAGCAGCACGTAAGGCGGCAGGCTATACAGCGGCTGCTGAGTCAGCCGGTCATCCTCGATTAGGTCGTAGCCGATGCCAAGTTCGAACCTTCCACTGGCGACGCCCTCGGCGAGCTCGGCCAGGTTCACCTCAGCCGTCTCAACCTGCAGTCCAGGGAACTGCTCGGCGGCGGTCGCGAGCAACTCAGGCAGCACGTAGGGGGCAGGGACGGAAAAGCACCCGATCTGGACTGTTCCGGTGAGCGAGTTACCGAGGCCCTCGGCGGCGCCGAGCAAGTCGGCCGCCTGAGCCAGGAGCTGACGGCTGGCCACCAGCAGTTCCCGGCCGGCCGGGGTGAGGCTGATCCCGCGGGCGTGGTGGCGCACCAGCAGTTGCACCTGGAATGCCTTCTCCAGGTCGGCAAGCGCGGTGGACATGGCCGACTGGGACAGGTGTACCGCCTCGGCGGCCTGGGTGACCGTTCCCGCCTCGGCGGCAGCCACGAAGTACTGCAACTGGCGCAGCGTGTACTCGGGGATCCCTGCCTCCTTGCACCGATCATGCCGAATCTAAGGCTCAGCAACATCGATTGTACAGATCTTGCCCCCGCAAGCCAGAACGGATGCTCCGCGAGCGGGCAGCCCACCTGATCCAGTGACCAGCAAAATAAGCCCGCGAGCACAGCGTCGATCGCCGTCTGCGCCAGCAGCACCGCGCCGTCGCGTACCGCCTGGTCGCCAGCGGGTGTCACCGTGGCGGCGGCGAAAGCGGGCTGGTGGTTGACCGCCGGCAGCGAGCCGATGCCAAGGTAGGGATGGATGGCCCGCACCCGCTGCGAGACGTTGCCCATGTCAGTGGAGGCGGTCGCCATGCCCCGTGGCCCGGTCTCGGCGAGATCCATGTCGCGGCCAAGCGCGGCCCCGTTGGCGGCGAAAAGCCTGGCCAGCTGCTCGTCGTTACGGAACTCCGCATAGCGCGGACTGGTCTCGCTCAGCTCCCACTCGCACCCGGCCGCCATGGCGCCCGCCTCGAAGCACGCCCTTACCCGGGCGAAGGCACCGTCGAGCTCGGCCAGCGTGTCCGCGCGCACGTACCAGGAGCCGCGGGCGATCTCGGGTATCGCGTTGGGCGCGGTGCCGGCCTCGGTGACGATGCCGTGCACGCGCACCGACTGGGCCAGTTGCTGCCGGAGCAGGCCGATGCCGACTTGCGCGATCGTGAAGGCATCAGCCGCGTTGCGGCCGAGATGGGGGTAGGCGCCCGCGTGTGAAGTGACGCCCCGGTAGGAGACGTCGAAGTGCGCCACGGCGCGCGGCCGGGCGTAGACGGCGTCGGCGGGTCCTGGGTGGATCATCATCGCGAACGCCAGGTCGTCGAAGCACCCCGCCTCGAGCATCGGGATCTTCCCGCCGCCGCCCTCTTCGGCCGGGGTGCCGAGCACGCGGATGCCGATGCCCAGGTCGGCGGCGACGCTGGCCAGGGCCTCGGCGGCGCCCACGGCGGTCGCCGCGATGATGTTGTGACCGCAGGCGTGGCCGAGGCCGGGGAGGGCGTCGTACTCCGCGACGAGGCCGACGGTGAAGGCCCCTGCGCCGTATTCGGCGACGAACGCGGTGGGCAGGCCCGCGGCCCCGCGCTCGACCGCGAAACCGCGGGCCGCAAGCTCGTCGGCCAGGAACGCTGACGAGGCAGTCTCCCGCCAGGCGGTCTCGGGGCTCTCGTGCAGTCGGCGGCTGATGCCGACCAGCGCGCCGAGCCGCTCATCCACCGCCTCGGCCACCCGCCCCTTCAGCGCCTCCCGCGGCATCAGCGTCCCCGGGCCGGCATCAGCGGTCCCCTGGCACGCCGTAGGAGGGCGCGGCCTCGGGGTCGAGGGCACGCGTGAGGTAGTCCCGCTTCTGCGGCAGCCAGAGCGCCAGCAGCCGGCCGAGCTCGGCCGCCGGGTCGTCGGCGTCGTCCACGCGCAGGTCCGTCACCCGCCAGGCGGCGCTCTCGACTACCGCGAGGCCGGCGGAACGCACCGGCCCCTCCTCACCGCCCGCGGCGAGTCCGCCGAGGAATCCGGCCAGCAGGCGCTCCTCGAAGGTGGCCGCCGCGCTGGCCTGGTAGGAGTCGATCATGGCCTGCACCACGTGGGCGCCGGCGAGCATGTTGCCCGCGGCGACCGCCTGGTGCCCGGTCGCGGCGGCATAGGTGCCGAGCGCGCGGGCACCGGAGAAGTGCGCGACCCGGCCGGCCGCATCCACGACGGTGAGCTGGCGGTGCTCGGGATGCTTCTCTTCCGCGACCGCCAGCTCAAGAGCGTCCTGGGCGGGAGACCCGGCCTGGAGCAGGTCGAGCAGGCGCGGCCCGAGCGCCGGGTTGGTGACGTTCTGCGAGGCCGCCACGCCCACGAGGGGACGCAGGTGCAGGCAACGCGCGGCCACGGCGGGGCTCGACGAGCTGAGCACCATTCCGAACGCCCCCGTGGCCGGGTCGCGCGCGGCCAGCGAGAACGTCATGACGCCCCGCTGATCACCGCGGTCGCGTCGATCTCCACCAGCCACTCGGGCCGCGCGAGGGCCTCGACGACGAGCCCGGTCGAGACGGGGTAGACGCCCTTCAGCCACCGGCCCATCACCCGGTACACCGGTTCGCGGTATCGGATGTCGGTGAGGTAGACGATCACTTTCACGATGTCGGCGAGACCGCTGCCGGCTTCGCGCAGCAGCAGGTCGATGTTGGCCATCGCCTTCTCTGCCTGCGCTTCGACGTCCCCGATGCCCACGCTTTCCCTGGTTTCGAGGTCCTGTCCGATCTGGCCGCGCAGGTAGACGACGCCGTTCGCGACAACGGCCTGGCACAGGTCGTTGTCGAGGCTTTGCTCCGGGTAGGTGTCCTTCGTGTTGAACGGACGGATGCGCTTGTGGGTAGGCAAGTTAACCGTGTTCACCTTCCGTAGACGACGGCATCGGACGGGCCGACCGCCGCGGCCCCGTAGGCGTGATATCCCCGCTGCATCTGGATGTGGTCGGCGAGGTACTTGGCGTCGTGCCAGACCCCCCAGATGAAGCTCGATCCGCGCCGCGACTGCCAGGGCAGGCCCAAGAAGTAGACGCCGGGCTCGGACGACACGCCCCGCTGGTGCTTCGGCTTTCCATTCGAGTCGAACGCGTCAACGTTCAGCCAGCCGTAGTCGGCGGTGAAACCCGTCGCCCAGACGACCGAGGTCACCCCGGCACGACCGAGATCAAGTGAGAGTACGGGGCTGGTCACGCACCCCGGGTCGGGACCCAGGAGGTGAGCGTCCGGCTCCTCGGGGAGATCCAGGCCATTGCGCGAGGTATAGGCGTCGGCCTCGTCGAGCAGCGACAGGTAGTTGGCGTCGCCGTTCGCGATGTTGTCGCCGAGGTCCGGCGCGAAGCGCATGGTTCCGTTGTCGAAAGCAGCGGCCCGGCCGACGAGTTGAATGCCGCTGGCGGCGAGGGCGCGGAAGTCAACGGTGTGTCCGCCGTGCGCGCCGCTGACCGCGATGGTGACGTGCTCGGCGCCCAGGGGAGGGGTCGCGGCTTCCCACTTGCCGAGAACTCCGAGCCACCAGACGAAGTCGCGCCCGCGGTACCTTCGCGGTGGCCGGTCGTGCGGGCCGACCGAGAGGTAAACCTGCCGACCCGACTTCTGGAGCTCTTCGGCGATCTGCACCCCCGATGACCCGGCCCCGACCACGAGGACGGCGCCGTCTGGCAGTTGCCGCGGATTGCGGTAGGAGCTGGAGTGGATTGTCAAAAACCCGGCGGAGGAGGGAACGATCGCCGGGATCACCGGGCGCTGGAACGGGCCGGTCGCGGCCACGACGTAGCGCGCGGCGATGACTCCGTCCGAGGTCTCCACGCGGAAGCCGGGCCGTCCGGCGTTCTTGCGCACGGACGTCACCTCGACGCCGCAACGGATCGGCGCCCCGATCTTCTCCGCGTAGGCGACGAAGTAGTCCGCGACCTGCTCCTTCGAGGCGAAACCATCGGGGTCGAGGCCGGCGAACTCAAGGCCGGGGAACCGGTCGTGCCAGGCGGGTCCGTTGGCGACCAGGGAATCCCACCGCTCCGAGCGCCACCGCTCGGCGATGCGGTGGCGCTCCACGACGAGGTGCGGCACGCCGTAGCCGTTCAGGTGCTCGCTCATCGCCACCCCGGCCTGGCCCGCACCGACGACGAGGACTTCGATCTCCTGGCTCGACATCCGCCCCTCCACTCCGAATCGCCCAGTGCGCGAGTTCAGTGCTCCGAGTCTGGGATGAAGTCGAGCAGATAGCAAATAGATGTTGTTGACGTTCAAGATCGGAAAGTCAGATGACCGGCACCCGCACGGCTGCATCGGTTCAATAGATGCAAAGCTTCGGAAAACGCTGGTGAGATGTATATAGACAGTTCGGTGACACTGGAGACATCGTTACTTAACCGTCTGCGGGTCGCAGCGACGCGGTGTTCGCGAGGCGGGACGTTGTCTCGTGAAAGGACTCCGCCCAGAATGAGCGCCGTAACGACGCCCACCGAACAGCCTCAGCGGATCGAGGACGCCACCATACAGCCGATCCCTGACGCGGACCGGCACGGCAAGGCACGGGACCTGTTCACCATCTGGTTCGGCTCCAACATCATGGTCCTCACGATCGTCACCGGCGCCCTGGCCACGACCGTGTTCTCGCAGCCGTTCTGGTCGGCGGTCGTCGCGATCGTGATCGGCAACCTCGTCGGCGCGGTCTTCATGGCGCTGCACTCCGCGCAGGGACCGCGACTCGGCGTGCCGCAGATGGTGCAGACGCGCGGCCAGTTCGGCTCCTACGGGTCGCTGCTCGTCATCCTCATCGTGGTCATCATGTACGTCGGCTTCTTCGCGTCCAACCTCGTGCTCGGCGGGCAGTCACTGAGCACGATGAGCTCGCACATCAGCACCAACGAGGGCATCGTGATCGTCGGCGTCGTGAGCGTGACGGCGACGATCTTCGGCTACGACCTCATTCACGCCTACACCAGGGTCATGACCTACCTCTCGGGCGCGGTGCTGGTGCTGGCCTTCGTCTGGATGGTCTTCGTCCACCACCTCCCGGCCAACTTCTTCTCCAGCGGCCACTTCGGCATCGCGGGCTTCATGGGGACGATCTCGGTCGCCGCCCTCTGGCAGATTGCCTATGCTCCGTACGTCTCCGACTACTCCCGCTACATGCCACGGGAGACCGGCTCACGCCCCGCGTTCTGGGCGAGCTACACCGGCTGCAGCATCGGCTCGATCCTCCCGATGATCCTCGGCGCGATGGTCGGTCTCGCCGTCACCGGGGCGGACGTTGTCCAGGGCCTGACGACGATGACGAGCGGTATCAGCGTCCTCGTCGTGGTCGTGTTCTCGATCGGCATCGCGGCCACGAACGCGATGAACCTGTACTGCGGCACCCTGTCGACGCTCACCGTCGGGCAGACCCTGATGCCGCGCTTCTCGCCGCGCGCCAGGGCCCGGGCGATGATCGCGATCGTGCTCTTCGGCATCTCGCTGATCCTGGCGCTGGTGGCGCAGAACAACTTCCTGGTCAACTACGAGAACTTCATCTCGCTGCTGCTGTACGTCCTGGTGCCGTGGACAGCCGTCAACCTCGTCGACTACTACCTGGTCCAGCACGGCGACTACGTCGTCGACGACTTCTTCCGCGCCGACGGCGGGCGCTACGGCCGGGTCAACTGGGTCGCGATTGCCGCCTACGTGCTCGGCATTTGCATCCAGGTGCCGTTCATCGTCACCACGCTCTACACCGGCCCGGTCGGGTCGGCGCTGCACGGCGTGGACCTTTCGTGGATCGTCGGCCTCCTTGTCGTCAGCCCCGTCTACTACCTGGGGGCCAAGCGGTTCCGCTCCGCTCACTTGCCGGCGAACCGGGCCGCGGGACTCGTGCCGGCCAGGTCCGCCGAGGAGTCCGCATGACCGCCGTTCCCGCGACCGCGACCGTCGGCATCGCCCAGTGGCTGCCGGTCCCGGGCGAGACGCAGCGCAACGAGCAGACGGCCCGCACGGCGGTCGCGGACCTCGCCGCGCGCGGTGCCGACCTGGTCGTGCTGCCGGAGATGTGGCTGACCGGCTATGACCCTAGCCAGTTGGCGGAACACAGCCGCCTGGCGGCCGAGCCACTGGACGGGCCGCTGGTCACGCGGCTGCGCACGTGGGCGAGAGAACAGTCGGTCATGTTGTGCGCCGGCACGATCCCCGAGCTGGATGGATCCGACGTGTACAACACCGCGGTTCTCATTGACTCCGGCGGCGAGGTGCTCATGGCGCACCGCAAGGTGCACCTCTACCGGCCAGGCGGCGAGCACGTCGCCTTCGGCGCGGGCTCCTCGCTGCGTGTCGTGCAGACCTCCCGGCTCGGCCGCGTCGGCGTACTGGTCTGCTTCGACGGCGACTTCTTCGAAAGCGCGCGGACGCTGGCGCTGGCCGGAGCGGAGCTGGTGATCCTGCCCGCCGCGTACGAGACCGCGGCCGAGCGCTGGTGGGACCTCCTCTATCCCGCGCAGGCGCTGGGCAATGCCCAGTGGTGGGTCATGGCGAACCAGTGCGGCGACAACGGCAGCATCGAATTCCTCGGCGGCAGCCGCGTGATCGCGCCGGACGGTGAGGTCGTGGCCTCCCTGCCCCGGAGCGGTTCCCCCGGAGTCGAGTACCTGGTCACCGAGATCAAGCTCGCGCAGCGACTGCACGCCGCGCGCCAGGAAGCCGGCATCCTGCTCACCGACCGACGCCCGGATGCCTACCGGCTGTAGTCCGAGGCCCGTTCAAAAGCAGATCATTCCGAACGGGTGCGTGGTTCCCGTGATCCGTCCCACTGCTTCCCGGGAGATCGAGTCATTGCCCGGCGGGCGCGCCACGACTCGTAGTGGTCGAGCATGGTCTCGCGGACTGGGCGGTAGGCGAGGCCGAGTTCGTCGACGCTGCGGTGGTTGTCCACGGCGAAGCTGATGCCGAGGTGCTTAGCGATGTAGTCGGGGGTGAGTCCGAAACGCGGCCCGAGGACGCGCACGGCGGCGTCGGGCAAGTGGTGCCTGGGGATGAGCAGCCGGCGCGGGTGCCTGCTCCTGATGATCTGGGCCATCTCGTAGATGGACACCATCTCGGGCCTGGCCAGGATGTACCGGCCGGCGGCGGCCGGGTTCTCCGCCGCCCTGATGTGCGCCTGCGCCGCGTCGCGCACGTCGACGAAGGTAAAGCTGAAGCCCGGCGCGCCGTAAAAGAAGTACCCGCTCATCAGCTCGTTCATCAGGAACAGGCTGCCCGAGTCCGACACCGGGGTGAGCGAGGGCCCCAGGATCAGCCCGGGGTTAACTGTCACCATCGACCAGCGGTCCTGCGCCCCGGCCAGCTCCCAGGCGGTTTGCTCGGCCACCGTCTTGGCGTAGTGGTACGGGTTGTTCTCAGGAGTGCTGGTGGTGTTGAAGTACTCCTCGGTGAGGGTCTCGTTCTTCATGCTGAGCACGTCGGCGTAGTCGCCGAAGATGGCGCCGACGGTCGAGGTGAGGACCAGTCGCTTCACGCTCGGCGCCCGGCCGATGCCCGCGATGATGTTCCGTGTGCCTTCCACGGCCGGCTTGATCACGTCCGTGCCGGTGCTCTTGATCTGCTCGGGGAGCAGGAACGGACTGGCCACGTGGAACACGTACCGGCAGCCGTCGATCGCGGCGTCGAACGAGCCGGGCCGCAGCAGGTCAGCCTCGAAGAGCTCAAGGCGCCCCGCGCGGGCGGCGCCCAGGTGGCGCAGCGGCTCGACCTTCGCCGCGCTTGCCAGGCTGCGCACGCTCGCCCTGACCGTGTAGCCGCGGTCGAGCAGCTGGCTGACGAGGTGGGTCGCGAGGAAGCCGCTGCCGCCAGTGACCAGCACCGTGTCGGTCATGAGACAGGTCCTCCCGTTCCGGCACGTGACTCGTCAGGGCTGGAGGTCGGTCACTCCCTTGCCACTCGAAATGTCGAGCGGCACAGAAACCTGGTCGTGCGCGATCAGCCAGTTGCCGTCTACCTTCTGGAAGCAGAAAGTAGCACGCACCCACATTCCGCCCGTTGCCGTCCCGTTCCTCAGCGTCCCGCTCAGCCGGCCGAAGCCGTGGCCGAACGCTACGTCATCACCCACGGTGAGCTCCAGGTCGCGAACGTCATAAGTCGCGTCCCGGAAGAACGTGAACACGTTCGACCAGTTCTTCATTTTCGCCGCTACCCCGACATGCTGCAGCGGCGGCTCGACATCGAAGGACACGACGTCCGCCGTGTAGAGCCGCTTCAGGCCCTCCAGGTCCTGGTTTCTGATTCCTTCGACAATCTTGTTGATCTGCAGCCTGATCTGGGCTTCTGCTACCTCGCGGGGCGAAGGCATCGCTACCGTGTCCTTCCATCCAGTGGGGAATCTTGGCTCCTCACTAGTAGGACGACACAGCACCCGGGGATGTCAGGCCAGTGGGGCGGAACCCGCACACCGACAACCCGATCCGGAGCTGAGCCGGGATCTCGCACCCGGCACGCCCCGCGCGCTGCAGAGCGTGGCCCGCTCACGGATGGCCGCGATGCGTGTCCAGCCTCAATGCCGTTAACTAAGCGCTCCCCGAATTCGCGCCAGGCTCGCGCGTGCCCGTTCCGTCCGGATTGTCCCGGCGACGCCGCGGCCCGGACCATGATCATGTGGATTCCGCAGCTTATTTCGTGCGGAATCCACATGATCATGAAAATCCCGCACGATCGCGCCGCGCCTGGCGCGCGGGTCGCGTATCAGCCCGCGCATCATCATCACGCAGCACTTAAGTAAGCGACATTGCGTGTCCAGCCTTATCCCATCCGGCTCGTGAACTGGTTCATATCGAAATAGTCCCGCCACGCGCTGATCTTGCCGCCGCTGACCTCGAAGATTCCCATGACCTGCAGCTCGAACGTCCGGCCAGGAGCTTGAATACGTCCACCCGCTCCGTCATCACGACCGGGCCATTGGCTGCGATGTTGATGACGCGGAAGTCGATGCCCTCGATGCCTGGCGGGTTAGGGCGAAGGACCGAAGCGATCGTGCCGGCAATGGCCTCCCTGCCGGTGACTGGCGTCGGCGGAATGTTATGGTAAATGCCGCTTGAAGTACGGTCTGCGTCTCCATCTCTCGTATTGGGGTCGCTGGAGGTAAGGTCGGCGCCATGGGGAAACGGTGGAAAATCCGGACTTCCACGCCGAGTTGGCTAAGGCGGGAGGCGCCAAGGAACTGGTCAAGTTCTGGCGGTCGCCCGTCTTCAGTGAGAAATTCTCGGACGTCCCGGCGTTCCTGCTGCCCCGGTTCACGAGGCGCGGAAGCCGAGCGGGACCTCGGCCGGGTCCTGGGCCAGGCCTTCCACCAGGGATGCTCGATCGCGGACGCAGCGCTCGCCACCGGGCTCCCGCCCGGCCGGGTCGTAGCGATCGGGAAGCGCGACCGGGTCCATCAAGGTGAGTTACTCCCGCCTGAGTTCGAGCACGGGAATGGTGCGGACTCCGGCAGTTTGGCGTTCGTACTCGGCAAAGCCCGGGTAGCGCCGCGCTTGCTCGGCGTAGATGCGGTCGCGTTCGGCACCGGTCAGTTCGCGGACGGCCACCTTGTACGTCTCGGTTCCGCGTTCGATACTGCCGTCGCCCGCGGCGGCCAGGTTGTGGTACCAGTCCGGGTTGGTGGGTGCTCCGGCCTTGGTCGCGAAGACGTAGATGATGTCCGGCTCGGTGTCGTGCGGGAGGTACATCACCGGGGTCACGTGCTCCCGCGCGCTTTTGCGGCCGCGGTGATGCACCAGGACGATCGGGGCGCCTTCGAAGGTTCCCGCCAACCCTGCCCTTGTTCGCACGGAACTCCGCGATGGTCTCGCGTTCCAGTCGAGTGGCTCGCTCATGTCGGACTCCTGTCTTGTTAGGGCCGCAGGACGATCTTGCCGTGGGTGTGGCGGCGTTCGAGCTCGGTGTAGGCCTCGCGGACTTGCGCCAGGGGATAGACGTTCGCGATCGGCACCTCGAGCTGGCCGTCGGCGATCAGGCCCGCCAGCTCGGCGAGCACCGTGGCGCCCGGTCCGGCCGCTGTCCCCCCGTCGGTCTTCACCCCGTGCTTCGCGGCGGCCGCGAAATCGGCGATGGTGTCGATCCGGTCGGCCGCGACGCCGAGGGCGAGGGCCAGCTCGACGTACCCGTCGCCGTAGGTGTCGATGAAGGCGTCCACGCCGCCGGGCGCGGCGGCCCTGATCCGGTCCGCGACGCCGTCACCGTACGCGACCGGGATCACCCCGTGGCTCTTCAGCCACTCGTGGTTGCTCCCGCTCGCCAGGCCGATGACCGTGGCCCCGGTGCGGCGCGCGAGCTGGACGGCGAGCGAGCCGACTCCGCCGGCGGCTCCGGAGATGACGACGGTCTCGCCCTCCTTGGGCTGGACGGCGTGTACCGCACCCCACGCGGTCACGCCGACGACGTACAGGCCGCCGGCTACTTCCCATGACACTTTCTCCGGCTTGCGCGTGAGGTCGCCGGCCTCGACCAGGACCAGCTCGGCCTGGGAGGCCCGGTTGTTGGAGAATCCGATCACCTCGTCGCCTGGCGAGAATCCGCCGACCCCGGCGCCGACCTCCTCGATGACCCCCGCGAGGTCGCTGCCCTGCCCGGAGGGGAACGTCGACGGGAAGATCTGCGCCACCGCCCCGGTGCGGATGGCCGCCTCGCTGGTGTTGATGCCGGCCGCCTTCACCCGTACGAGGACCTGCCCGCTCCCGGGCACCGGGCGTTGCACCTCGTCGACCCGCAACACGTCGATCCCGCCGAACTCGTCGTACCTGACCGCCTTGGGCATGCTTTCTCTCCTTCGAATCGCTGGATCTGGCAGCTGGCCAGGGCTAGACACCCGGCCGCAGTGCACCCTTGCCGGTCGGCGTTATGGTGCGGGCGCGGACGCCGCTACCGCGGACGCGTAGTCCGGCTGTACGCCGTTAGAGCACGCCGTCCGAGTCGGTTGTCATCGTGATCTCCCCTCTGGTATCGATCAGGGCGTGTTCAGGCTCACCGCCGAGACGGTGAGAGGTCGTCACCGGATTCCGGTGATACCGGGGAGTTACGCTCACCAGCTATCGGGAGTCCGGGGAGGGCGGCGGGTGTCGGGGTGGTTCGTTGGACGGGCGGCGTAGCTTGGCCGCCAGGATTTCGAGGCCGCTCAACGGCACATGGTGCTGATTCGCCGTAGCAGTGATTCATCTCACGTCGCGGTACCTGCGGCACGGCAGGAGGTGAAGATGTGACCGTGAACTCCTCTGATCGCCGCTACCTCCTCGACAACGCGCAGGCCGAGGCGGGCGAGCGGTTCGTCGCGCTGGCCGAGCTGTTCGACGGCGTGACGCGCGGGCACTTCGACCGCCTGGGGGTGGGGCCGGGATGGCGCTGCTGGGAGGTGGGGGCCGGAGGTCGCAGCATCCCCGAGGCGCTCGCCGCGGCCGTCCGGCCGACCGGGTACGTACTGGCGACGGACATCAACCCAGCGTGGCTGGACCCGAATGGGACCTACGAGGTACGCCGGCACGACATCGTCGCGGATCCGCCGCCGGGGACGTTTGACCTGGTGCACGCCCGGCTCGTCCTCGTCCATGTGCCCGACCGCGCTCGAGCGCTGGCAACGATGGTGGCGGCGCTGCGGCCCGGCGGCTGGCTTCTGGTGGAGGATGCGGACACCGAGCTGCAGCCGTTGGCGTGCCTCGACGAAAGCGGCCCGGCGCAGCGGCGAGCCAACCGGCTGCGGCGGGCCTTCCGGGAGTTGATGACACGCCGCGGCGCCGATCTGCGCTACGGCCGTACGCTGCCGAGGACGTTGCGCGAGGCCGGCCTGGTCGACGTCGCGGCGGCGGGCAGTTTCCCGGTCGGCGGGGCGGTCTGCGAGCGCCTGGAGATCGCGACGATGCGGCAGGTCCGCGCCGAGCTGGTCGCCGCCCGGCTGGCCGATGAAGCCGAGATCGACGCGCACGTCGCGGCCGTCGGCGCCGGCGAGCTCGATCTCACCCTCGCACCACTGATCTCGGCGTGGGGACGTCGCCCCGACTAAGGTGATCTTGGCGTGGGTTGTGATGCGGGTCACCTGCCCGCTCGTGATCGCCGGGACAGGTTCGGCTCAGCCGCCGAGGTGGGCCATCAGCAGGTTCGGGTCCACGCCGGTGGCGTAGGCGGCGCTTGTCACGTACACGGTGCGGCCGGACACAGCGACCGAGGACGGGCCGGAGAGGCCGTCCGCCGCGGTGAGGACGGCCCGCGGTGCAAGGCCGGGGGTGATGAGGTCAACCTGGTTCAGCCCGGGCTGCGCCGCCAGCAGGGTGTCGCCGGGGCCGGTGAAGGAGAAGTCATCGATGCTGGCCAGCCCCGTGGCGGCCACCACGGCAGGACCCGCTGTGCCGTCGGGCAGTATCGGGATACGCAGCACCGTCCCCTGTGAGCTGTTGCTCACCCACACCGATCCATCGTGGACCTTCAGGCCGTTCACGCCGAAGCCGCCGGGCGCTGTGGGCTGCAGGTCCTGGCCGCTGGCCCAGACCTCGGCCTTCCCGCTGCGCGGCCACACTTTCCACACCGTGCCACTGTAGGAGTCGACGGTGAATAGCGTCCCGGTGCCGGGGTCGAGCGCGAGGCCGTTGAGGAACCCCGCGTCGGGCAGGGCGGCCACCGGTTCGGCGCTGCCGTTCCTGTTGACGCGCCAGATTCCCGATTGGGTGCCGCCGAGGTCGAGGTAGTTCACGTACAGGGTTCCGCCGGAAGTCCGGGCGATGCCCGCGGCGGCGGTCGTGCCGGAGGTGGCCGCGGGCAGCGTGGCGAGGATGGTGATCTTGCCCTGCGGGGTGACCCTGGCCACCTGATGGGCGAAGGCGAACGTCACGTCCGCGTCCCCGTTGGGCTCCAGGGTGATGTTCTCCGGCTGCTGTCCTGCCGTGAAGTCGAAGTGCGCGGCGATGCGCGCGTGGGTAACGGGGAAGGAGGAGGCGAAGGCGGGAGTCGCGGATGCCGTGAAGGCGCCGGCCAAGACGAGCGCGCCGAGGCCGAGGAAGGTCTTGCGGTAGTTCCGAGGCATGACTGAGTCTCCTGAGAGTTCGGGCCAGGGTAATCAGGCCGGCCGCTGGCGCCGTTCATCGAACCTGCGCCAGCGGCCGGCATCGGAAGACGTCATCCAAGGTCGAAGGCGTACACCTTGTTGTTGTTGAGCACCGGGGTGGTGCCGCCGAGGCATAGCGTGCCGCAGTAGCCGGAGCCCCAGTAGACGCTGCCGCCGGCGATCGCGGCGCCGCCGGTCACCGAGCCGCCGCTGGCGAAGCTCCACAAGATCTTCCCGGTCGCGGCGTCCAGGGCGTACATGTCGGTGCCGGTGGTGGCCATCGATCCGCCGTAGACGACACCGTTGGCGACGCTGACGAAGCCGGCGTCGACGGCGCCTGCCGGGTCAGGGGTCTGCCACAGGATCTTGCCGGTGGCCGGGTCCATGGCGGCCCAGGAGCCGCCGGTGACGGTCTTCCCGGCGTCCGGCCCGGACCCGCCCAAGGTGTAGGGGAGGCCCGCGGTGTCGGCTTCGGCCGCGTAGATGCGCCGCCCGTCGGTGGCCGTGCCGTACTCGATGCCGGCGTTGGTTACGACGTCCGCCGGGCCGATCGTGGTCTGCCAGGCGACCTTGCCGGTGGCGGGGTCGACCGCCCAGTAGACGCCGCTCTTCGCGCCGGCCCCGAGCAGCTGCTCCGGGCGGTGGGTGGCCGGATTGACGGTGGTGAACAGGTTGGGCCCGGCGCCGAAGTCGAAGTCCGGCCCGACCGGCTGGGGAAGCGTCCACAGGTCGGTGCTCAGCGTGTGATCGGCCCAGGCGATCGTGCCGTCACTGAGCTTGAGGGCCAGGATCGAGTCCACGTAGTCATCAGCGACGGGCGGGGTGCACCCGGTCTGCTGCGGCGTGGTACAGACCCCGTCGGGCACGCTGTAGTTGTTCCCGGTGTCTATGTACAGGAGCCCCCGGGCCGGGTCCACCGCGAAGGTGGATTCCCACACCGCGTTGCCACTGTAGTAACCGGGCTTGTTGGAGTCGCCGCCGCCGTTGTTCGACGGCACCGTGTAGGTCTTCCACAGCAGCCTGCCGGTGGCCGCGTTCAGCGCGACGACCGCCCCGCGGAACGAGTCCTGGGTGTTCCCCTCCCCCTTGGAGGAGATGCCTATGTACGCGACGCCGCCGTAGACCACCGGGGAACCGGTGATCTGGGCGTTCGGGTCGGTGTCCACCTGCGTCGACCACACCGGCTTGCCGGTGCGGCGGTCGACGGCGAACACGCGGGCGCCGGATGTGCCGGCCGTGCCGGAACTGAGGATCCAGCCGTCGCCGAGGATCAGCTCATTGCCGTAGACGGCCGGGCTGGTCCTGGACACGTCACCTGCCACCCCGGTGTAGCCGGAGACATCCTGCGACCACAGCACCTTCCCGCTGCCAGCCGCGACCGCCCACAGCTTGCCGCCGTAGTCAGGGACGTAAACCGCGCCGTCGTCGACGGTCGGGGTCGTGGAGATCGCGCCGGCCGTGGTCAGCGTCCACCGCGGCGCCAGCCGGCCCGCGTTGGCCGGGGAAATCTCATGCTCGGCGGCCTGGAAATGGGTGTCATCGATGTTCTGCCCGGCCATCGACCACTGCCCTGGCCCCCCCGACTGCCCGGGTGCTCCCACCGGCCCGGCCAGGGCTCCGGTCGCTCCCGCCGCCAACAGCCCTGCCACGGCGGCCATCACCGCGGTGACCCGGCCGCGGCCCACTCTCAGCATTTTTCGCCTCGTCATGCTCGGTCTCCTGTCGCGATGAGGGCTTTCCTCAGGTTTTGCAACCTTTGTGAGCTTCGCGGGCAAACAGGTGAACGGCCATCACCGGATCTCAGTGATTAAGGCGCGGGCGCCAGATATCTCCATGAGGTTCTTCAGAGTGCGGGCTAATTGAATTAGCTCTTGACCGGCTGCGGGTCGCGTGGGCGCACCGTGCCGTCCGTCATGATGTCGCCGTCGGGGCACCGCCACTGGACTTGCCCGCCTTCGAACTGCTCCTGGTACAGCGACGCGTACAGCCCGCCCTCGCGCAGCAGATCGCGGTGCGAGCCGGATTCCACGACCTGCCCACCGTCGATGACATAGATGCTGTCCGCGTTGACGATGGTGGACAGCCGGTGAGCGATGGCGATGGTCGTCCGCGAGCCCATCAGGGCGTCCAGCGCTTTCTGCACCTCCCGTTCGCTGGCGGTGTCCAGTGCCGAGGTCGCCTCGTCCAGGATCAGGATGCGCGGGTCGTGCAGCAGGACGCGGGCGATGGCCAGGCGCTGCTTCTCACCGCCCGACAGCCGGTACCCGCGCTCGCCGACCACGGTGTCGTATCCGTCGGAGAATTCCATGATCCGGTCGTGGATGTAGGCTGCCCGCGCCGCCTCCTCCACCTCCTCCCGCGACGCGCCTGGACGCCCGTATTGGATGTTCGCCAGGACGGTGTCGTGGAAGAGGTAGCTCTCCTGGGTCACGAAACCGATGGAGGCGGCCAGTGAGGCCTGGCGGACGTGCCGTACGTCGAGCCCGTTAACCTCGACCGCCCCGGCCGTGACGTCGTACAGGCGCGGGATCAGGTAGCTGATGGTGGTCTTGCCGGCTCCGCTCGGCCCCACCAGGGCCACCAGGTGGCCGGGGTTCGCTTCGAGGCTGACGCCCGACAAAGCGTCCGCCGAGACACCGGGGTAGCGGAAGTAGACGTCCCGCAGGGCCACCCGGCCGCCCGCCTCGGTAACCGGGAGGTCGACGGCGTCGGGGGCGTCGACGATGTCGGGCACCACGTCGAGGTACTCGAAGACCCGGTCGAACAGGGCCAGCGATGACCGCAGCTCCACCGAGACCTGCAGCAGCTGCCCGATCGGGAAGTACAGGCGGGTCTGGAGCGTGGTGAAGGCCACGACGGTTCCGGCCGAGACGGCGTGATGGTTCGCGATGAGCAGGCCCGCGGTGAGGTAGATCAGGGCCGGGGTGATGGACAGGAAGGACTGCACGACGGCGTAGAAACCCTGGCCGATCATCTGCTGGCGGACCTCAAGGCCAACGAGGCGCTGGTTCTCCCGCTGGTAGCGGCCGATGTCGCGGGTCTGGTTGCCGAACACCTTGGCCAGCAGCACGCCAGATACCGAGAGGGTTTCCTCGGTGATCGCGCTCATGGCCGCCAGCGACTCCTGGGTCGACCGCGACACCTTGCGGCGCCGATCGCCGACCGTCTTTGTCAGCCAGAAGAACGCCGGCACGGTAACGACCGCCACGATGGTCAGCTGCCAGCTGATGATGATCATGGCGACGATGCTGGAGACGAACGTGACGACGTTGGCCAGGATCGTCGAGGCGGTGCTGGTGACCACCGTCTCGACGCCGCCCACGTCGTTGGCCAGCCGGGACTGGATCTCGCCGGTCTTGGTGTTCGTGAAGAAGGCAAGCGGGAGAGTCTCCAGGTGCGCGTACAGCCGGTTGCGCAGGTCCCGCATGACCAGCTGCCCGACCCGGGTGGTCTGGTAGACCTGCAGGATGCCGATGGCGCCGTTGACGACCGGCACCAGGGCCATGACACCCACCAGCACATAGAGCAGGTGCAGGTTGGGGCCGCCAGGGACGAACAGGGCCTTGTTGAACACCGCCTGGATCAGCAGCGGGTTGATGATGCCGATCGTCGAGGTCACCACGATGAGCACGATGACGGCGGCCACCTGGAGCCGGTAGGGACGGAACAGCGGCACTATCCGCCCGGCAGCGCTGCCACGGTCGGGGCGGGCAGGCGACTTTGTCACCATGAGGCGACTCCTTCTGGGGCACTGGTCATGGAGTGTCACCTTCCCGTGGCGAACGGACGCGCCTGACGATAGCGGCCGTCACGGTGAGCGGTCGTGACCTGGTTCAGGTGATCTGCGGTCCGTGGTGAGCTTCACCTGGATCCGGTCGCCCCGGGCTTGCGCGTGCGGCGAGCGGCCAGCAGCCGCAGCTCCCGCGCGCGCCGCACGGCCGAGGACCGGTCACTGACCTGGAGCTTGGCGTAGATTCGGCGCAGGTGCGTGCTGACGGTGTTCAGCGAGACAGACATTTCGTCGGCGATCTCGGGCCGGGACAAGTTGGTCGGCAGATATCGCAGCACCCTGAGCTCGCCCGGGCTGAGTTCCTCCGCCGGCAATGAGGACTGCTGTTTGGCCACCGGGGATGAGCCGTGGAGGACGTCGAGGATGTCGGCGAGCAGCGCGGCGTGCGCGGTCTGGTGCCGGGGCAGCGCCTCGAGCAGCTCCCGGGAGCCTGTCATCGCGAACGGCAAGACCAGCCGGTCAGACTCCGCCAGGGCCAGTGCGCGTTCAGCCGCCTGGTCCGCCGCGCGCTGGTCACCGCGCTCGCGATGGGCGAGCCCGGCGAGCAGTTGCGTCTCAACGACCGTTGTGTAACCCAGGACCGGTGCCGTGCCATCGAGAACATCGTGCAACGCGCCCAGGGCTCCGGCCGGATCGCCATCCGCCAGGCAGATCACCGCGCGGGCATTGCGTATCTCGCCGGAGCTTGCCCGCTCGTCATCAAGCGCCGCGAGGCGGGCGCGGGCTTCGCCGGTCAGCCCGAGGCGGGCCTGCGTGGCGAGCAGCCAGCCGGTCACCTGGCTCGCCAGCGCCTGCGATCCCTCCAGCTGCGACGCCAGGTCTTCGGCCGCGCCGAACTCCTCGAGCGCCTCGCGGTGGCGGCCGCGGCCGGCCTGCAGCATCCCTGCCGTCTGGTGCAGCAGCAGCCTGATGTCCGGCCCGGTGTCTGTTTGCAGAGCCCGTTCGGTGCGCCGCAACCACCGCTCGCCCTCGTCGAACTCACCCAGCCACACCATCGTGCCTGCGAGCGTCATCAGCGCGGGCGCGATCACCGGTTCCGTGCCCCAGCCGTACCGTTCGGCGAGCGCGATCGCCTCGCGGCAGCGTCGCTGGGTCGTGGCGAACGCATCGTTCTCCGGCTTGGCAGCGTCATGGAAGATATACGCGAAACCGAGCTGCGCGAGGCAGCCGACTTCCAGGTACGGACGGCCGATCTCCCGGGCCAGGACGGCGCCCTCCCGGAGGTGGCGTACCGCGTCCGGCAGCCCCAGGGACCACGCCTCGGCGGTACCCAGGTTCATCAGCGCCACCGCGCGCAGGTCGCTGCCCAAGGCGATGTCTTCGTCGGACGGCCCGGTTACCGGGGAGGCCAGGAATCGAGCCTGCTCGGTGACGCCAGCCAGGTAACCGCGCCGCCTGGCCAGCGACAGCTCCAGCAACGCCATCGCCACCTGGTGGCGGCGCTGGCGGCCTGGCGGCGTCGTCTCGGCGTACGCCTTGGCGACCGCCAGGTGGGCGGCCGCATCGTCCAGGTGCCCCTGAGCAAGGTCACCCATCGCGCGCACCAGGGCCAGCTCGGGGTGGTCCGCGCCCGGCGGGAAGGCCTGGACCAGCGCCTGCATGGTCTGCGCCTGCCCGTCGAGCGTCAGGCTGAACGAATGGTCGGCCAACAGCCCGGCCGCCTCCGGCCAGTCGCCGGCCGCCTGGGTGTGCCGGATGGCCTCGGCCATCTGGCCATGCTGAGTGAACCATCCGGCGGCGCGCCGGTGCAGCGCGGGTATTTCCGCGGGCAGCGTGCGGCGCAGCTCCAGCCGGAGCAGATCGGCGAACAAGTGGTGGTAGCGGAACCAGCTGCGTCCGGGGTCGAGCGATTCGACGAACGCGTTGGCGTCCTCGAGGTCAAGCAGGACCTGTTCCGAGCCCAGACGGCCGGTCAGCAGGTCGGCCAGCTCGCCGTTGACGCGGTCGAGCAGGGAGGTGCGCAGCAGCAGATCCTGGACGTCGGGCGGCTGGCGGTCGAGCATTTCGGCGAGCAGGTACTCGGCGACCGTGCGGTCGCTGCCGGAGAACTCGGCGACGAACCGCTCCGGGTCGGGGTGGCCGACCAGGGAGAGGGCCGCGAGCCGCAGGCCCGCGGCCCATCCCTCGGTCCGCTGGTGCAGCAGCGCCGCCCCGGCCGCGGACAGTGCGATGCCCGCGGCTTCGAGCAGCTCGCGGGTTTCGCGCTCGGAAAAGCGCAGGTCCGCCGCGCGGATCTCGGCGAGCTCGCCGGCCAGGCGCAGCCGGTGCAGCCGCAGCCGCACATCGTGACGCGTGGTCAGGATCGCGTGCACGTTCGGGGGAAGGCTGGTCAGCAGCCGGGTGAGCTGAGTGGGGGCCTCTGGCGTGTGCAGCTCGTGGAGATCATCAATTACCAGCGTGACGCCGCCATGAGCGTCGGCGAGCTCAGATAGCACCCGGTCGGCCATCGCGTGCTCGTTGAAGTCGGGTGTCGCTGCTGGCAGTTCCGCGCCGCCGTTCGCACCAGTCGCGCGACGGACCGCGTCGAGCAGGGTCAGCCAGAACTGCTGCGCGTCGTGCTGGTCGCGCTGCACCTGCATGACGGCGAGCCGGCGCGACTGGCCGGTCCGGCCGGCCCAGGCGCGCAGCAGTGACGTTTTCCCGCTGCCGGCCGGGGCCGAGATGATCGTCACCTTGCTCGCCGCCGCGCGATCCAGGGCAGCGAGAAGATCACTCCGGTCGATCAGCCGGGGAGTTGCTGGAACCACCCTCACAGGCCTGCCTTGATATCTACGCCGGGCACCCCGGCGCCGGTCACTCAGTCCTGGCACCTTCTGCCTCGGTATCAGACCAGCGCACCTACTGTCAACGGCGTGCGGAGCCTCGGTCCGGGTGCGGCGAATCACCGGGATCAGGTGACGGCCGCTCACTTGGTTAACGGCAAGCCTGGGTCCGTCGCGAAAGCTCGCACGGCCGCCAGGGACGTGCCCGAGATCCAAGGGGGATGTCGTGACATCACCAGCCTCCGGCGCGGGCAGCGCTCCCGACCTGCCCACCACCCGGCCAGCGCGATCCGTGACCGGGCGCGCGGCCTCGCCCGCCGCCACGGCAGGCGGCGGCAACCGCCGCCTCGGCCTGGCGCTGCTGGTCATCGCCACCGCCCAGCTCATGGTCGTGCTCGACGCGACCATCGTCAACGTTGCCCTCCCGCACATCCAGCAGGCACTCGGCTTCTCCGGCAGCGGCCTGGAGTGGGTGGTGAACGCCTACGCGGTCACCTTCGGCGGGCTGCTCCTGCTCGGCGGCCGCGCCGGTGACATTCTCGGCCGGCGGCGGGTGTTCGTCTTCGGGCTGCTGCTGTTCTCCGGAGCGTCCCTGCTCGGCGGGTTCGCTAACAGCGAGGCGTGGCTGCTCACCGCGAGGGCAGTGCAGGGCGTCGGCGGCGCGGTGATCGCGCCCACCGCGCTGGCGCTGATCACCACCAACTTTCCAGAAGGCGGGGAACGCAACCGGGCGTTCGGCGTCTACGCGGCGATGGCCAGCGCCGGCAGCGCGGTCGGCCTGCTGCTTGGCGGCATACTGACCACCTACGCGTCGTGGCGGTGGGTGCTTTTCGTCAACGTCCCGATCGGGATCGTGGTGGCGGCCGCCGCGCCGCGCGTGCTGGCAGAATCGCCCCGCCGGCCAGGCCGGGTCGACGTGGCAGGCGCGGTCACCGGCACCGGCGGCGTCGCGCTGCTGGTCTACGGCCTGTCCAAGGCCGCCACCGGGCAGGACGGGGTATCGCACTGGGGTGACGCGCAGGTGCTGGCGTCGCTGGTCGCGTCCGTCGTGCTTCTCGTTTCGTTCGTGCTGATCGAAATGCGCAGCCCGCATCCGCTGCTCCCGATGCGGGTGCTCGCCGACCGCAACCGGTCGGGTGCCTACCTGATCATGCTGTGCGTCTCCACCGGGCTTTTCGGCTTGTTCTTCTTCCTCACCCTGTTCATACAGACCGTCCTCGGCTACAGCGCGATCCGGTCGGGCATCGCCTACCTGCCGTTCGCCGTCGGGGTCGTGATCGCCTCCGGACTGGCCTCGCAGCTAATGCCGCGGCTCGGCCCGCGGCCGCTGATCGTGGCGGGCTGCGCCATGGTCGCGGGCGGGATGTTCTGGTTCTCCAGGCTGACCGAGCACGCCGGCTACGCCAGCCAGCTGCTCGGCCCGCAGCTCGTCAGCTCGTTCGGGCTCGGGCTGGTGTTCGTCCCGCTGGCCCTGGTCGCCCTGCACAACGTGGCCGAGCAGGACTCCGGTGTCGCCTCCAGCCTGCTCAACACCGCCCAGCAGGTCGGCGGCGCGATCGGGCTTGCCCTGCTCGGCACCGTCGCCTGGACGACCGTCGCGAACAGCGTCAGGACCCAGGTCGGACACGCGTCAGCGGCACCACCGCCCGCGTCCATCTACGATCAGGCCCTGACGGTCGGCTTTTCCCGTGCGTTCCTTGTTGCCGCGGGGATCGGGCTGCTCGCCCTGATCATCGCGATCGTCACCATCCGGGTCAGCCGCCAGGAACTGACCGGGGCCGAGCCCGCGCCGCAAACGGGTGCCGTGCCCGCGCCGCACGAGGGTGCCGTGCCCGCGCCGCGCGAGGCAGTACCGCAGTCCGGGGCACCGCAGCCCGCGGCACCGCAGCCCGGGACTGAGCAGCGGCCTGAAGACCGAGCCGCCCTCGCCGCGGCAGCCCGTCCGTGCCGGCTCTGCTCAGCCGGCACGGCATCACCACCTGGGAGGAGAGCGGCCCTTGCCCCGAAGTATGAGACTGAGTATCGTTCGATGATATTGAGTTTCATTGGGCGGTGGTTTCGTGGACGCAAGCTGCGACTCCGCGAGCCGGCCGCCCGCGGCGAGGCCGCCCACGCCCTGCGCGAGGCCCGGGGCGTCTGCCGGCCACGAGACCGTTTCTGACCAGTACGAGGCCTCACGACAAGAAGGGTGCGCCTATCCGATGAATATCGTCGTCTGCATGAAGCAGGTGCCTGATACCGCGGTGGAGCGCACGCTCACCGGTGAGGGCACGCTGGACCGGGCTTCGCTTGACGGGCTGATCAACGAGCTCGATGAGTACGCGATCGAGGAGGGCCTGAAGATCGCGGAGGCGCACGGCGGCGAGGTGACGATCTTGTCGATGGGCCCGGGCAAGGCGTCGGAGTCGATCCGCAAGGCGCTGTCGATGGGCGCGGGCAAGGCCGTGCACGTGACCGACGACGGCCTGGCGGGCTCGGACGCGCTCGCGACCTCGCTGGCGCTGGCCGAGGCGCTCAAGGCAGTCGGGTTCGACCTGGTGATCCTCGGTTCTGAGTCGACGGACGCGCGGACCGGGGTGGTGCCGGCGATGCTGGCCGAGCGCCTCGGGGTGCCGCAGCTGACCCTGGCGTCGAAGGTGGACATCGACGGGTCGTCGGTGACGATCCGGCGGGTGACCGACGACGGGTACGCGGTGGTGACGGGGTCGCTGCCGGCGGTGGTGTCGGTGGTGGAGAAGATCAACGAGCCCAGGTACCCGACGTTCAAGGGGATCATGGCGGCGAAGAAGAAGCCGGTGCAGACGCTGACGCTGGCCGAGCTGCCGTGCCGCCGGGGGCTCGGCCGGTCTGGCGGGCGCGGCTACGTGGGTGGATGACTTCGCGGCGCGGCCGCCGCGGGAGGCGGGCGTGATCGTGAAGGACGAGGGAGACGGCGGCAGCAAGGCGGCCGGGTTCCTCGCCGAGCGGAAGTTCATCTAGAGAGGACTGGGTTACATGGCTGAGGTACTGGTCCTCGCGGAGCACACCGCTGACGGCGAGGTCAAGAAGGTGACGCTGGAGCTGCTGACCGCCGCGAGGCGGCTGGGCTCCCCGTCGGTGGTCTGGACGGGGCCTGGCTCGGACGCCGGGATTGCCCGGCTGGGCGAGTACGGCGCGGAGAAGGTGTACGTCGCGGACTCGCCCGACTTCTTCCGGGTACGTCGTGGCGCCGGCCGCGGAGCTGCTCGCGTCGCTGGTAGCGGAGAAGTCCCCGGCCGCGGTGCTGGTCGCCGGGACGACCGAGGGCAAGGAGATCGCGGGGCGGCTGGCGGTCAAGACCGGGTCGGGCGTGCTGACCGACGCGGTGAACGTGACCGCGGGCGAGGACGGGAAGCCGGTGGCGGAGCAGCCGAACTTCGGCGGCGTCGATCACCGTCCACTCCGACGGTGCGGGCCGGGAACGCCGATCATCGCGGTGCGGCCGAACGCGATCTCTCCCGAGGCGTCGCCAGGTGCCGCCGCCGTCGAGGCCGTTTCCTTCGCCGCCTCCGACGCGGCCAAGGCGCGCGGCGGTCACCGAGCGCGTGGTCGCGGCCAAGGGCGAGCGGCCCGGAACTGACCGAGGCGCAGATCGTGGTCTCCGGCGGGCGCGGCACCGGGTCTGAGGACGGCTTCAAGATCATCGAGAAGCTGGCCGACGCGCTCGGCGCGGCGGTCGGCGCGTCCCGCGCGGTGACCGACGCCGGCTGGTACCCGCACCAGTTCCAGGTCGGGCAGACCGGCAAGACCGTCTCCCCGCAGCTGTACATGGCGGTAGGGATCTCCGGCGCGATCCAGCACCGGGCCGGGATGCAGACCTCCAAGACGATCGTCGCGGTCAACAAGGACCCCGAGGCGCCGATCTTCGAGATCGCCGACTACGGCGTCGTCGGCGACCTGTTCACCGTCGTCCCCCAGCTCCTCGAAGAAATCACCAAGCACAAGGGGAGCTAGGCACTGCGGTCTCTGCATCGACCAGCCGCTGTGGACGGACCTCACGAAGCTGGGCGTGGTGCTCGCGGCCCTTGGCGGGGACCAGTAGGGACCGGTAAACGGTAAAGGCGGCTGCTCGTCCGCGATCCGGCCCATCCCGGCGGCTGCGCGCAGGTGCAGGTGGCCCTGGTCAACCGCACGATCCCCATCGAGCCGCTCAACCTTCGCGTCCTGCGCCTGTGCCACGCCGGCCGGACGGCGTCTGACCTCGTGTGCTACATATTTCGTGCTGCGACCGGGTTCAGGGCCGGTGGACCTGGACAGCGTCCGTGGCTTCTTCGATGAGCGCCGGATCTCCAGGTCAAGACGCCCGAGTACGTCACGACCGTCCCGCACCTGCCGCGCAACAGCCTGGGCAGGTGCAGAAGCACCTGCTAGTCGCGGACCTCGGGCCGCGTATCGACTGACACACAGCCTTAGCTGACAACCGTACGCGCCACTAAGCAATGTAGCGCCATGGCTCTTGCGTGTAGGTGCGGCCCGTCGGAGTGGTCCACACGTGCCAGCCTGGCTTGGGCTGGGTGACCGTCCAGCCGCTCGACTGTTTGACCTGGTGGCATCGTCGGCTGCGTGCTCCGGCGTTGCACGCGTCGGTCCGCCCGCCCTTGTCGAACGGGACGGCATGCTCCCAATCCGAGTCGCGCGCGGGTCGTGAGCAGGGCGGAAAAGTGCACTCTTGATCCCTGACCTGGACCAGGCGGCGCAGCCGCTCGCTCGGCTCGTAGCTGCTGACCTCGTGCCGGTGGTCGCACTCGTGGGTGGGCACCACGTCGAACCGGACGGCCAGTTCCCGGCCGCCGGGCAGGATTAGCGCCCACGTGCCGGCTTCCCGCGGGACCAGTTCCCAGTCCCCGGGCGGGGCACCGGAGCGCGGCTCGGCCGGCTGGGCGGCCAGCTGCCGCAGCCGGGTCTCGGTGACGGTGATGTTGATCCGCGCGGGCAGCGCGTACTCGGTCATGCCAGGTGGCCGCGGCTGCTGCCTGTTGCCGCGCCTGGGGCGGGCGATGCCGTGGCCGATCGCGTAGCCATGCTCGTCGACGATGGTGACCCCCACCGGGAGCACGGGGACCGGGCCGCGGCGACAGCAAGGTCACGGGCCATGGCCGGGTCGAGGGGGCCGAGCAGCCGGCTCTCCCCCGCCCGGGCCGCCTGTCCTTGCAGGGTGACCAGCGGGACCGTTACCTCAGGCAGCGCCGGGTGGCCTCCTCGTGCGCCCAGGCCGTCGCCGCCGCCTCCCGGGTGGTCGCCGCCGTCACCCGGCCCTGAACCGCCGCCTAGATCCTCGCCGCCGCCTTGGTCCTCATCGTCGCCGGGGTCATCATCGTCGCCTGGGCTCCCGCTGCCGCCCGGAGCGCCAGCGCGGCTGCCGGCCGTGCTGCGCGAGCCCTCGTTGCCGGCCGTCCTCGTCATGCCCGCTGTCGTCATGCCCGTCGTCGGGCCCGCCGTCCGGGGGTTCCGCCGCCGCGGCGCGGGCGAACGCGATCGCGTCCCCGGCGGTCACGCCGTTCAGCAGGTGCAGGTAGGCCAGCGCCTCCAGGCTGCTCGTGCCCTGCCCGGGGAACGCGCCGGACGCCTCGTACAGCCTCGCGCGGGCCACCACGCTCGCGTGCCCCGCCAGGGCCTGCGCCGCCGGCAGGTCACGGCCGGACAGGCCCACCGCGCCGGACTCCTCGCGGAACACCGTGACCCGGGCCCGCTCCCGCTCCGCCTGCGACCGCCGCCGCTCCGCCACGTCCGGGGCCACCGCCAGCGCCGCCCGCCACGCGAGGCGCTCCACCTGGAAGTAGGTCTTCCCCGCCACCTCCGGCACGATCAGCGCCTCGGCCCGCGCCGCCTCGCCCTCATCCAGCGGCTCGAACACCGCCGCGACCAGCTTCGCCTTCGCCAGGGTGAGGGTGCCATCGGCGAGCAGCCGCCCGATGCCCGGCAGCCGCGCGCCCAGCGCCCAGGCCAGGCCCGCCAGGTTCCCCGCCGACACCGGCCCCATCGCCAGCGCCCCGGCGACCTCGTAGTTCAGCGAGTCGTCCCACCCGTCGGGCAGGTCGCCTCGGCGGCGCAGCAGCGGCGCCCCCTCGCCGTCCTCCCGCATCATCGCCCGCAGCGCCCCCAGCTTGCCCGCCGCCGCCCACGACTCAACCGCCGCCCACTGCCGCACGACCCCGACCAGCGCATCGGTGTCGGCGCCCTCGTACAGGTCCCCGGGTCCCGCGGCGGCCTCCAGCGCCGCCGCCAGCGCGGCAGACGGCGGCGCCCCGGCCCACGTCCCGCCGTGCCCGAAGCCGGCGAGCGGCGCGGGACGGCACTCACCCTGGCCGGGCACCTCGCCCGGCCTCGGGTTGGAGTCCGCTTGCCATCCCATCAAGTCGCCCCGTTCGATCGCCCGCTTCGACTGAAGCTGATAATCGAACACTACTCCGAGCCACCGACATTCCAGCCCGAGGAAGCGGGGCAAGGGCGCGGGGGATGAGCGGATTCCCGCGATCATCTTCGGGTTCGGCTGGGGAGGTAGCCGGAGCCCCTGACCCAGCGAAATTGGATCAACCGTTGTTGGCGGTCGGAGTCGGCATCAGTGACTTCCACAACGGGCTGGCCTCATTGCGGTTGCGGGCGCTGAGCTCTTCGAAGTACCAGTCCTGCCTGAGCAGTTGCTTCACCCGCGGGATCGCCTCGCCATCCGGGCCGCTGTAGTAGTGCACCTTGCGGGTATCGCCGTCGGTCACCATCCGGAATATCACCTCGGCAGTGATGGCCGGGTCGGACCGGACCAGGTTCAGCGACGCGAACTTGTTCCACGAAGCGGTGTAGTCGTCGGGCACACGCACGTCGCAGTGAGCGGAATGCGGCGATCTGATGCCGTCGAGCACGAGGGCGCCGAGCTCGTCGCAGGCGTCCGCGTCGCCGCTGCCGGTGGCCGCGAGGACGGCGCCGGTCGGTAGCAGGAAACGCCTCAGCCTCGTGGTCACTTGGACGGATATTTCGTGGTCACTCGGACGGAACATCCGTGGTCACCTGGACGCTAAGTCGGCGTCCGTTCAGCCGCCTAGGCGCAAGCGACCTGCACGGTGGTCAGGCTTCGGGGATGATCCGCCCGAAGGTCTCCAGGGTGATGGCGGCGGGCTCGGGGCCGCCGCGCACGCCGGTGTCGAGCCCGTCGAGGAGCGCGAGTTCGCCGGGGGTGAGTTCGAAGTCGAACACGTCGAAGTTCTCGAAGATGCGCTCGGGGCGCACGGACTTGGGGATCGCGGAGCGGCCTTCCTGTAGGTGCCAGCGGATCATCACCTGGGCCGGGGTCTTGCCGTGCGCTTCGGCGATCTTCCCGATCTGCGGGTCGTCGAAGGTGCTGGTGCTGGTGCCGCGGTAGCTGGTGATGCCGCCGATCGGTGACCAGGCCTGGGTGAGGATCCCGTGTTCGGCGTTGGCGGTCCGCACCGCTGGCTGCGTGAAGTAGGGGTGAACCTCGACCTGGTTGACCGAGGGCGGCACCATGGCCTGCTTGAGCAGCGCGTCGAGGTGCTCGGGCATGAAGTTGCTGACGCCAATCGCGCGGACCCGCCCGTCCGCCAGCAGCTTCTCCAGGGCGCGGTAGGCGTCTAGGGTCAGCTCGAACCGGCCCGGCAGGGCCTGGTGGAGGATGAACAGGTCGATCTGGTCGACGCCGAGCTTGCCTGCTGACTTGTCGAAGGCATGGAGCGCCTGCTCGTAGCCGTAGTCGCTGATCCACACCTTGGTCTCGATGAACACCGCTTCTCGGGCGAGGCCGGAGCGGCGGATGGCCTCGCCAACCTCGCGCTCGTTGCCGTAGGCGGCGGCGGTGTCGATCAGCCGGTACCCGGTCTCCAGTGCCGTGTGCACGGCGTTCGCGGTCACGTCCGGTGGTGTCTGGAACACTCCGAAGCCCAGCGCGGGCATCTCGACGCCGTTGTTCAAGGTCAGGTCGACGGTCTGGGTCATCTTGTGCTGTGCCTCCCCGCTCGATGGTGTCGTCATCTAGACAACCCCAGATGCCCTTGCCCAGGCAGTGCCTGTCGAACCAGGTACCCGGAGGGCCTCCCAGGCGAGCGCGTCCCGCCCTAGCGTGACAGACATCGACCGCACCATCACGTCGCCAGCGAGCTGACGATCTCGTTCGAGGCGATGGAATTCCAGAGAGGAATACCGGCATGTCCACCTGGTTCATCACCGGCTGCTCAACCGGCCTTGGCCGCGCGCTCGCCGAGGCGGTGCTGGATTGCGGTGAGAGCGCAGCGATCACCGCACGCGACTCTGGGCGGTTGGCGGACCTGGCGAAGGCGTATCCCGATACCGCCCTCGCCCTCACGCTCGACGTGACGGACGACGAGCAGGTAATGGCCGCCGTGCGGCAGGCCGAGGATGCCTTCGGCGGCATCGACGTGCTGGTCAATAACGCAGGATACGGTTACCGGGCCGCTGTCGAGGAGGGTGATCCAGCCGACGTGCAGCGGCTGTTCGCGACCAACTTCTTCGGTCCCGTCGCGCTGATCAAGGCGGCGCTGCCGGGCATGCGGGCTCGCCGGAGCGGCGCGATCGTCAACATCTCCTCGATCGGCGCCCTGAGGTGCCCGCCGGGGTCCGGCTACTACTCGGCCAGCAAGGCGGCGCTCGAAGCCATGACCGCCTCCTTGCGCAAGGAGGCAGAGCCGCTCGGCATCAAAGTCATCGCGGTAGAGCCAGGGGCCTTCCGCACCGACTTCTCCGGCCGGTCGCTGATGCAGTCCGCTACGGCGATCGACGACTACGCCGAGACGGCCGGCCTGCGGCGCAAGGAGAAGGACACCGTCGACGGCACTCAGCCGGGCGACCCGGCCCGGGCCGCCCGCGCGATCATCGCAGTCGTCGCGGCCCCCCGGCCGCCGTCCCTCCTCCTGCTCGGCCGCGACGCCCTGGCGACGGCGACAGCGGTGCTGGACGCGCAACGTGCCCAGGCGGGGGAGTGGCGGGAACTCACCACGAGTACCGACTTCGCGGAATAACCCTCCCGGCAGATAAAGGGATGTCGAATCCGAGTTGGCACTGACGGGCAAGCACCGCTGCTCCACGCAGTTCTGCGTCGTGGCCAAGCAGACCACCGCAAATCTCCAGTTGCGACAGGACCATCGGCGGCGCGAAACGGTCCAGCATCTCCCTTACGCCTTCGATTACCGGCTCGGCGGCGTTCCCAAGTGTCCCGTCGAGCACGATGCCGTCCGGTGCCATGTAGACGCAGAAGTCAGCGAGCGACCGTCCGATCGCACGGCCGAGATCGCGCAGTGCGCGCCATACCCCGGCGTCCTTGTCCCCGGCGAGTGCCAGCACGTCGTCCATAGTCTGGACGCCTGGATGCACGGTCCTGATCCATTCGACAAGTCGGTATGGGCTGAATGTTGTCGTGAGGCAGCCGCGGCCGCCGCAACAGCACAGGGCGCCGTCGACTTCGGCGTGAATGTGCGCGAGTTCGCCTGCCAGGCCGTTAGTGCCGCGGTAAAGCCGCCTGTTCAACACCAGGCCGGCGCCAATGCCGTGCGCGATCTTTATGTAGATGAAGTTCGCCATGTTCGCTGCCGCACCGAACTCTCCTTCTCCCAGGGCGCCTAGGTTCGCGTCGTTCTCCACCCATACCGGGACGTCGACCTGCCGGCCGAATTCGTCAGGCAACGTCGCTGGAAGGAGACTCGCCGGCGGCCCCTCAAACTGTGCACTGGCCCTAGCGGGTGTGCGCGTACCCGTGGGAGCCCCTCCGCCTAGCCCCTGGACAGGGGCGGGCACCCCCACGACCACGCAGCTCAGGTCGCCGGTGGAGCGGGAGATTCCGTTCAGCGACTGCTCGAGCATGAGCATGGCCGGCGCCGCGAGTCCGGCTGCTGAGTCATAGGTGTAGGGATCAACGGCGCGGCGCGCGTGCAGCGTGCCGTCAAAACCCGCCACGGCCGCCTGCAGTGTCCGGTGCGTTAGCGCGACGGCACCAACGAGGCCGGCCGGCGCCGCGAGCGCCAGCAGTTTCGGCGGCCTGCCGACCCTTCCCGCCGTGCCCGTGGCCGTCTGCTCTACCACCAGCCCATGCCGTCGCAGGCGGGTGAGCGCATCGGTGGCGGTGGTGCGCGGCAGCCCTGACAACAGCGCGAGCTGATCTCGCTGGAGCTGACCATGCCGGGCGAGGGTTGCTAGGAGCTGGCGGTCCGTCGGGCGGAGCGGAAATGAGACAGGCATCATCCAAGGCTACTAATTATTCCGGGTTTCGGCAAAAACGATGAAAGGCTTGACGGATACACGGATAAAGCTCAGATTTACCTTGCGATTATCCGCATTGCATCCGGAAATATGACGGATTTCGGATTAATTGATGCAAGAAGTCAATGCGGTGGCGAAGAGGCCATCTGAGACGGAGCAGGCAATGATCACTGTGCTTGGCGAGGGCTCGTTGCGAAGACAACGCATGACACAACGGAAGAAGAGACGGCTGTTCGGCGGTTCGGCCGGGCTACCCGTCATCGCCATGGCCGGGCTAGCGGCCGCCTCGGTGCTGACCGCGGCACCAGCGTCGGCCGTTTCCGTGGTGGCTGCTCACCCGGCCTCTGCCGCCTCGGCCTCGCGGTCGGGGAGCACGCCCGCCGACTGGGTTAAGCCCACTGCACCCTCCGATGTGCCCTACGCGCTCCCGGTGCAGCTCCCGTCCACGTCAAGCTCACCGGCCGTCGCGGCGGACGCGCCCTATACCCCGGCGGTGCTGAACCTTATCGCCCAGCTGGAGCCGAGCGACCCGCCCACCGAGGCGCAGCTGGCCAACGCCAGCATCCTGTTCCACGGCGGGACGAACGCGACCTGTAACAACGTCGGGCCCACCGCGGCTCCCACCGGCACCAATCCGAGCATCATGGCGCCTTGCTGGACCGACGCCCAGGGGGTGAACACGTTCTCCGGGCCCAACGCGGAGAAGACCACCGGCCCGACGACGCTGATGAACCTGGCGTCATCTTTCGACACCGAGCTGGGCAACGTCTGGGGGCAGGCCGAGGGAACTGAGGCCCGCGAGCTCATGGTGACCGGGCTGTTCGGCCCGCAGACCGACATCGACCGGCTGCCTAACTGGGGCCGTAACCTGACAACCACGGGCGAGGACCCGTTCCTGTCGGGCGACATGGTCGCGTCCCAGATCAGCGGCATCCAGGGCGCCGGGGCGCTGTCCCAGATGAAGCACTTCGCGGTGTACAACGGCCAGAACCAGAACACCAGCACCCAGATCTCCGACCAGGCGCTGCACCAGATCTACCTCACGCCCTACGAGTCCGGATTCGTCAACGCCGGCGCGGCGGCGACCATGTGCTCCTACCAGATCTGGCAGGACACCTCCACGACACTGCCGTCGACGGTCTCCTCGCTGTCCGGCACCGCGCCGCTCAGCCCGTATGCGACCGCGGGAAGCAATCCCCAGACCTGGCCGCTGAACGAGTCGCATTACTCATGCGAGCAGCCGCTGACCCTGACCTACGCGCTCCGCGACCTGTGGGGATCGGTGGCGATGGTGGGCTCGGACTACCCGGCAACGCACAGCACCAGTGCCATTTTCCAGGGCGAGGGCCAGGAGCAGCCGACGACGGCCGGCTACTTCAGCGACAGCAACAGCCTGTCCACTACGTCGAGCGGCGGGTTCTCCGGGCCTCCGTCCGCATTCGACGCGACCGGCGACACCTGCGCTGACGCCGCAGGCAACGCCGAGTCCTGCTCAGCGCCGGGCGCGGTCCACGTGGCCGGCGTCCCCGGGCCCGGCTGCCCGGTGACCGGGTGCACCCTGGTGCAGGCCGTGGCCAACGGCTCGGTGCCGCTGTCGGTGTTTAACCAGGCGCTGGCCACGATGCTCTACCAGGAACAGCGCTTCGGCATGCTCGGCTGCAACCAGACCCCGGTCGCGGCCACCTGCACCAATCCCGGCGGGATCAACGGCGACACCAGCGGCAACGCGCCACTGCCTACCGGACCGGCGCACGGTGCCACGCCCACCGCCGACCTCGGGACGAAGAACGGCGACGCGGCCGTCGTCGAGAAGATGTCCGAAGAAGGCGCCGTGCTGCTGAAGAACGACGGCAGCACCCTGCCGATCACCCAGTCCGACCTCAGCGGCGGCGTCCTGGTCACCGGCCCCGGCGCCGAGTACACCATCGCCGACCCGACGGGCGAGGCATCGGTCGGCTACGCCGACCGCGACGCGATCAGCCCGCTCGAGCAGCTCAAGGCCTTCACCGGCAACGCGGGCGCGTTCAGTTACGTGCCTGCCAACTCGCCGTCAGGGGAGCCCGTCCCATCCTCGGCCCTGTCCGACTCGGCCACCTCGGTGACCAGGCACCTGGACCGCACCACCGGCCCGGGCTCGCCGACCACCGATTCCTCGATTGACTTCACCACGGCCTCAGGCAACGGGCAGCTCCCGCCCGGCGACTACACCTGGACCGGATACGTGTACGTGCCGACTACCGACACCTACACCTGGCAGCTCCAGTTCAGCAGCGGCGTGCCCGCCGCGGACGTGACGTTCTCCCTGGACGGCGCGGCCCAGACGCTGAGCGCGCCGCCTGACGTGTACGGCAGAGGCGTCACCGGCGCGCACAACGCGGCGCTGCCCGGCACGCCCACCGACAGCGGCTACACCGAGGCGGGCCTCACCAACGAGGCGACTGCGGCGGCCTCGCTCACCGGCGGCACATACCACCAGGTCACGATCACCTTCGACAACGCGACCGCTGCCGCGGCTAGTTTCCGGTTCGCCTACTCGCGGGCGAACGGCGACATCGCCGACGCGGCCGCGGCTGCCAAGGGCAAGAAGCTCGCGATCGTTTTCCTCAACGACCAGGGGGCGTCGACGACAATCCCGAATCCTTATGGGTCGTCACCGGCGACAATCTCGGCGCCCGAGTCGCTGAGCGCGTCCAATACCGCAGCTCATCGACGCGGTCGCGGCCGCGAACCCGAACACGGTCGTCGTACTCAACACCGCCAATCCCGTGCTTCTCCCCTGGATCGGCAACGTGAAGTCCGTCCTCGAGATGTGGTTCTCCGGCGAGGAAGGCGGCACGTCGACCGCCAGGCTGCTGCTCGGCCTGGCCAATCCCAGTGGTCACGCCGACATCACCTGGCCCGCCAACGGCACCGACACCCTCTGGGGCTACAACCAGACCGTGCCGCTTTACCAGGGCGACACCACCGGCCCCCACCTGGAACGCCTGAACGGCGGAACCGGCGGGACTACCGACGAGACGGAAGGCATCTACAACGGCTACCGGTACTTCGACAAGGAGGGCATCACCCCGCTGTTCCCCTTCGGCTGGGGCCTGTCGTACACCGCCTTCGGCTACTCGGGCCTCCGGATAACCCGAACCACGGACGGCGGACTCAACGTAAGCGTCCGGGTGACCAACACCGGGCAAGTCCAGGGCAGCACGGTTCCCCAGGTTTACCTGGGCGCGCCTGACGTGCAGCCGGCGGGCATCCAGTTCGCCGTGCGGCAGCTGTCCGCCTTCAGCCGGGTCACGCTGCAGCCGGGCCAGTCACAGCAGGTCAGCATGCACGTGCCGCTGCGCCAGCTCCAGTACTGGTCATCGGGGACTCAGCAGTGGCTCACGGCAACGGGTTCGCGGGCCGTGTACGCCGGGACCGCCGACTCGCTGGCCAGCCTGCCGCTGCGGGCCACTGTGACCATCCCGGCCACCGGTAACCTGACCTGCAACGACCAGCAGCTCAGCGCCGTCATGGTGCGGGGCGACCTGATCGTCCCGCCGGGTTCGTGGTGCGACGTGATCGACACCTCGGTGACCGGCGACCTGGTGGTCAGCGGGACCGGATTCCGTATCGCCGGGTCGACGATCGGCGGCAGCCTGGTGGTCAGCAACGTCCGCCGGGCGAGCGACCCGCTGAGCTCCGGCACCAACGTGGTGTGCAACACCACCGTCAACGGTCGGCTCGTCGTCCACAGTGGGGCCGGGGCTGCCCCGCTCAACCTGGGGCAGTGCGGCGCCAACACGGTCAAGGGCAATACTCGGTGACCCACGCTGCACAGGCGGCCGCGCCGGCGGGCAACCGCCGGCGCGGCCGCCGCCGCCTCCAGATCGTCCGCTCCGGCATTGCTGCCGCCGTCCTCGCAGCCCTTGCGGCGGGCTGCGCGGGCGGCAGCGGCTCGCCGGGGCAGGCAGCGAACGTCTTCACCACCAGGCAGCAGGTCTCCTTCCAGCAGGTCAGGACCGAGATCGCCGCCCTCTACACCGCCCACCCTGGCATCGCCACGTTCACCACGCAGGACGTGCAGTACTCGGTGGCCTCCCGGGACACCGTGCTGCGCGAGTGCACGTCGGGCACCGGCTCGCAGGACGCGGAGACGGGCCAGATCATCGCGTGCGCACCGCTGATCTTCTTCCTGTACAGCTACGGAAAGCAGGCCTCGGTGCCGGCCGCCGTCACCGCCGCGGGCCACCTCTACTGGTACGCGGTGACCCACATCGCCGGGCCGGCCAGCGCGAAGACCAGCCTGGACGAGATCCTGCAGAGCTGGAAGCTGCCCGTACCCGGCCTGACCCCGGCTCAGGCCAAAGCCGCCGTCGCGTCCTCGGTGATCAACGCCGCGGACGACTCAATGCTCACCCAGAAGGCCGTGCGGATGGTCATTTCCTCTATTCCGTCCGCTAGCGGGCAGCGGATCGTGGCCGACATCGGGTCCGTCACCGGGGTCGAGATGATCGGCTCCGGATCCGCCACCGCGACGATCCGGATCACCAGCAAGGCCGCCTACTTCACCGGCAGCACGGCGGGACTGACCGCCTACATCGGTTTGTCCGCCAAGGCCGCCGCGAAGGCCAGCTCCCACTGGGTCATGATCAAGGCAGGCACCCCCGAGTATCAAGATCTCGCGGTCGAGGACACCATCGCCTCACTCCCGTCGAGCATCCTGCCGTCCGCCTCGGACATCACCTCAGTATCGAACACGACGGTGAACGGTCAGAAGGCCTACGTGCTGTCGTGGACGGCAAACTCCTCCGGCACGTCGATCAAGGCCCGGCTCGTCCTGACGACCACCCCGCAGGTCCTGCCCGTCAGCGAGACTGTGGCAACAAGCGCACAGTCCAAAACGATCACCTTCAGCCGCTGGGGCACCCCGTTTACGGTCACCGCACCGGCCCCCGTGATCCCGTACACCCAGGTGAGCGGGTAAGCGCTCACGGGACCAACCACGGCCACGCATTCGGGTCCGGATCGACGGCATGCGGGTCAGGTAGCAGCGGACGTGGGTCGCCCTCTGCATCATCTGGCCTAGGACGCCGGTCAGGTCAGATCCGCGAGCAGCCAGTGCCCCTCTTAGGGGGCACTGGCTCGCTGTGGGCTTGCGGGGTTAGAAGCCGTCAGGCACCTCGTCGGGGAAGAAGGCAGCCGGGCCGCCGCAGCGGCGGCAGAGCAGCTCAGGGTCGCCTTCGTCGGGGAGGGCGTCCTGACTGGCCGGAACGGCCTGGAAGGCGATCTCGAACGCGCCTGGGTCGACTTATGATCGAGCATTCTTTTGATTAACGCCATCCATTGGCCGCCTGGCGGCATCGTTGCTCGGCCCAGGTCAGTTGCCGGGCCACGAGCAGGCCAAGACAGGCGTGGTCACCTGGACGGACACTTCGTGGTCACCTGGACGGAACATCCGTGGTCACCTGGACGCTAAGTCGGCGGCTGTCTAGCCGCTGGGGGCAAGCGAGGCTAAGGAGAGCATGTGAGCACTCCGCATCGGTCGTCAGGTCATACTGGGCCGTGGAGGAAGAAATGGGCACGATGAGGGGAGAGGGACCGTGAGCATCACGCTGGAGGGCGCACGGGACCTGCGGGGATTCCTGCACGGGCTGCCCGGCGTCGACCGGGTAGGTGCCGAGGCGCGTGCCGCGATGCTGGCCAGCCGGTCGATCAAGACCACCGCCAAGCAGTGGGCGCTTGACCTGGCGATCTCGATGATCGACCTGACCACGCTCGAGGGCCAGGACACACCGGGCAAGGTCCGTGCGCTGTGCGCGAAGGCCAGGCAGCCGGATCCCGCGGACCCAACCGCGCCCAGGGTCGCGGCGATCTGCGTCTACTCTGACCTGGCGCGCGTCGCCGCGCAGGAGCTAACAGGCACCGGCATTCACGTGGCGAGTGTGGCGACCTCGTTCCCTAGCGGACGGGCCAGCCTGGACGTCAAGCTCGCCGACGTCAGGTATGCCATCGCCGAAGGCGCCGACGAGGTGGACATGGTGATCGACCGCGGCGCCTTCCTTGCCGGGAACTACGATCTCGTATATTCCGAGATCGTGGCGGTGAAGGAAGCGTGCGCGGCGGCCGGCGGTGGCGGGGCCCACCTGAAGGTGATCCTGGAGACTGGCGAACTGGTCACCTACGACAACGTCCGGCGCGCGTCCTGGCTGGCCATGCTGGCCGGAGCGGATTTCATCAAGACCTCCACCGGGAAGGTGAGCCCCGCCGCCACGCTGCCGGTCACGATGGTCATGCTTGAGGCGGTCCGCGACTTCCGCGAGGCGCACGGGCGGCAGGTCGGCGTCAAGCCGGCCGGGGGGATCCGCACCGCCAAGGACGCCATTCGCTACCTAGTCCTGGTCAACGAGACAGCGGGGGAGGACTGGCTGGATCCCGACTGGTTCCGGCTCGGCGCCTCCAGCTTGCTGAACGACCTGCTCATGCAGCGAACCAAGATGAAGACCGGCCACTACGAGGGCCCCGACTACTTCACGCTGGACTAAACAGATGCCGAAGTTCGAGTACGCGCCGGCGCCCGAGTCCCGGTCGATCGTCAGCCTCCGGGAGTCCTACGGGCTGTTCATCGACGGCGCTTTCACCGATACCGTCGACGGCCGCCCATTCAAGACGATCTCCCCGGCGACCGAGGAGGTACTGGCCGAGGTGACCGAGGCCGGCCCGTCCGACGTGGACCGGGCGGTGACCGCCGCCAGGAAGGCGTATGAGCAGACCTGGTCCCGGCTGCCAGGGAAAGACAGATCGAAGTACCTGTTCCGGATCGCACGCCTCGTTCAGGAGAGATCGCGAGAGCTCGCGGTGCTGGAGTCGCTCGACAACGGCAAGCCCATCAGAGAGTCGCGCGACGTCGACGTCCCGCTGGCCGCGGCGCATTTCTTCTACCACGCGGGCTGGGCGGACAAGCTGGAGTTCGCCGGCTACGGCGCTTCGCCTGGGCCGATCGGGGTGGCCGGGCAGATCATTCCGTGGAACTTCCCGCTGCTGATGCTGGCGTGGAAGATCGCCCCCGCGCTGGCCTGCGGGAACACGGTGGTGCTCAAGCCCGCAGAGACGACGCCGCTGACCGCGCTGGCGTTCGCGGAGATCTGCCAGCAGGCCGACCTGCCGCCTGGCGTGGTGAACATCGTTACCGGCGCGGGGGAGACCGGTCGCGCGCTGGTGGAACATCCGGGCATCGACAAGGTGGCGTTCACCGGGTCCACCGAGGTCGGCAAGCAGATCGCGCGCGCGTGCTTGCGCGCGCACCGGCGCAACACCCTTGAGCTTGGCGGCAAGGCCGCGAACATCGTGTTCGAGGACGCGCCGATGGATCAGGCGGTCGAGGGCATCGTCAACGGGATCTTCTTCAACCAGGGGCACGTCTGCTGCGCGGGGTCCAGGTTGCTCGTCCAAGAGTCGGTGTATGACGAGGTGATCGCGTCGTTGCGGCGACGGCTGCTCACGCTGCGGCTCGGTGATCCGTTGGACAAGAACACCGATGTGGGCGCGATCAACTCGGCCGAGCAGCTGGCCAAGATCCGCGCGTTGTCCGACGTGGGGGAGGCCGAGGGCGCCGAGCGCTGGTCGCCGCCTTGCGAGCTGCCTGCGCGCGGGTTCTGGTTCCCGCCGACGATCTTCACCGGGGTGTCACAGGCGCACCGCATCGCGCGGGAAGAGATCTTCGGGCCGGTGCTTTCCGTACTGACGTTCCGCACGCCGGCCGAGGCGGTGGAGAAGGCCAACAACACGCCCTATGGCCTGTCCGCCGGCGTGTGGACCGAGAAGGGCTCGCTGATCTTGTGGATGGCGTCCAAGCTGCGGGCCGGCGTGGTGTGGGCGAATACGTTCAACCGGTTCGATCCGACGTCGCCGTTCGGCGGCTACAAGGAGTCCGGCTACGGGCGCGAGGGCGGCCGGCACGGGCTGGAGGCGTACCTCGATGTCTGACTCAGTCGCTGGTCGTGTCGCCGTGCGCAAAACGTACAAGCTGTATATCGGTGGCGCTTTTCCGCGTTCGGAGAGCGGAAGGTCCTACGCGGTGACCGACTCCCGCGGCGGCTTCCTCGCCAACGCTGCCCTCGCCTCGCGCAAGGACGCGCGCGACGCGGTGTCCGCGGCGCGCAAGGCGTTCCCTGGATGGTCCGGCGCCACCGCGTATAACCGGGGCCAGGTGCTGTACCGTGTCGCCGAGCTGATGGAGGGCCGCCGGTCGCAGTTTGTCAGCGAGATCCGCGCAGCTGAGGGCATCGGCTCGTCGAAGGCGGAAACGTTCGTGGACGCCGCCATCGACCGCTGGGTATGGTACGCGGGCTGGGCGGACAAGATCGCCCAGGTCCGTGGCTCGTCCAACCCGGTGGCCGGGCCGTACTTCAACTTCTCGCTGCCCGAGCCGACAGGAGTCGTCGCCGTCCTCGCGCCCCAGCGGGGCCCGTTGCTCGGGTTCATCTCGGTCGTCGCGCCGGCCATCGTGAGCGGTAACACCGTGGTGGTGCTGGCGTCGGAACAGTACCCGCTGCCCGCCGTCACGCTGTCCGAGGTGCTGGCCACGTCCGACGTTCCTGGCGGCGTGGTGAACGTGCTGACCGGACGGGTGGCGGAGATCGCGCCGTGGCTCGCGTCCCACATGGACGTCAACGCCATCGACCTGACCGGCGCGCCCGACGACCTGCGGGACGACCTTGCGGTCGCCGCCACCGATAACCTCAAGCGCGTCGTGGGGCTCTCGGCGAGCACCGACTGGGCGGCGACGCCCACCCTGGACCGCATGCTCACCTACCTGGAAACCAAGACCGTATGGCACCCCGCCTCGATGTAAGCGGCGGGCGTTCACAACACCCAAGAAACAGCAGGTCAGAGGGTGTCACAATGGGTGCGTGAAGCTTACCGCTGGTTTGGTGACGTTGCTGTTCACCGATATCGAGGGCAACGTCCGGCTGTGGGAGGTTGACCGCGATGTCATGGCTGCGGCGGCGGCCCGCCATGACCGCATTGTCCGGGAGCAGATCGAGGCGTCGGGCGGACACGTCTTCAAGACGGTGGGCGAGGCGCATCGCGCGGTGTTCGCCGACCCGGTCGCCGCGCTTTCGTCGGCGGTGGCCATCCAGCGGGCTGTCGGCGCCGAGCCGTGGCCGTCCAGCCTGCCGATCCGGGTGCGCATGGCGTTGCATGCTGGTGTCTGCGCGGAGCGCGACGGCGACTACGTCGGCCCAGTGGTGAACCGGGCCGCACGGTTGCTTGACGTCGGCCATGGCGGCCAGATCCTGGTGACGGCGGCGGCGTACGCGCTGCTCGCCGACCGGCTGCCCGGGGGGATCAAGCTCAGGGACCTGGGCGAGCAGCGTCTGAGGGACCTGGGCCGGGCAGAGCGGGTCTTTCAGGTGACCGGATCGGGACTGGCCGAGGGATTCGGTGTGTTGCGTTCGCTTGACCACCCGGCGCTGCGCCACAACCTGCCATCGCAGGCAACCAACTTCATTGGCCGGGACGCCGAGTTGGCCGAGTTGCGCGCGCTGGTGTCTGACGGGTCGCGGCTTGTCACGATCGCGGGTCCTGGCGGGATCGGCAAGTCGCGGCTGGCGCTGCAGGTGGCGGCCGATGTCCTCGATGGCACCGGGGACGGGGTGTGGCTCGTCGAGCTGGCACCGGTGGCGGAACCCGATCTTGTGGCCCGCACCGTGGCCGCCGCGCTCGGGGTCCGCGAGGTGCCGGGGCGGCCCATGCTCGACACCCTGATCGACGCCGTCGGCGACCGGGACCTGCTGCTGATCCTCGACAACGCCGAGCATGTGCTCGACGCGGTCGCCGAGCTGGCAGACGCCAGCATTCGGTTGTGCCCTCAGGTCTCGCTGCTCGTCACGAGCAGGGAGCCGCTTGGCACCAGCGGGGAGCACGTCTTCCGGGTTCCCAGCCTTACGGTCCCGCCCGCCGATCTCGCCTCTCCAGAACGACTTGTGGCCTTTGAGTCCGTCCAGCTGTTTGCTGAGCACGCCGCGCTGCACCAGCGGGGCTTCACTGTCGACGACGCCAACGCTGCGGCGGTGGCGGCGATCTGCGTCCGCCTCGACGGGATTCCGCTGGCCCTTGAGCTCGCCGCGGCCCGCCTTGGCTCGCTCTCGGTGTCGGAGATCAACGCCCGCCTCGATCAGCGGTTCCGGCTGCTGACCACGGGAAACCGTACCGCCCTGCCGCGCCACCAGACCCTCCGCGCCCTGATCGACTGGTCCTACGACCTGCTCAGCCCCGAGGAGCGGAGCGTGTTCGACCGGCTCTCGGTCTTCGCCGGGGGCTGGACCCTGAACGCCGCGGAAGCGGTCGCCTCCGGCGGCGACGTCGCGGAATGGCAGGTGCTTGACCTGCTGGCCGCGCTGGTCGGAAAGAGCCTGGTCCAGGCCGAGGTGATCCGCGGTTCGACCCACTACCGTCTCCTTGAGACGGTCCGCCATTACGCCGCCGAACGCCTTGCGCTGCGGGCCGACTCAGATCTGCGCGACGTCCGCGTTGCATACCGTGATCACTACCTGGCCGTCGCCGAGGCGGCGGCCGCTCATCTGACGGGGCCGGACCAGGGCAGCTGGCTGGACCGGCTGGACGCCGATCAGGCGAACCTGCGGCGCGCTGGCGAGCATGCGGCTAGCGACCCTGATGGGACCGCGCTGGTCCTGCGCCTGGGCGTCGCGCTTTACCGGTACTGGATAGCGCGCTCCCGGCAGCAGCAAGCCCTCGCGCTGCTCCTGCCGGCGGTCAGGCGGCCCGACGCCGACACGGACCCCGCGTTGTTCGCGGCGGCACTGGTCACCGTCGCGCTCACCGCTTGTTGGGTTGACATCGCCGCAGCACGGCACCTTGCTGACCAGGCGGTCCAGGTCACCCGCCAACTGGGTGACGACCGGCTGCTCAGCAGGGCCCTTGCGGCGCTGTGCACCGCATGGTACTTCGCCGGCGAGCCGGAGACAGGGCGCCCGTTCGGGCAGGAGTCGGCCGAGCGAGCCCGCAATCTCGGCGACGACGTCCAGCTAGCTGAGAGCCTGGCCCACTATCTCCTGACCGTCGACGACCCGGCCCGGTACCTGCGGCTGGTCGGCGAAGCGATCGCCTGCACCGAACGATCCGGTGACCATCTCTACAACTGCCTCCTGCACAACAACGCCGGCTTTCATGCCCTGAGCGTCGGGGACATCCCCGGCGCCCGGGCCCACCTGGAAGCCGTGGCACAAGCCGCGCAGCAGATCGGATGGGAGAGCGCTGAACTGCCGGCCAACCTGGGCCTGATGCTGCGCGCGGAGGGAGACCTCGATGGCGCCAGGTCTATTTTCGAGGCAAGCCTTCGGGCCAGCCGCCGGAACGGTGACCGCAGGGGCATGGCCTACGCCTGCCTTTACCTGGCGTGCCTGGCCGGCGATCTGGGCGACTGGGACCGGGCTGGCGTGCTCCACGGCTGCGCGCAGGCGTTTCAGGACCGGGCGGGCATTCCGTGGGACGAGTTCGACGGGCGCTACCGCCAGGACAGCCTCGCCCAAGCGCGTGCGCGCATGGGCGATGAGCAGCTGAAGCGAGCCTACGCCAAGGGCATGGCACTCAGCCTCGAGACGTCCCTCGACCTGGCTCTCTCAAGAGAAGCGGGCTGCTGCGCGACCGCGACCATGCCGCTGCGCGCGCCAGGCCGGACGATGCCGCCGACCAGGACGGCCGCACGCTCAGCCAAGCCGATGCCATAGCCCTGGCCGTGGACACAGCCCGGCCAGACCCGGGGCCTGCGCCTGGCCGTGACCGTTCCAGCACCCCGTCGCGCGCCGGCGGACAGCCCAGCCTGCCCGCTGTCGGCACGAGAGCGGCAGATCATAGCGCTGCTGGCCGGCGGAGCGAGCAACGCCAAGATCGCGGAGACGCTCTTCGTTACGCCTAACACGGTGCGGACGCACCTGGACCGGATCAGGGACAAGACCGGCGCCCGCAATCGCGCCGAACTGACCCGCTACGCAATACAGGCGGGCATCGAACCGGTTATCCCTTCCCCTTGATGTGGGCCGGTCGGCCCACACAAAGGCGCGCGTGGTAGGTCGCGCGACCCCTGCCGGCGGCGCGGGCCGGACCTTACGTTCGGCTTATGAGAATTAAATTCACCAAGGCACCGACCTTTACGAAGGCAATTATCGCCTCGGCGGTATTCCTGATTGTGTACCTGGCGTCGACATCCAACCTCCCGTCATGCAGCGACACCATCGCGGTACTCAACTCGAGCGGCGATTGCATAGAACGCCAGAGCTACCTGCACACGGCTTCCGGCTGGCTGGCGCTGATCTGCCTGGTCGCCGCCGTGGTGCTGCTCGCTCTCAAGCACAAGGACTCCATCCGTGGGTGGCTGGCGTCGGCCCAGGAGGCGCACCAAGGGCCGTCGGCACAGGCACCGGAACAGGCGCAGGCACCGGAACAGGCACAGGCACGGCACAGGCACAGGCACCGGTGCCGACACCGGTGCCCGGGCGGGCTTCGAGCTTCTGCGCCAAGTGCGGCACCCGCATCATCGCGGGAGACAAGTTCTGCCAGGGATGCGGAGCCTCAATGGTGTCCACGTAATTCTGGCCGAAATAACAACGAATATCACTGACCTGCGCTAATGCCGGGTCTCGCTGGAAACTACGGGACCCACGGCAACAGCTCAGGACAAGGGGGAAAGCCATGAACAAGATCATCGCAGGAACAGTCAGTACCATGGCCGTTATCGCGGCAGTCGCCGCGTGCGGCTCATCCGGCCCGCCGAACGCCACATCCGTCCTTCAGTCGCACGGCTACACGCCGGTTACATCCTCGTCGCTGAGCCCCTCGGCTCTCGCTTCCAGCGTCGGGGCGGGAAACGTCTCATCGGCAGCGATCGGCGTCAGCACGAGCAACGGCAGCGAGTACCAGATGGTCATGGTTCTCACCCCGGCATTCCTCAGCCAGGGCACCCCTGCTGACATCACGACGATGGAGAGCCAGGCCGCATCCGCCGGGGTCGCGGCGAGCCTGAACGGGGACGTCCTGACGATGACCGGGACGCAGGCCGCGTTCGGTAACCTGCCGAGTTCATGATGAGCGGTGCCTACGCCAAGGTCGCGTCGTCGCTCGCGTGCGTTATCGCGGGAGGGGCCATAGCGGTGAGCCTGACCCATCACGGGCCTGCCGGGCCACAGGGGGAGCGCGGCGTGCCAGGCCTCGCCGGCAAGATCACCTCCGTGTCCTACAAGGTGAGCTACGACAACCTCACCGTCCAGGTAAAGTCCACCGGGGGGATGACGCTCCAGTCGCTCGGTACGGCTGATGGCGTCGCCGGGGACCTGACAGCCGTCCCGCCGCTGTACATAGACGGAAACGGCATCTTCTCCGGCACTCTTGACTCGGGTGCGTTCAGAATCGCGGCAAGCTCCGGCGTCGACTGGATTCTCACCGGCACGGTCAGCCCGTCGACCGGAGTAATCTCCGGCACCTACGATTCCACGGATCTCAACCAGAACGGCACCTGGACGGCGACGCCCGTCCGGCATCTAGGGAGCAATTAGCGGAGGACGAATGCGCGTAGGGCTGCACGCGCTTGGCATCGGCACCGGCGCCCGCCCGGAGGTTATCCGGGCAGTCGCCATGGCCGCCGAGGCGGCTGGATTCGCCACGTTGTGGGCGGGGGAGCACGTGGTGCTGGTGGACGAGCCCAGGTCGCGCTACCCGTACTCGGGCGACGGCCTGATTGCCGTTCCCGCCTCGGCTGACTGGCTGGATCCGCTGCTCGCCCTGAGCTTTGCCGCCGCCGTGACCACCAGGATCGGGTTGGCGACGGGGGTGCTCCTGCTGCCTGAGCACAACCCGGTGGTGGCGGCCAAGCAGGCTGCCACGCTCGACGTGCTGTCAGGCGGCCAGGCTCACACTGGGCGTGGGTATTGGCTGGTCGGCCGAGGAGTTCGCCGCGCTCGGCATCCCGTTCGCGCGGCGCGGCCGTCGAACGGCGGAGTACGTGGCCGCGATGCGCACGCTATGGGCCGATGACGTCGCCTCGTTCACCGGTGAGTTCACGCGGTTCGAATCAGTACGGGTCAACCCCAAGCCGGTACGCGGCCGTCGCATCCCGGTCGTCGTCGGCGGCAACAGCGACGCGGCACTTGCGCGCGTGGCGGCCTTCGGCGATGGCTGGTACGGCTTCAACCTTCCCGCGGCAGCAGTCGCGGAGCGGGTCGCGGCACTGGCCGGCCAGTGCCGCGAGCACGGCCGCGACCTGCGGGACCTGAGCGTGGCCGTGGCGCTGGCCGACGGCAGCCCCGGCATGCTCCCCGAGCTCGCCCGGATCGGTGTTACCGAGCTCGTCGTGGTGGCAGCGCCGCCAGCAGAGGCGGCCGACGCGGCCGACTGGGCCCAGCAGCTGGCAGCCCAGTGGGGCGTTACTCCCGGAATGTAGCCGCGCCGCGCAAGGGTGGATGCGCAGGCGTCTTCCGTGGCCGGGAATGGCCGGAGGTCCCGGCCCGGATCGTGGGTCATCCGCGGCGATATTCGCCGCGGATGACCCACGATCACCGGAACGCCCAGAAAACCCGGAGGGCAAAGAGGGTCAAACAGGGCATTTCCCCCTCGCCGCAGGGGCGGTTCCCCGTTTTGACCCACGATCTTCGCCGGGCACGCTTCGGCTGTCATTGGCACTGCCGTCACCATCCGTCCCTGAACCACGCGGTCGCGGAAGTCGCAAACTCAGCCCTGGTAAGCGTTCCTGCGCCTTCGGGAATGATTCCGATCAGGGGCACGGCGTGCCTGCTCAGGTAGTCCCGGTTGCTGGTGTCGATTTCGCTAGGGTGGCGCGGCCATGATCCGATGACCAGTCCGTGGATGGCGGTCCCGCGTCGGGCGAGGGCTTCGATGGTGAGCTCGGTGTGGTTGAGGGTGCCGAGGCCGGCGCGGCATACGATCACTGCGGCGGCGGAGGGCCCGGTGGCCAGGGCGATGTCGGCGAGGGTGCGGCCGTCCTGGTCAAGTGCGACGAGCAGTCCGCCGGCACCCTCGACCAGGGTATGGTCGCGGGCTGCCGCCAGTTGCCGTATCGCGGCGACGTGGGCATGTGCGGGCGGGAGCTGCACCCCGGCACGCGCTGCCGCCGCGACGGGGGCCATCGCGTGGGCGAGCCGGATTCCCTCGTGAACATCGGTGAGTCCGGCCAGCCTGCGAACCACGTCGATGTCGCCTTGCCCGTCGTATGTGCCTGCTTGCGCGGGCTTGTACACGGCAACGGTCCGTTCGCGGGCGCCGAGCGCGGCGGCCAGCGCCGCCGTTGTGATCGTCTTGCCGACGTCGGTGTCGGTGCCCGTGACGAAGATGACCTTCGGGGGCGTGTTCATGGGGCGTCCCGTCTCACGATGGCAGGAGATGCGCGGCGGGTCGCCGTCCGCTCGTGTACCTGCGGGCCAGGGCCGCTGCCGCGGCGGCCTGGTCGGCGTCCACGGTGGCCCGCGCGGTCAGGCGGAGTCGTGATATGCCGTCGGGCACGGTTGGCGGCCGGAAGCAGCCGACGAGGATGCCGTGGTCGTAGAGCTGTTGTGCCGTGGCCAGGGCAACGTCAGGCGAGCCGGCCGGGATGGACTGGACGGCACCGGGAGCGCGGCCGATGCCCGCTGCTATAGCGATCCGGCGGGCGACCTCGTGGAGGGCTGCTACCCGTTGCGGCTCGGTTGCGATGATGCGGCAGGCCGCGGCTGCCGCGGCCGCGGCGGCAGGCGCGAGCGCGGTGTCGAACAGGGCGGTGCGGGCGACGCTGACCAGGTGCTCGCGCAGGAGTGCCGGGCCGAGCACGGCCCCGCCCTGTGCTCCGAGTGCCTTGGACAAGGTGGCCGTGATCACGACGTGCTCAGCGCCGGCCAGCCCGGCTGCGTAGACCGCGCCGCGGCCGGCGCCGGCGACGCCGATTCCGTGTGCCTCGTCCACGATCAGCAAGGCGTCGTGGCGGGCGCAGGTCGCGGCGGTGCGCGCGATGTCGGCCGCGTCTCCGAGCACGGAGTAGACCGACTCGATCACCACGACCGCGCGCGGCTGAGCCCGCGTGCGCAGCAGCCGGTCGAGCGCGTCAAGGTCGCGGTGCGGGCAGATCTCGACCGGGGACCGTGACAGCCGCGCGCCGTCGATCAGCGAGGCGTGGACGTGCGCGTCGCTGACGAGGAGCGTGCCGGGATCGCCGAGGGCCGTCAGGATGCCGATGTTGGCGGTATAGCCACTGGAGAAGACCAGGCAGCTCGGCTGCCCGGTGAGTACGGCCAGCTCGTGCTCGGCCTCGGCGTGGCTGTCGGTGGTGCCGGTCACCACGCGGGAAGCGCCTGCCCCGGTGCCGAATTCGCGGGTTGCCGCGGCCGCCGCTGCGGCGAGCCGCGGGTCGCCGGCCAGGCCGAGGTAGTCGTTGGAGGCGAGGTCGAGCAGGCCGCCGTTCACCCGGGGGTGGCGGCGCGTATCGGTCGTGCGGACGGTGCCGGACCGGCTGCGCTGATCCGCCGCCCGGGTCAGCCATTCCCGCATGGCGGTCGGCTCAGCCATGCGCTGCTGCTACGGCCGTGGTGATCGCGGCACCGATCGCGGCGATTTCCTCGGATGTGGCGATATACGGCGGCATCGTGTACACGAGGTCCCGGAACGGCCGTACCCACACCCCGTGCTCCAGTGCGGCACGAGTCACTCTTGGCACGTCCACCGCGGAGGTGAGCTGCACGACGCCGACGGCGCCGAGGACACGGACATCGCGGACCGGCTCCAGGTCGGCGGCCGGGCGCAGCGCGCCGGCCAGCTCCTCGCCGATCTCGGTCACCCGGCGCCGGCGCTCGTCGGTCAGCAATTCCAGTGACGCCGACGCGACGGCGCAGGCCAGCGGGTTTGCCATGAAGGTCGGCCCGTGCATCAGGGCCCGCTGCGGAGACCGGGTGACCGCATCGGCGACCTGGCTGGTGCAGAGCATGGCCGCGAGCGTGAGGTAGCCGCCGGTCAGGGCTTTTCCGACGCACATGATGTCGGGGGAAACCCCGGCCCAGTCCACCCCGAAGCCGGCGCCGGTGCGGCCGAAGCCGGTCGCGATCTCGTCGGCGATGAGCAGCAGCCCGTAGCGGTCGGCGATGCGCCGCAGCCCGGCCAGGCAACGCGGGGGATAGATGTGCATGCCGCCCGCGCCCTGGAGCACCGGCTCGGCGACAATACCCGCGATGGTGCGTTCGTGCTCGGCGATCACCCGCTCGGCCTCGGCCAGCCAGGCATCGATCATCGCATCGTCGTCAGCGGCCGGGTCGTCGCTGAACCGGCCGCGGGCGAGCCGCGCGGCCGGCGGCCGGGGCAGGAAGACCTGCCCGGCCACATGGCCAGCGAACAGGGCGTGCATCCCGTCAACCGGGTCGCACACGCTCATTGCCCCGGTGGTGTCGCCGTGGTACGCGCCGCGCAGTGCCGCGAACCGCCGCCGGCCTGGACGCCCGACGGCAGCCTGGTACTGGACGGCGAGCTTCAGCGCGACCTCGACGGACACCGAGCCCGAGTCGGCGAAGAACACGTGCCGCAGCGCCTCCGGCGCCAGCTCCACGAGCTGCTCGGCCAGCCTCACCGCCGGCTCATGGGTCAGCCCGCCGAACATCACGTGACTGAACCGCCCGGCCTGCTCGTGCAGTGCCGCGTCGAGCACCGGGTGCCGGTACCCGTGGACCGCGCACCACCAGGAACTCATCGCGTCGATCGCGTCGAACCGCATGCCGTCGGCGGACTCCAGGAGCAGCCTGGTCCCCGACGCCGCCAGTACCGCATACGGCGCCGGGCTGTCCAGCGCGGCATACGGATGCCATACGAGCCCGCGGTCGCGCTCAATCAGCCCTGACAGGGCGGTGCCAGCGGCCACGCTCATGCGTTAGGTGCGGTGCTCGTCCCGGCGCCGCGCTTGCGTGCCGCCACCTGCTCCCGCCGGTTCCCTGGCCGGTGGTCACGGTCAGACAGCACCCGGAACCCGGCGTCGGCGATCATTTCCAGGTCCGCCCTGGCGGCCTGCCCCTCACTGGTCAGGTAGTCGCCAAGGAACAGCGAGTTGGCCAGGTGCAGCGCCAGCGGCTGCAGCGAACGAAGGTGGAGCTCCCGTCCGCCCGCCATCCGGATCTCCGCGGCCGGGCAGGCGAACCGCGCCAGCGCCAGAATCCGCAGGCAGCGTCCGGGATCGAGAAGCCAGGTGTCGGCCAGCGGCGTGCCGTCAAACGGCATCAGGAAGTTGACCGGGATCGAGTCGCTGCCGATCTCACGCAGCGCGAAGATCGCGTCGATCAGCTCGTCGTCGGACTCACCCATCCCGACGATCAGGCCCGAGCACGGCGACAGCCCCGCGGCCCGGGCCTTGCCGAGCGTCTCCACCCGGTCGGCGTAGTCGTGGGTGCTGCAGATCTGGCTGTACCGGGACTCGCTGGTATTGATGTTGTGGTTGTACGCGTCGACCCCGGCCGCTGCGAGCCGGTCCGCCTGCCCGTCGCGCAGGATGCCCAGGCACGCGCAGACTTCCACGCCGGGATGGTCCGCCTTGAGCCGCGCGACGACTGCCTCGACCCGGTCCAGGTCGCGCGGTCCCGGTCCGCGCCCGCTGGCGACCAGGCATACTCGCGAGGCCCCCGCCTCGATCCCGGCTGCCGCCTGCCTGACCGCCTCATCCGCGGGCAGCAGCGAGTACTTGAGGACATCGGCGCCCGAGCCAAGCCGCTGAGAGCAGTACGAGCAGTCCTCCTGGCACAGTCCCGACTTCAGGTTCACGAGGTAGTTAACCTTGACCCAGTCATCGAAATACGCCCGGCGCAGCCGTCCGCCGGCCGCCACGACCTCCAGCAGGTCCGCGTCGGCAACGGACAGTAGAGCATGGGCATCCGCCCGGCTCAGGCGGCCGCCTGCTAGCTGGCGCTCACTAAGCTCGACCCAGTCTTTGAACACCGTTCAAACGGTAGCACGGCCCTCAAGGGGAGAACAATGGCGCTGAGCCGGACCCAGATCGTTGAGGCAGCGTACGCGACGCTGCGCGAACACGGCCTGGCCGGCCTCTCCATGCGCCGCCTCGCACAAGACCTCGGCGTACAGGCCGGCGCACTGTACTACCACGTCGCCAGCAAGCAGGACCTCCTCGCCGCCGTCGCGGGACAGATCCTCGCCGATGCCGAACCGGCGATCTCGACCACCGATCCCGCGCAGGCGGCAAGAGACATCCGCGACGCGCTCCTGCCCGTCCGTGACAGCGCCGAGGTCATTTCCTTCGTCCAGGCCTTCAGACCCGACGCCCTCGTCCCCTTCCGGCACCTTCCTGAGCTTTTCGCCGAGCGTTTCCCCCTCCAGCAAGCCCGCTGGGCAGCGCAGACGCTGATCCATTACGTGCTTGGATTTGTCGCAGAAGAACACAACCGCGCCGAACTTGTCCGCGCCAAGATCCTTACCAACCCGCCGAGTCAAGCAGAGTCGCTCGACGCGTTCCTGTTCGGCGTGGAGGCCGTTCTGCAGGGACTAGCGGCCCTGAGCAGCCAGCGACAAACCCCTCAGGACTGATAAACCGGCGCCGTCATCCCGGAACGATGACCATCCTCCATACCAGCATATAAACAAGTTGTTGAAAACAAAGAGTTGACAACTGTAGGTTCCGACGCGATACTCGCTGGTGTGACTGACCCATGGACCCCGCCGGACGCTTCCGGTGCGCGAGCCGAACGCGAGTACACCGCGCTGTTCCGCATCCAGCAGCGGCACGCGGATACCCCTGCCCGCCGCGACCGTGGCCGGCATCCGGCGATGATCGGACCTGGCGAGGCGGTCCGGCTGCTGGTGATGCTGGCGGCGGGCTCTGGGGTGGCGGAGGACGGCGAGGAGGCCGTGGACGCAGCCGACCTGACTGCCGCGCTGACGCTGATGCCCTTGGTCCGCGCGGAGGTCGACCAGCTCGAAGCCTCCCTGCTGATGATGGCCCGCGGCCGGGGAATGACCTGGCAGGAGCTGGCGTTCGGGCTGGGCCTTGGCAGCGCGCAGGCAGCGCGGCAGCGCTATGAGCGCCTGACCCGCAGGGCGGCGCCGGAGAATGTCCCGGCCAGCCCGCACGATGACGCGTTACGGCGAACCTAGCGATACCGCCCGGTTTTCTGTGCCTGAGTGCGGACCAGTTTCTTGACTGGCCGCCTGCGTCGCGGCTCTTCATCTTCCGGGAACATCTCATCCGCATTGGCGATACCGAACTTGCGGGCCGCCATGACCCATGACAGGGCCTTGTTTTCCATTTTCTCTTCTTCCTCGGCGGCACGGTACTGCCGCCTCACATTGCCGGTTACCATTTCCCGTCCAGGAAATTGACGTTCTTTATCTCTCAAAACGAGTGGTGGTGTCTCGGGCCTGCCTCATCAGTCTGGTTCGGGAATCGGATCGCATTACAGCGATTGAACGGGCAGGTTCTTCCCTGGCGCGCCCGCAACCCATCGGCAAAAGGGACATTTCACTTGCGCCGCCGCGGTGCCGGGGCCCATCACGAAGACAGCGGATCGTTGACCACGCCATAGCGTGGACAACGATCCGCTATCCCTGTCACGCACCACGGGCTGCCCGGTTTGCCGTGGTTTGCGCCGGTCACGCTGGCACTTCAATTTCTGTAGGTGCTCCTCCTGTCGCTGGATGCCAGCCTGCGGCCGGGGAGGGTGAGAAGGCGTCGCCTGATTGGTGTGACTTCCTCCTCGCCCGGCGATGGATCAGCGGATCCCGATCCTCCGGCTTCCGGTGGGCCGCGAGTGTGAAGGCGAGGCACCCGGCAGGGGCGGTCCCGGCGAAGTCGCCTCGATCAGGCCGCCGGCGCGACGGGGGAGGCCGCCGGCCGGCGAGATCACGTCATTCGGGCGACGCCGGCGCGTGAGGGAAGCATCGGCAACTGCCCGCGCGGCGGCTTCACCGGTGACTTTGCCACCGCGGACCGCGGAAGGGTCAAACCGTGGCTTTGCCGCCCATGCGCCCAAAAGCCGATCGGCGTCAAGCCGGCAAGACGTACCGGGCCCCTTGCGGAGGGATGGCCATGGCCCTGGAGCCCCCGAACGCGGCCGCGCCGCGCCGCGCCGATCCCAAACTCCGCGCCGACCCCGACCCCGACCCCGCCCGCGCCGGCGTTGCGGCACTTAACTGATGAGCCTGACCGATAACGCCGCCTCGTCGCCAGCTCCGTCGTGCACGATCATGACGGGCCGCTGCGAGCGGGAGGCGACCTCTGCGGCGACGCTTCCCGCCACCCGGCCGCCGAGCCCGGTCTTGCGGTGGGCGCCGAGGACGATGAGGCTGGCGTCGTGATCGTCGGCGGCGTCGGTGACCGCCTTGGCGGTGGGCGTCCCCTGCGCCGCCAGCGGCTGCGCCGTGAATCCGGCCTCCTCGGCCAGCGCGGCTCCGTGCGCGGCGGTCTGCTCGGCGGCCTCGCCGACCGCGTCGGCGCACGCCGCGTCGAACTCGGCCCCGGGTTCGGGTATGAAGCCGACATTGAACGTCCGCCAGACAGTCATCACGAGCGCGTCGCGCCCGGCAGGCAGCTGGCGGCCGGCCTCGGCGATCGCCGCCTTGGCCAGCCGCGAGCCGTCATAGGCGAACAGCACGGGCCCAACCGCCTCCTGCTCGCGCACCGCGTGCCGCCGGGGAAGGGCGGAAAGGCCGGGAAGCCCGGCCGACGCCGCGACCAGCCGCCCACCGCCAGACAAGGCGGCCGCCGCGGCCGCCGCGGCCAGCGTCGGCAGCCGCGCGCCGGGCCGGAGCGCGGCCAGCAGCGGCGGTGACTCCCAGGCCGGTTCCATGCCGCCCATCCACCGCTGCAGCGCCGGGGCCGCCGGCCGCACCCGGCCGAGCACGTACAGCAGCACGCCGACGACCGCCCCGCCCGCCGACAGCCCGAAGCAGATCCACAGGGCGGTGTTCATGGCCGCGCTCGGCAGGCCCGTCGCCGTGACCGCGAAGTGCAGCAGGATCGGCGCGATCAAGAACGCGGCGATGGCCCGCAGCAGCTCCAGTATGGCGAAAACGCGCTGGATGGAGGCCGAGCGCAACGAGTACCCGGCCAGGAACAGGGCGGGCACGACCGAGGCGCCGATGCCAATGCCGACCAGCGCGAGAGCCGGCCAGGGTGAGCGCTGAGCCCGGCGGGATGACGGAGCGCAGGACCAGGACCCCGGCGGCCAGGATCAGCATCCCGGTCAGGGCGTAGTAGTGGATGAAGCGCGTGCTGAACACCGCCCCGAACACGATCGCGGTGAGAATGGCCGCGGCCAGCTCAGGGATGTACAGCAGTCCCAGGCGCAGTGGCGTGTAATGGGGCGCCTGCACGGTCGCCGTGAGCGCGATCGCCGAGGTCGCCGCCGCCGCCGCGCAGATCGCGACCACAACCCCGGTCATGGGGATCGTCGAGACCAGGTCACGCAGGATGAGGAGGGGATGACGGGCCCGGTATTCGTACACAATCATGGCCGCGATCAGTGCCACTCCGACGAGCAGGGGAACCACGGCGACGGGGTCGAGGAACCCGTGCGTGAGCAGCTCCGCGGCGCCGAAGAACGCCGCCACCGAGCCGGTGGCGGCCAGCCCGATGGCGACCGGGTCCCGCGGCGCGCTGAGGTCGGCCGGGGGCGCGTCCGAGAACGTCAGCAGCGACATCACCAGCCCGGCGAAGGCGATGCCGGCCACGATCCAGAACAGCGGCCGCCAGGCGTGGAACGAGGCCTGGGCCCCGCCGATGAGCGGGCCCGCCGCGACCGCGCCGAAGATGCACAGGTTAAAGATCACCGCCGTCGAGCGGAGCTTGCCCACCGGGTAGCCCAGGATCAGCGGCGGCGTCGCGGCGATGAGCAGCAGGCTCGTGCACAGCCCCTGCAGCACGTGCCCGACGATGAACACCGGCGCCCCGGTCGCGGTGGCGGCGAGCACCGACCCGATCACCAGCAAGGCGGCGTAGGCCACCGTCAGCCGGCGTTGCGGCAGATGCTGGGCGAGTTGCACCGCCAGGACGGTGCCGACCGCATAGCCGGCGTTGGCCAGTCCGTAGCCGATGCTGATCGTCTGCTCGCTCGCGTGCAACTGGGTCGCGATGATCGGCGTGAGCGGCTGCAGGGCGCCCGACAGACCGAGGTAGGGAACCAGGAACAGGACGACCATCGCCGCCGTCGGCGCGTACCGGCCAGACAGCGGGCCGGGCCGTATGGGCTCGCGCCGCTCACTCTCAGACCGAGGACGCGGCGGACTCGGCAACATCCTCGCGCGTGCCATCGGTCCATTTTCGCCGGCCACGCACCACGCGGAGTGACCGGGGCGGCCGATTGGGTGAAATCCGCCGGTTTCCCGGAATGTCCCTCGGGGCCGTGCGCTCGCTGGGGCGCGGCGCCCGCGGCCGGGCGAAGCGTAATCGAAAGGATTTTTCATGATCATGTGGATTCCGCATCGTATTAGCTGCTGAATCCACACGATCATGGTCTGGGGCGCGGAGCCGCCGGGACATCCCGGACAGAACGGGCACGCGCGGGCCTGCCGTACTGGTCGAGGTCGGTGATCGCGAACTGGTCGCCCGCGTGCGCGCTCGTGGTCTCGTTCGCCGGCCCGTTCGCCGAGCTGATCGTGGTGCCGTTGACCGAGGGGATACCGCCGGGGTGGGAAGAATGGGCGGCGGGGGCTCCTGGGACTGGAGGCGGCTGCCGTGCATGTCTAGGAGGTAAATACTGGGAAATGACCCGCTATAGGCCTAGCGCGCTCCGTAGTTACTCAGTTACTTTCTGCTTATGCATGAATCGCTTGCGTGGCTCCGCGACCCGGAGACCGAACCGGCCCTGGGCGCCCTGCTGTGCGGGCTGATCAGGGATATCCGGCTGATCCTCGTGCACCCGGATCTCGGCAACGTGGCGAAGCTGGGCGCGATCACCCAGGCCGTCGACCAGCTGGCCCCGCCGCCCGGGCCGGAAGCCAGCGCCGCCCCGGCGGCGGCCTCGGTCGCCGCGCTGCTCGCCAGCGGTACGGGCACCGCGACGGCCCTTTTCGAGAAACTCGCCGGCGAGCAGATCCGCATCGAGCTGACCGGCTGCGCGGACCGCCCGCTGACCGCCACCGAGTGCCTTGAGCTCCGCGCAAGCCCGGGAGCATACGGGCACCAGCGCACCGGGACGCTTCGCACGGCGAGCTCCGGCATGGTGGCCGCCGAAGTGTCCTCCCTCGTTGTCCCTGGCCGGCTCCCGGCGGACGCGCGCAGGGCGCTCGGCATCCCCGGCCCGGGCGATCCGGCGCCGCCGCCCTCCAGGATCCCGCTGGGAACGGTGCTCGCCGGCTTCGGCGTGCACCGGGAACCACTCGGTGCGCGCATGGTGCGCGACAGCACCCTCGTTCCGGGCAGCCGCGTCTCGGTGGAGTCATCGGCGCGGATGTGGCTGGACGGCCTGCCCGTCGCGCTGGCCAGCGAGCGGGTAACGGCGGAATTCTGCCAGCAGGCCCGCACCCGACTGGCAACCACGCGCGCCGCGGCTATTCCGGGACTGCGGGCTTCCTAGCTGTTTGCCCGCCGGGCAGATCACCGCGTGGCGCGTCCACACTGCGCGGAGACGTCACCCCCGCCAGGGAAATAAAAGATTATCCACCAGAACGGGTGCGGCATTACCGCCGTGACCTCTGCCGGCGCCGCTCGCGGGCTATTGGTAGCCCCCGGTCACGCTCTTGACAGAGCTAGTTAGGAAAGTATACGAACTATCGGGGGGTTGAACTGCCGTCGCGGCCACGCCGCCGTTGGACAGAGCCGGCCATGAAGACCGCCCGTCGCCGTCTAGCCCAGTTCACGTGCATTGCCGCGGCGGCTGCCCTGGTCGTGCTGGTCCCGAAGACGCCAGGGAGCCCGGCTGCCGCCGCCGCGGTCCTGCGGGCCCCGGCCCCGGTGGCCACCGGGGCCAGCGACATCACCGACCTTGGCGCGCGCGGCTGGCAGGTACAGAGCAGCGCGGTCGCCACGCAGTCGGGCGCGCAGATCTCGGTGCCCGGGTTTGACGCCAGCGGCTGGCTGCCGGTGAGCAATGACGACGCGGGCGCGCCAGGGACAGAGATCGAGGCACTGGCGCAGAACGGGAAGTGCCCGGGAGATGCCGCGCTGCAGCCGGTCAACCAGAACCCGGACGGGCCGGGCAGCATTTACTTCTCCGACAACCTGAAGAGCTGCTACGGCTTCATGAGCGCGACCGGCGCCGACACCGTGCCCGAGTTCAAGGTGCCCTGGTGGTGGCGGACTGACTTCACCCCGCACCTGCGGTCCGGCCAGGCCGCCACGCTGATCGTCAACGGCGTGATCGGGTCGGCCAACGTGTGGGTCAATGGCCACGAGGTCGGCACGTCGGCCACGGTCACCGGCGCTTACACCAGGTTCACGTTCAACGTCACTGGCCTCGCCGTTCCCGGCACCAACTCACTCGCCATCGAGGTCAACCCGAACAACCCGAACACCATGTTCACCCTCGACGACGTGGACTGGAACCAGATCCCGCCAGACAACAACACTGGCGTCGCGTCCCCGGTCCAGCTCGAGGTGGACCGGACGCTGACCGACGGTAACGCGCGGGTGGTGGAGGACAACGCGGCCGATCTGAGCAGCTCGGCGCTGACCGTCAAGACTGACATCACCAACGACACCAGCTCGTCCCAGGCCGGCACGGTGACCGCCACGATCACCCCGCCAGGCGACGCCCCGGTCATCGTCAGCCAGGACGTGACCGTCCCGGCGAATACCACCAAGACCGTGAGCTTCACGCCGTCGGCTTTCCCGGCGCTGACCATCGCGGCTCCGCAGGTCTGGTGGCCGTACCAGCTAGGGGCGCAGCCGCTGTACACGCTGGCCACTTCGGTGTCACAGAACGGCACCGCGCTCGACAGCACCAGCGAGAAGTTCGGCATCAGGACCGTGACGTCGTACTTGGCGGGCAGGAGCGCGGCTGAACCGAACGGCGCCCGGGCATTCAAGATCAACGGAGTGCCGATCGTGATCCGCGGCGGCGGGTTCTCGCCGAACTTGCTGCTGCACTATTCGTCGGCCGACACCGCCAGGCAGATCGCGCTGATGAAGAACATGGGCCTGAACACGATCCGGCTGGAGGGGCACCTGATGCCCGCCGACTTCTACCAGCAGATGGACCAGGCGGGCATCCTGGTCAACGCCGGGTTCCAGTGCTGCGACGCCTGGGAGCTGCAAGGCAGCAACCTGACCAGCGCGGCCGACTACGCGGTCATGCAGAACTCGGCGACGGCGATCGCGCAGGACCTCCGCGACCATCCGAGCGTGTTCAGCTTCCAGTGGAGCGACCAGCCGCCGCTGGCGAAGCAGGAGTCGGTCACGCTAACCGCCTTCGCCGAGCAGGACTTCGACCAGCCGGTGATCTCCTCGGCCGAGTACAACACCAGCCCCCAGCTCGGCGTATCGGGGGAGAAGGAGGGCCCGTACGACTGGGTCCCGCCCAACTACTGGTACGACACCGCGCACTCCGACAGCGGCGACTCCACCCAGACCAACGCGGGCGGGTCGTGGGGTTACGACAGCGAGCAGAGCGCTGGCGACACGATTCCCACGATGGACTCGCTGAACCGCTTCATGTCGCCGGGCGACCTGTCCAGCTTGTGGCAGAACCCGGACGCCAATCAGTACCACCTGAACTACGAGAACTCCTGCAGCCTGAACTACACCTTCGGCACCGCCTGCAAGTTCGACGCGGCGATGACCGCCAGGTACGGTAAACCCTCCAGCCTCGCCCAGTACGTCGAGGAAGCCCAGGCCCAGGACTACGAGGACGTCCGTGCCCAGTTCGAGGCTTTCATCGACCATGCGAACAACACCCCGCTGCCGTCCACCGGGACGATCTACTGGCAGATGAACAAGGGGATGCCGAGCCTGCTGTGGAACCTGTACGGCAGCGACGGCGACCAGGCCGGCAGCTACTTCGGCGCCCAGGAGGCGAACCGCCCGCTGCACGCGCTGTACGCCCTGGACAATGGCACGGTCACGCTCGACAACCTGGGCAACGCCACCCAGCCCGGTCTGACGGTGCAGGCCAAGGTGTACAGCGTCACCGGCGCGCTGCTCAACGACCAGGCCGCCAGCGGCATCACCCTGCGCAGCCAGCAGGTCAAGAACAAGGTGCTCACCCCGGTCGTGCCGAAGGCCGGCAGCAGCCCGGCGCAGGACTACTTCGTGGAACTTCTGCTGAGCCAGAACGGGACGCTGGTCGACCGCAACGTGTACTGGCTGTCCACCCAGCAGGACGCGACGAACTGGCAGCAGACACTCGACAACCCCGCCGGGGTAATCACCACGTACGCCAACCTGCACGCGCTGCGGACGCTGGCACCGTCGTCAATATCGGCTACCGCCACCACTAGGCGGCAAGCCGGGCCGGACGGGGCCGACCTGGCGACCACGGTCACCATCAGGAACACGTCGTCGTCCGCCGTCGCGTTCCTGCTGCGGGCTGATGTCCGGCGCGGCACCGCCAGCGGCCGGGAACTGCCAGGGGACAATGAGCTCCAGTCCTCCACCTGGCAGGACAACGACATCACGCTGTTCCCCGGCGAGTCGCAGACCCTGACCGTGACGTACAACTCGGCCGACCTGCAGGGCGCCAGCCCGGTGATCAGCGTCTCTGGCTGGAATGCCGCCACGGTAGACATCCTGGCGCCCGACCAGAGCAGCGGATGATAGTCGGATGCTAGCCGCAATGCCGGTAATTAAAGCGGCGGCCCGCCCGCGGTGCAGGGACCGTCAGCGGTGGGGAGGCCCGCAGTGCCGTGTTCCGCCCGGCATCACCGCGGCCTCGCCCGTGATCGGCCACCGGACTTCACCGCGTGCCAGCCGGTGCCGTTGGCTTCAGTGGCGGGTGGTGACGGCGGGGACCGTGCGCTCGCTGGGACGCGGCGCCCGCGGCAGGGCGCAGCGTAATCGAAAGGATTTTTCATGATCATGTGGATTCCGCAGCTCATTTGATGCTGAACCCACATGATCATGGTCCGGGACGCGGAGCCGCCGGGACAACCCGGACATAACGGGCACGCGCGGGCCCGGTGCGAAAGCCGGGAGCGCCTAGGTCAACGGCATTGGTGCTAACCCCAGGCGATGGCCAGCCGCACGGGAGCCGCCTTAGGTGGTGTCCATTAGCTCCGGACGAACGCATCCCCGGTGGAGTCGCCTGCCACGCAGAACACGGCGGATAGGCAGGACACCGACATAAGGAATACAAGGACCGGCTTCTTGTCAGAGTTAGCGGCCTCCGCGTCGACGTTGACGGGCGCGGTCCAGCTAGTGCCGTCGAAGGTGACCACGTTTCCGTCGTTGCCGTCGACGGCGGCGCAGAACTTGCTGGTCGGGCAGGACACCACCGGCCAGGAGATACCTCCCTCTCCCATGCTGAGACCGTTCGGATCGGCGTTGACGGGCGCGCTCCAGGTGCTCCCGTTGAACGTGAGCGCGTTCCCTTTGCGATCAATGGCAACGCAGAAGCTGGCCGATGCGCACGACACTGCCTGCAGGTAGGTGCCTGGGTCGATGGCGGATGGCTTACTCCAGGAGGTGCCATTGAAGGTGACCACGTTCGGGCCGTAGTCGACGGCGGCACAGAAGCTTGTGCTCGGACAAGACACCATGCTCAGTTCGTTGCCAGGATCTATGACCGCGGCGGTGCTCCAGGAGGTCCCGTTGAACGTGAACGCGTTGGAGCCATTGTCAACGGCGGCGCAGAAGCTCGGTGACGAGCACGATACCGATGCCATGCCCCCTAGGGTGTTCGAGGCAGGATCGTTAATGCCTGGAGCGGGACTCCACGTGCTGCCATTGAACAGAAAGGCGGATGAGTCTCGCGCGTCTACGGCCAGGCAGAAGCTGACGGTCGGGCATGACACGGAATCGGGCTCGCCGGCGGAGGAAGCGGAGGAAGACGAGGATAGCCTGGTGGGCTGGCTCCACGTGGTTCCGTCGTACATAGCCGCGTAACCTGACACGAGCACGGCCATGCAGAAGCTTGCGGATGGGCAAGACACTGATGTCGGGTCTTCACTGCCTTGGCTGTGGTCGAGGTGTGTTGCTGCTCCCCATGCGGGCGCAGCGCTGGACTGCGGGGGGCGTGCTGGCCGCCCGCAGGGGAGCTTGCTCCCGGCTCGGGCGGTGCCGACGACTTGCTGCACCCGGTGGCCGCGCCTATTAGCAGAATGAATACGCAAGCGAACGCCAGCCCTAGCCGGCTTGTGATGTGCGGCCGTGAGGATGGCGACGTCCCCGTCAACGAGGCCCGGCATGCGTCTGTCATTTTGTCTATCTGCCTTGTCCCCACGGTGAGACCCTCTCCGTTCCGTTATCAGGCCGGATAGCGTGCCCGCCTCCGTGACGCCAGCCATCACCATCTTGACCCGGTACTTCCTGAGTAGCCAGGCGATGAGCAAACAGGTAGCGCTTCTCGGTTTCGTGCCGTCAAACTGATGCCAGAGGCGCTCAGCGTGGAGGAACAGGAATTGACTCCGCACGATGTGGTCGTGGTCGGCGGCGGCCCCGTGGGCATGTGGCTGGCTGCCGAGCTGCACCGGGGCGGGGTCCGGCCGGTTGTGCTCGAAAGGCGAGCCGAACGGCCGCCGCATTCCAAGGCGTTGACCATCTACCCGCGAACGCTTGAGCAGTTCGCGATGCGCGGAATTGCCGACCGCTGGATCGCGGAAGGCATGCCGGTACCGTCCTCGCACTACGCGATTTTGACTAACAGGCTCGACCTGTCCTTTCTCGACACGCGGTTCCCTTACACGCTCTTCCTCCCGCAGCGCCGCACCGAGGAACTGCTCGCGTCCCATCTCGCTGAACTTGGCGTCCCGGTCTTGCGTGAGCACACCGTGACGGGACTGCGCCAGGACGCGGGTGGCGTGGACCTCGACGTCTCAACCCCGGACGGCACGACGAGCCTGCGGGCGGCCTACGTCGTGGGCTGTGATGGCGCGAGCAGCGTGGTTCGGAAGGCGGCCGGCATCGGATGGGCGGGTGAGCCGTCCACCTGGACCACGATCCTCGGCGACACCGAACTGACGGATCCCCCGCGGGGACGAGCGCTGACGCTGAACCGGCCCGGCGGCTCGATCTACATGGTGGACCTAGGCGGAGGCAGGTGGCGGATCGCGCCGATCGACCACGCGACGCTCGGGGACCCGGTCAGGAAGCCAGTGACCTTCAGCGACCTGCGGGCGAGCACGCTCCGCCTCGCTGGCACTGACTTCGGCATGCGCGAGACCCCGGATACCTGGCTGAGCCGGGTAGGCGACGAGGCCAGGAATGCGGCCGCCTACCAGGATGGCCGGGTGCTGCTGGCGGGCGACGCGGCGCATGTCCACTTTCCCGCAGGCGGCCAGGGCCTGAACCTGGGCCTGCAGGATGCTGCCAACCTCGGCTGGAAACTGGCCGCCACAATCCGCGGCCGGGCCCCGGCCGAGATTCTCAATACCTATTCCGCAGAACGAATTCCGGTTGCTCTGGATGTCATCGCCGATTCTCGTGCGCAGTGTGCCCTGTTCGCGAACCCGACACAAGCCGGAATCGCGCTCCGTGACCGGTTTAACGACCTGCTCGGCGCGCACGAATCGCTGCGCCAGGAGCTTGCGCTGAGGCTGTCTGGCCTGGCTATCCGGTACGACGGCCAGGTCGACGGTGTCGCTCCCGGCGGCGGCTGGCGGATGCCTGACCTGGACCTGCGCGGGGCGCCGGCGCCAAGCGTCTTCGGCCTCCTCCGGTCCGCGAGATTCGTTCTGCTGGTGATCTCCTCGCCGGGAGACGCCGCCATGGCAGTACCCGACCCGATCCGGCCGGACCTGGTTGCCGGGTACCGCGACCACCTTGACGTAGTGACCGCCGAACTCGTCGGCGACCATCCAGACTGGGCCAGCTTCGGTGCGCTCTTGATCCGCCCCGATGGCTACGTCGCCTGGTCGTCCCGCCGCGACACGACGGCCCCGATCGCGCCGCCGCTAGCCAGGTGGCTCGGCGACCCGCGCTAGCGGCTGCGGCTGCGGGTGCTTGCCGGTGAATTCCCGTTGCTTCTACTGCTGACCGTTGGCCCTCTCAGTGCTGCGATGAGCACGCAACACCGAGCCAAGGGGTACCCCCTGGCTGAAGAACCGAGTTTCGATTGGCGAGGAGGTCGCCGTGCGTGCTGTCACCGTCAGTGAGTATGGAGCCACGCCGGTCGTGGGTGAGGTACCTACGCCGCGACCAGAGGCGGGACAGGTCCTGCTCAGGATGCGGGCCGCGGCCATGAACCCGATGGATCGCACGCTCGCCTCGGGCGCCTGGCGGCCGGTGACTGCGATATTTCCGATGGTGCTCGGCGCCGACGGCGCCGACGGCGCCGGCGTCGTCGAGGGCGTCGGTGAGGGCGCG
>CAVXAB010000050.1:0-48924 GCA_963759545.1 uncultured Actinomycetota bacterium
GGCACCGCAATGGCGGACTTGCCGTGCGGCCACGGCTAAGTCGGTCAGGCGCGGGCCCATCTTCGTGCCGAAGAAGGTTCAGGTGCGCTTGAGTGCGCCGATGCCGAGCGACCCGCTGCCGTCCTGGCCTGTGCCTTGCTCCGCCTGGCTGACGTAGGCGGCGGGGTCCTTATCCACAGGCTCGACACCCGTGACATTACGCGCTTCGTAGGCGGCGAAGGCGACGGCTAGGTCATGGCGCTGCTGAACCCCGGTCAGGCGCCGGAAATCGGTCAGGCCCTCGCGTTCCTCTTCTGCCATGTGGTCGCTGTTCGCCAGGTTGGCCCCCGCGACAGCCGCGTACCAGCCATCGCTGCCAACCGAATGCCTCGCGACCTCCGCGACCGAGTCCCGGATCTCGTTATGGTCGTGGATGGCGTCCAGCGTCTCGTCCTCCACCCCTGTCCTGCGCCTCGCGGCGATGCCTACCCGCAGCAGCGCGGGATAGAAGATCGCCTCCTCCGCCGCCGCGTGCACCTCAAGGAACGCAGCCAGCCGTCCCCAAACGGCGGACAGCGACTCGGTGTCACGTCGGTCGATCTGCTCCAGGATCGCGAACAACCGCCGCTGCTCGTGATGATCGTCAAGCACCAACTGGGTGATGTCCACCAATCCTCCCCTGCACTGAGAACAGCGGCGCGCTAGCGACGAAGCAGTCAACCATGCTACGCCGGGACCCGCCGGGGCGCCGGAACGGCGCTCACGGCCGCCTAACGTGCTGCGGGCGTGGCCTCTTCGCTGCGATCGGCTGCCTTCCGGCGGTGCAGGCCCAGCGATATGCGACGACCGCGCCGGAAGGCCTCCTCGTTCGGCTTGATGAGCATCGTGGCGGCGGTCAGCCAGAGCGCGGCGAACAGCAGGCTGCCGAGGATGTCGGTGGGGTGATGCTCGCCCCGGTACAAGCGGGCCACGGTGATCATGACCGGCATGACGATCGCGGGGATCAGGAACAGGTAGCGCCACCAGCCGCGGGCGTGGCCGATGACCAGGATGGCGATGGCAACGTAAAGGCACGTGGTCGCGGCCACGTGGCCGGAAGGGAACGCCGAGGTGGGCAGGTTCGTGTCGAGGTGGGAAACGTCAGGCCGCGGGCGCTTGACCACGGCCGCGATCGTCAGGAAGGCGGCCAGTTCACCGAACATGACCACGGCGAGGAAGATCACCGGCCGCCAGCGACGGGTGGCGGCGAGGAACACGGCGCAGGCGACGACGCTCACGATGAGGATGTCCTGGGTTGCCCCGAGGTTGCTGGCGATCAGGCTCCAGTGGTTCAGCGTCGGCGTACGCTGCGCGGCGAACCAGTGCGGGATCGTGTGATCGCCAAGCAGGTTGCCGTTCCCGTTGTGGGTGATCATGATCAGCTTGCCGATGCCAGTGAGGGCACCGACGATCAGTACCCAGATCACCACGACTCCGGCGGCGATCCGCCCGTACTTGCGAGCGCGGTCATGATGCATGGTCGTCTCCGGTTCTGCTGGCTGGAGGTCGGTTCGGGCCTCGGGCTCAAGGCCCTCGGTCACCGGATCGGTCACCGGTTCCCCGGTGGCCTGGCGGGATAGTTCGAAGGCGAAGGCGGTGATGCCCAGCCAGGTGACGCCGAGCGCCCAGGCGCCAAGCACGTCAGAGAGGTAATGCACACCGAGCAGGAGCCGGCTCACGCCGATCGCGACGATCAGCGTGAGGATCACCGCGATGAACACGCGGCGCCACACACCGCGGGTCGCGGGAACGAAGACTAGGAACAGGGCGCCGTAGCAGACGATCGAGCCGAGCGCGTGCCCGCTGGGGAAGCTGTCGCCGTTACCGTAAGCGACGGGATGGGCGACCACCGGGCGCAGCCTGCCGACCAGTGCCTTGAGGACCGGGTCAAGCGTCAGCGCGCCAGCGCCGGCGACCAGGAGGTAGATCGCGAGCCGCCACCGGCGCCTGATGGCCAGCACGACGACAGCGATCCCGATCAGCGTCCACAGCACGCCGCCGCTGCCTAGCCACGTGACCGCCTTGACGATGCTGACGACCGCGGCGTGGCCGGCCACGAGGCTGTTCAGCCGCGCCGCCGCGCCGTGGTCAGCGGACTCGAGCGGCGACCACTGCAGCCGTACCAGGACAAGCAGGAGCGCGAAGACGAACGCCGCCGCGGTTACGACGGCTAGCGGTGCGAGAGTGCGCCTGGCAGCGAGTGGCATGGCTCGCTTGCTGCCCACGATCGGCCGGTTCACTCAGCGCGTGCCGCTTGTTTATCGCCCGTTGTCTCGCTTGGTCACGTAGCGCGTGCGTCTGAACAGGTTCACACAACGCACTGTAGACGCCTGCCGGCAGCCACAGCGCATGCCGTCGCGGCTCGAGATCCTCCTCCGGCGACGAAGACGACGAGAAAGACGGCCGCGGCCACGGGCCACAGAAGGATGTTCCAGCCCCAGGTCGCTTTGGGGCGCAGTTGCTCCCAGGCGGGCAACCCGTCAGGTGCGGTGATCCGGGAGAAGATCGACAGCATCGACCACCAGCCACGGCATAGCGGCCGGGGCGGGCAAGCTGGGCGCGTTCGACCAGCGCACGGCGACGCCGCGAGCAGTCCGCGAAAGATTTCCGCCGTTGATGGGGGTCGTGCTTGGCTCGGTCAGCCTGCGCTGTGCCGCCAGCGCCCCCTCCCGGTCACGCTCGTCAAGCTTCAGGCCGAGGAACCGAAGGTTTAGGCCGACCTGCTACGGCCACCGCGCGTGGCGAACGGAGCCGATGGCGAGCATCGGCTCCGTTCACCCCGCGAAGATGATCAGAGTCAGATCGGGCGGACGTGCTCGGCCTGCGGGCCCTTCTGGCCCTGCGTGACGTCGAACTCGACCCGCTGGTTTTCTTCCAGGCTGCGGTAGCCGTTGGACTCGATCGCGGAGAAGTGGACGAAGACGTCCTGGCCCCCGTCATCGAGACTGATGAACCCGAAGCCCTTGTCCGAGTTGAACCACTTGACTGTTCCCTGCGCCACGCGCATTTCTCCTTGCCTACAGTGGGGCCCCGCACCGCGCGGAGGCCCGGCAGTAAATCCGCGAGCGCGTCATGAAGCACGTACACAGAAGCTGCAACCCAGAGTGTACAGCCACCACGGGCCCAGACCATTTCCTTCCGGCAACAGCGCGCCGGCAGTGTTGTCCCCGACGGCGGCGCTCACCACGTTTCCCGGAAGAGACTTACCGTGTCCAACTAACAGAAAAAGGACGCACTGCCGCACGATATCCATCAGGAATCCTTGCCAATGTTCCGTGGAAAGACGCGCGACGGTCAGTGTGACACGGGTCACGCAAGCTCAGGTCGTGGTCACGCTGGCCAGGGCCTTCCGCTCGCGCAACGCGGCCGGGAGCGCGGCGAGGATCAGCGCGCTGGTAAGGGCGAACGCCGCCGGGTAGCCGGTACGGACGCAGATCAGGCCGAAGACGGCCGGGCCGGCGCCGTACCCGGCGTCGTAGGCGAGGTTCCACATTGCGCTGGCCTTGGCCTCCGGCAGCTGCTCGATCATCAGCGCGAACGTCGCGTTCTCGATCACCCCGAACCCGGCGCCGAACAGCGCCATGCCGATGAAGATCATCACGGGCGAGCCCAGCGCCATCATCGCGGCCATGCCGAGCGCCGCCACGGCGAGCGCCGGGATAAGGAGCCGGGCGTGACCGTACCGGTCGCCGCGCTTGCCGGCCTGCCAGCGGCTCAGCGTCGCGGTGATCGCCTGCACGAGCAGGGCGGCGGAAGAGAGGTCGCTTGGCATCCCCTTCACGATCGGCAAGAACGAGTCAAGCACGCCGGCCGCGACGGTGGCGGCGGCGAAGATCAGCGGCAACCGCAGCGCGGCACCCGCCAGCCGCCTGGAGCCGTTGGTGGCCGGCTGCCGCCCGGCGCCGGCGGTACGCCATGTCTCCCGCCCGCCTGGCAGCCAGCGGATCGCCACCAGCGGCAACAGGCCGACAGTGGCCGCCGTCGCCGCGGCCGCGGCGGCCTGGTGGTGCCCGGCGAGCCAGATCCCGGCCGGCAGCGCGACAATTGCCGGGACGCCGGCGACCAGGCCGAGCAGGCCGAGCCCCTCACCGCGCCGTTCGGCAGGCAGCAGCTTGGCGGTGAGCGCGCCGGTGACCACGCCGCACAAGCCGAAGCCGAACCCGCGCACCAAGCTAACGCCCAGCATGACGGCCAGGGGCTCGCCTGCCAGCATGGCCAGCGCCGGCGCGCCGAGCAGTACGGCGCCTGCCGCGAGCACCATCCGGCAGCCGAATCGCCTGATCGCCGCCGCGGCCACCGCCTCGGCGGCCACCGTGCCGAGCAGCAGGGACCCGGTTATCAGCCCGGCAGCGGAGCTCCCGGCGTGGGCCGCCGCCGCCAGCATCGGCATCACCGATAGGAGCAGGAAAAAGCTGGTGAGCGAGGTGAACTCGGCCAGGAAGGTGACTGCCAGCGGCACGCTGAGGAGCCGGGCCGGAACTGCGGTACCAGGCTGCGCCTGCGTCATGGTGCTCATAGCAAGCACAGTAAAAGCCAGCCGGCACACTGATAAGGTCCGATTTCATGGCGATTGAGTGGTCCGGTTTGAGTCCGGAGCTGCTGGTGCGGCTTGACCGTTCGGCCAGCCAGCCGCTGCGCGCCCAGTTGGAGGCGAGCCTGCGCGAGGCGATCAGGGACGGCCGGCTCCGCGCCGGGGAACGGCTGCCGTCCTCGCGGGAGCTAGCGCGTGCGCTCGGCGTCTCCCGCGGCATGGTGCAGGACTGCTACGGGCAGCTGCTGGCCGAGGGATACCTGACCAGTCGCACCGGGTCCGCCACCAGGGTCGCCGGCATCAGCGGCCGGCCAGCCGGCGACCGGCCCGCGGCCGACCCGGCCGTGGCCTCGCCCTCGCCGGCCCGGCCGCCCGCGGAATCGCCGCTGATCGCGGACTTCGCACCCGGCGTACCTGACCTGTCCAGCTTCCCGCGCACCGACTGGGCCTGGGCCATCAAGCAGGCGTGCACCGAGGCCGCCGACGCGGACCTGGGGTACGGCGACCCGCGCGGCAGCGCGGTGCTGCGCGAGGTCCTCGCCGGTTACCTGCGGCGGGTACGAGCCGCCGCCGCAAGCCCGGCGCAGATGATCATCAGCACCGGCTTCGCGCAAGGGATCAACCTGGTACTGCGCGCCCTGGCCCGCCAAGGCGGCGTGACGTGCGTGGCGTTCGAAGACCCAGGCTACGGCAGCGCGCAGGCGGACGAGACAGTCCGCGCGGTCCTGGCGATGGGCCTCCGCGTCACGTACGTGCCGGTCGACGAGCAGGGCCTCGTGGTCGGCGAACTGACGGCCAGCGGAGCCGAGGCCGTTGTGGTCACCCCGGCACACCAGTCGCCCACCGGGGTCGTCCTGTCCCCGGCGCGTCGGCACGCCCTCACTGACTGGGCGCGGCGCAGCGGCGGGTACGTGATCGAGGACGACTACGACTCGGAGTTCCGCTACGACAAAGAACCCGTCGGTGCGCTGCAGGGGCTAGCCCCGGACCAGGTCTTCCTGCTCGGCACGGCCAGCAAGGCACTGGCGCCCGCGGTCCGCCTCGGCTGGGTCCACGCCCCTGCACCAATGGCGTCAGCGGTCGCCGCCGAGAAAGAGATGAGCGACCGCGGCTCCTGCACGCTCGATCAGCTCGCCCTGGCCACCCTGTTCACAACCGGGAGGTACGACCGCCACCTGCGCCGGATGCGGACCGTCTACGCCGCCCGCCGCACCGCACTGACCGAGGCGTTCGCCAGACACGCCCCTCGAGTGCGGCTCACCGGGCTCGCGGCCGGATTTCACGCTGTCGCGCCACTGCCACCCGGCACTGACGAGGCAGCAGTGATCGCCGCGGCGCGTGAACGACGCGTTGGGCTGCACGGCATCGGCGCCTACCGCGGCCGTCCTGACGCCGCGGCGCCGCCAGCGCTAGTGATCGGCTTCGGCAACGTCCGTGAGCGAGCAATCGAACCCGCGGTCGCTGCCGTCGCCGACCTGCTCAGCTGACCAGAAAGCGACCACGGACAGCCGTCATCGGCGGTAGCTCCTGCGGGGAAACAGGAGCTACCGTTCACCACCCAATGATCAGCGTCAGAGCGCGCGGACGTGCTCGGCCTGCGGGCCCTTCTGGCCCTGCGTGATGTCGAACTCGACCCGCTGGTTCTCGTCCAGGCTGCGGTAGCCGTTGGACTCGATCGCGGAGAAGTGGACGAAGACGTCCGGCCCACCCTCATCGACGCTAATGAATCCGAAGCCCTTGTCCGAATTGAACCACTTGACTGTTCCCTGCGCCACGCGCATTTCTCCTTGCCTACAGTGGGGCACCGCACCGCGCGGAAGCCCTGCAGTAAATCCGCGAGCGCGTCATGAAGCACGTACACAGAAGCTGCAAACCAGAGTGTACAGCCATCTGGGGCCAGACCATTTACTTTTGCCGGAAACACTGCTACGGCGCCCGCCGTAGCGGCTGGCCAGCGCGATTGACCACCCGACAACCCGACCCGGCGCGTTCACCACGTTTCCACGGAAGAGACTTACCGTGTCCAATTACCAGAAAAGTACCATTGCCCATGAGATCCGGACGATACGCGAGAAGTCGGGTCCCGGACCTTTGCATTGCCTGCCAGGCGACCGGTGACCAGCCCGGTCTGGTGATGGTCCCAGGGCCGGCGCCTGCCTGCGGCCCATCAGCACCGCCGCAACTGGTCTAGGCGGGCCGGTGCAACCGGATGACCTGGGAGACCAGCTCGCCTGACCGCAGGAGCTGGCCGATCCGGTGGCTCTGCTCCATGGCCGTGACCAGCTGCGGTGCGTCCCCGAACCGGCGCCGCAACTCGTCATCGACGACAGCGGTGCGCTCCCGCCAGCAGTCGGACGGGGCGGGGAGGGACGCCGGGTCGACGGCGGCGGTCTCCGTCAGGCCCGCCTCCAGGAGCAGGGCCGTCAGCTGGGCACGGGACGGGAAGTGGTTTCCCTCCGGGGGGTTGTCCAGCCGGTCGCGGGTGGCCAGGAACACCAGCAGCCCGGCCCGGCCCGACGGCCGGAGCACCCGGCGCAGTTCGCGCAGCATGGCCCGCTGGGCGTCCGGCCCGCTGGCCGTGCACAGCACACCCAGGCACCAGGCGTGGCTCGCCGCGCCGTCGGCGAACGGCAGGGCAGTCGCATCGGCCTGGATCACCGGGGCGGCGAACAGCCGGGCGGCGGCCCGGCAGGCGTCGGGCTCCGGCTCGGCCAGCACCGGCCGGACCCCGGTCCGCTCGGCCGCGTAGGCGGCCGGGCCGCCAAGCCCGGCGCCGACGTCGATCAATAGGTCACCGGGCCGCGGTGCCAGGCCCGCCAGCAGCCAGTCCAGGGCCGACGGCCGGCCGCTCCCCCGGCAGGCCGCCGGGATGCGGTACTGCGGCCCGAGGCTCTCGGCCACCTCGGCCGTCCACTCGGCTACGGTGTCGAACTCGGCGTCCATCGGGCCGTTGCCATTCATGCGCCGTCCTCCTCCCACCCGGCGGGCCATCTCCTGCGCCGCCCTGCCGCACGCCGCCGCACGGCCCCAAACCCTAAGCCGTAATCCCGAACGAATCCGTGGCTCTGTCCATCGCTCACCGGCTTTCCTCCGCCAGCGCGGCGAGCCGGGACAGCGACTGGCTGATGACCCCCTGCTGGGCGGCCAGCCGGTGTGCCTCCGCCTCGGGGATCTCGACATGCACCGTGATGCTCGTCGCCGCGCCGCCGTCGAGTGGCGCCAGCCGCCACTCGAAGACCAAGTCCGAGACCAGGCAGGAGATCGTCACCCCCGACTCGGTAACGTGAAGCTCCTGTGCCATCGGGAAGTCGGGGTATCCCTGCGGATACATCGTGTACCCGCCATCCTGGCCTGGCTCGACCGACTCGACGCCGGTCCACCAGTCGGGGAACCTGGCCGGGTCGTAGAGCAGCTTCCACACGTCCTCTGGCGGCGCGTCGCTGCGCGCCCGATCTTCGAATTCAGGCATCTAGGCCTCCCGCCGTGGCGATGTCCGCGCGCAATGCGGCTAGTTCCTTTGCAGGCTCGACGAGCGCGGCTACGGGCGGGCGGCCCAGGTCGGTGAGCGCCGCTACGTAGCCTTGACCGGCAGCCCTGTCGTGTTCTGCGCCACCTTGCCCAGAACGACGGAGCCATCCGGACTCCGCTTCGCGCAGCCGCTTGGCGGCGAGTGACCGGTTTCCCCGCCGGAGCGCGATCAGGCCCTGCACGTGGGACATCCGTGCCACGAGAGTGTCGGGCAAGTCGGCGGGAGAGACCGGCTCGAGCGCGACCGCGCGCAGTTCGTGCTCGGCGTCGTCCGGCCGCCCGCCCCTGGCCAGCGCCTCGGCGCGCAGCAGCCGGGCGAGCGGCCGGCTGACCGGGGCGCCAAGGTCGAGGGCGAGTCCGAGTTCCCTGGCCGCCGTCCGGTGCTCGCCCGCCGCGGTCGCGAGCAGGCCGCGGTCGTGGTGCACCAGGCCCTCGAGCTCCGGCAGCCCGACCCGCTCCGCGGCCGCGGCTGCCGCGTCGCATGCGACGCGCGCCTCGCCTGGCCGACCGAGCAGCCGAAGCAGCGCTGTCCTGGCGGAGTGCGTGTACACGCACAGCGGAAGGAGCCCGTTCGGTACCACGAGCGGCAGGCAGCGGTCCGCGAAGTCCAGCGCGCGCGGCAGGTCGCCCGCGCACGCCGCGGCGCTCGCGGCGTTCGCCAGGCAGCTGTAGGCGAGATCCGGCCGTCCAGCGCGGCCCGCCGCGGCGGACGCCGCGACGAGCGGGACATAGCTATCGGTGAACCGGCCCGCCCGGAGCAGGGCGTGCGCGCGGGCCACGTCGACGTCGTGGCTCAGCCGGCTGAATTCTCGGTGCCGACGCCTGGCCGACCTCGCTGAGCAGGCTCTCCGCCTCGATGAGCAGCTTGTCCGCCTCGGCTGGGTCGCCGGCGACCGCCTGTGCCCAGGCCATTCCCGCCAGCGACTCCGCCAGGATCAGCGGATCGCTGTCGCGACCGCGGCCGAGGAAGTCAAGCGCCGCGCGGTAGGAGCGCAGGGACTCGCGCGGGTGACAGATCCCGCCGCGCAGCCAGTGCCCGCGGCGAACCCACGCGGCGGCCTGCGCGTCGTCATCGTCCGAGGCGATCAGCTCAAGCGCGCGGCCGAACGCCTCGTCCGAGTCCGCGAGCTTGCCCCGCCACGCCTGGACCTCGGCCAGTTCGATGAGCAGCTCAGGATCTGGCCCGCTACCAGCCTTGCCGGTCAGGGACGCGGCCTCCGTCAGGTACGCCGCCGACTCGGGAAGGGCCGCGACCGCACGGGCGGCAGCCGCCGCCTTGACCAGCTGGTCTGCCGCCAGGTCATCCTGCCCGGCGAGCCGGAAATGGCGGGCGATCTCCGCCGTGTTCCGCGCCGGGCTCTGCCGGACGGCGCTGCCGCGCGGCAGGCGCTCCCGCAGCCACGTGGCCAGCGTCCCGTGCAGTCGCGCGCGCACCGGGTCTGGCAGGTCCTGGTAGACGGCCTCGCGCAGCAGGTCGTGCCTAAAGCCGGTCCGGCCGGCGCGGGAGCAAAGCAGGCCGGAGCCGAGTGCCTCCGCCGCCGCCCGCTCCGGGCCGGCCAGCAGCGGCAGGGACGCGACCTCAGCCCGGTCGAGGTCGCGCCCGGCGACCGCGGCGACCTCGGTGAACAACCGCGCGGCGGGGCCAAGGCGCGCGAGCGCCAAGCGGGTGGCGCCGGCCAGCCCGGCCGCCGGGTCCACGTCGTGCGCCGCGGACCTGGCCGTCTCCACGGCAAGCAGCGGGTTACCCGCCGCCAGCCGCACGATGCGCGCACGGTGCGCTGCCGGGACGTCCGCGGCCGACCCGACCAGTTCGTCAAGTGCTGTCGCGGGCAGCGGGCCGAGGTCGAACTCGGCGGCGAGCGCGCCGCGAGCGCGCAGCGCGCCAAGCACCGCGTCCAGTTCCGGCCGGGGCGGCAGCCGCCGCCTGGTCAGCACCAGCAGCACGCGCTGCCGGGTGATCCTGCGCCCGGCGTAGGCCACGAGCTCAAGGCTCGACCGGTCGGCGGCGTGCAGGTCCTCGAGGGCCAGGGCGAGCGGCCGGTCGCGTGCCGCCCAGCTGAGCAGCGCCACCGTCGCCTCGAAGAAGCGGATCCGGTCAAGGCCCGGTTCGGTGGCCGGCGCCGGAGCCCCGGTGCGGATAGCAGCCAGCGGCGTGTCCCAGTCGGCGTCACCAGCTGGCGAGGACTCCGGCAGCGGACCGGCCTGCGCGATCAGGTCGTCAAGCAGCTCCGACCACAGGGCGAACGGCGCGGCCGCCCCCGGGCCGCCGGCCACCGCGGTGGCCGTCAGGGCGCCGTCGGTCGCCGCCACCTCGAGGACTTCCCTGGCGAGCCTGGTCTTCCCCATTCCGCCGTCCCCGCGTGATCGCGACGGCGGTTCCGCCGCCAGCGCGGCTGGCCCGCCAGTGCCGCAGCAGGGCGCGCACCTCCCCGTCGCGTCCCACAAGCCGCGAGGCACCCGCGCCGACGGTGAGGCTCGGCCGGCGCGCAACGGTCCCGGCGGCGCCTCCCGCGGCGCCGCGACAAGCCGCCTCGTCTCGGCCGCCGGGCTGACCCCGAGCTCCGCGCCGAGCCGCGCGGCGTGCCGCTGGTAGGCGGCGACCGCCCCGGCCTGGTCACCGTCGGCGACGAGCAGCCTGATGAGGTCACGGGCGGCCTGCTCATCGAGCGGCCTGGCCGCGGCCCGCTTGGCCGCCCAGTCGCGTGCCGTGGCGACCTGCCCGTCGGCCTCGGCCGCGGCCGCGAGCGCCGCGTACGCGGCACACAGCCGGTCCCGGTGCTCGTCTCGCGCGTCGAGCACCCAGTCAGCGTCGAACTGGCTAAGCAGCTCACCGCGGTGCAGCGCGACCGCCTCCAGGGGGCGCCCGGCCGCGAGCAGCCGGTCAAGCTCGCGGGCATCTACCAGCAGCCCGTCGCCGGCCAGTTCCACGTGGTCCCGTCCGGTGTGCAGGTACTCGGCCGCCGCCGGGCCGAAGGCCGCGCGCAGCGCCCACAGCGCGCTGCGCAGGCTGGCCCGGGCGCTGGCGTCAAGCACGTCAGGCCACAGCAGGGCGGCGAGCCTGGACCGGCTGTGCGGACCGGACCGCAGGGCGAGCCAGCCAAGCAGCAAGCAGGCCCGGCGGCTAGTCGGCAGCGTGACGGCGGAGCCGTCGAGCTCGACCCCGAGCTCGCCGAGCAGGCGGACCTCCAGCACGGCCATGCTCAAGTATCCGCCCCGCCGGCCACGGGCCGCCAGCCACGAGTCGCCAGGTAGCTGGCTTCCCCTGGCTTTGACGGTGGATTGACGGTGCCGCGGGAACCTGACGGCAATCGAGCAGGACAAGGAAAGGAGCACTCGATGAATCCCGCAACCACCGCATTCGACACGGAGGCACTGCGCCGCGGCATTGAGGAGCGCGACGCCGCAACGCTGCGCGCCCTCTACACTCCGGACGCCGAGATGACCGTCGTCGACCGGAACGCTCCGCCAAGCCATCCTCGGGTGCTGCACGGCCGCACGGCGATCGGCGAGTACCTCGACGAGACCTGCGGGCGCGACATGACCCACCGCCTGGAGCGGGTGGTCGTCTCCGGCGACACGGCGGCCTTCACTCAAGCCTGCCGCTATCCGGACGGGACCCGCGTGCTTTGCCTGGCCATGCTGGACCTGCGCGACGGGCTGATCGTTCAGCAGACCGCCGTGCAGGAATGGGACGCGTGAGGAGCCCGCCATGACACAGGACACCAGGCAGCACACGGAACAGCGGGACTTCGCCTCACCTGACGAGGTGCGCGCGTTCGGCCACGGCAGGCTCGAGTTGCTGCGCGTCGGCGACAGCGAGATCGGCCGGCTCGTCCTCCAGCCCGGCTGGCGCTGGTCGGAGCATGTCAAGCCGATCGCGGGCACGGAACTCTGCGAGGCACCGCACTTCCAGTACCACGTGGCGGGCACACTGCGCATCAGGACCGCGGACGGTGCCGAGTTCGACGCCACTCCTGGCCAGGTCACCTCGCTGCCTGCCGGGCACGACGCCTGGGTGGTCGGCGACGAGGACGTCGTCGTCGTCGACTGGTGGGGAGCAAGCAACTACGCCCGGTTATCGGGGACTCAGGCGCAGGCGTCAATTAAACGCGCTGGTCAGTACTCAATCGCTGTCGCGGCCGAAGCGTGCGTGGCGCTTGAGATCGCCGAGGCCGCGGCGAACAGCGACAGGCCGATAAGAATCGCGAAGATGATCTTCCGGGTCATTTTCATGGCGAGCCTCCGTCGGGAGCGAGTGCCGTTAACCACGGTAGCCCGGATCGGGACAGATAACCACACACTGTCCTGAGTATTGGCTTCCACTACACCGACTCCGACTGGTCAGGCGTGGCCGAAGATCACGTCGGCGAAGTTGAGGCCTAGCTCCCGATAGTGGGCTCGCATTACGTCCGTGGCGGCCGCCGCGTCACGGGCCTCAAGTGCCGCAAGCAGCTTCTCGTGCATCAACCGAAAGGCCTCGGGCGGAACGGTATTGATCTGCCGCGCCAGGATGACGTACCGCTCCGTCCGGGTCGATATGGCATCCCTGTACTGGATCAGGACTTGATTGTGCGACCCGCAGTAGACCATGCGGTGAAATGCCCGGTTGACAGTTAGCAGGCCGCCTATTGCCACCGGGATCTCGGCCTCACGCAGGTAGCGGAGTGCTGCTTTCTCGTCTTGGCTAGCGACCAGCCTTCGCGCCCTGGCAAGTTCGTCCCTGGTCATCTGCGCGGCCGCAAGCCGCGCCGCGAGAAGATCGAGTTCCTGCCGCACCGCGACGAGCTCGGACGCCTCCTCACGGGTTAGCGGCGCGATTATCACGTCCCGGTGCGCGCTGCGGATGACCAGGTGATCTGCTTCGAGCCGCCGCAGTGCCTCGCGCAGCGGAGTGATGGAAACGCCCATGGACGCCGAGAGCTGCGGGTAGTCAACCCGGCTGCCCGGCTGCAGCGTGCCAAGGAGAATCTGATTCCGCAGCTCAACGTAGGCGCCGTCCGCCTTGGTCGGCGCGCCGCTTGTCCGATCGCCATACGTCAAGGTGTGTTCCTCTGTGCGTAACCCCTCTTGCCGTTAATCCAGAACTTTATATTATAAAGTTCTATCCGCTACGAAGGGACTCGCCGGTGCACACGAGCACAGATCGGATCCTGACCACGCACACGGGAAGCATCGCCAGGCCGGATGACCTGATCGAGCTGATGCGCGCCAAGGAGAACGGCCGGCCATACGACACCGACGCGTTCGAGGCCCGGGCGGCGGCGGCCGTCGAGGGGTGCGTCCGCCGCCAGGTCGAGGCCGGCCTCGACGTCATTAACGACGGCGAGCAGCGCAAGAGCGGCTTCACGACGTACCTGACCGAGCGGCTCGCCGGGTTCGACGCGGTGCCCTACGCGCCGGGCGAATCGCCCGGCCACTGGCGGGAAGTCGCCGAGTTCCCCGAGTACTACGAGCGCTACTTCAAGACCGCGATGTACGGGGCCATGCTGAGCCCGCCGACCAGGCTGGTATGCCGTGGTCCGGTCAAGTACGTCGGCCAGGAGGCGCTCGCCACCGACATCGCCAACCTGCGGGCAGCGCTGAACGGCAAGAACTACATCGAGGCCTTCATGTCCGCGGCGCTGCCGACCGGGCTCGCCGAGCACGGCAACGAGTACTACTCCTCACGCGAGGATTTCGTGACCGCGCTCGCCGACGCGACCCGTGAGGAGTACCGCGCCATCATCGACGCTGGCTTCCTCATCCAGCTTGACGACCCGGCCGCGTCGAGTCTGTGGGGCCACCAGGACGCCGAGCCGGCCGAGCGGGACCGGCGGGTCGCGGAGACCGTCGAGCTGATCAACTACACCCTCCGCGACATCCCGCCGGAGAAGATCCGCTACCACACTTGCTATGGCATCAACCAGGGCCCGCACGTCCACGACTTGCGGCTGCGGGACTTCATCGAGCCGATGCTCCGGATCAACGCCCAGGCGTTCTCGTTCGAGGTCATGAACCCCAGGCACATGCACGACTACCACGCGTTCGAGGACGTCCGGCTGCCCGAGGGCAAGGTGATCATCCCGGGCATGCTCAGCAATGGCGCGAACTGGGTCGAGCACCCCGAGCTGATCGCCGAGCTCACCGTGCGCTACGCGGAACTGGTCGGCCGGGAGAACGTGCTGATCGGCAACGACTGCGGCTTCGCCTCACAGGCCGCCACCAGGGAGATCGATCCAAAGGTGGGCTGGGCGAAGTTCTCAGCGCTGGCCGAGGGCGCCAGGATCGCGTCGGAGCGGCTCTGGGTCTAGGGGATCTTACAGTGCGCGTGATCATCGCCGGCGGCGGCACCGGCGGGCTTGCCGCGGCCATCGCCCTCAGGAAGGCCGGCCTCGACCCGCTGGTGCTCGAACAGGCGCCTGAGTTCACCGCCATCGGCGCAGGCCTCGGGCTTTACGCCAATGCTATGAAGGCGCTCAGCTACCTCGGGGCCGACGCCTACTGGCGGCAGACCGCGGCGCGCATCGACGTCTCCGAGCAACGCGGCCTCAATGACGACCAGCTCATCACCTCATCGTCCCTTGAACCGCGGGCAGCGAAGTACGGCGAGCCGTACTACTGCGGGCACCGCGCCGACCTGCTGGCCAGCCTGCTGATGGCGTTGCCGCCTGAGTGCGTGCGCACCGGCAGCCGCGTCGTCTCGTTCGAGGAGACCGCACGCGACGTACGCGTCCAGCTTGCGAGTGGCGAGGAGGTGCGCGGTGACCTGCTCGTCGGCGCGGACGGCCTGCGCTCGGCGACCAGGAAGCTGCTCATGGGCGAGCGGGAGGCCCGGTTCACCGACGTGGTGGTCTGGCGCGGGCTGATCCCGAGAGAAAAGGTGCCAGGGCGGTACGACGCGAAGATCATGGCCTGGTTCGGGCCGCGCCGCCACGTCCTGCTGTACCCGCTCAGGCACGACAGGCACCCGGACAGCGTCTACAGCCTGAGCGCTTTCGTGCCCGCCACCGAGGTGCACCGCGAGTCCTGGACAGCCTCCGGTGACCTGGCCGACCTGCACGCGTCCCTGGCGGACGCCTGCCAGGGGATGCACGATCTCCTTGCCCTGATGAACGATGCGCTGATCACCGGGATCTATTTCCGTGACCCCCTGGAGACCTGGGGTTCTGACCGCGTCACCCTGCTTGGCGACGCCGCGCACCCCGCGCCGCCGAGCGCGGGGCAGGGTGCGGGCATGGCGCTGGAAGACGCCGTCATGCTCGCCGCCTGCTTGCAGCGGGCCGGGACGGGGAACGAGCGGGCGGCCCTGCGAGAGTACGAGTTCCGGCGCCAGCCGCGCACCAAACGAATGCTCGAGTCGTCACGGGTTAACCTGCGCAACAGCCAGACCAGCGATCCGGTCCAGGTCCTGGCGCGCAACGGCTACTACCGGGGACTGGAGCGGCTCAGCCCGGCGGGCCCGCCCATGCAGGAATGGCTGCTCGCGCACGACCCGGTCGCCGCCGCGCGGCGCTCCCCCGCGGAGTTCGCGCGGGACCTGGCGGTTCCAGGCAATCCGCTGCGCCGGCCGGAGTCGCGGCGGGCGTTCGACCTGTGGCGGGCGGCGCTGACGGGCGAGCACCGGGCGGCTGGCTGGCTCGGCGAGCGTCAGGGCTACGCCGAGTTCGTGCGGGCCAGGCTGCATCCGGCCGGCGGGAGCCTGCCCACCGCCAGCGTCAGCTGCGACGGGGCACCTGCCTTGCGGGTCGGGCGACCGCCGGCGGCTCCCGCCGTGTCAGACTCGCGGGCGCCGGTGGTACTGCACCTGCACGGCGGCGGCTACGTGATGGGCTCGGCGGAGCTGTCCGCGCCGTTCGCCGGACGGCTGGCGGAGGCGGTTGGTGGCTGGTCACTCGTCCCCGACTACCGGCTCGCGCCCGAGCACCCGTTCCCCGCGGCGCTGCACGACGCCGTGGCGGCCTACCGCTGGCTGGCCCGCGAGTACCCGAGGGCACCGATCATCGTCAGCGGCGAGTGCGCGGGCGGCGGCCTTGCCCTCAGCCTTGCCCTGGCGCTGCGCGACGAACAGGGCGTCCGGATGCCCGCGGGGATCCACGTCGTCTCGCCCTTCTGCGACCTGGCACTCGCGGCAGAGCACCCGAGTCCCGCCGCCGTTACCGACCCGTGGTTCAACCGCATCACGCTGATCCAGCTTGCCGCCTGCTACCTCCACGACACCGACCCCGGCCAGGCACTGGTCTCTCCCGTGCGCGCGGACCTGTCCGGCCTGCCACCGCTGCTGATCCAGGCGGCCGAGCCCGAGGCGCTGTTCTCGACCGCGGAGCGGCTGGCCGAGCAGGCCCGCGGCGCCGGCGTCCCGGTCACGTTCAGCCCCGCCGCCGACAGCGTCCATTCCTTCATCCTGTTCGACTTCCTGCCAGAGGCCGACCGCGCCCTGGCGGAGTTCGCCGCGTTCGCGCGGCAGCTGCGCGCGGGCTAACGCACGGACCGCTGTCGCCAGCCGGGCCACCGCATCGTCCACTTGATGATCCGCGAGGTTGCCGTAGCCGAGTACCAGGCCAGGCGCTTCTGGTAGATCAAGGAACCGGTAGGTGTCCAGGTTCGCGACACGGACGCCCGCTCCGGCTGCTCGGCGCACCACCGCCGCGGCATCGGTGCCCGCAGGCAGTTGCAGCAGCACGTGCAGTCCCGCCGCGACTCCCCGGACGCGGCCGTCGGGCAGGTGCTCGGCGAGCGCCCGGACGATGCGGTCCCGGCGTGCGCGGTACCGCGTGCGGGCAGCGCGCAGCTGACGGTCGTAGGAGCCGGTCTGCACGAACGCGGCGAAGGCCAACTGGTCAAGGACGGGAGGCCCGGACGGCCGCGCGAGAGCGGCGCGGACCAGCGGCGCCCAGGACCGCGGGATTGTCATCCAGCCGATGCCCAAGGCCGGCGAGAGCGTCTTGGTCGCCGAGCCGATCAGGGCCACGCTGGACTTGCCCGCGCCTTGCAGGGCGCCCACCGGTCGCCGGTCGTAGCGAAATTCCGCGTCGTAGTCATCTTCGATGATCAGGCCGTCCGTGCCCCTGGCCCAGTCGAGCAGCGCGGCGCGGCGTCCCGGTGACAGCACCACTCCCGAGGGGAACTGGTGCGCCGGACTCGCGATCACGGCCTTGACACCGCGGCGGGCGTACAGCAGTTCCGCCTGCAGGCCCTGGTCATCGACCGGGATGGGAACGGCGGCAAGCCCGGATGCCGTCAACACGTCCCGCAGCCGGTGCCAGCTGGGATCCTCGACCGCCACCGCCTCGTGACCCTGCGACCTGAGCGTCCGGCACAGCAGGCCGATCGCGTCGGTCGCCCCAGCAGTGATCACCAGGTCGGCCGGCTGTGCCTGCGCGCCGCGGACACGAGCCAGGTACTCCGCCAGCACCTGCCGCAGCCGCGGGTGGCCGACCATGTCCGGATGGCCGAGGTCACCCGTTGCCATGCTCGCCGCGCCCGCGCGTACCGCCGTCATCCACCGCCGCATGGGAAACGCTCGCAGGTCGGGCAGGCCGGGCGCAAGGTCCATGAGGGTGCCTGGCGTGGCGGCCCGGCGAGCCGCGGGCGACCCGGCGAGCCGCGGCAGGTCGGCCTGCTCTAGGTCGCAGACCCTGGTGCCCGACCCCACCGCCGCGGCCAGGTACCCCTCGGCGGCGAGTTGGGCGTACGCCTGGGTAACAACCCAGCGCGAGCAGCCGAGCTCGTCGGCGAGCGCGCGGGATGGCGGCAGCGTGCTCCCGGCAGTGAGCCTGCCGCTGCGGATCGCCTCGCGTAGCGCGCGGGCCAGTCGCGCGTGCATAGGCCCGGCACCGGACAGGTCAAGCAGGACATCCGATGCGATATTGGCCTGGAAATTATGCACGAAATTGGATAGTAAACCCACACCAATAACGACGTACAGTCGGCCCGGGCGCTAGGAAAGAGGAGAACGGGATGCGACAGCGCACGATTGGCGACGGACGGGTCTCACTGACCGTCAGTGAGATCTGCCTCGGAACTATGTACTTCGGCTACCACACCGACGAGGCCACCTCGTTCGCGATCCTGGACCGGTTCGCCGAGGCCGGCGGGACGTTCCTTGACACTGCCAACAACTACGGGCAGTGGCACGGGGACGCCGGCGAGAGCGAGCGGGTCATCGGCCGCTGGCTCCGCTCCCGCGGCATGGCGGGCCGGATGGTGATCGCGACGAAGGTCGGGGCGCGCACGACTGTACCCGGCGATCCCGATCCGCGGCACTGGCAGGGCCTGGGCGCCGCGCCCATCCGCGAGGATGCCGAGACAAGCCTGCGCAATCTCGGCGTGGACCGGCTTGACCTGTTGTACGCGCACATCGACGACCGGTCGACCCCCTTGGCGGAGACGGTGCTGACGCTGGCCGCGCTGGCCGAATCGGGCAAGGTGGGACTGCTCGGCGCGAGCAACACCGCCACGTGGCGCATCGAGCGCGCCCGGGCCATCGCCCGCGCCGATGAACGTCCGGGCTACTCCTGCGTGCAGCAGCGCTACACCTACCTGCAGCCACTGCTGCAGCCACGACAGCTGGACACGATCACGGAGGAACTGCTTGACTACGCCGCGGCCGAGGAGCTGGCCCTGCTCGCCTACTCGCCGCAGCTCGGCGGGTCCTACGCGCGGCCCGACCGGCCGCTGTCCGCCGCCTACGCTCACGCGGGCAGCCTGGAGCGGCTCGCCGTACTCGGGGAGGTGGCCAGCGAACTGGGCGCCACGCCGGGTCAGGTCGTGCTCGCCTGGCTGCTCGCCAGGTCGGAGCCGCCGGTCATCCCGATCCCGGGCGCCGGCACGGTCGCCCAGCTCGACGAGATCCTGGCGGCCACCGAACTGCCCCTGGCTCCCGAGACGATCAGCCGACTCGACCTGGCAGGCCGGTCAGTAACCGCGGCGGCCGCCAGGTAGAAATCCCCCGGCCATCGCCGTAAGCGGGCGAGTGTGGCGATGTACCCGGGGATGACCACGGTCACTTCGCCGTCCGCGAAGACGGGCTTGAGCGTCTCAAGGCACCAGGCGCGGGCCTGTTCGTCGCTGCAGGCACCGCGCGCGATGGCGTCGTCGACGTTGGCCTCGCTGAGCATGTAGCGCAAGTAGGCGTCCAGTCCCATCGGCAGCCGGATCTCGAGGTCGGTGTAGTCGAGCAGGCGCAGGCCATACGTGGCGAGGGGCAGCTCGCGTACGTCAAGTGGCTCCCAGCCTGGCGGCCACGGGAACCGCTGCTCGAACGAGTCGAACCAGTCCGCCAGTTCGTCGCCGCTGACCGAACGCCGGCCCGTGGAAAAGTCGTAAAGCAGGAACGTCCCGTCCCGGGTAAGCACCCGCGCGATCTCGGCGAGAGCCGACGGCAGGTCGGCGTAGTTCAGCGAGCCGGCCGCCGAGACCAGGTCGAATGACCCGGCCGCGAACGGCAGGCGCTCCGCCTGGCCGATGACGAAGCTGGCGTGCGGCGCGACCGTCCGCCGGTGCTTGAGCATGGTGGAGATCGGTTCAAGGCCGATTGCCCGCCGGGTCAGGGGCGCCAGCGCGGCGGTGGACAGGCCCGCGCCGCACCCGATGTCAAGGGCCAGGTCGGCCCGCCGGCCCAAGCGGGCCGCCCGGAGGATCTGCTCGTGTATCGGCGGCCGGTCGCGGGCGTAGGCCGCCGCCAGGCGCTCGCTGTCGTAGACGCTTGCCATGGCTCCTCCGAGATCAGCCGGGACCCGTTCGGTAATAGTTTTACTAGCTGGCGCGGTACAGCCGCATGGTGAGTGGGCCGAAGACCGCGATCAGGGCCGCGGATGCCAAGAGCACCCAGCCCACCTGGCCGGCCGAGGCCGTCCCTGCCATCAGCGTTCGCTCGGCAGTGACGAGGTGACTGACCGGGTTCACATTGACGAACGCCCGCAGCCAGCCGGGCAGCGTGGCGGGACTCACGAACACGTTGCTGGCGAACGTCAGCGGCAGCTGCACCGTGAAGCTGACGACGGTCACCGCCTGAGCCGACCTCAGCGCGAGACCGAGTGCGGTCCAGATCCACGAGACGCTAAAGGCGAAGACGAGGACGAGCGCTACAGCGAGCGCGGTGCCGCCCGCGCCTCCGGCCGGCCGGTATCCCATCAGCAGTCCCATCCCGAGGACCAGGCACGTGGCGAGCAGGTACCGGGCCATGTCCCCGATCAGGCCGCCGACGATCACGGACGGCTGCCAAACCGGCATTGACCGGAACCGGTCGAGCGTTCCCTGTGCCCGGTCGGTGTTCAGGCTTAGCCCCGCGGTGACCGTGATGAGCAATACCGTCAGCACCAGCGTTCCCGGCAGCAGGAACTTCAGGTACTCGCGGGGCGAACCGGACAGCGCACCGCCGAACAGGTACGTGAACAAGAGGGTGAAGAGCACCGGGATGGCGATCGCGTCCAACGCCTGCTCGGGCTCGCGCCTGAGCCGGACCGTCGCTCGCCACGCCATGGTGAGTGAGTTCCGCAGCATCCGGGGACGCCGCGCCTCATCGCGGTCAGGATTCGTAAGCGTCCGCGGCGCGATGGTGGCGGTCACGCCGTCTCCTCGTTGTTCGTGGTCTGGGCGGTGTGGCTGGTCAGGGCAAGGAAGACCTCGTCGAGGCTCGGCTGCCCGAGTGCGAAACTCGCCACTTCGATCCCCTCGCGAGACAGCAGCGAAAGGCCGTGAGCCGCGGCCTCCGCCGCGGACGGGCCTTCGAGCCTGGCGGTCAGGGCCGACGGGTCCGCGTCCTGGACGACGGGGACCCCGAGAACGCGGCCGAGTTCCTGCCGGGCGCGACCGGCATCGCCTTCGTTCGCCAGCCGGACGCGCAGGACACCCGAGCCCACCGCAGACTTGAGCTCCCCCGGGGTGCCTTCGGCCGCCAGCCTGCCGTGATCGATGACGGCGATCCGGTCAGACAACTGGTCCGCCTCGTCCAGGTACTGGGTGGTCAGCAGGACCGTCGTGCCCTGCGTGACCAGCCAGCGGACCGCCTCCCACACCTGGAAACGGCTGTACGGGTCGAGCCCGGTCGTGGGCTCGTCGAGGAACAGCAGCGCCGGCGCGACCACCAGGCTGACCGCGATGTCAAGGCGGCGCTGCATGCCACCGGAATAAGTCCGCACCGGGCGCCCGGCGGCGTCCGCGAGCCCGAACACGTCAAGCAGTTCGACCGCCCGCGCCCGGGCCGTCCGGCGGGCGAGTCCAAGCAGCCGCGCATGGAGCACGAGGTTCTCGGTTCCGGTAAGGCCCGGGTCGACAGAGGCGAACTGGCCGGTGAGGCAGATCCCGCTACGAACCGCGTGCGGCGCCGTCGTGACGTCGTGACCAAGCACCCAGGCCTTGCCCGCATCCGGCTTGGCCAGGGTGGCGAAGATTCTGATCGTGGTGGTCTTGCCCGCACCATTCGGCCCGAGCATCGCGAACACGCCACCACTTGGTACTGCCAGGTCCAGCCCGTCCACCGCCCGGACGGCACCGAACGTCTTAGCAAGCCCGGACGCTTCTATCGCCAGCGGTGCCTTGGATGTCGTCATGGGGCCGATGCTGCCAACCCGACGGTGGCTCTGTCGTCGTCCGGTGGAAGCGACTTCTGCCTGGTCGGCGGGGACAAGGCCGAGCGCGGAAGTACGACGAGGGGAGTAGCGGAAAATAGCTACGCGGGGCCGATGCGCCCTCAGGCCCAGCGCGTACGCTCGGAGGATGCGCACGGATCGCAGATCGCAACGGTTCTACGCCGTCGGCTGGGTCATCTCGGTCGGCGGCATGGCCGTAGCGCTCGGGATGTGGCGGCTGCACCTTCGCGAGGTTGAGCAGCGAGCCGAGGAAGCGGAGCGAACCAGGGACGAGGTCGCCAGGCGCAGGGCCGTGGAGGAGCGGCTGCGCATCGCACGCGAACTGCACGACTCCCTGACCCACAGCATCTCGGTGATCCAGGTCCAGGCCGGCGTGGCGGTACACCTGGCGCGCAAGCGCGGCGAGGAAGTGCCGCCCGCACTGCTCGCGATTCACGAGGCGGGCGCGGACGCCGCCAGGGAACTGCGCGCCACCCTCGGCGTGCTCCGCAGCCATGACCACGACACAAGCGAGGACTGCGACGGCAGCGGACTCGGCCAGCTGGACGGCATGCTGACACGTGCGCGCTCCGCCGGGCTGCCCGTGACCGTGACCATTACCGGTACCCAGCGGCCGCTTCCGCCCGCGGTGGACCAGGCGGCGTACCGGATCGTCCAGGAAGCACTCACCAACACCAGCCGCCACGCCGGGCAGGCCTGCGCCTCCGTTCACCTGCACTACGCCCAGGACGGCCTGACAGTGCAGGTCAATGACGACGGGGACGGCGCCGGCGCGACGTCGGCGGGACCTGGCCTTGGCCTGATCGGCATGCGGGAGCGCGTGTCCGCGCTCGGCGGACGGCTGCACGCGGGACCGCGGGAAGGCGGCGGCTTCCAGGTGCGGGCCGATCTTCCCGTGCGGGCTTAGGATTCGGGCGCCTCGTGATCAGAGTCCTCCTCGCCGACGACCAGGCGTTGATCCGCAGCGGCATCCGGTCCCTGCTCGAGGCCGAAGACGACATTGAGGTGGTCGCCGAGGCAACCGACGGGCAGCAGGCGGTGGCGCTCACCGCGCGGTACCGCCCGGATATCGCGCTGATGGACATCCAGATGCCCGCGGTCGACGGCATCGAGGCCACCAGGCAGATCGTCGCCGATGAGCGACTGGACAGCGTGCGAGTCGTCATCCTGACGAATTTCGGGCTCGACGAGTACATCTTCCGCGCCCTCCGCGCAGGCGCGAGCGGCTTCCTGCTGAAGGACACCGAGCCCGCGGAACTGCTGCAGGCGCTGCGCGTGGTCATGCACGGTGACGCACTGCTGTCCCCTTCAGTCACTCGTCGCCTGATCGGCGAGTTCGTCGCCAGGCCGCCCGACGCGATCGCCGCTACGGGGATGGAGACCCTGACCAACAGGGAACGGGAGGCCGTGGCCCTGGTCGCGCACGGACTGTCCAACGACGAGATCGCCGCCACCATGGTGCTGAGCCCCACGACCGCCAAGACCCACGTCAGCCGGGCCATGATCAAACTCGGTGCCCGCGACCGCGCGCAACTCGTCGTCTTCGCCTACCAGACCGGCCTGGTCAGCCCGCGCGACCCCGCTCCGCGCTCGCCATCGAACGGCCACCCCCGCCAAGCATGATTCCCCCGCTAGTCGGTGGCGAGGCGCATGTTGACCGTCTCTACCGCCGGGAGCAGTGCCCCGCCCGTCCCAACTGGTGCCTCTCCTGCTGGCGGGCCCACTATGTCCGGCGTTTCACAATATCGGACGGGAAATTAGCAGGTAAACTTTGCACTGCAGGTAAATAAAGTGCCCGATGTAAGAAAAGCGCGCGCCACGAACAATGCCGTAAAGTTAAGGAATCGCAGTGTGCTCGGAAGCCGTGCGCCGGGAAATGTCGTTGACTGAGTGGTCTGTGGTGGCCGTGGGGGCCGTGCGCAGGCTCGCGTGGCGCCCGCGCTCTCGGGCGTGCCGTAATCGTGCGGGATTTCGGTTTTCGTGGAAATAAAGCAGCAAATAAGCTGCGGAATTACCACGATCATGGTCTGGGCTGCGATGGCGCCGGGACAATCCGGACGGAACGGGCACGCGCGGCCCGGCGCGGAGGCGGGGAGGCGGGGAGGCGGGAAGCTGCCTAAGTTAACGGCATTGCGCGCGCCCACGAACGCTTTCTCTTCACCTAGAAAAAAGTCTTCATGTTGCACGGAATTTACATGTTAATCGCCAGTCGGCGAAGCGGGCAAATTGGACAGCGTAGGCCGCGGCGGCCACGGAAAAGCGGCGGCGCGCATCACGGCGGCGATCCAAGCCCCGAGGCGGCCGGGGCATAGGTCGCTACACCCGGTCGGGGAGCCCAGGAGTTTGCCGAGGTCGGCACTCCGTGTCCGGCAGGCGCCGGCGCCTGCGTTCGCCCGGCTCCGTGCCTGCTTCGTGGCCGGTCGGCTAGCCGACCGACGTCAGGCCGTCGATCAACGTCATGCCGTCGATCGCGCCGAGCAGCCGGGACTGCTCGCGGATGGCCGCGGTGAACGCCGCGACGGCCGGGTGGCGGCTGGTTCCCTTCCTGCACGCGATGCTGGTGCGGCGGCGGGCGGTCACGGGCGTGAGGCTTACGCCTGGCGGCGTTCCCGTCACGCCAAGCTGCGGGATCAGGGACACTCCCTGGCCCGCCGCCACGAGGGCGAGGACGGTGGCGAAGTCATCGGCATGGTGGCGGATGCGCGGCGTGAAGCCGCGGGCCTGGCAGGCGCGGATCACCATGGTGTGGCACAGGGTGTCCGGGCTGCCCGCGATCCAGGGAGCGTCGCGCCAGTCGTCGATGCTGGTCTCCCCGGTGCCGCGCTGCCCGGTCGCCGCGGCCAGGTAGAGGGACTCCTCGAGCAGCGGGTCTGTGTCAAGCGCGGGGTCTGGCTCGGCCGGCACGTAGTCGTAGACGAACGTGAGGGCGACGTCTAGGGTTCCCGCGTGCAGGGCGCCAGGGACGGCGACCGGGTCAAGCTCGGTCACCATGAGCTCAAGACCCGGGTGCTCGCCGCCGAGCGCGACCAGGGCCGGGGGCAGGATGGTGCGCGCCGCGGAGGGGAAGGCGCCGATGCGCAGCGGCCCGGTCAGGCTGCTGCGGGTGGCGGCGAGCGCGGCCGATGCCTCTTCAAGTACCGCGAGGACGGACTCGGCGTAGCGGGCCAGGACGGCGCCGGCCGGAGTGAGCGCCACGCGCCGGCCCGAGCGCTCGAGCAGCGGCACGCCGGCCTCCCGTTCCAGGGCGGCGAGCTGCTGCGACACGGCGGACGGGGTATACGCCAGGGCGGCGGCGACCGCGGTGATCGTTCCCCGGTGAGAGAGCTCAAACAGCAAACGGAGCCGGCGTACGTCGATCATTAGGCCAGCTTACTAATCAGTGAAGAAATCTGAACTGGATCTGCACAGTGCGACGGTGCAGGCTCGGATGCATGGAAGTTTCGCTGCAGGGCTTGTACGTCCCACTCATCACCCCCTTCACAGAGGAGGGGGACCTAGCACCCGATGTGCTGGAGAAGCTGGCGCACGCGGTCATCGATGACGGCGCCGCCGGCCTCGTGGCCCTCGGCACCACCGGCGAGTCGCCCACGCTCACCACGGCCGAGCGGCGCGCGGTCCTTGACATCTGCGCCGGGGTCTGCCGCGAGCGCGGCGCCACGCTGATCGCGGGGACGGGCTCGAACGACACCGCAAGCACGGCCCGGGCCCTGCAGGACCTGGCGGCCTGGCCGGAGGTATCCGCCGCGCTTACCGTGGTGCCCTATTACACCCGGCCCTCGCAAGACGGGATAATCGCGCATTTCACCCGCGTTGCCGCCGACAGTCCCGTTCCGGTGCTCGTGTACAACATCCCGTACCGCACGGGTACGTCCCTGAGCCGCGAGACGCTGCGCGAACTGGCTACCATCCCCGGGATCGCCGGGGTCAAGCACGCGGTGGGCGGCATTGACCACGACACCGTGCTGCTGATGGCGGACACGCCGGAAGACTTCGCGGTGCTGGCCGGCGACGACATGTTCGCGTCCCCGCTCCTCGCGCTCGGCGCGGCGGGCGGCATCCTCGCCTCCGCCCACCTGTGCACCAGGGAGTTCGCCGACTTCGTCGCCGCCTGGCGTGCGGGGGAGGCCGCGCGGGGCCGCGAGCTGGGAAACCGGCTCGCCACGCTTTCCGCGGCACTGTTCGCCGAGCCCAACCCGTGCGTCATCAAGGGGGTGCTTTACGCCCTGGGCAAGATCCCAAGCCCGGCGGTGCGGCTGCCGCTGCTGCCCGCCAGTGACGACACGGTGCACGCAGCCATGGGCCTGCTCGGCGCGCCGCACAGCTCCGCGAGCTAAAACCGTCCCGCCATGGACACTTCATCCCTCATCCTGGACGTAGGCGAGGTGGAGGTCACATGGCAACGGCAGCAGCGGGCTACGGGCACGGCGAACCGGCGGGAGGAGCCGCGCTGGTCGGCCGGGCCTGGCTTGCTGCGCTACCCGACGAGCTCACCGCGCAACGGCGCCTCATGGCCGGCCTGGCCGAGCGGTGCGCGGCCTGGCCGCTCGCGACCTCGCTGCTCGTCGGCTGCTCGCTTGGCCGCGGCGCGGCGGACGCGCTTTCCGACGTCGACGCCGCGCTCGGCGTGGACGCACCGCCCGGCGCGGCCGGCGCCGACCGGGTGGAAACTGTGGCGGCGATGGTGGTGGCGGCGCTGCCGGAACTTGGCACGCTCGTCGACGTGCTGCGGCACCCGACCGGGCCCGCTGACCAGTACGTTCGGCGGATCTTCGCCCAGTTCGCCGACGGCACCCAGCTCGACCTGGCGGTCGTGTCCGAAGCCGGGATCCGCCGCGGCGGCGCTGCCCCGGACTTCGTCCCGCTCTATCAGGCACCCGCCCTGCGCGACGTCGCGGAACCCGATGTCGCCGGCGGCCCTGCGGGCGACGCCGAGCCGTCGGCCGCGTACGCGGTCACCGGCGAGCAGGTCAGGGAGTGGGCCTTCCTCGGCTGGTGCGCGCTGATCGACACCGACAAGTACCTGCGACGGGGCTCGCTCTGGGAAGCCGACAGCCGGCTGCACGAGGCCCGCCACCGCATCTGGGCACTGTGGGCGGCGGCGCACGGTGCCCTTTACCCGTGGCACGGCCTGTCGCAGGTGCTCGACCACGACCAGGGGAACCTGCCGCCGGGCATCGAGTCCACCGTGGCCGGCCTCGACGCGGCCGACCTGCGTCGTGCCGCTCGCGCCAGCGCGGTAGTACTCGTAACGGCCAGCGAGGCCGCCGCCCGACGGCACCCGGCCGACCTACCGACGGCGATGGCCGCCTACGTGACGCGCGCGCTCGGCCGGGAGACCTGACCAAAACTGACCTAAAAACTAATCAGGAAACACGATCAGAAAGAACACCCCAGAAGATAACGGCCGGTTTCCCGGCCCAAAGCGCCAGAGTCCCCCGGTGAAATTGCCATGGTTTCCGGCAAAGCGAGGCGCCCACGCAGGGTTCCACCTGCCTGGCCAATAACCGCCGCGGCCTCCCCGCCCGCGCGCCGGTGCGCCGAAGGTCCCGCCCGTCGAGGCTGGCTGCTGACTTGAGCTCGGGTAAGGAGAAGGCTGGCTTGCCTGCGCCGTGTACCGCGGCGCGGGCTGCGCCGCGGCCGCCGGGGCAGAAGACGCAGGAGCACTCACTACTCGGACGCTCCGTGCAGGCGTACGCGGCGTCGGCGCGGTTACCGGCACCACTGCGGCCGCGGCCGGGGAACTCGCCGCGGCCGGGGTTCCCGCGGCACCGTTCACCGGGCTGCCGTGGCTTGGCGTCACCGTGAGCACGACGGCCGCCGCGACCGCGGTGAGGGCAATGAGCGTGATTGCCCCCGTCATCATTCCCTTGCGGAAGCTGACTTCCTCAAGCCGGGCATTAATGGCCGCGTGGATGCCTGGCCATGAGCCGGCCGTCCGGTGATCCCCGCCATACACAACACCGGACGATACCGATGAAAGACGGTCAATGGCGGCATAACCAGCAATTCTCGCGGCCGGCGTGTCCCGGCCAGGCGCGCGGCGATTCACGGCCGCTAGGGTGGATGCGTGAAATTCTCGCTCTGGCCCAACAACAGCCGCGCTCCCGTCGAGCTTCTTGAGCAGGCCCGCGTTGCCGATGGCACCGGCTGGTACGGCGTCTGGCTGGCCGACCACTACATGCCGAACACCGGCGACACGACGCCCGCCCGCGGCGACGCCTACGAGTGCTGGGCTCTGCTGCCTGCCCTGGCGGCGGTCACCGAGCGGGTCAGGATCGGCACCCTTGTCTCGCCGACATCGGTCCACCACCCGGCGCTGCTCGCCAAGCGCGCTTCCACGCTCGACCAGCTGTCCGGTGGCCGGATGGTACTCGGGCTCGGCGCCGGCTGGCAGATCAACGAGCATCACGCCTACGGCATCGAACTCGAACCGCCGGGGAAGCGGGTGAGCCGGTTCGAGGAATCGATACAGATCGTGCGCTCGATGCTGTCGGCGGAGTCCACCACGTTCCACGGTGCCTACTACGACATCACCGACGCCCCCTGCGATCCCAAGCCGGTCCAGTCGCCGCTGCCGCTCCTCGTCGGCACTCGCAGCCCGCGCATGCTCCGCATCACCGCCCGCCACGCCGACGAGTGGAACACCTGGGGTACCCCGGAGCAGGCCGCCGTGCACCGCGCGGCGCTGATCGAGACCTGTCACGAGGTCGGCCGCGACCCCGCGACGGTGCGGACCTCGGTCAACGCCCTCGTCGACCTGGACGGGAGCGCGTCGCCGCCCGGCCGTGCCGCCCTCTTCGGCTCCGCACAGCAACTGGTCGACCAATTCGGGCAGTACGCCGAGCTCGGGTTCGACGAGTTCATCCTGCCCGACTGGAACCTCGGCGAGGACCGCTTCGAGCGGGCCGACAAGCTCGCCAGGATCAAGAGCGACGTCCTGGACCAGGTGGACGCCTAGGACGGGCGCGCCGTGAGCTCTAGCTCGTACGCCCGCAGGGTGAGGTCGGCTGCCGGAGAGAAGTCAAGTTCCGGCGTCCTCGAGAACCCGGCGGCCGCGTAGAGGTGCCCCGCCGCCGCCATGGCCGGCTGAGTGCACAGCCGCAGCCGGCGCAGCCCTTGCTTCTCGGCGCGCTCGATGACGGCGAGCAGCAGCTTCCGGCCTACGCCCTTGCCCTGCGCCCGCGGGGCAACCGCGAACGCGCGGATGTCCGCTTCCGTGTCATCCCGCGCGAGTTCGCTGGCCTGGTCGTACGGCTCGAGCGTGATCGTCCCGAGGATGCCGTCGTCCGCCTCGTCAACGGCGACGAGCACCGTGCAGTCACCGTCGAACCCGAATCTCCGCAGCGTCTCGGCGTAGCCGTCCACATCGGACAGCAGCCCGAGTGCCCGGTACGCCGAAAGCCGTAGTTCGCCCACTGACGCCCGCTCATCTGGTCGTGCATCCCGAATCATCACGTCATGCACGCTACCAACAAGCCGCATTCCCCGAATTTTGGGCATCATATGGCCGTCATAGTGTTAACAGAAATATGACGAACCTGATGCTCTCCTGGCAGCAGGCGGCACTTCTGGCCCTAGGGTGCGGCGTGGCCGGGACGGTACTCGTCTACGCCGGCCACGTTTCCCTGGTGTGGCGGTGGGCGCTTCACGCGGGCCCGTTCCTGCGCGAGGCAGGCGTGGTGGTCGGGTTGTACGCCTTGTGGCAGCTGGCAGGGAACCTCGCCGCTGGCGGCTTCCACGACGCGATCACGCACGCGTGGTGGATCTGGGACACCGAGCGGACGCTGCGGCTGCCCAGCGAACTAGACGTCCAGGGCCTGCTGCTCCCGCACCCGCTGCTTTCTGAGATCGCGAACCTCTACTACGCGACTATGCACTTCGGGATGCTCATCGCGATGCTGGTCTGGCTGTTCGTCCGGCACCGCGACGGCTACCCGGCGGTGCGCAACGCAATGGCCGCGAGCACGGCGATCTGCCTGCTGATCTCCTTCATCCCGGTCGCGCCGCCGCGGTTCCTCCCCGGCGCGGGCATCGTGGACCTGGCGGCCAGGTACGGCGAGTCGGTCTACGGCGTGGTCGGCTCGAACGCGGGCGCCGACCAGTTGTCCGCCATGCCGTCGGTCCACGTCGCCTGGTCGATCCTGGTCGCCTGGGCCGTCATCACCAGGGCCCGCGGCCGCTGGCGCTGGCTGATCCTGCTCCACCCGGCGGTCACCGTCTTCGTCGTGGTCGGTACGGGCAACCACTACTGGGCCGACGCCATCGTCGCGGCCGCCATCGACGCCGCGGTCATCTCGGCGCAGTCCCTGCTGACCCGCCGCCGCCCGCTGCGCGTTCCCGTCCGGGCGGCCGAGCCCGCGCCGACGGCGGCCGCGAACCGACTGCCTGCTCCCGCGCGGCCGGCGGCGAGGCCGGGCTGGCTGCTCGCCGAGGCCACGCGCCGCGGTCGGGTGCTTGCCTCGTGCCCCGAACGGAGCGAGCGCCGACGAGCGGCACACCGCTCGCGACCTCGCGTTCACCCGCGCCGCGACTGTACGAGACGATGCCCGCACTGGCCAGGGCGCGGCCGAGCAAAGTGGCGACGCCTTAGACAAGCGCGAGGGCGATGGCGTGCAGGGCCAGCCCAACGCCGCAACCGACCACCGTCCCGTTGATCCGGATGAACTGCAGGTCGCGCCCGAGCAGCAGCTCAAGCTGGGTCGACGTCTCCGCGGCGTCCCACCGCTGTATGGTCCCCGTGACCAGGCCCGCGAGCTCATCGTGGAACTGGTCGGCGAGCCTTCTCGCGCCCGACTCGAGCACGCGCTCAAGGCTTTCCTGCAGGCGCGGGTCAGAGCCGAGGCGCCGGCCGGCCGCGGCCAGCACTTCGGCCAGCCGGCGGCGCAGCTCAGAGTCCGGGTCGGCCGCCTGGGTGCGCAGCGTTTCCTTGGTGTTCTTCCACAGCCACGACGTCCAGTCGCGGAGCCCGGGGCTGGCCAGCAGGTCGCGCTTGAAGCTCTCCCCGCGCTCGCGCAACTCCGGTGATGTCTGCAGGCGTTCGGGTAGCCCGGCGATCCACGCGTCGAACTGCTGCCTGGCATCGTCGTCGGGATCGGCCGCCATCGCCGCCAGCCGCTCGCGCAGCCGGGCATGCAGCCGGTCGAACGCCCGCCCGTAGACCACGTCGGGCAGCCAGCGGGGCGCCTCGGACTCGAAGCGCTCGCGAAGCTCCTCGTGGTGGTCGGCGAGATAACGGTCGGCGGCGGTCACCATGGTGTCGAACAGCCCGGCATGATGGCCGCCCGCGAGCATGACCGCCACGGCCCGCCCGGCCAACGGTGCCACCTCGATGGCCGCCGCCGCCCGGATCACCTCGGCGGTGAGCACGCTCTGGACGTCCTCGTCGCGGAGGGTGCCGGCCAGCGTGACCACCACGTCGGCGGCGTGCCCCGCGAAGCGCGCGGCGTTGTCCTCATCGGCCACCCAGGCGGCCAGCCGCGGCACCAGCCCCGCCGAGTGGATGCGCTCGGTGAGGACGTCGGCGTTCAGGAAGTTCTCCTGTACGAACTGCCCGAGCGTCGCGGCGAACTGGTCCTTGCGCTCGACGATGATCGCCGTGTGCGGTATCGGCAGGCCAAGCGGATGGCGGAAGAGGGCGGTGACGGCGAACCAGTCAGCGACGCCGCCGACCATGGCCGCCTCGGCGCCCGCCTGCACGTAGCCGAGCAGCGTCCCGTGGACGCCGACCGCCGTCACCGCCACGAACAGGGCCGTGACCGCCGCCAGCAGGGCCGTCGCCCGTCGCCTGGCGGCGGCCAGGGCCCGCGTCCGCTCTTCCAGTGACTCGCGCTTGAGCCTGGACACAGGCGAAGCGGACGTCGTCGCGGCAGGTTCCATCTACGGCCCCCGGTCAGTCCGCGGCGCATGCCAAATCCGCAGCCGCGTTAGGCGAGTGGTGCTCTCGGCAAGCAAGCCTAAACGCCCGGGCCGGCCACCCCTGCGCCGACGGTACACGACTAGGGGTGCATGCGGGCGCCCTTGGTGACCTTGTCGACGGCGTTGCGCGGCCCGTAGACGGCGAGTCCGACGAGGTCAAGGTCCGCGGCGCGCACGGCCCGCACGGCGGCACGGTTGTCCCGGTCGTTGCCCGTCGCGAAGAGGTCCGCGGTGAACACCGACACCGCGAGACCTCGGCTGACGGCGCGCGAATGTGACGTGGCCAGCGTCTCCTTGCTCCCCGCGTACACCAGGACCGGTTGCCGGAACATCGGCAGGTACCCGGTCCCGTCCGCGTCCGCGTACGGCTCGCCGATCACCTCGGGGGCGCGCGACCCCATCCCGCTGACGAGGAACGCGGTCACGTTGAGCCGCTGCCACACTTCCAGGTCATCACGCAGCACAACCGCGATCTTGGTGTCGAACCGCACGGGCTCGCCCATAGACGTATCCATGAGAAACAATCGAACACCGTCGGTCGCCGGCCGGTCTTGTACGATTTTTGCGTGGCCGATGACCCGCGGATCCGGGCATGGCGACCCCAGGTTCCCGGCGTCGCCGAGGTCCTCCACGCGCAGATGACCAGCCACGTCTACCCCATGCACACGCACGAGTCGTGGACGCTGCTGATCGTCGATGACGGGATGATCCGGTATGACCTGCACCGCCACGAGCACGGCGCACTGCACCGGGCCGTGACCCTGCTCCCGCCGCGGGTCCCGCACAACGGGCGCGCCGCGACCTCCTCCGGCTTCCGCAAGCGGGTCGTCTACCTCGATCTCGCGTACCTGCCCGCGAGCCTCATCGGCTTGGCGGTCGACCGGCCCGTGCTGTTCGACCCGCTCCTTCGCCAGCGCATCCACCAGGTGCACCGGGCGCTTGACGAGCCCGGCGGTGAGCTCGAAGCGGAGAGCCGCCTGGCCTTCGTCGCCGAGCGGCTGCGGCAGCACCTGGGCGGTGACGCCGCGGCGCAACTAACCGGGGCACCGCAAGCCGGGCCGGCCAGGGCCGACGTCGCGCACCAGCTGCGCGAGCTGATCGACGCCGGGTTCCGTGACAAGGTGACGCTCAGGCAGGCGTCGGAGGCGATCCACGCCCACCCGGCTCACCTGGTGCGAATGTTCAGCAGGGAATTCGGCATCAGCCCGCATCAGTACCTGACAGGCCGCCGGGTCGACCTGGCCAGGACGCTCCTGCTCGACGGCGTGCCCCCGAGCGCGGCGGCGGCCACCGTCGGCTTCTTCGACCAGTCGCACCTGAACCGCAGCTTCCGGCGGCTCCTCGGCACCAGCCCTGGCAGGTTCGCAGGCGGCGCCCGTCAGACCGACTGATCAAACGGCACGGTCACGGTGATGGTGTCGGGGAACCAGTGGGCACCACCCGCGTGCTGTGGTGCACCGCACACCGTTTGCAGGTACCGCATCGGCGGCCCGAAGCCGTCGAGCGTGTCGTCGAAGGGAAACCCGTAGCTATCGCGGATGACATAGGTGAGCGTGCCGACGTATCTTCCGCTCTCGCGGACGCCGCTCCCGGTAACGCTCAAGCCCTGGGTGCCGCGGAAGCTCCAGTAGAGATCACTGTTCGTCGCGCTGAATGTCACCGTCGGCAGTTGCCAGGCGGCGAGCCGTACCCTTGTGTCGCCGTCCTTCAGCCGACGCGCTATCGCCGTCTGAACCTGCCCGTTCACCACCTGGAACGCGGTGCTGGCAGCGGCCAGCCGGGAAACCTGCGACCCAGCCTGGTAGTTGACCCCCGTGCCCTCGCCCGTCAGGAAATGCCGCAGCAGGCCGGCCGCCGCCGGGAAATCGGACGCCGCGAACCCGTCGGCGATGCCGTTTCCCAGGTTCTTGTCGACCGCGAGCTGAGCGCTGTCGCACGTGGCTCCCGCGGCTTGCGCACGCGTGTCCTGGCTCCCGTTAGCGGGCACGGGACGCACGCCGTTGACCGTGAATCCCCAGGCGGCGGTGCTGCGTGGCGCCTTAGGGGTCGCAGGAGTCGCGGAGGTGGCCGGCGCCGCCGGCGCCGCGGAGCACGCCGGCACGGACAGCGGCACGATCACGGACAGCACGGCGACGGTGGCGGTCCTCCGCCGCAGCGGCCCCCAGGCAAGTCGCATGGCTTAAGTCTGCCAACTCGGCGGGCCGGCCCCCCACCAGGTGTCACGTGCCACCGGAGAGTAAGCCGCTGCCGTTCGGAATACTCAAGACCTTTATCCCGAACGGAAGCGTGCTTCGCCTGGCGCGCCCCGTCATCTTTTCCTGGCGACGCCGCCGGAGAAGCTGTGCTGGATCTCGGGATAGGGGACATGGCCCGCCTCCGGCGGGCGCCAGTCCCCAAGCGGGACCAGCCCCGGCGAGACGAGTTCCCAGTCGCCAAACCAGGAGCGGATCTCGCTGTCCTCGCGCCACCGCATGCCCCCGAGGGGTCCGGCCATCAGTTTCTCCCCCTCGATAGTGACCGCGCGCTGCTCGGACAGCTCGGGCCCTGGCAGCCGAAGGCTGGAGATCGCCACGTAGCTGCCGCTCGGCATGGCCGCAAGGAAATCGGCCATGATCCGCTCCGGATGATCACTGTCCTCAACGTGATGCAGGAGCGCGAAAAGCAGCAGCCCGACGGGCTGGCCGAAATCGATCATTGACTCGATGACCGGGTCGGTCAGGATCTCGCGGGGCCTGCGCACGTCGCCGAGCACGAAATCGGCCGTCTGCGCGTCGGCGAGCAGGGCCTTGCTGTGGGTAAGGACAATCGGGTCATTGTCCACGTGGACGACGCGCGCCCGCGGGTTGAATTGATGCGCGACCTCGCTCACGTTGCCTTGGGTAGGCAGTCCGGATCCGAGATCGATGAACTGCGTAACACCCGCATCAACGACCAGGTACTCCACCACCCGGCGCAGGAACTGGCGGTTGGTGATGGCACCGAGCGGCGCCATGGGCGCGAACCGCAGGACCTCCGCCACGAACTCGCGGTCGGCGGCGAAGTTATCCTTTCCGCCGAGCATCGCGTCGTATACCCGGGCGACATTGGGCTTGCTGACGTCGAAGTCCGGCCATTTCCCGTCACCGAGCGGATCACCTGCGGCCACCGTCGGCCTCCATCCCGCTGCTAAAGCCAGCATTTGCGAGGATAGTGGATCGCGTTTCCGCCACAGGCCAGCACGCGAAATGTCTGCTTTATGCTTCGTTGCCAGGCAATGACCGCGTGCCGATGATGGACCTTGGGAACTCGCGGGACAACGGGGCGGCTGGGAAACATCTTGAAGCGGACTGTGCACACAGCGGACGGCAGGCGGCTCGCTACGGCGGTTTACGGGGACCCGGCCGGGCGCCCCGTGTTCCTCCTGCACGGCACGCCGGGCAGCCGGATCGGGCCCCGCCCCAGGTCGGCGATACTGCACAGGCTCGGCGTCCAGCTCATCTGCTTCGACCGGCCGGGCTACGGTGGGTCTGACCCACTGCCTGGCCGACGTGTCGCCGATGCCGCGGCCGACGTGTCCGCGATCGCCGATTACCTGGAGCTGGGAAAGTTCGCCGTGGTCGGCCGGTCGGGCGGCGGGCCGCACGCGCTCGCCTGCGCGGCGTTGCTCCCCGAGCGCACGACCAAGGCCGCGGTGCTTGTCGGCATCGCCCCGCGCGAGGCCGAGGGGCTGGACTGGCTGGACGGGATGACGGCGTCGAACGTCGCCGAGTACGCGGCGGTTACCCGCGGCTATCAGGAGATAGCCACCATCACCCGGGCCGCGGCCGAGGCCGTGCGCGCCGATCCGGCGAGCCTGCTCACGATGCTCCAGGAGCAACTTCCCGACACCGACCGGCGCGTGGTGGCCGACCACGGCATCCGCTCGCAGTTGCTCGCCGCCTACGCGGACGCGCTGCGCACGTCCGAGCACGGCTGGATAGACGACGACGTCGCCTTCCACTTGCCGTGGGGATTCGATCTCGCGGCGGTGATGGCTCCCGTCCTGCTCTGGCACGGGGCCGGCGACACGTTCTCGCCGGTCAGCCACGTCAAGTGGCTCGCCGACCGCATCCCCAATGCCTCGGTCGTGATCCAGCCGGGCGCGGCGCACTTCGGCGCGCTGCACGTCCTGCCCGATGTCCTGCGCTGGCTGACGTCCGAAGAAAACTGACGGTCTCAGAAGAGCTGGGGCTCGAGGTCGCGGTTGATCCGCTGCCAGTCCTGCAACTGGCTGATGTCCGGATGGCCCTTGCCGAGCACCTGCTCAAGGCGCACGAGCACGACCGCCGCCAGTTGCTCCGCCTCTGCGGACCTGCCCGCGTCACGCAGCGTGATCGCCAGGTTTGCCTGGCATATCAGGGTGTCCGGGTGGTCAGGGCCGAGCACCCGGGTGACCACCGCGGTGGTGCTGCGCTGAAGTGACTCCGCCTCGGTGAGGTTCCGCGCGTCGGCCAGGCAATTGCACAGGTTGATCACTGCCGACAGAGTCATCGGGTGCTCTTCGCCCAGCGTTTGATTCATGCGCGCGCTGGCGTCCTTGGCGAGCTCAAGCGCCTCACCGAACCGGCCGACGGCACGCAGGTAGCAGGCGAGGTTGTTCGCGGCCACGAGCGTGTTCGGGTGGTCGGCGCCAAGACCTGCCGCCAGGGCACCCTTAACGTCGAGGGCCAGGTCTAGGGCTCGCGGGAAGTCTCCGTCCGCCGCGTAGTCGCAGGCCAGGTTCAGCGCGCAGATACGCGCCTCCGGCGACTGGCTGCCGTACCGGCGCTCGAACCGGCTGTACGTATCCTGCGCGAGCTTCATCGCCTCGGCCTGGTCACCCGCCTTTCTGAGCGATACCGCCAGGCTGGTGGACGTGCGTAGCGACTCGATCATGTCCTCCCCGAGGACCTCGCGGTACTTGTCCAAGGTGGTGCGCAACAACTCGACCGATTCACGGAACGCGCCCTCGGCCCTCATATCAAGCGCCAGGTTGGCCGCGGTGCCAAAAGTGTAGGGGTGATCCGCCGGCAGCACGACCCGGCGCCTTTCTAGCGTGTCCTCATCGAGGTGGCGCGCTTCCGCGTAGTCCCCGTTGAGCCGGTAGGAGATCGCCAGATTGAACGCCGCCGTGAGGGTGCGCGGGTGGTCCTCGCCGAACTGCTCCTTGAAGCTGATGTGGGTCCGCTTGTCGGACTCAAGCGCTTCTCTGAAGTCGCCGAGCGCCCGGTGATCGGCGGCGAGGCTGCCCGCCGTCATCAGCGCGTGCGGATGATCGCTGCCGAGCACCTTGCGCTGCCGGTCGAGAACGGCCATGTCGAGGTCGCACGCCTCGCGGAAGCGTCCTTGGGAACGCATCACGTTCGCGATGTGGAAGCGCAGCAGCAGCGTCTGCTGGTCGTCGACACCGAGCTGACCAGACCACGCCGCCTCGAGCCGGTTTGCCAGGTTCAGGCAGGCTTCGTACTCGCCGACCTTCCACTGGTAGCGCACCCAGTCGATCAGCAGCTGCCTGGTCCGCGGGTCGTCGCACTCCTCCGCTTCCGACGGGCCGAGGTGCGGCCAGATGATCTCGAAGGTGCCCCAGTTCTGCGGGTCATCGGTCTCGCCCCGCTCTGGCCGTGCGCCGATGAGGATCTTATGCAGCTCATGGCGGGCGTCGATCCGCTCCTCGTTCGTCATCTGTGCTTGGATGACCGCCTGGACGAGCCGGTGTATCTGCAGCGAATTGCTGCCCGGGTCCACCTTGACCAGGGCGAACCGGCTGATGTCGCGGATGATCCGGCCGATCATCATCACTTCGCTGAGCGTGGAGTCGTACGGCAGCAGGGACTGCATCGTCGCGTCCGAGTAGAGCAGGTCAGTGGAGATCGGCCCGGGGGAGCAGAAGGCCAGGATCTGGAGCAGCCGGACCGCGGCGGGCGAGCGGTCGCGTAGCTGGTCGAAGGACATGTTCCAGGTCGCCACCACCGGCAACGGATAGTCGGCCGGCCGGTTCAGCGCGAGGATGCGGGTGGCGCGCGTCGACAGCTCCGCCACGTAGGCGCGTGCGGGCATCCCGGTCTGCTCAAGCCAGGCGCTCGCCTGCACGATCGCGAGCGGCAGGTCGCCGAGTGCCTCCGCGACCTGGTTGGCGTCGCCTGGGTCCAGGTGCGGCACATGGCGCAGCAGGTGGGCGACGCTTTCCTCCCTGGAGAACACGTCCACGGCGAGCGGGTCCGCCGTGTTCGTCCACTCCTTGTTCCTTGAGGTGATGATGATGTGCCCGTTCCCGCTTGGCAGCCACGACTTGAGCAGCTCCGAGTTGTCGGCGTTGTCGAAGATGAGCAGCCAGCGGAGGGTGGTATCCCTGCGCAGCTCCGCGAGCGCCGCCGCGGCTGCCTCCGCCACGTTGTCGCCAATCCGCAGCTGCATCCTGCGGGCAAGCTCGGCGAACGAGAGGCTGATCTCCTCGGCCCGCTCCGAGGGCACCCACCAGACGAGGTCATAGTCGGACTTAAACCGGTGTGCGTACTCCTGCGCCAGCTGCGTCTTACCCACGCCGCCGAGCCCGTACAGCACCTGGGCGACCGCGGCGTCGCCCTTGGAGAGCTTGTCGCGTAGCAGCTCAAGCGTTTCCGCCCGGCCAGTGAAGTCCGCGTTCCTCGCTGGCACTGCCTCGAGCCTCGGCATCGTGCCAGGGAAGCGCGGCCCGTCGGTCCTCGGGCTTCCCGGCGCATGCCACGGCCGGTCGAACGCCCAGAGCAGCCGCGTCATGGCCTGCGTGGCGTCCGCCCGCGCCAGGTCGATCGGGGTGTACTCGCCGAACGGCTCAACGATGCGCGTGTCGCTCACCCGGATGGGCACGATCTGCCGCCTACTGCCCGCGGCGTCCGCCGCCGAAAGCGCCCGCCACAGCTGTCGTGCCTCGGGCGAGCTCATGTACGCGCTTGACAGCACCGCGACCACCCGCGCCGCGGAGGTCTCTTCTGCCCCAAGTTCGGCGGTCGCCTTGCTGACCGTGGAGTGGAGGGTGACGCGGAAGCCGACCCGGGTCAGGATGGCCTCAATCCAGTCCGCCCACATCCGGTCCTCTGGCGCGTAGCTCAGGTACACCTGGGTGAGGGCAGCCGGAGGACGGCGGGCGAACTGTTCCTTGTACTGGAGGCGCATCTCCTCGGGGATCGGCCGCATCGCGTCCACCTCACCGGAGGTCACCGCGGCCGTGATGCGCTCGAACGCGGCGAGCAATGAGGCAGGCATCCCAGGTTCGTCGCCGAACGTGGCCAGAATCTCCTCGAAGGCATAGAACGGCTTGTAGGGAACCTCGACCGACGACCAGTACGCGACCGACTCCGCCTGCGCCATCCCCTGCGGGAACCCCTCGAAGCGACGGCGTGCCGTCGAGCGCCCGACGTCCAGCTTCTCCTTCTCGCCGTCCTCGATCCGCATCGGCACGGGCAGCACCCTGATGTTCCTGTCGCGGTAGCGGTTGCTGATCTGCCCCGCGACGTTGGCCGCCCCCTCGATGGACTGGTTGCTGAGCGTAAAGCACACCGTGAGCACGTCTGGCAGTTCAATCGTGCAAATGTCGGCCACGTCGGACAGTCCGGTGCGGCTGTCAATGAGCACGTAGTCGTAGTTCCGCTTCATGTCCTCGCGCAGCGCGCGGAAAAAGCGCCCGCCGCCAAGGCGCTCGTAGAAGTTGTCCCAGTCGAGCGAGCAGACGGCCGCGGAGTAATCACGGTTCTGCCGGCCAGCAGACAGGAAGTCGAGCTTGCCGCCGTCCGGGAAGTCCCACTCAAGAGAGACCGCGTCCCTTTCGACGCGCGCGAACTCCAGGTACCAGTCGTCGGGCCGTGGCGCGCCCTTGAGTGCCTCGTTGGCGTAGTCGTTGATCAGCTCGATCACGCCTGGGGTGGCGCCGACCTTCGACTCTTCAAGGAAGGGCTCGAAGAACTTGTGCAGGCCGGGCGACTCAAGATCCCAGTCCACCACGAGCACCCGCTTGCCGCTGCTCGCGATGATCCAGGCGACGTTCGCCATGGCCATGGTGCGGCCGGTTCCCCCCTTATAGGAGTAGAACGTAATGACCTGGCCGTTGCGTGATGCGCTCACCCGGAGCCTCCAGGTTCGCTTGGATCGGATTGTCGCAGCCGCGGTCGCGGCAGGACCGGCCCGGCATCGGCGGGCGCCGGCGCGTCCCTGTGGTATCGCTTCAGCATAATCATTGCCATCTCAGGGAGCACAAATCCCAAGTCCTGAATCGTCGGTATTCCATCCGCCGCCATACGGCATCGTCGTGGAACACTGGATAGTTTTCTCCCCAGATGCTCCTCCAGCTTCTCGCGTAGGAATCCCCCCTTCGCGCGAAATCCTTCATCATCGCCATTCCATGGAACCACCACACTCAGCCATGGCACCGCCAGCTCATTAAGCTGGCGTAGCCGTTCATAATGAGCATCGGACACGGCGACCCACGCGTCAACAAGACATATCCCTGGCGGTACCGCCTGGTTATCTTTCAGCGGTTCAGCCTTGAATGCCTCTATGATCGGATCGCAATCCAGGCACTTCTTGGCCAGGTCAAGCGCGTAGTCGGCCACTGGCTGCGGATAGCCCGGCTGGTACGGTGACCACGAGTGCGGCGTGTCGCCGTAATAGTCTCTTGCCCTGCCCGGCGGCAGCGTGAAGGTGTCATGCGCGAGTACCGATATCCGTAGCTTGCCGTCGGTCGTCCGCCTGGCGCTTGTCGGCCCGAACGCGCTCTGCAGCGATTCGAAGTCCTTGCGCTCCATGCGCTGCACGTCGTAGTCGGCCCGCGCGACGCTCTTGTCACCAAGCTCGATGATCCGCTCGGCGAGCCGGTGCACCGCCTTCTGGTAGTCGTCCCGGTAGTTCCGCAGCTTTATGATGCCGTAGAAGCCATCCGCGCAGTATCGCTCCCCCATCTCTGGGCGGGCGTACTGGAGCGTCTGCGCGACCGCGGGGATCCGGTCACGGTCGAGCCGTGTCCACAGGGCAGGGACGATCGCATCGACCCGCTCGCCTGGGCGCGCCTGGTGGATGACCTCGCGGCGGGCGAAAGCGAACCACTCCCGGCCGCAGTTGTCGCTCTCGAAGTAGCGCCTGGAGTAGAGCGGCACAAATACCCGGCAGTTCTTTATCGCGGTCATGAGCTCGGGCGACCATTCGGCTCCGAGCTTGTTCTCCGTGTCCATAAAGCCCGCCTCGGCCGGCTGGACGTCGGTCATCTGCAGGATCGCGTTACACAGGTCCTTATACAGCTTGTGCACCCAGCGATCGGGGTTATCCTTGTCGCCCGGGTCTCGCTTCGGTGTTCGCGCGTAGCTCAGGAAGAAATACGGACGGATATTCGGGCCCGCGACATCTGCGCGTCGTTCGCCACCGGACATGTACCGCCCCTCCCACGCAGCGCCGCTTATGAGCCGCCGCTGCATGCCGTATCGACACGGTAGCGAAGTTTCCGACGCGCGGCCAGAGCCCCGAGATCATAACTGCGTTACACCTCGAACGCCCGTGAAACCACTGAGACATCAGAGCAGAAAAACAATTTAGTGGCAATTGGTGACTTTGAGGGGCGTGCGGGGGCTGGGACGCAGGCCACTAGCAGAATGCGCCACGATCGAAAGGAGTTTTCATGATCATGTGAATCTGACAGCTCATTAGCTGGTAAATTCACATGATCATGGTCCGGTGTTGGGGCATCGCTTACCGACTATTTGCGATCCTCTGGCTGAGTTCGCTGCTCAAGCGACTCAAGCTGGCGCATAAGCAACTCCTGCAGATCGCGGTCCATTGTTACTGACGACAACTGCTCCATGGCTAGGCGCAGTGCGCGCCTGTACTGCTGCAACGTAAGCGGCCACGGGTCGGTATCGGGCACCTGCCTCATAGCCAGACGAAGAGCGCGCCTGTACTGATCGGCGGTTACGGGCGTCGATCTTGAACTCTCGCCAGTCCCATCGCTCTTCTCGGGACCACCCGAGGGGTACTGTCCGCCGTGGCTGAAGTAGCTGTCGGGCACCCTATCCACGCAGGTGTTGACACGGCGCCCACAACAAGTACAAGCCACAGGCTGGCCTTGGCAGCCCCCCAACGGCGCTGCCGGCCTTTTGCCCGGGGCTGTCCCGCCTATGCTTGGGTCGGCTCATTTCCATGATCCACCACCAGTATCCCGATCCACCCAATAAGCGAGTGAATCGGCATTGAGCCGCCTTGCGGCGTGTAATTGGATACAAGGAGTGCGCTCGGGAGCGTACTGAAGATGACTGTGGGCCGCGATCGCGGTCCGCATCGCGTCGGTGAACTGCATTCCCAGCGGTGTGAGCGAGCCCGAGCTCGCGAGGGTCTCGATCGCGGCGGCGGTGTGCGCCCGCCAGTGCTCGTACCGCTCCGCCGCCTCCGCCCGGTCATGCTCGCCGAGTCCGGCGCGAACCCGCCAGAACTCGCTGACCGCGAGGTGCGCGTACGTGCCCTGGAGCAGTCCCTCAAGCGGCCGCGGGTCCTTGCGCCATGGCGCGTGGTAAAGCCGCTTGTCGTCCGGGTCGAACAGGTCGTACAAGTCGAGGACCGCGCCGAGCTTCACGTGCTGGAACTCATGCATCAGCAGCAGTGCCAGGGTCACCGGATCGGTCGGCAACGCGACGCCGATGGCGCCGAAGCCGTGCCGCGCCGCGGCGCTGACGTCTGTCCCGTCCGCCGCCGCCATTGGCATCAGCGTGGTGAGCCCGGCGGCGAGCGCGGGGGCGTATGCCGGGTGGTGCGTCTGAATTTCCCGCCACGCGAGCGCGAAACCGCGCTGCCATTCGGCGAACGCTTCGTCCGTCAACCGGGATGCGGCGGGCCACTGATGGCAGTCCCGGTAGGGGTCGGTGTCCTCGAGCGCGACGCGGATGCCCGGGGCTGTCAGCACGCGGACCGGTTCCCACGCCGGCTTGGGTCCGCTGTCGGCCGCGCCGGGCACGCCCTCCGGCTGGCAGGGCTCCGCGGTAAGAGCCTCGCCCGCCAGCATTCGCGGCCGCGCGAGACGCCAGGTGTCTGTGCCGAGGCGCACCCGCATCCAGTCCGCGTCCACCTCAAGAACGGCCCGCGCCTCTTTCGTAGACGCCACCACGAGCCGCCCGAGTCCAGGCAGGTGAACCGCGCCTTCGACTAGCGGCACGGTGACCAGCGCCCGGGCCTGCCCGCGAATCGCGACCGCCGCGGCAATGGCACCAAGATGTTCGAGATCCGCGGCCAGGCCCTCGTCGTCATGGTGTTCCGCGCTGCCGGCCCGGCCAAGCCGCTCAAGGCAGCGCACCGCCCAAACGCGCAGGTAGGGATGACCGAGCACTGTGTCGATAGCGGCGCGGCGGTCGCCGTCCGCCACCGCGAGGACCTGCCAGGCGGCGCGTAGCCGGTCCCTGACCGACGGGTTGACCGCGGGCGCGGCGATGGCCGCCTGGAAGACAGCGGTCAGTAGGCCACGGCGTAGCGATCGCTGGGCCTGGATTAGCTGGGCGATCGCGTCGGCGCCGCCCATGCCCGCCGCGAGTTCGGCCAGCACGTCGTCAGTGACCGCGTGGCTCACGCTCCCCGCGACATGCGGCAGTCGCTCGCCAATGTGGCTGATGAGCTTAAGAAGATCGGCACAGTAAACCGATGGGTTATCGAACCCTGAGCCGGACTTGTACCGATGTGCATACATTCCTCCGCCACAGGAGCTGACCACCGGGCATTGCTGGCAGGCGGGGCTGAGGTCGGCCACTCCGTGCTGCCGCGTGGCGATGCCCGGGTGGTCGAGGACCAAATCCAGGGAGTGCGTGAACACGCTGAGTCCGGTCGACGGCGCCCCGTCGAAGGCGACCTTGAGCGAGTCCGCTTGCTCGTAACTCCCGTCGGTCTCGACGACGACCATGCTGACGGGGGCGAGGCCGAGTGCCTCGGTGCGGCTGCTTCCTCCGGCCAGCGTGGCGATGATCGAGTCGAACGTCCTGATCCTGACCGGAAAGCCGTCGGCCTGCCAGCGGTCGAAGATCGGGATCAGCCAGTCGGCGTACTCCGTGCCGCTCTCCGTGCTGCCCGGCGGCGGGGCATCCCAGGTCGCGTGCGGCAGCAGCAAGTCGAGTCGCGGAGGGGCAAGCTCAAGCAGGGCCTCATATACCCGGATGGGGTCATTAGCGACGTCGATCGTGCAGAGCAGGCCCGAATATAGGTGCCTAAAACGGTCACTGGCCAGCAAGCGAATGGCCCGGATAACCGCGTCATAGCTACTGCGGCCGTTACGGTAATTCCTGTGCCGGTCGTTCGCGGCCCGGTCGCCGTCAATGGAAATGCCGACACCGACGCCATGCTCGTCGAAAAGCTCGCAGAAGTCCTCGTTAAGGAGGACACCGTTGGTATGTACCTTTACGTCGAGGCGGCACAGGTCGCCAAGCGCGCGCTCGAGTTCAACGAGGATCGCGCGCAGCCCGGCCACTCCGGCAAGGAGCGGCTCGCCGCCGTGCAGCACTATCTCAACGTGGTCAAGCTCGTGGGTCTTGACGTGCTCGGCGATGCGCATCGCCGTTTGAGATACAACATCGGGCGACATGCCCATGGGACGGCCGCGCCAACTCTGGTCAATGCTCTCGTAGACGTAGCAGTGGTCGCATGCCAGGTCGCACCGGCTGTGCACCTTGAGTACGAACTGATCCGCCGGGATGAGCACGCGGCCGTCCACGCCCGGGTTCTCCCCCCGCGTTAGATCGAGGACTGAAAGGCGGCCACCGGCACGCGGTTCGTCGAAGGGTCGGGCAGCACGCGACCGATCGTCCTCCCAAGCACGTCCAGGCCCAGGGCCGGCATCTCAGCCAGCGGAATGTCGCGCAAGTCGGCCATAGCGGACGCGTAAGCTGGCCGCAATTCTTCGGTGGGAACCATGGGTTTCGCCTTTATCTTAGGTACGGGTGGCATTCGCGTTAATGCTGAGATGCAAGTGCAGGTGCGGGGTGCAGGTGCACACCCCCGCTACGCTGGCCCAAGCGTAGCGTCGGCCTAGCGGCCGGACAACGGAGACGCCACGATGCCATGCTACAAGGTTGTAACGCTGACCGTGGAAAGACGGCGCAGCCGTCCATTAGCCGCGACTCGACTCAGTTCCCTATCACGTGGCAATCTGTTTCGAAGGACGCCGAACCGGACATACTGCGAGCAATTTGGTCACGAAACCCGGGCTGCTCACTGGTGTCATGCCGGGGGGAGGGGCTTGTGTTGGCGCCACAGGCATCCAGTCGGGGCTGGGTCAGCTACGCGTGGCTTCTCCCGGCCGTGCTCGCCGCGGCGGCCATCTGCCTGCTGTGCTGGGGTGCCTGGGTATACGGCTATGACTCACACTGGTTTGCCCGGTCCCCCGCCTGGTTGCGAGACATCCTGCAGACAGACCAGAACTGGACTCCCGTAGTCACGCTGGCGCTGCTGCTTGGCACGCTTGGCGCCTACTGGTGGCCGCGCCGCCGCCAGCACATCCCGATCGCCCTGATCGCGGTCGTCGTGCTCGTCCTCGTGGCCGCGGCACTCGGCGCGGCTGCCTATGTCCCGTGCCGCGGCCACATGAGCACGACAGGCGTCACGTTCTGGATATTTCAGCTGTACGTGGGGCAGCCCCCGAACATGATCTACCAGAGCGTGACGTCGGGGGCCGCCTGCATCGGGACCCCTCCGCCCGCGCTGCAGCTCGGGCAGATCGACGGGCTCGGCGCGACCGGGATCGGCGCGCATCGCCTTCGCGTCGGTGCTGTGGCGGCAGCCGCTTGACCGGCTGCAGTCCAGGTTCGCGAAAGACGCGACGATCTTCACTGGGCTTGACGTCCTGACCGTCCCCCTGCTCAAGCAGCTGACTGAGACGGCCCGCAGCCCGCGCGCGATCATCGTCATCGAGCCGGACGAGGACAATCCGCTGCTCAAGGAGGCCAGGCTCACCGGCGCGCGCGTCGTCATCGGCGACCCGGCGTCGCCGGACATCCTGCGCCCGATCATCTCCGCCTGGCGCGGCTGCGCGCTCAGCCATCTCTACGCGCTCAGCGACAAGGTCACGGAAAACGAGGCGGTGATCGACGCGGCGGCGCGGATTCTCAGCCGCTACCAGCCCGACCCCGACCGCCAGCCGCACCTCGTCGCGCTCATCGACGACCCCAGGCACGCCGACCACTGGCGCGGCATCCGCAGCGGCAGGTCAGGCGTATGGTTCGAGGACGCGCTCAGCTCGGCCGAATCCACCGCGCGCGGCCTCGTCTCCCAGGTGCTGCGCACGCAGCCACGGCACCTGCTGGTGTGCGGTGACAGCACGCTTACGCTCGCCATCCTGCTCGAGCTGGCCCGCCGGGCCTGGGAGCAGTCCGAGCTCGTGGACGCCGCGGCGACCGGGCGCACGATGGAACCGGCTATACCGCCGCCGCCCGACGCGGCTTCCCCGCTGCCGCTTGACCGGGTGGCGCTGCTTGACCAGCGGTCACCCGACATCAGGCGGGAGTACCTCGCGTCCGCGCCAGTCGCGGTACTCAACTCACTGCCTAAGGTTGTCGCGCACCCGGTCCGGTGGCGCGACCACCTGCTGCGGACGCTCGACGCGATGGACCACGCCCAGGCCCGCGAGACCGCCGTCATCATCACGGAGAGCCCGCCGGGCAGCGGCATGCACGAGGCGGGACGCGTCGCCAGGCTGCACCCCGAGACCCCGGTGTTCGTCCTTGCCACCTCGGGCCACGCCATGGGCGGCGCGATCTTCGACCTCCTGCACCCGTTCGAGCCAGGCCTGCTCATCGAGGGCGGGGTGCCGGAGGACACCTGGACACGGGTCGCCAGGCACTGGCACGAGTGCTACCGGCTCAGCCATCCGCTGCCGCCTGGCCACCCGAAGGCCGCGGCCCGGGTGCCCTGGTCGGAGCTTGATCCCTTCCTCAGGCAGGACAACATCCTCGAGCTCCGCTCGATCCTGACCGAGGTCGCGGCCCGCGGCAGGCAGTGGGCACCGATTCACCTGGTCCCGCCGGGCAGCGTCATCGAGCTGAGCGAGGAGGACCTGACGGCGATCACGATCGCCGAGCACACGCGCTGGCTGCAACACCGGCTCGCGGCGGGCCTGGCAGGCGAGAACGTGGTCCCGTGGGAGGAACTGCCGCCCCGGGTGCGGAGCGACGTGTCCAGGCACCTGTGCTCACAGCTCGCACAGCTGGAGGACGTGGGCTTCGTGCCGATCGTCCCGGCCGGCGGCCCGCCGGCCGCGGCCCGTTTCGAGCGCGTCGGGCACGTCCAGGCCAGCCAGCTGACCGAGCCGCTCGCCTGGACCAATGACACGGGTGAGCAGATGCACGGCTTTGCCGGGGACTGGCGGGTCATCGACGACGCGGGGAACCTGCGTACGGTCTCCGATCCGGAGTTCCAGTCAAGTCACGAGCCTGCGGGCGACGGCCGGTGGCGCCGGGTCGGCAGCTACCTGGCCTGGCAGGTCAGCGAGGCCGTGGTGGTCAGGACCAAGGAGGGAAAGGCGACCGCACGCCCGGGCGACTGGGTGGTCGAGGCCCCGACCGGCGAGCGCTGGCCCGTCAGGGACGCCCAGTTCCGCTGGAGTTACCGGCCGAGCGGCACCGCGCCCGACCTGCCTGCCTTCCCCGACCAGGCGAGCACGCAAGCGGCCGCGAGCAGCAGCACGGCGCCGACGATCTCTTCATAGAGCGTGGTCTTCGCGTAGGGGACTGACCAGCTGTCCTTGAAGCCGAACATGCCGACCTCGACGTCGATGACCAGGGCAGCTACCGACACGACGAGCATGCCCGCGCCAAGGAGCAGCGCGCCAACCCTGCGGCTGATGACGATCAGCAGCCCGATGACGATCGCGACAATGCCCTGGGCAAGGAAGAGCGGGCCGATGGTCGGGATGTCCCGGTACGGGAACTGCTGCCTGCCCCACAGGTACAGGTGGATGTACCCCGAGTAAACCGCGCAGGCGGCGCCGCCCGCGATCATGACGGTGATCGCCACGCGCGCCAGCAGGGAGACGAGATCGGCAGGCCCCCGCAGCAGCACGGCTAGCCACCACGGCCTGCCCCTGTAAACCGTTTCCCCGGACACGTCCCCGCCTCCTCGCCAACCGCGAATCGCGGCCACCATAAACGTCAAGGACACCTTGTACACGCTGCCACGCTCATCGTGGTTCAAGCTGAGAGGAAACCCAAAGTCTTCAGCGGAAACGCTAATCGCGGTCGTATCGGCTGACTAGCGGCACGGTGAACCAGAGGCCGAAGACCATGACGCCCATGACCGCGGTGATCAGGCCTCCGGCGAGCGCTCCCGCCACGTACCACGTCACCAGCAGGACGGCGGCGAGCACGGCACCGCCGACCGCGGCCAGGCCGAGGATCGCCACGACGTTGGCGAACCGGACCAGGCGCTCCTTCTTGCCCCGGCGAAAGACCAGCCGGTGGTAGGCGACCGGCCCGATCAGCAGCGTGGTCGCCACGGCGGCCAGGATCACGCAGGTCAGGTAGAGGTCCCGCTGCCCGGTGCTGAGCTGGGCGAACCTGGTGGTGAACGGCAGCGACAGCAGGAACCCGAACAGCACCTGCACGCCGAGGCCAGCCACGCGCAGCTCCTGGATCAGCTCACCGAGGTTGCGGTCATCCCGCTTTGCCGTGGTCTCCTGCCGCGAATCCGAGGCCTCACCGGACTCCACCTCGACCACCTCCTGGTTTCTCGACGCTACCCCGGGTGTTAGCGGGGAAACGACGGGTAGGCGCCCGTGATGACCACACAGACACGAGAATCGACCATACTCACCCGAGCGAAGCCACCCCCGGGCCAGGTGACGCCTCCAGAGACGGGCCTGCCCGCGCACGGCAGCCGGTCCGCGCACCGCAGGCGGTTTACCAGGCACTCGCCGGCCGGCGAGGTGGTGCTCGCCTACCTCGACGCCCAGGCGGCCAAGCTCAGCGCCCTTGACCTGGCGGTCCGCCGCGACAAGCCGGACGCCGTGCACCAGATGCGCGTCACGGTACGGCGGCTGCGCAGCACGCTGCAATCGTTTACCGGGATCGTGTCCGGGGCGAAGACTGAGCACCTGCGCGCCGAGTTGAAGTGGCTCGGCGGCGTGCTTGGCACCGCCCGCGACAATGAGGTGCTCGCCGATTACCTGCATTCCGGGCTGAAGGCCGTGCCGACCGAGCTTGTCCTCGGGCCCGCGCAGGCACGGATCACCGCGCACTTCGCCCCGCTCGAGGCAAGCAGCAGGAAGGCGGTGCTCGACGCGCTCGACTCCGAGCGGTACCGTGCGCTGCGCGCGGAGCTTGGCAGGCTGCTCGACAGCCCGCCGCTGACCCCGGGGGCGGCCAAGACCGCCGGCAAGGCGCTCCC
>CAVXAB010000051.1:0-41909 GCA_963759545.1 uncultured Actinomycetota bacterium
CGGATGATTTCCGCGCCGCCGACTTGTCTTACTGGCTGGGAACTTCGGGAAAGGGAGACTCATGGAGACGTGAAGTCGGCGGACGGGACGGTCATCGCCTATGACGCGGTCGGCGTCGGCCCAGCGCTCATTGTCAGCGTGGGGGCATTCGGCACCCGTCACTCATTCGTACCCGGCGACCTGGCGCGCCAGTTCACCGTCGTCACCTATGACCGCCGGGGCCGGGGTGATAGCGGCGATACCGAGCCGTTCGCGCCGGAGCGGGAGTTCGAGGACCTGGCCGCTGTCGCCGCGGCGAGGTCGACCGAGCCGCCGTTCGTGTTCGGCCACTCATCCGGCGCGGCGATCGCGCTGCGCGCCGCGGCGGCGGGGATGCCCGTCGCGGGCATTGTCGCTTACGAGGCACCGTTCGCCAACGACGAGACCCCGGTGCCTGACGTCGACCCGGCGGAGCACATCCGCGAGCTCGTCGGCTCCGGTCACAGCCGCGAGGCGGTCATCTTCTGGATGAAAGCCTTCGTCCACATGCCGGAACAGGCGGTGGCGGAACTGGATAGCGCCCCGTGGGTGAAGGCGCTTGAGCCGCTGGCCCGCACGCTGCCCTACGACCTCGGCGTCACCGCGGGCGGGGTCCCGGCGAACGAGCTTGGAAAAATAACTGCCCCGGTCCTGATCCTCGGCGGAGGCAACAGCCCCGCCTGGTTCCGCCGGTCGGTCGCCGAGCAGGCCGCGGCCACGCCAGGCGCGCAGCTGAGGATGCTTGACGGGTACGAGCACAGCGCACCGCCGGAGGTGCTCGCCCCCATCTTGACGAGCTTCTTCGCCGCGCACCGCTAGCACGAGTGGTCGGCCTGGGCGGGAGCCGAGGGCCAGGTCCCGATAAGGCGCTGGTGGAGCACGGCCTGCTCGGCCGGGTTGGCGGTCAGCTCGAGGGCACGCTGATCCGCGGCGCGGGCCTGCTCGGGCTGGCCAAGCTCACGCAGGAGCTCGGCGCGGCTGGCGTGGTACAGGTGGTATTCACGCGTGGGTCGCCGATCACACCGCCGCGTTTGAGGGATGAGGCACCGGAGGAGCCCATGGAGCCGCCGTCACCGCACGATGCACGGATTCGAGGCTGCGTGGGCGGCTCACCGCCCGTATCTCCTGGCGGTCGCAGCGGGGATGCTGAAGCGGCAGGACGATGCCGAGGACGTGGCCCAGGAGGCGTTCGCACGCCTGGCGGCCGCTTCGCCCGATGCGATCGAGGACGTACGGGGATGGCTCGTGGTGGTCACCCGCCGGCTGTGCCTCGACCGGCTGGACCTGGCGGACAACCGGAGGACAACCGCCACTGCCGAGCCGCCCGAGGCACCTGGGGGCATTCCGGACCCGGCGGACCGAATGATGCTCCACGACGAGGTGCGCCAGGCGCTTTCTGTCGTGATCGACCGGCTCTCGCCTGCCGAGCGGACTTCGTTCATCCTCCACGACATCTTCGGCTTCCCCTTCGACGCCGTGGCCGGGCTTGTCGGACGCAGCCCGGGGGCGTGTCGGCAACTGGCCCGCCGCGCTCGCCTGTCGGTCGGGATCGGCTCGTCTCACGCCCAGCTCGCGAGGGCATGGTCTGGGCGCGCCGAGGCGGCGGACCTGGCGGAGCGCTTCATCGCGGTCTGTGAGGGGGGTGACGTGCAGGAGCTGATCGGCCTGCTCGATCCCGAGGCGGCTGGGTTCCCCATGGTGATCGGCGTCGGCCCCGTGCCTGGTGTCCGAGGCGCCGCGGCCGTCGCTGAGCGGGCCATGCACCTCTTCGGCCCCTCGGCCGGCGTTTCCCTCCAGCTCTTCGACCTTGAGGAGCGGGCCGCGGTGGTCGTCCGCCGGGGCGAGGAGGTCGTAGCGGTGGTCCGCCTGGACGATCGTGAGGGTCGGATCTGCCACCTGCACACCTTCGCGCGCCCGTCCCTGGCTCGCTGAGCCACGCCTGTTGTCACTTTTTTGGCGGGTGTCCCGTCGTTGCATTACGTGAAGCTGAACATGACAACCGGCAATCCGCGGCGAAGCGTCCTCGTGATCGGCGCGAGCCAGCGTGTCCTCGACGACTGCGTCGCTGCCCTGCGCGACCTCGGCTACACCGCCCAGGGGACTAACGACTTCTCCAGCGATATAACCGGACGGTTCGATGTCGCCAACATCGACCTGGTCTCGCTGGGCCACCTCATCCCTCCGGACCGCAAGGCCGAACTCAAAGAGCAGATCGGCGTCATCAACCCGCGAGTCATCTTCCTCCCCTCGCTGGCCGGCATTCCAGGCCTGATCGCCAGCCAGGTACAGGAGGCTTTCGCGGCTGACCGCCAGGATCCCACCCAGGCACCCGTCTACGCGCCTGGCGACCGTTCGATCCGGCTGACCCTCGCAGACCCGGCAGCCGTTAAGGTGACCGTCTGGTGGCGGACCTCACTTTCCCGCCGGATCCTAAGAGCGACTCGCTCGTCCTCCTCGACGACCGGCTCGCCACCGGCGATCACGCGATTCCGGTCCCCGGCCACATTCCGCCCCTGACCGCGACGCCAACCGGACTACGTCCGGCCGAGTGGTTCGCCACCGTGCAAGTTGGCGCAGCGGTCTATAACTTCAGCATCGCCGCAGGCCAATAATCGCGATAACAACAGCCAGGCCACGCGAGGCAGCCGCGGTGTCGGCATAGGCCGGGCCTTTATCCGGCCGGCCCTCTCCGTGATCGCGGAGGCCTTCTCGTACGGTGTACGATTGAAGTACGGTGTACGGCAAGTGGCACTGGTTGTGCGGCGCGCAGGCACGTAGGAGGTGGCTCATGGGCGAGAACCGGGAAAACCGGGGAGACGACGAGGGGCCCTTCCTGCCGGGACGGCTGTTTTACGCCGCGGGCGGTGACGACCGGCGGCTCAGGCAGGAGTGGGCCAGGGAGCGGCAGCTCGCCGCGCAGGTCAGCAGGCGCAGGGAGCACGGCGGGCGCCCGGCGGCTCGGGCGCGGCGACTGGACCGGTCGGACATCGTGGACGTCGCCGTAACCATCGCCGACGCCGAGGGGACCGAGGCGGTGAGCATGCGCCGGATCGCCAAGGAACTGCAGGTGGGCGTGATGTCGCTGTACTGGCACATCGACTCGAAGGAAGAGCTGCACCTGCTCATGCTCGAGGCGGTGCAGGCCGAGATCGAGGCCGCGGACGCCTCCGGTGACTGGCGGGCCGACTTGACCGTGTACGCGCGGAACACCAGGGCCGCGATGCACCGCCACCCCTGGGCCATCGACTACATCGGCGGGGGGCCGCCGTCCGGGCCGAATGACGCCCGCAACGCTGACCAGCTGATCGCGTCGCTCGACGGCCTTGGCCTCGACGTCAAGACCACGCTGTGGGCCCTGATGACGGTCAGCACGTACGTGATAGGTGCCGCGCTCCGTGAGATCCAGGAGATTCGCTGGGAACGCGTCGTGGAGGACTCGATGTCCGAGATGGCGGAAGGTGATGTCGCCGAGATGTTCGCCGAGTTCGACCGACGGGTGCACAGTGCCGGGCGCTATCCGCACCTGGTGAAGATCCTCGACGCGGGCATCGACCCGGACGCCGCGGAGACCAGGGACGAGCGGTTCGAGTTCGGGCTGTCGTGCGTGCTTGACGGGATCGCCGCGCGGACCAAGCGCTAGCGCTTGCCCGGCTCGTTCCAGTTGAAGTGGACCTTGATGGTGCCGAAGTTCTTGGAGGGCTTCTCTACCCGCATGTTCTTCGCAGATGAACGCTTCTGCTCAAGGAAGCGCAGCACGTGCTTCTTCAGCTGGCCCGACCCCTTGCCAGGGATGATTTCGAGGAGCGGTGCCTTCTTCGCGATGGCCTCATCGAACTTCTGCTGCAGCGCCTTCTCGATCTCCGTGCCCCGGTTGTAGATGTCATGCAGGTCGAGCGTCAGCTTCATTCACCCAGGTTAAGACCACTCACATGACGCCGGGAACGGGTGCGCCCTCGGGATTTGGCTCGCCGTACGGCCAGAGCGTGGCGATGATCTTCGCCGCGGTCTGCGCGGCGTCGTCCTCGGCGAGCACGGTCCGCACCTGCTCGCCTGGCTCTGGAGGCTCAAGGGCGGCCAGCTGGCTGTCGAGCAGCTTCTCAGGAAAGAAGTGCCCGGGGCGCGACATCAGCCGCTTCTCAAGCACCTCCTTGCTCACCTGGAGGAAGACCATCGTCGCCGCGGGACGCCCGACAAGCAGCCGGTCCCGGTAGGCGCGCTTGAGCGCGGAGCACGTGACCACCGCGGACTGGTTCGCCGCGATCCGCTCATCCATCCAGTCGGTGATCGCGCGCAGCCACGGCTCGCGGTCGGCGTCGGTCAGCGGAATGCCCGCGTGCATCTTGGCGACGTTCGCTTCCGGGTGGAAGGTGTCGGCGTCGGCGAACCGCCAGCGGAGGCGTCCGGCGAGCAGCGCGCCAACGGTCGTCTTGCCGCTGCCAGCCACTCCGGCCACGATCAGGATCACTGGTGTAACGATACGCGCCCGTCCGGCGGTATATCGCGTAGGGATTGTGGGAGGGCAGGGCAAGGCCCGCGGGCGTTACGTTGAACGTTGGGAGCGTCATCTGATCGCCCGCGGGCCTTTCCCTATAGTTCTATACGCACCACGAGTCTCGCCGGTTCAATCCGGTTTTGGCATTTTCTGTGTGCCAGGCGGCCGTCACCGGGAGCACCTGCCTAGCGGATGAAGGCACCCGCGGCGACGCCGGCGAACACCAGCGTCAGGTACAGGATCGACAGGTGGAACAGGCGCATCGTGACAAGCCCGTCGCCGCTCGTCCCGTCGGCACCCGTGCCGCGCGACAGCCGCAGCAGGCGGTGCACCTCGTAAAGGAACGCCGCGCCGGCCACGATGGCGACTGCCCCGTAGAGCGGGCCCGCCCACGGCCAGACCGCGAGCGAGACCGCCACCATCAGCCAGCTGTAGATGACCGACTCCACCAGGACCCGGTGCACTGAGGCGACCACGGGAAGCATCGGGATGCCCGCCTTGCGGTAATCATCGCGGTACTTGATGGCCAGTGCCCAGAAGTGCGGCGGCTGCCAGAAGAACACCACGCCGAAGAGCAGCCAGGCGGGCCAGGACAGCGACCCGGTGGCGGCCGCCCAGGCGATGACCACCGGGGCCGCGCCGCATGCGCCGCCCCACAGCGTCGACTGCGACGTGTGCCGCTTGAGCAGCATGGTGTAGATCACGACGTAGTAGAAGATGGCCGCGAGGGTGAGACCAGCCGCGAGCAGGTTCGTGGTGGCTGCGAACAGGACCACAGAGACCACGCCGAGGACGAGCCCGAAGATCAGCGCCGACCGCGGCGAGACGGTGTTCTTGACCAGCGGCCTGCTGCTCGTCCGCCGCATGATCTCGTCGATGTCACGGTCGATGTAGCAGTTCAGCGCGTTGGCGCTGCCCGCCGCGAGTGCGCCGCCGAGGACCACCACCACGGTGACGAGCAGCGAGGGGAGCCCCTTGTAAGCGAGGAAGAGCGTGGGGACCGCGGTGATCAGCAGCAGTTCGACGATCCGTGGCTTGCACAGCGCCACGTACGCGCCCACGCGTTGCGCGAACGCTGGACAGCCGCCGCTCGCTCTCGGCGGCAGCGCTGAGTGGGCTGACTGGCTGACGCACGTTGACCGCGCTCACCTGGGATAAGACCACCTTCCAGCCCGCGCGGGAAGGCCGGGCACCTCACCGAGACTACACGGCGTCGTAGTGTGCCGGAGCGGCAGGCCGCCAAGTGCGTGACTGGCGGCCCTTTGGGCAGCCGTACCCGCGTTCGGAAGTCCTCCTGCGGGGAAACCTTTTGAAAGGAGAACGCGACCAACGGGGGGAATGTGGCGGCGGGCAGAGCACCCGGGGCGCCGGGTTCGACGTACCGGCTGCAACTGACCCCGCAGTTCGGGTTCGAGCAGGCGGCCGCGCAGGCTGAGTACCTCGCGGACCTGGGCGCTACTCACGTGTACCTGTCGCCCGTGCTCGACGCTGTTCCCGGCTCCATGCACGGGTACGACGTCACCAACCACGCGCGGATCCGCGGCGAGCTAGGGGGTGAGGACGGGTTCCGCGCGCTCGCCAAGCGGATGCGCTCCCATGGCCTCGGCATCATCCTCGACATCGTGCCGAACCACATGGCGGTGCCCGCCGACATGTCGCTGAACAGGCAGCTCTGGTCGGTGCTGCGGGACGGTCGGGACTCGCCCTACGCCACCTGGTTCGACATCGACTGGGCCGCGCAGGACAACCGGATGCTGCTGCCTGTCCTCGGGGGCTCGCTTGAGTCCTGCCTTGCCGACCTGCGGGTACAGCCAAGCGGCGGGCCGGACGGCGAGCCGGTGCTCAGGTACTTCGATCATGTCCTGCCGCTGCGGCCGGGGACGACGCGGCTTCCGATGCGCCGCCTGCTTGAGGCACAGCACTACCGGCTCACCTCGTGGCGGGACGCGGCGACCGAGCTCAACTGGCGGCGGTTCTTCGACATCGCCACCCTGATCGGGATCCGGGTCGAAGATCCGGCCGTGTTCGACACTACCCACCAGGTCATCGTCGGCCTCGTGGCGGAAGGCCTGGTCGACGGGCTGCGGGTGGACCATCCCGACGGGCTCGCCGACCCGCGCGGCTACCTGGACCGCCTCGCCTCGGCGACCGGGGGCGCCTGGGTCGCGGTGGAGAAGATCCTCGCGGCGGACGAGGCGCTGCCATCCGACTGGTCCTGCTCGGGAACCACCGGGTACGACGCGCTGCGAGTGGTCGACGGGCTGTTCCTTGACCCCGCGGGTGGCGACGCGCTCAGCGCCGAGTACGCGCGGCTGTGCCGGGGCGTTGACGACGACTACCCGGCTAAGCGGTTCGCGGATGTCGCCGCGCTAGCGAAGCGGGAGATCGCCAACGGGTCGCTCGCCGCGGAGGTGACCCGGCTGAGCCGCCTGCTCACCTCCCTGTCACCGGACGTGACCGAGGACGACGCGCGCACGGTGCTCACCGAGGTGCTTGCCGCTTTCCCCGTCTACCGCGCGTACGTGCACCCGGGAGAGTTCCCTGCCCAGGTCGCCAAGGCCGAGATCTGGAGCGCGGTGGAGGGCGCGCGGCGGGCGCTGCCAAAGCGGCTGCGGGGCCTGGCCGCCGACCTCGGGGCCGCGGCGCTCGGCAAGCTCCGGCCGGTGAGCGGCGCGGCCGGCCGGGTGGGCGAGTTCGCCGTGCGGTTCCAGCAGACCACAGGACCGGTGCAGGCCAAGGGCGTAGAGGACACCGCGTGCTACCGGTGGTCCCGGCTGATCTCGCTGAACGAGGTCGGGTGCGACCCCGACCGGTTCGGCGTCACACAAGATGAGTTCCACGCGGTGGCGGGGCGCCTGGCGACCGACTGGCCCGCGACCATGACCACGCTGTCTACGCACGACACCAAGCGCCAGGAGGACGTCAGGGCCAGGCTCGCCGTGCTCGCCGAGATACCGCAGGAGTGGGGCAAGCAGGTCAGGCAGTGGCACAAGGAGGGCACCGCCGTCGACCCGGACACGGAGTACCTGATGTGGCAGACCGTGGTGGGGGCGTGGCCGATCAGCGGCGACCGGCTGGCCGGCTACCTGACGAAGGCCGTCCGCGAGGCCAAGCGGCGGACCTCGTGGGTCGAGCCGGACCAGGAGTACGAGGCGGCGGTGCTTGCCCTGGCCGCCCGCGCGCTCGACGATCCGGAACTCGCGGGGTCTATCGCGAGTTTTGTCGCGGAGATCGCGGGCGATGCGGCCGTCAACTCGCTTGGCGGGAAGCTCGTCCAGCTCACCATGCCGGGGGTGCCCGATGTCTACCAGGGATGCGAGACGGCGGCGCTCTCCCTGGTCGACCCGGACAACCGGCGGGAAGTGGACTTCACGCGCACCTGCCTGGACCTCAGCGCTCTTGACGCCAACCTGGACGCGATCCTCCGCGGTGACGCCGGCGGCGACCTTGACTCGTTCAGCACGGCGAAGCTGCTCGTCACCTCCAGGGCGCTGCGGCTGCGGCGCGCCCGGCCTGAGTGGTTCGCCGGGGAGTACGAGCCGCTCGCGGCGACCGGGCACGCGGCCGGGCACGCGGTCGCCTTCCGGCGCGGGCAGGCGATTACGGTGGCCACCCGGCTGCCCGTCGGCCTGCGCCGCCGCGGCGGCTGGCAGGACACGGCCCTGCCATTGCCCGCCGGGGCCTGGGCCGACCTGCTGACCGGCGCCGTGCACCGTGGCGCCGCCGTTCCGATGACCGCACTGACGGGCCGGCTGCCCGTCGCGCTGCTTGTCCAGGAGGGCGAGTGACTGCGTTCAACGTGTGGGCGCCGCACGCCGGCCGGGTTGACGCCGAGGTGGCGGGCATGGCGGTCCCGATGTCCGCCGCGGCCGGTCGGCCTGGATGGTGGACAGCGGAGGCGGACGCTCCCGCCGGGACCGACTACGCGTTCCGCCTGGACGGCGGCGCGCTCCTCGCCGACCCCCGCTCGCCGCGCCAGCCATACGGGCCAGATGGCGCCAGCCGAACCTACGACCACGACGCCTTCGCCTGGACCGACGGCCGCTGGCGCGGTGTGCCCGTCGGCGGCGCGGTGATCTACGAGCTGCACGTCGGCACGTTCACGCAGGAAGGGACGCTTGACGCCGCCATCGGGCGCCTTGACCACTTGACGGCGCTCGGCGTCACCGTCGTTGAGCTGATGCCGGTCGCCGCCTTCCCCGGCGAGCACGGCTGGGGATACGACGGGATCGGACTGTGGGCCGTGCACGAGCCCTACGGCGGCCCCGACGCGCTGAAGCGGTTCGTGGACGCCTGCCATGGCCTCGGGCTCGCCGTCTTCCTCGACGTCGTCTACAACCACGTCGGCCCGGGGAACAGGCTGGCCTCGTTCGGGCCGTACTTTACGGATGTCTATACGACCCCGTGGGGGCCGGCGGTCAATCTCGACCAGGCCGGGTCAGACGAGGTGCGGTCGTTCATCGTCGACAATGCGCTAATGTGGCTGCGGGATTACCATTTCGACGGGCTCCGCCTCGACGCGGTGCACGCGTTCCAGGACCATCGCGCGGTGCACATACTTGAGGAGCTCGCGGTCGCGGTGGACGGGCTCGCCGCCGCTGCCGGCCGGTCCCTGGTGCTTGTCGCCGAGTCAGACATGAACAACCCACGGCTGGTCACTTCGCGCGAGGCCGGCGGGTACGGGCTGTCCGCGCAATGGAACGACGACTTCCACCACTCGGTGCACGCGCTGGTGACCGGCGAGCGCCAGGGGTACTACGCCGACTTCGGCGCCATCGGCGCGCTTGCCAAGACGCTCACCGGGGCGTACTTCCACGACGGCACGTGGTCATCCTTCCGCGGTCGCGGTCACGGCCGGCCGGTGGACACCCTGCGCACCCCGGCCTACCGGTTCGTCGTCTTCGACCAGGACCATGACCAGGTCGGCAACCGTGCCGTCGGTGACCGGCTGCCGACCACGCTCGCCGCGCACTCGCACCGGGACGGGCTGCTGCGGGTCGCCGCCGGGCTGGTCCTCACCGCACCGTTCACGCCGATGCTGTTCATGGGCGAGGAATGGGGGGCGGACACGCCATGGCAGTTCTTCACCGACCATACCGACCCGCTGTTCGCCGATGCGGTCAGCAACGGCCGCAGGTCGGAGTTCGCCAGGCACGGCTGGCAGTTCGCCGAGGTGCCAGACCCACAGGACAAGGAGACGTTCCTGCGCTCCAAGCTGGACTGGGCGCAGCCGGCCCGTGAGCCGCACCGGTCGCTGCTCGGCTGGTACCACTCCCTGCTCGAGCTGCGCCGTTCTCGCCCGGAGCTGACCGACCCGCGCCTGGACCGGCTGCGCGTCGAGTTCGACGAGGACGCGCGCTGGCTCCTCGTGCACCGGGGGCCGCTGCGGATCGCCGCCAACCTTGGCGACGGCCACGTTCACATCCCGGCCGCCAAGGGCGCGATAGGGCAGGGCAAGGTCCTCCTGGGGAGCGATCCCGAAATTTCCGTTAAATCGGGCACGATTGGCCTGCCTCCGGCCTCCCTTGCGGTCGCGGAAGCCCGGTAGCCCCGCGGTCTGTGCGGCGGGCCAAACCGGCGAAGGGAAAAAGGTGCGCCGCACCACTTCCCAGCCCGCCGGGCAGCGGGTAGTTCGGTACTAGTAACCCCAGACGAGGATGTCGAGGAGGCCGCGATGTCGCAGGTGCACCACTCGGATGTCATTGGCTCACTGCTCCGGCCGAAGTACCTGACGCGGGCCCGCGACATCTACGCCGCCGGCCAGCTCACCACAGCGGAGTTCAAGCGGATCGAGGACCGCGCCGTTGACCAGGCCATCGCCATGCAGGAGGGCGTCGGGCTCGATGTCGTGACCGACGGGGAGTTCCGCAGGTTCTCCTTCCTTGACCAGGTCGTCGGCGAGATCGACGGCGTTGAGCCGATCGAGGGCGCGCCCGTCCACTTCAAGAACGCCACCGCCGACTGGATCTGGCACAACCCGTTCACCGTGACCGGCAAGATCAGCCAAAAGCGGAAGATCACCCTGGAGGAGTTCGCCTACAACAGGGCCAGGGCGACGAAGCAGATCAAGGTCACCTTCCCGTCGCCGCTGCTGTTCTACTCGGCCTGGTCGCCCGAGCTGTCCGGGGCGGTCTACCGGGACGCCTTCGAGCTGTTCGAGGACGCCGCCGCGATCATCAAGGCCGAGTGCGAGGCCCTCGCGGCGCTCGGCTGCACCTATATCCAGATCGACTCGCCGGACATCGGCACGATCGTCGACCCGGAGAACCGGGAACTGCGCGAGAACCTGGGCATGCCCACCGAGCGGACGCTCAGCGAGGGCCTTGACATCTTCAACAGCGTCGGCGACGTCCCCGGCGTCACGTTCGCGGTGCACGTCTGCAAGGGCAACAACATGAGCCAGTGGATCGGCGCGGGCGGTTACGAGCTGACCGCCGAGGCCATGTTCGGCAGGCTGACCAACTTCGACGTGTTCCTGCTCGAGTACGACGACGAGCGGTCCGGGTCGTTCGAGCCACTCGCGAAGGCGCCAGAGGACAAGCAGATCATCCTCGGCCTCGTGTCGAGCAAGACCACGACCCTGGAGTCGGTGAGCGACGTGACCGCGCGGATCCATGAGGCGGCCAAGTACACCGGGCTCGAGCGGCTCGGCGTCTCCACGCAATGCGGGTTCTCCTCGACGCTGCCTGGCGCTAACCTGACCACAGAGGACGTACAGCAGCAGAAGCTTGAGCTGGTCGCGCAGGTGGCCAGCACGGTCTGGTAGCCGGGCGCGAGAAGCGCGCGATTTCGCCCTGAATTGCCCATGGCCTTACCAGTACTAAACCGGTAAAGTAACGGCCATGCGCTACGGCTATTTCGACGACGATCGCCGCGAGTACGTGATCACCCGGCCGGACACTCCGGTGCCGTGGATCAACTACCTGGGCACGGACGAGCACTTCGGTACCGTCTCGAACACGGCCGGAGGCTACTCCTGGCACCTGGACGCCCGGCTGCGCAGGCTCACCAGGTACCGGTACAACAACGTGCCCGGTGACGCCGGAGGCCGCTACCTCTACCTGCGGGATGACGGCACCGGCGAGTACTGGTCGCCATCGTGGCAGCCCACCAGGACGCCGCTGGACTCCTACGAGTGCAGGCACGGGCTGTCGTACACGACGATCAAGTCGGCCAGGGCAGGGATCTCGGCGAAGACGGTGTACTTCGTGCCGCGCGGTGAGAATCACGAGGTCTGGCGGGTCGCCGTCACCAACGACCGGGACACGACGGCCGAGCTTTCGCTCTTCTCCTCCGTCGAGTTCGCCCTCTGGGACGCACAGGACGACGCGACGAACTACCAGCGCAACTACTCGACCGGCGAGGTCGAGGTGGCCGACGGGGTCATCTACCACAAGACCGAGTACCGCGAGCGCCGCGACCACTTCGCGTACTTCGCCTGCTCCGCGCCGCTCGCGGGCTTCGACACCCAGCGCGAGGCGTTCCTCGGCCCGTACCGTGGGTTCCACGAGCCGCTCGGCGTCGAGCGCGGCGAGCTCACCAACTCGATCGCACACGGCTGGTCGCCGCACGGCGCGCACCACGTCAGGCTCACGCTTGAGCCCGGTGAGACCAAAGAGGTCATCTTCCTCCTCGGCTACTGGGAGAACCCGCGGGACGCCAAGTTCGAGTCGGCCGGCGTCATCAACAAGGCAAGCGTCCGGCCCGTCATCGACCGCTGGCTTGACCCGCAGACCGTGCGGGACGCCTTCGCTGAGCTGAAGGCCTACTGGGACGGCCTGCTCGGCGTCCTGCACGTGGACACCCCGGACACCGACAGCAACCGGATGGTCAGCATCTGGAACGCCTACCAGTGCCTGGTGACGTTCAACCTGAGCCGCTCGGTCTCGTCCTACGAGACTGGTATCTCCCGTGGCATGGGCTTTCGCGACTCTTGCCAGGATTTGCTCGGCGCCGTCCAGCTTGCCCCTGAGCGATCCAGGGAGCGCATCCTCGACCTCGCCGCGACCCAGTTCGCCAGCGGCGGCGCCTATCACCAGTACCAGCCGCTCACCAAGACGGGCAACGACGCGATCGGCTCCGGCTTCAACGACGACCCGCTCTGGCTGGTCCTCGGCGTCGCCGCCTACCTCAAGGAGACGGGCGACACCACCATCCTCGACGAGCGAGTCCCGTTCAGCGACGCGGGGGAAGCCACCCTCTACGGTCACCTGGAGCGGTCCGTCCAGTACACCCTCGACCGGATCGGCCCGCACGGCCTGCCGCTCATCGGACGCGCCGACTGGAACGACTGCCTGAACCTCAACTGCTTCTCCGACACCCCGGGCGAGTCCTTCCAGACCACGGAGAACCAGCCGGGCGGCGTCGCCGAGTCCGTGTTCATCGCCGGCCTGTTCACCCTCGCCGCCAAGGAACTTGCCGCCATCGCGGCGCTCACCGGCCGCGGCGCCGAGGCGGACGCCTACCGCGCCGACGCGGAGAAGATGGCCGCCGTGACCGCCGAGCACGGCTGGGACGGCGACTGGTTCCTGCGTGCCTACGACCACTTCGGAAACCCGGTCGGCTCCGCGAAGAACGCAGAGGCCCAGATCTTCCTCGAGCCACAGGGCATGTGCGTCATGGCAGGCATCGGGACGACGGCCACCGAGCCAGCCGACCTGGCCGGAGACTACGGAGGCCTGCTCGTCCCGAGAGAAGACACAAGCTCATCCGCCAGAACGGACGAACTCTCTTTTTCTGCCTCAGCAGCAGGATCGACGCCACCGTCAACGTCAGAAGAAGAGAGTTCGCAGGCTGACCTTGGTCCCGCCACGCTCGCTGAGCAGGCGCTGGCTAGCGTTAGGGAGCGGCTCGCCACCCCGCACGGGGTCATGCTGCTCCAGCCGGCGTTCACCACCTATCACGTCGAGCTCGGCGAGATCTCCAGCTACCCGCCGGGGTACAAGGAGAACGCGAGCGTCTTCTGCCACACCAACCCCTGGGTCATGATCGGCTCGGCGATGACCGGTGACGGCGACACCGCGTTCGACTACTACCGGCGGATCAACCCCTCGGCCCGCGAGTCGATCGGCGAGGTGCACCGCTGCGAGCCGTACGTCTACGCGCAGATGATCGCCGGCCGGGACGCGCCCACCCACGGGGAGGCGAAGAACTCCTGGCTGACCGGCACCGCGGCATGGAACTTCGTCGCGATCACCCAGTGGATCCTCGGCATCAGGCCCGAACTCGACGGCCTCAGGGTCGACCCGGTCATCCCGTCCGCCTGGCCGGGCTTCACCGCGACCCGCCGCTTCCGCGGCGCGGCGTACGAGATCACCGTCCGCCGCGCGTGCACCCTCGACTCGGGCATGGCCGAGGGCGCGGGAACCGTCGTCAACGGTCACCGGATCATCGGAACCCTGCTCCCGCTAGCCGCGCCTGGCGAAACGGTGACGGTGGAGGTCATCCTCCCCGCCGCCTAGCCGAAGGATCCCGAGACGGCACACCGGGCCAACACAGTCACGGCCGCGTGGCGCGTAGGACCACTGGCCTTGTGTGCCCCGGTGCCGTCGACGGTTATGGCCGGGAGAGCACGCGAACGGGCCGGCGAAGCCGTGCTGTCGTGCGGGGTGATCCGTTTTGTCTTTACGGCACAAGATGGGCGGATCGAATCGAGCCTGCGCGGCCCTTCTTCCGGGCGCGGCAGCCGGGTTACGCTCAGCGCGACCCAATGGAGGGCGGTGCGAGATGACTGTACGGTTCCCTGACGAGCCCAGCTTCCAGGGGCGGTTCGCGCCCGTGCGACTTGAGGGCGAGATCCGCGGTGTTGAGGTGACGCAAGGGGAGATCCCAGCGTCGCTGCGCGGCACCTACTACCGGGTCGGCGCCGATCCGGCGTGGCCGCCGTTCGTTGAGCGTGACTTCTACTTCAACGCCGATGGCATGGTCGCGATGTTCCGCTTCGAGAACGGCTACTGCGACTTCAAGTCCAGGTACGTCCGGACGCCGCGCTTCGTGGCGGAACGGGAGGCGCGGCGGTCGCTGTTCGGTGCCTACCGCAACCCGTTCACCGACGACCCGTCGGTGGCCGGCCTCAGCCGCGGGCTCGCCAACACGAACGTGTACTGGCACGGTGGCCGGCTGCTCGCCTCCAAGGAGGACAGCGCGCCGGTCCAGATCGACCCGGACTCGCTCGACACCGTCGGGGAGTTCACCTGGGAGGGTGACCTGACCTCCCAGACCGCGACCGCGCACCCGAAGATCGACCCGCGCACCGGCGAACTGGTGTTCTTCGGGTACATGGCCAAGGGCGAGGCGACGCGGGACATCGCCTACTACGAGGCGGACGCCAGCGGGCGAATCGTGCACGAGGCGTGGTTCGAGGCGCCGTACTCGTCGATGGTGCACGACTGGGCGGTGACGGAAAACTTCGTGGTCTTCCCGGTCATCCCGCTCACCGCTTCACCCGAGCGGCTCAAGGCGGGTGGGCCGCTCTACGTCTGGGACGGCTCGGCGGACGTGTACCTGGGCGTGGTCCCCCGCAAGGGCAATACCGTGCGCTGGTTCCGTGGCACGAACCGGTTCGCGTCGCACATCATGAACGCGTACGACGACGGCAGGCACATCCACATCGACACGCCCGTGGGCGAGAAGTCCGCGTTTCCGTGGTTCCCCGACATCACCGGCGCGCCGTTCGACCCGGAGAAGGCGAGCGCCCAGCTCACCCGGTGGACGATCGACACGTCGGCCGAGCCAGACCAGGGCGACGGCACGACGGCGTTCGCGCAGCGGCGGCTCACCGCCTGCTCCGGTGAGTTCCCGCGCACCGACGACCGCTGGGCGACGCGCGGGTACCGGTTCGGCGTCATCAACCTGACCGACGTGCCCGGCGAGAAGCCAGACGACGCGCTGCCGGGATTCCGCTGGCTCGGCCAGATCGACCCGGTCTCCGGGACGATGCGGACCCGGTTCGCCGGGCGGAACTCGACGGTCCAGGAGGCGATCTTCGTACCGCCGACAGGGACAGACACCGGATGCGGCGAGGGCTACGTGATGCAGCTCGTCGACCGGCACGATACCGGGACGACCGACTTGCTCATCCTGGACGCCCAGCGCGTCGACGAGCCCCCGGTCGCCACGCTGAAGATACCGATCAGGATGCCCGGCGGGCTGCACGGCAACTGGGTGAGTCCCGAGCAACTAGCGCAACGAGTCGGATAGTGGAGGTCGCGATGACGACGGCAATCCCCCGGGGGGACGACCCCCCGTACCCCCCGGAGCCCGCCCGATCGAAGGGCAATGATATCGGGCAGGCAGAGCGAATCGCAGAGCTGGAGCACCGGCTCGGCGTGGTCGAGGACGAGCTCGCCATCAGGAGGCTGCAGCACGCCTACGGCTACTACCTAGACAAGTGCTACTACGACGAGGTCGTGGACCTGTTCGACGAGGACTGCGAGGTCATCTTCATCGGCGGTGTCTACAAGGGCCGAGCCGGCGCCGGGCGGCTGTACACGGGGCGGTTCAGGTCCCGGTTCGCCGACGGGCACAACGGGCCGCAGTTCGGCCGGCTGCTTGAGCACCCCATGCTGCAGGACTTCATCAGCGTCGCGCCTGACCGGCAGACCGCACTTGGGCGCTACCGGACCCTGATGCAGGCGGGCACGCACCAGCTTGTCGCGAACGAGCAGGCCCCGGTCCGCCAGTGGATGGAGGGCGGGGTCTACGAGAACACCTACGTGAACGTCGGCGGGGTCTGGAAGATCAAGAAGCTGTTCTACCGGGCCTTCTGGCACGGGACCATGGAGCACGGCTGGGCCTACACCCCGGTGGACTACGTGCCCAACGCGTCTCTCCTGTACCCGGAGGACCAGTACGGCCCCGACGAGCTGCTTGAGAATGCCCCTCGGCTGTGGCCGGAGACCACCACGCTGCCGTTCCACTACAAGCACCCGGTGACCGGCAAGGAGTTCGTCCCCGACACCTGGGGCTCGTTCCCCGAGTCGTAAGTGTTTGGCATCTTCGCCCGCTAGGTCGCAGACTGACGATGTGGAACTCGTAGAACGCGAGTCCGCGCTGGCACAGCTGGCCGGGCACGCGCGGCGGGCCCGGGCGGGTGAAGGCGGCCTGGTACTCGTCGCCGGGGAGGCGGGGGTCGGCAAGACCGTCCTCCTCGAGCGGCTTGCGCGCGACCTGCCTGACGCCCGCTGGTCATGGGGCGCATGCGACGGGCTGTTCACGCCGCGTCCGCTCGGTCCACTGTTCGACGTCGCCGCGCAGCTCGGCGGCCCGCTTGCGGAGCTGTGCCGAGCGGGAGCGGGCCGCGACGAGCTCTTCGGCGCGCTGCTGCGGCAGGTGAGCGAGCCTGGGGTGCTGGATCTCGTCGTCATCGAGGACGTGCACTGGGCCGACGAGGCCACGATCGACCTGCTGCGCTTTCTGGGCCGGCGGCTCAAGACCGCGCCCGCGCTGCTCATCGCCAGCTACCGGGACGATGGCCTGGCCGCGGACCACCGGCTGCGGATCGCACTCGGCGACCTGGCCGCGCTACGATCCACGAGACGGGTCGGGCTTGACCCGCTGTCGGCGGCGGGCGTGCGCCTGCTCTCGGCGGCCAGCGGGCTTGACCCGGCCGAGCTGTTCCGGCTGACCGGCGGCAACCCGTTCTACATCACCGAGGTACTACAGGCGGGCATGCGCGCGGTGCCCGCCGCGGCACGCGACGCGGTGCTTGCCCGGGCCGCCCGGCTCGATACCGAGGCGCGTGCGGTACTCGACGTCGCGGCGCTGCTCGGCACCAGGATCGAGCCAGAGCTGATCGAGGCCGTCGCCCCGGGCTCGGCAGCGCTCGTCGACGAGATCCTCGCCTCCGGTCTTCTCGCCGAGGACGGCGGCAGGCTGCGATTCCGGCATGAGATCGCCCGGCTGACCGTCGAGCAGGCGATCCGGGCGCACCGGCGTGGCCCCATCCACCGGCGGATACTCGACGCACTACGGAAGCTCGGCTGCGCCGACGACGCGAGGCTCGCCTTCCACGCCGAGGGTGCAGGAGACGGGCCAGCAGTTCTCCGCTACGCGACGGCCGCCGCGCGGCGGGCCGCCGACCTCGCCTCGCACCAGGAGGCCGCGGCGCAGTACCAGCGCGCGGTGCGCTTCGCCGCGGACGCGGAGACCGTGACGGCGGCCGAACTCTACGGGGCGCTCGCGCGGGAGGCGTCGCTCGTCGACCGATGGGCGGAGGCCGAGCAAGCCGGAGAGCACGCGCTTGAGCTGTGGCGCCAGGCCGGTGACAGGCGCCGCGAGGGTGACACGCGGACCCAGCTCTCCCGCGTGCTTTCGCGCCTTTGCCGGGGCGCGGACGCGGCCGCCGCAGCCGAGTCGGCGGTGAAGATCCTGCGCCCGCTCGGGGCCAGTGGCGAACTGGCCAGGGCCTACGTCGTGCTGGCCGCGATGCGGATGGTGGCAGGCCGCCAGGCCGAGGCGATCGGCCTGGCCACGGAGGCCGCCGAGATGGCCGAAGCGCTCGCCGCTCCCGCCGTGCTCAGCGACGCGGTGAACACCCTCGGCAGCTGCCTGGCCAAGGGCGATGACGACTGGACGGTCCCGCTGCGGCAGGCGCTGGACATCGCGGTCTCCGCCGGCCTGCCGGAACAGGCGGGCAGGGCGTTCGCCAACCTGCACGGCATCTCCTGCGAGCAGCGGCGGTTCAGCATGGCCGAGCGATACTACGCGGACGGCCTCCGCTACACCGACGACCACGACATTGGCGTGTACGCGAACTGCCTGCGGGGTACCCAGGTTTTCCTGCTCGAGCAGACCGGGCGGTGGGATGAAGCGGTCGCCCTCGGCGAGCAGTTGCTCGCGACCACGGCATCGCCGATCAACCGCATCCAGACGCTGGTGGTCCTCGGCCAGATTCGCGCCCGCCGCGGCGAGGGCGACGTGTGGCGGTACCTCGATGAGGCGGCCGCGGCGGCCGACGGCAGCGGTGAGCCGCAGTGGCTAGCCGCGGCCCGGCTGGCCCGCGCCGAGGCGCACTGGCTGGCGGGCGACACTGCCCTGGCCCTCGCGGAGGCGGACCTCGCCCGTACGGCGGCAGTGGCCGGGTCCCCCTGGGACCGCGGCGCGGCACTGTCCTGGCTGCGCCGCTGCGGGACTGGCGAGGAAGCGCCCGGCCCGGTCGCCGAGCCGTTTCAGCGTGAGCTCGACGGCTACCCGGAGAAGGCCGCTCAGCTCTGGCGCGACCTGGGATGCCGCTACCAGGCGGCGCTGGCGCTGTTTGACGCCGACGATGAGCGGCTGCTCCGCCAGGCCCTTGAGCTCTTCACCGAGCTGCGCGCGACCGCCGCGGTCGGGCTGGCCAGGCTGAAGATGCGCCGCGCCGGCATCAGGTCGATCCCGGTCGGCCCGAGGTCCGCCACCCGGGCTGATCCGCGCGGGCTGACCCGGCGTGAGCATGAGGTTCTCACCCTGGTCGGCGCGGGACTCACCAGTGCCGAGATCGCGGCGCGGTTGTTCATCTCGGCCAAGACCGTCGATCACCATGTCGCCTCGGCGCTCGGCAAGCTCGGCGCCCCCACCCGCGCGGCCGCGGCCGCCCGCCTGCGGCAGACCCCTTAACGAGAAACCTGGGTACCCAGCCGCGAAATATGGGCAGTCACTGCCGATCCCGGCCGCCTTCCCCGGCCATACGTTCGTTCTCGAAAGCAGAACGGGCGGCGGGGAGATTTCCTCCCCCCGTCTAACGGGAGGGAATCCACATGAACGTCTTCAAGCTCAGGCGCGCACGCAGGCTCGGCGGGCTGCTCGCGGGCCTCGGCGCGCTGGTGACCATGCTCGTGGTCACCGGCACCGCCGCGCTGGCGATGGTCGTCCCGGGAACCGATGGCGGCGGGGTAGATCAGCCGCCACCGCCGGTGGCTCCGGCCGCCAGCGGCATGCCCGGCTGGCAGATCACGCTCATCGCGGTGGGAGCCGCGCTCGTCGCGGCGGTGCTCGCGGTGCTCGCCGACCGCGCCAGGTCCGCGCGCAGGCGGCCGGCCGTGGCGTCCGCGGCGAGCAACGTCCCGGCTCAGGTCTCGAAGGTGCGATGACATGGCGCTGTTCATGGACTTCCACGAGGACCTGCCGCTCGGCGGCGAAGACATCGCCCGGATCGGCGACGATGCCCGCAACGCGCGCACCGACCCGTTCGGCGTACGCCAGGTCGAGCTCTACCACAATGCCGACGGCAAGGTTTACTGCCTGCTTGAAGCGCCCGACGAGGAGGCGGTGCGCAAGCACCACGCGGCACTGGGCGTGGACTGCGGCGCGGTCCACCGGGTCCACGGTGTTATCTAAGGGACGGCCGCGCCCGGGAGGCCGCTTGCGGCCTCCCGGGCGCACCTGGCGCCAGCGTGACCCTGGACGCCGGGCCAAGCGAAAAGACGCGCGAAGCGCTGCGAGCCCTTTTCTCCTGACGATATCGGTCGGCAGTCTTTCGATGCGAAGCAGGAGAAAAGAGCTCGTCCGTTCGGAATGATGGGTCGGTGCGCTTCTACGCGGACCTCCACATTCACTCTAAATTCTCCCGCGCCTGCAGCCGGGACTGCGACCTGGAGCACCTCGCCTGGTGGGCGGGGCGCAAGGGCATCGGCGTCGTCGGAACTGGTGACTTCACGCACCCGGTGTGGCGGGAGGAGCTTGGTGAGAAGCTGGTGCCGGACGCGCCTGGCCTGTTCCGGCTGCGGCCCGACCTGGAGCGGGCCGTCCACGACACGCTGCCGCCCGCGTGCCGCGCGCCCGTGCGGTTCATGCTGTCGTCGGAGATCTCGACTATTTACAAGCGGGACGAACGCACGCGGAAGGTGCACCACCTGCTCTACGCGCCGTCGCTCGAGGCCGTCGACGAGATCACCAGGGCGCTTGCCCGCGTGGGGAACCTCGCCTCGGACGGCAGGCCGATCCTCGGGCTCGACTCGCGGAACCTGCTTGAGATCACGCTCTCCGGCGGTGACGGCTGCTACCTGGTGCCCGCGCACGCGTGGACGCCGTGGTTCGCGGTGCTCGGGTCGCAGTCCGGGTTCGACCGGGTTGCTGACTGCTACGCCGACCTGAGTGAGCACATCGTCGCCATCGAGACCGGCTTGTCGAGCGATCCGGAGATGAACTGGCGCGTCTCCAGCCTCGACGGGTACCGGCTCGTCTCCAACTCCGACGCGCACTCGCCGCCCATGCTGGGGCGGGAGGCGACGGCGTTCGAGCTGCCAGAGACCGACTATTTCCGCATCTACCAGGCCTTGCGGACCGGGGACGGCTTCGGCGGCACCGTCGAGTTCTTCCCGGAAGAGGGCAAGTACCACCTCGACGGCCACCGTGCCTGCGACGTCCGGATGACGCCAGAGGAGACCCGCGAGGCCGGCGGCAAGTGCCCGGCCTGCGGGAAGAAGCCCACGATCGGCGTGCAGCACCGGGTCGACGCGCTCGCCGACCGGCCGGAAGGGTACCGGCTCGCAGGCGCGGCGGGGTTCGCCTCGTTCGTGCCGCTGCCGGAGATCCTCGGTGAGATCGCCGGCGTCGGCCCGAAGTCCAAGTCGGTCACCGCCCAGGTCAGCGCCATGGTGGACCGGTTCGGTCCGGAACTGGGCATCCTCGGCGACGTGCCGCTCGATGACCTGGCGGCCGGCGCCCCGTCGATCGTCGCGGAGGCCATCACACGGCTGCGCCGCGGCGACGTGCGCCGCGAGGCCGGCTACGACGGCGTGTACGGGACGATCCGGCTGTTCGACCCGGACGAGCTGGCGGGCGCGGCGCTGTTCGACGTCCCCAAGGCTGCCAAGCCGGCCAGGACTCCGGCGCCCGACGCTTCCCAAGAGCCGCCGTCCGGGCAAGCCGAGCAGGCCGTGGCGGCGGTGCAGCCGGCGGGCCTTGACCCCGAGCAGCACGCGATCGTCACCCACGACGGCGGACCGCTGCTCGTCGTGGCGGGACCTGGCGCGGGCAAGACCCGGGTGCTCACGCACGCGATCGCGCACCGGATCGGCGCCGGGCTGCCTGCCCGAACGGTGCCTGGCCGTCACGTTCACCCGCCGTGCCCGCGACGAGCTCCGCGACCGCCTCGTCGCGCTGCTCGGCGCGGACGCCGCCGCGCGGGTCACGGTCGCCACCTTCCACGGTCTCGGCCTGCTGATCCTGCGCGAGCAATGCAGGCTCCTCGGCCTCGACGCGGACCTGAAGGTCGCGGACGAGAAGACCCGCCAGGAAGTCCTTGGGTTGCTGTCCGCTGGCGGCAGCCCCGCCGCGCTCGGTGCCCGCATCGCGGAATCCAAACGAGTGCGGGCTTCCAATGTCGCCGCCGCCGTCTTCGCACTGAGTGGCGACGCGGACTCCGGCGATGATCTCGATGACAGTGACTTTGACGACAGAGCGCACTTCGCCGACCCGGAACTCGACGGCCTCACCGCGCGGTACGACGCCGCGCTGCGCGAGCGCGGCATGGTCGACGTCGACGAGCTGGTGACCCGCCCCGTGGAGCTGCTGAGCTCGGACGCCTCGCTCGCCGCCTGCTACCAGGAGCGGTGGACGGACGTGTTCGTCGATGAGTACCAGGACGTGGACGAGCAGCAGTACCTGATGCTCCGCCAGCTCGCCGCGCCCGGCGCGCGGATCTGCGCGATCGGCGACCCCGACCAGGCGATCTACGGGTTCCGCGGCGGCGACGTCGGGTACTTCCTCCGCTTCCAGGAGGACTTCGGCGCCGCCGGTCACGGCGGTGCCTCGACTCAGGGGACCGGGGCCACCACGGTACGGCTGTCGCGCAGCTACCGGTCCGCGCCGACGATCGTGCGGGCCGCGATGCAGCTCATCCGCCCCGGCACGCTGGTGCCTGGGCGTGAGCTGATTCCCGCGCGGACCGACATTCCCGACGGCCCGGTCGCGCTGCACGCGGTCGGCGACGAGTGGGAGGAGGCCGAGGCCGTCGCGGCGGAGGTCGAGCGGCTGCTCGGCGGCGCGTCGTTCCACGCGCTCGACAGCCGCGCGGTGGACGGGCGGGACCGGACCGAGCACCAGCTCTCGTTCGCCGACTTCGCCGTGCTCTACCGGACCTCGTCCCAGGCGGCGGCGATCGGCGAGGCCCTAGCCAGGCGCGGCTTCCCTGTCCAGCGTCGCGCCCACTCCCGGCTCGCCGAGATGCCGGGCGTCGCCGCGATCCTAGCGTCCCTGACCCCATCGGACGCTCTAGAACCAGCCGCCCCTCTGCCCCCATCACCCATACCCTCGCTCGCCGATGGATGTACCGCTGGTGTCGCTACAGCGACACCAGCGGTACATCCACGCGTGGCCGACGAAGGCCTGGGGGCCGGGTCAGTAGCCGATCGGGTGGCTGTTGCGGCGCGAGCGGCGCTTGCGGTGACCGGGAACGCGCTCGGCGCTGAGACCACCGAGCGTGCTGAGGCCATCGTGGCCATCAGGACCGCGGCCGACGTGCTCGGTCCGCTTGCGGCGCGGTGCGGCACCGACCTGGACCGGTTCCTCGACGAGCTCGCGCTCGGCGCCGAGGTGGACACCTGGGACCCGCGCGCCGACCGGATCTCACTGCTGACCCTGCACGCGGCGAAGGGCCTTGAGTTTCCCGTGGTGTTCATCGTGGGCTGCGACGACGGGCTGCTGCCGCTGCGCTCCTGGCGCGGCGCCGAGGTCGACTACGCCGAAGAGCGCCGATTGCTCTTCGTGGGCATGACCAGGGCAACGACCCGCCTGACGTTGTTCACGGCGGCGAAGCGGACGCTGCGCGGCGAGGTCGCGGAATGCGCGCCGTCACCGTTCCTTTCCTCGATCGAGCCTGCCCTCCTCGACCGGCGCGGCGGCGCGGCCCAGGGCCGCGCCCGCCGGCGGGCGCGGCCCCAGCAGGCCACGTTGTTCTAGTTACCCGTGCGCGTTACTTCGCGGCGGTGAGGTTGTAGACCGTGACGCCGCCGACGGTCTCCGACTTGAAGTGGGCGGCCACCCAGGAGGTGATCGCCGAGGATCCGCTGCCGCCGCCGAAGCTGTTGTTGCTCTGCCCGACGTAGTAGTGGATCTCGTGCTTGGCGACCATCGCCTCGAACTGCGCCAGGGTGGGCGCCGGGTCGGTGCCGTTGAAGCCGCCGATCGACACGACCGCGTCGCCGCCGGTGGCGAGCTCGATCGGGGCGGCCGACTGCGAGCCCTCGGTCGCGGCGATCCACTTGTACTGCGACGCGTCCTGCTCAAGCAGCTTGATCAGCGCGCTGCTTACCTGGGTGCTGCCCGACAGGCCGCCCATACCGCCGCCGGCTCCCGACCCGCCGTCGGATCTGGTCCCGGCCGCCGGAGCGCCGGTCCTGCCGCCGGTAGCGGTGCCCGTTCCCGTGCCGCCTGTGCTGGTACCCGTACCGCCAGGGAATCCCCCGGTCCCGCCCGGCGCGGCGCCGTTCGCCCCAGTCGCGCCGCCGGTGCTTCCGCCGGCGGCGTTGCCCGCTGCCGGCGCGCTGCCGGGTCCGTTGCCAGTGCCAGTGCCGGTGCCGGTGCCGGTTCCGTTGCCCGTGCCGGTGCCGGTGCGGCCGAATGGGCCGCCTGTCCCGGTGCGTGCGCCGGCACCTGGACCGCCGCCTGCTCCGCCGCCTGGACCACCGAACGCCCCGGCCACCGTCGGCCCGGCGCTCGGGATCGAGCCCGTGTACGTGGTGTTCGCCGTGTCGAGCGAGTACGCGAGCGGCCCGCCGAGCCCGGCGACGAGCGCAAGCGCGAGCGGCGCGTAGGCAAGCGTCGTCGCGGGCCGCGCGCCGCGGCCCCGCCCCCACGCACCGCCGGTCAGCGCGGGGACGACGAACACGGCCGCCGCACCGAGCAGCCCGGCGAGCAGGACCGTCCACCGCAGCCACGGCAGCCACGTCGGTGTCCGGTCGAGCAGCACGTACGCCCAGACCCCGGTGCCGAGTATCCCGGCCGCCGCGACTGCCCGGCCGGCGACAGGCGTGTCCGACCGCAGCAGCGCGATGGCGCCGACCCCGACGAGCGCGCCGATCGCAGGCGCGAGCGCCACCATGTAGTACGGGTGAATGATCCCCTGCATGTAGCTGAAGACCAGGCCGGTGACCAGCAGCCAGCCGCCCCACAGCAGGGCGAAGGCACGGGTGCGCGACGTGCGCGGAGCGCGTCTTGAGACCCAGACAAGCGCGCCGAGCGAGAGCAGTGCCGCCGGGATCAGCCAGGAGACCTGCCCGCCGAACTCCGACTGGAACAGCCGGAACACCCCGGTCGCCCCGCCGAAGGCAGTGCCGCCCCCGCCGCCTCCGCCGATCGATCCTGTCTCTGACCCGTCGAGGCGCCCAAGCCCGTTGTAGCCGAGGGCCAGCTCAAGGATGTTGTTGTTCGTCGACCCGCCGAAGTACGGCCGGTCCGCGGCGGGCGTCAGCTCCGCGACCGCGATCCACCAGCCGGCGCCGACGATCACGCCGCCGAGCCCGGCGAGCAGTTGCCAGAGCCTGCGGCGCAGCCGGGCAGGCCCCGCCCACAGGTAGGCGACCCCGAACCCGGGCAGCACGAGGAACGCCTGCATCATCTTGGTGAGGAAGGCAAAGCCAAGCAGTAGCCCGGCAAAGACCAGCCAGCGGGTCCTGTCCCGCTCGATCGCCCGCTGTACGCAGTACCCGGCGGCCGTCATCAGCAGCACGAGCAGGGCGTCCGGGTTGTTGAAGCGGAAGATGAGCGCGGCCGCCGGGGTGAGCGCGAGTACGGCCCCGGCGATCAGCCCGGCCTGCGGACCGAACCAGCGCCGCACGGCGGCGAACAACAGGAGGACCGACAGGACTCCCTCGACCGCCTGCGGCGCGAGCAGTGACCATGAGCTGAACCCGAACAGCCGCCCGGACAGCTCATCGACCCACAGCGACGCGGGTGTCTTGTCTACGGTGATGAAGCTGGAAGAGTCGAATGAGCCGAAGAAGAATGCCTTCCACGACCGCGTGCCCGCCTGGACGGCCGCGGCGTAGAAGTCATTGGCGTACCCGTTCCTGCTCAGGTCCCACAGGTAAAGGAGCGCGGTAACGGCGAGCAGGCCGAGCAGTGCGGGCCGCGCCCACCGGGGATCTTCCGCCGGGCCGCGCCACAGGCGGCTTAGCCGGCCCTCGGCCGGCGGTCGCTGACCGAGCTTGACGGTGGCGGTGACGGCGCTCATCGACGGCTCCCGACGGGGTGGCGAACCGTGGGAGCGGCGAGGGCCGCTGGCTTGCGGTACACGGACTCGCGCAGCGCTAGTGGCGGCACCTTGATCGTGCCGCGGGCGAGCCCGAGGCCGACCCGCGCCATGCCGCGCAGGTCCTTGACCGCGGTGTCGATGATGTTGACGCTGGAGTCGGTGTCATCCGTCCAGTCCACGGGGACTTCGTGGATGCGCAGCCCGGCACGCTCGGCGAGCACGAGCAGTTCGGTGTCGAAGAACCAGCCCTGGTCCGCTACCAGCGGCAGCAACTGCCTCGCCTGGCAGGCGCGGATCGCCTTGAACCCGCACTGCGCGTCGGAGAACCTGGCGCGCAGCGCCGTGCGGAGCAGCAGGTTGTAGCAGCGAGAGATGATCTCGCGCTTCGGCCCGCGGATGACCCGCGAGCCATAGGCCAGCCGGGTCCCGATCGCGACGTCGCTGTGCCCGGACAGCAGCGGTGCGACGAGGGGAAGCAGCGCGTTCAGGTCCGTGGACAGGTCCACGTCCATGTACGCGAGCAGTTCGGCGTCGCTCGACGACCAGACTTCGTGCAGCGCCCGGCCGCGGCCGGGCAGGTCCAGGTGCACGGCGCGGACCTCGGCGAACGCCTCTTCCAGCGAGCGCGCGACAAGCCAGGTGCCGTCGGTGCTGCCGTTGTCCGCGATCGTGACCCTGGCACTGAACGGGAAGTCGTCCCGCAGGTACCCGACGAGCCGCGTGACGCTTGGCGCGAGATCGTGCTCTTCGTTCCTGACCGGTACGACGATATCTACCTCGGGTATCTCACTCATGCCCAGAGCGTGCGAAACCGGACTGGGCGGGTCCTGCCGCATACTTGCAGGTCGGCTATGAGTCAATGTCTAACTTCTGAGATTCCTGTGCTCCGTCAATGAGGCGAATCGCCGACCGCGGGACCTTGCAGAGACAGCCGTCATCGCGGTAGGTGTGGAGGCGTGCACGAACTGTCGATCTGCGGATCGATCGCCGACATCGTGACCAGGCGCGCCGCCGGGCGGCCCGTCAAGGTCATCAACGTGCGCGTGGGCCAGCTGCGGCAGGTCGTGCCGGACACGCTCGTGTACTGCTGGGAACTCGTCAGCGCGGACACGCCGCTGGCCGGCTCGCGGATCAGCGTCGAGGCCGTGCCCGCGCGCATCCGGTGCCGTTCCTGCGATCAGGTCACGGACGTCGGCGCGGTTCCGGTGTTCGCCTGCGGCGGCTGCGGCGGCTTCGACGCGGAGGTCGTGTCTGGCGAGGAGTTCCTCATTACCTCGCTCGAGCTTGAACCCTTTTTTCCTGATGACGCCGGGCTCATGACACCTCACCAAGGGACAGGAAAAGAGGGTTCACAAGGAGAGGTGGCGAGCAGCTGATGGGGCGTTTCCACAGGCACGACGACGGGACGGTGCACGCGCACGACACGGGCCACGACCACGAGCAAGACCACGCAACGGGCGACCACTCGGGGTACGCGACCGGAGGGGAGCGCGTGGAGGTCCTTGAGCGGATCTTCGAGGAGAACGACAAGACGGCCGCCGCCAACCGGGCGGAGTTCGCCGCCGCCGGAGTGCGGGTGGTCAACCTGATGTCATCGCCGGGAGCGGGCAAGACGACGCTGCTGCGCGAGACCCTGGCGAGGCTGGCCGACCGGGTCAGGGTCGGAATCATCGAGGGCGACATCGAGACCAGCCTGGACGCCGACAAGCTGGCGGGCTTCGGCGCGGAGGTCGCGCTGATCAACACCGGGAACGGGTTTGGCGGCGAGTGCCATCTTGACGCGCCGATGGTGCGCTCGGCGCTGCCGCGGCTGCCGCTCGGAGACCTGGACCTGGTGCTCATCGAGAACGTCGGCAACCTGGTCTGCCCGGCGGAGTTTGACGTCGGCGAGGACGCGCGGGCGATGGTCTACGCGATCACCGAGGGGGAGGAGAAGCCGCTCAAGTACCCGGTGATGTTCCGCTCCTGCGGCCTCGTCGTGGTCAACAAGGTGGACCTGCTGCCCTACCTGGGCTTCGACATGGAGGGGTTCCTCGGCAACCTGCGAAAGGTCAACCCCGCCGCGGAGGTCATGCTGGTGAGCGCTCGCACCGGCGAGGGCGTCGACGCCTGGTGCGAATGGCTACGCGCCCTCCCGTAAGTCCGCGTCCGGCCGGCCTTCCCAGCCGCGGTGCCTGGCCTGCGTGAGCGGCTGCGTCGCGGCGCGCGCCTCGGCGAGCGCCGCGGACATCATGTCCGCCGCCTGGCCCGCCGCCGCGAGCGCCTCGATCGCCTCCGTCACCAGGTCGTCGGGGTCACGGCCGTCCTCCTGCGTGACCTGACCGTCCTCCTGCTGGACGACGAGGAACCGTGCGAGCTGCTCATACAGCTGAGGCAAGCACTGGCCGACGAGTTCAAGGCTGCCGACGATGGCACGGACGTCGCCCGGGTTGGACAGCTCGCCGCCGCCGTGGGTGACCTCGTTCAGCACCGCGATCGCGTGCGCCGCCTGGCTGGCGATCTCGCACGGCGTCATGGTGCTCGCCAGCTCGGTCACTTGGCGACCACGGCATCGCGGGCACACGGCTGCACCAGCTGCTCAGGCATCCGTCTCCTTGGGGGACTAGGGGTGTGGGGTCACGGGCCTACCGCATGGTGTGCCCGCGGGACCGCTCATTTATACGATACGTCCCCGGTCACCTCTGGTCAGCCGGAGCGGTGATGCGGGACCTCAGCGCCGCGCGACGAATGACACGTTTTAGCCGCCGAGAAACGGCTAATCTGGGTGCTCATGTCGGCTAGCGACGAAGGCGACCAGGTTCCTGCCATGATGCCTGGAGAGGGCGGCCGGCTGGCCGCCGAGTTGATCGTGGAAGAAGGCCGGGTTCCCGCCGCGATGCTCAGGGCTAGGCAGCCCGCTGGTGTCGTTTTCGCGCTCGGCTGGGTGATGGCCGAGCTATTCGACCCGCGGCGACGGGCGAGCGTCACCGAACGCACGCCACCCTTCAACCCGGTCACCCAGCTCCCGCTCATCGCCGACCTCGCAGCCGACCCGAAGCTCGTCTACCTCGCCGCCGAGGTGTCCGAGCTGCTGCACTGGTTCCCCGCCTTGCGCAGGTCGCTGCGGCCGGTCACCGCCCAGACGAACAAGAAAAAGGCGGCGATCGCGGCGGAGAACCTTGCCACGGCGGAGGCGGCCGACGAGGCCACGGCGGACGATGTCGCGCGCGCGACGGCCGTCGCGGCGCCGTTCTCAGAGACGGAGTTCCTTGCCGCGGTGACCGGCCTGAACCAGGCCATCCTCGACGAGTTCGCCGATGACCCGGAGCGGATCAGCGCCTACCAGCTCGGCCTGTCGCTCAGCGACCTGGTGTGGCTGCCGTACATCGCCGCGCCTGGCGAGGAATCACTGGCCAGCCGGCCGAGCGGCCTGTTCGGCCTGTTCGCGCGTTCGCACCTGGCCGGCGTGCAGACGCTGCTCAGCGGCGCGGGCACGCAACTGCCGTCAGGTGCCGCCACGATCGTGTCCAGGTCGCTCGATAACTGGGCGGACTGGCTCGACGTCAACAGCGCGCGGATCAAGTCACCGGGCGCGGACACCTGGTCCGCTGACGCCGACACGGTGCTGCGCGCGCTGCGCGTCCAGGGCTGGGTCTGGCGGTCGGTGCTCATCGCCGACCCGGAGGTGGCCGTGCAGCCGAGCATGGGCGCCTGGGTCCAGGCGGGGTCGTCCATCGCCAGGGCGGCCCGGATGATCGGCGCGGTCATCGTGCGCCGGTTCTGGCCGCTCGTGGTGATCGCCCTGGCGGCGCTGGCCGGCCTGCTCTACCTCGTGATCTCGAGCCTCAGCGGGGCTAGCCAGGTGTGGGCGTCGCTTGTGACGGTGGCGGCGATCGTCGGCTCGGGCACCTGGGGCCTGGGCAGCGGGGTCTCCCAGGCGCTCGGCGGTGTCGGGTACGAGATCTGGAGCGCAGCGAAGCTCGACGCGGCCGCCTGGGGCGTCACCTGGCTGCCCGCGCTGACCGCCAGCACGGTCGAGCGGGCCAGGCTTGAGGTGCGCGGCGTGGCCATGCCGCAGATCAGGAAGAACCTAGACCGTTAGCATCAGTGGCATGTCGGATACTGAGGACACCAATGCCGCCGTCTGGAAGTCGGACATCGGCGTCAGTTTCTGGAAGTCGCGGAATGTCGACCGGTCAAGGCAGGACGCCGAGCGCCGCGCGTTGATGGCGGAACTGCTGCCGTTCGCCGTCGACGAGCCGTTCACGTTCGTGGACCTGGGCGCGGGCACCGGCGCCGCCGCCAGGACGATCCTCGACCACTACTCCGCCGCGCACGCCGTCCTCGCCGACTTCTCGCCGCAGATGATGGCCCAGGGCAAAGTTGAGCTTGAGCCCTACGCCGGCCGCTACACCTACGTGGAGTTCGACCTGACGGCGGCCGGTGCCTGGCCCGCGTCCATTCCCGGCCCGGTGGACGCCGTGATCAGCTCGCTGTCCGTGCACCACCTCAGGGACGAGCGCAAGCAGTCGCTGTTCGCCGAGATCATCGCGCACCTGGCACCGGGCGGCTGGTACCTCAACTACGACCCGGTCATGCCGCCCGACCCGGTGGTCGAGGAGGCATGGCTGCGGGTCGGCGACCGGCGCGACCCGTCGGCCGCGGACAAGCGGCATCACCGGACGGCGGAGGAGCAGTTCCGCTACGAGAACCACGTGCGCTACATGATCCCGCTCGACCCGCAGGTCGGCTTCCTGCGCGCGGCGGGCTTCGAGGGCGTGGACGTCTTCTGGAAGGAACTGGACTTCGTCATCTACGGCGGCCGCCGCCCGCTGACGGGCCGCTAATCGGCGCCCTTCCGATGATGGTGGACGTTTGGGCACCGCCGGATGTGCCCAAACATCCACCATCGCGCAACGAGGTGGGTGGTCGGAGCACCAGTGAAACGGGCAGACGGATTTGACGCGGTTGTCGTCGGGTCGGGCCCGAACGGGCTGATCGGGGCGGTCACGCTCGCGCACGCTGGGCTGAAGGTGCTGCTGCTTGAGGCGGCGCGATGAGTTCGGCGGGGGGCTGCGGAGCGGGCCGCTCACCGGACTTGACGGGTACACCCACGACATGTGCGCCACAGTGCTGCCGCTCGCCAGGGCGTCGGCGGCGTTCCGTGACCTCGACCTGGACGTCGAGTGGGCCTTCCCGGCGGTGCAGGCTGCGCACCCGCTCGACGGGCAGGACGCCGTCCTGGTGCACCGGGACGTGGCGGAAACCGCGGACGGGCTCGGCTCGCGCTGGGACGCGGCCGCCTGGCGGCAGATCGGTCGGAGCCGACCGCGCGCGCGACGACTTCGGGCTCGTGGACAGCCTGCTCTCCCCGCTGTCGATCCCCCGCGCACCGATCCGGCTGGCCAGGTACGGTGCCCTGGGCAGCCTGCCCGCGACGGTCCTCGGCCGGGCACTGTTCAAAGGCGAGCGAGCCCGCGCCGCGCTCGCCGGGATGGCCGCGCACTCGATGGTCGACCTCCGCAGGCCCATCACCGGCGGATACGGGCTGCTGCTGGCCGCGCTCGCGCACCAGGTCGGCTGGCCGGTCGTCCGTGGCGGCTCGGCGCGGCTCGTCGCCGCCCTCGTGGACCGCATTACCCGGTGCGGCGGTGTCGCCGAGACGGGGCATCAGGTACGCGACCTGGCCGAGTTGCCGCGCGCCCCGGTCATCCTGCTCGACCTGACGCCCAGGCAGGTGCTTGCCGTCTGCGGCGGCCGGCTGCCTGCCGGGTACGCGCGCAGGCTCCGCGGGTACCGGTACGGCCCCGGCGTCTTCAAGCTTGACTGGGCGCTGTCCGGGCCCGTGCCGTGGCGCGATCAGGCGGTTGGCGGCGCGGCCACCGTGCACCTGGGCGGGACCCTCGGCGAGATCGCCCTCGCGGAGGCCGAGGTCGCCGCGGGCCGCCACCCCGCGCGGCCGTACGTTCTCGCCGTGCAGCCGTGCGTGGCCGACCCGTCCCGCGCCCCCGGCGGCAAGCACGTGCTTTGGGCGTACTGTCATGTGCCGAACGGCTCGACAGTCGACAGGACAGCCGCGGTCGAGCAGCAGGTGGAGCGGTTCGCGCCCGGTTTCCGCGACCTGATCCTTGCCCGCGCCGCACACGACACGGCGGCGATGGAACTGCACAACCCGAATCTCGTCGGTGGCGACATCGCGGGCGGCTACAGCGGCTTGTCGCAGTTCGTCCGCCGGCCCGTGCTGTCACCGCGCCCGTGGCGGACCCCGCTGCCCGGCGTCTACCTGTGCTCGGCGAGCACGCCGCCTGGTGCCGGGGTGCACGGCATGGGCGGCTACCACGCGGCCAGGCTGGCGCTTGCCCAGCTCAAGTCAGCCGCTCCCGTTCTGGAGAAAAGAAGGTGAATTCATCAGAACGGGAGCGTGGCTTCGCCTGTCCCTACCAGTGACCGTGCCGGACTACCTCGTCGAACGGCAGGCGATTCGGCTTGACGATGGGCTTGAGCGGGCGGTCCGCCGGGTACCCCACGCCGATCATGTACGCCACGTCGTGGTCGGCGGGAACGCCGAGGATCTCGCGCGCCTTGCCCTGGTCACCGACCGAGGAGTGGCCGGTGCCGATGCCGAGGTCGGCCGCGGCGAGCATGATGGCGTAGGTCGCCTGGCCGAGGTCATACTGGTCGACCACCTTGGAGCGTTCGTCCGCGGGCTGCGGGAGGACAAGCGCGATCGCCGCGGCGGCGCCCGCGATGTGCTTGGCGCCCTGCCAGACCGTCGACAGCGCCTGGAGCTGGTCCCGGTCGGTGACGATGATGAAGTTCCAGTGCTGCCGGTTGCTGGCCGACGGTGCGCGCCAGCCGGCCTCGGCGATTCGGTCGAGGTCGGCGCCGGGGACGGGGTCCGACCGGTAGGTGCGCACGTTCCGCCGGGCCCGGATGGCGTCCCAGGTCTCCATGTGAGAGCTCCTTCGCTGCGTCGTTGTCTATCGACCCGATAGGCATACCGCATCACGGGCTTGTACGGCCAGCCTGCGACTTTTGTGGTGTGGCAACGATCACCTGCCGCGACCGGCGCCCTCGCGACGGCAGGATAACGCCTGCGATGGCGTTCTACCTGCGGGGTCTGCCCCCAACGGGCGGTGATGGGTGATTGTGGCGTGAAACGAAGGGGTCGACGTAAATTCGGGTGGAGGCCACAGCGACAAGGTGCGCGAGTAGGTACATCATGGTCATCGGGCGTCGGCTGGACGCTGTACCCGGCTGGCTTAGTGACGCATAGTAACAAGGGAAGGTAGGCATACCATATGGCGCAGCGAAGCCTTGAGGATCTGCTGCAGACAGTCAACCCTGTTGAACTGCTGCGGAACTCCCAGGAGGGCGCTTACGTCTACCCGGTCGTCCCAACCGAGTTCTCCAACTGGAAGACCGAGCAGGTCGCGTGGGCAACCACCGCGGTGCTTTTCGACCAGACCCACCACATGGCGAACCTGTACATCAAGGGCCCGGACGCGCTTAAGTTGATCTCCTACCTCGGGATCAACACCTTCAAGAACTTCCCGCTGAACATGGCGAAGCAGTTCGTCCCCGTCACCTACGACGGCTACGTGATCGGCGACGGCATCCTGTTCCACCTTGAGGAGAACGAGTACGAGTTCGTCGGCCGGGTGCCCACCGTGAACTGGGTTCAGTTCCACGTGGAGACCGGCGACTGGAACGTCGAACTCGTCCGCGACGACCGCTCGCCGTCGCGCCCGATGGGCCAGGCCGTCACCCGCACGCAGTACCGCTTCCAGATCCAGGGCCCGAACGCGTCCCAGGTGATCGAGAAGCTGAACGGCGGGCCGATAGCGGACATCAGGTTCTTCCGCACGGACTTCATCAACATCAAGGGCCGCAAGGTGCACGCGCTGCGGCACGGCATGTCCGGCCAGCCCGGCCTTGAGGTCTGGGGGCCGTACGACGAGTACCTGGAGATCCGCGAGGCGATCCTCGAGGCCGGCGAGGAGTTCGGCATCAAGCCCGTCGGGTCCCGCGCGTACGCGTCCAACACGCTTGAGTCCGGCTGGATCCCCTCGCCGCTGCCCGCCATCTACACCGGCGAGAAGCTCAAGGGCTACCGCGAGTGGCTCCCCTCCCAGGGCTACGAGGGCTTCGCGGGCACGCTCGGCGGCTCGTTCGTCTCCTCGAACATCGAGGACTACTACCTGACGCCGTACGAGCTCGGCTACGGCCACATGGTGAAGTTCGACCACGACTTCATCGGCCGCGAGGCACTCGAAGCGCTCGACAAGCCCGCGCAGCGCCGCAAGGTGACGCTGGCCTGGAACGCCGAGGACGCCGGCAAGATCGCCGCCTCGCTGTACACCGACGAGATCCCGGCCAAGGGCCTGGACGTGCCGATCTCGAACTACTCCTCGTCGAACTACGACGCGGTGCTGCTCGACGGCAAGGTGGTCGGCCTGTCGCTGTTCACCGGCTATAGCCACAACGAGCGCAAGGAGCTGTCGCTCGGCGTCATCGACCCGACGATCGAGGTCGGCACCGAGGTCACGCTGGTCTGGGGCGAGCCGGACGGCGGGTCGCTGAAGGCGTCCGTCGAGCGGCCGCACAAGCAGGTCGAGGTGCGCGCGACCGTGTCGCCTGTGCCGTACTCAAGCGAGGCCCGCGAGCACTACGCGGAAGGCTGGCGCCTGGCCGGCCGGGCCTGATGCCCAGCTAGTCGCGACGTCGTGACATGGTCCGCCGCCCCGGCAGCACTTCGTTGCGCCGGGGCGGCGGACGCGTTTCTGGCGCTAATGACTTCGGCAGCCAGCGGGACTTGCGGCGGGCCTGCCGCCAGGCGCGGTGCGCCTGATCCTCGCAGGCGAGCGCTTGGATAGTGCGCGCGCTCGCTGCAGCAGGCCGAAGCTGAAGGCGTTCTCGCCGGCCAGGTGGGCGTGCACGCCGATGTCGCGGGCCGTCGCCTGGGCGATCACCGCATCCTGATGCATGCCGAGGGCCGACTGGACGTCCTTCATGCGCTTGGCGAAACGGCGGGCCTTCCTGCCGTCCTTCTTGCCGAGCGCCGGCCGCGCGGCCTCCGCCGCGTACCTGGCGCGCTTGGCCGCCTTCCGCGTCTCGTGCAGCGCCACGTCGCGTGCCTGCCCGGCTGGGGCGCGGTTGGCGCGGCGCATCCGGAGGCGCGTCCGCCGGTAGGCCCGGCCGACGGCCGGGGGGAGCGCCTTGCCCGCGGGCTCGGCCGCCCCCGGGGTCAGCGGCGGGCTGTCGAGCAGCCGGCCAAGCTCCGCGCGCAGCGCACGGTACCGCTCGGAGTCGAGCGCGTCGAGCACCGCCTTCCTGCTGCTTGCCTCGAGCGGGGCGAAGTGCGCGGTGATCCGTGCCTGCGCGGGCCCGAGGACAAGCTCGGTCGGCACGGCCTTCAGCCCGGAATGCAGGTAATCGGCGAGCACCTCATTGTCGCGGGCGGTGCCAAGCACGCCGCCGAGCCACTTCAGCTCCGCGCGCAGGTGCTCAGTCTCCTTCTCGGACACGATCCCGGTGAACGACTGCAGCGTGCCGCGCAGCCGCCGGACAGCGACGCGCATCTGATGCACGGAGTCCGGCTTGTCGCGGCGGACCGCCAGGTCAAGGGCGCTGAGCCTAGCCGCCTGGGTGTCGAGGTAGGCGAGCACCACCTCGCCGGCCTGCGAGTGCCTGGTGAACCGCCTGCGGTGCGCGGACCGGCTGCCGGCGGCGGGCTGGCCCGTGTCCGCGGGCGTCACCTGGCCTGGTGGCGCCTTCGCACGGGTGAGTATGGTCGATTCGCGTGTCTGTGTGGTCATCACGGGCGCCTACCCGTCGTTTCCCTGCTAACACCCGGGGTAGCGTCGAGAAACCAGGAGGTGGTCGAGGTGGAGTCCGGTGAGGCCTCGGATCCGCGGCGGGAGACCACTGAGAAGCGGGATGACCGCAACCTCGGTGAGCTGATCCAGGAGCTGCGCGTGGCTGGCCTCGGCGTGCAGGTGCTGTTCGGGTTCCTGCTGTCGCTGCCGTTCACCACCAGGTTCGCCCAGCTCAGCACCGGGCAGCGGGACCTCTACCTGACCTGCGTGATCCTGGCCGCCGTGGCGACCACGCTGCTGATCGGGCCGGTCGCCTACCACCGGCTGGTCTTTCGCCGGGGCAAGAAGGAGCGCCTGGTCCGGTTCGCCAACGTCGTGGCGATCCTCGGCCTGACCGCGGTCGGCGGTGCCGTGCTCGCCGCCGTCCTGCTGGTGACGTGGTACGTGGCGGGAGCGCTTGCCGGAGGCCTGATCACCGCGGTCATGGGGGTCATGGTCTGCGGCCTCTGGTTCACCGTGCCGCTAGTCAGCCGATACGACCGCGATTAGCGTTTCCACTGAAGACTTTGGGTTTCCTCTCAGCTTGAACCACGATGCGCGCGGCAGCGTGTACAAGGTGTCCTGGACGTTTATGGTGGCCGCGATTCGCGGTTGGCGAGGAGGCGGGACGTGTCCGGGGAAACGGTTTACAGTGGCAGGCCGTGGTGGCTAGCCGTGCTGCTGCGGGGGCCTGCCGATCTCGTCTCCCTGCTGGCGCGCGTGGCGATCACCGTCATGATCGCGGGCGGCGCCGCCTGCGCGGTTTACTCGGGGTACATCCACCTGTACTTGTGGGGCAGGCAACAGTTCCCGTACCGGGACATCCCGACCATCGGCCCGCTCTTCCTTGCCCAGGGCATTGTCGCGATCGTCATCGGGCTGCTGATCGTCATCAGCCGCAGGGTTGGCGCGCTGCTCCTTGGCGCGGGCATGCTCGTCGTGTCGGTAGCTGCCCTGGTCATCGACGTCGAGGTCGGCATGTTCGGCTTCAAGGACAGCTGGTCCGTCCCCTACGCGAAGACCACGCTCTATGAAGAGATCGTCGGCGCCGTGCTGCTGCTCGCGGCCGCTTGCGTGCTCGCCTGGTCGGGGAAGGCAGGCAGGTCGGGCACGGTGCCGCTCGGCCGGTAGCTCCATCGGAACTGGTCGTCCCTGACGGGCCAGCGCTCGCCGGTCGGGGCCTCGACCACCCAGTCGCCCGGGCGTGCGGTCGCCTTTCCCTCCTTGGTCCTGACCACCACGGCCTCGCTGACCTGCCAGGCCAGGTAGCTGCCGACCCGGCGCCACCGGCCGTCGCCCGCGGGCTCGTGACTTGACTGGAACTCCGGATCGGAGACCGTACGCAGGTTCCCCGCGTCGTCGATGACCCGCCAGTCCCCGGCAAAGCCGTGCATCTGCTCACCTGTGTCATTGGTCCAGGCGAGCGGCTCGGTCAGCTGGCTGGCCTGGACCTGCCCGACGCGCTCGAAACGGGCCGCGGCCGGCGGGCCGCCGGCCGGGACGATCGGCACGAAGCCCACGTCCTCCAGCTGGGCGAGCTGCGAGCGCAGGTGCCTGGACACGTCGCTCCGCACCCGGGGCGGGAGTTCCTCCCACGGGACCACGATCTCGCCTGCCAGGCCCGCCGCGAGCCGCCGCTGCAGCCAGCGCGTGTGCTCGGCGATCGTGATCGCCGTCAGGTCCTCCTCGCTCAGCTCGATGACGCTGCCCGGCGGGACCAGGTGCACCGGCGCCCACTGCCTGCCGCGGGCCGCGACCGCGGTCAGGATCGAGCGGAGCTCGAGGATGTTGTCCTGCCGGAGGAACGGGTCAAGCTCGGACCAGGGCACCCGGGCGGAGGCCTTCGGGTGCCCGGGCGGCAGCGGATGGCTCAGCCGGTAGCACTCGTGCCAGTGCCTGGCGACCCGCGTCCAGGTGTCCTCCGGCACCTCGCCCTCGATGAGCAGGCCGGGCTCAAACGGGTGCAGGAGGTCGAAGATCGCGCCGCCCATGGCGTCGCCCGAGGCGGCCAGGACGAACACCGGGGTCTCGGGGTGCAGCCGGGCGACCCGTCCCGCCTCGTGCACGCCGCTTCCCGGCGGGCCCTCCGTGATAATGACGGCGGTCTCGCGGGCCTGGGCGCGGTCCATCGCGTCGAGCGTCCGCAGCAGGTGGTCACGCCACCGGACCGGGTGCGCGGCAACCTTGGGGAGTGAGTTGAGGACCGCGGCAGGCGCGGACGCGAGGTACTCGCGCCGGATGTCAGGTGACCGCAGGTCAAGCAGCGCCACCCGCTCGAGCGGCAGCGGGGACAGGCGCGTCCGGCGGCGGCGGCATGTCCGGTTCCGCCGCGCGGCCGATCGCCGCGGCGTTCACGAGCTCGGCCTGCTCCCAGGCCCGGCGGGCCAGCTCGAGCAGGATGGCCAGCGTCAGGGTGCTGTCACCGCACACGAGCAGGTGCCGCGGCTGCGTGCGCAGCACCCGGGAGACGAGGCCGCGCGCGGTGGACTCGGCCGAGCTGAGCGCGTCCTCGAACCACACGTCTGACCTGCCGCTGCGGGTACCGCGCCAGTGGTCGGCGTGCCTCGGGTCGTCGATGAGCGCGACCAGGTGCGGCTGGCGGTCCGGGTCGGGCTGGTAGCGGCGGAGAATCCGCGCCGCCGCGTCGATCACCGCCTCGTTGTCCGCGACCTTGTCGCTGAGCGCGTAGAGATGACTGAGCGCGCAGCCGCGCCAGGCGGAGATGATCGGGCGCAGGAGGTCCGGTGACGCCGGGTCGCCGATGACGACGCGCGCGCCGGTGAGCCTGGCCTCCTCAAGCAGCGGATTGTCCTCGTCCGGCTCGATGACGATGATCTCGCGCGGGCTGCGCGCCGCCTCGGTCAGCCGCCTGAGCAGGGGAATGGTCAGGGCGTCAAGCCCGGTGAAGATGGTCACGTCGTACGCGAACCGGGACTGCAGCCGGTCAAGCGGCTGCCGCCACAGCACCGACGCCACGGCGATCGCGCCGATGCCCGTCGCGCCAAGGCCGTCGATCTGCCCGAGCTGCAGCGCGGGCGGAGGGGTCCCGACGCAGGCGGCCCCCGACGTCACGCTCTGGTAGATCATGTTCGGCGGCTGCCCCACGTACAGCTGCAATATCCAGAACATGACGCCCGTCGTGCTCATGTGGCCGCGGCACGGGACATAGGCGGCCGTGCCGAGCGCCGCGGCCACCAGGACGAGCACGACGACGGTGATCAGGCCGATCGGGATGTGCTCGCGGCGGCGCGGCCACCAGTAGGCGCCAAGCCCGCCCAGCAGCAGCGCCATCGTGACCACGGGCGTCCAGTTCTGGTCCGGCTGCATGATGTCGCGCAGCCAGGCGGGGGACCGGGCGAACCAGCGCGGGTCGTAGCCGTAAACCCAGGCGCCCCAGCACAGCAGGCCGATCGCCGCCGCGGCGAGCACGGCCGGGAGCAGCCACGCGTGGCGGAGCCAGCCCCGACTGGATGCCTGTGGCGCCAACACAAGCCCCTCCCCCCGGCCTGACACCAGTGAGCAGGCCGGGTTTCGTGACCAAATTGCTCGCAGTATGTCCGGTTCGGCGTCCTTCGAAACAGATTGCCACGTGATAGGGAACTGAGTCGAGTCGCGGCTAATGGACGGCTGCGCCGTCTTTCCACGGTCAGCGTTACAACCTTGTAGCATGGCATCGTGGCGTCTCCGTTGTCCGGCCGCTAGGCCGACGCTACGCTTGGGCCAGCGTAGCGGGGGTGTGCACCTGCACCCCGCACCTGCACTTGCATCTCAGCATTAACGCGAATGCCACCCGTACCTAAGATAAAGGCGAAACCCATGGTTCCCACCGAAGAATTGCGGCCAGCTTACGCGTCCGCTATGGCCGACTTGCGCGACATTCCGCTGGCTGAGATGCCGGCCCTGGGCCTGGACGTGCTTGGGAGGACGATCGGCCGCGTGCTGCCCGACCCTTCGACGAACCGCGTGCCGGTGGCCGCCTTTCAGTCCTCGATCTAACGCGGGGGGAGAACCCGGGCGTGGACGGCCGCGTGCTCATCCCGGCGGATCAGTTCGTACTCAAGGTGCACAGCCGGTGCGACCTGGCATGCGACCACTGCTACGTCTACGAGAGCATTGACCAGAGTTGGCGCGGCCGTCCCATGGGCATGTCGCCCGATGTTGTATCTCAAACGGCGATGCGCATCGCCGAGCACGTCAAGACCCACGAGCTTGACCACGTTGAGATAGTGCTGCACGGCGGCGAGCCGCTCCTTGCCGGAGTGGCCGGGCTGCGCGCGATCCTCGTCGAACTCGAGCGCGCGCTTGGCGACCTGTGCCGCCTCGAAGTAAAGGTACATACCAACGGTGTCCTCCTTAACGAGGAGTTCTGCGAGCTTTTCGACGAGCATGGCGTCGGTGTCGGCATTTCCATTGACGGTGACCGGGCCGCGAACGACCGGCACAGGAAGTACCGTAACGGCCGCAGCAGCTAGACGCGGTCGTCCGGGCCATCCGCTTGCTGGCCAGTGACCGTTTTAGGCACCTATATTCGGGCCTGCTCTGCACGATCGACGTCGCTAATGACCCCATCCGGGTATATGAGGCCCTGCTTGAGCTCGACCCTCCGCGACTTGACTTGCTGCTGCCGCACGCGACCTGGGATGCCCCGCCGCCGGGCAGCACGGAGAGCGGCACGGAGTACGCCGACTGGCTGATCGCGATCTTCGACCGCTGGCAGGCCGACGGCTTCCCGGTCAGGATCAGGACGTTCGACTCGATCATCGCCACGCTGGCCGGAGGGAACAGCCGCACCGAGGCACTCGGGCTCGCCCCCGTCAGCATGGTCGTCGTCGAGACCGACGGGGGTTACGAGCAAGCGGACTCGCTCAAGGTCGCCTTCGACGGGGCGCCGTCGACCGGACTCAGCGTGTTCACGCACTCCCTGGATTTGGTCCTCGACCACCCGGGCATCGCCACGCGGCAGCACGGAGTGGCCGACCTCAGCCCCGCCTGCCAGCAATGCCCGGTGGTCAGCTCCTGCGGCGGAGGAATGTATGCACATCGGTACAAGTCCGGCTCAGGGTTCGATAACCCATCGGTTTACTGTGCCGATCTTCTTAAGCTCATCAGCCACATTGGCGAGCGACTGCCGCATGTCGCGGGGAGCGTGAGCCACGCGGTCACTGACGACGTGCTGGCCGAACTCGCGGCGGGCATGGGCGGCGCCGACGCGATCGGCCAGCTAATCCAGGCCCAGCGATCGCTACGGCGGGCCTACTGACCGCTGTCTACCAGGCGGCCATCGCCGCGCCCGCGGTCAACCCGTCGGTCAGGGACCGGCTACGCGCCGCCTGGCAGGTGCTCGCGGTGGCGGACGGCGACCGCCGCGCCGCCATCGACACAGTGCTCGGTCATCCCTACCTGCGCGTTGGGCGGTGCGCTGCCTTGAGCGGCTTGGCGGGCGGCGGCGCGGAACACCATGACGACGAGGGCCTGGCCGCGGATCTCGAACATCTTGGTGCCATTGCCGCGGCGGTCGCGATTCGCGGGCAGGCCCGGGCGCGGTCACCGTGCCGCTAGTCGAAGGCGCGGTTCACCTGCCGGGACTCGGGCGGCTCGTGGTGGCGTCTACGAAAGAGGCGCGGGCCGTTCTTGAGGTGGACGCGGACTGGATGCGGGTGCGCCTCGGCACAGACACCTGGCGTCTCGCGCGGCCGCGAATGCTGGCGGGCGAGGCTCTTACCGCGGAGCCCTGCCAGCCGAGGGCGTGCCCGGCGCGGCCGACAGCGGACCCAAGCCGGCGTGGGAGCCGGTCCGCGTGCTGACGGCACCGGCATCCGCGTCGCGCTGGAGGACACCGACCCCTACCGGGACTGCCATCAGTGGCCCGCCGCACCCCGGCTGACGGACGAAGAGTCCGCCGGTGGCAGCGCGGTTTCGCGCCCGCCTGGCGGGAAATCCAGGCGCACCACCCGGCCTACGCCCCGGCGCTCGCCGCCGGCCTCACCGCGCTGATGCCAATGGCGGCCCCGGCCGGGACAGACGTCAGCGCCGCCGCGCGGCAAGGCTTCGGCGCCATCGGCGTCGCGTTGCCGACAACCCGGTGACCCTGGCCCGCTGCTAGGATGAGTTCCAGCATGTCGAGCTGGGCGCGGTCCTCGACCTGTACGACCTGTTCGACCCGGCCGACAAGCGGCTGTACTACGCGCCTGGCGGAAGGACCCGCGGCCGCTTGAGGAACTGCTCCAGGACACGTACGCGCACCTAGCGGTCAGCGAGTTCTGGCGGGTTCGAGCAGGCCTCCGGCGAGTATGACCGGCGGATGCGGCGGAGCCCCACGAGCGCTGGCGGGCGCACACCGCCGCCGCGATCGAGACCCTCGCGAGCCCGGCTTGCTCACACCGCTGGGAAT
>CAVXAB010000052.1:0-52379 GCA_963759545.1 uncultured Actinomycetota bacterium
TATTTAGGCACCCCAGGATGCAATACCGGGAACTTAAGGGGCGGGTTTTTCCTGGTTGCGGGACTTTCGGCTGGTTGCCGGGGGTGCGGGCGGCTAGTGGGGGCTGGCTGGCGAGGCTGGCAACCCCGTCACCTGCGACCAGGCCCCGCCAGAGAAGGTCACAGCCGCTCTGCACCGGGCGCAACGCGCCTCGCTGCCCCGGGGTGGCGCACGTGCGGCGCCAACTGCCTCAGCTATCGCGGACTGTGGCAGGTCACAAAAATCTGCTCGGAAAATTGGGCTCTGACCCTATACCCTGAGGGAGGGGCCGAGGGGCGCTGCGACGGGCGATCCGCCCGCCACGCTCGGCCCCGCGGGCAGTCCGTGCGCGGCTGTCGGTCACCAAGGGCGCCTTCCGCTAACGGGAGGTGGCATGGTGCGCGAACTGGCAGAGCTCGTTGACCAGCAGGTCGCGGTCTTGGGCGGCGCCTGGGGGACGATGGTTCAGTCGAAGAGCACTTCCCGGGAAAAGCCATGACGAGCACAGGAGCACCGTTGCGGGCAACCGTGAGCCGTAGCACAGCCGTTGCCGTCACTGAGAGTGATTCCCGTCGCCGGTTTGAGGTTATCTGCGAGGTTGAGCCGCCGACTCGTCCGGATCTGACGCGGGTCCGGCACCAGATCGGGGTGCTCAGCCAGGTGGCTGACTCGTTCCTGATTCCCGACAACCACATCGGGCGGGCGACGGTGTCGAGTGTGGCGGTAGCCCACGAGGTGCAGGCGATGGGCGCTCGCGGGATCGCGTGCCTGAATTCTCGGGACCGGAACCTGCTGGGGTTTCGCCGGGATCTGCTGACGGCGGCGGCGTACGGTGTGGACCGGTTCCTGTACGTCTACGGTGACAAGCCCAGTGCTGGCGGTCGTACCAGTGAACTGACCGTAAGGGCGATGATCGAGGAGACCCGGGCTGCCGCAGAGGATCCGATGTTCACCGGGCTTGCGCCGTTCCGGGCCGGGGTGACGTGCGGCTTGCGGGCGGTCCCGACCTGGAAGGCCACGGCAGATTTCGTATTCGCGCAGGTCAGCTACTCGTTGGGGAGCCTGCTGCGGTGGCGCGAGAGCGTGCAGGTGTCTGGGCCGGTCTACGCCGGGGTAATGGTGCTGGCCAGCGCTGCCATGGCCAGGAACCTGGCGGGGACGATCCCCGATATCGACATTCCAGAGGACTTGGTCACCGCAGTTGAGCGTGACCGCAATGCCGGAGTGGAGGCTGCGTGCCAGCAGGTGCTGGCGATCCGTGACAGCGGTGCTTTCGACGGTGTGCACCTGGTACCTGTGAGCCGCTACCGTCAGGTCGCCGCCTTGCTGGAAACCGAACTTCGACCGCCTCAGAAATCTTGGAGGCTCTGATTCCTGGGAGGATGCAGGGTCACGGCGGCACAGCCAGAGCGCGCCCCGCCCTTTACCGCCGGCCATCCCTGCCTTCAATCCCTGTAGTAACCGGGCGGGGGCCCTCAGCGCCCGCGGTGGCCGGGGCCGACCAGGCCCGTCTCGTAGGCAAGCACGACAGCCTGAACGCGGTCCCTGAGCTGCAGCTTCGCCAGGATGTTGGCCACGTGCGTCTTGACGGTGGCTTCGCTGAGCGTCAGCTTCGCGGCAAGCTCGGCGTTGCTCAGGCCGCGGGCGAGCAGCCGCAGCACCTCAAGCTCCCTGGGGGTCAGGCTCGACAGGTCACTGTGCACCACCGGCTGAACGGACGCGTCCGGTGCGAACCGCTCGACGAGCCTGCGCGTGATCGACGGGGCGAGCAGCGCGTCACCCGAGCGCACCAGCCGCACCGCGGCGATGAGGTATTCGGGTGAGACGTGCTTGAGCAGGAACCCGCTGGCGCCCGCAGCGAGCGCCTCGTAGACATACTCGGTCGAGGTCGAAGGTGGTCAGCATGATGATCCGGCAGCCGTTCCCCGGCTGTGACGCGAGGATGCGCCTGGTGGCTTCCAGCCCGTCCATCTCGGGCATCCGGATGTCCATCAGGACCACGTCGGGCCGGTGCCGCAGCGCCGCCGCGACTGCCTCACCGCCGTCGGTCGCCTCGGCGACGACCGGGATGCCCGCCTCGCGCAGGATCATCCGGAAGCCGGTTCTGACCAGGGCCTGATCGTCGGCGACCAGAACGCGCGGCTCTCCGTTCCCCGCCTCGCTTGCGGCCGCGGCGCTCATGACGGTGCGGGAATTGGCGGGACAGCCGCCAATGTCGCGGCGCTACCCGCCAGTCGCGGCGCTACCCGCCGCCGTCGCGGCGCTGACCCGGCGCCGCCTCCACAGGGAACCGGGCCATGACGCGCCACCCGCCGCGCGGCAGCCGGCCGGCCTCGAAGTCGCCGCCGCACAGGTTGACCCGTTCCCGCAGGCCGATAAGGCCGCGCCCGCCGCCGGGAAGGGCCCCAGGGTTCAACTGCTCCGACGGATCTGCCGGGCATCGCGGGCCGTCGTCAGTGACCTCAAGTGTCAGCCCGTCATGCCGGTAGTTCAGCGTGACCAGCGTCCGCGCGGTGCCCGCGTGCTTGAGCACGTTGGTGAGCGCCTCCTGGATCACCCGGTACGCAGCGAGGTCCCTGCCGGGCGACAGCGTCCATGGCGCGCCGAGGACGCACAGCTCGACATCAAGCCCGGCGGCCGTCATCCGCTGGGTCAGCGTCGTGAGCTGGCCCAAGCCAGGCAGCGGACGCAGCTGCTCGCCGGCCTCGTCGCCAGCGGGCGAGCCTGGCTCTGGCACGCAAAGCAGGCTCAGCATGTGCTGCAGTTCGGCCATGGCCGTCCGGCCGCTCGCCTCCACGGCGAGCATGGCCGACCTGGCCTCCTCCTGCTCGGGGCGGAGCACCTGCCGCGCGGCGCCGGCCTGCACGACCATCACGCTGACGTTGTGGGTCACCACATCGTGCAGCTCGCTCGCGATCCGCGCCCGCTCCAGCTCAAGCGCGCGCCGCGTCGCGGCCTCATGCTCGGCCTGCGCCCGTAGCAGCCGGGTGCCGGAGTCCGCGGCCCGGACTCGCCACACCCGGACCGCGTTGCCGATGACCGTGATCGCCAGCAGTATCACGAGGGCGGACACCCTGCCGGGCAGCGGCGGCGCCGTGTCCTGGAACGCCGCCGTGAGGATGAGCCCGGCCGCCGGCAGGCTCAGCAGAGCCAGGCGGCGGTACGGGCTGTGGACCACCGCGCAGTAGGCGGCGATCACCGCCGCGGCGATGCTGACCAGCGAGTTGCCGTTCCTGACCACGAGGACGACATCCAGGATCACCCAGAAGCAGGCGAGCGGCGCCAGCCTGCGCGCGGCCAGGACCGCCATGGTCAGCACCGCGACGACGACCTCGGCCGTGGTGGTGCCGAAGAAGTTCGCCTCCGCCAGCGCCAGCACCGCAAGGACGGCGGTGAGCGCCAGGCAGGCGTCCGCGACGGCCGCCAGGCGAGACACCGGGGTTCGCGGCTCCGTGCTGCCAAGGAACGCCGCTGCCCGGCGCTGCCAGCTGCGCATGCTCACCCGTCCATTGTGGCCGGGGAAGGGCGCAACGGCATCAGCCGCGAGAGCTAGCTGCGTCGGCCGTAATGATGAGAGCCCGCCGCGCTCAGCCTCCTACGGTATCCGGATTCGCGCTCGCGGCCGAGGCGCACGGCGGCAGGCCGCGCCTACCTTGCCCGCATGGACTCTCACGTCATGATGTCCGGCGCCGGGGCCGTTGCCCGGGTGGTCGCGGGCGGGCTAACCCGCCGCAAGGTGCAGTCGCTGGTGATCGGCCTCGTGCTGCTGGTGTCCACCGGCGCCTGCGTGCTGGCCCTCGCGCTTGTTGCCGACTCAAGCGCCCCGTTCGACCGGGCCTTCGCCGCCCAGCACGGCGCGGATGTGGTGGCGAGCGTCGACCGCGCGGTGGCCACGCCGGGGCAGCTCGCCGCGACGGCGCGGCTGCCGGAGGTCACCGCCACGGCCGGGCCCTATCCGCAGGCGACGATCAGCCCAAGGCTGCAAGGGGCAACCCAGGGCGCGGCCCCCCTGCCGCCAATGACGGTGGTGGGTCGTGCCGGTCCTGGCGGGCCCCTCGATGACCTGGTCATCCAGCAGGGCCGCTGGGCGCAGCGGCCGGGTGAGCTCGTGCTGTCCGCCGATTTCGGCGTCGCCGTGCCGCTTGGCACGCAGCTCGCCGTCGGCGGGGTGCCAGGCACGCCGCGGCTGACCGTGGTGGGTTACGCCAGTTCGATCAACCAGTCGGCCGACGGCTGGGTGGTGCCCAGTCAGATCGCGGCGCTGCGCGCACCGGCAGCGCCCGCGACCGCGCAGCTGCTGTACCGGTTCGCCGGCGCGGGCAGCGCGGCGGCGCTGCGCGCCGATGTTGACCGGCTCAGCGCCGCGCTGCCCGCGGGCGCGGTCACCGGCACGCAGACCTACCTCGCCGTCAAGCTGCAGGAGACGTCAGGGATCGCGCCGATCGTGCCGTTCGTGGTCGCGTTCGGGATCATCGGGCTGACCATGTCGCCGCTCATCGTCATCAACGTCGTGAGCGGCGCCGTCGTGGCCGGCTACCGCAGGATCGGCATACTCAAGAGCATCGGCTTCACCCCCGCCCAGGTGGTGGGCTGCTACGCCGGGATGATCGCCGTGCCTGCCATCGCAGGCTGCGTCGGCGGCGTGCTGGTCGGGAACGCGCTGTCGGTGCCGCTGCTCGGCCGCACCGCCACCGTGTATCAGGTCGGGGCGCTAGCGGTCCCGGTATGGGTGGACGTCCTGGTTCCGTGCGCGATGTGCTGCCTGGCGGGAACCGCGGCCCTGCTGCCAGCCCTGCGGGCCGGGCGGCTGAGCGCGGTCCAGGCGATCGCGACCGGACGTGCGCCCGCCGCCGGACGCGGTTACGCCGCGCACCGGCTGCTCGGCAGGCTGTCGCTGCTGCCCCGTCCGGTGACCATCGGCCTCGCGGCGCCGTTCGCGCGCCCGGCCCGCGCCGCCGTCACGCTCGCCGCTGTGGGCCTTGGCGCGATCGCGGTGACCTTCGCGGTCGGCCTGAGCTCTTCACTGAACATGGTGGCCGACGGCCTGTCGCATGCCAAGTCCGAGCCCGTCCAGGTGTCCCTGGTCGGCGCCGGGGGCCCGGTGAAGCACATTGGCCCGCCAGGAACGGGTGGCGGGCGCCAGCCGTCGCCGTCGGCCGCCCAGCGGGCCATCGAGGCGGTGCTGCGGTCGCAGCCAGGCACGCTGCGGTACACCGCGCAGGCCGACCAGGAGGTCAGCGTCGCCGGGCTGCCCGGGCAGGTGCAGCTGACCGCGTTCCGCGGCGACGCGAGCTGGACCGGCTACGACCTCATCAGCGGGCACTGGTACAGCGGTCCAGGGCAGGTGGACGTGCCGACCAACTTCCTCACGCTGACCGGTAAGTCGGTCGGCGACACCGTCACGTTCAGCGTCGGCGGTGCGCGGGTCACGGCCAGGATCGCGGGCGAGGTCTTCGACACCGACAACCGCGGGCTGCTGATGCTCACCGACTGGGGGACGCTCGCCGCCGTGGACCGGGGACTCACCCCGGACCTGTATGACGTCGCGCTGCGGCCGGGTACCTCCCCGGGCGCGTACGCCCGCGCGCTCGGCCGTGCGCTTGGCGGCACGCTCGGCCCTTACGCCGACGTCAGCCTCAACGACAGGGACCCGTTCTTCCTCACCCTGATCGGCCTGGTCGGCATCCTGACGCTGCTGCTCGCCGTCGTCGCCGGCCTTGGCGTGCTGAACACGGTGGTGCTGTACACCCGGGAACGCGCACATGACCTGGGCATCTTCAAGGCGCTCGGCATGACGCCGCGGCAGACCATCGTCATGGTGGTGTGCTGGGTCGCGGGCACCGGCCTGGTCGCGGGCCTGCTGGCGGTCCCCGCCGGGGTGGCGGTGCACCGGTACGTGCTGCCGGTCATGGCGCACGCCGCGGGCACCGGGATTCCCGCCAGCTACCTGGCTGTCTACCAGGCATGGGAGATCGCCGCGCTGGCCCTGGCCGGCCTGGTCATCGCCGCGGCCGGGGGAATGGTTCCTGCCGCCTGGGCCGCCCGCGCCCGCACGGTGGTCGCGCTGCACGCCGAGTGAGGCTGCCGCCTGGCGGCCGTGAGATTCACTTGTTGTTTGCCTGGACGTCCTCTTGGCTCGACGTGGGCGATTGGTTGAGCGGTTTTGCTCGCTCTTGATGCCCTGGCGTGGGTCTAGGAGGACAAGCGAAGCATGGACATGGACAATTCGAGCGGCCGGCCCGAGCGTGCGGTGCCCGGCACCGACTATCGTTCCCCGGCGCCGTTCAAGGCGACCGTCAGCCGTCGCCGGTTCCTGCAGGTGGGCGGCGCGGTCGCCGGGGCGGCCGCCGTTGGGGTCGGCGCCAGCCAGGCGGCCGGCCTCGCCGGCGCGAACCAGGCAAGGGCGGCGCGCGCCACGGGACGATCGCCGACCTCAAGCACGTCGTGATCCTGATGCAGGAGAACCGGTCCTTCGATCACTACTTCGGCAGCCTGCGCGGCGTGCGCGGCTTCTCCGACCGGCAGGTACTCAGGTACCAGAACGGCGCGACGATCTTCCAGCAGCCCGACAAGGCGCGCACCGACCTCGGGTACCTGCTGCCCTTCCACATGGACTCCACCAAGGTGGACGCGCAGAACGCCGGGGACCTCGACCACAGCTGGACCGGTGACCACAGCGCGCGCAACAGCGGGCTGTGGAACAACTGGACCGCCGCCAAGACCGAGCAGACGATGGGCTACTTCACCCGCAACGACCTGCCGTTCAACTACGCGCTGGCCGACGCGTTCACCATCTGCGACGGCTATCACCAGTCGATACTCGGGCCGACCAGCCCGAACCGGATGTACTTCTGGACGGGCACCTCGGCCGGCTGGACGACCAACCCGGATGACTACACCGTCGAGTTCACGAACGTCACCACCTACCCGGAACTGCTGCTGAAGGCGGGCATCTCCTGGCAGGTGTACACCAACCACGAGGTGGGCGACGGCGGCGGGGCCGACGGCTGGGTGGGTGACTACGGCGACAACCCGCTGTGGTTCTACCAGCAGTACCAGACCTCAGAGAAGGCGACCACCAAGGCCGGGCAGCGGCTCGCCGTCCAGGGCGCGGTGCAGCCGTGGCAGCCGAGCGCGGGCACGCCGCTCGGGCCGAACCACGTCAACCACGTGCTCGCCCAGTTCATCTCCGACTGCGCCGCGAGCAAGCTCCCCAGCGTCTCCTGGATCGTCGCGCCCTACGAGTACTCCGAGCACCCGGCGGCAAGCCCCAGCTACGGCGCGCACTACGTCGGACGGTGCTCGAGTCGCTGATGAGCAACAAGCAGCTGTGGGAGTCCACGGCCCTGTTCATCACCTACGACGAGCACGACGGGTACTTCGATCACGTGCTGCCCGGGTCGCCTGAGGCGACCGTGACGAACGAGTTCATCGGCGGCCTGCCGATCGGCTTCGGCCCCCGGGTGCCGATGATCATCTGCTCGCCGTGGACGCGCGGCGGGTTCGTCGACTCCAACAGCTACGACCACACGTCGATGCTCCGCTTCCTCGAGACCTGGACCGGCGTCAAGGCCCCTAACGTCACGGCCTGGCGGCGCTCGGTGACCGGCGACCTGACCGAGGCCTTCGACTTCGAGCGCCCGGACTTCTCTGTCCCGGCCCTGCCGGACACGGTGCCGCTGATCACGCAGTCGGACGCGGAGAAGTCGTTCCCTGCCGTGACGCCGCCCGCCGAGGGCGCGCAGGCCATGCCGGCCCAGGAGCCGGGCAGGCGGGGGCACCGGCCGTCCCAGCTCATGCCGCACGCCGACGTCACCATCAACCGCTCCGCCTACACGGTGACCGCGACCATGTCCAACAAGGGCAAGGTCGGCGTCTCGCTGATGGTCTTCCCCGACAAGTACCTGCCCGCCTCGGCGACACCGTTCACGGTCGTCAACGGCAAGGACAAGACCTACACGTGGACCGCGTCGCTGGCCAACAAGTACGGGTACGCCTTCTCGGTCTACGGCCCTGACGGGTTCGTCCGCTCGTTCGCCGGCGACATCGTCGCCGCGGGCACCACCACCGGGCAGATCCCCAGGGTGGCCGCGACTCCGGTGTGCGGGCACGCGCGGTCGCTGCGGCTCACGCTGGCCAACGACGGCACCACGGCAGTGGCCTACACGCTCACGGTCAACGACTACGCGGGCAGCACCCAGACCGTGACCGTGGGCGCGAAGGGGTCGAAGAGCGTCACGTGGCCCGTCGACGCCGACGGCTATTACGACGTCATCATCACCGCGAACACGAGCGACGGCTTCACCCGCCGTTACGCGGGCCGGATCGCGTAAACCGCAGAAAATCAAAGTCAGTCTCCCGAACGAATTCATGTTTCACGTGGGCCGGCCGCCTGAACGCGGCCGGCCCGCTCGCTAGCGGCGGGTCACGACGATCGGGAGCTCACTCGGCACCAGGGTGCTGCTGACCACGGGGTGCACGTCCGCGCCGTCGGCCAGCCGCAGGTGCCAGCGGGCGGCGATCGCGCTGAGCAGGAGCGTCGACTCGGTCCAGGCGAAGCCCTCGCCGATGCAGTTCCTGATGCCCTGCCCGAACGGGAAGAACGACGCCCGCAGGTCGCTTCTCGTGTAGTCGGTGGCCCACCGGTCGGGATCGAAGCGGTCCGGGTCGCGGTGCAGCCGCGGGTCGCGGTTGAGCGCGTACGGGCTGAACAGCATCCTGGTTCCCTTCGGGACCAGGTGGCCGCCCAGCTCAACGTCGGCGAGCGCCCGGCGGGGGAGTATCCACACCGGGCTGTAAAGGCGCAGCGTCTCAGTGATCACGGCGCGGGTGAAGGGCAGCCCGGCCAGGGCCTCGTAGCCGGGCACGCCGTCACCGGCGGGCACCTGGCGGACTTCGTCGTAAAGGCGCTGCTGCAGCTCCGGGTGCGTGGCCAGCAGGTAGCAGGCCCATGCGATCGTGTTCCCGGTTGTCTCTGACCCCGCTATCACCAGCGTCGTCGCCTCGTCCCGCAGTTGCCTGCCGCTCATCCCGGCGCCGGTGTCGTCGTCGCGGGCGCTCATGAAGATCGAGACCAGTCCGTCGTGCCCCGCGCCCGTCGCCTGGTACCCGTCGATGATGTCCGCGAGCAGCGCGTTGAGCCGCCGGCGGGCCGCGCCGAACCGCAGGTTGGACCGGGTCGGCACCCAGCCGAGGCCCGGGACGTTCGCGGCGATCCCCCGGGCCACGAGCTCGGAAAGCAGCACGCGCAGCAGCCGCTCGATCTCGTCGATCACCTCGCTGCCGACGTCGCTTGACAGCAACGTCCGCGTCAGCACGGTGAGCGTGATCGACCGCATCTCGCGGTCGAACGCGAGCGTCTCCCCGTCCCGCCACGCGCTGATCCGTGGCACCGCGACCTCGCGCATCGTGCCCAGGTAGCCGGCGATCTGCGCGCGGTGGAACGCGGGCTGCATGAGCCGCCGCTGCCGCTGGTGATCCTCGCCCTCCGCCATCACGAGCCCGTTGCCGATCAGCCGCTTGGCCCGCCCGAAGCTGAGCCCCTTCTCCAGCTTCCTGGCCTGCCCGACCAGCGCGTCCCTGATGGCCGCGGGGCTGTTCAGTACATAAATGGAAAAAGGTCCAAAGCGGATGCGGACTACCCCGCCATGCCCGCGCACCCGCTGGAAGAGCGCGAGCGGATCCCGCCAGAATTCCACCGCGTGCCCGAGCAGTCGGTGTCCGCCCGGCACCAGTGGGACCGTACGCGCGTTAATAGTCGCAGCTCACGGGCACGTCGCACCGCCGCGGACCGATCTGCGACACCGAGCTTGGCGTAGATGCTGCGGATGTGCGTGCCGACCGTGTGCAGCGAGACGGACAACTCGGCGGCGATGGCGGACCTGGACAGGTTCGTCGGAAGATACCGCAGTACCCTCAGCTCGCCCGGGCTCAGCTCTTCCGTCAGCGGCGGCGCGGACTGGTCTTTGGCCGCCAGGGACGAGCCGTGCACGAGGTCGAGGATGTCAGCGAGCAGCGCGGCGTGCGCTGTCTCATGTTGCGGCAGCGTCTCCAGGAGCTTCGCCGAGCCCGCCATCACGAACGGCAAGAGCAGCCGGTCTTGCTCGGCGAGAGCGAGTGCGTGTTCCGTGGCCCGGTTCGCCGCACGCTGGTCGCCGAGTTGGCGGTAGGCGAGCCCGGCGAGCAGGTGAGCCTCCATGACCGTGGTGTAACCGATGACCGGGGCGGTGCCGTCCAGAACGCTGGCCACCGCGCTCAGGGCCGCGGCTGGTTCGCCTTCCGCCAGGCAGATCATCGCGTCGGCGTTACGGACCTCACCTGAGCTGGCCTCTTCCTCATCGAGGGCCGCGAGACCGGCGCGGGCCTCGCGGAGCAGCCCGGCGCGGACTTGAGTGGCCAGCACCCAGCCGGTCGCCTGGTTCGCAAGCACGTGCGATCCCTCGAGCTGCGCTCGCGGGCGTTCAGCCGCTCTGAACTCCTCAAGCGCCTCGCGATGGCGGCCACGGCCGGCCAGCAGCAAGCCGCCCACAGTGTGTGTGAGCAGCCTGATACCTGGCCCGGTGTCTGTTTGCAGAGCCCGTGTGGTGCGCTGCAGCCATCGGTCGGCTTCGTCGAACTCACCGGTCAAGGTCAGGTTGGCGGCCAGCGTTAGCAGCGCTGGGGCGGCGACGGGATCGGCGCCCCACCCGTGCCGGTCAGCGAGCGCTATCGCCTCCAGGCAGCGCTGCCGGGTAATGGCGACCGGTCGGAACTTGGACGCGAAACCGAGTTGCGCCAGGCAGGCGACTTCGAGGTAGGGGCGGCCGATCTCCCGGGCCAGGATGGCGCCCTCCCGCAGGTGACGTTCGGCGTCCGGCAGGCCCAGGGACCACTCCTCGACGATCCCCAGGTTCATCAGCGCGACCGCCCGCAGATCGCTGCCGAGCGCGATGTCCTCCTCGGACGGCCCGGTTAGCGGGGAGGCAAGGAACCTGGCCTGTTCGACGACACTGGCAAAGTTACCGCGCTGCCCGGCCAGCGACAGGTTGAGCGCCGCGATCGCCATCTGGAGGCGGCGCCGGCGATCCGGCGGCGCCGTCCTGGCGTGCGCGTCGGCGACCGTCAGGTGGACAGCCGCCTCGTCCAGGCGCCCCTGCGTAATGTCAACCGTCGCGCGCACCAGGGCCAGCTCGGGGTGATCGGCGCCAGGCGGGAAGGCCCGCAGCAGCGCCTGCATGGTCTGCGCCTGCCCGTCGAGCATCAGACTGAGCGAATGGTCGGCGAGCAGCCGGGCCGCGCCCGGCCAGTCGGCCGCCGCCTGGAGGTGCCTGATGGCCTCGGCTACCTCGCCATGCTGGGTAAACCACTGCGCCGCGCGCCGGTGCAGTCCGGGTACTGCCTCGGGCAGCGTCCGGCGCAGCTCCAGCCGCAGGAGATCCGCGAACAGGTGGTGATAGCGGAACCACGTCCGCTCGGGATCCAGCGAGACGACGAACGCGTTGGCGTCCTCCAGCTCGAGCAAGATGCGTTCAGAACCGGGGCGGCCGGTCAGCACATCCGCCAGCTCGCTGTTGACCCGGTCGAGCAGGGAGGTGCGCAGCAGCAGGTCCTGGACGTCGGCGGGCTGGCGGTCCAGCATCTCGGCGAGCAGGTACTCGGTGACCATGTGGTCGCTGCCGGAGAACTCCGCGACGAACCGCTCAGGATCCGGGTGCCCGGCCAGCGAGATCGCCGCGAGCCGCAGGCCCGCGGCCCACCCCTCCGTCCGCTGGTGCAGCAGCGCCGCGCCGGCCTCGGACAGCGCGATACCGGAGGCATCAAGCAGCTCCCGGGTCTCGCGTTCGGTGAACCGCAGTTCCGCCGCGCGAATCTCGGCCAGCTCGCCGGCCAGGCGCAGCTGATGCAGGCGCAGCCGCAGATCGCGACGCGTGGCCAGTATCGCACGCCCATTGGGGGGAAGGCTGGACAGCAGCCAGGTGAGCTGGGCGAGGGCCTCAGGCGAATTCAGCTCGTGCAGATCATCAACCACCAACGTGATGCCGTCGGGAGCATCGGCGAGTTCCGCGCACACCCGGTCGACCATCGCCCGCCCGTTGAAGTTGGGTGTTGCCGCCGGCGGTTCCGCGCCGCTGGTTGTCCCGGAAGCAGCACGGACCGCGCTGAGCAGGGCCAGCCAGAACTGCTGGGCATCTTGCTGGTCCCGCTGCACCTGAACCACAGCAAGCCGGCGCGGCTGACCCGGCCGGTCGGCCCACGCGCGCAGCAGCGACGTCTTCCCGCTGCCGGCCGGAGCCGAGATGATCGTCACCTTCTTCGCCGCCGCGCGATCAAGAGCGGCGAGAAGATCACCCCGGTGGATCAGCCGGAGAGTTGCCTGAACCACCAACAAAGACCTGCCTTGGTATCTGCGCCCGACACCTAGCGCCGGTGTCGCAGTCATGGCGCCTTCCCTCTCGCTACCAGGCCAGCGCACATGCTGTCAACGGCGCGCGAACGAACAGCTCGCCCTTGGCGCGCTGATCCTGCGCGCCGCGCGGGCGGACTCAATCACCGGAATCAAGTGATGCCGACTCACCGCGCCGTGCGCCAGGCTGGCTCACATCGGCAAGCCGACCCTGGAGGAGGCGCGCTGTGAGAACAGCAACACCACGTCAAGGGATGCCTCTGTGCGTACGCGGTGACGACAGAGAAAGAAGTGGTGATTCTGATGTCTGATGCCACTACTGCAGGCGGCGGCTGGGACCGGCGGCAGTGGCTGATCCTGGGCTCGATCGGCCTGGCGCAGCTGATGGTGGTGCTGGACCTGACGGTGATGAACGTCGCGCTGCCGTCGGCGCAGCGCGCGCTGGGGTTCAGCACCGTGGACCGGCAGTGGGTGGTCACCGCCTACAGCCTGGCGTTCGGCAGCCTGCTGCTGCTCGGCGGCCGGCTGGCCGACCTGCTGGGCCGGAAGGTCACGTTCCTGGTCGGCCTGGTCGGTTTCGCGGGCGTGTCGGCTATCGGCGGCGCCTCGGTCAACTTCGCCATGCTGATCACCGCGCGGGCCTGCCAGGGCGCGTTCGCCGCGCTGCTGGTGCCCTCCGCCCTGTCGCTGCTCACCACCACGTTCACCGCGCAGAAGGACCGCGGCAGGGCGTTCGCCGTCTACGGGGCGATCGCCGGGGCCGGCGGCGCGGTGGGCCTGCTGCTTGGCGGCGTGCTGACCGAGTACCTGTCCTGGCGGTGGACGCTGTACGTGAACCTGATCTTCGCCGCGGTGGCCTTTGCGGGGGGAGCGCTGCTGCTGAAGCGCCAGCCGTCCCCGGTTAAGCCCAGGCTGGACATCCCCGGCGTGCTGCTGGTCTCCGGCGCGTTGTTCTGCCTGGTCTACGGCTTCTCCAACGCGGCCGCGCACAGCTGGGACGCACCGTCCACCTGGGGGTTCCTGGTCGCTGGCGTGGCGCTTGGCGCAGGGTTCGCGGTGTGGCAGGGCCGGGCGGCCCACCCGCTGCTGCCGCCCCGCGTGGTGCTCGACCGCAACCGGGGCGGTGCCTACCTGTCGATGCTCATCGCCTCGGCCGGGCTGTTCGGGATCTTCTTGTTCCTGACCTACTACCTGCAGCAGACGCTCGGGTACTCGCCGCTCGTGACCGGCGTGGCGTTCCTGCCGATAAGCGCCGGCCTCATCCTCGCGGCCAATCTGTCCACGATCGTGCTGATGCCCAGGACCGGGCCAAGGCCTCTGGTCGCTATCGGGATGCTGGCCGCCGCGGGCGCGGCGGTCTGGCTGGCCCAGTTGGGACCGCACACCGCCTACGCCACTGGTGTGCTCGGCCCGATCATCCTGGCCGGAATCGGCGTGGGCATAGTGATCGCGCCGGTGATCAACACCGGCACCTTCGGCGTGGCCCCCCAGGACGCGGGCGTCGCCTCCGCCACCGTCACCGTCGGCCAGCAACTCGGCGCCTCGGTCGGCACGTCGCTGCTGAACACCATCTTCACCGCCGCCGTCACCTCCTACCTCGCCGCGCACCTCGCCGCGGCCCGGCTCATCGGCCGCCCGGCCCTGACCGGGCTGGCGCTGGCGCACGGCTACGACACCGCGTTCTGGTGGACCGCCGGCATCTTCGCCGCCGGCGCGGTCGCCGCCGGCGCCCTGCTCCGCTCCGGGCCACTGCGCCCGGCGAGCACCCCGCCCCCGGCACACGCCGAAGCGACAACGGCACAAGCCAAAGCGGACTTAGCCTTCCGGCATGACCCGCGCGCCGCACCTGCGCTGGCGTGCCGGGGAACCTCATCGACCGGCGCGGGGCTGCGCTGGCCCTGCCGATCCTGCTGGTGGCCGCTGACCCGCCGCCAGCTCATAGCCGTGGCGGCGGCGGGATTCAGCGGTCAAGCGGGGACCTGGTCGTAGCTGGGGAGCGTGATCGCGGTGGCGGTCTTGGTGGCGGCCCGGCTGATCAGGGAACTGACGGGCAGGTAGGGGAGCAGCCTGTAGAACCGGTTGCGCTGGCGGATCTTCTTCCACGTCGCCGGCGCGAGGAAGGCCTGGCTGCCGGCCGCCTGCTTCTGCCCGCCCGCGACGTAGCCGCGCAGCCGCTGCTCGTAGCGGGCGAACGCGGACCGGTGGTCACCGCCGGCGGCGGCGAGTTCCCCGGCCAGGACGTAGGCGGCGACGACCGCGGTACCGGTTCCGTTGCCGCCGGGGCCGGCGGCGTACCCGGCGTCGCCGATCACCGCCACCCGCCCGTTCGACCAGCTGTCCATGCGGATCTGGCTGGCCGTGTCGAAGTAGAAGTCGGTGGCGGCCGGCATCTCGGCCAGCAGCCGCGGCACCTGCCAGCCGAGGCCGCCGAACTGCCCGGTGATGATGTCCTGCTCCTGCTGGGCGCCCCCGCGCCAGTCGTAGCGCAGGTCCGGCGCGGTGAAGTAGAGCTGGGCGATGGCGCGGGCCGGGTCGCCGGCGGCGAACAGGCCGGCCGTCCTGCCCGGCTCGCTGTACAGCAGGCCGGCCCGGTCCAGGTCGGCGAAGTTCGGCACGGTAAAGATCGACGTGTACAGCCCGAGACCGCGGCTGAAGCGCTCGTCCGGGCCGAAGGCCAGGCGGCGGATGCCGGAGTGCACCCCGTCGGCCCCGACGACCAGGCCGAAGGTCCGCGGGGCGGCGCCGGCGAAGGTGACGTGCACGCCGCCGTCGTCCTGCTCCAGGCTCGTGACCGAGTCCCCGAAGATGTACTCGGTGTCGTTCCTTGTGGCCTGGTAGAAGACGCCGGCCAGGTCGCCACGCAGGATCTCCACGTCGCCGGCGAAGAACTCCGGCGGCACGCGGGCCGTCGGTCGGCCCTGCTCATCGACGCAGCTGAGGCTGCGCAGGTGCGTCTGCCTGGCCTGGATCTGCTCAAGCAGCCCCATCTGCCGCAGCACGCTCAGATGCACCTCGCCGCGGAAGTCGACGGCGTAGCCGCCACCGCGCAGTTGCCCGGAGCGCTCGACGATCACCGGGCGGAACCCGCGCCGGGCCAGCCACCACGCGAGCGCCGGGCCAGCCACGCTGGCCCCGGAAATGAGGATGTCTTTGTGCCCCATGAACCGGACTATACTAATGTCTTAAACATTTGTATAGTACGTATGTGTAAGATCTTGGCTAAGCTCTTCGCATGGGACATCGGGAGGACCTGCTCGCGGGCGCGGTGGCCTGCCTGCGGGAAAAGGGATACGCCCGCACGACCGCCCGCGACATCGTGGCGGCATCCGGGACCAACCTGGGCTCGATCGGCTACCACTACGGCTCCGTCGAGGCACTGCTGAACGCCGCCGTGCTGGCCGCGATCGAGGAGTGGGGAGCGCAGCTGACCAGGGCGATGATGGCCGGGATCGACCCGGGCGCCCCCTTCCCGCTGCGCTTCGAGCGCTACTGGGCCACCATCCTCGACACCTTCGCCGAATACCGGCAGGTCTGGGCCGCCACATTCGATCTGTACAGTGTCGCTGGCCACGTCCCCGAAGTCCGGGCCGCGATCGCCGACGGCCTGCAGGACGGCCGAATGGCGTGGGCGCAGCTACTGCACGGGATCGACCCTGACGCCGACCCCGAGAAAGCGCAGGCCGTCGGATCACTGCACCAGGCCCTGCTGTCCGGCATCCTCGTGCAATGGCTCGTCGACCCGGGTAGCGCCCCGTCGGCTGACGATCTCCTCAGCGGGCTGCGCGCGATCGCCGAGGACATGAACCAGGGCTGACCGGCGTAAAGATCTCCGCGGACCTTACCCAGCTCTTGCCCCTCCGCGTGTGGCTACGGGCAACGCTCCGCTCCCCTAACCACCCAGCCCCGCCCCGCCGCCGACCCGCCCCACCCGCAGTCCCGCCCGCCACCACCAGCCTGTTTCCACCACTGGCCCTTACCGCCGAGCCCCGCCCCGCCACCACCAGTCCCGCCCCCACGACGAGCTCCGCCCCCCGGCGGCCAGTTCAGCTCCCGGTCGGCGGCGAGCTTGTCGCTGACGGTATCCGCGGGCTGGGGAGGGAAAAGCAGCTGCCGCGCCGGCTGCGGTGCTCGGGCCTGGCGGCCCTGCGCTCCGCAGCCGGCTTGCCACCGGTTTGACCGGTGGTGCTGTAATCGCTGGCTGAGAAGGACGGCTGAGGCGGTCACGGAGCCTGCGGGTCCGTGCTCCTGAGGCGGTCACGGAGCCTGCGGGTCCGTGCCCCTTCCCCTATCGCTCCCGTAATCATGAGGTTGTTGGCCGCCTACGGGGAATTTCGTGACCACTAGCACCCAGAGCCGTTTGGCCTGAGTGGTGCGCGGTGTCCGTGGGGGCCGTGTGCGAGCAAGCACGCGGCGCCCGCCCCCAGGCCGCGGCAAAGATCGAGCGTGATTTCGCTTTTCATGTGGATTCCGCAGCAAATAAGCTGCGGAATCCACATGATCATGGTCCGGGCCCGCAGTGCCGCCGGGACAATCCGGGCAGAACGGGCACATGTGAGCCCCGGCCGCGCAGTCGGCGAGCCCTGCAGGCATTGAAGTGCCGAGGCGACCGGCGTAACCAGGGCAAACCGGGCAGCCGGTGGCGCGTGACGGGGATAGCGGATCGTTGGCCACGCCATGGTGTGGCCAACGATCCGCTGTGTTCGCGATAGCCACGGGAGGCACCTCGGCGCGCCGGCCGTGCGAGAGAAATGTCCTTTTTACCCATGGGCGACGAGCGCCAGCAGGGAACCCTGCCCATTCACCCCGGTCAGACGAGTAATTCGTAGAGGCCTGGCGGACGTGCCGAGCCTGGATGAGGTACCACAGCCGGGAACCCCGGCGGGTGCCGCACCCGCGGGCAGACCCCGGCCACCCCGGCGAGCCATACGCGGACGGCACCCGTCCTTCTCGATTTTCCAGCTACGGCCACCACTGACCAGGGGCGCGTCCGCTCAGTTGACCACCCGCACCTTGACGCCGACCGGCGGCAACTCGCCGGTCGGAGCGATCAACTAGGGAGCTGGGGCCTTGCCGACTGAGGGCGGTGGGGCCCCAGTCGATGAACATTATCGAGTATACTATCGATAAATCGGTTATCTTGAAGTAGCATGACGGCATGTCTTATAGACCGGGGCTAGCTGCCAGCGAGCGCAGGAGGCGCTAGGCGTCGCAGCGGACATGGCAGTTGGCCGCCCTTGGAGCTAGTCCGACCGAGAGGAGCTGTACAAATGGATGGAGCCATCAAGGTCCGTGCCGGGCTTGCGGCCTCCGCGCGCAACCGCGGCGCGGGCGCCGTCCACCTGGCGAGCGCACTAGCCATCAACGACCCGGACCTCGTCGTCGCTGTCTGGGACCGCCGCTTGCACGTAGGCGTGCTCGCGGCTGGTGGCCGAGTCGCACCGGCGAATCTCGACGCGGACATCCATCGCGCTGAGCGTTCAGCATCCCCGGTTGATATAGGAAAAGATCGATGCACATGGGCTGATTACGCTGCGTATTGATGATCTTCGCGGCTTCTGGCCGACATCGGGCGATAACCAGCAACGATGAAGATTTCCGCACGATGTGGTGAACCGCCGTGTTGGTCATTGCGTATCAGTATGTAACGAGTTACCGTCGGCAGGGTGCTTCATCGCGGTGGCGGAGCCGAACTGGGTCGGGTGTGACTGGAGATAACTTCAGTCTCAGATCGATGCGGTTTGTTCGACTCTAAAGGCGCACGTGTGGTCGGTTTATGCCGCACAATGGAGCACGAGATCGGGAGTGGCTCGCCCGCACCTGGCTGCCAGGCGCGGTCGGCCTAAGGAGTGATGGTGCGCAGGCTCAGCGTTGCTAACCTCGATAGCGGTGCGGAGTCGCCCGTGTACGGTAAAGAACCGTCGGCTTCGGCCGACCGCGGCCCGGTGGTCAACCCGCCGCGGGCTGACGGTGACGGGCGGCGCGCGGTCGGCGGTGGCCGGACGGTGGCCGGCCGAAATTTCGCACCGGGAGTGGTGGTCGGCGGCCGCGGCCGTGCGGTCTGCGTGCGCGACATCACTTCGCTTCAGGTTCCGCAATGCGGGGCGACACGCAAGATCACGATGAACGTGAGCTTCGTCACTCTCGGGCACGTCGAGGCCGGGATGGCGCGACTTGCGACAAGTTGTGACATGTCGGTCGTCGACCAACAAAGCGGAAGATGGTATGCAAAGGACATCCGTGCATCTACGCTGCCGATGGGAACCCAATGACCTGGTTCACATCATCGTGGGCCGTGCCTCACGGTCTGCGGTCCCCTCGCAAGCTCGCTGATGTCCACGGAAGGGAAGGATGATGTCGCTATCGATCATCGCCGCAGCGGTACCGCAAGCGGCGATCAACACTAAGGGTCTCGTCGCGTACCTTCAGGGCCTTTTCGGTCCGCTATTCCTGGGCATAGTAGGTATCGTGGCGCTCTTCTTCCTCTTCACGCGCGAGATCACCCGGTTCGTTCAGTTCATCGTGCTGGCTGTCCTGATCGCCGTGGTCTTCTACACGCCGAACATCGTGCAGCTCCTGGCTACTGGAATAGCGAACGCACTCGGAGTCCACTGAGTTATTTCGCGCTGAGGAGTGCAGTCCTGTGGACCTGCCCACTTATACGAATATCTGGCGGATAGAAAAGCGGCTATACAAGCTTTATGACTTCCGGCTGCCCATGCCGCTGCCGATCAACTGGATCGCCGTATTCGCTGGGATCACGATCCCCTATATTCTCCTGCTGATCGCTATAGGACTGCCTTTCAACCACACCCTCGTCTGGCTGTATATCCTGCCGCCAGGGGTGCTTACCTGGGCCACCACCAGGCCCGTCCTCGAGAGCAAGCGGCTACCGGAGCTGGTGGAGTCGCAGGTCCGCTACCTGACCGAGCCGCGCACCTGGGTCCGGCTCACGCCGCTCAGCGAGAAGAACCAGGTAGTCCTCACCGCCAGCGTCTGGCACGGCCGCCCCAAGCGTCAGGCGCCCGCCGGGCGCCCGGTGCCCGCCGCGCGCCAGGCGCTACCCTCGGCAGAGCCGGAGAGGCAGCTCAGCGTGCAGCGCCCAGTGCCTGGGCCGGTCCTCAAGCCCACCTCGATCTTCCGGCCGGAACCCGGCCAGGCCGTCATTCAGGGACAGCCCGTCCGCCAGCGCCAGGACTCCGGCGCGCCGCAGCGAGCGAGGGCACAGGAGCGGGCCCGTGGTCAGGACCGGGCGCGCGGTCAGGAACGAGTCCGCGTCAGGGACAGGTCAAGAAACTCCGGGCTCGGGCAGGGCACGGCACGGCGCGCGCCCGAGCTTCCGCCGGTCCGCCAGGTCCCGCCGGTCGCCCCCGTCTTTCCGGTGATCCCCGCCGCCGCGCCTGAGCGGTCAGGCGCCGCCGGCGCACGCCATGCCCGACGTAGTACCGCCGGCCGCCGCGTTCGCGCCGCAGATGATGCCGCAGCGCGTGTTCGCGCCGAATTCCCGGCCGGCTCCGGTGCCCCCGGCCGCGCCGGCCGAGCCCCCTGCGCCCGCGGTCGTGCCCGTGCCGCAGTCCGCGCCCGTCCCCGGACCCGTGCGGGCCCGGGCCGGCCGTTCGGGCGGCGCGCGCCTTGAGGTTTCGCACGACGGGCCAAGGCGGCGCCAGGGCAACGGCCAGGCACCGTCGGCCGCTGAGCAGCAGGTACCGCCGGCCGAGCAGCAGGTGCCGCCGGCTGTCCAGCAGGTACCGCCGGCTGTCCAGCAGGTGTCGTCGGCCGTCCAGCAGGTACCGCCGGCTGAGCAGCAGGTGTCGTCGGCCGTCCAGCAGGTGCCTGCGCCCTCCGCGCAGCAGGTGTCGCCGGCCGTCCAGCAGGTGTCGCCGCCGGCCGTGCAGCAGGTGCCTGCGCCCTCCGCGCAGCAAGGGCAGGCGACGCCGCTCACGCCCGCGGCTCCGGTACGCGACTGGCCGGTGCCCGCCCGCCCGCTGCGCGCCGTGCCGTCCACGCAGGAAGACCGGGTAAACGGCGAGGAACTGCGACCCGATTCGCGGAAACCCGGCGCCCACCGCTCCCGCAGCCTCCCCAGCCCGCGGAGGCAGCGTTCGCCCCCGCGGCGCCCGCCTCCCCGGCGCCCGCTCCCGTGGCTCCCGACGCCACACCGTCCGCTCCCGAGGCTCCCGCCTCCCCGGCGCCCGACGCCACACCGCCCGCTTCCGTGGCGCCCGATGCCGCGGAGCCCGAGGCCGCGGAGCCCGATGCCGCGGAGCCCGATGCCGCGGAGCCCGAGCCGCGGCGTCCGAGGCCGCGGTACCGGATGCCGTGGAGCCCGCTTCTGTGGCTCCCGACGCCGTAGCGCCCGCCGCCGCCCTCCCAGCGGACGCGGCGCCAGCGGCGCCGGCGCCCGTGTCCGCGACGCCGACGGAGACTCCCGTCCAGGCACCCGCACAGCCGCCTGCCCAGGTTGCGCCCCCTGGCGAGACTGCGTCCCGTGCCGAGGCAGTGTCCCTCGCGGATGCAACGCACCTCGTAGATGCAACGCCCCTCGCAGATGCAGCGCCATCTCGTAGATGCAATGCCCCTCGCCGAGGCGGTGCTGACCCCGCAGGCCCCCGCACCAGCCCCCGCCCCGATGCGGGCCCCAGCCCCCGCCCCGATACCGGCACCTCCGCTCGAGCACCCCGCGCCCGCTCCGGCCGCGGCGCCCGCTCCGGCCGCCGCCCCCGCTGCATCCGCCGCCCCTGCTCCGCCCGCCGCACCCGTCCAGACCCCGGCCCCCGCGCCAGCCCCCACCGTTCAGCAGGTCGCGGACGTCAAGCTGCCGTCGATCGAACGGGCGCTCAGCGGCCCGGCACACGACATGAACGCCTCCTGGGGCGGCAAGGTCAAGATCGTCACGGGCAACGGCGCCACGTACGGTCCTGGCGCCCGCGACCAGGAGGCGCAGGACAGGAACCGCGCCAGGATGCCCGTCAGCGAGCCGCGCCGGATCCTCGTCCTCGGCTGCACGAGCGGCGCCGGCCAGTCGGTGACCGCGCTCATGACCGCGTCCATGCTGGCCAGCCTCCGCGAGCACCCGGTGGCCGCGGTGGACCTGCACGACGGCACGCTGGCCCGCTACCGTGCCCCCGCCGCCTGGCTCGAGGAGCTGCTCGCCGGCAAGCCGCCGCAGCACATCAGGCCGACCAGGCCGGACGGCCTGCACCCGACCCCCAAGCCGAGCCCGGCGCGGCTCGACGTCGTCGCCTCGCACGAGCCGCTCAGGGAAGGCGACGAGATCAAGCTCGCCGTGCAGCTGAACAGGCACTACCCGCTGACCCTGCTCGACCCGGGCGCGGCCGGCCTCACCCGGCTGCTCAAGATCACCGATCAGCTTGTGGTGGTCGTCCCCGCCAACGTGGACGCGGCGGGCGCGCTCGCCGACACGCGCGACTGGCTGGACAACAACGGCCACGCGGACCTGGCCATGCAGTCGGTCACGGTGATCAACGGCGTCAGCCGCCGCTCGCTCCCCGACGTCGAGAGCGCCGAGTCGATCGCCCGCGGCCGGTCGCGAGCGATCGTCCGGGTCCCGTGGGACGACATGCTGCCGGTGGCCGCCGCCAGCCCGTCCACGCTGCGCCCGCAGACGCGCGTCGCGTACACAGCGCTTGCCGGGGTGCTCGTGGCCGGTCTTGCCGCCGCCCCCGTAAGGAAGAAGCAATGATCATCAGAACGGGAGCGGCTTACTCTCCCACCCCCATGACTCAGGAGGCCCGGTGAGCGCTAAGTCGAAGGGGCGCAGCCGCCTGGCCATCAGGTACTTCGACGACAGGGTGCTGCTCACGGACATGCACGCCTGGGCGTACTACCGCGTCCCCTCGGTGTCGTACGAGTTCACCACGCCAGACGAGCGCGAGGCGCTCGCCACCAACATCACCGTGGCGCTCGCGGCGATCAGGATGCAGGACGCCGAGGTGCACCTGCGGATCGCGCACCGGCCGTACCCGGCGGTGGAGTGGGCGACCGGCCTGGACAACACCTCCGACGGCGGGCCTGGCTGGCGGGAGTACCTGGAAGAGATCTACCAGCACGTGTGGGCGAAGGACTTCTGGTCCAAGGAGATCTACCTCGGGGTCAGGCTCGGCCAGCGGTCGGTGCGGGCCCAGCTCACCGACGGCCTGTTCGGCAACCTCTTCAACAACTACCGGTCCGCGGAGCACACCGGGTCACCCGAGGAGACCGCGCCGCCGCCCAGCGAGATCGGCAAGTGGACGGACCAGGCGGAACGGCTCGGCCGGGCCCTCACCGCCTCCGCGCTCGCCGCGCGGCACGCCACCTCCCGCGAGGTGGCGTGGCTATTCAGGCACACGCTGATGGGCTCGCTCGGTGACCCACCGCCGTCCGCGACACGCCGGAGAACATGGCTATCCGGCGAAATCGAGCAACTGTACGAGGGTGCGGTGCACAATGGCCGTACGATGCTCCGGCTCGAGCAGGTCCAGGGTGACTCGTGGGCGGCGTTCCTCTCGTTCGCCCGGTTTCCCGACCTGATGTCGTTCCCCGAAGGTGAGCCGTGGCTGCACCACGCCGACTCGCTGCCATTCCCCGTCGAGGTCTCTTCGCGGATGAACCTGATCCCTCCGGCCAAGGCGTCCAAGGACGTGTCGCGGCGGCTGGCGCACGCCCGCGACATGGACGCGCACATCCGCGAGGCGGGCGCGGAGGCGCCGATCGCCCTCGCGGAGCAGATCGCCGCCGCCCGCATGCTCGAGCACGGCATCACGAAGGACCGGCTGCCCTTCGTCTACGGCTGGCACCGGCTGCTCGTGAACGCGCCGACCAGGGAGCTGTGCGTTCGCCGGGTCGAGGCGGTCACCGAGCACTACCGGGACATCGGCATCGACCTGGTCAACTCCACCGGCGACCAGTTCTCGCTGCTGTCGGAGTCGCTGCCTGGCGAGAAGGTGCGGCTGTCCTCTTACGTGCAGCGCCAGCCGCTCTACACGATCGCGGGCGGCATGCCGACCGCGACCGTGGAGCTCGGCGACCGGATCGCCGAGGGCGTCGGCTGGATCGGCCCGTACATCGGCGAGACGCTCGGGCGGGCCCGCTCGGTCGTGCACTTCGACCCGATGCTCGCGGCGGCGCGCAACCGCCCGACCGCGGTCGCGATCACCGGCGAGCCAGGCGGCGGCAAGACGACCCTCGCGATGCTGATGCTCTACCAGCTGGCGCTGCGCGGCGCGTCGGTCGCGGTCATCGACCCCAAGGGCGACGCCGAGCCGCTGGCCGAGTACCTGTCGCGGACCGGGCGCAAGGCCCGGGTGCTGCCGCTGTCGTCGGCGGCGGCCGGGCTGCTCGACCCGTTCTCGTTCGGCGATGACCTGGCGGAGAAGCGGACGATGGCGACCGAGACGCTGCGCCTGCTGCTGCCGAGGATGAGCGAGGAACGCGAGTCGGCGATGATCCAGGCGGTCGGCGCGGTGGCGGCCGGGCCGCGGCCGAGCCTCGGCAAGGTCGTGCAGCTCCTGGAGGACTCCGACGACCCGGCGTGGAAGAACCTGGGCGCGGTGATGCGCTCGGTCTCCGAGATGCGCCTCGCCCGGCTCTGCTTCTCGCCGTCTGGCGGGCAGCAGATCGACGCCCAGGGCTGGACGACCGTGTTCACGCTCGGCGGGCTGACCCTGCCTGACACCACGACCGGCCGGGAGGACTACTCCTACGAGCAGCGGCTCTCCGTCGCGCTGCTCTACCTGGTCTCCCAGTTCGCCCGGCGGCTGATGAACACCATCGACCGCACCGCGCCGAAGGCGATCTTCCTCGACGAGGCGTGGGCGATCACTTCTACCCCGGAGGGTGCCAAGCTCGTTCCCGAGGTGTCCCGGATGGGCCGCTCAAGGAACACCGCACTTGTCCTCATCTCGCAGAACGCGGGCGACCTGCTTCACGAGCAGGTGACTAACTGTATTTCGAGTGTTTTCGCGTTCCGTTCGTCGGAACGTGCCGAGGTGGCGAACGTCTTGTCGCTCCTCGGCGTCGAGCCGTCCGAGGAGCACAAGGCCAACCTTCGTGCTCTCGGCAACGGCGAGTGCATCTTCCGTGACCTCGACGACCGCGCGGGCCGCATCGGCGTCGATCTCGTGTCCGAAGAACTAAAGGACTGGATCGACACAAACCCGACACGAGCCCGTCGGCCTCAGCCGGCGGCATCCCCTCAGTAGAACCGCCGAATACAGGAGCCCCCCGAGATGGCTGAACCACACCCACGAGTCGGCAAGACAAGAAGGCGGCGCCCGGCTCGTGCCCTGATGCTGACGAGCGCGATTCTCGCGATCGTGTTCAGCGGGCTCTTCATGGCCCGCTCGGCGAACGCGGCGCCGGCCGCGACGGCCGCGCCCGCGGCAGTCGCGGCGCCCGCGGCGCATGCCGAGACCGCGGCGCATGCCGAGACCGCGGCCCAGGCCGAGACCGCAGCCCAGGCCGAGACCGCGGCGCCCGCGGCCAAGCAGGCCCCGGGGCAGCAGGGCACGCTGCTCGCGAAGACCGCGCCAGGCGGCATCTGCAACGTCCCTGGGATCGGTGACATCGGCAGCCTGCTCAACCTGTGCCAGGCGGGCTCAGGGGCGCTCGGCGACCTGAACAACATCTGTACGTCAGGTGCGCCGACGCCCGAGCTCGCGACCACGGGCATCAACTCGATGATCACCACGCCCGGCAGCCCGACCACCGGCAACACGCTCTACGACAACTACGGCATGGCCGGGCAGTTCTGGGCCTCGACCGGGCTGACCTGCTCGCAAATGACGTCCTCGATCGGCAATAACGTCGCCGGCATGGTCTTTGACATGGCCAAGTCGCTTGACCGGGTCACGATCACCGTCTACCAGTCGGCGGCGGGCGCCAACATCCTGTCCTGGCTCAGCAACTCGGTCGACAACCTGATCAAGTCGCTCGGCAACGCGGTCTACTTCCCGTTCCTCGCCCCTGTGGTGGTCATCGCCGCGATCTGGCTCGCCTGGCAGGGCCTGGTCCGCAAGCGCGCCACGCGGACGTTCGAGGGCACGATCTGGATGGTCATCGCCTGTGCCGCCGCGATCTGGCTGATCGGACAGCCCAACGACTTCACCAGCGTCGGCACGAACGTCTCCGACGGCGTCACCTCGGTGCTCAACACGGCGTTCTCGAACCTGCCCGCCACCAAGGGCAGCAACTGCCTGCCCGTCCAGCCGGGCGACGCGCAGTCCGTCACCGCCAACTACGCGTTCACCGGGGGCAACGGCCTCGTGGACCAGAACGCGAACGAGCTGTGGACAGTCCTCGTTTGCAAGCCGTGGCTGGACGGCGAGCTTGGCACCACCCAGTACGCGACGCCGGGGACGGCGGCGGCGAAGACCAACGTCGTGAACCTCTACGGCAGGCAGCTGCTGTGGGCGCAGGCGGTCGCCGCCAACGAGCAGGCGAACTCGACCGCGCTCGATAACGCCAAGCAGGCCACCTACAGCGGCATCGCGCAGCAACTGCAGCAGACCAACCCGTCCGTCTACTCGCTGTTCCAGGGTGATCAGTGGACGACCCGGCTTGAGATCGGGTTCGAGGCGCTGTTCGCCGCCGTCGCGGCGGGCCTGCTCGTCTTGCTGATCGCGCTGACCCTGATCATGCTGAAACTGGGCTTCCTGCTGCTGCTCGTCGCGGGGCCGTTCTTCCTGATCATCGGCATACACCCGGGATTCGGCCGGGTGGTCGCGGTCCGCTGGTTCGAGATGCTCGTCGGCGTGCTGCTGAAACAGATCGCGGTCGCGCTGACGCTCAGCGTCCTGCTGTACTGCTACTCGCTGATCATGAGCACCACCGACCAGGCGCTGCCCTGGGCGCTCAAGATCATGATGATCGCGCTCGTCACCGTGACGGTGTTCATCTACCGCAAGCCGTTCCAGCACCTGTTCTCCACGGTCGGCTACGGCATGCTCGGCGCGGATGAACGCGCCCAGGTGAGCTGGCGCGAGTCGACCTTCGGCTTCCGCCGGGTGACCGCGGGCGCGGTGGGTGCGGTCGTGCCAGGCATGGGCGCCCGGTCTGCCTCGCGCTGGGCCCGGCGTGGCGCCACAGACCCCGGCGGCGGGGCCGACGGCACGGCGGCGGACGCCGGCGGTGTCTCGGCGGCAGGCGCCACCGTCCCCGAGGGGATGTCCGGCATGCCCACCGCGGACAGCCACGTCACCGGGCGGCAATGGCCGGACGCGGGGGTCGGCTCCGGCGCCAGGCCGGCGCCGCCGCTGCCGCCGTCGCCGCACGGCGCACCGCCGGCGAGCGGCCCCTCGGCGGGCTGGGCACGCAACGGCGGCGCGGGGACGGGCACCGGGGCCCGCGGGCCGGCGCAGCCGCCGGTACGCACGAGCGGTGCGCAGCCAGCGGTACGCCAGAGCGGGGCACAGCCGGCGGTTCGCCAGAGCGGACCGCCGCCGCAGGCGCCCCGCCCGACGAACGGGAGCAGTTGGCCGAACGCAGTCAGCCGCACTCGTTCCGAATCACCGAATGGATCGGCCGGGGGAGCGGGAAAGCCGCCCGCGACGCCGTTCTGGTCACGATCGCGGCGCCGGTCGAAGTAACGGGGCCTCGTCATGGATCTAACCCCCGGCCGGCAGCGGCTGGTGTTCGTCGTCATTGTCATCGCGCTCGTCGGCCTAACCAGCTACCTGATCGAGAGCCGGCATTCCGGCGCCGCGCCGGCCGCCGCGCCGTCCCCGTCCGCGAGCACTCCCCAGCCGTCGGTGAGCACCCCGGCCGGGACGCAGGCGAGCGGCGTCCCGCCGTCTTCCGTCCCCGCGGTCACGCCGGTGCCGACCGCGAGCGGCGCGGAGATTTACCAGTGGCTGCCGTTCACCGCCGCGGACCTTTCCGCGGCGGCGCAGACCACGCTGACCTTCGCCAAGGACTACTCCACCTGGAGTTACACGGAGTCGGTGACCGACTACGCCGCCAAGCTGAGCCCCCTGGTGACCACGCAAGAGCTGGCGACCCTGAAGAGCGGCTACAGCACGGCGGGCGTGGCGGGGCCGCGCCTCCAGGACAAGCAGGTGTCCACCGGCAGCGGCACGATCGACTCGATCCGCTCGTTCGGCGCCGCTCCTGTCTCGATCACGTTCGTGGTCACCCTCAACCAGCAGGTCACCTCCACGCAGCCGGCCACGACGGCGCCACCGCAGCAGTACGCCGTCACGGTGGTCTCCTCGGGCGGCGCCTGGCAGGTCAGCGACCTTGAGCTGTCCCAACTAGGCAACACATGAACCGCCGCTCAATCGGGCCGATCATCGTCGGCCTCATGGTCATGCTGCTGCTCGCCTTCCTCATCGTCCCGATGGTGGTCGTCGGCGGCGCGTCGCTGCTGTTCGCCGGCGGCGCGGGCAACTGCGCGTCCACGGCGGCGAACCAGGCGCAGCCAGGGGTGTCCGCCGAGGCGGCCAACTCGGTTCCCGCCACTTACCTGAAGTGGTTCCAGCGCGTCGGCCTGCAGTACAACGTGCCGTGGACGGTCCTGGCCGGCATCGGGAAGGTCGAGAGCGACGACGGGCGGACCACGCTGCCCGGCGTGACCCAGGCCAGCGTCTCCAACGCCTTCGGCGCGGCCGGGCCGATGCAGATCGGCATCAGCGGCGCGTCGGGCAACTCGTGGGGCGGCGCCCCCGTCCACCCGGCGTCCCAGGTGGTGAACGGCGTCGCCACCGACGAGGACGGCGACGGGATCGCCAGCGTGTACGACCCGGCCGACGCGATCGCCGGCGCGGCCAAGTACCTCGTCGCGCACGGCGCGCAGCAGAACGTCCCCGCCGCGATCTTCTCCTACAACCACGCGAGCTGGTACGTCCAGGAGGTACTCCAGTGGGCGTCGACGTACGCGGCCGGCGGCTTCACGATCGCCGACACCAACCAGGCGGCCGGCACCGGAGCCGTCGCCGTGGGTGCCGGCGGGCAGTCGTGCACGCAGAACGGCACGCTCGCTTCCTTCGTCGCGCCGAACGTGATCGTGAGCCAGGCCGTGAACTACGCCGAGTCGCAGATCGGCAAGCCGTACCTGTGGGGCGGCACCGGGCCAAGCGCCTTCGACTGCTCGGGTCTTGTCATGATGGCCTACCGCTCGGCGGGGGTGAACATAGCGCGGACGTCGGAGCAGCAGTGGCTCACGCTGCCGCACGTGCCCTTGTCCAAGGTGCTCCCCGGCGACCTGGTGTTCTTCGCCGGGTCCGACGGCACGCCTACCGCGCCAGGGCACGTCGGCCTGGTTATCAGCAAGAACACGATGATCGAGGCGTACGCGACCGGCACTCCGGTCCGGGTCTCCACGTTCGGCACGGCGCAGTCCCCGCCGGGCGACGGGACGGTTGTCGGCTTTGCCCAGCCTTGGCCGAACAACGCCAGCAAAGTGACTGCTTCTGGGTGAATGGCCGATTTAGCCGATATTCGTCCCCGGATCGGGCGGCGCGGTGCTAGCCTGACAGCTAGTAACTGCCCGCATGAGGGGAGTCACCGTGTGGAGTCACGTGCGGGGCTGGGCGGCCGCGACGGGTGTTCTCTCGGCGGTCCTGCTGACCGCGGCCTGCCACGTGACGACGGCGGCCGCGCCGGCCGCGCCGGCCGCGGTCGGCTCCTCGGCGGCGGCTTACTCGGCCGCGCCGGGTCCCGTGGTCGCGCTCGGCGATTCCTACACCGCCGGGGCGCTGCTGCCGGTCGACACGGCCGCCAAGCCGGCCGGCTGCCTGCGGTCGACCAAGGCATACCCGGCGCTGGTGGCGCACGCGCTCGGCGCGCCGCTGACCGACGTGTCCTGCGCGAGCGCGGGCGTCAAGAACATGACCGCGGCGCAGCAGACCTACCTGGGCACGAACCCGCCGCAGCTCAGCGCGCTCGCGCCGGACGACCGGCTGGTGCTGCTGACGCTCGGCGGCGACGACCTGGGCTTCCTCAACGTGCTCAGGGAGTGCGTGGCGCAGTCGTTCACGCGGCCGTGGGGCAGCCCGTGCGAGGCGCACTACACCAACGGCGGCACCGACCAGCTCGCCGCGGCCGTCGCGGCCGAGGGGCCGAAGATATCCCAGGTCCTGGCGCAAATCGCGGACCGCGCGCCACGGGCGCGGATCGTCGTGGTGGGTTACCCGGACATGTTCCCGCAGTCCGGCGGCTGCTGGCCCGCGGTGCCCATCACCGAAGGCGACGTCACCTACCTGCGCGGGATCGAGGTCAAGGCGAACGCCCTGCTCGCCGCCGCCGCACTAGCGGCCGGCGCCACGTTCGTGAACACCTACGCGCCCACCATCGGGCACGACTTCTGCCAGCCAGAGTCGGTCAGGGACGTCGAGGGCGTGCTGCCCGGCTCGCTCGCGCTCCCGTTCCACCCCAACACCCGCGGCCAGGCGGTCATGGCCGCCGCGGTGCTTAACGCGATCAAGGGCTAAGGCGGGCTAAGGCCCGGCGTGCCTGCCGGGGTTGCGGCGTTGCAGGCGGCCGCGCTGGCGGGGCTCGGGCGCCGTGCGAGACAGCTCGTCCGGCAGCCTGAGCAGCGGGTTCGCCGTGCTCGCGACCACGTCCTGCGCGAGCTCGGTGACCCGGGCGCCGCGGGCCCGCGACGCCTTGCGCAGCAGGTCGAACGCCTCGCGGGGACGGAGCCTGTGCCGCTCGGCGAGCACGCCGATCGCCTGCTCGACCCGGACCCGTGCGGCAAGCGCGTGCTCAAGCTGGGCGACGGTGACCGCGAGCCGCGCCGCCTCGTCGGCCTCGCCCGCCTCGCCGATCTTGTCGGTGAGGTTGGCGGGGATCCGGTGCGGCCCGGACTCGCTCTGCCGCGGCGGCGGCGCGGACGCGCGGGCGGGGTTGCGCGGCGCGGCGTCCTCGTCGACCGTTTCCACCAGGGTGGTGTCGTCAGTGTCCGCCTGGTCCGCGGCGAACAGGTCGGCGAGCACCATCGCACTGGTCAGGTCGGAGACCTTCTCGTCGCCGACGACCCAGCCGCGCTCGGCCTTGCGTACGACGACATCTTCTGGCTCGCCGGTACTGTTGGATCCCTTAACGTTCATGCTTCCTTGCCTCCCCCACCCAACGAACACCGGGGCTCCGCCAAGGCTACCTGGGTAACACCGCAGCCCGGCATTTTCATTCGCCGGTGAATTCGCTAACGGAGAAGAGCAAGCCGCATCCGTTCGGATATATCCTCTTTTATCCCGCCCGACCGGGTCAGCTGGCCTGGGTGGCGGCGAGTTCGGCGAGCTTCTTCTGCACCTGGGCCGCCGAGGGGTTGCACATCGTTGAGCCGTCCGCGAACAGCAGGGTCGGTACGGTCTGGTTGCCGCCGTTGACGCTCTCCACGAACTTCGCTGCTTCCGGGTCACGCTCGATGTCGACTTCGTCCATCTCGATCCCGACCTTGGCAAGCTGCCGCTTCAGGTTCTTGCAGAACCCGCACCAAGTCGTCGTGTACATCGTGAGCGGCACCGGGGGCCTCCATGTCGTTCGGGGGGAGCTAACCGCTTGTTTTGCGGCAATCTTCGGTGTAGTGCAACAATTTTCCGTGGCCGCTCCTTCCCGCGCGGACGCCCTGTATGTCTGCGACATACGGCACCATAGGACGGTGGACGCCGATGAGCTGCTCACAGCGCTCGACCCCGAGCAACGCGCGGTAGCGCTCGCCCGCTCGGGTCCTGTGTGCGTGCTGGCCGGCGCCGGAACGGGGAAGACCAGGGCGATCACGCACCGCATCGCCTACGCGGTCGCGACGGGCGCGGTCAACCCGGCGCAGGTGCTCGCGCTGACGTTCACGGTCCGCGCGGCCGGGGAACTGCGCGGCCGGCTGCGCGCGCTCGGCGGCGGCGCCGCGGCGGTGCGGGCGACCACCTTCCACGCGGCGGCGCTGCGGCAGCTCACCTACTTCTGGCCCCGGGTGATCGGCGGGCGCGCGCCGCGGCTCGTCGAGTCGAAGCTGCCGCTGCTGCGGGAGTCCGCGCGGGACCTGGGACTGCGCGTGGAAGGACCCGCGCTCTCCGAGGCGGTGACCGAGATCGAGTGGGCGAAGGTCTGCCAGGTCCACCCCGACTCCTACGTGTTCGCGGCGACGGAGGCTAAGCGGGCACCGTCGGCCGGCGTCGAGGACACCGGGCGGCTGTACGCGGCGTACGAGGCGCTCCGCCGGGACCGGCAGCTGATCGACTTCGAGTCGGTGCTCGAGCTGACGGCGGCGATCCTGCTCACCGAGCCCGTCGTGGCCCGCGAGGTGCACGCCGCCTTCCGCTACTTCACCGTGGACGAGTTCCAGGACGTGAACCCGCTGCAGAAGCTGCTGCTCGACGCCTGGCTCGGCGGCCGGGAGGAGGTGTGCGTGGTCGGCGACCCGCGGCAGACGATCTACTCGTTCACCGGGGCCACGTCCGAGTACCTGCGGACGTTCACGGTCGACTACCCCGCGGCCACGATGGTCAGGCTGGTTCGCGACTACCGGTCGACCCCGCAGGTGGTGGGCGTGGCGAACCGCCTGGTGGCCGGGCCCGCCAGCGCGGCCGCTCCGGCGGGCGGCGCCGACTCCGGCGCGCTTGTCGCGCAGCGGCCGCCCGGTCCGGAACCGGTGGTGACCCGCTACGCCAACGAGGAGGCCGAGGCGGCCGGGGTGGCCGCGGCGGTAACGGCCCACATCAGGAGCGGCGTCCCCCCGCACGAGATCGCCGTCCTGCTGCGGATCAACGCGCACATGGAGCGGTTCGAGCGGGCGCTGTCCGACGGAGGAGTCCCGTACGTGGTCCGCGGCGCCGAGCGCTTCTACGACCGCCCCGAGGTGCGCCAGGCCCTCGTGCTGCTGCGCGGGGGCGCCAGGGCGGCCGGCGCGGGCACCGACGCGACGGGGCTGCCAGGCGAGCTGGCCGCCGCCGTCCGGCACGTGCTCGCGTCGGCCGGGCTCACCCCCGCGCCGCCCGCCGCGCGCGGCGCGGTCAGGGAACGCTGGGAGTCCCTCGCCGCCATCGCCGGGCTCGCGGACGACCTGGCCGCCGCGCGGCCCGCGGCGACCCTGGCGGAGTTCGCCGCCGAGCTCGCGGAGCGCGCGGAGAGCGGGCACGCGCCGGTCGCGGCCGCCGTGACCCTGGCCACGATGCACGCGGCCAAGGGGCTTGAGTGGGACGCGGTCCTGCTGCCCGGCCTCACGGAGGGCATAATGCCCATCGTGCATGCGCGAACGGCCGAGGCCGTCGAGGAAGAGCGGCGACTGCTTTACGTCGCGGTCACCCGGGCGCGGGTCCACCTCGCGCTCTCCTGGGCGCCCGCGCGGACGCCGGGGGCCGAGGCGTCCAGGCAGCGCTCCCGCTTCCTCGCCGCATTGCAGGCGCCGGTGGCCGGGGGACGCGGATGAGCGACTCCCTTGACCAGCTGCTTGACCTGCTCGACCTGGAGCAGATCGAGGTCAACATCTTCCGCGGCCGGTCGCCGGACGAGCGGGTCCAGCGGGTCTTCGGCGGCCAGGTGGCCGGGCAGGCGCTGGTCGCCGCCGGCCGGACCGTGCCGGAGGACCGGCCGGTCCACTCGCTGCACGCGTACTTCATCCGGCCGGGCGACCCGTCCGTGCCGCTTGTGTACACCGTGGACCGGGTGCGGGACGGGCGCTCGTTCACCACCCGCCGGGTGACCGCGATCCAGCACGGCAAGGTGATCTTCACCCTCTCCGCCTCTTTCCACCATCCCGAGCAGGGCCTTGAGCACTCGATGCCGATGCCGGCCGCCCGGCCGCCTGAGGAGCTGCGGTCCGACGCGGAGCGGCTGGCCGACGCGCTCGGCGCGCCGCTGCCCGCGCAGTTCAGGGATACCCCGATCGAACTGCGCTCGGTGGGGCCGCTGCCCCTCGAGCTGGCCCGTGACCCGTCGCTGCGCGCCGCGGACGACCTCAGCAGCCTGGTCTGGGTGCGCGTCACAGAGAAACTGCCGGACGACCCGCTGCTGCACGTGTGCCTGATGACCTACATCTCCGACCTGACGCTGCTGCAGACCGTGGTGCTCGGGCACGGCGTCAGTTTCCACAGCGGCGGTGTTTCGCCCGCGAGCCTGGACCATGCCATGTGGTTCCACCGGCCGTTCCGCGCCGACCAGTGGCTGCTGTACGCGCAGGATTCCCCGGTCGCGGCAGGCGGCAGGGGGCTCGCGCGCGGCCAGGTGTTCACCGCGGAAGGGGACCTCGTGGTCTCTGTCGTCCAGGAGGGCCTCATCAGGATCTCCGGCACGCCCCGCGACTAGAACCTCAAACCTTGCCTCGGGCGATCAGGAACCTTTTTCTTCCCCGGCGGCGAAAACCCAGGTCAAAAATGTGTTGCCTCGGTCATGGAGCCTTACGTAGGCTATGCGTCATGTCCGTGGGCCTGAGCAACTGACCCCCTGAAGGAGGTGCCCGGTGGAAATTTTCATGACTGATGTCGCGGCTGCCCGTCTGGGCGCCGCCTGCCTTGGTGTCGGCAATGCGCGCTCGCCGTGGGCCAAACTCGCCGTCGTGGGGGCGAACCATGCCCGCACGCAGACTGCTGTCCTGGCCGCTGGCAACCCGGGTGCGCGTCGCGTCGCGTCCTGGCCGCTCCCGGCCCAGACGGAGCAGTTCGCCCTGATGAGCGCGATGAGCGCCGAGCTGCTGCCGACCGTTAACGACACCCGCAACCAGACGAACGTCCAGAAGACCCGTATCAACGCCGGCGGTTACGGCGCGATGGGTCCACAACCTGAACGGGAACAACCGGCCTAGAAAGGCCGGATACATCCCCGGAAGGCCGTGGACCCGCACATAGGGTCCGCGGCCAAATTGTTTTGCAGGCCCGGTCCCAATCGACCAGCACCAGTCACCACTGGAAATGCAAAGCGAGAGGGGATGGCACCGATGCAGTGGCCCGACGCCTCGTTCGAGGCGGTCGCCGTTATCGAGCCGCAAGTCGACAAGAACGCCGAGCAGGAAACGGCCGCGAGCGGGATCGCGGCACTCTTTGGCCTTGGCAATGTCCCGGTAGGTCTCGACCTTCCCTGCACGGAAGACCCTGAGCTGTTCTTCGCCGAGGCGCCTGCGGACGTGGAGGCGGCGAAGGCGCTCTGCCAGGGCTGCAGGATCCGGGTTGCCTGCCTGGAGGGCGCAGCTTGAGCGACGCGAGCCGTGGGGCGTCTGGGGAGGGGAACTGCTCCTGCGCGGCACGGTGGTGCCGCGGAAGCGGCCGCGTGGCCGTCCCCGCAAGGAGGACACCCAGCTCGCCAAGGCCGATGAAAGAGCCGCTTAGCTCACGTCATCACTAGGTGGCACGACCGTTCCTGAACGGCGGTAACCGCGGCGCGCCAGCCGCTTGACCTTCCCCCACGGGAAGGCCGCAGGCTGTATTCAGGCTGGGCTGGCGCGCCGCACCGCAACACGCCGCACACGCTGCGGCTACCCGTCAAGAACATACGCAAACGCAGACGATGCGAGGTTGTAAACCATGTATGCCCAGGAATACCTGGTCAAGGAACGACACCAAGAGCGCCTCAGGCAAGCGGAGGGGCAACGGGCCGCGTCTCAGGCCGCCGAACTCCGCAAGCTGGAGAAGCGGCAGGAGCGCGCCGAGCGACAGCTGCTGAGTGCGTGGCAGCGCGTCGAGCAGCTCCGCTCGCTGCTGAGCGAAGGCTAACGAAGCCAGGCACAACTCCAGTCACGACGACGATGGAACCCGGGGCGCGCGAGGGCCGTCCCGGGTTTCGTCATTGTCTAGCGAGTCGTCCGCGTAGCCGGGAACCCAGCGGACCACCTCGGCGCGGAACGGGCCCTCGCACTCGAGCTGGCAGAGCACGCCGATCCCGGCGGTCGACACCCGGTGAATCAGCACGTAGGAGGGTGGCAGGTTGAACTTGCGCGCGATGTTCGCCGCGCTCCCGTCGGTCACCCGGCTCGCCTCCTCGCGCATCCACTCCCTGGAGAACTTGAACGTCTCCACCGCCGACGGCTCGGCCAGCGGCGCGAGGAACGCGCGCAGGGCGTCAAGGTCGACCGCGATGCCCGGCCGCAGGAAGTTGTCCGCCCGCAGCTCGCGCTCGACCTCCGCGATGTCCGGGTCCGGGTCGTGCATGACCCGCAGCAGCCGCCCGAAGATCGGCGGCAGCCCGTCGGGCAGCCGGTCGACCGCGCCGAAGTCGAGCACGCCGAGCCGCCCGTCGGCCAGCAGCCGGAAGTTGCCCGGGTGCGGGTCCGCGTGCAGCAGCCCCGCCCTGGCCGGCCCGGAGAACAGGAACCTGGCCAGCAGGATGCCCGCCCGGTCCCGCTCCTCCTTGGACCCGTCGCTGATGATCTTCGACAGCGGGGTGCCGTCCATCCACTCGGTCACGAGCACGTGATCGGTTTCCGTGACGACCCCGGGCACGTAGATGTCGGGGTCCCCGTCGTAGGCGGCGGCGAAAGCCCGCTGCGCCGCGGCCTCCAGGTGGTAGTCGAGCTCCTCGGCGACCCGGTCGCGAAGCTCGTCGAGCATCGGCTTGACGTCAAGCCCGGGCATGAGCACGCCGAACAGCCGGCCGAGCCTGGCCAGCTGCGTGAAGTCGTTGAGCAGCGCCTTGCCGGCGCCCGGGTACTGGATCTTGACCGCGACCGCCCGCCCGTCGCCCCAGACCGCCCTGTGCACCTGCCCGATCGACGCGGCGGCCGCCGGCGTGTCGTCAAAGGAGGTGAACGACGCGCGCCAGTCCTCCCCGAGGTCGGCGGCGAGCACCCGGTGCACCGTGCCGACCGGAAGCGGCGGCGCGGACTCCTGGAGCCGGGTCAGCGTCGCGCGGTAGGGCTCGGCCAGCTCGGGCGGCAACGCCGCCTCGAAGATCGACAGCGCCTGGCCGAGCTTCATGGCGCCGCCCTTAAGCTCGCCGAGCACCCGGAACAGCTGGTCGGCGGTGCGCTGCTGGATCTGCTGCGCGACGAGCTCCGCCGACTCGCCGCCGAGCCGCCTGGCCAGCCCGAGCGCGGTCCGGCCGGCGAAACCAAGCGGTAGCCCGGCTAGCTTCGCGCTCCGCTGGACGCTGTTGCGCGGGACGTCGCCGCGGCCGCTCGGGGGAACCTGGCTCGGGCTGTCATTCTCCGCCACTAAAAACCTCTTATCCCGAACGATTGCGTACTTCCAGCGTAGGCGCGCCATGACAGTGCATCGGTGGTCACATCCCAGTCTGTTCAACGATCCGCCGTCCGCAAGTGTCTCGCCGAGGCGGGCGCGATCCGCGCCAAATGTCGGTGGGCGGCGTCACGCTGTGTGCATGAGACCAGCACTGAAGGCGGGGCTCAGGCCGCTGTGGCGGGACGACGGCACGCTCCAGATCGGCGTTGACCCGCGCCGCGCCCGCGCGCTGACCGGCCTGGGCAAGGCGGCGGCCATCGTGAGCCTGCTCGACGGGTCGCGCGACACCGCGGAGGTGGTGCGGGCCGCCGAGGCGTACGGCATCCGCCGGGAGATCGTGTACCGGGTGATCGAGCTGCTCGCCTCGGCGGGCGTGCTTGACGACTTCCCCGCCAGCCTGCGCGCCGCCCTGCCCGACTACCTGCGCGCCAGGATCGGCCCGGAGCTGGCCTGCGCCGCGCTCGCCTACGGGCACGGCGACGGCGGCGCGGCGGTGCTCGGGCGGCGCAGGGTGACGTTTACCCGGGTCTACGGCGCGGGCCGGGTGGGCGCCTGCGTCGCCACGTTCCTCGCCGCCTCCGGGGTCGGGTGGGTCAGCTGCCTGGACACCGGCACGGCCGGGCCCGCGGACGTCACGCCCGCGGGCCTCGGCACCGCGGACGTGGGGACGAGCAGGGCCGCGGGGGTCGCCAGCGCGGTGCACCGGGTCGCACCGGAGGTGCGCACGGCCAACGACGCGAGGCGGGTGCCCGACCTGGCGGTGATCACCGGCCGGCCCGACCCGGTGCTGCTCGCCGCGCTCATGCGCGACCGGGTGCCGCACCTGGTGGTGCACGCGGACGAGGCGATCGGCGTGGTCGGGCCGCTGGTGCTGCCTGGGCGCTCGGCGTGCGTGCGCTGCGTGGACCTGTGCAAGGCGGCGCGCGATCCCGCCTGGCCGAGGATCCTCGCCCAGGCCAGCGGCGCCGACGCCGCCTGCCGGGACGCAGGCGTGCGACACGGTGCTCGCCGCCGCGACGGCCGCGCTCGCGACCGCGCAGGCGCTCACGCTCATCGACCGGGCGGGCGAGCCGGCCGCCGCCAACGGGACGCTCGAGGTAGTCCTCCCCGAGTGGCAGTGGCAGCGGCGCGGCTGGCCGCCGCACCCGGCCTGCGGCTGCGGGGCCGGTCAGCCCGCGTTGCGCCGCGTAGGTACCTGAGGCCGCCTACTCCGGCGGCTCGAGGACGTCGGTGCCGCCCTCTTCCTTGCCGAGGACGTCGGTGCCGCCTTCCTCCTTGCCGAGGATGTCGGTGCCACCTTCCTCCTTGCCTAGGACGTCGGTGCCGCCCGCTTCCTCGCCGAGGATGTCGGTGCCGCCTTCTTCGGTGCCGAAGGTGTCGAACTTCTCTGGGTCGTTCGCCATGCCACTCGCCTCCTTGCTCAGAGGCTACCCAGCTCCCCGGGACTTGCCCATCACCCGGTCTAACGGCTCTCCTCGTCCCCGACGGGGCAGCACGTCTGCGCAGCCGATTCGTGGGTCGTGGCTTGCCTATGTGGCTGTCGGGTTCCGCATGCACGTATCGGACGTCGGATTGACGTGACCGCCGACGTGAGGCTCCGACAGAAACCCTGCTCTCAGGTCCATGAGCGCGTATAATGCTGGCGACGTCATAAGGAGCCGCGTCGGATATTGACGCGTATTCATATTATCGCGAGAATGCCTACTTTGTTCTTGGCCATGGGCGGGCAAAGGGTAATTCTAAGGCTGCTGAAAATTACGCACGCCGGCCGGAACCTTGATTGAAGAATGGGTCACCGAGATGAATCAAGAGCGGCCGGAGGACACCGCGGCACCCGAGTCCACCGCGGCACCCGAGTCCACCGCGGCACCCGAGTCCACCGTGGGGCCGGAGGAGACCGCATCGCCTGAGGCAACGGCGGCGCCCGAGGATTCCGCGGGGCCCGAGTCCACCGTGGCGCCTGAGGCAACTGCCTCGCCGGAGGCAACGGCGGCGCCCGAGGGTTGCGCGGGGCCCGATGCGGCACGCGGCGTAGAAGACTGGGATCACTGGGCCTGATGGCGCCGCGCGGCGAGATCGTGCTGGCGGCCGGGCTGCGCAGCGTGGCCGACAACGCCACGAGCGCGGCGGTGGCGCTCCTTGCCGCGCTCGCGGTCATCGCGGTCGGCTACGGACTGGCCCGTGCCATCGCGATGAACCGGCGCCCGCAGATTATCGTGGCTGACCTCGCTTCCCCAAGTGACTGCGCCGAGCTCGCGGGAATTCCCCTGTTGTCTCAGGTGGCAAGGCGGGACGTGAGACGTCAGATCAATGACCAGCGATCTCAGCTTGAGCGAATCGGAAAGTCCATATTGCTGCCCGCCTCCCGGGAATTGGACATCCGTGTCAGCGAGGCCGAGCGGATACAGCATGCCGCGAGCGACTCGATAACCGCGGTACTGTCAACGCTGCAGGGGGTCGTGCCTGATCCAGCTGGCCGTTTCATCAATTTGTTTTCATTGATCCTTCCGCCGCCGTTCGGTATCCGGGTCAGCATGACAGTGATCCGGCGCGGGGCCGCCGCGCCGCGGCTCGGCGTTTCGGTGGAAGTCAGCATGCTTGACGGCAGGCTGCATGCGTCGGCAGTCTTCTGGGAGCCGCCGCCCGCCGCCGCGCCGGCCGGGGACGGCTTGCCGGACATGACAGACCGGGTTCTCGTGCTGCTCGGACCGGTCACGCGGTGGATCGCGGTCCATCTGGTGCTGACGCTCATGGTGTCCCCCTATCGCCGTATTCCCCTCAAGACACAGCAGGGCCTGCGGCACCTTCTGGCGGGCGGGCTCTTCCTCCAGGCCATGCGCGAGTTTCCCGATCACGTGCCCGCCTTCGGTGAAGAGGCGCTTGGCGAACTTGAGACGTCCCGGCTGCTGTTGCGGGAGACGCCGCTTCCCGCCACTACCCTCGCCGGCGTGTACGAGCGCATCGCCTGGGCGCGGCAGCAGGCCGGTGAGCTGGAGGAGGCCCAGGCCGCGTTCCGGGCGGCCGTACAGTCCTGGCGGGACGCCGCGGCCATCCTCGGCAACGGGGTGGCCGACGGCGACCCCAGGCGAGGCACCGTTCTGGAGCGGCGCCTGAAGGCACAGCTCGCCTCCGGCGACCCCGTCTTGCGCGAGGCCGCCCTGGCCGAACTGCGAACCGCATCGATTCCAACCGTGCAGCTGACCGGCCGCGCCTGGCGCTACAACAGGGCATGCCTCTACGCGCAGGCGTACCACGCTGCCGCGGAAGCCGAATACCTGGAGCTTTCCCTGAACTGGCTCGGCCTTGCCCTGCTGCACGAGCCCGATTCGAGCCTCTGGGGGTACGCCAGGCGTAGCGACCCTGAACTGGCGCCGATTCGCGAGATACTCAAGACGTTCCTCGTGGAGCTGCGGAATCTGATTCCTTCAGACCCGGAGCAGGTGAGCGAGGAAGGCGTCAGGCACCTCGTGGCGCAAACGCTCATCGCCCGTAAAAGCGGCCAGTTACGGCTTCGAGCCACTCCAGCAAGAGCACATGATCCAGCAGTAAGCCCAGGCACACGGCCAGCGCCGCCGCGATGACGGGCGGGGTATCGGGCACGCCTTGTCGCTCGCTACGCCGTGATGGCGATCTTGCCGCTGGCGTGATGCTCCAGCATGTGCGTTACGGCGCCCGCCGCCTGGTCGAGCGGGTAGGTCTTGTCGATGACCACCCTGACCTCGCCGGATTCGAGGAGCCTGAGGAGCGCATCCAGGTTCTCCCGGTTGACGGCAGGGGATACGAGCTTCACGGTGGTGGAGCCGAGCCCCATCAGAACGGCCCGCGCAATCCTGGGCAGGCCGGCCAGGAGGCCCCCGGTGTAGCCGATGCTGTTCGGGATGAGCATGCCGTTTGGCGCCAGCACCCGCGCGGAGGCCTTCGGCGGGTGGTTCAGCACGTTGTCGAGTACGACGTCGAAACGCTGCCGGCTCTGGGTGAAGTCCTCCTTCGTGTAGTCGATGACGTGGTCGGCCCCGAGCGACCGGACCAGCTCGATGTTGCGGGCGGTGCCGCACACGCCGGTGACTTCCGCGCCGAGCGCCTTGGCGATCTGGACCGCCATCGTGCCGACCCCGCCCGAGGCGCCGTTGATCAGGACGCGCGTGCCGGCGCCCACCTGTGCCACGTCGCGCATGGCGGTCAGCGCGGCGAGCCCGGTCATCACCGACGCCGCGGCGTCGGTGAACGTGAGCCCGGCGGGCTTCCTGGCGAGCTGGGCCGCCGGCACGACCACGTACTGGGCGAAGGCGCCGGCCATGAGCCAGGTGGACCCGAGCACTTCATCGCCGGGCGCCAGGTCGGTGACCCGCCCGCCAACGGCCTCCACCACGCCAGCGACGTCGCTGCCGCGGACAGCACGCCTCGGCCAGGCGCAGCCCGGAGGCCAGGCGGCCGATGTACGGCACTCCGGTGACGGTGGCCCAGTCCGGAGTGTTGACGCTGGTGGCCCGCATCCGGACCAGGACGTCGTCGGCGCCGACCGGCGGCACGGGAACCTCTTCGAGCCGGAGCACCCGCTCCGGCGCGCCGTAGCCGTCCTGGATGACGGCACGCATGGTCAGCTGATTGACAGGCACGGCGGTGCTTCTCCTTTCGTGTGGAGTCGGCCGGGAGGCAGCTCCCGCGTCTTGATCGTTGTCGGCCCGCCGCTGCGGCGGGATGCTTTTCCGGCTGGCTGTCCTGCTGCTCGCCATGGCTTGGCCTCCTGGTCCGGCGACGTGAGTGGTACGCTAAGCCCATCCTTACAAGGTAAGGATGGATGCGTACGTCGTAAGGGTAAGCTTTACGTCGTAAGGATGTCAATGGAGGCCTCTTGGTAGACACGAGCCGGGGTCGCAGGCGAGGGCTGGTGACGTGAAGCTTTCCGCGCTGGGCCCCACGGGCCCTGAACGCCGCCCTCAGCTGACCAGGGAGCGGGTGATGGCAGCCGCCATCGAGCTCGCCGACCGCGACGGCATCGAGTCCATCAGCATGCGCAGGCTCGCGCAGGAGCTGGGCGTCGAGGCGATGTCCCTCTACACGCACGTGCGCAACAAGAACGACCTGCTCGCCGGCATGGCCGATACCGTGATCAGCCAGATCCCGGTCAGCGCCGAGGGCACTGACTGGAAGACGTCGCTGCGCCAGCTGGCGCTCGCCGCGCGCGGCGTCATGCTGCGCCATCCGTGGGCCCCCCGCACAGTGGAGGCGCAGGCCGCGCCCGGGCCCGCCGCGCTGCAATACATCAACGCGGTGCTCGGCATCCTCCGCGAAGGCGGCTTCTCGATCGCACAGACGCACCACGCCCTGCACATCCTCGGCAGCCACCTGCTCGGGTTCACGCAAGCCCTCTTCGACGATTCCGGCGACCTCGAGCCGGAGGCGGCCACCGCCCTCGCGAGCGCACTCGGCGCCAGCCATCCCTACGTCGTGGAGATGGCCCTGGCGGTCACCCACGGCGGCGCCCTCGGCCGGTGCGACGACGACGCCGAGTTCAAGTTCGCACTCGACTTCATCCTCGACGGCCTGGCCCGGCTCCACAGCGGCTGACCGGTTCCGGCAGGCCGATCGAAGGCAGGTGATCCAGCAGTACGCCCAGGCACACGGCCAGCGCCGCAGCGATGACGGGCGGGTATCGGGCAGAATGGATTTCATGGCAGGTTCCGGCGGTTCAGCCGGGCTGCCGGTCATCGATGTCGGCCCGCTGGTCGGCGGCGGTCCGGCGGCGGCGAGGGCGGTGGTGGCGGAGCAGATCCAGGCGGCCTGCCGCGAGCGCGGCTTTTTCTACGTGACGGGCCATGGCGTGCCGGGCGGGCTGGCCGACGCGAGCACTGAGTTCTTCCGGCGGCTGGGCAGCTGCGCGAGGCCAGGAAGAAACCCGGCACCGCCGTCAGAGCCAGCGGGACCAGCCTGACCGGCCTGTTCGGGGTCGGCCCGGTGATCGCCGCCACCGTCATCGGCGAGGTCCGCGACGTCTCCCGCTTCAAGAACCGCGACCACTTCGCCGCCTGCAACGGCACCGCGCCCATTGAGGTGTCCTCCGGCGGGCGCAAGGTCCACCGGCTGAGCAGGCGCGGGAACCGGCGGGCCAGCCACGCCGTCCACACAGCCGCCCCCGCCCGGATAACCGCACCGGAACAGCCACCATAACGGCGTCACCGCGAACACGGTCACGCCGCCCGCTGGCATACCCAATCACGGGACTTCCGAATACTTACGTCCAAGCGACCACTAAGCCTGGCCTGAATATTTGCAATGCGCCTTGCCCACAGGGTTACCCTCGGTGACAGCGGCCCGGGTTCACATTCATTAGAGAGGTTAGCGCGTGAATTATCCAGCCATGCCGCCTATGCCTCCTGGGCATAGGCCTGGCTATCACATTCCCCGGGACCCTGATACCAATCGGGGCCGTGGTGGCCCAGCAGCAAGCGCTGGAAGACCAAGCAGCCGCAGATCGGCGCAAGAAGCATAGAAACCATCTTCTGATGCACCGGCGGTAAAGACCCCAGGCTTACGAGCCATCAGCTAGAGCCTGTCCGGTCGATCATGTGTCGGGTAGCGTTCCGGTGTGGCCAGGACCGATGTGCAGGGCCCCGGAGTGTTCCCTGGATGTCTGATTGATCATGGGATGCCGGGGAGCGCGAGGACGCTGATCGGGTCGAGGTGGGCTCGGCGACCGGCTTCGTCACTTCAGGCCCGCCAGTCACAACAGCCTCAAACCCGGTCAAGCACCTAACACTCCGGGGCCCTGGGGCCATAGTGACGCGGCGCAGACAGCCGCGAATGTCCGACCCCGCTATTAGGCTCCCCGCCGTGCGAGAACTCATTGACGCCCTGGTCCGGTCCGCCGAACGAGAGGGCATGGAACTCTACGGAGTGCACATCTACCGCCGCGGTGCCGAGCCGGTCGAACGCAGGCTCCGCTCGGACGACCGAGTCGACGTGCGGTCGGTCTCGAAGACCTTTACGTCCGTAGCGCTTGGCATCGCCGAAGCCGAAGGCCGCCTCGCCCTGGACGACCCCGCCCTCAAGTACTACCCCGAGCTAGCCGGCTCTGCCGCGCCCCGCCTGGACCAGGTCACGCTCCGGCACTTGCTCATGATGACGTCCGGCAGCCCGTACTTCTGGTCCGCCTACGACCCTGTCGTGGTCCCGGACCTAGCCGCTGACTTCTTCGCGACCCCGCTCGCGCACGAGCCCGGCACGTATTTCAGGTACACCGGCATCGGCCCGTACGTAGCGGCCCGCGCCCTGCGCGCCGCGACCGGCGCCAACGTCCGCGACTACCTGCTGCCCCGCCTCTTCACCCCGCTGGCCATCCACAACCCCCAGTGGCACACCTGCCCCCTCGGCCATCCGGTAGCGGAGAGCGCCCTCTACCTGAGGACGTCCGAACTGGCCCGCTTCGGCCGCCTCCTGCTAGACGAGGGCCGCCACGATGGCCGCCAGCTGGTCCCCGCCGAATACTGCGCACGAATCGCGACTGAAACCGTCCCGACCGTGAAGGACCCAACAGACGAAGGCTTCCGCCTCTCGGACAGTTACGGCCTCGGCGTCTGGTGCACCCTCGGGGAAAAAACGTACAAAATGGCAGGCCTCTACGGCCAGCTCTGCATAATCTCCCCGGATAAGGAAGCGGTGGTAACCGTAACCGCTCACGTGGAAAGGGGCGGCTCCCAGCGAACCTCTATAACAGCCCTAATAGACGAAGAGATCGTAGCCCGCCTATAAAGGCAAGCGTTCCTCGGATGAAAAAGAATGGCGGCTCGCAGCCCATGGAGCGGCAGGTTGTGCTTGTGGGTCGAGCCTTGGGCGCCGGATCACTGGATGCGTCCGGGCGAGGTGTTCACAGTCGCGACGCGCGCGGATCCGGAGAATGCGCCGTTCAACGTGGTGGTGCACGGGCAGGGTATCTCCGTCTGGGTGAACGCCGGCCTCGACGCCGAGGTCTTCGATGCGCAGGGCGGCCTGGTGCCTTGCGCGCATCAGCGGCCGGACGGCGTGTTCAAGAGCGCAGCCAGATGACCAGCGCGGCAACCGTCGTCGTGCCGAGGTAGATGTAGCAGCGCTTGTCGTAGCGGGTGGCGACCGCGCGAAACTGCTTGAGCTTGTTGATCGCCCGTTCGACGGTGTTGCGCTTTTGTAGCGCTCGGCGTCGAAGCCCGGTGGCCGCCCTCCGCGCGATCCTTTGCGCCGGCGGGCGGCCTGGGAGTCGGACTTCTCCGGGATGGTGTGCGAGATACCTCGTCGCCTCAGGTACCGGAGAATGAGGCTGTTGCTGTACGCCTTGTCCGCAGCCACGCTGCCGGGCTTGCGGCGGGGCCGGCCGACGGGCCGGGGAACCCGGATCTTGCCCAACACCGCCTCGAACTGCGTGCAGTCCGCTCGTTGGCCTTCAGTGATGAGCAGCGAGAGCGGTCGGCAGCGTCCGTCCGCGCTCAGGTGGATCTTGGCGGTGAACCCGCCGCGTGAGCGGCCGAGCCCTTCGGCGCCTGCGCCACCTCCGCCAGGCGGTCGCACAAGCTCAGCCGGGCTGCTTCGCGCGTCAGTTCGCTGCCTGCGTCCCTTTGGAACCGATGCGGGCGGCGCGATACGGGCGCCGGCGGCGTGCTGATGGGCGCGCACGGCAGTGGAGTCCACCGCGATGTCCCAGTCGACCTCAGAGAAACGAGCCTCTTGCTCCATGCTGAAATAACTTTATCGGCCCACTCGCGAAGCTTTTCCTCGGACTCGTCAAGCCTATTGTAGTACCGTGGACTTTCGTCATATCCGACCCTACCGTCTACCTTGTAACCGGTCGCAAGCAAAGCTGCGGAAAGCTCCTCCAAGGAACGCAGTCGATACTTGCCCTTACCGGTCAATTCCGGTGAAGTGCCATCAGTGAAGATGATTTCAGCATGACCTGTATAAGGCTCATTATCTATCAAGCACCATCCGTATTTTGGTGCCCGTAGTTTTTTCCGGGGCAATACCTGCTCAGCTCCAGGGCTACCGGCGGATACTAGCCGCTCGTATGTTTGTGCAAACCTTCCCGCGAGCATCCTCCCGTACTCGGCAAGGATGATCTCGTTACGCGCACGCCTCTCTTTCGAGTGCCGCTCTCTCGCCTGGAGTTCGGCGAGTTGCCGTTGGCGCTCGTCCGCCTCGCGGTTAACAGTATCTCGAACTTCATCTCGGTACTGGTTGGTCCAGTCGTCGCCGTTGGCCACACGTCAAGTATGAACTGCCATGGGGACTCATGGGATGGTTCCGTCGGGGCGCAGGTAAGAACAGATGAGCACGGTCGCGCAGGCACTAGCAAACCCACTTGGCCGACGTTGAACGACGCGGCCCCGAGCAGAACTGGGGCCTCTGTGCATCGCTGACGAGTCGCAGCACTCCTGTCGTCAGGCGAAATAATCGGCAGTATGGAGCACCTCCTGGTCGTGGTTGAGACTGCGCGTCAGCTACGGATCGTGGCGTAGTTCATTTTCGGCGGTCGGCACCAAGCTGCGCGAGGCCGTGCGCCACCGGCTCATGGACGCTGGCCAGCAACTCGTCTCGTTCCGGTTCATCATCTACACCGGACTCGCCGGCATCAAAATGGGCCTGTCATGTGACCGCACCCGGGAGATCACTCATGAAGATCGCTGCCGCAGTCGCCCGGCTCGCCGCGTTGTCTGCGGCGCTCATCGGGTTTCGCCTCGGGCTCGCCTCCCGCGGCCCGGGCGGCCGGCGCTGGCTGTTTCCGGCGGGTACCGGGCCGTTCTGCTAGGTTGGGCCCGATCTGCTCACGGGAGTAAGGGACAACGTATGTTCGGGCACGACTGGCAGCCTGCCGCGGGGACCGTTGTCGACGTCCGGGTCAAGCATCCCAACTCAGAAAACGACAGCCGTAGCTGGCTGATGGAAGTCCGCTGCGGTGACGCGGAGCCATTCCGGGTCGAGCTCGGCTATCCCGGTTTCCACGAGGACTTCAAGGGGCCGGGCCTGGGCGAGACCGTCCAGGTGAAAGCCGACCTGAAGCGCAAGGACGCCACGTGGGACCTGTCCGATCCCGCGCTGAGCTGGAAGGCCGACCGCAATCGGCAAGCAGCGGAGTTCAAGGCCGAAAAGGAACGTCCGGTCTAAACGGCGCCCAGGCCGGGCCGCCCTTACCCGTCCGGCCCGCTAGGGCGGTCGTCAGCGGGCCTGGCGGCAGCGGCGGTCTGGTCAGCCAGCGGCGACAGTCCGGCTGTCACGAAGGACGCGATATCCGCCGATATGGCGCAGTCCCCGTGGACTCGCTCTGGTCGGCCGCGACTCGCAGATCAGGGTGATCTGCGCGCCCAACTCTGCCGTAGCGGCGAACGGACGCTCGCTCATGCCGAATAGCGGATGTTGCCACCTAGCATAACTATGCGCTCTTCCGTATATCCCTCACGCGAAGACGACCACCGGCTCAGCGTTGGGGCTCTGTAACCAGGGCTCGCCTGCCCAATCGGGGCCGCGGTTCGATGCTTTGGCCGTGGTTTGCCCGGCCTCGTTATGGAGCGTAAGGTGCGGGTTGCGGGAACCGTAGAGACTTCAGTTAGGCGGATTTTGTCCTGCTGATCTTCCCTTCCCGCTCCCGAGGACAAGCAGCCCGGAGAGGCCGCACGCGAGGGATGGGTGCATGAGCCGCGGCGATGACGTGCCGCCGGACGACGTCGAGTTCCTCGATGTCGGTCCCGAACGCGGCGTGGGCGCTACGTTCCGCCTTCGCCGCCGGCCAAGGTTGGTGCTGCTTGTAGTCGCTGCCGTGGCCGTGGCCGTGGCCGTTAGTGCCGTTGTTCGCTCCGGCGGCAGCCCGGCGGGCTCCCCAACGACGCCTCCGCGCGCGGCCGGCTCGCGGTCATCGGCACCCGGGCCGTCGTCGACGGCGAGTTCCGGCGTGGTGCCGACATCGACAGTGTCGGTCACAATCCTCGGTCACCCGTTGCTCGGGGTGCGCGCGGGCTGGGAGCTGTTCGGCCGAGGGCCCGGGGTGGTCGTCCGCATACAGTTCGCCCGCGGCCGCATCACCCGGACTTTTCACCCGGCGTTGTTGAGCGGCGGGCCGGTGACGTTCGTAACCGACGCGGAGGGCGCGCTGATCCGTCCGGTCGACTCCGTACCGGGTTATCTCATCCCGGACGGGGAGCCCGCCCGCGAGGCACCCGGGGCACTTGACGCAGGGGGGCCGGTGTTCCCCGGCCCGGATCCGCGGCACCTGTGGGTATCGAGCAGCACCCGCGACGACCTGATGGTGCTGGTCGGGATGGACGGGCGCCGCACCGGTCCGTCGATCGCCGCACCGCCCCAGAGCTCGCCCATCAACACGTCGCTCTCGGCGATCCCTGACCAGACCGGGTACCTGCTCTTCCCGGGCATCGGCGGCGTCTATGACGTGCGCCCGAGCGGCACCAGCCGGGTTACCACCGGAACGGTGCTTGCGGTCGGGCCCACCCGCTGGCTGGCCGCCGAGTGCAACAGCCACGCCCGCTGCCGGCCGGTCGTGATCGACCGGTCCACCGGCGTGCGGTATCCGCTCAATACTCGCGTTCCCCTCAGCACTCGCCTCAACGGCGCTGTGCCGTCCACCGTCGGCGTGATCTCACCCGACGGGGCCACCGTCGCCGTCCTCGTTGGATCGCCGCAGGCAAGGATCGAGATCATCGACCTCGTTACCGGCGCCGCACATGCGCTTCCGCTCCGTATCGACTTGTCCGAAGTCGATACGGGATGGGCATGGGAATCGATGGTCTGGTCGCCGGACAGCCGTTGGCTCTTCGTCGCCGCAAACGGCGACCTCTACGCGGTCAACCAACGTACCGACCAAATCACCAACCTCAGCCACACGCTCGGCCCCGCACTGCCGCAACTGTTTCAGCTATCGATGTGAACCGTCCCGACGAGCTAACAGATTGAGCTGAGCCGACGCACTCTCATGCCGCGATGAGGGCGCCGAACGGCAGACGCCGCCTGCATTGGACCGTAACCAGGAGCCAGCCCTGAAGGCGGCCAGCTCACCTGCCGCACGCCCAACGGGAAGTCACTTGTCGTGTCAGCGGTCGACATTGTCGATCGAAGAAGCGACACATATAGTGAACGTCTGTCAGTCTCAGGCTGTGGCGACACAGCCGGAAAGGCGGGCCGCGATGTACCTCGCCGAGAGAACCGCGCAGGCAGCGGGACCATCGGCCGGGCTCTTCCTGACCGAGCCCATCCGCGGGCTGGCTGACCTGGCGGCACTCCCGCTGGCCGCGCCTGTGCTGGCAACCGCCCCGCGCGGCGACGGTCACGGCGTGCTGGTGCTGCCCGGGCTGCTGGCGTCGGACCGGAGCACGGCCGCGCTGCGGCAGTTTGTGCGCTGGCTCGGCTATGACACGCGCGGCTGGGACCTCGGGCGCAACCGCGGCCCGACCGAAGCGGTGCTTGACGGGCTCCCGCGGGCGCTCGCCGCTCACGCCGGTGGTACCGGGGGACCGGTGTCGCTGATCGGCTGGAGCCTGGGCGGTATCTACGCCAGGGAAATGGCGCGCCGGCATCCCGGCCTCGTCCGCCGGGTCATCACCCTGGGCAGCCCCTTCGCCGTGCACGACCCGCGGCAGAACCGCGCTCATGGCTCGTACCGGCGTCTCAGCCGCCTGCACGCGACCGGTGACCGGCCCTCCTCCGGCGAGGAACGGGCCCGGCCCATCGGCGTCCCGTCGACGGCCGTGTACTCCCGCCGGGACGGAATCGTGCCGTGGCAGGCCTGCATCGAGTCCGAGACGGCGCTGCACGAGAACGTCGAGGTCCGCTGCAGTCACGTCGGCTTCGGCGTCGACCCGGCCACGCTGTGGGTGATCGCCGACCGGCTGGCCGTGCCGGCAGGCCAGGGCACCCCGTTCCGCCCCCCGTCGCTGCTGCGGCCGCTCTACCCGGCCCGCCGGTGACCGGTTCGGCTGGCACTGACCGCGTTCGGCCGCGCGAAGCAGCGGGCGGGACGTGGGACCGTTCCGAGGACCCCGACCTCGAGGCACGCCGGGATCCGGGACCTGTGGCTCCTGGTGCGGGAGACCTTGCCGGCGCTGGCTTCAGCGTGACGGGCAGCTGACCGAGTCCACAGTCTATGAAGCCGCGGCTGATGGCCGGACTCACTCGTCTGGGCGCCTGTCCGGTGCCTTCCAGGGCCACGGCTTCCTTCGCGGCCGCGTGCCCTTGAAACGGGCTGCGAGTGTCCGAGGCCAGCGGCGCAGACATCGAGCACCTGAAAAGTGACTGGTCCGGCCTCACGCTCCGATGAGCATGCCGACTAGTTCGGACGGCTGATAGAAGACCTGCTTGCCGACCCGGTAGGACTCGACGAGGCCGGTGCGCCGCAGCAGTTGCAGGTGCTGGTTGACCGCGGACGGCGTGACCGCCAGCTCGATGGCCAGGTCGCTCGTCGATCGCGGCCGGCTGCGCAGCAGCGAAAGGATGCGCAGCCGCTCGCGCCCGATCAGCCGGCCGAGGTCACTTGCGCTGGGGCGCTCGCGCATGGCCCAGAGCGCGCCCTGCCCGCGTGCCGGGTAGCCGAGTTCGGGGTGGTGGCCGACGTCGAACGGGATGACCGCACCGGGACCGAACATCGTGGGGTACAGGATCAGCCCTCGTCGCGCTACGGCTTCCTCCCGGCTTGGGTTGCTGACCTGGTCGGCCCTCAGCCTGCCGCGGGAGTAACGGATGGTGGGAGCCAGGTTGTTGAGCATCGCCGCCGTGCCGTCCTGGGTGATGACCTGGCCGCGGTAGGCCACATCGGCCTCAAGGGTCGTCCGCATCCGCGACCAGTAGGGCTCGATCATGATCCGCCAGTACTGTTCCATCGCCGAGATGATGCGGCCGAGCGCCTCCGAGCCCGCCAGCACCTCTGGGAGATGGCCGTTGATGGCCACGAGCTGGCGCTCAACCTCGGCCGGGTCGGTTCTGGCGATCATCTCCAGGTCGGCGGCGTATGTCGCCAGCGGACCGGACAACGGCGGGGTGAGGAAGTCGGGGCTGCCCATCCGATCGTTCATCAGGCTGCCGAGGACCTCCCGGTCCAGGCCCGCGAGGCGGTGCTGGACCTTCCTGATCCAGGGAAGCTGCAACGGGTAGCGCGACGGATCGCGCAGCGCCCGCAGGGAGAGGGTCGCCTCCACCGCGGGTGAGATGGCGAACCGGATCTCCCCCAGGTCTTCCGGCGCCAGGGTGTAAGTGAGCACAGGCCGACCTTCGATGTAGCCAGAGGCTTCATTATTGGCCATCCGGCCGTGCGCTGCCGCATCGTTACGGCATGTCAACAGAGATCCGCAGGGTCAAGCCGGACGAGCTGGTCGATTACCTGAAGGTGCTGCCGTACGCCAATGGCCTGCCGCACTGGGAGCCGTTCCCGGCCGCGTGGCACGGCGGTCCCGAGGCGTGGCCGCAGCCCAACCCGCCGGCCGGCAGGCGCAGCTGGCGGCCTGGGCCGATGAGCTGTTGCAGGCGGACTACTTCCATCCGCAGGCCGCGTTTGTCGACGGTCGTCTGGTCGGCGGGTCAGCCATGATCAGTTTCGAGGTCACCGTTCCCGGAAGCCGGCCGGTGCGCTTGGGCGGGGTCACGTCGACGGCGGTGGCTGCCACCCACCGGCGACGAGGGCTGCTACGGCTGATGATGCAGGCCATGTTCGACGAGGCCCGTGAGCGCGGGGAACCACTGGCCGGGCTCAGCGCGAGCGAGGGCACGATCTACGGCCGCTTCGGCTACGGGCCGGCCACCCGGCGTACCCGGTGGGAGATCGAGCGCACCCAGGCGCGGTTCCGCGCCCCGGGCGCTGGTGGCGGCAGTCTTGAGATCACCGACGCGGCGACCGCGCGGCAGGCCTGGCGCACCGTTCATGATGCCGTCCGCGCGAGCCGCGTGGGTGAGCTCTCCGCGCCGCCGGACAAATGGTCCGACTTGAACGACGCCTCGAGCGGCACGGCCGGCCCGCGCCGCTACCTCGTGCACCGTGATGCTGACGGGTCCCTCGACGGAGTGGCGACCTACCGGCTCCCCTGGTCCACCCGCATCGAGGAGACCGGCACGCTGGCCGTCGAGGGATTGCAGGCCGCCAGCGACGACGCCTACCTGGCGATGTGGCAGCTGCTCCTCGACTTCGACCTGACCCGCAAGGTCGTCGCGGCCCCGCGCCCCAGTGACGAGCCGCTGCGCTGGATGCTTGACGACCCCCGGGCCATGCGCGTGACCCGGCAGTCCGACAGCCTGTGGATCCGGCTGCTCGACATCAAGGCCGCCCTTGAGGCCCGCAGCTACGACAGCGGCGGGACAATCGTGCTGGAGATCGAGTCCGACCCGATGTGCCCGGGCAACGAGGGCCGCTGGAGGCTTGACGGCGGCCCGGGCGGCGCCGTCTGCACCCAGGTCACGGCCGCACCCGACCTCGTGCTCGACGTCCAGGCCCTCGGCTCGCTCTACCTCGGCGGGATGTCCGCCGCACTGCTGGCAGGCGCGGGGCGGATCCACGGGGACCGCGCGGCTGTCGGCCTGCTGTCCCGCATGTTCCGGACCGACCCGGAACCGTTCAACACGTTCGTCTTCTAACTCCTGGCCGGTCACCGAGGGAAGGGGGCTCAGCCACGCCGCCCGGGTGAGATGGCGGCGGGGCAAGAGCGGAGGGGCGTGAAGTCGATTTCTTCCAGTTCGGCCGAGGGATGACGGCAGCGGCGGAGCCACAGCTGCCCGCAAGGCTCAGCGTCCCCACAGAAATCCCATAAGTCCGGCTCTGGGGGACCTCCCCCACGAAAAGCCCACGGACAAGATAGCATTCCTCGGCGCACAGGAATATTAGGAAGATCTGCGCGTATCTCAACCAGATTGCTAGGCATGCTGGTCAGCGAAAA
>CAVXAB010000053.1:0-53790 GCA_963759545.1 uncultured Actinomycetota bacterium
CCCAGTCGTGACCGCGCGGCACGAACATCGTGGATCGTTGACCACGCCATAGGGGCTGTTGCAGTTTCTGCGGGGCGGCCGACGTGAGCCGGTTCCAGGGCGGGGTTCTGGGTATACGCGTGCCTGGCGGGCGGTGCGGCGTGCCCGTTTTGGTGGTGCTCGAGGCGGGCGCTGCTGTTTTCGGGCATGCGGTGGCCCGGCCGCGCGGAGCGCGGCCGGGCCGGGATGTGCGGGGTTCAGCTGATGGCGGCCAGCAGCCGGAGGTTGTGGGCGAGGCCGGCGAACAGGAACTCGCTGGTGGCGTTGTGCAGGCCGCGGAGGCTGAAGCGGCGCAGCCCGCCGTTGTCTTTGAGGCTGGCGTGCAGGCCCTCGACGTCGGGGGCGCGGCGCTTGTAAGCGGCGCGGCCCTCGGGGGTGGCCAGCCGGTGCGCGTTGGCCTCCGCGGCGGTGGCGCCGTCGGGCGGGGGTCCTTCGGCGGGCTCGCGGCGGGCCAGGTCGCGGGTCTTGGCGTCGGCGAACAGCCGGTTCGGGCCGGGGGCTTCGAGGTTGGCCTGGCTGTGGTAGCCGGCGTCGGCGACGAGGACGCCGATGCCGCTGGTCATGGCGGCGTGGCAGGCGGCGATGTCATGATCCGGGGTGTGCTGGCCCTGCTCGGGGAGGGTGCACAGCCGGCCGTGGCATTCCGCGAGCCGGCCGGGGTCGGCGGCGTGGCCGGCGTGGCCGGCCGCGACGACCGCGGCGCCTTTCTCCGCCACGGCGGCGAGCCGGTGGGCCTGCTGGGCGTCGCCGGTGTCCTGGCAGGCGTAGCCGCCGAGCATGAGCCGGTCGTCGGCCGCGGCGTCCTGGCAGTTATAGCCCTGGGTGAACCCGCCGCCGCGCACCGGCAGCAGCCGGGAGTCCGGGTCGGTCACGTTGCGCCGCGGCCTGGCCTTCCCGTCCCCGGCCTGTTCCCCCTGCCCCGCCGCCGCGGCGGCCTCCGCCTCGGCGGCGGCCTCGGCCTGCAGTGCTTCCAGGCGGGCGCGGGCCTTGCGGGCCTTCTTGCCGGCGCCGGGGGCGGCCGGCGGGCGGGTGACCCGCTGCCCGGCGGCGCGGCGCGCCTGCCAGTCCGCGAGCACGGCCTCCTCGGCGGCGACGGCCTCCTCCAGCCGCAGCTGCGCGGCGGCCAGCGCCACCGCGGCCGGGGGCCGGCCCCGGCCGGCCGCGGTGCCGGCCGCCAGCGCCTGCAGGTAGGCCTTTCCCTGCTCGCGGGCGGCGGCGTCCGCGGCCTCCCGCTCGCCTTCCAGCTCGTGCAGGCAGGCCAGCACCCGCCCGGCCCGCGACCGCGGATCCGGGCCCGGTGCCGTGTCCGCGCCCAGCAGCAGGTCGGTGCCGGGCAGCACGCCCTTGTCCGCGTCCTCGTCCGCGGCGGCCTTCCTGGCGCCCGCCATCACCTGGCCGGCCAGCTTGCGCAGCCCGGCTTCCGTCCGGCTGGCCTCCTTCGGCGCGTTCGCGGCGATCTTGACCCCGTCGCCGGCCACCACCGTCAGGCGGCCCAGCCCCGCGCACGCGCACACGCGCAGGACCCGGTAAAACAGCTCCTCCGCGAGCCCGTCCTGCGCGAGCAGGTACTTCCGGAACCGGGACAGCGTCGTGTGGTCCGGGACCAGCCGCCCGCACGCGACCCGGAACGTCGCGTCGTAGCGGCAGCGGTCCTCCACCGCCCGGGTGGACAGCACCCCGCGCAGGTAGGCGTACATCCACACGGTCAGCAGCATCACCGGGTCATACCGGGCCGGGCCGGCCGCCGACCCCTTCGGGGCCGGCGGCACCAGCCGGGCGGCCAGGTCCGGCGTCACGACCGACTCGACCGTGCCGATAACGACCCGGACAGCATGCCCCTCAGGCACCCAGTCGAGCATATTAGGGGGCAAAAGCATCTCAGCGTCACGGTCAACCGGCTTGAACTGGCGTGCCATAAATCAATTCTGCCAGCAACAACACCTGAAATCCGGGAAACCCGAATATGCAACAGCCCCCATAGCGTGGTCAACGATCCACCATCCTTCGAACCGACCCGGATCGAGAGATAACAGCAAGAAGCGCGGAGCGCCGCGAGCAGGAGCGCCGGAAGCAAGCGGGGACCCGCAAGCAAGCGCCCGCCAGCGGTCAGTTCACCTGGAACGAGCGCTTGGCCAGGCCCATCCAGTACCCGTCGATCGCGGTCGATACCGGCTGAGACGGGTCGGACGACGCGCCGAGCGTCACGAAGAGCGGCAGGAAGTGGTCCGCCGACGGGTGCGCGTACGGCATCCCCGGCGCCCGCCGGAAGTCGGCGAGCGCCTCGACGTCCCCGCGCGCGAGCGCCTCGCCCGCCCAGCAGTCGAACTCCGACGACCACCCGGGGACGAAGCCGTCAGTGATCATCGCCTGAGTCAGGAACGGCAGCCCGTGGGTGAGGAACCCGGACCCGATGACCAGCACACCGGACTCACGCAACGGCCGAAGCCGGGCGCCGAGGGACAGCAGCTGATGCGGGTCGGACGTGGGGATCGACAGCTGCAGCACGGGCACGTCGGCGAGCGGGTACATGATCTTGAGCGGCACCCACGCCCCGTGGTCAAGGCCACGCGAGGGATGCTGGTGCGCGGGCGCCGTCGAGGGCATCAGCGACGCCACCTCGCGCGCGAGCGCCGAAGCGTCAGGCGTCGCGTAGGTCAGCGCGTAGTACCGCCGCTGGAACCCGCCGAAGTCGTACACCAGCGGCGTCCCGGCCGCCGGCGCCGAGAGCATCAGCGGCGCGGCCTCCCAGTGCGCGGAGACGATCAGCACCGCCCGCGGCTTGGGCATGGTGTGCGTCCAGGCGGCCAGCTGCGACATCCACAAGGCGTCGTCGAGCAGCGGCGGCGCGCCGTGCCCGATGTAGAGCGCGGGCAGCGGCCCGTCCGACGGCTCCCAGCCGCGCTGCGCCGCCGACCGCGGCGCGGCTTCCACCACGAACTCGTCGTAGGCGCCGCCGGCACCTCCGGGTCAAAGATCGAGCGCCCGGCCATGACCGCCTCCACTCGGCAGACAGCAAGCTTGACGCTTCAACAATACGGCATCGTTATTGAAGCATCAACCAAAAGCCATAGAATGAAGTCATGGAGTGGCTCAGCGATGAACAGCAGGCGGCCTGGCGCCCCTTTGTCGCGCTGCTGCTGCGGCTCCCGGCGGTGCTTGACGCCCAGCTCCAGAAGGACGCGGGCATCACCCAGTTCGACTACCTCGTCCTGTCCGGCCTGTCGGAGGCACCCAGCCGCACGCTCCGGATGAGCGAGCTGGCGGCGACGGCCAGCAGCTCGATGTCCCGGCTCAGCCACGTCGTCAGCCGCCTCGAGGCCAAGGGCTGGGTCCGCCGCGAGCCATGCCCGGGCGACGGCCGCTTCATCAACGCCGTCCTCACCGAGGAAGGCTGGCGCAAGGTCGAGGCGACCGCCCCCGGCCACGTGGCCGCCGTCCGCGAGCTGCTCGTCGACACCCTGACCAGCGAAGAATTCGCCCAGCTGGGCGCGCTCAGCGCCAAGATCCTCGCCGCCCAGGGCATCAAGGTAGTAATACCGAACGAGGGCGCCTGACTTCGGCTGCCACCCGTTACCTCTCCTAGTCGCCGCCGCGATGCTGGCGGGTGACTTAGGGGGTGCCGCCTCCGGCATAGCGGACGTCGCGACCGTGGCCGCGACGACGCGCGGCAGCCGGCCGAGCACGGCCGGGGTCACGCGGCGGTAGGCGGCCGGGTCGACCGGCATGAGCCAGTGCCAGGCGCGGACCGCGGCGCTGATGTTCACGTCGAGGTCACCGAGCACTTCATCCACGTTGTGCAGCGAGAACGGGATGATCTTCCCGCCATGGCAATGGTGGGTATCCGTGGCGACATCCATGAACGCGAGCTGGTCGGTGACCTGCTGGCGCATCGCCGCCGGGGCCGGAAGGCTGATCGCGCCGGCTAGGTCAGCGGCGATCCAGAGCGCGGCCATCTCGGCGTTGAGCGGGCTGAAGAACGACGAGTTGTACCCGTTGAAGTACAGCCCGGGCGCGTCGACAGGGCGGATCTGCCGGTAGAGCTGGAAATTGCCGCGCCCGTCCAGCACCCGCCGCGTCACCTCGGCGGGCAGGAACGGCACGCCTTGCGTGAACCCGGTCGCGCACACGATGAGGTCGGCGGGGAGCCGGGTGCCGTCATCGAGCTCCGCGGCCGGCGTGCCAGCGTCGTCGAGCAGCCTTGTGATGGTCCTGTTCGGGTGCACGGTGATCTGGCCGGCCGCGACGCCCTCGAAGAAGCCTTCGGTGGCCAGGCCGATCGCCCCGCGCACGATGTCTTCCATCTGCCCGGGCGGTACCAGCCGCAGCCGCCTGAGGCCAAACTGGCGGACCGACGCCGTCCCGATAGAGTTGATCATCCGGCCGCGCATGCCGTTGCCCGGCCCGTGCAAGAACTTCTCGACGCCGCGCGGCCGCAGGTACTTGAACAGGGCCTCGCCCATGCGGGTGAGCAGCAGCATCTTGAAGTTGAGGAAGCCGCCGATGCGCCGCGGCACCTTCCACAGCAGGTGCCTGGCGATCACGTCGGTGCTTGCCGCCACCAGGCTCAGCGGCACGGTGACGTCGCACGCCGACTTGCCGTAGCCGACGACCAGCACTCGCTTGCCCCTGGCCTGCTCCTCGTCGTGCATCTGCGTGCCTGCGAGCACGCGGCCGCCCGCCGCGGTGAACCCGGGCTCGCCCGGGTAGTGCGGCACGGCGGGCTCGCAGAAGATCCCGTTGGCCACGACGAGCGTCCCGACGTGCTCGGTCGTGCTCTGGCCGGCAGTACTGGCCGCGGTGACCGTCCAGCCGCCGTCGGGCGCCGGCGCCGCCGCTGTTACCTCGGTCGACAGCCGCAGCGCCGCCTCAAGCCCGAAGTGGCCCGCGTACGCCGCGAGGTAGGCCTGAACCTGCGCGCCGGTCGGCCACTCGGGATAGTCACGCGGCATGGGGAAGTCCGACAGCGAGTACTGCGCCTTCGGGCTCTGCGTGGTCAGTCCCGGATAACGGCGGGTGCGGCTCCACACGCCGCCGACGTCGGGGGCCTTGTCGTAGATGACGACCTCGTGCCCCGCCTGACTGAGCACCTTGGCGGTGGTCAGCCCGGCGACCCCGGCCCCGATGATCCCGACGCGCATGATCAGCGCACCTCGGGCGGCAACTGCAGCATGATGCCGAAGTCGGCCATGATCCGCTTAATCTTGCCGATGTCCTTGGGACCGGGCGGCAGGTCCGCCAGCGCCTGGTAGTAGCCCTCGAGGCAGGCCGGCGACACCACGGAGATGACCCGGGCCTCCTCGTCATACGTGTTGCGGAACGTGTGGATCACGTCGCGGGGCAGGTACAGGTAGTCGCCCATGCCGAGCGTGATGTCCTCGCCGCCGAGGTGCACGTCAAGCTTGCCCGCCAGGCAGATGAACGACTCGTCCTCGCGCGTGTGAATGTGTGCCGGCGGCCCGTCGGTGCGCGCCGGGATCGCGTACTCGAACAGGGAGTACGCGTCGCGGGTCGACTTCCCGTTGGTCTTCATGGTGATGCCGAGGCCGATCGCCGCGATCTGCTGCCCTTCGCGCGAGGGGAGCATGTAGCCGCCGCCAAGAGACATCGTCGCCTCCTCCGAGTCGCACGCCGCGTGATTCGCACGTGTGTAATGCCACAGCGTGCGGCGGTGCGCCCCGCATGGCAACGATCGGTCTCACTCAGCGGGACTCTGTTCACCGGGCCCGTGCTTAGCGAGCCCGTGTTCAACGAGACAGGGGCCTGGGGCGGCTGGTGGTGTAAGCGCGGGACGCCGCGGCGGCCGCCATCCGCACCGCGGGCCCGATGCGGTCGGCCCTGACCAGCTGGCTTGGGCCGGTGACCGACAGCGCGGCGGCGACGTCACCGAGGGGGCCGAAGATGGGCGCGGCGACGCAACTGACGCCGATGTTGCCTTCCTCGCGGTCGATCGCCCAGCCGCGTTCTGGCACCGCGGTGAGCTCCCGCACGATGGCGATCTGGTTGGTCAGCGTCCGTGGGGTGCGGGCGTGCAGCGGCCCGGCGAGGGCGGCGTCGATGACCGCCGGCTCGGAGTACGCGAGCATGGCGCGGCCGAGCGCGGAGCAGTACGCCGGGATCATGCCACCGACCTGGGAGAGCATCGGCATGGCGCGGTGCCCGGTGATTTTCTCCACGACCAGCACCTGGGTGCCGTCCAGCACTCCGAGTTGCACGGTGATCTTCGTGGCCTGGTGCAGGTCCTGCAGGAACGGCAGCACCGCCTCCCGCAGCTCCAGCCGGATCGGTGCCAGGCTCGCGATCTCGAACAGGCGGTTGCCGATGCGGTACCGGTTGCCTGGCTTTTCCAGCCAGCCAAGCTGGATCATCCTCATCGCGGTCCTGTGGGTGGTCGAGCGGGGCAGCCCGCAGCGGGTGACCAGCGCGGCCAGGGTGAGCTCACGATGGGCCGCGTCGAACGCGCCGAGGATCGCCGCCGCCCGGTCAAGACCGCTTTCTGCCGGCCCGCTGTCCCGCTGGCTGGGACTCACCGTTGGTTCCGTGGGGTCATACCGGTCAGGCTAAGCCCAGTACCTAGTCGACGCGATCCCCAGGGGGCGGCCATCAGCACGGGCATCACCGGACGGACCGCCCTGATCGGCGGCGGCGCCAGCGGCATCGGCTTCGCGGTCGCCGCGCGGCTGGCCACCGACTACCGCGTCGTCATCGCCGGCCGCCACGCCGAGTCGCTGGAGAAGGCCGCGGCGCGGCTCCGCGAGCAGTCCGGCGCCGAGGTCGGGACGCTGGTCGCCGACATCGCCGCGGCCGACGCGGCCGGGGCGCTTGGCGCGATGAGCGCCAGCTACGGTCCACCCGACGTGCTCGTGCTGAACGCCGGCGGGCCGCCGCCGGGGCGGGTACTTGACGTGACTGACGCCGCCTGGCGGGCCGGCAGCGAGCTGCTGGTGCTCGGACCGCTGCGGCTGGCCCGGTTCGCGCTCCCCGGCATGGCGTCTCGCGGCTTCGGCCGGCTGATCTTCGTGACCTCGACCGCCGTCCGCCAGCCCCAGCCGGACCTGGCCGTCTCGGTGGTGCTGCGCGCGGCGGTGACCGCAGCCGCCAAGCTGCTGTCGCTTGAGTACGCGGACCGGGGCGTCACAGTGAACTGCGTGGCCCCAGGCGCCACCGACACCCAGCGCCGCCGCGACATACTCGCCAGCCGCTCCGCGCGGACCGCCGTATCGTTCGCCGAGCTCGACGCGGCGGACACGGCGCAGGTCCCGGCCGGCCGTCCCGGCACGCCGGACGAGGTGGCCGCGGCGGTGGCCTTCCTGGCCTCGGCTGACGCAAGCTACGTCAACGGGACCGTGCTCACGGTCGACGGCGGAAGGACGGAGACAATCTGATGGCACTTGCTGGCGCCGGCTTCAACCTGGCCGATTTCCTCGGCGCGATCAGCGACACGGTCCGCCCGGGCACCGCGCGGCCGGTGGTGGTGCACGCCGCCGAGCTGGAGACGCTTCCGTCCGGGCAGGTGCACAACCCGACCACGCTGGCGATCGCCGGGCGGCTGCCAACCGTCACGTTCGAGCTGTTCCGCCAGACGATCCCGCCCGGCCAGAGCTCGGACATGCAGCGGCACTACCACGAGACGGTGCACTACGTCATCGCGGGCCGCGGACACAGCGACATCGAGGACGACAAGGAGGCCTGGGCGGCGGGCGACTTCATCTACACCCCGTCGTGGACCTGGCACCGGCACTACAACGACTCGGCCGGCGAGCCGGTCGAGTTCCTCACCATCGAGAACTCCCGCCTGCTGCAGGTGCTCGGCATTACCCGCCGGCAGAGCGCCGGCCTGTGCACCGTCGCCGAGGCGCGGGCCCGATTCCCGCAGGACCAGTCAGACACAGGGGACCACTCATGAGTGACCTGCCCGAGCACATCAGCATCTGGGGCGAGCTCGCCGACACCGATCACGAACTGCGCCACGTCGACGTACACGGGGTGCGCACCCGGGTGCTGCGCGCCGGGGCAGGCCAGGACCTGGTGCTGCTGCACGGCACCGGCGGCCACCTGGAGGCCTACGCCCGTGACATCTCCGGCCTGGCGGCCGACTTCCGTGTCACCGCCTACGACATGGTCGGCCACGGCTGGTCGGACCTGCCCGACCGGCCGTACACCATCGACGTGCTCAGCGAACACCTGACCGGGCTGATGGACGCCCTCGCCATCCCGAGTGCGCACCTGTCGGGCGAATCGCTCGGCGGCTGGGTCGCCGCCTGGACCGCCGCCCACCAGCCGGACCGTGTCGGCCGCATGGTCCTCAACACCCCTGGCAACATTGCCAACAAGCCCGAAGTGATGAAGCGGCTGGTGGAAAGCACCACGGCAGCGGTTCGCGACCCGAGCGACGCCACCGTGCGCCGCCGGGTCGAGTTCCTGTTCCACCACACCGAGATGGTCACCGACGAGCTGGTCAACCTGCGCCGCGCTGTCTACAGCCGGCCCGGCTTCCTGACCGCGATCGGCAACACGCTCGTGCTGCAGGACCCGGAGGTCCGCAAGGACTTCGCCTGGGATCCGAGCTGGGTCGGCAAGATCACCGCGCCGACGCTGCTGCTATGGACCGACCACGACCCGACCGGAGGCCTCGACGAGGCCGAAATGCTGCTCGGCTGGCTGCCCGACGCCCGGCTGCAGGTGATCGAGGACGCCGGCCACTGGCCCCAGTGGGAGAAACGGGAAGCGTTCCTGCAGATCCACCGTGACTTCCTGCTCGGAGCGACGCCATGAGCGAGATCATCGGCATGGTCGGCATGTCACACTCGCCGTTCGCGACGATGCTGGCGCCGCCCGCGCCGACCGCACCAGGCGGCCGGTTCCTATCTGACACCGCCCGGGTCGCCGACGCGGTCCGCGCGCTGGCACCGGACGCCGTCGTGGTCATCGGCCCCGATCATTTCCACGGGAACTTCTACGACGTGATGCCGCCGTTCGTGCTCGGCGTCGCCGATGCCGAGGGCTTCGGTGACTTCAACAGCCGTCACGGCCCGCTGCCGGTGGCGTCCCCCCTCGCCTGGTCGGTCCGTGACGGCCTGGCCGCGGACGGGTTCGATGTCGCGCTGTCCTATGCGCTCACCGTCGACCACGGCATCGTGCAGAGCTACGACATGGTCCGCGGCGGGGCCGACATCTCGCTGGTCCCGCTGGTGGTGAACACCGCCGCGCCGCCGCTCCCGTCGATGCGCCGCTGCGTGGCACTCGGCCGGTCACTCGGTGCGGCCGTTCGTGCCGCCGACGCGGGGCGGGTGCTGATGGTTGCCAGCGGCGGCCTGTCCCACTGGCTGCCGTCCAACGACCCGCGGGACGCCTCCGTCCCCGCAGAACGGCGGGCTGCGATGATCCACGGCCGGCTCGACGTGCACGCGGCCTCCTACGCCCGCGAGTCACGGGTCCGCGCGCTCGGCGGCAACCCGGACGCCCCGGTCAACGCCGCCTGGGACGCCTGGTTCCTGAAGCAGCTGGTCACCGCGGACCTTGACCCGGTCACCGAGCTGGGCGACGAGCTGCTCGAGGAACGGGCGGGCAGCGGCAGCCACGAGATCCGCACCTGGCTGATCGCCTTCGCCGCGGTCGGCAGGCCGCTGGTGTGGACGAGCTACGAGCCGGTACCGGAATGGCTCACCGGCATGGGTATCGGCACGACGTTCGAGGTGGCCTGATGACGTTCTCCGCACCAGTTCTTGACGCCCCGGCGGCCGAGGCGCTCGCCCGGCTGGCCGCCGCCCGCGCCTCCGGCGGTCCCTGCGCCCCAGTGCGCACCCTGCTGCCGGCCGGCGACATCGGTGCCGCCTACGCCGTGCAGTCGGCTTGGGTGGCTGCCCAGGTCGCGGGCGGCGACCGCGTCGTCGGGCGCAAGATCGGAATCGGCGGCCTCGGCCAGGTGACGGCCGTGTTCGCGGGAAGCGCGTGATGACCGGAACTGGGTCAACCGGCACGGGGTCAGCCGGCACGGGGCGGTGGGCGCGGCCAGCGCCAAGACCCTCGCGCCGCACAACGTTCCGCGCCCAGCCAGGTTAAAGGGGCAGCAGGCCCTGGTTGAGGGACCGCTTGACCCTGACCTCGCTGCTGCCGGGGCCGGGGAGCCAGGGGTACTCGCCGTAGGGGAACCCGCCGTGGGCGAAGGCGTCGTTCAGGTAGGACACGAACGGCACCGGGTCGTCGCCCTCCTCGCCCGCGAACTGGCCGTCGGCGCGGGGGTCCGGGACGATGATCCCGTACGGGGCGCCGCCGCTGGTGTGATCCCTGGCGCCCAACAGCCTTCGCATCTGCCAATGCGCGAACAATCGCTGGAATGGCCCGCGAAGATCCTTATAAGTTACCCGCGAGTTGCTCATTCTTTGGCCCGATAAATGTCGCCACACTCCGTAAAATGGTAACCACGCCGAATGCTGGCGTGGCTCTACCCTTCGGCGGCCCTAGGCAATTATGGCAACGAGTTGCCATTTCGATGGCGGCAGATAACGTGCAAGACGGCTCATGGGACAAAAATAGACGGCCCTGCGTGCACGCAGGGCCGTCGTGCCTGAGGCTACTCACCCTAGGCGTCGGCCAAAGATTATCACAACGGCGGTCGAGTGCCGCTAGGTAATCGAAGGCCTCAAAAATAAACGACCCCGCGTGCACGCGGGGTCGTCGGGCCAGGGCTCTCACCCTGGGGTGGTAGGCCTCCAAACTACCACCCCAAACTCTAGGAAGGCAAACTCATGACCCGAGTGATGGTCTACGTAGATGGTTTCAACCTCTACTACGGCCTCAAGGCTGGGTATGGCAGGAAGTACCACTGGCTTGACCTGCAGGTCTTGGCTAACAGCCTGCTCCGTCCTGGTCAGGAGCTACGTGGGGTGCACTACTTCACAGCGCGGGCTTATAGCAACTCCGATAGCGAGGGAAGGCAGGTCACCTACCTTGATGCGCTCGCTAGCCACAGCCCGAAGGTACGGCTGATCGAAGGGAGATTCCAGGAAAAGCCCCAAGCATGTCTGAGTTGCGGTGCACGCTGGACCTCTTACGAGGAGAAGGAAACCGATGTCAACATCGCGATCGCGCTGCTTGAGGACGCGATCTTGGATGGATATGACATCGCGATCCTCATCTCAGGGGACAGTGACTTGTGCCCGGCGGTCGCCGCCGTGAAGCGGGTGCGTCCGAGAAAGAAGATCATCGCCGCATTCCCGCCACGTCGACATTCGAAGGATCTGGCCCGAGCTGTCGATGCCTATGTCTCGCTCAGTACGACCAAGGTCCGCAACGCGCAACTGCCGCCGAAGATCGTGACGGCGGGCGGCATCATTCTGAAGCGTCCCGAGCACTGGAGTTAACGCCCAGGGATGACCAGGCCCGATTCGTAGGCGAGAACGACCGCCTGGGTCCTATCGCGCAGGCCGAGCTTCGACAGGATCCGGCTCACGTGGGTCTTCACCGTCTCCTCGGTGACCACGAGCCGCACCGCGATCTCCGTGTTGGACAGCCCCTCGGCGACCAGGCAAAGCACCTCGGTCTCCCGAGGAGTCAGCGCCGCGAGCGCGCTCGGACGACCCGCCGCCCCCGGTGCCCCCGCAACGGCATGCGGCCGAAGCCGCGCGAACTCGCTGATCAGCCTGCGCGTCACCCCCGGCGCGAGCAGCGCCTCGCCGGCCGCGACCACGCGGACCGCCTCGAAGAGCCGCTCGGCGGTCACGTCCTTGAGCAGGAACCCGCTCGCCCCCGCGCGCAGCGCGTCGAAGACGTACTCGTCCAGGTCGAACGTCGTCAGGATGAGGACCTTGGGCGGGTCTTCGCCCGCCGTCAGCCGCTGGGTCGCCTCGATCCCGTCGGTGCCGGGCATCCTGATGTCCATCAGCACGACGTCGGGCCGCAGCGCACCGCAGACGGAGATCGCGTCCGCCCCGTCCGCCGCCGTGCCGAGCACGGTGAAGTCCGGCTGGGTGTCGAGCAGCGCCGCGAACCCGGCCCGCACGACCTCGTGGTCGTCCGCGACCACGACGGAGATCGCGGGCCCGTTCACTGGCGCGCTCACCGGCCCGCCTCCACCGAGGCACGCGGCCGGCGGACGGGATCCGGTTCCGCGGGCAGGACCGCCTCGACGAGGAACCCGCCGCCCGCCGCCGCCCCCGCGTACAGCGCCCCGCCGACGGAGAAGGCCCGTTCCCGCATCCCGAGCAGGCCGTGCCCGCCGTCCCTCGGTGGCGTGGTCACGCCGCCGCCGGGGTCGTCCTGCCTGGCGGTGAAGCCGGCGACGGCGCCGCCCACCGGGCCGGGCCCGTTGTCGCGGACGCGCAGTCGCAGCGTGCCGGCGCCGTAGCGCAGCTCGACGTCGACGGCCGCGCCCGGGGCGTGCCGCCTGGCGTTGGTCAGGGCCTCCTGCACGATCCGGTAGGCCGCGAGCTCGACGCCTGGGTCAAGCGGCGCGACCGGCCCGGAGATGATCAGCCGGGTGCCCGCCAGCGAGGCGTCCCGCGCGGTGTCGATCAGCTCGGCGAGCTGGGTGAGCCCCGGCTGCGGCTGCCGGCTCACCGCAGGCGCCCGAGATCCAGGTTCGAGTGTCCCGGTGTCGGCCGCCTCCGCCGCGTCCTCGCGGAGCACGCCGAGTAGCCGCCGCATCTCGGTCAGCCCGGCCCGCGCGGTGTCGCCGATCTCAAGGAATCGGCGCGCCCCCGCCTCCGGCAGCCCGGGGACCGTCAGCCGCCCGGTCTCCGCTTGCACCGCGATCATCGAGATGTGGTGCGCGACCACGTCGTGCAGTTCCCTGGCGATCCGCGCCCGCTCACCGCGCGCCGTGTGCGCCACCAGTGTGTCCGCCAGCGCCTCGCCGGCCTCGCTGTACGTCCGCGCCGCCCGCCCCGCGCGCAGCGCGATCCCCGCCCCGGCCGCCATGGGAACCCCCGCCGCTAGTAGCACGCACGCCAGGTTCTCATGCCGGACGAGCGCAAGCACGAGGAACGGCAGCGCCAGCCCCACGGCCAGGTACTGCGCACCCGCGGGACCGACCGGCAGGCCGGCCACGGACCTCAGCTCGCCGTCCGCTCCGAGCCGCCCGGCGGCGAACACCGCGCCGAGCGCCCCGGCGACGGTCGGCGCGGGAAACACGGCGAGCACGAGCACGTTGGCGAGCGCCGTGACGACCGCCGCCCCCGCCGGCCGCAACAGCAGCAGCGGCAACGTCGACAGCAGGGCGAGCACGCACAGCGCGACGGCATACAAGAAGGCGATCTTCTCCGGGTTCCCCACCTTGCCGCTGTTCGCGAAGCCGAGCGACACCGCCTGGCCGATCGCCTGCCCGAACGCGGCAAGCGCGAGCAGCACGCCGGCGATCCGCCCCGTATTCGGCGCGCCACCCAGCCGGGTCAGCCAGCGTTCTCCCATGCCACTCATTGTCACCGCGTTCCCGCCGCATTAGCGTCCTCCCTGGTGAGTAAATCACTGGTAGCTCCCAAGGGGGACCACGCACCCGTTCGGTACCACGCAAGCGGTACCGGCGAAGACCGCTCTGCGCCGTGACGACCGCGACCACCGGAGGAACCTAGCGTTGCCGACCATGGAAGCAACGATCGAAGTAACCGGGCTCCGCAAGCGGTTCGGCACCGGTGGAAGGTCAGCGCAGGCGCTCGACGGCATGACGTTCACCGTGGCCCCCGGCCAGGTGACCGGCTTCGTCGGGCCGAACGGCGCGGGCAAGTCGACCACGATGCGGGTCATCCTGGGCCTCGACGCACCGGATGAGGGCACCGCGCTGGTCGGCGGCAAGCCCTACAAGCAGCTGAAGCACCCGCTCAGCCACCTTGGCGCGCTGCTCGACGCGGCCGCACTCCAGCCAAGCAGGAGCGCGCGCAACCACCTCCTCTGGCTCGCCCACTCCCAGGGCCTGTCCGCCAAGCGGGTCGATGAGGTACTCACCCTGACCGGCCTCACCGACGTGCGGCAGCGGAAGGCGGGCGGCTACTCCCTCGGCATGCGCCAGCGCCTGGGCATCGCCGCCGCTCTCCTCGGCGACCCGCCGATGCTGATGATGGACGAGCCGTTCAACGGCATGGACCCCGAGGGCATCGCCTGGATGCGGACGTTCCTGCGGGGCCTCGCCGCCGAAGGCCGCGCCGTCCTCGTCTCCAGCCACCTGATGAGCGAGCTGCAGGACACCGCCGACCACCTCGTCGTCGCCGGCCGCGGCCAGGTTATCGCCGACACCAGCGTCGCCGCGCTCATCGCGGCCGCCTCCGGCGACCGGGTGCGGCTGCGCACCACCGCCCGCGCCGAGGCCATGGGGATCCTCGCCAATGCGGGGGCTGAGGTCGCCGCCACCGCGCAGGACGTGCTGACGATCGCGGGCCTTTCCTCAGAACGAGTGGTGGCGACTCTCACCGCCCACCATGTCCCGTTCGCCGAGGTGAGCGCCCACCGCGCGACCCTGGAAGAGGCCTACATGGAACTGACCAGGGACGCGGTGGAGTTCCACAGCGCTAGCCAGGATCACGGGGCTAGCCAAGATCACGGGGCCGGCCAGAACGCGGACCGGGCGGGGGCGTCGTCATGACGATGATCGCCCCTTACCGCTCACCGGCCGCGCCCGGCAAGGACGGCTTCACCCAGTCGCTGCGTGCGGAGCTGACCAAGTTCCGCACGGTCCGCGGCTGGATCATCGGCGCGCTCGTCGGCGTCCTGGCGATGGCCGGCGTCGGGCTGCTCGCCTCGGCCGGCGGCCAGAGCACCTGCCAGTCAGCCTCCGGCAACTCCAACGGTCAGGGGAACACGAGCGGCAACTGCGTTGGTCACTCGTTCGCCCTCGGCCCAGGCGGCGAGCCGGTGTCCGACAGCTTCTACTTCGTGCGCCAGCCACTCGCCGGCGACGGCAGCATTACCGTCCGGGTGACCTCGCTGACCGGCCTCCTCCCGACGGCCAACAGTGGCGGGCAATCCGACAACGTCCCCGGCGTTGAGGCGTGGGCCAAGGCCGGCCTGATCATCAAGGAGAACCTCAGCCAGGGGTCCGCGTACGCCGCGATCATGGTCGCCGCCGACCACGGCGCGCGCATGCAGTGGAACTACACGGGCGACACCGCGGGCCTGCCGGGCACGGTCGGGCCGGCGAACCCGCGCTGGCTGCGGCTGACCAGGTCGGCCGACGTGATCACCGGCTACGACTCGGCCGACGGCACGCACTGGTCACAAGGTCGGCACGCGTGACCCTGGCCGGCCTCCCGTCGACCGCGCAGGTCGGCCTGTTCGCCGCGTCCCCCGACGACGACCAGACGTCGCAGAGCTTCGGCGGCGGTACCAGCACCACTGGTGGCGGGCCCACCCAGGACACGGCGGTCTTCGATCGCTTGAGCACGTCAGGCGGCTGGACGGCCGGCCCGTGGGCCGGCCAGTACGTCGGCTCGCCGGAAATACCGGGGATCGTCGGCTATCACCAGTCGGGCGGCCAGTTCACCCTGACCGGACAGGGGGACATCGCGCCGGTCCCCGCCGGTCACGGCGGCCCGGCGGACGCCGCCGCCACGGTCAGCGACTACCTCATCGGCACGTTCGCCGGCCTGCTCGCGATCGTGGTGGTCGCCGCCCTGTTCGTCACCGCCGAGTACCGGCGCGGGCTGATCCGGACGACCTTCGCGGCCACGCCGTCGAGGGGCCGGGTGCTCGCGGCCAAGTCGGTCGTTGTCGCCCTGGTCGGCTTCATCGCCGGGCTGCTCGGCGCCGGGATAGCGGTGCTAGCGGGCGAGGCGATCACCCGCGCCAGGGGCTACTACGCCTTCCCGGTCTCCGCGGCGACCGAGGCCCGGGTGATCGTCGGCACGGCGATCCTGGCCGCGTTCGCCTCGGTGCTCGCCCTGGCCATCGCGACCATCGTGCGCAGGAGCGCGGCCACGGTCGCGACCGTCATCGTCGTGATCGTGCTGCCGTATCTTCTTCGCCGAGGCCTCGGTCCTGCCGCTGAGCGCGGGGAACTGGCTGCTGCGGATCATGCCGGCCGCCGGCTTCGCCCTGCAGCAGGTGTACCCGGAGTACCACCAGGTCACGATGCTCTACGCGCCCTTCTCTGGCTACTTCCCGCTTGCCCCGTGGGCCGGCCTGGCGGTGCTCGCCGCGTGGACGGCGGCCGCGCTTGCCCTGGCCGCCTACCTGCTGCGGCGCAGGGACGCGTAATGGGCCACGCCCTGCACGCGGAGTGGACCAAGCTCCGCACCATGGCGGGCACCTGGTGGCTCTTGCTCGCCGCGGCCGCGCTCACCATCGCGGTGAGCGCGGCCGCGGCCGGCGCCTTCCACTGCCCGCCGGACGGCTGCACCCTCAGGCAGACGGGCGCGGACCCGGCGAAGATCGGCTTCACCGGGGTCGACCTCGGCCAGATAGTCATCGCCCTGCTCGCCGTGCTCGCGATCGGCGGGGAGTACGGCAGCGGCATGATCCGCCTCACGCTGACAGCGGTGCCCCGCCGCCTCACCGCGTTCACGGCCAAGGCCCTGGTGACGGCCGCCGCCGCGCTCGCGGCGAGCGTGCTCGCCGTGGCCGGCTCGGCCCTAGCCGGATGGCTGATCCTCCCGGGTAAGGGCCTCATCGCGGCGAACGGCTACCTGCCGCTGTCGCTCGGCAACGCCGCCGACCTGCGGGCCGCGGGCGGTACCGTCCTCTACCTCACGCTGATCGCCCTGCTCGCCTTCGGCGTCACCACCGCCGTCCGCGACTCGGCCGCCGGGATCGGCGTCGTCCTCGGCATCCTGCTCCTGCTCCCGATCATCTCGACCGTCATCCCCGACCAGGCGCTGTCCCGCCACCTGGAGCAGCTCTCCCCGATGACCGCGGGCCTGTACATCCAGGTCACGGAGGGCGTCAGGCAACTGCCGCTGACGCCGTGGCAGGGCCTCGGCGTCACCGCGGCCTGGGCGGCAGGCGCGCTCATCCTCGGCGCAACGGTCCTCCGCCTCCGCGACGCCTAGCCCCCGTGAATGTGCCGTCGGTGTCGCTATATATAGCAGCAAAGGCCGGACCTGATGCCGCGCGTCACAGCTTGGTCAGCTTGGCATAGGGCGTCAAGATGCGCACCCGGTGTGTACGGAAGTCGATGACCACGGAGGTGCCGTCCTCGATGCTCATGACCCGGCCGAGGCCGTACTTGTCGTGAGTCACCTGGTCTTGGACCGCGAACACATCGGGGGGCGGGGGAGCAAGCGGGGGCTTGAAGGGGCTTGTGGGAAAGTAGCGCCGGGACGCGGCACGGGGAAGTGTCATCTCTTCTCTAGTATGCGCCAGACCGCCACCGCTGGTTCCTTTCTCCGCCGCCCTTCTCGCTGGCCATATCGGAGGGCGGACGGGGCGGGCAGGGATCGTCCCGTCGCGGCGGTGCCGGCGCTTGCGGCGGCGGCGGTCGGCTACGCCGCGCGCAGCCGCTTCGCGAACGCGGCCGCGACTGCCCCGGGGTCGTCCGCCTCGGTGATCGCGCGCACCACGACCACCCGCGTCGCTCCCGACTGAAGCACCTCGTTAAGCCGGTCGAAGCTGATCCCGCCGATCGCGAACCAGGGCCGTGTCGCGCCGAGCAGCGCCACGTGCGTCAGCAGCCCCGTCCCGGTGCCCGGCCGCCCCGCCTTGGTGGGCGTCTCCCACACCGGCCCGGCGCAGAAGTAGTCGACGCCCTCCTCGATCGCGGCCGCGGCTGACTGCTCAGGACTGTGGCTGGACCGCCCGATCACCGGCCCTGGCCCGAGGATCCGCCGCGCCACGGAGACCGGCAGGTCATCCTGCCCCAGGTGCAGCACGTCCGCTCCCGCGGCCAGCGCTACGTCCGCCCGGTCGTTCACCGCGAGCAGCGCCCCGTGCCTAGCGCAGGCGGCGCTGAACACCTCAAGCAGCGCCAGTTCCTCACCCGCCTCAAGCCCCTTCTCCCGCAACTGGACGATGTCCACCCCGCTGGAAAGCACAGCGTCAAGGAACGGCACCAGGTCCCCGGTCGCCCGCCGCGAGTCCATGCACAGATAAAGCCGCGCGTCAGCCAGCCGCGCCCGCAAGTCAGTCATCCCCCCATCGTGCCGCATGCCTCCCAGCACGGGCCGCCCGCCCTTATCGGCTCACCGGCGAAGATTCCGCGCAGGACGTAAAGAAAGCTCGCGTGAGGTGCAATGCCGCTAGCAGCGCTCCCCGCCTCCGCACGGGCTCGTGCGTGTCCAGCCGTCCAGAGCCCCGACGGCAGGCGCACCCCGCCCGATTTGCGCCATGACGGTGAACGTGGAAACTCCGCACCACGCACCTGCACCGCAGGCGAGCACCAGTGGTCACACCCGCCCCAGGGCCAGGCTTCGAAGTTCCCCGACGCGTCGGCCCCCGACGCGAAGGGACGGGCGGGCCAAGCGGTTTCCGGTAGCGGACGCCCGGCTCCGGGCGTCTCCGGCGCCAGCGTTACACTGAGGTGAACAGCACGGGAGCCCTACGCGGGGCTGAGAGGGAGGCGAGCGGCCTCCGACCGTCGAACCTGATCCAGGTAATGCTGGCGAAGGGAGCGCGCGTGGACGCAGATGTCGCGGATGTCATCGTCGTAGGCGGCGGCGTGATCGGCACCGCCATCGCCTGGCGGGCGGCCCGCTCCGGCCAGGCCGTGACGCTGATCGACCCAGGCGGCGACGACCCGAGGACCGACGACAAGGCGAGCCTGGTCGCGGCGGGCATGCTCGGCCCTGTCTCCGAGTCCCTCTTCGGCGAGCAGGACCTGCTGAACCTGAACCTGCACGCCATCGACCGCTTCCCTGGCTTCAACAGCGAACTGGAAGAGGCGACCGGTAAGAGAACCGGCCTGCGCACCGAGGGCACCCTGGCCGTCGCCTACGACAGCGGCGACCTGGCCGCGCTCGACCGGCTCACCGACTTCCGGCGGTCGATCGGGCTCAAGGCCGAGCGACTCGACGCCAGGGAGTGCCGCAAGCTCGAGCCCTTCCTCGCCCCAGGCACGCGCGGCGGCGTCCTCGCCACGGGTGACCTGTCCGTCGACAACCGCCGCTACCTGGCCGCACTCAGGGCGGCCGCCGCGGCAAGCGGCGTCAGGACGCTCGCCGGGACCGTGACGGCCGTCGCCGACGGCCAGGTCCTGGTCACCGTGCCAGGCAAGTCCGAAGTAGCGGAAACGACTCTCGCCGCGCGGCACGTCGTCATCGCCGCCGGGCACGCCACCCGCGCCCTCGACGGCGTGCCGGCGGCGATCCGCACGGCGATCCGCCCGGTCAAGGGGCAGATTCTCCGCCTGCGGCACCCGGGGAGCATCCCGCACCTGCTCACGCACACCATCCGCGCGATCGTCCAGGGGCACGACCTCTACTTCGTCCCGCGCGAGGACGGCGAGCTCGTCGTCGGCGCGACGCAGGAGGAGCGCGACGACCGGGACGTCACCGCCGGCGCCGTCCACGACCTGCTCCGCGACGCCACCACCGCGGTCCCCGCGGTCAGCGAGCTCATCTTCGCCGAGGCCAGCGCCGGGCTGCGGCCAGGGACCAGCGACAACGGCCCCATCCTCGGCACGGTGCCGCCCGCGGGCGGCAACGGAAGCCTGATCATCGCGGCCGGCCACTTCCGCAACGGCATCATGCTGTCCGCCATCACGGCCGACGCGGTCCTCGCCCTCCTCCACGGCGAGGAAACCCACGACGCCTGGACCCCCTTCGGCCCCGGCCGATTCCAGCAGGCCCCCCTCGGGGAGCGGGAGACAAGCGCATGACCCTCACCGTCAACGGCGACCCGCGCGAGTTCCCGCACGGCACGACCCTCGCGGACCTGGTGACCCAGCTCGTCCCGTCCGCGAAGGGCGTCGCCGCCGCCGTGAACGGCGAGGTCGTGCCCCGCCGCGCCTGGCCGGACACCCCGCTCGCCGACGGATCCGTGGTCGAGGTCGTGACCGCCGTCCAGGGAGGATAGGAAGAAAGTGAATACTCAGAACGGAAGCGTGCCTCCGCCCTCCGGCCGCCCATGGCACCTGGCGGGCCGCGACCTGACCTCGCGGCTGATCGTCGGCACCGGGGGAGCGCCGTCCCTCGACGTCCTCGGCAAGGTCCTCGCCGTCTCTGGCACCCAGCTCACCACGGTCGCCATGCGCCGGGTCAGTGTTTCCGGCGAAGGATCACTGATCGGCACCGTCCGGCAGGCCGGCGTCGCCCTCATCCCGAACACCGCCGGCTGTCACACCGCGGCAGAAGCACTGCTGACCGCCCGGCTGGCCCGCGAGGCCCTGGACACCGACCTGGTCAAGCTCGAGGTCGTCGCCGACGACATCACGCTGCTGCCCGACCCGGTCGAACTCCTTGAGGCGGCACAGCTGCTGGTCGCGGACGGGTTCACCGTGCTGCCCTACACCAACGACGACCCGGTGCTCGCGCTGCGCCTCGAAGAAGCCGGCTGCGCCGCCGTCATGCCGCTCGGCGCGCCGATCGGGTCCGGGCTCGGCATCAGGAACCCGCACAACATCGCGATGATCGTCGAACGCGCCGGAGTGCCCGTGATCCTCGACGCCGGCATCGGCACCGCGAGCGACGCGGCCCTGGCGATGGAGCTCGGCTGCGCCGCGGTGCTGGTCGCGTCCGCGATCACCCGTGCCGCCGACCCGGAGCGGATGGCGGTCGCGATGGCCCTCGCCGTCGAGGCGGGCCGCGCCGCCTACGAGGCCGGCCGCATCCCGCGCCGCTGGCACGCCGTCGCCTCAAGCCCGGCCGCTGAGTTTCTGGCCTCACCTCAGTCGGCCGTCCACGGGGCAACGCTATGAGCACCCCTGACGGAAACAGTATTTCCCCCGGGGGGATGACCCCCCCGGTGACCCCCCCAAGCATGGGGGAGTCCCTCCCCCATTTCCCCCTCGCCGGGGCAGAGCCCCGGGACGGCGCCTGCGGCGCCGAGTACGTCCCCCCTGGGGGGGATGACACCCCCGGCGACCGCCCCAAGCGTGTGATACCCCGGGTTCTGACGATCGCCTCCTCCGACTCCGGCGGCGGCGCGGGCATCCAGGCGGACCTGAAGGCCTTCGCCCGCTGCGGCGCGCACGGCATGTCCGCCATCGTCGCACTCACCGCGCAGAACACCCTCGGCGTGACATCGATCGCGGAACAGTCGGCCGAATTCGTTCGGGATCAGATCAGGGCGGTACTCGACGACATCGGCGCCGACGCCGCCAAGACCGGCATGCTCTTCTCCTCCGCCATCATCGAGGCGGTCGCCGATGAGCTGACCGGGCGCGGGCTGCCGCTCGTCGTCGACCCGGTGATGGTGGCAAGCTCGGGCAGCAGGCTATTGCTCCCGGACGCGGTGGCCACGCTGATCGGGCGGCTGTTCCCGCTCGCGACGGTCGTCACCCCCAACCTGCCCGAGGCGCAGGCGCTCACCGGCCTGGACACCGAGGACCGTGCCGTCCTGGCCGAGCGCCTGGTGGCGATGGGCGCCGGCGCGGCCCTGGTCACCGGCGGGCACGGCGCCACACCAGCCGACCACCTCTTCGACGGGCAAACGCACCTGGCGATCCCGGTCGCGCGGCACGATATCGCGGCGACGCACGGCGCCGGCTGCACCCACTCCGCCGCCCTCGCGGCCGGCCTGGCGGCGGGCCTCTCCCTGACCGACGCGGCCCGCCAGGCCGCGGCAATCGCGGGCGACGCGGTCGCGCACGGCCTGGCCGGCCTAGGCGCCGGCGACGGCCCCGTCCACGTGCTGTATTACTTGCGGGGGGGCGCCCCCTGCACCCCCCGGCACGGGGGGGCTTCGCCCCCCGTATCCCCCCCACGGGAGGACGCCGCCAAAACCGACCGCCGCTTCGCCCACCCGCGCCGTGGTTGCGGTTACGGCGCTGTGGTTGCTGTCCGCAGGCACTACCAAAACCGCAGCGCTTGCGGTTTCGGCACGTTTCTGCGGCGGCAGATGAGTTTTTAGGTTCCAGTTTTCGGCGGCGACCAGCGGATACAGTCTTGGCTGAGGAAGTCTTCAGCAAGCTTGCAGATCCAGTTCGTATGGTCGAGCCGTAGATAGAAGGCGTGAGCTTGGAGGCTGGAACCGTGCCGGAGAAGGCGGTCATCTCGCATCGCGGCGAGAAGTACGAAATCGGACGGGGAAAGCGGTTTTACGGCATCTGGGTCGTCGGTGCGCCGTACGACGCGCCGGTCGATCGCTGGCCTGAGAACCGTGACGGCTGGCAGCAGGCGTGGGCGAGGTTCGCCACGATCGAAGAGCCTGTCAATATCAAGGCCGTCACCCGTGAACGGAAGGGCCTGCCATTGAAGCTTGGCCGCCGCAAGGCGGGCGACAACGCCGACGGCGGCGCGACCGCGGCTCCCGTGACCGGACGGCCCTCTCGTCGCGGCACGGCGCTGCTCGTCGGAGAGGGGCTGCTCGTCCTTGGCGTGGTGCTCGGCCTGGTCGGGCTCTTCCCCGCCTACGTGGGCGGCCAGAGCCTGCTCTCCCAGTGGGACCAGGTCGTCCCGCACCTGCTGTACGTGATCGGCTGGGCGCTCACCGCGGCGCTAGTCGCGCTCAGCGTCGCGCGGCCGAGCAACGCCGCGCGATTCGGTGCGCTGTTCGGGCTAGGGCTGAGCGCGGTGACGTTCGGGCTGTTCTTCGCCGACCTGGGCGAGGTGACCTCCGGCGCATCGCTCGGCTTGGGCCTGGTGGTGAGCCTGATCAGCTGGGCGGCCTGCACGGCGGGCTCCGCGCTCGCGTTCGCCGCCAGCCCAGGATCAGTCGAGCAGCCGTCGCGGCCGGCGCGCCCAGGCCCCGGCCACGCCGGGGCACTGGCACTGCTCGTCCTCGCCGCGATCGGCACCGCGGCGGCGTTCGCCCCGTCGTGGGACAGCTACGTGCTCGCGTTCGCCGGTGAGGGGACCTCGCAGACCATCACCGCGGGCAACGCGTTCGACAACCCGGGCGTGGTGATCGCGGGCAATGTCCTCGTCATGGTGGCGATCGTCGTGGTGGCCACCCTCGCGGCGCTGTGGCGCCCGCCGCGGCAGGGGGCGCTGCTGCTGGCCGGCGCGATCGTGCCGCTCGCGGGCGACGCGGTCTCCGCTCTCATCCAGGCGGGTCAGCAGGCGTCGCCCGCGATGTTCGGCATCTCGTCCGCGCAAGCCTCCGCGGCGGGGCTGACAATCTCTACCGGACTTACCGGAATCTTCTGGGTTTACTTTGTCTTCGTCATTTCCCTGCTCGTATCCTGCGCGTGGCTCTTCACCGAGCCGGGGCATCCGGTAATGCCGGGAATCCCCGCATCGCCGTGGTCGCCGGCCGGAGGAGATGAGGGAGCACGGGGCGCCGCCGAGACGGCCGTGAGCGAAGATGCGGATAGCGACGTGAGCGAAGACACAGATAACGATGGCGTCGATAGCGACGCGGGGACCGAAGGTGGCGAGCAATCCGCATACGCCTGATTGCGCTCCGTCTTCACCGATCTGGTCGTAGAAAAACGCCCCCGGCGTCATCGCCGGGGGCGTATCTCGTTATGGCGAGCAAAAGCTCGGTAGTCAGCCACGTAGAAGATAGGTATTTCTACGTAGGTTCGCTACTTACTGGTGGCCGCCTGGTACTTGGCAACGACATCGGCGGGGACGCGCCCGCGGTCCTTAATGTCGATCCCGTTCTCGCGCGCCCAGTTCCTGATTTCGGTCGTGTTCTGCGCCGAAGCGGCGCCGCGACCGGCGCGACCTGCGGCGCGACCGCCGCGACGAGCTGCGCCACCGACCTTGCGGGCGTGCGTGGCGTACTTACCGAGAGCCGACCGCAGCTCCTCAGAGTGCTTCGCGTTCAGGTCGATCTCGTATTCAGTCCCGTCCAGGGAGAACCGCACGGTACCCTCGGCCGGCCCGCCGTCAATGTCGTCTATGAAGAGTGTTGTGATCTTTTGGGCCACTTGGAATCCGCCTTTCCTGGTTTCGACAGCCATCATCTCGACGGCTGTGGAGCGTTAGGCGCCAGGACCCACCCCGTCCCGCACAAGCCTGGGTAAATGCCGGTTCCCCGCGATCGGCAACCCGGCTTTGTAACGCTTAGCTTGAAGTCAGCATAACTCATGTCGCGGGGTAAGTGGTCCCCGGAATCACTGAAATCATGCGTGTCGCGGATACTGCAATCGCGTGCCACGGTGGTTTAGACCCATCAGACGGGCCAGGATTCCTTGACCCACCCCATCTCCCAGAACATCCACTCGTACCTGCTTGTCACCCGGAAGTGACCGCGTACTCGGGCCCGCTCATCTTGGGAAAGGCCGTGTGAAACCCGGTTCAGCTCGGCGATCACATCGGCCACGACATCGCCGTACTCGTCGCCGCCGTAGGTGGCAATCCAGCGCTGGTAACGCGCATCAGGGGACCCGCGGCCGATGAGCTCCTTGCCGACGGCGGCATAAATCCAGTAGCAAGGCAGGACTGCGCCGACTCCTTCGGCATAGCTGCCGCCCCGGACGGTGGCGAGCAGGTAACTGGTATAGGCGAGGTTCGTCGGGGCGGGCGCGGCGCTCTGCAGCATTTCTGGGGGAATTCCCAGCTCGGCGAGAAGCGCGCCATGTAGTTCGAGTTCGGCCGCGATCGCCTGCGCCGCGTGGTCCGCGAACATCCGCGTCGCACTCGCCGTGGGCGCCCGGCTCGCGATACCCGCAAGCGCCCGCGCGTAGTCACGCAGGTATAGCGCGTCCTGGATCACGTAGAACGCGAATGACTCCTCGGGAAGCGTCCCGTCGGTCAGCCCGGTAAGGAAGGGATGCGCGAGGATCGCACCGTAGATATCGCCGACGCTGTCCCACAGCCGCGCACTGAACGACTCGTCCACCGCGCCACCATAAGCCGTCCCGCTTAGCCTCGCGTCACCCGCCCCCCGGCGACGTAATCTCCACCCGGACAGGATTGCGGGGCGATTACCGCCCGCGGCCACGGCGGTTATTGACCTGAACAGGAAGAAGACCTCCTGCGAGCGAGCAAGATGGGGGCATGACGATTCTCGCGGCCACCTGCTGGCCCCAGGTCCCCCCTGAGAAACTCCGTACGGTGGCACGCGCGGCCGAGGAGTCGGGGCTGGCGGAACTATGGCTCTGGGAGGACTGCTTCTGGGGCGGTGCGATGAGCATCGCGTCGGCGCTGCTCGCCTGGACCGACCGGCTGCCGGTAGGGATCGGGGTGCTCCCGGTCCCGCTGCGGAACGTGGCGCTGACCGCGATGGAGGTCGCCGCGCTGCACCGCCTGTTCCCCGGCCGGGTCACGGTCGGCGTCGGCCACGGCGTGCAGGGCTGGATGGGCCAGGTGGGCGCCCGCGCGGAGTCCCCGGTGACCTTGCTCGGCGAGTACCTCCAGGCGCTGCGCGGGCTGCTGCGCGGCGAGCGGCTGACGGTTGACGGCCGCTACGTGCGGCTGGATGACGTGGCGCTTGACTGGCCGCCGCTGACGCCGCCGGCGGTGCTCGCCGCGGCGGCAGGCCCGCGCACCATCCAGCTGAGTGCCCAGCTCGCCGACGGCACCATCCTGGACTCATCGAGCACGGTGGACCGGGTGCGCGCACGCCCGCCGGGCCATCGACGAGGCCCGCGCCGCCGCCGGCCGGCCAGGCGCGCACCCGGTCGTCCTCTACCTGCTAGCGGTGACCGGCCCGGGCGCGGCGCGGCGGCTCGAGGCGATGGAACGCCCAGGGACCATCGCCGTCGCGGGTGACGCCCACGCGGTCGCGGACGCCGTCCGCTTCTGGGCGGCGGCCGGGGTGGACAAGGTCGTGCTCCACCCCGGCCCCGACAACCCGGACCCGGTGGCCTTCGTCAGGTTCGCGGCCGAGCAGGTTCAGCCGCTGCTGGCGTGATGACCTTACGAGGGGAACCCGCCGCCCTCGTACGGGCCGTAGCCGGCGCCCGGCTGGGCGGGCTCGGCCCGCTCGCCGTGCGCGGCGGTGAGCCGGTAGTACACCAGCGTTACGACCGCCGCGATGAACGGTGCCACGAGGGCGCCTGAGACGAGTTCGGAGATGAAGCTGCGCCAGCCCTGCGGCAAGGCGAGCAGGATCGCCGACAGCACGATGTTCACGACGATCATGATGATCCACACCACGACCAGCGTGCCGAACACGTTCCACCCGTAGCCGCGGACGGTCCGCCAGCTCCGGCCGAACGACTCGAGTGCGCCGGCGCCGCCGATGACGATCTCCGGCACGATCAGCGACCAGAACGTGAGCAGGATCAGCCCGGGCACGATGATCAGGATGAACCCGATCCCGATGCCGATGGCGGCCAGGATCGAGGCGACCGCGACCGTGCCGACGAACGGCAGCGCCGCCCTGAGCGTCGCCCCCAGGTCCATGTCGACGGTCCCGTCACGGACGTCCTGCACGGCCTTCACCAGCGCCGCCTGCAGCAGGAACGCGCCGAACACGGTGAGTATCAGGCCGAGGAACGCGCCGAAGGAACCAAGCGCCCAGCTCAGCAGCGCGCTGACGACGGCGATGACCAGGTAGACGGAGAACGAGATCGCGATGAAATGCGAGGCGTAGCGCTTGTACAGCGCCCAGGCCTCACCCAGCACTCCAGAGAGAGGGCTCATTGCCTCATAGTAGGGAATGGCCCACGGAAGAGCGAGCATCGCCCGCGCCGGCGACCGCGGTCGCCGGCGCGAGTAGGTCGCCGGCCTAGTAGTAGGCGGGCCCGACCGCGCCGCCGCCCACCGCGATGGCGTCGCCGTTGACCGCCACGCTCTTCGGCAAGGCGAAGGATCGGTATTCACGACGCTAGAATGGCAGAATGACCAACCTTGGAGTAGTCCGTCTCTCCGAAGTCCGGGGAGACGCCCAGACCGGGCCAGTCCGCCAGCGGCAGGAGATCACAGCTAAGTTTGCACAGCTTGGGGTCCCTGAGAGTGACATTACGTGGGCCGAAGACCTCGACGTCTCCGCCTTCCACGTGCCGCCGCTCAAGCGCCCTGGGCTCCGCCGCGCCCTGGATGCGCTGCCGCCGGGCTCAGTCATCGTCTTCTACAGGCTTGACCGCTTCGTCCGGCGGACGTTCCCCGACTGGTCCGACATGGTGAGGTTCGCCGCAGGCCACAAGCACACGCTTGTCAGCGCCACCGAACCTCTGGACCTTGAGGGGGACGATGGGGCAGATGATGGCCACGAACCTTGCCTTCGTCGCCCAGCTCGAATCCGAGAACACGAGCAAGCGCGTCGTGAACACGCAGAACCACCTACGGCGGGTGGGTCGCTGGACTGGCGGACCAGTGCCCTACGGCTACGCCCCGACGCGCGTATCGGGCAAGCCGGGCTGGTACCTCGGCTTGGACGAATCGGCCGAAGTGCTAAGGGAGGCAGTTAATAAGGTGCTCGGCGGCCTGGCACCCAACCACGTAGCCGAATGGCTCAATGACCAGGGTGTGATGACCCCCCTTGACCGGGCGCGTGTCCTGCAAGGCAAGCCCCGGCTGTGCCAGTGCGGGCACGACGAGCACGAGGAGCCATGCGGGAAGCTCCACAAGTGCCACCACCGCAAGAGGGTTGACGGCAAGTACGCCAAGCTGCATGAGTTCGACGAGTGCTCAGAGCCCTGCCCGGCATTCAAGCCCCGGCGCTGGATTCGGGCTTCCCTGTACGAGATCCTTCGCAGCCCCGCGTTGATGGGCTACACGGTGGAGCATGACGCCATACTCCGCGACGACCAGGGCATGCCCGTGAGTTTCGCGCCCGGCGTCATCGACGAGTTCTTGGTCATCGCGGCGACCGCCACGTTCCGCACGGTCAGTTCCGATGATCGCGCCGGACGACCGCGCGGCGAGCCCGCTGACGTCGATGATCCTGCCCCAGCCCGCGGCCCGCATGTGCGGCACGAAGGCCCGGATGCACCGCAGGTAGCCGAGCACCTTCTGGGGCGATATGGGCACCGTGGAGCGCCGTCTGTGGCTCCTTGACTCTGGCCTCCGCGTCGTCGCGGTCAGGGGAGTAGACCCCGTGTGGACGATGACGGCCGGCCCGCTGCTCGCCGAGGACATCCGCCGCGTCGTGCTTGAAGACGAGGACGACGTACACGTCCGGGTCATGCTTGGCGGCCTGGCCGACCTTCTCAGGCGCATGTCGGCGGCCGAGCTCTCGGGCCTGAGAGCCGCGCGCACCGTACGGCCGACGTCCTCGTCCGGGTGAGCCGGTTGACTCGGGCGCTCAGCCCTTTGATCCTCCGCTTTGGAGCCCGAGCGCCGCGGACGCGAGCCTGTAATCTCGCCGCCGCGCGAGGCAGAGGTCACTAACGTGCCGGTGGCATGATGGCTGGCGTGCAGGGTGGCTGGGTACTGCGGCCATTCACTGGCGCGGCCGAACACGGGCCGGTTGAGGCGCTCTGGCTGGCTGCGCTGCAGGGAAGGTGGCCGCTGCTGCCCCGGGCCGTCGCCATGGTGCGCGACGGCTTCTTCGCCGTTGGAGGCGGGCGAGGTCGGCTTCGTGGCGGTGGACCTGGCCGGGAGCATCCCGCTGGTGCTTTGTCACGCCCGGGCACCAGCGTCGCGAGATCGGCACCGGCCTGCTCAGCGCCGCGCTGGACCGGCTGCGCGCCCGCGCACGGTCCACGTGGGCGGCGGCGGCACGGACTGCATCTGGCCGGGCGTGCCGCTGACCTGCCCGCGGCGGCCACCAGCCAGCCCCGCACCGGTGCAGACCAGCCGGACAACCGGCGCCCGCCTCGCCCGCCTGCCGGCGTCACCAACGCGCCAGCGCGGCCGACGACCTGGCTGCCGTGGTGGCCTGCGAGACCGCCACGTTCCCGAACTTGGCCCGCTGGTTCCAGGCCGGGAACCGGGACATCCTGCTCGCCCGCGACGGCGCGGGGACGATCGTCGCCACCTTGCTGCTCGACGGCCCGGCGCGGACTCCGTCTACGGGCCGGCCGCCACCATCAGCTGCGTCGGGGTCGTGCCCCCGCATGGAAGGACGCGGCGTGGGCAGCGCCCTGGTGGCACGCGCGTCGGAGATACTGCGCGACCGCGGTGCCGGCACCTGCCACATCGGCTGGACCGTCCGCGAGTCGTTCTACGCCCGCGCGGATCCGCCCTGGCTTCTGCCTGCGTGCGCTTCCAGTTGAAGGCGGTCGGGTCGCCGCCGTCGGCGGGCCGGTACGCCTCGCGTGTCAGGAGCGGGCCGCGCGTCCTGCGGGCGGTGACAGCGCCGTCCTCGGCGAGGGCGAGCGGCAGTAGCCGCGGCTTCGAGCATTGCCTGCTGGTGTGCTGAGTCGAGCCGCTCGTAGGGCCGCCAGACGGTCAGGCCCCCGCGGGCTGGGCGGCCTGTGGCTTCCCAGACTCTTGCGAGGGTGGCGGCGGACCTGTCGCTGACCCTGCTCGCGGCCATGCTGACCTCGTCCAGCAGAGTCCGCAAGAGCCTGAGCCAGACGCCGACATGGACCACCGGCGGGGCAGCGTGACCATACCGGTGGTCAGGCCCTCCCAGGTGAGCCGGTCCATCGCGGCGACGGGCCCGGGCACCGGCGCGAATGGCGGCCGAGCGGACGGATATCTCAGGCGGGTGAGCAGGGCGGCCAGTTCGCCGATGCTGCCCTCGCCGCGGGTCAGCAGGTAGGCGGTCATCTCGGCGGAGGCGATCGGCGAGGGCCGGCGCAGCGGGAAGGAGGCGGCGAAGCTGGCCAGCAGCGAGCATGCCTCAGACCCGGCTTCCCAGCGGGGCAGGATAAACGGGGCGAACTGGTTTTCCAGCTGGTCGTCGGCGTGGATCGCGAGGTAGGCCCTCCCGGGTGTCGGCGCAGACCAGGGAAAACCGCAGCTCGTTGCTCAGGAATCGCAGCAGGTTCAGGACCTCCCAGCGCCGGTCGCCCCGGCCTCTGAGCAGGTTGCGCAGTTCGTCAATGACCAGGACCCGCACGCCTGTCATCCGAAGCACGCGCAGCGCGGCCTGTTCCAGGTCTGCCAGCCTGGGGTGCCCGGCCCACACCGGTGCCCCGGTCACGCGTGGCCAGGCGTCGCGGCGCCGTCGTGCGGGAGCCACGCGGAAGATCGGGGCCTCAATCACTCTCCGTGTCGATTCTGTTACGGTTCCACGCGTCGCGGCCGCTCGGGCCGCCGTTCCCCCGGACGAGGAGAGCATGTCGAAGCGCAGGGTCTTGCACGTGTTGGCGGTGCCGGCCACCGCCTCTGCCCTGCTCGGCGGGGTCCCCGCGCTCGCGGCCTGGTCGGACTTCGGCGCGCCGGCGACGGCGCGGGCGGCGACGCTGCCGCGGAACGTCGACGAGCCGGTGATCGTGATCATGAAGTCCCAGGCAGGGCGGACGGCGGCAGGGAGCGCGGCGGCGCGCGCCAGGTCGGCCGCCGTCACGGCGGCCCAGGCACCGCTGATCAGCGAGCTCAGGCAGGCGCACGCCACGGGGATCAAGCGGTTCACGCTCGTCAACGCCATCGCGGCCACGGTCTCCCCGGCCGAGGCGCGGCGCCTGACGGGGGACCCGGCGGTCAAGCAAGTGATCCGCGACCAGGCGTTCACGGTCCCCGCGCCGGCGGCGGACGTACCCGGGGAAGCCGCGGCGGCCGCGGCGCCTCGCCGGCCGGCTTCGCTGCCGCCCAACGACATCCCTGGCGCCTGCGCGCCGGCGGGCAAGAGCCTGCTCGCGCCTGAGGGCCTGGCGCTGACGCGGACGGCATCGGGAAGCACGGGCACGCCGACCGCGCGGTCGCTCGGGTTCACCGGGGCGGGCGTGAAGGTCGCCTTCATCGCCGACGGCCTCGACCAGGACAACGTGAACTTCAGGCGCGCGAACGGCACGTCGGCCTTCACCGATTACCGGGACTTCACCGGGAACGGCCAGGACGCGCCGACCGCGGGCGGCGAGGCGTTCCTCGACGCGAGCACGATCGCGGGCCAGGGCGTGCACGTGTACCAGGTGAACGGCTTCTCCGCCGCGTCCTACCCCGGCACCGCCTGCGACATCAAGATCCAGGGCGTCGCCCCCGGCGCCTCGCTCGTCGGCCTCGACGTCTTCTCCGCCGACCAGGGCGACCTGCTCGCCGCGACCACCTCGATGTTCGCGCAGGCGATCAACTACGCGGTCGAGACCGACAAGGTCAACGTGCTGAACGAGTCGTTCGGCGGTAACACGCTGCCGGACACCGCGCGGGACGTGATCAAGCTGTTCGACGACGCCGCGGTCAAGGCCGGCGTCGTGGTCAGCGTGTCAACCGGCGACGCGGGCACGGCGAACACCATCGGCTCGCCCGCGACCGACCAGAACGTGATCTCGGTCGGCGCGACCACCCAGTTCCAGGCGCTCGCGCAGGCCAACATCGGCGGGACGCGGTACTTCGCGACGAAGGGCTGGCTTTCCGACAACGTCAGCTCGTTCAGCTCCTCCGGGTTCGACGAGACGGGCGGGACCGTTGACCTGGTCGCACCGGGCGACCTGAGCTGGGCCTCCTGCGAAGCGAACGCCGCCAGGTACTCCGAGTGCGTCAACGAACTCGGCCAGGCGAGCGACATCGAGGAGGCCGGGGGGACCAGCGAGTCCGCGCCGTTCGTTTCCGGCGCGGCGGCCCTGGTGATCCAGGCCTTCAGGAAGGCGCACGGCGGCCGCACCCCGACCCCGGCGCAGGTCAAGCAGATCCTGCTGTCCACCGCGACCGACCTGGGCGTGCCCGCGCAGGAGCAGGGCGCGGGCCTGCTCGACAGTTACCAGGCGGTACAGCTCGCGCAGTCCTACGGCATCTCCGCACGGACCGGGTCGACGCTGCTCGCCTCGCCCGGCCAGCTGACCGAGGCGGCCCTGCCTGGCACCGCCAAGACCTGGAAGGTCACGGTCACCAATGAGGGCACAAGGACGCAGGCCGTCACGTTCACCGCGCGGGCGCTGCGCCAGGCGGCCACCAGCTCCGCGAGCGGCTCAGTGACGCTGAGCGACGCGGGCGACGCCCGGTACACCGCGGGTTCCGGCGCCACGGTCAACTACGCGACGTTCAAGTTCACGGTGCCGGCGGGCCAGTCCAGGCTCGGCGTCTCGATCGCCTACGCCGCCGACCCGGCCGAAGTGACCCTGCCGCCGAACCTGGCCCTGTTCGATCCCGACGGCCGGGTGGCCGCCGACTCCGAGCCGCAGGGCGTGAGCAACTACGGCAACGTGGACGTGCGCTCCCCGGCGGCCGGCGCGTGGACCGCGGTGGTCTCCGGCTACCCGGCGGGCGACGGCGGCTTCAACGGCAAGGTCCTTTGGCGGGAGGCGACGCAGGACTTCGGCTCGTTCGGCTCGGTCGCGCCCGCGTCGCTTTCGCTCGCGCCCGGCCAGGCGAAGAGCATCGCGGTTTCTGTCAAGGTGCCCGCCAACCCCGGCGACCTGGCGGGCTCGGTCGTGCTGCACTCGAGCGGCAGCGGGGTGACCTCCATCCCGGTCGTCGTGCGGTCCCTGGTCAACGTCGCGGCGGGCGGCAGGTTCGCCGGCGAACTCACCGGCGGCAACGGGCGCGGCCCACTCGGCACGAGCGCCTACTACCAGTTCACCGTCCCGCCGGGCACCAAGGCGGTCAGCGCCGGGCTCCGGCTACGCGACAACCCGGGCGCGGGGAACCTCGTCGGCGCCTACCTGGTCGGCCCGGACGGCAACGTCCTTGGCTACGGGCAGAACACCGACCGGTCGGGCGCGCAGCTCGGCATCACCGGCCAGACGCTCACCGCGACCGCGCTCAACCCGGTCAGCGGCGGGTGGACGCTGGTCGTGGCGTTCGCCGAGCCCGTCGCAGGCACCGAGGTGTCCGATACCTACACCGGGTACGTCACGTTCGCCGCGGCCGCCGCGGAGGTACCGTCGCGCCCGCTGCCCGGCGGCACGGCGCTGACCCCGGGCAAGGCGGTCACCATCCCGGTGACGATCACCAACCGGTCCGACGCGCCGCAGGACTACTACCTGGACCCGCGGCTGCGCACGGTCACGGCCATGACGCTGGCGCCGTTCGTGGGCGGCGCCGGCGCGCCGTTCGCCGCGGGGTCAGCCGAGACGAGGCTCCCGCTCTCGGCGGACGCGACCACGTCGCTGTACTTCGTGCCGAGCGGCACCTCGTCGGTCACCGTGCGGCAGGCATCGAGCGGGCCGGCGATGACCGACCTGTCGACCGCCATCGGCGGCGACCCGGACATCGGGCCCGGCGGCCTTTCCCCTGGCTCAATGTGCGGGAACTCCGCTTCGGAGACCTACACGCCGTCCGGCGGCACGGTGACCTCAGGCAACTGGGCGACCGCGCCGACCGAGTGCGGGCCCTACCGCTCGGCCGCCGCCGCGGTCACGGCCACCGACACGGTGACCGTGACGGCCGCCGGGTTCGACAGGACCGTGGCCGTGGCGACCGGCGACTTCGAGCAGCTCGCGCTTGGCGCGGCGGCGGGCAGCACGGGCATCGGCCGGGCGGTCGAGATCCAGCCGGGCAAGTCCGCCACGGTCAACGTGACGTTCCGCGCGGCGGGCGCGGCCGGCGCCACGGTGGCCGGCACGCTGTACCTCGACGCGCTGCAAGGCGGCGTGCCCCCGTACGGCCAGCTCGCCGGCGACGAGGTGGCGGCGCTGCCCTACTCCTACAAGGTCGGGTGACGGCCAGCGCCACGAGGCGCGCTTTGCCGTGCTAGGCGAAGCACGCTTCCGTTCGGGATAATTTCTCCAAGCCATGCAACCTGCCCGCACCTTCCCGGGGTCTGCACTGGCGAGGGAGGTGGCCGTGAGCACCGGGTCCGACGAGGAGTTCGACGCCTTCATGCGCGGCAGGTGGCCCGCGATGGTCCGGCTCGCCTACGCGCTGACCGGCGACTCCGGCCACGCCGAGGACCTCGCACAGGCCGCGTTCGCCCGCGCGTACGCGTCGTGGGGCCGGGTCAGGCGGGCCGGTGACCCGGACGCCTACGTGCGGCGGATCGTGATCAACGAGCACCGCAGGCGCTTCCGCAAGCACCGCGTGGCCGAGGAACTGCGCGACGACCTGGCGACGGAGCCCATGGGCGGCCAGCAGCAAGGACCAGAGGAGCGGCAGGCACTGCTCGACGCGCTGCGCTCCCTCGGCCCGCGCCAGCGCGCCGTGGTCGTGCTCCGCTACTGGCTCGACCTGTCGGAGGCGGAAACCGCGGCGGCGCTCAACTGCTCGGTCGGCACGGTCAAGAGCCAGGCGTCGCGCGCGCTCGCCACCCTGCGCAAGAACGCCTCTGCCCCAGACGGGGCGCGCGGCGCGGACATCGTGGAAGGCGGCCTGTGGTGAGTGACCTGCGAGAAGACCTGGACCGGGCGCTGCGCACGGTGACGTTCGCCGAGGCGCCGGTCGAGCGGGCCAAGCAGGCGGGGCGCCGGATCCGCACCCGCCGGCGCGTCGCGCTGCTGGCCGGCGTCCTCGCCGTCGCCGCCGTCGCGGCCGGCTACCCGGCGCTGACCAGGAACAGCGCCGCGCCGCCGGCCCCGGCGACCGGCACCAAGAAACAAGCGCCGCACCAGGCGCCGTATGGCGGCGACCCGGTCATCACGGACGGCTTGCCCGGCGGGACAACCCAAGCGGCAGCCGGCGTGGCCACCAGCAGCGGCGTGATCGCCACGGGCGCGATGGGCGGCGTGCCGTGGCAGGTGACCGTCCACGGGCCTGGTGCGGCCAACCCGGTGCCCGCCGACTCCTGCTTCACGGTCTCGATCACCTCGGTCGGCGACCTCGCGGTGAGCTGCTCTGACTTCCCCGCTCTCAAGGCCGGCGTGCTGAACAGCGGCGAGCCGGTGATGTTCAGCGGGGTGAGCGACGCCGTGACGGAGGCGACAGTCGGCGAGGCGGCCTCGGTCGTGACCTACGTCATCGTCGACTTCAGCGACGGGCAGCAGCTCAAGCTGATCCCGGTCACCGCCCACGGTCACCGCTACATCGCGTGGACCGCCCCGCTGACCATGACGGTCGCCAGCGTCGTCGCCCACCTGGGCGGCCCGTACTCCGACAGCGGGCAGACCGCGACCGCGGTCCCGTTCGACCTGTCGGGGCAGATGCCCGTGTTCGGCCGGTGGCAGCAACAAGGCCAGCGGGTGCCGGCGAGGGCCTCAGGCGTCGTCGGCGGCGGCGTGGTTGGCGACCACGTCTGGTCCGCCATCGGTTACGTGGGGCCGTGGGGCAGCTGCACGGTCGTCAACGGGGAAGGCTTCGACTGCATGCCGTTCGGCCCGGCGAGCACCGTGGCGATCCTCGGTCCCGTGTCCTGTTCGGTGCCTGGGCTGCAGCTCATCGTCGGCAGCGCGCCGGCCGGGGTGGCGAAGGTGCGGGTCACCCTCGCCGGCGGCAAGGCCGTCACCGCGCGGCCGGTCGCCGTCGGGAACGATCGGCTGTTCGCGGTCGCGGTCCCCGCGAACGCCGCGCCGACCCACTGGACCAGCTATGACGCGGCCGGCCACCAGACCGGCACCGCCTCGATGGCGTCGGCCTGGGCTACCGCGTCCGGTGGCGCCAAACCGTGAGCGAACCTTAGCCGACATCCAGGGAATCCCCCTGTCCGCGGCCGGCCCCGCCCGGCTAGCCTGGTGGCCGGACGGACGCAGACGGGGGTTGCTAGTGGGCGGACTCAGCTACGGATCGGCACGGCCCGCGGCGGCGCGGCTTGACCTGGCCACGGTCGCGAAGTACATGTTCTGGCTGATGTACCGGAACGTGGCTTCCGCTGGCCTCGTCTTCGACGACCCGGTCAACGCGGGGGTGATCTCGTCGCCAGGGGCGGTGCTCGCCTCCCCGTCGTGGGAGAACACCGCCACCCACGTCACTCAGGATTACGTCTACCACTGGACCCGCGACGCGGCGGTCGTCGCGCTTGAGCTGGCCTGGGCCTACGCGGACGGCACGCTCCCGGACGACCAGCCGCTGATCGACTACGTGCTGTTCTCCCAGGCCTGCCAGCGGTCGGCCGGCGACTTCGACCGGGCCTGCTTCTACATCGACGGCGCGCAGCGCCCGTGGACCAACCAGGCCGACGGCCCCGCGCTGCAGGTCCTCGCCCTGCTCGCCATGTACCGCCAGCTGGACGCGCCCACCCAGGCGATCGCGGCGCAGCTGATCGACGCGAACCTCGCGTTCCTCGCCGGCGCCTACCAGGGCCAGACCTACAACCTGTGGGAAGAGGAGTACGGCTACTCGTTCTTCGCCCGCTCGGCCCAGCTGCGCTGCTTCCAGGCGATCGCCGCGAACACCTTCGGCATCACCGTCCCGGCGTGGCTGCCGGACGCGCTGAGCTGGCTTATCAGCGCCCTTGAGTCGCACTGGAACGGCGAGGTCTACCAGTCGGTGCTCCCGGTCCCGACGGATTACCGCGCCCCCTACGACCCCAACATCGACATCGTCCAGGCCGCCATCTACGGCGCGGAGTCGGTGACCGACCCGAGGCTGCTCGCCACCGCCGCCCAGCTGCGCGCTCAGTGGTCGGACCCGGCCTCGAAGTACTTCTACCCGATCAACGGCGCCGACTCGTCGATCGGCCTCGGCCCGATGCTCGGCCGCTACCCGGGCGACGTCTACGACGGCGACACCGATGCCCAGGTCGGCGACCACCCGTGGGCTCTTACCACGGCGAACTTCGCCGAGCTCTACTACCGCCTCGCGGCAAAGATCACCTCATCCCGAACGGTAGCGGGCGACTCCCTCAGCGCCGCCTTCCTTTCTCAGGTCGGCGTGACGTCATCGACGCCCCCGCTGGACGCGGCCATCGCGCTCCGCTCGGCGGGGGACGCGATGCTCCGGGCGATCGCCTACCACAGCGACCACTTCGAGCTGTCGGAGCAGTTCGACGCGGTCACCGGCTTCGAGAAGTCCGTCTCGAACCTTTCGTGGTCATACGCGGCCTTCCTGTCGGCCGTCCGCGCCCGCACGTCAGCCAGTTAACCCGTCGCGATCACTGCCCCGCCATTTCCCCGTGTGCCGTTGGGCCGGCTATAGCCGGCCCAACGCCACACGGGGGCGGCTGATCATGCCGCGTTGCCCGGCAGGGCGGTCTGCAACGGTGCCTTCGCCGTGTCCGCGGGCAGGGTTGCCGGGTTCACGAACGTGGAACCCGCCGGCCCGGCCACGACCGCCTCACCGGTCGCTGAGCCCTTCAGGTACCGCGGCCAGCTCAGGAACCACTCGGTCCACCCGTTGTCCCACACACCAGAGCGCGGGCTGCTCTGGATGGTGATCGGGTCACCGGGCACGGCGAGGTTGTAATAGGTCTCGGCGTTGGCGGGGGAGAGGTTCACGCACCCGTGGCTGACGTTCTCGAAGCCCTGCTGGCCGACCGACCAGTACGCGTCGTGGTAGTAGTCGCCGCTGAACGTGAACCGCACCGACCAGGGGACGAGCAGGTCGTACCCGGGGCCGATCATCCGGACCGGGTTCTCCTTCTCGATCGTCAGGTAGGAGCCGTCAGGGGTGTCGTCGCCCGGCTTGCCCGAGCTGATGTCCCAGTCGTACTTCAGCTTGCCGTTGACGTAGATCTTCGTCTTGTGCGCCTGCGTGGACGCGACCGCGATCACCGAGTCGCCGATGTCGAACCGCTGGGTCAGCGTGTGGTAACCGTACACGCCGGGCGCGGACTCGACCCCGGCGAAGTGCCCGGTGAACGACACCGTGGTGTGCACCGGCCAGTAGTCGCGCGGCCGGAAGTCGAGCGTCTGGTTCCCGTCCCAGTACCACGAGCCGACCACCGGCTTGGAGGTCTGCAGCTCGATCGACCGCTCGACCGCCGCCTTGTCCTGCACGGGCGCGCTGAAGGTCAAGATGATCGGCATCCCCACCCCGTAGGACTGCCCGTACCCCTCGAAGATGTTGGTGGAGAACGTCGCGGCCGGGGTGAGCGTGCGGAACGCGGCCGTCTTGGTGGTCGTCACGCCGCCGCTTGTCACCGCGGTCGCCGTCACCGTGTAGGACCGCGCGACGTCCAGCGCCCACGTGCTGTGCCAGGAACTATGGTCCGCCGAGTACGTTCCGGTGACCGGGGCGCCCGCGGTGCTCACGCCGACGCTCTTCAGCGTCCCGCCGGCCGCGGTGACCGTGATCCCCTTCGACGGGTCGGCCGCGTTCGCGCCGTTCCCCGGCGTGATCCGCACGACGGGACCGGCCGGGGACGGCTTTGCCGACGCGGACGCGTGGCTGCCGGCCGCGTTCCCCGCCGGCGTCGCGGACCCGCTCGCGCCCGCCTGCCCGATGATGGTCGTGCTACTCCCCGTGCAGGCCGCCACCGCCGCCACCAGCGCCCCGGCAGCTATAGCGGAAACCGCCTGAATCGCCCTCATGTAAACACTGTACTTATTACCGCGCGATTAGTAACGGGGTGGGCGGCACGGGTTACCGGTCATTACCTGAAGGGCGTGCCGCCCGCGTAATCGGCGGCGAGCACGGCGGCGACCGCGGAGATCACGGGCTTGTTTGTCGTGCGTATGCCGAGTTCCCTGTTGCGCCGGAGGCTGGCGGCGGAGAAGTTCTCCGAGCCCACGAACATCTGCTCATCCGAGTTCCCGGCATCGGCCACGACCGCCTTTGCGTGGATATAGAGCACCTTGGTGCTGTTCTTATATGTTCGAACGTGAGCGCCCGCCTTGACCAGCGCGCCGAACGCGCTGTCCCAGTCGCTTTCCGCGGTCATGGTAATCGTCACGTCGACGCCGCGCTTCGCGGCGGACTCAAGCGCACTGGTGATGACGGGGTCGCCCATCTCCTCGTTTTCCACGGCGAGGGTGTGCCTGGCCGCACCGATCACGGCGAGGATCGCGGCCTGCGAATTGGTCGGCGACCACACCAGGTCGGCACCGTCAGGCGGCGTGGTCTTCTTGTGCGAGAAGTCGGCGTTGAACGTCGCGGTGACGGCGGCGACGTCGGCCCCGCTGGTGTCGATGACCGCGAAGTCCCTGGTGCCCGCGTAGTCCGCCGACACCATGTTGAGCGTCATGATCGCCGAGGTCTTGTCATCGACGGTCAGCGTCTTCTGGTGGTAGGTGACGCCGGATGCCGCCCAGGTGACGTGCACCTTGTGCGCCTTCAGGTAGCTGTACGTGGCGGTGTTGCGCGACTTCTCCAGGTGCGCGTCGAGTATCACCCGCACGTCGACGCCGCGCTTGGCGGCCGCGGTCAGGTCGTTCTCCGCGGTGGTGTCGATCAGCTCGTACATCGTCAGGTCGATCGACGACCTGGCGCCGTTGATAAGCCCGTAGATCGCGGCCAGCCCGGCCTGCGGCTCGCTCAGCACGCGCAGTGTCCCCGATCCCGCCGAGACGGGCCCGGCCGCCTGCACCGTCGTGGACCCGGACCCTGAGCTATCCGAGCTACCTGACTTACCCGAGTGCGAGCCCGCCGTCGGACTGGCCGCGAGGTCCACCTTCACCCCGTGACAGCCCGCCAGGGCCACCGCAACGCCCACCACCAGTGGCCCAACCACCGCCGGAACCAGCAATCGTCGCATGGCCGCCCATCTACCCGTGAAATATGGCAAAGCACATCAGAAGCGGCAAGAGATTATCCCGGCGCGGCCGGCCGCGGCCCGGTCTGGGCGGATTAGTTGGGGAATGCCGTTAGTCGCGGAAGACCTCGGCCTTGAACCACTGCCAGAGCAGCGGGATGCCGTCCTCGATGCGCACCGTGGGGGAGTAGCCGAGCAGGCGGTGAGCGAGGTCGTAGGAGGCGAAGTTCCGCCCGACCTCGCCCGGCCGGGCCTGGCGGTACTCGACCGGGTGGCCGGGGCGGCCGGCGGCCAGGCGGCACAGGTCGGCGAGCGCGGTGACGGTGGTCTCGACGCCTGAGGCGGCGTGCAGCACCGTGCCGCCGGGAATGGCGGGGTTCTCCAGGGCGAGCTGCAGCGCGGCGGCGATGTCGCCGACGTGCACGTAGTCGCGGGACGCCGAGCCGTCGCCGTAGATCACCAGCGGCTCACCGGATCGCAGCGCGCCGAAGAACACGTTGAGCACGCCGCGCTTGCGCGCGCACCACGGGCCGTACACGTTGCCGAACCGCACCGCCACCGTGCGCACCCCGTAGGTCTTCGCGAAGGCGTGCGCGTACCCCTCGCCGGCCAGCTTGGACGCGCCGTAGGGAGACAGCGGCTTCGGCAGCGACCGCTCGTCGACGGGGGGAGTCGCGTTACCGATGAGCGCGCCGCCCGTGGACGCGAGCACCACGCGCGGCACCTCGTTCCTGCGCGCGGCATCGAGCACGCGGAACGCGCCGACGACGTTCGCCTCGAAGTTGGCGGCCGGATCGGCGACGGAGCCGACCACGGACCCGGCCGCCGCCAGGTGGATGATCGCGCCGCACCCGGCGACCGCGCCATCCAGCGTGCCCGCGTCGCGGATGTCGCCGCGCACGAGGCCGGCGTCCACGCCGTTCAGGTGCGCCGCGTCCCCGGTGGACAGGTTGTCGAGCACGCGGACCCGGTACCCGCTCGCGACAAGGCGCCGCACCAGCGTCGCGCCGACGAACCCGGCGCCGCCGGTCACCAGCACCCCCGTCATGTCACTCACGAGAAACGCAGTGTAGCCACCATCGGTCCGTGATGCCGCGAATACGAGGCGCTGCCATGTCACACAAGCCACGTATGTCACATGACAATCATTCGCTCACGCCAATCACAGAACGGTAACTGGGTGATCCGTGATTAACGGTGAATTGTGCCCGCCTGAGATGTCCGAAAGGTGAATGTGACATATCCCACACTCGATGTCCTCATCTCTAATCATTTCATGACCACACTGCAAGCGCCGCTGACCTGCGGGTTCATGATGCTTAGCCAATCAGTAAGCCGCGTCGAAATCATCAGTTATCGGAACGTGATCTGCCGTGGAATGTGTGCGCAAAAATGCGCTAATACCAGACAGTCATCCATTGCGGGTGATACGCAAGAACGGCTCGCGGGAAAAGAATGCCGCGTGCTTACAACTGAATACAGGCAGTAAAACGCAATGAAAGGGCAGAAAAATGGCAAGTCCGACACTCAACTGGCGATCTGATACCCGTGTCCGGGTCCACGGCGAGCTGGGAGGCGCCTAAGGATGCGGCGCAACTGGCTGGCCCGCGCGGCGGTCGCCGCGGCAGCGATCAGCGTTCCGGTCACCGCCGTCACCGGCCCCACTTTCGCGGGCACAGCGCAAGCGGCGACCCTCAGCGGCCAGCAGAAGACAACGCCGGCCAGCACACCCAAGAGGGTGCTGGTCACCTGGAACATGCTGGCGGCGGCCAGGGCGAAGGGACTGGTGGGCCGCCCGTACGTTTGGGGAGGCAACACCATCGCACGGCTTCGACTGCTCCGGCCTCACCCAGTGGGTCTACGGGCACACCAGCCACGGCAAGCACATCAGGCGCACGGCGGAGGATCAGTTCCTCGAGTTCAGGCGGATCAGCCACGCGAGCGCCCGGCCGGGCGACCTGGTGTTCTTCCACGTGACGAGTTACCCGGGCAGCTACGTGTACCACGTAGGCGTCTACGAGGGCGGTGAGTACATGGTGGCCGCCACGACCTACGGCGAGGGCGTGCGATACCAGTCGTTCGCCTGGGGCGGGAACACCGTCACCTTCGGGACGATCACCCACTAGATCACTAGATAAAGCGGCGCCCGTGCGGCTGGCTCCATGCGGCTGGCCCTATGCGGCTCAATCCGCAGGCCGGCGCCGTTTCCCCCTGCTTCCACGGACGAGTGGTGGGCGGCCGCGGTCATCCACCACTCGTTCGGGATTCCTGAAAACGGCACCGGCGCGATAGCCGCGGTTATCCCCTGGGGACGACTCCCCGTACCCCCGGTGCCCCGGCTGACTCCGCTCCGTGATTCCCGATACGGCCGCGAGAGCGGCGGTATGCTACAGGGATCATGCGGAACGGGAGCAATTAAGTGGAATCTGCGGCGGCCGAGGCACGGGAAGCCCAATCGCAGCCGGCCCAGTCCCAGCCGGCACTGTCGCGCCGGCACGAGGCCGGGGCGGGCTCCGCCCGCGGCCTGCTGTTCACCCTGCTCGGCGAGTTCGTGCTGCCCGATGAGGGCGGGGCGTGGACGAGCGCGGTGCTCGCCGCGTTCGAGCGCATGGGGGTCGCGGAGAAGGCTACCAGGCAGGCGCTGATGCGCACGTCCAACGCCGGCTGGCTGCGCGCGGAGAAGGTCGGCCGCCGCACCCGCTGGCTGCTCACCCCGGCGGCGACGAAGCTGCTGAGCGAGGGGGCCAGGCGCATCTACTCGTTCGGCCCCGCGCAGACGTGGGACGGGCAGTGGGTGCTTGTCCAGGTGCGCATCCCTGAGACCGACAGGCGGGCCAGGCACGTCGTCCGGACGCGGCTCGCCTGGGCCGGCTTCGGCACGCTCGGCCCCGGCCTGTGGCTCAGCCCGCACGTCGCCCGCGAGCAGGAGGCGATCCGGGTGCTCCGCGAGGCGGGGGTCGCGGAGGACGCGCACGTGTTCGTCGCGCGGCGGACCGGCCTGTCCGACACGCGGGAGATGGTCGCCGCCGCGTGGGACCTGCCAGGGATCGAGGCGGAGTACGAGGAGTTCGTCGCCGAGTTCCGCGTCCCCGGCATCCCCTCTGACGTGCTGCTGCGCCAGCTTGAGCTGGTGCACGCGTGGCGCAGGTTCCCGTCGCTCGACCCGGCCCTGCCGAGTGAGCTGCTGCCGCCCCGCTGGTCGGGCACGAAGGCGGCGGAGCTGTTCTTCGACCGGCACGAGCGGTGGACGGACGACGCGCGCCGCGAGTGGCGGCGTCTCAACAACCATGCCTGAATAGTCAGGATTAGGCGGTTTGTCCGTGTGAAGCGCGACTTGCGCTCCGCGAATGTTCTACGAAGGATTGACGAAACGGCAGCCATTCGTAGAACATGGTGAGCATGGCGCACGTCGAATTCCGCACTTCCCCGGCGAAGTACCGGCACTGGCGGCTCTCGACCGACGGCCCGGTAGCCACGCTGGCAATGGACGTCGACGAGCAGGGCGGCCTGGTGCCGGGGTACGAGCTGAAGCTCAACTCCTATGACCTGGGCGTTGACATCGAGTTGTACGACGCGGTGCAGCGGCTGCGGTTCGAGCACCCGGAAGTGAAGGCCGTCGTCATGACGAGCGGCAAGGAGAAGATCTTCTGCGCGGGCGCGAACATCCGGATGCTGGCGGCGTCGGCGCACTCGTGGAAGGTGAACTTCTGCAAGTTCACCAACGAGACGCGCAACGGCATCGAGGACGCCACGGCCAACTCGGGCCAGGTCTACCTGGCCGCCCTGAACGGCACGGCGTCCGGCGGCGGGTACGAGCTGGCGCTCGCCTGCGACCGCATCCTCCTCGTGGACGACCGCTCCTCGGTGGTGTCGCTGCCGGAACTGCCGCTGCTCGGGGTGCTGCCTGGCACCGGCGGCCTGACCCGGGTGGTGGACAAGCGGCACGTCCGCCGCGACCTGGCCGACTACTTCTCCACCAAGTCCGAGGGGATCGGCGGCAAGAAGGCGGTCGGCTGGAAGCTCGTGGATGAAGTGGTGCCGCGGGTCCGGTGGCAGGAAGTGATATCCGAACGGGCGCGTGACTCCGCCTCATCCGCCACCCGTCTCCCCGGCGGGCCGGCGATCGCGCTGACCGAGCTCGCCAAGGAACGCGCGGACGACTCCGTTACCTACGCGCACGTGTCCGCGTCGCTTGACCGGGACCGCGCGGTCGCGGAGATCACGGTGACCGGGCCGTCCGCCGATGCGCCGGCCTCGATGGCGGACGTGCGCGCCGAGGGCCCGGCGTTCTGGTCACTGGCGGTGGCCCGCGAGCTTGACGACCTGATCCTTGACCTGCGCACCAACGAGACCGAGATCGGCACCTGGGTCTTCAAGACCGTCGGCGACGCGGCGCGGGTCCTCGCCCACGACGAGCTGCTGCTCGCCCACTACGAAAGCGACTGGCTCGCGCGGGAGATCGTCCTGTACTGGAAGCGGACGCTCAAGCGGCTCGACGTGACGTCCAGGTCGCTGATCGCGCTGATCGAGCCTGGCTCGTGCTTCGCCGGGTCGCTGCTCGAGCTCGCCCTGGCGGCCGACCGCTCCTACATGCTGTTCGGCGTCTTCGAGGACGTTGATCCCGATGCCGCGCCCGCCGCGGTCACCGTCGGCCAGGCGAATCTCGGGCCGCTGCCGATGGGCAACGGGCTGACCAGGCTGCAGACCAGGTTCCTGGGCGACGCCGAGAGCCTGGCCGCCGCGGAGAAGTCGGCGGGCTCGCCGCTTGAGGCCGAGGAGGCGGAGAAGCTCGGCCTGGTCACGTTCGCCCCGGACGACATCGACTGGGACGAGGAGGTGCGGATCGCGGTGGAGGAGCGGGCGTCGTTCTCCCCCGACGCGCTGACCGGCCTTGAGGCCAACTACCGGTTCGCCGGCCCTGAGACCGTCGAGACGAAGATCTTCGGGCGGCTGACCGCCTGGCAGAACTGGATTTTCTACCGCCCGAACGCCTCGGGCCCGGACGGCGCGCTGCGCGCCTACGGCACGGGCAAGCGGGCCGACTTCGACCGGAAGCGGGTTTAGTTCTCATGACGAGGCCGGATTACGCCGAGAAGATACCGAACAACGTCGGCCTGGCCGAGGACCGGCGGCTGCAGCGGGCGCTTGAGTCCTGGCAGCCGGACTTCCTGTCCTGGTGGGAGTCGATGGGGCCGACCCTGCCCACCCAGGACGTGTACCTGCGCACCGCGATCGACGTGCGGGGCGAGGGCTGGGCGCAGTTCGGGCACGTGCCGATGATCGACTACCGGTGGGGCATCTTCCTCGCCGACAAGAACGCCGGCCGGCGGATCGGCTTCGGCGCGCACAAGGGCGAGCCCGCCTGGCAGAAGGTGCCAGGGGAGTACCGGGCGGAGCTGCAGCGGCTGATCGTGATCCAGGGCGACACCGAGCCGGCGTCGGTGGAGCAGCAGCGCAACCTGGGCGCGACCGCTCCGTCGCTGTACGACCTGCGTAACCTGTTCCAGGTCAACGTGGAGGAGGGCCGTCACCTGTGGGCGATGGTGTACCTGCTGCACGCCTACTTCGGCCGCGAGGGGCGTGAGGAGGCCGGGGAACTGCTGCACCGCAACTCCGGCTCCGCCGACTCACCGCGGATCCTCGGGGCGTTCAACGAGGAGACCCCCGACTGGCTGTCGTTCTACATGTTCACCTACTTCACCGACCGGGACGGCAAGTACCAGCTCGGCACGCTGAAGGAGTCCGCGTTCGACCCCCTGTCGCGCACCTGCGAGTTCATGCTCAAGGAAGAGGCGCACCACATGATGGTCGGCACCACCGGCGTCGACCGGGTGGTGGAGCGGACCGCGCAGGTCATGGTCGAGAATGACACCGACGAGGTGGCCGCGCTCGGCGCGATACCGTTGCCGGTCATTCAGAAGTACCTGAACTTCCACTACTCGGTGTCGCTCGACCTGTTCGGCGGTGAGACCTCCACCAACGTCGCCAACTACTACACCGCCGGGCTGAAGGGCCGCTGGCTGGAGGAGCGCCGCAAGGACGACCACCTGCTCGGCGACGACTCGATCATGGTCGACGCCCTGCAGGACGGGGAGATCGGCCAGGTGGAGGTGTCCGCGCTGACCGGGCTCAACACCGACCTGCGCCGCGAGTACATCGCCGACTGCTCAGGCGGCGTCAAGCGGTGGAACCGCATCCTCGCCGACGCCGGCCTGCCGCAGCGGCTCTACCTGCCGCACGTCGCGTTCAACCGGCGGGTGGGGGCGTTCGCCCCCATCGAGGTGTCCCCCACGGGTGAGAAGCTGACCGCTTCCGAATGGGAAGCCCGCAAGGGACAATGGCTCCCAACCGACACGGACAAGACGTTCGTCAGGTCGCTGATGCAGCCGGTGTACCAGCGTGGCAAGATCGCTGCCTGGGTCGCACCCCCGCGCAACGGGATCAACGGCCAGCCCTTCGACTACGACTACGTGCACCTGGCCTAAGGCCAGGCCAGGACCCAGGGGCGCAAGCATGGCGCAGCTGTTCAACGCGTGTGAGTACCTGCTCGACCGGCGGCTCGCCGCCGGAGACGGCGACCGGCTGGCCCTGACCGGCCCGGCGGGCGACCTCAGCTACGCCAGCCTCTGGGACCGGGTCCGCCGGACCGCGGCGGGGCTGCGGGCCGCCGGGGTCGAGCCCGAGCAGCGGATCCTGATGGTGATGGCGGACTCACCGCACTTCGCCGTCGTTTACCTCGCCGCCATGCGGGTAGGCGCGATCCCGGTGCCGGTCTCGACGATGCTTCGCCGCGACGGCATCGCAGAACTGCTGCGTGACTCGCGGGCCAGGTTCCTTGCGGTCACCAGTGAGTTTGCCGTCGCCGCGGAGTCGGCCGCAGTGTTGGTAAGCACAGGGGCGGCACCAGAACTGGCCGGGATACTGGCCGATTTCCCGCAGCTGTCCCCCGGGGGGACGACCTCCCGTAACCCCCCGCTGCCGGTGTACACATTTGATGAGCTGGCGAGCTCCGCCCCGGACGACTTCGTCTACGACTCCACCCACGACTCGCCCGCCTTCTGGCTCTACACCTCGGGGACCACGGGCGACCCGAAGGGCGCGATGCACCGGCACGGGTCCATCCCCGTGGTGTGCGAGACCTACGGGCAGCAGGTGCTCGGCATCCGGCCAGACGACCGGTGCCTGTCGGCGGCCAAGGCATTCTTCGCCTACGGCCTTGGCAACTCGCTGCTGTTCCCGATGTCGGCCGGCGCGGCGAGCGTGCTGCTGCCGCAGGCGTCCCGGCCCGACCTGATCGCGGAGACGGCGGTCAAGTACGGTGCGACGCTGTTCTTCGGCGGGCCGACGTTCTTCGCGAACATGCTCCGCGCGGGCATGCCCGCCGACGCGCTCGGCGGCGTGCGGCTGGCCGCGTCGGCGGGCGAGGCGCTGCCCGCCGCCCTGTACCAGCGGTGGACCGCGCACTTCGGCGTCGACATCATCGACGGCATCGGCATGACCGAGATGCTGCACATCTTCCTGTCCAACCGGCCAGGCTCGGTCCGGCCAGGAACCACCGGCGTCGCGGTGCCCGGCTATGACCTGAAGCTGGTAGACGAGGAGGCCGGCGCGGAAGTGACCGGATCGGGGGTGCCTGGCACGCTGTTCGTGCGCGGCGCCTCCACTGCCACGGGCTACTGGGCCAGGTACGACGCGTCCCGGCTGGTGTTCCAGGGGGAGTGGCTGCGCACCGGCGACACCTACGTGCGCGACGCCGACGGGTACTACGAGTGCCTGGGGCGGACCGGCGACATGATCAAGGCGTCCGGCATCTGGGTGTCCCCGATGGAGGTCGAGGCCCGGCTGCTCGCCCACCCCGCCGTGGCCCAGGCCGTCGTCGTCGCCGCGCCGGACGCCGACAACCTGGAGAAGCCCGTCGCCTACGTCGTCCTCACCGCCGGCGGGATGGTCACCGAGGCGGAGCTGATCGAGCACTGCCGCGAGGGGCTGCCGTCGTTCAAGCGGCCGCGCGCCGTCTTGTTCACCGACGGCTTCCCCACCACCGCGACCGGCAAGATCCGCCGCGTGGAGCTCCGCAGCCTGGCCGCAGGCGTGCTGCGGCCGCAGGACCCTGATCGGGTGGGCTCGGGTCCGGCGGGCTCGGGTCCGGCGGGCTCGGGTCCGGCGGGCTCGAATCCGGCGGGCCCAAATCCGGCGGGCACAGCCTGATGCTCGACGGGTTCCAGCTTGTCGACGTGCACCTGCACGCGGCCCGCAAGGCAACACTCAAGCTGCCCTGGGACACCTGGGTGCAGGGCTTCGCCGACCGCGACGTCATGGACCGGCTCTACGACTCCTCAGGTGCCGTGATCCCGGCGTCGTTCGACGCCATGCTGGCCGGCGAGGGCGTCGACATCGGGCTGCTCATGTCCGAGTACTCGCCCAAGGTGACTGGAATGCAGCCCGTCGAGGACATGCTCACCATCGCCGGGTTCAACCCCGACCGCGTCAAGGTCATCGCGAACGTCAATCCCCACTACCACTACCCGGTCGACGAGGAGGTCCGCCGCCAGCTCGCGCTCGGCGCGGTGGCACTGAAGATCCACCCGGTGCACGCCGGCGTCGCGGCCAACGACCGGATGCTCTACCCCGCCTACGAGGCATGCCAGGCGGCCGGCGTCCCCGTGGTCGTGCACTGCGGTACCTCCACCTTCCCCGGCTCGTCCAACGCGTTCGGCGACCCGGTGGTCCTCGACGACGTGCTCCGCGACTTCCGCTCGCTGACCCTGGTCCTGGCGCACGGCGGGCGCGGCTGGTGGTACGACGCGGCGGCCTTCCTCGCCCTGTCGCACGAGCGGGTATGGATCGAGCTGTCCGGCCTGCCGCCGTCCCGGCTGCGCGATTACTATGCCCGGCAGAACTGGACCAGGCTGACGAAGCGGATGATCTTCGGCACCGACTGGCCGGGCATCCCCGGCATCGCGGCCAACGCCCGCGCGGTCGCCAGGATCATGCCCGACGAGGACACGGCGGCGGCGGTCCTGGCCGGCAACGCGATCGGTGTCTATAACCTCAAGCCGGCCACGTGACCCCGCCTTGCCAGGGCCGCGTGCCCCTGCCGCGCCCCGTGAACCTTCAACCTATACGGTGGTCCTCATGACCGTGTCAATTGGCAACGCCGCGATTGGCGTCGTCGGTGCCGGCACGATGGGAGCCGGGATCGCCCAGGTAGCCGCCGTGGCCGGGCGGCGAGTCCTGATCACCGACGCGGTGCCTGGCGCCGCCGAGCGGGCCGTCACCGGCATCCGCGACCGGGTCAAGGCGCAGGTCGCCAAGGGCCGCCTCAGCGTCGACCCCGACGCACTCGACCTCACCGCCACCGCCTCGGTGGCGGGCCTCGCCGGATGCGGCGTGGTGATCGAGGCGATCATCGAGGACCTGGCGGTCAAGCGGGCGCTGTTCAGCGAACTTGAGCAGGTCGTCGCGATCGACGCGATCCTCGCGTCAAACACCTCCTCCCTGTCGCCCACCGCCCTCGCCGCCGACCTCATCCAGCCCGAGCGCCTCGTCGGCCTGCACTTCTTCAACCCGGTCCCGGCCATGAGGCTCGTCGAGGTCATCTCCGGTCTCGCCACCGCGCCTGACGTCGCCGACGCGGCCGCCGACCTCGCCACCGCCTGGGGCAAGACCGTCGTCCGGTCCACCGCCACCCCCGGGTTCATCGTCAACCGGATCGCCCGCCCCTTCTACGCCGAGGCGTGGCGGGTCTACGAGGAGCACGCCGCCGCCCCGCAGAACATCGACGCGGTGCTGACCGGGGCGGGCGGCTTCCGCATGGGCCCGTTCACCCTCATGGACGTGATCGGGCACGACGTCAACGAGGCCGTGACCCGCTCGGTCTGGGCCGCGTTCGGTCACGACCCCCGGTTCGCGCCCTCCCTCGCGCAGCGGGCCCTCGTCGAGGCCGGCTGGCTCGGCCGCAAGTCCGGCCGCGGCATGTACCCAAGCGACGGCGCCCCCGCCGCCACCCCGGCGCCCGCCGCCAGCCCACCCAAGGTCGTCATCGAGCACGCGTCCCACGCCGGCGACGGCGAACATGAGCCGTCACCACTGCGCGCCTTGCTCGGCCGCGCGGGTGTCGGCACCGTGCCGGGCGACCGGGACGACACCGGCGCCGGGCTACCCGACGGCCTCGTGGAGCTCCCCGCTGGCGCCCTCCTCGCCCAGTGCGAGGGAGTCACCGCCACCTCGCTGTCCGCCGCGCTCGAGCGCCCGGTCATCGTCGTCGACCGCGTCCTCGACCCCGCCACCGCGACCGCCATCGCGATCGCGCCGTCCGACGGGTGCCCGCCCGCGGCCCTCAGCGAGGCGACCGGGCTGCTCCAGGCGGCCGGCCTCGACGTCTACGTCACCGAGGACACCCCTGGCCTCGTCGTCACCCGCACCGTCGCCATGCTCGCCAACCTCGCCGCCGACGCGCTCGCCTGCCGCGTCGCCAGCGAGCCGGACATCGACACCGCCATGCGGCTCGGCGTCAACTACCCGCTCGGACCGCTCGCCTGGGCGCGCCTGTGGGGCATCGGGAACATCCTCCGCATCCTCGACAGCCTCGAGAACTGGTATCGCGACGGCCGCTACCGCCCCAGCCCGCTCCTGCGCCGCACCGCCCTCGCCCAGCGCGGCCCCGCCGCCGGCGGCATCCTGCCCCGCCAGGGAACCACCGGCCAGGACACAAGATAACAGCAAGAAGCCCCGCGGCGCCTGGCCAGCCCGCCACGTCAGCCCGATAACAGCAAGAAGCGTGCCGGCGGCTGCCCGCTCGACCAGCCCGCCACGTCAGTCCGATAACAGCAAGAAGCGTGCCGGTGCCGCCGCCCGCTCGTCCCCCGTGTGTCGTTGGGCGGCTATAGCCGGCCCAACGACACACGGGCACGCCAGTGATCATGAACCCGGAGGACCAGTGAGCCTTATCGAAGTGCGCGACGAGGGCGAAATCCGCTGGATCGGCCTCAACCGTCCCGGCAAGCGCAACGCCATCGACCAGGCCACCACCGAGGCCTTCTCATCCGCGCTCGATGACGCCCGCAGGCAGCCGTGCGTGCTCATAGTGCACTCGACTACCCCCGGCATCTTCGCCGCGGGCGCCGACATCGCCGAGCTCCGCGACCGCGACGCCGACGCCGCCCTCCTCGCCATCAACGCCGTCCTGTTCGAAAAGCTAGAGGCGCACCGCTGGCCCACGATCGCGGCCATCGACGGCGCCGCCCTCGGCGGTGGCTGCGAACTCGCACTCGCGTGCGACCTGCGCGTCGCATCCGAGAAGGCCTTCTTCGCCCAGCCGGAGCCCTCCCTCGGCATCCTCGCCGGCGCCGGCGCCAACTGGCGCCTCGCGCAGGCCGTCGGCCAGCAGGTCGCCCGGCGCATGCTCTACACCGGCGCGCGCCTCTCGGCGGCCGACGCCCACGCGGCCGGCCTCGTCGACGAGCTCGCGGCGGAACCGGAAGCCGCCGCCCGTGCCCTCGCCGAGAAGATCGCCAGGCAGTCCTGGCGCGCGCTCGAACTCACCAAGCTCGCCCTGCGCAGCCACCGCCCCGCCACGACGACCTTCGACGTCGCCGCCCAGGCGCTCTTGTTCGGCAGCCAGGACAAGTACGACCGGATGACCGCGTTCCTCGAACGCCGCGGCCGCAAGAGCTAGCGGGCTTACGATGCCGGCCTGCTGGCGTCGGCCGGCACGCCGAGCAGCTCGTCAGCGACGTAGACGGGGGCACCGGTGGCCGCGGCCAGGTTGATCGCGTCGCTTGGCCGGGCGTCCACCGTGGCGCCGCCGCGCAGCAGGACCTGCGCGTAGAAGATCCCGTCGGTCATGCCCGTGACCCGCACCGACCGGACCCCTGACCCCGCGGCCGCCAGCAGCGAGGCCATGAACTGGTACGTCATCGGCCGGGGAAACTCCTGGCCCTGCAGGCCGAATGCCAGCGCCGCCGCCTCCGCGTCCCCGACGCCGATCCGCAGCCGCCGCGTGTCGCCCTCGGCCGCCGCGGCGAGCTCGATGAAGAACCGCTCCCGCCGTCCAGGCCCGTCATTGACTCCCCGGACCACCCCCGTGATGGTCACGGGAACCATTTCCGCCATGTGATTCCTCCGGCAGGAAGGAACGGCTACTCACGCCTTACTTTAGGCCTTCTGCGGACAAGCCCGCCCTGACCTGCCACTAGAAGCGGAGGCGGACTCGGATGGGCGGCAGGCCGCGCGGCTACCGCGATCCCTTAACCCAAGGTGATCCTTGCCCGGCCATTCCGACCGTGCCTGAGCGTCGCGCCGCCATCCCTGCGGGGCAGGCGGCTAGATTAAGCGCATGCGGGTCGCAACCTGGAACGTGAACTCGGTCAAGCAGCGGATGCCCCGGCTCCTGCCGTGGCTCGACCAGCGCAAGCCGGACGTCGTCTGCCTCCAGGAGACCAAGCTCGCCGACGACGCGTTCCGATCGCTCCTGTCCGACGAACTCGCCAGCCGCGGCTACCAGGTAGCCCTGCACGGCGAGCCGCGGTGGAACGGCGTGGCGATCCTGTCGCGAGCGGGCCTTGACGACGTGGCCGCCGGTATCCCTGACGAGCCGGGCTTCCCCGAGCCCGAGGCGCGTGCCGTCGCCGCGACATGCGGCGGGGTCCGCGTCTACTCGGTGTACGTGCCAAACGGGCGGACACCCGACTCCGACCACTACCGCTACAAGCTCGCCTGGCTGGCCGCGCTGCGGAACGTCGTCAGCGCGCACCGCCCGCGCGACGCCGGCGTGCTGGTATGCGGCGACATGAACATCGCGCCGGCGGACGCCGACGTGTTCGACCCCGCCGCCTACGTCGGACAGACCCACGTCACCCCGCCAGAACGGGCAGCGCTGGCCAGCCTGGAGGCCACCGGGCTGCACGACGTCGTCAGGGAAAGTGGCCAGACAAGCGCGTCTTCACCTACTGGGACTACCGCGCCGGCATGTTCCACCAGGACCTGGGCATGCGCATCGACCTTGTCCTCGCCAGCGACCCCGTCGCCAGCCGGGTGCGGGCGGCATGGGTCGACCGGGAAGCCCGCAAGGGCACCGGGCCAAGCGACCACGCGCCGGTCATCGTCGACCTGGACGAAGCGCCCGACGGCGACATCGGGCCCGTCGTCCCGCCGCCCTCCGCGCGCCCGGCTTCCGCGCGCCCGGCCAGGCTCCCGCAGGCCCCCGGCTCCCGAGGGGAACGAGGCGCTAGAGGCATTCCGTGGACCGCCGCCCGGCGCCGTCGCGGCCGGGCGGCAGGAGGGCGGCGATCCACAGTCCCCCTGTGGAGCGTGCCGGCGCTGCCACGCCGGCACGGCATGGCTTAGGGCACAAGGCCGAAGACGGCCGTGGTCCACTCGTACTGCGCAAGCAGCACGTCGCGCAGGAGGCCGACGATGACGTCGTCGGCGGGCGGCTCGTCGTCGGTGATCTCGATGTCCGCCGAGGTGCCCCCGGCGGGGATCCGGCCGGCCAGGGCATTCCCCGCGCGGTCCACGCCACGGCGACCATGGAGAACGCGGCGCGGCCGGGATCGTGCCAGACCATCGCGATCGAGTCGAACCGCAGTACACGCTGCAGGGTGCGGATCCGCTCGCTGTAGGCGGAGATATCGGGGATCGGCTGATTCCGCAGCGCCTGCGCCCCGGCCCGCAGGAACATGGCGAGATCCTCGCCGCACTCCTGCCAGCCCTCGCTCAGGTCGCCGAAGGGCACCTCCGCTGCCATAGGAAATGGCGGATTGGGCAAAGTATTCTGTCCGAGGTGCAGCTGTGGCACCGGCGGTGCGGTGCCCGCGTATTCGGCGAGGACACTGTGCGCGAGCCTGCCGAGTAGACCGAATCCGTGGTCGGGAACGCCGGCCAGCGGGCGAATATGATCTTTGTTCGCCATATTGCAATTGTGTCATGAAATTGAATCAACGTCACCAAATTGGCAAATATCTTCTAACTCAGTGTTAACTCGTATAACTCAGCGTTAGATCACGTTAAGAAAGACATAATTTCCATATTTATAGTGAGATATGGTATATGGATAGTTGGTGGAGGATTGCCCAGCACGGCTGTGGCCAGCGATGATCACGTGACTACTGCGGCGAAGTATGACGTTCTGCTACGTTCGATAACAGCCGGTAATTAACGTTCCGCTGATAACTCACGAATTTAAGTTGCCTGCCGGATCGTGGCTAACCGTAAAGGAGAGCATCTCCCGCTGGAGTATCCACGTATCGATCTTCATTTCCCTCTAAGACGGCATTGCGAGTCGCCAAGCCTGCCGGTGGCCGCTTTCTTTAATGAGCGGGCAACCTGGACGAGCTTGGCTCTATTTGGAGGCTGCTC
>CAVXAB010000054.1:0-91265 GCA_963759545.1 uncultured Actinomycetota bacterium
GGTCCGCAGCTCAACGTTCCTCACGGGCGGACGCCTCCAGCCTGGACAGCCAGGCAGGGTCTCGACCCAGCGAGCCAATTGCTCGCAAAACCAACATTACTCCCCGGCTGGTGCTGACGCCACGCTGCCGCTGACCCGACGCGGGGAGAAGTTAGCCGCCCACGAGCTTGCGGGCCGCGGCCGCGATGTGGTCGGCGTCGATCCCGGCCCAGGCGAGCAGTTCCTCGCCTGTTCCTGAACCCGGCATCCCGGTGACTGCGAGGTGGGTGAGGTTCAGGTTCTGCTGTCCCGCGGCTAGCAGCGCGTCCGCGACGGCCGAGCCGAGTCCGCCCTCGGGGTGGTGGTCCTCGGCGACGACGATCCGCCCGCCGGTCTCCGCCGCGGCCGCTGCCAGCGTCTTGGCATCCACCGGCTTGACGCAGTAGCAGTCGATGACCCGCGCGGTGATGCCCTCATTCTGCAGGATCTGGGCGGCGCGCAGCGCCTCATGCAGTGTCACTCCCGCGCCGACCAGGGTGACCTGATCGTTTTCGCCCGACCGGACCAGCTTGGATCCGCCGACCGGGAACCGTTCGCCCGGCGGGTAGAGTCCTGGGTAGCTGCCGCGGGTGGTGCGCATGTAGCTGATGCCTGGCGTGCCGGCCATCGCCTCTACCAGCGCCGCGGTGCTGGTGCCGTCGCTCGGGTACAGCACCGTCGATCCGTGCACGGCCCGCATCATCGCCAGGTCCTCCAGCGCCATCTGCGAAGGGCCGTCCGCGCCGATCTCCACACCCGCGTGCGAGCCCGCCAGCCGCAAGTCCACGCCGGAGATCGCGCCCATCCTGATGAAGTCGTAGGCACGGGTGAAGAACGCCGCGAACGTGGACGCGAACGTACGGTAGCCGCGGACGGCGATTCCGGTCGCGGCGGCCACCAGTTGCTGTTCGGCGATGAACATCTCGAAGTAGCGGTCGGGGTAGGCGCGCGCGAACTCGAAGGCGTAGGTCGAGTTGCTGACCTCGCCGTCCAGTACGACGATGCGGTCATCGCGCCCGCCCAGGGCGACGAGCGCATCGCCGTAAGCCTTCCTGGTGGCGACCTTCTCGCCGACCTCGTACTCCGGGGGCGTCGCGCTCTGCCTGGCCCCCGTGCTGGGCTGCCGCGGCACGGTCGTGGGCTTGTCGGGCACCGGGCCCGGCTGGGCAGGCTCGGGGCGCGGGCCGCGCAGGACGAGGTTGCGGACGCCGCCGAGTTCGGCGATCGCCCGCTCGGCCATGTCGGGCGGGAACGGCTTGCCATGCCAGTCGTCCTTGTTCTCCACCTCGGAGAACCCCCGGCCCTTGATGGTCTTGGCCAGGATCACCGTCGGCTGGCTCCCCGCCGTGTCCGCCGCGGCGGTCATCGCCTGGTCGATGGCGGCCAGGTCGTGCCCGTCGACGGTCAGCACCCGTGCACCGAACCCCTCCATCCGGCGTTGGTACTCCTCGAGCTTCCAGCCGACATCGGTCTCGCCGCGCTGGCCGAGCCGGTTGACGTCGGCGATCGCGATCAGGTTGGACAGCCCGTAATAAGAGGCCTTGTCGAACGCCTCCCAGATGGACCCCTCGGCGAGCTCGCTGTCTCCGCACAGGACCCAGACCCGGTACGGCAGCCGCTCCAGGTACTTGCCTGCCAGCGCGACCCCCACGCCGTCGGGCAGCCCCTGCCCCAGCGAGCCGGTGGCGACGTCGACCCACGGCAGTATCGGGGTAGGGTGGCCCTCCAGCCGCTGGCCGAAGCGCCGGTAACCGTTGAGCAGTTCCTCCTCTGAGACGACCCCGGCCGCCTTGAACACGGAATACAGCAGCGGGGACGCGTGGCCCTTGGAGAAGATCAAGTGGTCGTTGACCGGCAGATGCGGCTCATCCCAGTCGTAGCGCAGGTGCCGGGTCATGAGCACCGCCAGCAGGTCGGCGGCGGACATGCTCGACGTGGGATGACCGGATCCGGCACTGGTCGAGGAGCGGATCGAGTCGACCCGCAACTGCGCGGCCAGTTCCGCGACGGTGTCCAGGCCGGTCATGGCGGCAGATTCCGTCGTAGGCATTGCAGACTCCCATCATTCGCCTTTGATCGGCGATGATCCCCAGCCGACCCCTTCTCCGGCCCCTGCCCGCCCAGGATCGTCCTACACCAGCGCGGCCTTACCTTGCGCGCCGCCGACTGAGGTTCGGGCCACGACCCATGAGGAAGGCGAGAGTGGGGGTCGATAGCGGGGTACGGCAAGCTGAGGGGCGGGGGGGCCGTGTGTGGCTGAGGTGTACGCCGATACCTGCCGGGTAGCAGGCGGCCATGAAGAAAACGGGGGCAGACGGGCCTGAACTGGCGGAACGCGAGACAGCGGCTGAACCGCACGACGCGGAGCGCGGTGCGGTGATAACCCCGTACCCGGACGGCCCGGCTCATCCTGCGCGGCCAGTTCGTCATTACCGGTCCGGACGGGCAGCCCCTTCCGGCGGGACGGCGAACGGTCGCGCTGTGCCGGTGCGGCCAGTCAGCCAGTAAGCCGTTCTGCGACGGATCTCACGCGCGGACCGGGTTCCGCGCTGGCGGTCACGCCGCTGGCGCCCGTGCGGCGGAGGGCAGCAGCAGCGAAGGCCGCCCGGCCCGCCAGCAAGACAGCAGGTAGCGGGCAAGCTCGTCATCGAGTGCCAGGCAGCACGACGCGCCGAACAAGATGTCAGCGGAAGCGCCAGGGCGCTGCGCGGCATAACCGCCGCACAGGTCATGGGCGGCGATCTGCTCGTGGACGGCATCAGCCGCGACATGCTCATCGAAGTACCGGCGCGCCGCCTCGTCGGCGCCGAGGCGGCGCGCGCCTGCCGAGTACCGCTTGTTGGGGCCGGTGGAGGTCATTTCCAGGGCGGCCAGGTGCCCGAGCAGGGCGCCAATCCAGCGGCGGTTCAGCGCGAACACCGACATCAGGTTGCTGACCGCGAGCGTCACGGCCGGCGCGGCCGGGACATAGAGCCCGTACTCGTCGTCGAGCCCGGCCCACCGCATCGTGGACCGGAACAATTCCGAGTGCATCCGCTCCGGCATGCCGCCGCCGTACTCGTCAGCCTGGATTTCCACCAGGGCGGCCTTGACTGGCCCGGTTAGCCGGGGGATACCGAAACTGTGCGGGTCGGCCTCCTTCAGCTGGTACACCGACCGGTGCGCGACGTACTCGGTGAACTGGCCCTTGTCGGCCTCCCGGGCGAGGTAGCCAGCGAGATCGGGGCCTCCAGTGCGGCGTGCCAGCCCGGTCAGTGTGTCCGCCACCGCGGCGGACGGCACGGCGCCAGGGCTGGCGAAACCGCTCAGGCTGGCCAGCCACCGCCGCTCCAGCGTTCCGCGGAAGCCGATGACGGCCGGATTCCACTCCCACCGCTCGTCGACATCGTCGAACCCGCGGTAGTGCAGTTCGTAGCAGCACCACAGCGCGAGCTGCAGGTCATCGTCGTGCCAAGCGGGCATGTCCGGGACGGGCCCGGGCACCGGTGGCACCGGCCCGTGGCACTGCGCGGCCGGGTCCGCGCTGGTCAGCGTCGTGACCAGCCAGGAGCTCAGGCGGCCGCGCGAAGGAGGGAGTTTCATCCAGCCAGCACTACCCGGACGGCAGGCGAACACTCTCCCTGGCGGCTCAGCAGTCGCGGGGGGCCACGCTGATTCCGACCCGCGTGTCATCGGTGATCGGCCGGGTATCTGCCCTCTCTACTGCCTTATGCGAACAGCGAGACTGTGGGCGATTTTGGTTCCGCGGCCCACTTCCCCCTCTCCCCCCTCGGCGCGGCGCGCTGAACCACATCACCCCGGCCCGGTTGCTTGCCGCCGCGCGTGAGGTTCAGATCGGCCGGTCGGTGACGCTGGCGTCTCCGCTGGCCGGCAGCGCGGCCGACAACCCCGAGCCTGGTGCACGCAACATGAAGCACCTGCCAGGCGAATCTTCCGATGTTCCCGGTTTGTCGTTTGCCGCGGACCAGCTGGCGATGAACGTGCACGGCGACGTGGACAGCCACATCGACGCGCTATGTCATGTCAGCTATCAAGGAACGCTCTATAACGGTGTCGCGGCAGAGGCCGTCACCTCACAGGGCGCGAGCGTGCTTTCCGTCGATGACGCGCACGACGGAATCGTAGGCCGCGGGGTGCTGCTTGACATTCCGGCGCTGCGCGGCGTCCCCTGGCTCGAGCCAGGGGACTGCGTGACCGCAGCGGATCTGGCCGCGGCGCAGCAGGCGCAGCAGGTTGACGTCGGTCCCGGTGATCTGCTCTTCGTACGAGTCGGCCACCGGCTGCGGCGGGAGGAGCTTGGGCCCTGGGACGCCGCACGTTCGCGCGCCGGACTGCATCCGCAAGCCATGGAGTACCTCGCCGAGCGCCGTGTGGCGGCACTGGGCAGCGACGGCAACAGCGATACCGCGCCAAGCGTTGTCGATGGCGTCGCCTTTCCCGTCCATGTACTAGCGATCAACGCCATGGGCATGCACCTGCTCGACTACCTGCAGTTCGACGACGTGCTGCCGGCGTGCGAGGCGGCCGGCCGCTGGTCCTTCCTGTGCGTCATCGCACCGCTCCGGTTGCCCGGGGGGACCGGTTCGCCAATCAACCCGATTGCCGTACTGTGAGATTGCGGCTGCGGACACCCGGGATAGCACAGTGAGCCGGCGGGTCTGCCAGATTGCCGCGCGATACACGGGGTAGCAGCGTGACATGGTGACAGGCACAAGCGAGGAACCACACGGTGGGCCTGGCGTGGCTGTCAACCAGGCGGAAGCCGTCAAGGACGCGGTTCCCCCGGTCCACCGGCGAGCTGGCACGGACCGGGTGCGCCGTCCCGCCGACCTGCTGCTCGCGGTCTTCGCGTTCGTAGTCGTCGCCGTGGTGCTTGGGTCCATCCGGGCCCTGCCCCTCGGCAGCACCGAGGTGGCCGACGACGTCTCTGGGTGGCTGCTGCACATCCCCCGCTGGCTGGCGTACGCGGCCGCGGTGGTCGCCGGAGTGGCCAGCTTTGTCATCGTGGTCGTGTCACTGGTCGTGCTGGTGCGCGATCAGTGGCGGGACGCGCTGAACGCGGTCGTTGCCGGGCTGGTCGGCGCCTCGGCGGCGGTCATCGCGACGGTCATCTGGCGCATAGAAAACGCGACGGTGGAACGCGCGGTGCTGCACGGCAGCAATCCGTCGATCTTCATCGTGGACACCGCGTTCGTCGCGTTCGTGGTGGGAACCGACCTGTCCCGGCATTCGCGCTGGCAGCGCTGGTGGTACCGCACAAGTGCGGCGCTGCTGCTCAGCGGGCTGGCCGTCGGCACGCTCACGCCCTTCGCGGTGGTGATCGCGGCCTCCGGCGGCCTCCTGGTCGGCTGGGTGGTGCGCTGGCTGCTCGGCGCGGCCTCGGTACTGCCCAGCGTTGCGAAACTCACCGGCTGGCTGACCAGCCAGCGCCTTCAGGTCACGGACCTGTCGGTCGCCGGATCGAGCCGGGCACGGCTGGAGGGGAAGCTGGCCGACGGCACCCGGATCCGCGTTCACCTGTCCGGCCGCGACACCCGCGGGTCGGGCCTGGCCCGTCGGCTGTGGGCGCTGGCCCGCCTCCGGCGGGCGGTCGCGGGGCGCATCGCGCTCACTTCCCGCGCCCAGGTCCAGCAGCTCGCCCTGGCCTGCTACCTGGCGCAGCAAGCCAGCGTGCCCAGTCCCGCGGTCCGGATCCTGGGCGAGATGCCAGGTGAGACCCTGGTGCTCGTCACGACGATCCCGGATAGCGGGCCGGAAACCGGGGCGACTCAGCTCGCGGGCGCGACGTCGCTGTTCGCGGCGCTGCGCCGCCTGCACGACGTCGGCGTCGCGCACCATGACGTGCGGGCGGGCAGCGTGTTCATGTCCGGGGACCGCGCGGGGTTCTGCTCGCTTGACGCGGCCGAGCCGGGTGCCAGCGAACTCGCCCGCCGCCTCGACCTGGTACAGGCCCTGGCGACCCTGGCGGAGAACGACGGGCCCGCAGGCGCCGTCACGGCGCTGCGGGCCGGCTACGGCCCAATGGACCCGGTCGCCGTCGCGTCCGTGGTGCAGCCGGTTGCCCTCGCGCCGTGGGGCTGGCGGTCGGCGAGGGCCGCCACCGGCTCGCTGACTGAGATCAGGCATCAGCTGCTCGGCGCCAACGCCACGGCGCCGCCCGCCCTCCGGCTGCAACGCTTCCGCTGGCGTACCGTGGCCACCGCGGTCGCCCTCACCGTCGCCGCCTACCTGCTCATCGGCGAGATCTCCGGCGTCGACGTCCTCGGCACGCTGAGCCAGGCCAATCCGGGCTGGCTCGCCGTCGCGGTGCTCGCCTCGGCGGTGACCTACCTGGGGGCGGCCATCGGCATCGCGGCGTTCGTCCCGAAGCGCCTGTCCATCTGGCGCGGCTTCTTCGTCCAGCTGGCCACCGCGTTCGTCGGCGTGGCCATGCCGCCGACCGTCGGCCATGTGGCCGTCAACGCCCGCTACCTGCACAAGCAGAACGTGGATGAGGGAACAATCGCCGCTTCGGTCACGGTGTCACAGCTGGTGAACATCATCACCACGGTGCTGCTGCTGATCGTGCTCGGCGTGCTCACCGGCTCGGGACTAAGCAAGTTCAAGATCGCGCCTGGCGGCGGCGTGCTGATCGGCCTGGCGGTCGTCGGCGTCGCCATCATCGTCGTGCTGGCGGTGCCGCAGACCCGCAAGATGGTGACCGGCACCGTGTGGCCGCACTTGCGCCAGATCTGGCCGCGGCTGCTTGACGCGGTCTCCCATCCCCTCCGGCTGGCCATTGCCGCCGGCGCGAACCTGATGCTGTCCGCCGCCTACTCCCTCGCGCTCATCGCGTCCCTGTGGTCGGTGGGCGCCCATCCGGCCATCCTGGCCGCCGCGGTCGTCTTCCTGGCGGGCAACACGGTGGGAGCGGCGACACCGACGCCCGGCGGGCTCGGCGGAGTCGAGGCCGTCCTGGCCGCGGGGCTGACGGCTATCGGCATCCCGGCGCACCAGGCGATACCGGCGGTGCTCCTGTTCCGGATGGCGACGTTCTGGCTGCCCATCCCGGCCGGCTGGATCTCGTACGTGATGCTGCAGCGGCGCGGCGTCCTGTAGCCGCACCCAGCTGTGATGACAGCGGCTGCCATCGATTTGACGACAGTCACTGTCATCGACTATGGTCATGACAGTGACTGTCATCAGTGGAGGTATTCAAATGCGCGTATTCATCACCGGCGGGTCGGGCCACATCGGCTCGGCCCTCATCCCGGAACTGCGGGTCGCCGGGCACCAGGTGATCGCCCTGGCCCGCTCCGACGCCGCGGCGGACAAGCTGGCGGACGCCGGCGCCGAGGTCCGCCTCGGCGACCTCGACGACCTGGACGTCATCGGCAAGGCGGCGGCCGACGCCGACGGCGTCATCCACCTGGCCTACCGGCGTGATCTCATGCACTCCGGCGACGTCGCCGGCTTGATAGCGGCGAACCTGAACCTGATCGAGGCGGTCGGCGAGGCGCTCGAGGGCACCGGCAAGCCGTTCGTGACCCCGCTCGGCACGCTCGCGCTGTGGGCGGGCGGCATCACGGGCCGCCCGGGCACGGAAGACGACACCGTCGAGAGCGGCCCCCTAGCCGCCACGGAGAACGCGACGGTCGCGCTGGCCGGGCGGGGCGTGCGCGCCTCGGTGATCCGCCTGTCGCCCGTGGTGCACAGCACCCTGGACACGCAGGGGTTCACGCCCGCGCTGATCGCGATCGCCCGCGAGAAGGGGGTCGCCGCCTACGTCGGCGACGGCGCGAACCGCTGGCCCGCCGTGCACACCCTGGACGCCGCCCGGCTCTTCCTGCTCGCGCTTGAGTCCGCCCCGGCCGGCTCGCGGCTGCACGGCGTGGCCGAGGAGGGCGTGCCGTTCCGTGAGTTCGCCGAAGCGATCGGCCGCAACCTCGGCGTGCCGACGGCCAGCATCGCTCCCGAGGACGCGGCCGGCCACTTCGGCTTCCTCGGCATGTTCGCCGCCGCGGACAACCCCGCCTCAAGCGCGCTGACCCGCCAGCGGCTTGGCTGGGCGCCGGCCCGCCCCGGCCTGATCGCCGACCTCGACGCAGGCCACTATTTCGCCCAGCCAGAAAAATGAGTGATCCGTTAAAAGGAATCACGCATCCGTTCGGGAAAATCAAATGCATTATCCCGAACGGATTCGTGTTTTCACCGGGACGATGTCCCTCGAACTTTTCATCCTGGTGAGCCTGAGGTTTGCCGCCCACCGCCCGGTTGGGGCCTGATTGCGGGGCATCCGGGCAATCGGCCCTGCATCGCCGCCCCGTTTACAGTACTTCGTCATGCTTTGTCCGCCCGTCCGGCCGGCTGTTTCCGTCATTGCGGGTCATCCGCGGCGAATATCGCCAGTTTTGACCCGCAATCACGCCAGAGAGGCGTGACCGTAGGTAGTTTGTTCTATTTTGTGAAGCCGAACTGGATGCAGTCGTTGTCATTTCCCCGCGTTGGCCCACGATCATGGTGGCGGGTCGGCGTGAAAGCAGGATGGAAAAGACTCCTTGATCGCTGGCCGGCGTCACCCCCGGGTCATTGACCGCGATAACTCTGACAAAGTGATGTCTGCGGCTGTCATCACCTATCATTGTGTCATGGGGCGATGGGAGCCGAACGCGCGCGGCCGCCTGGCGAAGGCGGCGCTGACGCTGTATGCCGAGCAGGGGTTCGAGCAGACCACGGCGGCGGAGATCGCCAGGCTCGCGGGGCTTACCGAGCGGACCTTCTTCCGGCACTTCGCCGACAAGCGCGAGGTCCTGTTCTACGGCACGGACGAGCTGCGGGACCTCCTGGTGCACGCCGTCGCGGGGGCACCGCCCGGCGCAGGGGCGATGGACGCGGTGAGCGCGGCGCTTCAGGTCGTGGGCGCCCTGATCCAGGAGACCCCCGAGCCCGCCAGGCTGCGCTATGCCGTCGTGTCCGCGAACCCGGAACTGCGCGAGCGCGACCTGGTCAAGATGGCTGAGTTCGCGGCGGCGATGGCAGGCGCGCTGCGCGACCGCGGCATCCCCGAGCCGGCCGCGAGCCTGGCCGCCGAGACGGGGATCGTCGTCTACCGGGTCACTTTCGCGCGCTGGATCGGCGGCCAGGGTCAGCCGGGCCTGCCTGAGCTCCTGCGGGAGTCCGTCGAGGAACTGAGGGACGTGCTCGCGGACCGGCTGACATCCACTTCCGCGTTATCGGAGGATGGCGGCGTTGCGGTCGTGGTAAACGCACCCGTGACGGGCGCGGCCCATGACGAAGCCGCCGCACTGCCGCGGTGGCCTTGCGGACGAGCCAAGGCTTCCGCCGCACGACGACCACCCCTGGCAGCGGCCCGCTGGCTTGCTCAAGCTCTGCCTCCAGGGCACGCAAGCCCACGATAAATGCGCTTGGATCGCCCCCGCGGTCGGGGTGGTGCTCCCGAATGAACGCCCGGCGGCGAGCTTCGTGAGACTGGTTCGCTTTCATCTATGCGCTTGCCCGACCGTCTGGTCAGCCACCGTCGTCACTGTCGAGGACGTCATCGATGGTGACGTTGACCGTGACATTCCGCAGCCCAACCTTGTCGCGCAGAGTCGCCGTTACCTGGCGCTGGATCTCGCGAGCGACCTGATGAGCTGGGTCTCCATAGCCGACCGCAACGGCCAGGTCCACGACCGCAGTGCGGCCAAGCACCCCGACGGCAGCGTCCGGCTGCCGGTACCCGAAGGTGGCCATCTCGGCGAGCGCGGCGACCTTGCCGTGGGTGCTGCGGCCGAGGGCGATCCGGACGCCGGGAATCGTCCGGGCGCTGTCGCGGGCCAAGGCTGCCACGATGCGGGCGGCGATGCGGACGGCGCCGATCTCGGTGATCTCCAGGGTGTACCAGACGTCGCTGACCAGGCAGCGCACCTGACTCATCACCGCCGCAACCAGGCCAGGCGGTGCGGATACCGGCGCGGCCGCCAGCTCGGCGACCGGCCCCCACAAGACGGTGAACTCGCCGAGCGCGGCCTGGCAGTGCACGCAGTGTCCCTGATGCGCATCCCAGTTAGCGCCGCTGCCCTGGGCTACCTGCTCCAGCAGGACATCGACGTCGGCGCCGCACGGCAGGGAGGTCACGTCCAGCGGAGTCTTGGCTGGCATGGGGCTACTCACCTCCATTCCTCCAGCGTCTTCGCCAGCGTTCGGCGCGCACGGAAGAGGTGGCTTCGGACGGCCGGCTGGGTAGTGCCAGTCACGGTTGCTACCTCAGCGTATGACAGTCCCTCGAAATGATGAAGGACGACTACCGTCCGCTGCGGAAACGGCAGAGCGAGCAGCGCATCGGTGACCGCGTCGACCGCGAGATTGCGCTCGGCCTTATCGGCGGTCCCCATGGCCGAGTCGGGCCTGTCGGGCAGCAGGTCGAGGGAACGATCACCTCCGCCCCTGGTTACCTTGTTCAGCGCCCGGCGGGTCACGATCCGGTACAGCCAAGTGGAAAATGACGACGCGCCCTCGAACCGGTCGAGGCTTTCCCACGCGGCAATCAGCGCTTCCTGCGCGACGTCCTGGGCGTCGTGATGATTGCCGGTCAGGCGCAGCGCGACCCGGTAGGCCATGGCCGAGTGCCGCTGCACCAGCAGCTCGTAAGCGTCCAGGTAGCCTTCCCGGGCACGGGCCACCAGGTAGGCATCCCCCACGGCAGGCTCGGCCGCCTGCGCTGCTGCCTTCACTGTCAAACCCCCTGGGTGCGGCCCCGGTACACGAGCCGCACCCAGGTACCCAGGCCGGGCGCTGGTATGCCACCAGGAAAATCGCCGCGAAAAGTTGCGAGGATTTCCGGTGGGTGGTGTCTAAACACGTAACGTCTCGAGTGGCCGACCTGGTACCGGGACCGTGCGTAACCGAAGGAGCATTACTGATTAGCCAGTCCGCGACACCTGAGGTCACCGAGTCTTCGTCGAATAACCGCCCAGTCGTCAGCCCGGCATCCCGTGACCGGCTCGCCACCGCCGAAGGCCAGATCACCGTCGCCGAGAACGTGGTGCAGAAGATCGCTGGAAAGGCCTGCCGGGAAGTCGGCGGCGTGCATGCCATGGGCACCGGCGGCACCCGCGCGTTCGGCGCGGTCCGCGAGCGCATCCCCGGCAGCACCGGCCCCAACGTCGCCCAGGGCGTCGGAGTGGAAGTCGGAGAGAAGGAAGCCGCCATTGACCTGGACATCGTGGTCGATTACGGCGTGTCCATCGCCGAGCTGGGCCGCAGCATCCAACGCAACGTCAAGCAGTCCGTCGAGCGGATGACCGGCCTGCGCGTGGTCGAGGTCAACATCGCCGTCGACGACGTCTACCTGCCCTCCGACGGCGACCAGGACACCCAGCCCGCGCGGGTGTCATGACCGCTTCCCCCCTGGACACGCCCCGGGCTGCGCTGGTAGACGGCATCGACATCGACGCCGTCGCCGCCATGGTTCTGGGCTGCGCCGGGGTATCCGCGCTGGACGGCGGCCCGTTTGGCGAGATCGCCTCCTACCTTCCCGGCCGCACCGTCCCAGGCGTGGCTGTCGACGACAACCGGATCCGGGTGCAGGTCCGTTCCAGGTGGGGAGTCCCGGCGGCCGACGTGGCCGCGCTGATCACCGCGGCGCTGGCACCGCTGGCCGGGCCGCGCCCGGTCGACGTGGCGATCGCCGACATCGACGACCCCCCGGCCGCTCAGGCCGCCGGAGCGGCCCCCGAGGCCGTCTCGCCATGGCCCGATGCGGTGCTGCCGCTGGCCTGAGGGCCGCAGCACCGTCCGTTCCGCAACCAGGATGTGAGAGATGAACCGTACCGCGCTTGCCACCATTACCGGGCTAGTCCTGGGCGTGACCATAGTGTTCGGCAACTTCGGCGACATGCTGATCGTGGCCCTGTTCGGCGCGATCGGCTACGGCGCCGCCAGAGTCCTGGCCGGCGATATTGACGCGCAGGCGTGGTGGCTGTCACTCAGCCGCCGCACCAGCAGCCGATGACCGCCATAACCGAAGCCCGGCCCGCGACGGTAGCCGAGGTCCAGCCCGCAGCGCTGGCCGGCCGCACCGAACTGGGCCGGATCACCATAGCCGACAGCGTGGTCACCAAGATCGCCGCGCAGGCCGCCGCCGAGAACCCCGACGCCGGATCCGCGGCCGCCAGGATGCTCGGGTACGCCGTCCCCGGCGCCGGTCACCTGGGCATGCGCGGCACGGACCTTGACGCGCTGCCCAAGACCACGGTGCAAGTAGACGGCTCCAAGGCGTACGTAAACCTGGAGATCGCCGTCCGCTGGACCGCCTCAGTCGCCGAAGTCACCGGGCAGGTTCGCCGCCACGTCCGGGAACGGGTGAGGGAACTGGCTGGCCTGGAGGTCGACGAAGTGCACATTGTCGTGGCCGGCCTGGCCACCGACATCACCCCGCCACCCCGCGTCCAGTAAGAGAGGAACGCACATGCGCGTGGCCAACCGGCCGCTGGCCTTCATCCTGGCCGCTGCCCTGCTCGCCTGCAGCGTCGTGATTATCGCCGAAGTCATCGGCTTCGCCGTGCATCACAGCCCGCTGCTGGTGCACTGGACTACCTGGCAAGACTGGGCCCGGTCAACCCGCTGGGACGCTTTTGTGGTCCGAGTCTGGGCCACGGTCCTGATGGTCGTGGGACTGGTGCTGGTGGTCCTGGAGTTCAAGCCCTACCGCGTCGCCCGGCTCCCGCTGCTGGCTGTCGGCCAGGCCACCGACGCCACCGTGACCCGGCGCGGCCTGGCCCGTATGCTGCGAAACGAAGCGACCGGAGTCGACGGGATCACCGGGGCAACCGTCCGCGTCCGCCGCCGTCGCGCCCGAGTCACCGCAGCCTCCGGTGCTCGCGGCCGGGCCGCAGCCGGTGCCCTGACCGAGCCCGTCACCCAGGCGCTTGGCGCCCGCCTCGACGGCCTAGGCCTTCGGCACGCACCGCGGCTGACCGTGCGCGTCGTCCCTCGGAGCCGCTGATATGCACGCCGACCGTAGCAACCGCATCATGCTGACCTTCTTCGGGCTGCTCATCCTCGCCGCTGGCGCGGCCGCGATGGCCGCGTCCACCGGCGCATTCGGCGCGTCGTTCTCCCGGCAGACTCTGCTGGCCAACCGCGTGGGCGCATACTTCGGCAGCCACGGCGGCTGGCTGTGGCCCGCCATCGCAGGCGGCTGCCTGCTTCTTGGCCTGGCGTGCCTGCGCTGGATGCTGGCCCTGCTGGCCTCAACCGACCGGGCTGGCGACATCTTCATCGGCGGCAGCACCGACGAGGGCACCACCGTTCTCCGACCTGCCGCCTTGGTCGATGCGCTGACCAGCGAAGTCAGCGCCTACCACGGTGTTGATTCGGCGAAGGGCCGCATCATCGGCGACGGCCGAGACCCCGAAGTAGTTCTTACCGTCGTCCTCACTCCCGCCGCCGACCTGCAGGCCCTGCACCACCGCATCGAGGACGAGGCCTTCACTCACGCCCGGCAAGCCACGGGCCACCCCTCCCTGCCCATCCAGCTCGACCTTGCCTAAAACAGATTCTCGGTCCGGCACCAGACGAGCACCGTTCCGGATCGCTGAATTGACGGTGACGGAACCTGACTCCTGGCCTCAGCCCTCGTGATGCGGCGACAGCTCGCCGCATCGTCGAGGTTGCCAGGTGGGCCTTGGAGTCGCACCTCATCGAATTGCACCGCGGCATCCCCGAGCCGGCCGCGAGCCTCGCCGCCGAGACGGGGATCGTCGTCTACCGTGTCACTTTCGCGCGCTGGATCGGCGACCAGGCTCAGCCGGGCCTGCCTGAGCTCCTGCGGGAGTCCGTCGAGGAACTGAGGGACGTGCTCGCGGACCGGCTCCTCAGCCGGCCTGGCTCAGGTGGCCGATGAACTGGAGCAGTGCCTGGTTGACCTCGTCGGCGTGGGTCCAGATGATCGCGTGCGGCCCGCCCTCGATGACGACGGAGCGGGCGCTGGCCAGCAACGCGGGAATCCTTTTGCCGGTGGCCTGGTAGGGGAGGACCCGGTCCTGGTCGCCCTGGATAACCAGGACCGGAATGCTGATCTTGGCGAGATCGCCGCGAAAGTCTTCCAGGCAGGCCGCTACGCAGCCGCGGGCGGCCTGGGCCGACGCGGCGATGGCCATGTAGAAGCTGTTCTGCCACGCCTGATCGCTGACCCGGTCACCGCCGAGGAGGTCGACGTTGTAGGAGTCGTCGATGAAGTCTTTCATCGCCGCCGGCCGGTCGGCGGCGATACGGGCCGTGATGCGGTCGAAAACGCCGCGGTCAATGCCGTCGGGACTGTCGTCGGTCTTGAGCAGGAACGGCGGCAACGGCGCGACCAGGACTGCCGCGCTGACCCGCCCTGAGCCGCGCACGGCCAGGTAGCGGGTCACCTCCCCGGTCCCCATCGCGAACCCGGCCAGCACCACCCCCCGCAGGTCGAGCCTGCTGAGCAGAACATGAAGATCGCTGGCCAGCGTGTCGAAGTCATATCCCACGCTCGGCCGGCTCGACGCGCCGCAGCCCCGCCGGTCGTAGGTGACGACCCGGTGCCCGGCGGCCAGCAGGGCTGCCTCCTGCTTTTCCCACGAGTGACCGTTCAGCGCGTAGCCGTGCACCAGCACGACGGGAGAACCGGACCCGTGATCCTCGTAGTAGATCCGGATCTCGGCTGAATTCTCCCGCCCGGCAGTGACAAAAGGCATCGCGGTCCTCGCCGTTCTGTGCTCGCGGTGGTAGCGGCCTAACAGTCATCACTGTGGCTCAGAACCGGCACGTGCCGGTATCCGCCGGGCGACTGCACTTTGCGCGTGGCCGGCATGCCTGACCGCCGATCGCTGTTTAGCCTGGAGAATGCGTTGAGGAACGCACTGGCCGAGAGGACAGGCACATGCCAGGTCCCGGTGAGCCCCGCTCACAGCAGCCCGAACACATCATCGGCCGCGAAAACGGTCTTGCCCGGCTGCGCGGACTGGTCGATCCGGTCCCGCAGGCGAGCCAGGTCCTGCTGGTGATCGGCGAGGCGGGCATGGGCAAGTCGGTGCTACTTGCGGACGCAGCCGAACGGGCGAGGGCTGCGGGCATGCGGGTGCTGCCGGTCACCGGCCGGGAGTCGGAGTCGAAGCTCGCGTTCGCCGGGCTGCATCAGCTCTTGCGGCCGGTGCTTTCCGGTGTCGCCGCCCTTCCCGGCCGGCAGGCGCGGGCGCTGCGCGGGGCCCTCGGCCTCGACGCGGACTCCGTTTCTCCCGACCCGCTCTTGACCGGGGTGGCCGTGCTGACCTTGCTGTCGGATCTTTCTGAACGTTCCCCGGTCCTCGTGGTCGCCGACGACGCTCACTGGCTCGATCGGAGCTCGCTTGATGCCCTGGCGTTCGCCGCCAGCCGCCTTGATGCCGAGCGGGTGGTGCTGGTTCTGGGCGCGCGGGGGCAGGCTCCGCCCGCCGGCTTCGATCGGGGATTCCCCGAGCTGCGCCTTGAGCCGCTCTCCGCCGCGGACGCCGGCCGCCTGCTGGACGGGCAACCCCGGCCGCCCCGCGGTCGGGCCAGGGCGCAGGTCCTCGCTCAGGGCGCGGGTAATCCGATGGCGCTGATCGAGCTGGCGAAGGTAGTCGCCGAGGATCCCGCGGCCAGCCGGCGCTGGGCCGCCGAGCCGCTGCCCCCGACTGACCGGCTGAGGGCCGTCATCAGCTCCAGGTTCGCCGCCCTGCCCGAGCAGGCGCGAGCCGCACTCCTTGTCGCCGCCGTGGCCGACGGCCCTGACCTGGGCGCGGCCGCCAGGCGGGGTGGCGGGTCAGATGCGCAGACCCTCGCCCCGGCCGAGCAACTGGGCCTGATCAAGGTAGACCGGGCGGGCGTGCATTTCTCCCATCCCCTCGTCCGGTCCGCCATCTACCACTCGGTGCCGTTCGCGCAGCGCGCCGCGGCGCACCGCCAGCTCGCCGAGGCCCTGCATGACCAGCCAGACAGGCGAGCCTGGCACCTGGCCGCCGCGGCATTGCCTCCCGATGAGCAGGTGGCGGCGCTGCTCGAGGCCACGGCGACCCAGGCGCAGCGCCGTGGCGGCGCGGCCGCCGCGACGGCGGCGATGGAGCGTGCGGCCGAACTCAGCCCTGACCCCGGGGACCAGGCGCGGAGGCTGGTAACCGCCGCTTCGGCCGCCGTTCCCACCGGCCAGGCAGACTGGGTGCAGGATCTCACCGCCCGGGCGCTCGCTGTCACCGCGGACCCCGGGCTGCGGCTGGCCGCGCGCCATGACGCCGGGTGGGCGCTGGCTTACTCCGGCCGGCACACCGCCGCGCTCTCCACGCTCGTCTCAGTCGCGGAAGAGGCATGGCGTGACCACCCGGCCCTGGCTTGGGATGCTCTCTCGGATGCGGCCATCGTCGTTTACCACTCGGGCGCGCCCGCCAGCTGCCTGGCCGTAAGCCGCGTTCTCGGGGGCATGGAAAGTCAAGAGTCCGCCGCAGGGGGCCCCGGCCTGCGCGCCGCGGCCGGCTCGCACAGGCTGTGGATACGGGCCTGCACCGACCCGTTCGGCAGCAGAAGCGAGCTCGTCGCTTCCCTGTCCGAGATCACCCGTTCTCCCCTTGACGAGCCGGCGCTGTGGCGAGTCGGGTCCGCCGCATGGCTCCTCGACGAATCCGACCTGGCGATCACCTTGCTTCAGGATGCCATGCAGCGGCTCCGGGCACCCGGCTCGCGGGGCACCAGCGGCCCGGGCCTGACCGCGCTCGGATGGCTGTACATCGACACGGGACGCTGGGACGAGGCCCAGGAAGCCGCCGCCGAGGCCGCCGGCTTGGCCGAGGCAAACCAGATGGAGCTCGTCGCCGCGGCCGCCGACACGATCGCGGCTACCGTGCTCGCCCTCCGCGCCGACTCAAGCGCGGCTCGCAGGCATGCCGACAGGGCGCTCGCCACCGCCGATCAAGCAGGCAGCGGACTCATAGCCGCCCGCGCCAGGCGCGCCCTCGGCATCGCCGCCCTCGCTGACGGCAGCCACCTCCTTGCCTTCAGGCAACTCCGCCAGCTGTTCAGCGAGGACGGCGCACCGGTCCACAACATCTTCTCCTACCTGGGACTAGCCGATCTGGCCGCTGCCGCGGTCCGCGCCGACCGGCGGATGGAGGGGCAGGACGTACTTGACCGGGCGCTCAGCTACCTGGACGGAACGGCTTCTCCCCGGTTTGAGCAGCTCATCGCCCGCGCCCGCGGGATACTCGCCGACCCGGCCAAGGCGGGAGCTCATTTCGAGAGCGGGCTCTGCGGTCCCGCCGGAGATCAGTGGCCGTTCGAGCGCGCTCAGCTTCGCCTCGACCATGCCGAATGGCTGCGGCGCCGCCGCCGGATCAACGACGCCAAGCCCGTACTGACGGAGGCCCTGGCCACCTTCCGGCGACTAGGTGCCCGGTCATGGGCGCGGCGCGCAGAGGCAGAGTTGAGGGCCTGCGGAGTCGCCGTCCCCGGCGCTGAGCGTGACGCCCTCGAGGAGCTGACCCCCCAGCAGCGCCAGATCGTCCGCTTGGCCAGCGACGGCCTGACCAACCGCGAGATCGGCGACCGGCTCTTCCTCTCGCCGCGCACGGTCGGCTCGCACCTGTACCGGTCCTACCCCAAGCTCGGGGTGGCCGACCGCCACCAGCTGCGAGACGTGATCACCCGCGCCAGCACGTCAGCCCCCGCGCACGACGTCACAGGAAGCGAGACGCTTACTTAACCGCGGCCTCGGCGCCCGCGGCGCCTGGCGCGGAGGTCAGTGCCCTCGCTCACGGGCTGCCTCCCATACGGCCGCTAACGTGCATTTGAAATCTCACTGCTCCTCGCCCGGGCCTTTACGGGCTATCCGGATTGGGCTAGTTGTCGAGGAAGATGCGGGCGTGACGAACGAACAGTTCGGGGTACTGGAAATGCGCGCCGTGGTTGGCGTCCGGGTACAGGATGAGCTCCGCGTCGGGCAGGAACTGCTGCAGGATGTAGGAGTTGATCGTCGGGACCACGATGTCGTCGCTGCCGTTGACGACGAGGACGGGAAGCCTGAGCCCCTTGAGGTGGGCGTAGCTGGGGTCCTTGGCGGCGCCGTACGCCTCGAGCGCGGCGCGCTGGGCGGCGATGGACTGGTCGGAGACGGGCGCGTCGCGGTCGGCGCGGGCCACGATCCGCTCGATGTAAGCGCGCCCGGCCGCCTGGCTGGCCGGGGTCGGGGAGAACAGGATCGGGCAGCCACATGTCTTCCTGCCGCTCGTACTTGCGGGTGAACAGTTCGGCGACCCAGGCCGGGAGTGCGCCGATGCCCTCGCCGCCGCGCGGCCCGGTGCCGACAAGCACCAGGCGGCGCACCAGGTCCGGCCGGGCGAGGGCGACCTCCTGGGCGACCAGGCCGCCCATCGAATGGCCGACGAGGTCGACGGTGTTCAGTCCGAGCGCGCCGGTGAAGGTGATCGCGTCGCGTGCCATTGCCTCGATGGTGTCGGGCACGGTCCCGCTGGAGGAGGCGACGCCGGCGTTGTCGAACAAGATGACCTCGCGGTCGGCGGCGAAGGCATCGCTCAGCGCCGGGTCGAAGTCATCCAGGGTGCCCATGAAGTGCTGGAAGAACACCAGCGGGGGACGTCCGGGTGTCCCGAAACGGCGGTAAGCGAAACGGGTGCCGCCGCGTCGACGTACTGGGTCGCGGCTGTGTCGTGCGTGAACTGAGTCATGACCCCAGCGTCGCTGCGGGACGGCGACCAGGGTATCAGCCGCGTGACTGCACTCTTGTGCTGCCGAGGCTACCGGTCTTCCTGAGCAGGCGCGTCGCCACGCTGACCGCGCGCCATAGGCGTCCGCGATGTGCAGTCACGCGGCGGATACCGGGGCGGGCCCAGCGGTGTCCATGGTTGAGGTAACCAGCCGGAAGGACATGACATGGACGAACAGCGAGACCTCGAGGGCCTGAGCGCTCTGGTCACCGGCGCGACCTCGGGCATTGGCAAGGCAGCGGCAGAAGAACTGGGTCGGCGCGGCGCCGAAGTCATCGTGCACGGACGCGACAGCGCCCGCGGCGCGGCGGTGGCCGACACCATTACCAGTGCGGGCGGCAAGGCCCGCTTCGTAGCCGCCGACCTCAGCGACCCGGCCCAACTGGACGACCTCGTCGAGCAGGCCAGCGCGGTCGACATCCTGGTCAACAACGCCGGGATCTCCTTGCCCGCCGGGCCGACCGCAGACGTCGACGTGGCGACCTTCGACCGGATTTTCGCCGCCAACGTCCGGGCGCCGTACTTCCTGGTTGCCGCGCTGGCCCCGAAGATGGCCGCCCGCGGCAGCGGCAGCATCATCAACATCGGCAGCCAGGCCGGCCAGGTCGGCATGCCCGGCATCGCCGCCTACAGCGGCACCAAGGGCGCTCTCGCCTCGCTGACCCGTTCCTGGGCGGCCGAGTTCAGCCCCGCCGGAGTCCGGGTCAACGTAGTCGCCGCCGGGCCCGTCTACACGGCCATCCAGCCGCGCGAAGCCACCGAGGCCGTCGGCGCCGGCACCATCATGGCGCGGGTCGCCCAGCCGGACGAGATCGCCAGCGTGATCGCCTTCCTCGCTTCACCCAAAGCCAGCTATATCACCGGCGCGGTGATCGCCGTCGACGGCGGCCGCACGGCCATCTGAGCTGAGGACTGTCTTTTAGGTGCGACTTTCGCCGAAGGGATCGCCGTGATCATCTTTGAGGTCTTCGCCGCCGGCGCGGTCGATCACGTCGCGTAGCTGGTAGCGGTCGGCTACCCCGAGCTTGGGGAAGGACCGGTACAGGTGCGAGCTGACCGTGCGCGGCGAGAGGAAGAGCCGGTCCGCGATCTCGCGGTTGCTCAGGCCCTGGCCGGCGAGCACGACGATCCGACGCTGCTGGGGGGTTAGCTCCCCGAGGGCATCGCGTTCGCCTGGCGCGCCGGTCACGGCCACCCCGCACGCTCTCAGCTCTGCCTCGGTGCGCTGCGACCATGACCGGGCCCGCAGTCGGCGGAAGGTTCCAAGGGCTTCGTTCAGTACGGGCTTGGCGTCGTTGATCCGGCGGCGCCGCCGCAGCCATTCGGCGTAGTCGAGGCGAAGCTGGGCCCGCTCGAACGGCCACTGCTCCCCGGCGGGGTCGGAGAGCGCCTTATCGAAGTGGGCTTCGGCCCTGTCCGGGCGGGCGAGGATGCCGTGTGCGCGGGCGATGAGCTGCTCGAGCCGGGCAGAGGCATTTCCGTCGAGGCGGCTGAGTGCCCGCTCGATGAGGTCGCACCCTTCCATCTGCCGGTCGGCGCGGACCGCGGCGGCGGCGAGATCCGCTACCCCGAGGTAGGAGGCGTAGTTGTGCAGCGGCGTGCCGTCCTCGCTGAACAGCCCGCGGAGCTGGGTGAACGCTTGAAGGTAGCTGCCGTCGGCGAGAGCCGCGACGCCGAGGGCGCGCCGCGCGCGGGCGGCCACCAGCCCGCATTCGGCCGGATCGACGGTCGCGAGCGCCCTGCCAGCATGGCTGCGTGCCGCGCCGGAGTCGGCGCGCAGGGCCAGGACGGTGGCGGTGATCACGTCTGCGGACGCGGCAACGAGTTCCATCTGGTTCGCCTCGGCCAGGCTGGCGGCCTCCGCGGCAACGTCCAGCGCCTCGTCCCACCGCCCGGTGTCGATGTACGCCCAGCCGAGCACGGTAAGGCTCCCGCCGCTGGTGCCCTGCACGCCGGGAGCGCGGAGCCGGTGCATGGCGTCTTGCAGCAAGGTGATCGCCAGGTCGGATTCGTCCAGGAGCCATGCGGTGGACGCTATTCGCCACAAGGAAGGCTCTTCAATGGGTGAGTCGGCGATCTTGCGCAGGTCAGGGAGGAGCTGGTTCCTGCTGCCGATTGGGTCGGCGCTGGCGCGTATCCAGAGTCTCAGCGCGTTGACGTCAATGCCCCTGGCCCCGCCGGGGGCTGGTGGACCTTGGCGTTCAAGCAGTGCGAGGGCGCGGCTGACGGCCTGGCGGCTGGCGGGCAGTCCGGACTGGTAGGCGACAGTGGCCGCGCTCCCGAGCGCGTCCCAGGCGAGGTCCGGCTGGTCACGTGACGCCTCTTCGGCGACGGAGATGAGGGCCGGCAGCGCGGCGGAGCGTCGACCCGACCAGGCCAGCGCCCACCCGGCGTCGTGGCGGGCCGCCAGGCGCAGTCCTGGGTCCGCGGTGACTGCGAGGGCGCGGGTGGCGAGATCCTGCACCCAGTCCCCCTGGCCGGTGGGAACGGCGGCAGAAGCGGCCGCCACCAGCCTGCGTGCCTGGTCTCCTGGGTCGGGGCTGAGTTCGGCCGCGCGTTCCATGGCCAGCGCCGCGGCGGCCGCCCCGCCGCGGCGCTGCGCCTGGGTCGCGGTCACCTCGAGCAGTGAGGCCACCTCTTCGTCAGGGTGCAGGGCCGCGGCGGCCAGGTGCCATGCTCGCCGGTCTGGCTGGTCGAGCAGGGCGCTCGCGAGCCGGCGATGCGCGGCGGCGCGCTGCGCGAAGGGCGCGGCGTGGTAGATGGCGGAGCGGACGAGGGGGTGGGAGAAGCGCAGGCCGGCCCGGTCTACCTTGATCAGGCCCAGCTGCTCGGCCGGCGCCAGGGTCTGCTCGCCTGGCCAGGTGAACGCCGCGGTTGCCGCGCGCAGGTCCGGGCCGTCGGCCACCGCGGCCAGCAGCAACGCTGCTTGCGTCTGCTCTGGCAGGGCGGCGAAGCGAGAGTGCATGACGGCGCTCAGCCGGTCGGTCAGCGGCAGCGGCTCGGCGGCCCAGCGGCGGCTGGCGGCGGGATCGTCGGCTATCACCTTGGCCAGCTCGATCAGGGCCATGGGATTTCCTGCCGCTTGGGCGAGCACCTGCGCCCGGGCCCGACCGCGGGGCGGGCGCGGCTGGCCGTCAAGCAGGAGGCCGGCGTCTGCCGCGGGCAGCGGCCCGAGACGCAGCTCGGGAAAGCCGCGGTCAAAGCCGTGGGGCGGGGCCTGCCCGCGGGCGCCCACCAGCAGCACTACCCGCTCGGCGTCCAGGCGGCTGCCTGCGAAGGACAGGGCGTCCAGCGAGCTGCGGTCCAGCCAGTGGGCGTCGTCGGCGACCACCAGGACAGGGGACCGCTCGGACAGGTCCGACAGCAAGGTCAGGACCGCCGCCCCGGTCAGCAGCGGGTCCGGAGCACCGGGGTCCGCGGAAAGGCCGAGCGCCCAGGACAGCGCCTGGGCCTGCCGGCCGGGAAGACCGGCGGCTGCTTGACAGCACCGGCCGCAGGAGCTGATGCAGTCCGGCGAACGCGAGTCTCGACTCCGATTCCCGGCCGGTGACAAGCAGCACCCGCATGCCCGCGGCCCTCGCCCGCTCGGCGGCGTCCGCCAGCAGCACGGTCTTGCCCATTCCCGCCTCGCCGGTGACCAGCAGGACCTGGCTTGACCGCGGGACCGGATCGACCAGTCCGCGCAGCCGGGCAAGACCGTCTTCGCGGCCGATGATGGGCGCGTGTTGCTGCGCGGGGAGTTCACCGGGGCCTGGCATGTGCCTGTCCTCTCGGCCAGTGCGTTTCGTCAACGCCGTCCCCAGGCAGAACAGCGACCGCGCTGCGGGCATGCCCGCAGCGCGGAAAGTGCAGTCATCCGACGGATACGCTCTTGCCGGCCTGGAATCACCACGAAGACCGGGGCGGCGTGACGCTCTTGGAGCTTCCGTTCGGCGTCGGGATAGTTATGCGTCTCGTCGGGCGCGGGCCAGCTAGCGGGTGAGCGCGCTTTCCGCCGCGCCGCCATAGAGCTCGGCGGCGCGCCAGCAGTACCACGCCACGACCGAACGGTAGGGCCGGTACGGTTCGCCGAGCGCCTCGAGTTGCTTCGGTGTCGGCGTCGGCATTCCCCAGGCCAGCCCGAAGCCTTTCCGCACCCCGAGATCGCCGGTCGGCCACACGTCCAGGCGCAGCAGCTGGAACATCAGAAACATCTGCGCCGTCCACGTGCCGATGCCCCTGACCCCCGCGAGCATGGCGACGACCTCGTCGTCGGCCTGGCCGCGCAGCACCGCCGGATCAAGCACCACCGACCCGTCTAGCACCTTCGTCGCCAGATCCCGCATGGACGCCGCCTTGTTGGCGGACAGGCCCGCGGTCCGCAGCGTCTCCGGCGGAAGCGACAAGAGCCGCTCAGGGGTGACCTCACCGCCGAGCGAGGCGATCAGGCGACCGTGGATGGCGCGGGCCGCCGCGCCTGCCAGCTGCTGATACAAGATCGCGCGGACCAGAGCCGCGAAGTGCGTCTCGGTCGGCGGGTCCACCTGGAACGGACCACCCTGGGCGACGAGCCTGCGCAAGACCGGATCGCGCTCGGACAGGATGTCAGTAGCCGTTTTGTAGCTGCTGGCCGAGCCGGTGGACGCTGTCGGACCTGACATGTTCAGCCCCCTTGTCTTTGACCCGTTCAGGCCTTTGCCTATGGCTACTGAGATGCCCGCTTGTGTCTCCGGATCACGCACTTGCCGCGCTATGAAGGGATGAGCCGACCCACATAAATTGAAGCGCCAGGGTGGTCGGCGCAACCAGGGCAAACCGGGCAGCCCGTGGTGCGTGACGAGGAACCCTGCCCGTTCAATCCCCGTAAGTCCTAGCCGGTACGGCCGCGGCCGCCGTCTTGATGAGCTCCGCCACGTCACCGGGATGGGAGACCATCGCGACGTGGCTGGACGGGATCTCGACGGTGGTGGCGCCCATGCGGCGGGCGAACGCGCGCTCGGCATCGGGCGGGAGGGCCTGATCGTCGGCGGCGACCAGGTACCAGGACGGCAGCGTTTTCCAGGCTGGGACGCCCATCACGTCGCCGAAGGCGGACATGGCCAGCGGCTGCTGCACGGCGTACATCACCCTGGCCGCGACGGGATCGACGTCGGCGGCGAAGTGATTGACGAAGTCGTCCTCGGACAGCCAGCCGAACCCGCGGGTGTCGGTGAACAGGTGCGCGAGTGCCGGGGTGGGGGGTCCCTGCGACAACAGCCCGCCGAGCGATTCACCCTGGTCAAGCCCGAACGCGGCGATGTAGACCAGGCCGGCGACGTTGGGGGCATCCGCGCCTAGGGCGGTCATGACCTGCCCGCCGTAGGAGTGCCCGGCGACGATGGCAGGGCCGTCCTGGAGGTCAAGCACCTGGCGTAGCCGGGCAACGTCATCGGCCAGTGCGGTCAACGGGAACTGGGGTGCGGTGACATGGTAGCCGTCGGCCTGCAGGCGCTCGATGACGCCGCTCCAGCAAGAGCCTTCGGCCCACGCGCCGTGGATGAGAACGATGTTCGCTCTGGTCTTCATCGTGGGGATCCTTTCTTGGTCTGTCTTGTGGCCATCTTGCGGCGCAAGGCCGCGGCGGGGTATCCGAAACGTGACTGCACCTTGCGGACGCCAACGGGCGGCAAAGCGGCCACGGAAGATCAGGCTGCCCGCCGCCACCGCGGCGAGCACGGCGATCGTCGCGCAGTAGGCCAGGGCCGTGTTGTGCAGGCCGACGTGGGAGGTGGCCACCCCGGCGGCCACGACGGGGATGCTGAACGCCGTGTAGGACGCGATGAAGTAGGCGGCGATGAGGCTGGCTCGCTGGCCGGGAGGGGCCTGGGCGCTGATGGTGCGGAAGACGCCAAGCATGGCGGTGCCGAAGCCCGCGCCCGCCACGGCGGTACCGGCGAGGAAGGCGGCCCCCGATGCCGTCTGGATCGCGGCCAGGGTCAGTACGGTGCCGGGGAGCAGGGCCAGGCAGCCGGCCAGCATGGCCGCGGGCCCGCTGGCGCGGCTGGCAACGACCGCGGCCGCGGTACCGATCCCGTTGAGCAGGAAGATCACCAGGCCGCCCCACAGCAGGTCAGGCGAGCGGAGTACCTGCGCGGCCAGCGACGGGCCCAGGGACAGGTAGAAGCCGCTGATCATCCACACCGCGATCAGGCACGGCAGGGCCCGCGCGAACGTCCCCCGCACCTGCCGCGGCACGGCCACCCGTGGCCGCAGCGAGGCCAGGACGCCCGGCCGCCGCGGCGCGGTCTCCGGCATCGCCAGCACGCCGGCGGCGGCGGCCAGGTCAGCGCCGAGCAGCAGCCACCAGATCAGGCGGGTGGGCGCCGGGCCGTACTGGACGAGCCCGCTGGTGCCCAGCCCGCCCGCGGCCAGGCCGAGCAGGGCGCGGCGGTGGTGATCACCGGCGCGCGCCTGCTGCCCTGAGGTTGCAGGTCGATCAGCGCGGCGCCGAGGGCACTGGTCGCCGTGCCGACGGCGGCCCCGTGCAGCGCCCGGGCGGCGAACAGCAGCCCGACGCCGTCCGCCGCCAGGAACAGCCCGCAGGCGCCCGCGGCCATCACCAGGCCCGCCATGATCACCCGGCGGCGGCCTAGGTAGTCCGACACCGGCCCGAACACCAGCAAGGTGGCCAGCAGCAGTACCGCGTAGGCGGCGAAGACGGCGGTCAGCGTGGTCGCAGAGAACCGCCACCTGGACTGGTAGACGCCGTACAACGGCGACGGCGCCGCCGCGGCGAAGAACAACAAGAACAACACGCCGGCCACCAGCCAGAACGCAGCGCCCCGCGGCAGCGTTCTGGCTGGTGGCCTGTCAGGTCCCCCGGCGGCTGTGGTGACCGGCCGGCGGCCTGGTCCCGCGTCGCCTCGCTCGTTCTCGCGGCCGGTGCTGGCGTCGTGGACGGTCATCGGAGTTGGCTCCTTGAGCTGGGTGATTCTTGCGGCACGGCGCACCGGCAGAACGGTTACGGTGATGCGGAAACCACGCACTCGTTCGGGCTGATCTGTTTGGATTTTCCCGAACGTAAGCGGCTGACTGCGGGGGGTCAGCTCGTCGCGCGGACGGCCTGCAGGATGACGCTGGTCACGACGCCGGGGTCAGAGACCATGGACAGGTGCGGTGCGTTCACTTCGGTGATGTGGGCGTGCGCGTTCTTGGCCATGGCCAGCTGCAACGCCAGCGGGATGGCGTGGTCGGCGGTGCCGACCACGGCCCAGGACGGGATGGTCTTCCAGGCCGGGACGCCGGAGGGCTGGGTGAGGGCGACCGTGGCTATCGGCGCCTGGTCGGCGGCCAGGACCTGGGCCTGCTGGGCGGGCAGCCCGTTGGCCATGCACGACGGGAACGCGCTTTGGGTTATGTAGGCGTCTCCGACGCCTGCGGGAGCACCGGGGAAGGGCACCACGGTGAGGTTCTGCGGTGCGGCGCACGATCCGGGAACGGAGGCCAGGAGCTGGGCGAGGGACTGGTTCTGGTCCGGGGCGAAGGCGTCCACGTAGACGAGCGCCTTGACCTGGCTGTCGCCGGTGGCGGCGTTGGTGATGACGGCCCCGCCGTAGGAGTGGCCGACCAGCACGATGGGCCCGGAGATGCTGTGCAGGAAGTCGGCAAGGAACGCGGAGTCATAGGGCAGTCCCTGCAGCGGGTTCGGCGGCGCGTAGACGGTGTAGCCGTCGGCTTGCAGCCGCTGGATGACCGCTGCCCAGCTGGCGGTGTTGGCCCAGGCTCCGTGCTCAAGCACGATGGTGGGCTTGGGTACGCCGCCGGCGGCGGCGCGAGTCGTCGTGTGGGCGGAGGCGACCTGGCTGAGGGGGATGACCAGGGCAGCGATGGCCGCGCCCAGGACTGGTAGGACGAGGCGCAGCCTAACGTGCCGTGCGGCTCGGGTGATGTTCACGGTGATCTCCTTTTCCTGGGGAGATGCCGAGCGTCCGTTCGGTCGCGTGGAGTGGCATTAACCGGCAAGTCCCCTCCTGCCGACTGTGCGTCAGGAAACCGGCGGCGGGTATCCGACCCTTGACTGCACTTGCGTCGACGCTGATCGAAACTCAGGTCGTCCTGGCATCGCCGCTCTTCACCGCGAGGTCACGCAGCACCCGCCACCACCCGGTACTTGAGGTGTGTGACGCCGGGTACCTCGACGGCTGCCTGGCGACCTGGCCGCCGCCCCGGAGTATGACTTCCTTCCCGCCGGCGGCCTTCCTTGCCTGCTCGAGCGCAGGCGAAAGGCCATACCGCGCCCCGGGTTGCAAGGGTTAGTATCAGGCATGCCCGAGATCGCGGATGAGCTTATAGCAGGCTTCGCCAGCGCGTGGAACGCGCATGATATGAATGCGCTGGCAATGCTCTTCCACGAAGATGGCACGTTCGTGAATGTCGCCGGCAGCTACGAAAAAAGCCGGGAAGAGATAAAGCTCACCGCGGCGCGCAATACGCATATAGGGCAGCCGCGGTGAACGTGAGCGTGGGGAACCGCACGAGGTCGCGATGATTACGCTCGTCCCGCTGTGCAGCATGACCCTGATGCTCGGCAAGGCCGTGGATGCGGGTAACACCCCCGCCGGGCACCGCATGACCGCCGAGATCACCAGCGCGACGGTGTCCGGCCGCATGAACGGCGGTCTGGCCAGGGGGGCCAGCGCCGACTGGTTCACCATGACCCCGGGCGGCCTCATCCTTCCCGACGTGCGGCTGGCCATCCAGACCGGTGACGGCGCAGTGGTGCTGATCCGGTACACCGGGCGACTGCTGTTCGCCCCCGGCCAGGAATCAGTCGCCTTCATCGCCCCGGTATTTGAGACTGGGGATGCCCGTTACCAATGGCTCAATCGTGTTCAGGCGGTCGGCAAGGGGATAATGCCCGCCGACCTGTCCAGGATCCATTACGAAGTTTACGAACTCCAGTAACCGGATCCCGTTGCGCCGCGAGCGCGTGCCTTGGCGGCCCAGGCGTGGCGGCCGTCCATGATCGTGGGTCATCCGGGCGATGGGCACCCGAACGGTCGCATATCCGACCGTTATGCCCCTATTTGCCCGGCGCTTTTTCTGCTGCTTTTCTGATTGTGGGTCATTTGCGGCGAATAGCGCCGCAAATGACCCACGATCACGGCAGTCAGTGCGGCTAGGCTAAATGGCCCTCGTAGTGCTCTCGTGGCCCGGACCGCGCACCGTGCAGCGGATGGTGGACGTTTGGGCCCACCCGGTGGTGCCCAAACGTCCACCATCTTCCGGTGCGCGGAACGGCCATGTACGGGAACGAAGAAGCCACCATCCGTTCTGGATAAAAAGATCTCTCTTCAGAACGGATGGTGGTTTCTCCGGACGGCCAGTCATGCCCCCCTGGGGGATGGGCCGGCAGTGCCACGGCTGCGAGCGGCACGTGCTGCTGGCCGCCGTGCAGGTCCCGATCCTCGAAGCTGCCTGCGGTCACCGGCCTGGGAAACGAGATCTTCACCACGTGCAGCGCCGCGAGCTCGAAGTACTTCACGCTTGCGGGGTCCACCCGGTACAGCCGCCCGATCAACTGCGGCGACAGGATCCCTGAGCCGGTGACGAACTCGTAGTCCTGTGCGTTCCTGAAGAAGACGTCAAGCGTGAGCCAGAACGGGCCTGCGTTCTTGGAGCGGACCTGCTCCGCCAGCTCGCCGAGGCTAGGCTGTGCCTGCCCTAGGGGGGACGACCCCCCTTCAACCCCCCGGCTAGTCACAGGACACCTCGCTCAGTTCGACGCGGAACAGGTCGGTTCCCTGGTCCAGCTCAAGCACGTGGTTCAGGACGAACTCATAGACTGCGCCGCGCTCCATTTCCGGCGGCGAGGTGGCGAACGCGAAGCTCGGCAGGTGCGTCATGCCGGGCAGCGGCAGGTGCAGCAGCAGCGGGTTGGCGGTCTTGGCGACGGCGGTCGCCAGCTGCTGAGCTGCCGGCCCGCACCTTGCACAGCAGGCCGACCTCGCGCGGCGGTCCCGCGCTGTCCTCGAGCGGCCCGAGGATCGCGTCGGCCCCGTAGCACCGCAGGGCGAGGTCGTAGCTGCCCGCGTCCAGGTCGAGGGTGGCGCGGACCCGGTCCTCCAGCACGCGGCGCAGAAGGGCGAGCCAGGTATCGAGGCTGGCCAGGACGTGCGGGTCGCGGATACCGACGAGGGACACGGTCTCGTACCCGGCGAGCCGCGCCCCCTCCAGCTTCGCCGTGGGCCCGGGGGCGGGCTCGAAGCGGGACCCCTCGACCCGGACCGACCGCTCGTCCAGCGCCGTGTACGTTGCCCCGGCGGTGTCCAGGGCACCGGACGGCTCAAGCAGGCGGAACGGGTCGGCGTTCTCGTACAGCATGTGCGCGGCGACCGTGACGGGCGTGCAGGCGGCCTCGGCGGCCAGCGGGGTGACGGTGAAGCCGGCCGGGTCGATGCGGACGAAGACGCCGCCCAAGGTGGGGCTGGTGGTGCACTGGCCGCCGCACTCGACGGTCTTGGCGGCATGCCAGGCCGGGCCCGCGGGCATGCCGTGCATCAGGGCGATCGCGGCGACCATGGCGGTGTCGGTGGACCGGCCAGCCAGCACGACCTCCGCGCCCGCCTCAAGCGCGGCGACGATGGGGGCGTGCCCCATCAGGGCGACGACATGCGAGCAGGACCGGACGGTGTCCGGGCTGAGCTCCCCGCTTGGCGGCAGTGGCCGGACCCGCCCCTGGTCGATGGCGTCGATCACGGTCTCCGGCCGCAGTTCGCTGTAGATGCGCGCCATCCGGAACGACAGCCGGTCCTCCGCGGCGATCCGCTCGGCGATCGCCGCGACCTGGTCGACGCCCGCGTCCGTGCCCGAGGTGCCGCAGCTGCCCACGATGAGCGGGATCTGGTTCTCCCGCGCGGCGGCGAGCAGGATCCGCAGGTCCCGCGCCACGGCGGACTCGGACGTCTTCGCCACGCCGGCGCCCAGGTAGTAGGGGCCAGAGTCGGTCGAGCCCGCGTCGATGGCGATCGCGGTCGCGCCCATCGCGATGCCGCGCTTGATCGTTTCGGCGGTGAAGCCTCCGCCGAGCATTCCTGAAGGGAAGATGATGCCAACGCCTTGATCTGAGCCGGGGCGGGCGGACATGGACTGTTCCTTTCGGTTGGGCGGTGAACTCGCCTGCCTGTGCCCCGGTGCGTACTCCGCTCGGTGCGGGCGGCCGGGCCTGGTTCACGGGGCCTGTCACACGGGGCCTGTCTCACGGGGGCAGGATGCGGCAGGCGGACGGCGGTATCCGCACGGTGACCGACGGGCCGGGGAACGACCTCGTGTCCGTGACGGTCAGCGGCATGCCGTCGATGTCTAGCTCGTAGAGGTAGTGGTCGCCGAGGAACGAGACGCCGCGAACCTCGGCCTTGTAGGCGTTCTGCCCGGCGGCCTCGCTGAGGGCGGAGAGCTCGACGGCCTCGGGCCGGACGGCCAGCGGACCTCCGCGCCGGCGGCCAGGTGCTCACCAGAGACGGTGATCGGCTGGCCGCCGGGGTGCAGGGCGAGCTCGGTGGCGCCGTGCGCGGTCCGGGTGGCGGCCCGGGCGGCCAGGAGGTTGCAGTGACCGAGGAACTCGGCGGTGAACCGGGTGGCCGGGCGGCGGTAGATGTCCTCGGGGGTGCCGGCCTGCAGGACCGCCCCCTGGTTCATGACCACGATCCGGTCGCTGAGGCTCAGCGCCTCGTCCTGGTCGTGGGTGACGAACAGCGTGGTCAGCCCCAGCTCGCCCTGCAGCCGCTTGAGCCAGGTCCTGGCCCGCTCGCGCAGCTTGGCGTCGAGGTTGGAGAACGGCTCGTCGAGCAGCAGGACCGCCGGGGAGTAGACCAGCGCCCGGGCCAGGGCCACCCGCTGCTGCTGGCCGCCGGACAGTTCGTGGGGGTAGCGTCCGGCGTAGCCGGCCATCTCGACGAGTTCGAGGGTCTCCGTGACCCGGCGGCGCAGCGCCTCCTTCCTCATCCGCCGGATCCTGAGCGGGAACGCGACGTTCCCGAAGACCGTCAGGTGGGGCCAGACCGCGTAGGACTGGAAGACCATCCCGAGGTTCCGGTCCTGCGCCTCAAGGAACACCTTGCCGCGGGAGTCGAAGAAGGTTCGGTCACCGCAGGTGATCGTGCCCGCGTCGGGCCGCTGGAAGCCGGCGATGGACATCAGCGTGGTGGTCTTGCCGCACCCGCTTGGCCCGAGGAGGGTCAGGAACTCCTTGTCCCGGACCGTGAAGGTGACGTCGTGCAGCGCGCGTGCGCCGCCGAATGCCTTGCTCAGGCCCTGCACGGAGATCTCAGGCATTCCGGCGTCCTCTCAATCTGGTCGAGAACAGCCGCCCGGCGACGGCGATCGCGACGACCGTGATCGCGACCTGCACCATGGCGAGCGCCGCGACCGGCCCGTTGACGCCCTTCTGCTCGGACAGCAGCATGGTCACGCCCATGAGCTCGTGGCCGGGGGTGACGAGGAACAGGGCGGGGTCGTAGTCGTTGAGGATGGAGATGAACATCAAGATGAACGCCGCGAACAGCGCCGGCCGCAGGATCGGCAGGGTGATCCGGGTGATCGCCGCCCACCAGCTGGCCCCGGCGGAACGCGCGGCATCGTCAAGCGACTCGCTGACCCCAGAGAAGGCGGCCGACAGCACGAAGTAGGCGATCGTCAGGGACCGGACGCTCAGCGCGAGCATGATTCCCCACAGGCTGTCGAGCAGCGCGTGCCCCGGGGGATTGACGAGCAGGAAGGCCCAGAAGAACCCGATGCCGATGATCAGCCCGGGGATGGCACGGGGGAACAGCAGCAGGAAGGGCAGCCCGCGCCGCAAGCGGAACGCCGAGCGGTGGGCCACGGCGGTGGCCAGCGCGACGACGGCGGTGGTGATGAGCGCGCCGGCGAGCGCGATCTCGACCGTGTTCCTGATCGAGTTCGCGAACTCGCCCTGCCCGATGGCACGCCAGTTGCCTGCCGTGAGCAGGTGCCAGGGCGCGATCAGCGGCGTCAGTTCCGTCGTCACCGACGACAGCGCCAGCGCGGCGATCGGGGCGAACGTGGTTACCGCGACGTAGAGGCCGAGCAGCACGGTGAGGACCAGCCGTGCCGCGGCCGGCAGGCGGACGCTTCCCGTCCCGCCGCGGCCGCCGACAGGGCCGTGGCGGCCGCCGATGGTGACGAACCGGGCCTGGTCCCGCAGGAGCGTGCCGCGCAGGAGCAGCAGGACGCAGGCGCAGCCGAGCAGGACCGTCGCCCCGGCGCTGACCACGGGCGGACCCGGCGTGAACGCGGTCGACCACTGGGTGTAGAGGTAGCTCGCGACGAAGTCGTGTCCCTGCGGCGACCCGAACACCAGGGGGATGCCGAGCGACTCGATCGAGAGCGTGAATACCAGCAGTCCCGCGTTGACCAGCGCGGGGCGCAGCATCGGCAGCGTGACCCGGCCAAGCACCCGCAGGGCGGGGGCGCCGACGCTCCTGGCGGCGTCTTCGAGCGAGGAGTCCATGCCGGACAGCGCGGCCTGGCAGACGAGGAAGACAACCGGCACGGCGACGGCGGTGCCGAGCACGGCCATGCCGGGCACGGTGGACAGGTTGAACGGCAGGTGCAGCGTCCGGGTGATGAAATCGTGCGCGTAGCCGCCCGGCCCGTACAGCGCGTTCCAGCCGAGGATGAGGCCGAGCGGCGGGAGCACGAGCGGTGCGATCAGCAGGCCCGGGTACCACCGCCTGCCGGGAACGTCGGTCCGGCCGCAGACGATGGCGAACCCGCCGCCGAGCACCAGCGCGCCCGCGGTGGTGCTGGCGGCGAACTCGGCGGTGTTCCTGGCGGCCGCCCAGAAGGCGGGGTCGGTGAACAGCTGCCGGTAGGCCGCCACGGTGAAGTAGCGGCCCGGCTGGTAAATGGGCGCGCTCTGCACGGACGCGTACACCAGCGGTACGACCGGTGCCAGGACGGCCACCAGCACGAGTCCCGAGATCGCCGCCTGCGCCCCGGTCCCGGGAAGCAGGCGGCGGATCCGGGTCGCCCGGCCGGGAGCGAGGCTTACGGAGGTCGTCATCACGATGGGGCCCGGCGGGTGCCTTGCCGGCGGGCTCACTGGTGGAATGCCTGACGGAACTTGGCGGTGAACGCCTTCTGGTCGCTCGCCACCTGTGCGGTGAACGGTGTCATGTACACGTGCTGCGCGCCGACGGCCGCATACAGCGCCTTGAGCGTGTTCTGGCAGCCGTCGCGCGGCGTGAAGGTGTTGCTGCTCGCCTCGAACCCGGCGTCGCACAGCGCCTGCTGGCCGGGGTCGCTGAACACGAAGTCGAGGAACAGCTTGGCCGAGTCGGGGCTGGCCGCGCCGGCGGTGATCCCGATGCCGCGCGGGATCAGCGGCGTGAAGTCCTTGGTGTACTCCCAGCCCAGGAGCTTGCTGTCGGTGGGGCTTGACTCGATGGGGCCGCGGGCGAGCCCGGACTCGAAGACGGCCACCCCGAATCCGCCCTGGGCGACGTCCTGCGCCGAGCACGTCGCCGTCACCGGGCGTCTGCGCGGTCTGGCCGAGCTTGTCGAGCGCGGCCCAGCCCTGCGTGTGCACGTATCCCCAGAAGGCGCTGTAGCCGAAGTCGTTGTTGATCGCGTAGGTGGCGACCTTGTACTTCTTGTCGATCCCGTCCTGGGCGATCTGCGCGACCGTCGACGGCGCCGGCTGCCCCTTCAGCACGACCTTGTTGTAGATCGTGATCGCGGGATCGGGCGAGAAGATGTACAGGCCCTTGCCCTGCGAGGTGAAGGCGGGGAAGTCCGCAGATCCCGGCGGGCGTGAACGGCTGCAGGAAGCCGCTGTTCACCGCGCCCACCCACAGGCCAGGGGCGCTGGCGATCAGGATGTCCGCCGTCCTGACGCCCGTGGCGTGCTGCGCGGCGTACTTGGAGAACACCACCGGGTCCTCGTCATCGGAGACGGTGACGTGGATCCACGGGTACTTCGCCTGGAACGCCTTGGTGACCTCCTGCATCTGCGACGACAGCGCGTTGCTGTAGATCAGGAGTCCCTTTTCCTGCTTGGAGCCGGAGACCAGCGCGGCCGTGCTGAGCGGTGCCGCCGACGTGGCACCGGCCGCCGCGGGCGGCGAGCTCGATCCTGAGCTGCCGCAGGCCGCCGCGGCGGCCAACAGGGAAGCGGCGACGGCCGTCTTGGCGGCCAGGGTGGGCCAGTTGCGTACGGACATATCTTTCTCCTATGAAAGATTGCAGATCTGCTATAGCAAGTGCGGCAGTGAGAACCGCGGGTGGTTTCCAGGGGATCGGGCTGGCCGGGGGTCTTAGCCGGGCAGCGCCGTGTTGTTGCCCGCCGCAATGGCCAGGTAGGCCTCGGCGCGCGACCCGGTGTGCAGCCGCATGGCCTCCTCGGCCGCCGCCCCGTCGCGGGCCTCGATGGCCGTCGCCACCCTGCGGTGCTGTTCAAGGCTGCGATGCAGGCTGGCCGCGTCCTGGTGCGACTCGACCGACCACTTGAGCCGGAAGGACCAGTCGAAGGCGGTCGCCGTGGAGATCATGTCGATCAGCGTCTGGGTATGGGCCGCCTCGTCGATCAGGCGGTGGAATCCGCGGGTCACCTCCAGGAGCTCGCGGACCCGCGCCTCGTCCCAGTCGTCGTTGTCCGCCAGCGCCTCGGCCCGGTCGCAGGCCGCCATGATGGCCTTCACTTCCGCGGCGGTGGCGCGCTCGGCCGCCAGGCGGGCCGCGACGCCGCGGAGGGCGGTCTCGATGAGGGACAGCTCGCGCAGCCTGGCCAGGGAAGGATCGGCCACCCTGATCGCGCGCACCGCGTCCCGTTCGATGAGCCGCTCGTGCTCCAGCCGCTGCAGGGCCTCACGGACCGGGGTCGGGCTGACGCCCAGGTGCTCGGCCAGGCCGCGCTCGGTCAGCCGCTGCCCGGGCTCAAGCACGCCGGTCGTTATGTCCTCGCGCAGCGCCTTGTAGGCCTGGTCGGACAGTGTCGGCCCGGTGGTCAGCTTGGGCCTGCCAGCTGTGTGGTCAGTCACTTCGGCCGATCTCCCATCTGCTATAGCAGATCAGCCTAAGCGGAGCCAAGCTCGTGAGTCAACGGTCGCCGAGCCACAGAAAGGAATGGGGGACGCCATGTTACGCCGCGTGCTGGCCGTCGCAACCAACCCCCAGTAACCTCACCCGCTCCTTAAGGCAGATTTAAGCTTGCGCCCATAAACTGTTAAGAAACTTTCCTATCTAATTTTGCCCAGCTGCGGAGGACCGAATTGGGGATCTGACCGGACGATACAGGAGGAACGATGGGGCCAACCGTCCCGGAACTACCACGCGGGCCCAGGAGGAGCAGGGCGCGGAGGCCGCGCGTGCTCATCGCGACGGCCGGTACGGCACTGCTCGCACTCTCCTGCGTCGCCGCCGTGGTGGCGACGCAGGAAAGCTCGGCGCGCGCGGCCACGGCGTCAGCGCTGACCGACAACTGGTACGAGTCCGCGCCGTACTACAGCGTGCTCGACTCGGCAGCTCCCGACCTTGGCACGGTCATGTCGGCCACCGGCCAGAAGGCGTTCGACATGGCCTTCATCCTGGCGGACGGCGGCAGCTGCACCCCGGCGTGGAACGGGACCGATCCGGTGTCGGGCGACACGCAGGTGGCCGCGGTCATCAACGAGGTGCGCTCCGACGGCGGTGACGTGACCGTGTCGGCCGGCGGTTACAACGGGACGAAGCTTGGCCAGGTCTGCGGGACCGCCGCTGCCACCGCGGCGGCCTACCAGCAGGTCATCAGCACCTACGGGCTGCACGCGTTCGACTTCGACCTCGAGGAACCGGAGATCGAGAACTCCGCCGCGATCGCCAATGAGCTGGGCGCGGCGCAGATCCTGCAGCAGGACAACCCGGGGCTGTTCGTCTCGGTCACCATCCCGTCCATCGCGACCGGCGCCAACTACTTCGGCCAGCAGCTGCTCGACGAGGCCAAGACGCTCGGCTTCACCCCGAACGACTACACCATCATGCCGTTCGACGGCGGCTTCAACGGCGGCTCGTCGCAGGTGGCCGCGCTGCAGGGGTTCAACGGGCAGCTAGTGAGCACCTTTGGCTGGACCAGCTCGGTGGCCTACGCGCACGAGGGCTTCTCCGGCATGAACGGCCGGACCGACAGCGCCGAGTACTTCTACCAGAGCGACTTCCAGACGGTGCTCAGCTTCGCGCAGAGCAACGGCCTTGGCCGGTTCACATTCTGGTCGGTCAACCGCGACCGGGAATGCAATCCGCCGGACAACAACGGCTCGCTGTCGAGCGAGTGCAGCAGCGTGACCCAGAACCCATGGGACTTCACCGCCTACACCGTCGCCTTCGCCAAGAGCGCGCCGGTGACGGAGCCGTCGCCGACGCCCACGCCAACGTCGACAACGAGTCCGACGCCCACGCCGAGTCCGACGCCGACCACGTCTGGCTCCTGCACGGCCCCGGCTTGGTCCTCAAGCGGGACCTACGTCTCAGGCAATGTCGTGTCGTACGGCGGCGACCAGTGGACGGCCAACCAGTGGAACTACGACGAGGTGCCTGGCGGCCCGTCGGGCGCGTGGAACAACGACGGCGCCTGCTAGAACTCCAGCCGCGGTGTCCCGGGTTCTGCAGGCCCGGGGCACCGCGGGCCATCCACTGCGCAGGTACTCACCACTGCTCAGCGACCGGGCGAACGGTCGCGGTCGCGGGTTCCGCTGAGCTGGTGTAAACGATCGTCTCCGCTGGTGATGAGTTGCTGATGCCTTCCTTCTGGTACCGGGCGTGCAGCCGCTTGATGAACTCGTGGGTGATCAGGGCTTGCGCGCTGATGTCCGCCGCGCGCAGGCCGACGTTGAAGCTGATGCTGGAGCCGCCGAAGGCGTTGTACCTGACGGTGGGCCCATGTTCTGGGATGGCCCCGTTGACCTCCTGCATCACTTCCTGGCCGACCTCGACGGTGACCCGCTCGACGTGGTCCAGGTCGCTGTCGTAGCTGACGCTGCACGGGACGGTCACGGACATCTCGTGCTCGGGCAGGTGGTAGTTGGTGACGATGGAGGATGCCACCGTGGCGTTCGGGACGACGAGGATGTTGTTGGGGAGCTGGCGGATGATCGTGTTGCGCCAGTTCGTGTCCTCGACATACCCCTGCATCCCGTTGTCCAGCTGGATGAAGTCGCCCGGCTGCACCTTGCGCGAGGCGAGGATGTGAACGCCGGCGAACAGGTTGCTCAGCGTGTCCTGCAAGGCCAGGGCGACCGCCAGGCCGCCGACGCCCAGGGCGGTAAGCAGCGGCGTGATGGCCACGCCAAGGCTGTCGAGCAGGACCAGCCCGCCGATCGTCCACACGATCACCCGGGTGATGCTCACGAAGATGGTTGCCGATCCCGAGGTGCCCGCGTGGGACGTCGCCCCGGCACGCACGGCCGCCCCGGCTACCTTCGCGCTGCCCAGGGAGACGACCACGACGATGACCGCGAGCAGCGCGTGGTCGAGGTCGTAGCGGTAGGTGCTGCGCAGCGGCAGGGCCAGCACCGCGGCCCAGGCACAGCCAACCCCGAGGCACCAGGGGGCGACCAGGCGCAGGAACGCGACCACGATGTCGCCGCCGCGCCAGCGGGTCCGTTCCGCCTTGCGCTGCAGGCGGGTGAGGAGGCCCCGGAGCGAGAGAGCCACGATGACTCCTGCCGCGAGGTAGACCGCCGCCACGATCCAGGTGTGCGAGCTGACAGATCCTGTCATCTTCTGTCCTAACGCGTTCGATGGCCGCAGGCGGATTCCGGTCACCGAGGGTACCCGCGGACCCTGGCCAGGAAGGCCATAACGAGAGGATCACGGCAGCCAGTACCGTGTGCTCGTGCGGAACCCGATGGCGTCTGGCGCGATTATGGCCAGGCGGCAACCATCGCCTGGTAGACCGCGTCGAGCACGGTCGCGGGCCGGAGGAAGACGTCAACGCGGCAGATGGCGCCGTCGCTGATCGAGACCAGCTCCGCGGCTTCGACCTGAGCGTCACTGACGGTTGCCTGCCAGAGGATGACGGCCCGATCGTCGTCGCGGATCACCGACTTGACCAGCAAGTTGTTGAAAGCGCGGGTGCGCGCGCGGAACACGCCGGGCACGTGCCGACTGCGCCAGGTGTTGAAAGGGCTGTGGAATGTGGCGTCTGCACTCAGTGTCGTCAGTGCCGCGTCAGCATCGTCGGTGGCCAACGCCCTGACGTAAGTGTCGATCAGGTCGCCAGGGTGATTCTGGACCCCGCTCATCGGCAACTCCCCGTCGTCAGCGCATTCATCAGCCACCCCCGTAGTGATTCGGAATCCGAAGCGTCGAGAGCTATGCTAACGTTTCTAATTCCGAAGCGTCAACCTCGAGTGGAGCGTGCCGATGCCGACACCCCGGCCTGGTGAGCCGGTCCGCGGTTCCGCCACCGGCCGGCCGCTCATGGCTGCGCTTGACCTGTTCGGACGCCGGTGGAGCCTGCGCATCATCTGGGAACTGCGCGATGGTGAGCTCGGTTTCCGGCCGCTGCAACAGCGCTGTGACAACATGTCCTCCAGCGTGCTCAGCCAGCGGCTCACCGAACTGGCCGACGCGCGGCTGCTGCACCAGCTTCCCGACAGCCGCTACGCGCTTACGCCGCTTGGCCACCGGGCATACCAGGCGCTGCGCCCCTTGACCCGGTGGTCCCAGGAGTGGGCGGAAGAACTGGACGCAGGATGATCTCGGTCGCCATCACTGGCTCCCGTGAGCTCCTGGCCGGGTCAGGGCAGCAGGGCCAGCTTGCCGACGGTGGACCGGGTCTCCAGTTCCGCGAGCGCTTTCGGCCCGTCGCCGAGTTCATACACGGTGGGCTGGCCCGGAGGGAGCACCCCGGCGGCGATGAGCGCGAACAGCTCGCCCATGACCTCGCCGAAGATTTGCGGAGCGGCCTGGATCAGCACGCCGATGTTCAGGCCGATCACGTGGACCTGGTACTTGTACACCAGCTCCCAGTTAGTGACCGGGGCTTCGCCGCCGGCCACGCCGTAGACGACGACCCGGCCGGTGACCCGCTTGGCCGCGGTCAGGCTGGCGCCGAGGGTGGCGCCGCCGGCTGACTCAAGCACCAGGTCGGCGCCGGCGCCGCCGGTCAGCCGTAGTACCTCGGCGGCGAGGCCGGGGTCGCGGGAGTCGAGTACGTGGTCGGCGCCAAGCGCCCGCACTGTCTCGTGCTTGCCCGGCGAGGCGGTTGCGATGACCGTCGCGCCGTAGTGCTTGGCCATTCTCACCGCGGCCTGGCCGGTCCCGCCGGCCGCGGCGTGGATGAGCACGGTCTGCCCCGCGGCGATGCAGCCAAGGGGCCTGAGCGCGGCCAGCGCGGTGGGCCAGTTCACGACCAGGCCCAGCGCCTGCTCCGCGGACCAGCCCGCTGGCACCGGGACCGCGGCAGCGGCGGGCAGCACCATGTACTCGGCGAAGGCGCCGCCCCTCATGCCGACGCCGATGACGCGGGCTCCGGGTTGCAGGCCGGTCACCGCCTCGCCCACAGCGGCGATCTCGCCGGCGGCCTCGAAGCCCGCCAGGTACGGGGGCCGCGGACCGCCAAGGAAGGTGCCGCGGGCCTGCGAGATGTCGCCGAAGTTGACGCCGGCGGCGCTGACCCGGATCAGGACCTCGCCCGGGCCCGGGACCGGTACCGGCGCGTCGGAGATCAGGCGCAGGTCTTCCGGGCCGTTCAGGGACGTCTGCTGCAGGGCGCGCATGGTGGCGGGAATGCCCATGGCAATCGGGTTCCTTTCCTTAGCTTGGGTGATTGTGGTCGGTCCGCTCGGCGGACCGCGCCGACGGCTCGGTGACCGTGGCTTACGGCATGCGGGACTGGCTAGCCGGAGTGGCTGGCGGGCAAGGTCGCGGGGAAGCCGAACAGGGGAGCCAGGGCGGGGTCGCCGAAGGAGACGATGCGGCTGATGCCGGCGCCGGTGACGGCGAGCACGACCACGCCGTAGGCATGGCGGGCGCCGTCCGCGGCGCGGCGGTACCCGACCGCGGCGGGCTGCCCGTTCGCACTGGTGGGCAGCATCCGCCAGTCACCGGGAGCGCCTAGTACCCAGTTGCGCAGGAACGGCACGCAGGTTTTCCTGCCCTCGAACCAGGTGCGGATCGGCGTCGACTCCATCTGCGCGTCGTGCCTGAGCAGCACTTGCAGCGCGTTCGCGTCTGCGTCCTGGAACGCCGCGATGTACTGGTCGAGCACTGCCCGGGCACGCGGCGACGCGGGCTCGGCGATGTCGTCGGCCGCCAGCGACAGCTCACGCAGCCGGCCGCGGGCGCGCTGCAGGGAACTCTTCACCGCGGTCACCGACAGGCCGAGGATCCCCGCCACCTCGGTGGTGGGGAATGCCAGCACGTCTCGCAGGATCAGCACCGCCCGCTGCGTGCCCGGCAGGTACTGCAGGCTCGCGATCAGCGCGAGCCGCAGCCCTTCCCGCGCCGCAACGACGGCCGCCGGATCCGCGCCGTCAGGGGCGACCAGCGCGTCCGGGATCGGCTGCAGCCACCGGACGCCGGGCCCGGCCAACTCGGGCGCGGCCCGCGGGTCCGGCTCGGGGCCGCCGAGGCCGGAGGGCAGCACCCGGCGGCCTGACCGCTCGAGCGCGGTCAGGCACACGTTGGTCGCGATCCGGTAGAGCCAGGTGCGGACCGACGACCGTCCCTCGAACGCGCCGTAAGAACGCCACGCGCGCAGGTACGTCTCCTGCACCACGTCCTCCGCGTCGTCCACCGAGCCGAGCATGCGGTAGCAGTGCGCCAGCATCTCCCGCCGCAACGGCTCGGTGTCCCTGACGAACGCGTCGTCGCCGTCCGTCCTCACACAGCGCACCCGGGGAGGGCGGCCAGCCGGTCGGCGAGCGGGTGGTTCTGCATAGGCCTTTATCCTCTCTCGTGTCGTCGGCCATATAGACCAGCCCGGCCGCAGAAAGGAATCGCGCGCCGGGGAGCGAATGTCAGCTCGTGATCACCCGCGCCGGGGAGCGGATCCCAGGATCACCCGCGTCCTAGCGCTGCCGGACGGCCTCCCGGCCTTCGCCCCGGCCCGGGTGTGCCCGTTCCGTCCGGATTGGGCGCTGCCGGGCGGCCATCCCGGCTCCTCGCCCCGGCCCGGGCGTGCCCGTTCCGTCCGGATTGTCCCGTCGGCACCGCAGCCCGGCCCATGATCATGTGGATTCCGCAGCGTATAAGCTGCGGAATCCACATGAAAAGCGAAATCCCTGTCGATCAGGCCGCGCCGTGTGCGCGGGCGCCGCGCCGTGCGCGCGGGTGCCGCGCCGTATGCGCGGGTGCCGCGCCGTGCGCGGGGGAGCCGCGTCCCAGCCCGCGCGCGGGCCTCACGATCACCACGCACCACTTAAGCCGCAGGCCCCCCGGTGAGGCGTGGTGTGAACTCTAATTAGAGGGTGCGACCCAACTTCCGTGTGCCGCCGCTAGAGTAGCTGGCATGGCCAGCATCGGGTTGCGCGAGCTCAAGAAGGAGCGGACTCGCCGGCATATCGCGGATACCGCGGCCCGGCTGTTCGCGGAGCACGGCTATGAGCATGTCGCCGTCACTGACGTGGCGCGCGAGGCCGAGGTGGCCGAGCAGACTGTCTACAACTACTTCCCGGCCAAGGAGCAGCTGGTTACCGATCGCGACCAGCAGGTTCAGGACCGGCTCAGCGACCTGATCCGCTCCCGGCCGCCCGGCGTCACCGCGGCTGCCGCGATCCGCGGCTATGTCCTCGGTTTTACCGCCGGGATCCGCGATATCCCGCCGGCGCAATGGCGTGGCGAGCTCGGCTACCTGGCAGCCGTCAGCCCGGCCGTGCACCGGCTGGCGCTGGAGATGACCGACCGCCAGGCCGCGGTCGCCGCCGCCGCCATCAGCGACACCAGCGCCGTGCCCGCGGAGATCGCCAGGTTGCAGGGAATCGCGCTGGCTGGCGTGTTCCAGATCATCATCAGCGAGTCCGGGCGGCGCACCGTTGAAGGGCAGAGCCAGGCACGGATCGCCGATGAGCTTTACCCGGTCGTCGAGAATCTCCTCGATGAGCTGGACCGCTGGTTCGGCACCGTCAGCGCCGTCAGCGCCTGACCCGCCGGCTGGCCGCGAGACCGGGTCCGCGCGGGCCAGCCGGCGCTGTGACTGCTAGGCGAGGCCGATCTGCTGCCGCTGCAGGGCGGCGTCCCAGAAGGCGGAGATCACGATGAGCTGGTCGCCGTCCCACTTGCTGGTCTGGCCGAACTCGAGGTCGAACGGCTTTCCCGTCGGGGGGATGACGGTGCCGTCCTGCAGCGTCATCTGTCCGGTGAAGGTGCCGGTGGCGCGGGTGACGACGGTGATCCAGTCGCCGCTGCCGAACTGGACCGGGTACGGGTCGCTGTAGACGTGCATGTCGGGGAAGATGCGCAGCATCTGCCGCATGGCGGCGGCGTGCGCCTCTTTCCCGTAGACCGGCTCGGCGAGCCCGGTGATGTACGCGATCATGTCGCGGTGGTGGACCTCGTCCACCGTGGCGAAGTCGCGGTCGTTGAACGCGTCGTCGCCCTTCTTCATGAGCGCGAGCAGGCGCGTGGTCCTGCTGTGGGTGTCCGTCGTGGTAGCCATCGTGACTCCTTTTAGAGTGCACCATTATTTTAGTGTCTACTCTAACAATCTAGGCTCGGGATTATTCCGCCCCGGCGGCCGGGACATCCGGGCCCGGTCACGTGAGCGCATCGATGCAGGCCCGCAGGGCCGACTCAAACTGCTGTCGGTCGTGCGGGCTGAGCCCGGCGAGCATCCGCTCTTCAATCGCGTCGGCCGCCTCGTGGCAGGCCAGGAGCGCTTCGCGGCCGTCCGGGGTCAGGCTGGCCTGCAGGATGCGACCGTGGCCGGGGTGAGGGGACCGGGTCACCCCGCTGCTTCACCGCAGTCAGGTCCGCGCGGCGGCGGCGCGATTGTGCTGGCCCGCGGTTAACCGCCAGGCGGCCGGGGCCTGAGCCCGTCCATGAGGAGGTCAAGGAGGCGGTTGGCCTGGGCCTGGTTCTCGGGTCTGCCGGTCACGGTGAGGATGCCGAGCAGGCTGGCGGCGATGTCCTCGGCGCTGACGTCGGCGCGCAGGTCGCCGGCGGCGCGGCCGGCGTCAAGGATCGTCGTGATGGCGTCGAGAAGCTCGGCGCGGGTCTGGGCATGGGCGATCTCGCCTGCCTCGATCATGGCCAGCAGGGTGTCGAGCATGCCGTGCTTGGTGGCCAGCCAGTCGGCGAACAGGTCCATCCACCGGCGCATCGCCTTGGCCGGGGGCAACTGCGCGAGCAGCTCGCCGGCCCCGAGAGTCAGCCGCTGCACCTGGTCTTGGTAGACGGCGTCGACGAGGGACTCGCGGGTGGGGAAGTGGCGGTAGAGCGTGGCGATGCCGACGCCGGCCTCGCGGGCGATCGCGCGCATCGACGGCTCGGCCGCGGCGGACGCGAAGGCGCGGGTGGCCGCCGCGAGCAGCATGTCGCGGTTGCGGGCCGCATCCGCGCGCGGGGCGCGGGCCTCGGCATCAGTCAAAACGGATCACGCTCCACTTATGCTACGGTGGTTCATGTAAACGGAGCATAGTCCGTTTGTGGCCAGACCTCATCCACGCACCCTGAACAGCGGCCCACGGAGGCAGAGATGACCGAACACGATCTCGCGACTAGCACCGTGCGCACCGTGCGCTTCCACGAGTACGGCGAGCCGGGCGACGTCCTGCACCTGGAGACAACGGCCGTGCCGGTACCGGGCCCCGGCCGCCTCCGCGTCCTGGTGCACGCCTGTGGACTGACCCCCGCCGACTGGGCGCTGTGCCGCGGCCTGTTCGCCGGCGATCTGCCCCGGGGCATCGGAATCGATGTGTCCGGCACCGTCGACGCCGTCGGCGACGGCGTCACCGACGTCGCAGTCGGCGACCTCGTGTTCGGAACCGCCGACTGGCGCGGTGCCCCGGTGGCCGGCGCCTCAGACCGGGCAATCATGGACCACTGGACGCCAGTGCCCGCGGGACTCGACCTCACGCAGGCGGCCGCCCTGCCCATGGCACTCGAGACCGCCTACCGTCATCTCGCGCAGCTCGGGCTGTCTCCTGAGCACACGATCCTGATCCACGGCGCAGGAAGCACCATCGGGTTCGCCGCCGTCCAGATCGCGCTCATCCGCGGAGCACGAGTGATCGCCACCGCCGGGCAGACCTACGCCCAGCGGCTGCGCGACCTCGGCGCCGCGGTGACCGCCTACGGTGACGGCATGGCCGAACGGGTCGGCGCCATCAGCGGCGGCCCGGTCGACCTGGTCCTCGACACCGCACCAGCCGGCGGGGCCCTGCCCAGCCTCGTCCAGGTCGCCGGCGGTGACCCGAAACGCGTCCTGACGATCTCCGACTTCGCCGCCGCCGCCGAACTCGGCGTCCGCGACAGCTTCCACGAGGAGCACCTGCAGCCCTACGACCGCCCCGCCGTGTTCTCCGAATTCGCGCAGTTCGCCGCCGCCGACAAGTTCACGGTGCCGATCGCCGGAACCTTCCCCCTCGAAGACTGGCGCACCGCCATGGAAATCAGCCTCAGCGGCCAGGCCCGCGGCAAGCTCCTGCTGCTGCCCTAGCATCGTCGCCCCGCACGCGGTGTTCGACCCGCGGTGGGCGGTGAGCTTCTACGATTTCTGGTCGGACTCGTGGGCCAGGCGGTACGCGACGGCGCGTACCCACGGAATGCCGAGCAGCACGACGAGCGCGAGGCAGAGGAGCAGCGGTGCGGGCCGCGCCGCGGCGACGCCGAGACACGCCGCGGCGACGGCACCGCAGGTGCGGGCGAGCGGCCGGTACAGGGCGCGCTCGCGGTCCCAGTCTCGCAGGCTCGCGGCCAGGAACATCGTCGCGCAGAGCACGACGGCGGCGCCTGCGCACAGCATCCACGCCGTGGCGGCCGGGGTCCGGCCGTCGTGGGCGTGGGTGATGAGGCTGACCATGGCGGCGCCCATCGCCGCTACCGCGGCGGCGAGCGGCAGGTGACCGAACATCCATTGCAGGTCGGCCGCGCGGGCCGGCCGGGGCTCGCGCTGCCCGGCCAGGTCGAAGTAGGTCCACCAGGCCCCGAAGCCGACCACCACGGCAGTTAGGCCGACGCTGAGCGTCAGCACGTTGACCGGCTCGGCGGACAAGCCAGCGACTACGCCGGTGACGGTCTCGCCGAGCACGATGATGGTAAACGACCCGAATCTCTCGGTCAGTGAGTCGGTAACTGTCAGCACGACCGCGTGCGCCGGGATGGCCGTGAGGAAGGCGGCCGCGAATCCGGCCAGGTAGGCGGCGTCGATCAAGCCCCAGGCCAGTACCCGGGCGCCAGCGGGCAGCAGGGCGGTGACGGCCAGCAAGACGGCGCAGGCGGTCGTCCCGGCGACAAAGAGCCGGCTGGAGAACCGGTACTCGGGCCGGTCGCCGCGCGACGCGAGCAGCCACAGCAAGGCAAGCACCGCGAACAGCACCGCCGTGGCGACGGCGAACGCCGCGCCGCGCCCGCCGCCCGCCCCGGGGATGAACGCGCCCATCGCGACCAGGACCACGATCTGCAGCAGGAACGTGCTGCGCCCGCGGGCGTCCTCGCGGCCATGCAGCTCATGGTGCAGGCTGCCGTTGAGCCAGGCGATCCACACCAGCGCGAACACCGCGCCGAACTCGCCGAGTCCGCGCCAGGTCAACTGCCCGGCCAGGTGGTGGGCCGCCTGGGCGACCAGCACGACCACGGCGAGGTCGTAGAAGAGCTCGAGTGGGCCAACCACGCGCTCACGCGGCTGCTCCCCGTGGCGGCGCGGCGGCTGCCACAGGTGGCGGCGCAGCCGGGCCCACGTGCTCAGGGAGTGGACGGCCGCGTCTCCGTCCAGTTGACCATCAGCCGGCGCTCGGCGAACAGCCACCGGCCGTCCTGCTTGGCGAACTGGTCGAGGTAGCGGATGGACGCGATCATCATGGTGCGCTGCCCGTCCTCGCCAACCGAGAGGTGATGCGCCAGGCAGTAGCTCTCGCCGGTCGCCTGGTCCCCGTCGAGGGCGACCGTGCTCTGCCCGTTGAAGTGCATGGTGACGGCGTAGGTGTTGAGGTTGTCGAACACCGGAGCCAGTGATTCGCGCCCGTGCAGTTCCTGCGTCGGTTCCGGCGAGTTGTAGTCCATGAACACCAGGAAGCGCGTGTCCTGCGTGAACAGCGCCATCTGGCCCTTGGCGTCACGCCGGTCAGCGCAGTGGGCGTAGGCGTCGACCAGTTCGCGAATGGCCAGCCGGTCGGCGGCTTCCTCCGGTGAGATCCTCGTGCTTGATGGCATGGCAGGCCCCCTCGAAACTATTTTACACGTGTATAATTGCAGGCGTCGTGGCATAGTGCAACCATGCGCGCCGATCCACGCATAACCCGTACGACCCACGCCTTCGAGCACGCGATCGTGGAACTTGCCGCACAGCGCCCCGTCTCCCAGATCAGCGTCGCTGAACTGGCCGATCGCGCCGGGGTGACCCGCGCGACCTTCTACAACCGCTACACCAGCCCCCTGGACCTGCTCATTCAGGTCCTTGACGCCGACCTGGAGCGCACCCACGCCCTTGAGCAGGCACGCCGCGCCCAGGGCGGGTACTCCGCCGCGCAGCTGCTGCGCCTGGCCACCGGCGACGTCGTGGACCACGTCGAGCGGTTCAAGGACGTCTACCGGCACGCCTTGCGCGACCCGGCGGACCGCGGCATGTACCAGGCGCTGGTACGCCATTTCACCGACTACGGCCTGGCCTTCATGGCCCGGAGCACCCACCCCGGCATGCCCGGGGCCAACCACCAGATCATGGCCGCGTTCGTCGCCCACGGATTCGCAGGGGCCATCGAGGCCTGGCTCGGCGACGACACGGTGACCAAGGAAGACCTCATCAACGCCGCCGTGGCCTGCGCCCCGACCTGGTGGAGCTGAAAGCGCCGTACTAGGAGGCTGGTTTCACCGTTCTGCGCAGCAGGCAGAATTCGTTGCCTTCTGGGTCGGCTAGTACGTGCCAGGATTCCTCGCCGGTTTGTCCCACGTCGGCCTTTCTGGCGCCGAGCTCGTGAAGACGCCGTAGTTCCTCGTCCTGGCTGCGGTCGACCGCGTTGACGTCGAAGTGAAGGCGAAGCTTGGCCTGCTTCGGTTCGGTGCTTGGGCTGAAGACGAGCGTAAGTCCCGGGTCGTCCGGGTCGTTGCCGGCGGGGCCGATCTCAACACTGCCGTCCTCTTCCGTCTCCAGGACGACGAAGCCGAGCACCCGGCACCAGAAATCCGCTAGGACTTCGGGATTCCGGCAGTCAAGGACCAACTCCGTGATGCGGCACGCCATTGCGACACCATACTCCCGAAGGCCCGGCATGGATCGATCGGCCCAGGTAGCGCCGCCACGCGGCCAGAGCCAGGGCCGCGGATGAGGTCAGCCGCCTCCGTTCTGGATAAAAATCAAAATCATCCGCCCGAACGTTTGGTGGCTTTGCGTATCACGCATATTCCTCGGCCCGGGTGCCGGCCGCCTGCCGTGCGCGCCACCCGGAAATTCGCGTCTTTGGCCACCGCGGGTAACCGGAACGAAAATTCCTGCTCATTCGAGGGATGCGACTCCGCGCTACTACCGGTCATATTGGTGGGACGTTGGGTCTCCTGGACAGAATCGGCGCACCGGTAAAACGAGCGGCGCGCCGGACGAGTGGTTACATGCGTTTTGCCTCGTAGTCGTTACCGCGGCACGGAAGGTTCTACGTGGTGGTCGGGAAAGTACGTCATGCGCAAGGTAACGATGGCCCTGCGCCGATGCGGGGACGTGACACCGAACAGGGCCTGGTGCGCCACATGCTGGAGCGCGCCAGGCGGGGGAAAGGCAGCGTCCTGCTCGTCGAGGGCGAGCCCGGTGCCGGGAAGACTTCGCTGCTAGCGGCGGCGGGAGAGGCTGCCGGAGCCGGCGGATTCGCCGTCGCCGCGTCCATGGCGAACGAACTGGCCAGGTTCACGCCGCTCGCGGCGCTGTACGCTGCCTTGCCGGCCGACCCGGCGAGTCCGCGGCCAGGCGAGAGCCCCGCGGCCGGGGCGCAGGTCGGCGGCCTGCAAGGCCGACTGGAGGAACTGGCCTCGGCCTGCCCGGCCCTGATCGGCATCGATGATGTTCACTGGGCCGACCCCGCGACTTTGCACGTGCTCCGGTCGCTGCCCGGCTTGCTGACCGCGTACCCGTTGGCCTGGGTACTCGCCCGGGGCACCCTTGGCGGAGACTCGGCGGCGGGGACGCTGTTCGACGTTCTTGAACACACGGGAGCCACCCGGATACACCTGGCGCCGCTGACCGGGGAGGCGCAGGCGGCCGTGATGCGCGACCTGCTTGGCGGTATCCCGGACGAAGACCTCGCCGATAGCGCGGCGTGCGCGGCGGGGAACCCGCTCATGCTGACCGAGTTCCTCCGCGGGCTGGTAGACGAGGGCGCCGTCAGCATCGCCGCGGGCCGTGCCAGATTGCTGTCGCCGAGGGTCCCGGAACGATTCCGGGCGGTGGTCAGGCACAGCCTCGGCAATCTCGCGGCCCGCACGAAGTATCTCCTTGAGGCCGGTTCCGTGCTTGGGCGCTCCTTCCGCCTCGAGGATGCCGCCGAGATGCTCGACCTGCTTCCTGGATCGCTGCTGGCAGAGGTCGACGAGGCGTTGGAGGCCCGCATCGTCGTCACCGACCGGGACTCGATCGCCTTCAGGCACGAACTGGTATGGCAGGCGGTCGCGGACTCACTGCCCCAGCCGGTCGCACGGGCCCTGCACCGTCAGGCTGGACAGATGCTGCTGGCACACGGTGAAGACGCGGTGACGGCCGCGCGTCACCTGCTGGCCGGGGCCCACCGGGGAGACTCGGTGGCGCTAGCGGGCCTTGACCGCGCGGTGGCCAACGCGGCGCAGTCCGCGCCGACCGCCGCCGCGGAACTCGCTATCCGCGTGCTGGACCTCACCGGTCCCACCGATCCAGGACGGTACGCGAGGACCGTGGCCGCGGTCAGGACACTCACCGCTGCCGGGCGGTGGGAGGATGCGGAAACGACGGCGCTGCCCGCCCTGCTGCAGTCGGTGCCGGAGCCGGGGGAGCCGGAGTTGCGGTCGGCACTCGCGTCGCTGCACGCGATGCACGACCGCGGGGCTGAGGCGCTGATCGAGGCCGAGAGCATCCTGGCAGATCCCGCGCTGGCAGCCGAAGTCCACGAAGATGCCAAGATCGCGCTGCTGCAGGCCCTGACCGGGCGCCGCGACACTAGGAAAGCAGCCCAGGTGGCGAGGGCGATCCTGGCGGAACCCCGCGCGCAGCACTTCGGGGCCGGCGTCCCAGCGTTGCTTGTGCTGGCGGTGGCCGGGTGGGATACGGCGCAGGTGGGCGAGGCACTCGAGCTGGCGACCGAGGCGGTGCGCACGCAGGCCAGCGAGCCCCGGGCACTGCGGTTCCACCCCGGCCTGTTCCTCGCCGCACGGCTTACCGACATCCAGCGGTTCTCGGACGCCGAAGCCATCTTGGATTCGATCGGCCCGACGGACACACCGCCCGTGCTTTCCTGGACGCCGGCGTCCGCCGACATCCTGCGCGCGCGGGCGGCGCTGGCGCGGGGAAGGCTCGATGATGCCGCCGCCAAGGCCGAGCTGGCGCTTGGCCACGCCAGCGTGACCGGCACGCTCCTGCACGACCAGGTCGCGCGAACCATCCTGGCGGCCGTCGCGTTGCGGCGCGGCGACCTGTCGGCGGCCGACGGCTTTGCCAGGCGTCCGCCGGTACCTCCCCGGCACTTCTTGGCAGGCTACGAGGCCACCGGGAGCCTCGTCGTCGCCGCGCAGGTCGAGGAGGCGCGGAACGGACCGCACGCCGCGCTTGACCGGCTGGGCGGCCTGCATGCGGACCTGCTTGAGCACCGGTACCCGCTCGTCAGCGATCCCGTCTGCGGTGCATGGCTGGTTCGTGTCGCCCTGGCCGCGGGCGACAGGGAACGGGCCGCGACGGTCGCCGGGCTGATGGCCGAGATCAGCGGCGCGAACCCGGGCATGCCGCTGTTCCTGGCGTGCGCGGATCACGCCGCCGGGGTCTTCGGCGGTGACCATGCGCGCCTAGAGCGCGCTGTCACCCTGCACGACGACCCCTGGGCCCGCGCGTCCGCCGCCGAGGACCTCGGCGCGCTCGCCGTGGACCTGCACCGCAAGGACGCCGTGAGCTGGCTGGACATGGCGCTCGACGGCTACGCGGCCGGCGGGGCCGAGCGAGACGCGGCCCGTGTCAGGCACAGACTCCGTCGGCTTGGCGTCAGGCGCAGGCACTGGCGCGCCAAGAAGCGGCCAGAGACGGGCTGGGAGAGCCTGACGGAAACCGAACGCAGCGTGGCGGGCCTCGTCGCCACGGGACTGACGAACCAGCAGGTCGCCGACCAGATGTTCATCAGCACGCACACGGTCGCGTTTCACCTGCGCCAGGTCTTCCGCAAGCTCAGCATCCGGTCCCGTGTCGAGCTGGCCCGTGCTGCCCCGGAACGGCCGGGACAGCACGGCGCGCGGTGGAGGGCGTAGCGTGGCGTTCCCCCTCAACCAGGCCGCCCCACACGCCATGGGCGCCGAACCCCGGGCTATTACGGAAGGAAAGCTCGAGGCATTGCGCGCGCACAGGACACGAATTGCACACGGCGATGGCGTCCGCCGCCTCTGCACGCGCCTTTGCCGTGTCATAGGAAACGGGAAACCACTGGTCGGGATCGACAGGACAACGCGCGCACCGCGCGTGCCGGTACACCAGCGCGGCGAGCTTGCGTCGCTCATTTCGGGGCTGCGTGTTTCGCCTGGGCTGCGTGTTTCGCCTGGGCTGCGTGACGCCGGGCGACGCGGCACGGCCAACGGCACCTGCTGCACTCCTTCTCTCCCTCTTCGCTTGAGCGGGGCGACGGCGGGGAGCCGTATCGTGCCCAGGATTTCGCGGTTGGCGATGCCCGCGCATCCCCCGTGTGGGTAGGTCGGCACCGGGTGTCGGGCACTACCCGCGGCCGCGCTCGCGGACCAGCCCGTCCGCCGACAGGTGCGCGGCCACCATCCGGGCGAGCTCCACCCGCGAGCTGATACCGAGCTTGCGGAAGACCTGCTTCAGGTGGAACGCGACGGTATGCACGCTCACGTACATCCGGTCCGCCACCTGCTGGTTGGTCAGCCCCTCCGCGACCAGGGTCGCGGTCACCCGCTCGGTTTCCGTCAGGCTTCCCCAGCCCCCGGCGGGGCGGATGACCGGTGCCCGGTGCTGCCGCCTTACGCCCAGCTTGCGCAGCCGGCGCCGGATCCTGGCGAGGTCGCGCTCCGCGCTGGCATGGCCGTATCCGCCGAGAGCCTCGTCGAGGTGCGCGACGGCGCCATCGGGATTGTCCATGGCGATCAGCACGGTCCCGAGGTCCTCCGCCGCCGACGCGCGTGCCCACGGGTCGGGATGACTCGCCGCCGCGAGCGCGAGCAGCTCTGGGTCCTGCCCGACGATGCCACCGCAATGCGCGGCCGCCACGCTCATGACGTCAAAGCCTGGATTGTCGCGGGCGAGCTCGTCGGCGACCCGGGCCACCCCTGTTGCCAGCTCATTCCGGCCGGCGGCGAGGGCGGTACGAGCCAGCCAGGCCGACGCCGTGGGCTCGCCGATGAGGACATGCCGATGGAGCGGAAGGTCGGTGTATACACCGTCAAGCACCTGGAGCGCGGTCTCCGCGCCCACGCTCGCCTCGACGAACTGGGCTCGGGCCAGGAGGCTCTCGGTCCGCGCGTGCCCCGTGATGTAGTGGACGGCATCGGGACGGCTCCTGATGTGCGTTCCCGCGGCGCGGAGATCGCCCCGGCGCAGCGCGATCACGCTGAGCAGCGAATGGGCCAGCGAGCAGTGCGGAGGGACGCCGAACGTGTCGGCGATGGTCAGCGCTTTCTCCGCCTCGGCGTGAGCGTCATCCGTCCGGCCGCGCGCGAGTTCGACCCGGGCCCGGAGGACCGCGGGGACCGATTCGAGCGCGCTTGGGCGGAATTCTCGCATGCCGTCGCTGGCCACGAGGATTACGTTCTCGGCCTCTTCGAGCCGGCGAACGTCGATGAGCATGGCGGCGAGCGCGAACAGGGGCTGGAAATCCCGGACGTCGGGAGTGATGCCGCGGACCCGGCGAACCGCCTCGCTGATCAGGCGCAGCCCCCGCTCCAGGCGGCCCTCGTCCCAGTCGATCGCGGCGATTACCTGCAGCGCCGCGCCCTGAGCAGGGTCGCCGGGCTCACGGGTCGCGGTCCGGATGTCCTCGGCCAGCGAGCATGCCCTGGCATTCTCGCCAAGCCCGCTGAGCGCTTGCAGCTTGGTAACAAGGACCGCGGCACGCGTCTCGGCCGGCAGCTTCGGTCGCCGCAGGACGGCTTCGGCTTCGTCCACGGCGTCCTGGGGGCTGCCCCGCATGACCAGGATCGAGGACAGGACCACGCGGAGCCGCGTATCGGCTTCTGGCGGCTGCGGCCGGGCGAGCGCCGTGCGCACGAGTGCGGTGGCATCGTCTAGCCGTGCCGCTGCCGTCAGGGCGTCGGCGGCGCGCACGGTGCCGGAGAACCGGCCGGCGTCCGAGGCCGGGGTCAGGTCGAGCACCCGGACGAAGAGGTCGGCGGCTGCCTGCGGATGCGTCCGCGCGAGCTGGGTCGCGGCGGCCTGGAGGCTTGCCATGACCGCGGGGTCCTGGTGGCGGGCGCCCTTGAGCAGGTGGGCGGCCGCGTTCTGCGCCGCGCCGCGGGCTATGAAGAGCTCGCCCGCCTGCCGGTGCAGCAGTTGCCTGGTCGGCGCGGGTATGGCCTCCGCGACCGCCCGCCGCATCAGGTCATGCCGGAAAACGAAAGAGTCAGTGCCAGGCCGGAGTATCCCGGCCGCCATGGCCTCGTTGACTGGGGGGATCATGGCGACCGCTGTCTCGCCGAGCATCTGGGCCACATCATCCAGCCGGAATTCACGACCGAGGACGGCGGCGGTCTCGAGCATGCGGCCGGTGCCTTGGTTGAGCCGTCCAAGCCAGCGGCAGGCCGCGTCGCGCAGCCGGCGCGGCAACTGCGCTGCGACCAGGACCGCCGTTCCGCTTTCTACTAGGACGGCGTGCTCCTCCTGAAGCCCGAGCAGGAGCTCGCTCAGCAAGAAGGGGTTGCCCGCCGCGCCGGCGGCCAGTTGGCGCAGGCCGGCATCGGGCTCGGCCCCGAGGATGTCGGCAATCGTGCCGGCGATGGCCGCGCAGTCGAGCGGACCGAGTGCCACGCGCGCCGCGCCCTCGCGAGCGAGAAGGTCGAACAGCACGCTGGCGTGATCGCGTTGCAGCACGGTGCTCCGGGCGAGGCTCCAGGCCAGCCGGTGTGATGCGAGCTGCCGGCTCAGGTGCCGCAGCGCGTACAGCGTGGCCGGGTCCGCGTAGTGCAGATCGTCCAGGCTCACCAGCAGCGGCGATGTCGCGGCGCGGCGCTCAAGCAGTTCACTGAGCTTGCTGACCACCGGCGCCCAGGACTCCGGTGCGCTTGGCGGTGACGTCTCACTCAGGAGTCCGCCGACCGCATCCTGCAAGGCCGTGAGCAGCGGGGCGAAGGGCGTGCGGCGCCCGATTTCATCCGCCTCTCCTGTTGCCAGTGAGAAATGCCGCCGGGTCGCCTCGTGGGTTATCTCGTCGAGCAGGCCTGTTTTGCCTGTACCTGGATCACCTTCGATGAGCAGTACCGTGCCCTGGCCCCGTTCCGCTTGGCCAAGGATCTCGCTCGCGATCCGCAGTTGTTCATCCCGTCCTCGCATCGTGTTAACCCCCGAAAGCCTTGGCGCCGTCCCGGCCGTCTCGGCCGTCTCGCGCTGGCGCTGCAATTGCACCGCTTGCGGCTCTGCAATTGCAGCGCGTCCGTCCCCGTCTTGGTACGCCGTCCCCGGTTCTCTCTCGAAACAAGATCATCTGGTCGCCGTAGGTCGTCTTGGCCGTTCCCGCGGCCTCGCCTCATGGCACCGTTATTGCGTTGTAATAAGCATTCTCAACTGAATCTCAGGGCACCGTGGCGTTAATCATCAAAGATGCGACGTAAGTGACCTGTGTTGAAAATTGGGATCGTCCGCGCATGATCAACGCCGGGCGCCGGGCGCCGCTGTCGGCGGGCCGGGCGCCGCTGTCGGCGGGCTGGACGTCGCCGCCGCCGGGCGCCGGGCGCCGCCGTCCTTGGCGCCCCGGGGCGCGCCTGGGGCTCGGCTGCCCGCATCCCCGCGACGCACGGTCCGGTCGCCTTTGGCGGTTCCGGTCATTTTCTTCACAACCGCACCGCCGCAATTACTGTACTTATTTGGTTAGTACCACGTCGCACTTCGAGGCCCTGTCGCACCCGGCCGCGCGCGGCAATTGATCGTGGGTCGTTTGCGGCGAATAGCGCCGCAAACGACCCACGATCATGAAAACAGCGGCAGACGCGCGGCGGCATACCGGGGCATAACTGGCTAATCGGTCGGACTTTGACGGGCTATTCGCCGCGATGACCCACGATCACGGGCGACTGCCAGGACCGATCGCTAACTGCGACTGTCGTGTTAGTCGGACTGGCGGCCCAATACTTAGTGATCAGCGTTCCCCTGTAGCGCCAACCCCGGCACTGTCCGCGCGTGCCTCTCAGGCAAAAACTACCAGACCGGGTAGTATTCGCAGCCCTCGATGATTCGTAGGCTCGGGTATTGCAACACGGGCTCGCAGGGGGAGGAGCCCTGATAAATCGTGTGCCCCAGGCGACGTCGCGGCAGCGCAAGGGGGGCGCCTGGGGCACACATCAGTCACTCCCCTCCGTTCGGAAAAACTCGATTCTTCCGAACGGAGGGAGGTGACTCGGGAACGGCATCGGGTCTCGGCGGCGGGCGAAAGGATCTGGGATTATTCATCGCCGATATCGGCCAGGATCCCGCGCAGTTCGGCGATCAGCGGGTCGTCCGTGGGCAGGATGCGCTCCAAGCGGTCGACCGTGTCGCGCAGCAGCGCGCGGGCGTCGCCGTACCGTCCCAGCTGGCGGTAGACCCGGGCCAGCTCCGCCCGGCTGCGCAGCGCGTCAGGGTGACGCGGGCCGAGCACCTGATCGAAGCCGACCCGGGCCTGCTCGTACACCCGCTCGGCCGCCACCGTCTTGCCCGTCCGCTGATAGGCGGCGCCCAGGCTGTACCGTGCCCTGGTGGTGTCCAGGTGATCAGGCCCGAGTGCGCGCTCCCGGTCCGCCACGACCCGCTTGTAGGCCGATACCGCGTCTTTCGCCAGGCCGCTGGCCAGGTAGGAATCGGCAAGGCCGTGACGCGTGGTCATCGTCTGCGGGTGCCGGGAGCCTTGGGTCCGCTCCCGGTCGGCGAGCGTGCGGCGGTACGCGGCGATGGCGTCGGAATGCCGGCCCGCGGCCAGGTAGGCGGCGCCGAGTTCGTCCCGCGCGCCGAGCGTGTCGGCATCCTCGGGGCCGCGGCCCTGCTCGGCATCGGAGAGCACGCGCTCGAGGACGGAGATCGCGCGGTGCGGGTCGCGAGCTGCCACAAGAGCGTGCCCAAGGCGGAGCCTCGCTCCGATCAAATCATGGTGATCCGGCCCGAGATTCACGGCCTGGGTGTCGACCAGCCGTTGAAACCAGGTGACGGCGTCGTCCGGTTGGCCGGCGGCAAGGAGGGCCTCGGCCAGCCGTTGCCCGGTCAGTATCGTGTGCGGATGCCCGGCACCGAGCAACTGGTCGCTGGTCGTGACCAGGTCGCGCCAGTAGTCCACCGCGGGACCGGTCAGGCGGGCGTGGTCCAGGCTGTCCCCGGCCCGGAGCAGCACCGGATGGCAGCCGCCGGCCCACAGCCGGTTGCCGGAGATCTGCCGCAGGGCCGCCGTGCAGGAGCGCAGGCCGGAAGCGGGCCAGCCGGGCGGCTCTGCTTCCGGCCAGGCCTGGAACAGCGCGTCCGCGGCCGCCCTGGCCGCCTGATCCAGCATGCCGTCCGGCATGGAGGCGCGCAGCGCCGCTTGCAGCACCGGGCTGATCTGGACCATGGGCGGTGCCGTAACCGGCGCGATGGTCAGCAGGCCGACGCGTTCCAGCGCCGCCAGCGCCGCGCTGGCGGCCTCGCTGCCTGCCCGGGCTTCGCCGCCGCCGGTGAGGTAGCCGGCTGCGGCCGGGGCGGTGAGCACGGTTCCTGGAATGCCGTGCCCGTCAAGCAACGCGGCCAGGGCCAGGAGCGACTGGACTGACCTGGCTGGCGCAAGCTGATCGGCGCGCTCCCACGAGAGCGTCCACGTGACCGCGCTGGCCGGCGGCGGTGCGCCAGCCGGATCGGTCAGCTGCCGCCGCCTGCGGACGAAATACTCACGGTAGTCGTGGCACGAGATGGGGGAGCTGGCGATCACCGCGCTCGCCTGATTCAGCGCGGCCGGCTCGAAGCCCATGACACTGACCAGGTCAATCGCGCCGAACCGCTGGCCCGGGTTGCCCGATAGCCGCTCCATCAGGTGGCTGAGGGCCTCGCGCGAGTTGAACGCCCCGACCGGCAGGACCTGCATGCCGCGGGGGATGGCCGCGGCGTCGGCGCAGGTCACCAGGACCCGGCCGGCCGGCCGGCCGGCCACAGGCCGTCCAGGTCCGCCGGGTTGGCCAGGTCATCAAGTACGACCAGCCAGGAACGGCTGGTCTCGCCCAGCCAGCCGACGAACTGGGCGGCGACCGACTCGCAACTGGTCGCCTGGTCCCGGCCGGTCGCGGCGGCCGTCGCCGCGGCGTAGCCAGACAGCACCGAGGCCCGGCTGGTGGCCTGGATCCACACCAGCAGGTCCAGCTTGCGCGACTGCCACAGCGACTCGGCCAAGGCCACGGCGAGCTGGGTCTTGCCCGACGCTCTCAGCCAGTCCTGCGCGGCGGGGTCCGGCGCGGGTCCTTGGCCTGCCGCCCGGTCCTGGCCTGCCGCCCGGTCCGGGCCCGCCGCCCGGTCCGGGACCAAGGCGACCGCGACTCCTGCCGCCAGCGCGGCCGCCAGGTCGGGCGCCGTCTCTGGCCGGTCCGCGTAGCCGGTGGCCAGCGCCGGGACCGCCCCCGACCTGACCGGCCATGACGACCTGCCGGGCACCGTGCCCTGCGGGCTCCTAGGTTCCGCCTTCACCGCCACCACCGCCACCCGCCCGGCTCACAGTTCCATTTCATGGACTCGCGCAGGGGTGGCCCTGGTGAGGGTCTGCCTGCGGAAGAAGGCGGGGGCGGTGACCCGCATGAAGACAAAGCTGGCCACTCCGGCCAGCGCGGCCAGCGCGGCGATGACGAAGATCCCGCCGATCTGCCACTGCAGGAAGGGCACCGTCCAGCTGGTGTAGCTGTTGGTCGCCACCCAGTCGCTTTGCAGGCTGTAGATGCCTGCCGCGTACATGATCAGGCCGCCGAGCACCGGCAGGATGCCGCGCATCCACAGGTCGCGGGCGCTGTTGCTCAGGGTGGAGCGGTAGTACCAGGCGCAGGAGAAGGCGGTCAGCCCGTAGTAGAAGGCGATGTAAAGCCCGATCGCGGTGACGCCGTCCGCGATCGGGTTGCCACCGGCGATGAAGTTCAGCGGGATGTACAGCGCGACGGAGACGATTCCCACCACGATCGTGGACACCGTGGGGGTCAGGTACTTGGGACTGATCTTGGCGAACTGCTGGGGCAGCGCCCGGTAGGCAGCCATCGACAGCGTGGTGCGGGCGGCCGGCAGGATCGTCGTCTGGGTGGACGCGGCCGCCGAGCTGAGCACCATCAGGATCAGCAGCCGGGACAGCACCGTGCCGAGCCCGGAGGTTCCGAAGATCGCGCTTCCGGTCACCGACAGCACGTCGAACTGGTGGTCCGGGTTGGTCAGCCCGACGCCCTTGGCGCCTACCCCGGCGAACGACTGCACGGCGATGATGACGATGGCGTAGGTGAACAGCAGCAGGACCGTCGAGATGATGCCCGCCCGGCCTGGCGTCCTGGCCTTGTCCGCCGTCTCCTCGTTCACCGACAGGGCGGTGTCCCAGCCCCAGTAGATGAACAGCATCAAGATGATCCCTGACACGAACGCCGACAGGGGCAGGTGGGACGGCGACAGCCAGCTGAAGCTCGGGTGCAGCGACCCGGGCGGGTTGCTGACGAACACCCTGACCAGTGCCGTCACCGACATCACCATCAGCATGACGACTTCGATGGTCAGCAGTATTCGCTGGAACCTGGCCGAGAGCTCGATGCCGCGGTAGCAGATGTAGGTCATCGCGACGATCCACAAGATGCCCACAAGCAGCACCCAGCCGCCGGAGGCGTTGGCCCCGATCGAGCTGTTCGGCCCCTGGAACAGGAAGAAAAGGTACTGCCCGGCCACCTGGGCGAGGCTGCCCATGACCAGGAGGTCGGCCGCCACCGTGGCCCAGCCGCCGGCCCAGCCGGTCGACGGCCCGAACGCCCGGGTCCCCCAGATGAACGTGGTACCGCAGTCGGGGTCGGCCTTGTTCAGCTCGCTGAAGCCGATCGAGCACAGCAGCATCGGCACGAACGCCAGCACGGCGACCAGCGGGGCCTTCAGCCCGACGGCGGCCACGACGAAGAACAGCGTCGCCGCCAGGCTGTAGGCGGGCGCCGTGGACGCGACTCCGATTACGACGCTTGACACCAGGCCGAGGGCGCCAGTCTTGAGACCCTTGTCCCTCGACTCCTCGACTGGTTGCATGCCAGTAGCAAAAGTGGCCATGGGTCCCCCTCCGCAAATCGACCCCATCGTGGCGGGAAGACGCTGAGCCGCAGTCGCCCCCCGCCGATGAAGCTGCAGCGTAACGGAACATCATGGCGAAAAACGCATAATCGGACAATCGGCGATCGACGTCCGAACCGGTGCTATTGCGACTGATGTTGGCGCTTTTGTGTCGTCTTCCTTTATGCAAACGATTGAGGCAGGGGCAGCGGAGGATCACCGGCCGCCCTGCGGCGTCACAGCCGCTCGATAATGGTGGCGGTGGCCATGGCGCCGCCGGCGCACATCGTGATCAAGGCGGTGCTCGCGTCGCGCCGTTCAAGCTCGTGCAGCGCGGTGGTGACCAGCCGGGCGCCGGTGGCGCCCACCGGGTGCCCCAGGGCGATCGCCCCGCCATTGACGTTGACCTTGTCTTCGTCGGGCTGCAGGACGCGCAGCCAGGACAGCACCACGGCGGCGAACGCCTCGTTGACCTCGAACAGGTCGATGTCCGCGAGCGTCATGCCGCTGGCCGCGAGCACCCGCTCCGTCGCGGCGATCGGGCCGTCGAGGTGGAAGTAGGGCTCCGCGCCGATGAGGCACTGCGCGACGATCCGCGCTCGCGCCCGCAGGCCGAGCGCGCGCGCCCGGTCGGCGTCAGCCAGCAGCACGGCGGCCGCGCCATCGGAGATCTGCGAGGACGTCCCGGCCGTGTGCACGCCGCCCTCAACCACCGGCGTGAGCCGCGCCAGCGCGTCCATGCTGGTCTGCCGCAGGCCCTCGTCGCGGTCGACCAGCCCGCCGGACGCTTTCAGCGGCGTGATCTCCCGGCTGAAGCGTCCCTCCGCCCAGGCGGCCCCGGCCAGCGCCTGCGAGCGGAGGCCCAGGGCGTCGATCTCCGCGCGCGGCAGCCCCCGGCGCCGGGCTATCCGCTCCGCGGCGACGAACTGGTTCGGCAGGTCGATGTCCCAGGTGTCCGGCCGCGGCGCCCCGACCCCGGTGCCCACGTTCGAGCGCAGCGGCACCCGCGACATGGCCTCCACCCCGCAGCCGACGCCGACGCTGATCGCGTCGGCCGCGATGAGGCCGGCTATCAGGTGCACGGCGTGCTGCGCGGAACCGCACTGGGCGTCGAGGGTCAGGCAGCCCGCCTGGTACGGCAGGCCGGCGTGCAGCCACGCCGTCCTGGTGATGTTGTTCGACTGCTCGCCCGCCTGCGTCACGCAGCCGCCCGCGACCTGCTCCACCGCCGCGGGCTCAAGGCCGGCCCGGTCGAGCAGCGCGGCCTGCGCGGCGCCGAGGACCTCGGCGGCGTGCAGGCCCGATAGGACGCCGCCGCGCCTTCCGATCGGTGTGCGCACAGCGTCGACGATCACCGCGGTACCCACCAGGATCACCTTCCCATCGATAGAACGCGTTATTGGCCTATGGTTCGGTCGGACAAGCCCGTGTACTGTACCTAAAATAGAACATGTTTCAATTTCAGGCACCACCTGGAGGCGGTCATGACCAGACCGGACATCCCGCCGGGCTTCGACTTCACCAGCCCCGAGCTTTACGCCAGCCGGGTCCCGTCCGAGGAGTTCGCCGAGCTGCGCCGGACGTCGCCGGTCTGGTGGAATGCCCAGCGCCGGGGCTCTGCGGGCTTCGACGACGACGGCTACTGGGCGGTCACCAGGCACGCCGACATCCTCGAGGTGTCCAGGCGCAGCGAGCTGTACTCCAGCTGGGAGAACACCGCGCTCATCCGGTTCCAGGAGGGCATCACCAGGGACGCGATCGAGATGCAGCGGGTGATCCTGCTCAATATCGACCCGCCGGAGCACACCAAGGTGCGCGGCATCGTGTCCCGCGGCTTCACGCATAAGGCGGTCCGCAACATGCGGGACAACCTGCGGGAACGCGCCGAGCGGATCGTGGCCACCGCGCTGGCCGAGGGAACCGGCGACTTCGTCACCGACGTGGCCTGCGAGCTGCCGCTCCAGGCGATCGCGGAGCTGATCGGGATTCCGCAGGAGGACAGGAAGAAGATCTTCCAGTGGTCCAACCAGATGATCGGCTACGACGACCCGGAGTTCGAGGCCGAAGGGACCGAGGCGGCGATGGAACTCCTCGCCTACGCCATGGAGATGGCCGAGGACCGGGCGGCCAACCCGCGCGCCGACATCGTCACCAAGCTGGTCAACGCGGAGATCGACGGCGAGCAGCTGTCGTCGGACGAGTTCGGCTACTTCGTGCTCATGCTCGCGGTGGCGGGCAACGAGACCACCCGCAACGCGATCTCCCACGGCATGCTGGCCTTCTTCGACCACCCCGACCAGTGGGAGCTGTTCAAGGCGGAGCGGCCGGAGACGGCGGCCGACGAGATCATCAGGTGGGGCACGCCGGTCACGGTGTTCCAGCGCACCGCGCTCGCCGACACCGAGCTCGGCGGGCAGCGGATCAAGCAGGGGCAGCGGGTCGGCCTGTTCTACCGGTCGGCGAACTTCGACGAGGACGTCTTCGACCACCCGGAGCGGTTCGACATCCGCCGCGACCCCAACCCGCACGTCGGGCTCGGCGGGTTCGGCGCGCACTACTGCCTGGGCGCCAGCCTCGCCAAGCTCGAGATCGGGCTGATCTTCAACGCCATCGCCGACGCGATGCCGGACATCCGCAAGGCCGGCCAGCCGGAGCGGCTGCGCTCCGGCTGGCTCAACGGCATCAAGCACCTGCCGGTCAGCTACGCTGCCTCCTTATCCGCGCTTATCCGCGCAGCGGTCGCCGCGAACGTGACCGTCCGCTCCGGTTGCTGCCCACCTTTATCCAGAACGGACCCGGCTGACTCCCCGCCGAACCCGTATCTCACCCCGGTGGCAACGCGGCCTTGGGCATATGCATTCACTACTACTTCAAGTCGCGATAGTTTGACTGGCAGTAATAGTGGATGGCCCGAGAGGCGTACCCACGTACGGGAAGAGGAATTGTGACTTCCAGCAGGGGCACCAGACGAACACGGAGAATCGCCGCGGCCGTCGTCCTCGGGGCGGCGGTACCCGGCGGCCTGCTCACGGCGAGCGCGGCGAGCGCGGCCAGCGGCGCCGCCGTCGCGGTCCGGCTGACGCCATGCACGGTGTCGGCCCTGAAGTCGGCGATCCACGCGGCCAACATCTCTGGCGCCACGATCACGCTGCCCACCGGGTGCAGGATCACGCTCGCGGCGCAGGACAACGCCACGAACGGCCCGACCGGGTTGCCGGTCGTCACCGGGAAAGTCACGATCAACGGCAACGGCGCCACGATCGCCAGGCAGGCGGCGACCGCCAGCACGCCGGTGCCGGCGTTCCGCCTGTTCAACGTCGCCGCCGGCGGCAGCCTGACGCTGAACGGCCTCGCGCTGGGCAACGGCTTCGCCGACGACGGCACCAACGGCGGCGGCGCGATCTTCAGCCTAGGCACGGTGCACGTCTCTGGCGTCTTCTTCTCCGGCAACCGGTCCCCGGCCGCGACCGGCACGTCGGGCGGCGCGATCAGCAGCAACAACAGCAGCGCCACGCTGACCGTCGACCGCAGCACGCTCGCCGGCAACATCGCGCAGGAAGGCGGCGGGATCTTCACCCAGTCGGCTACCAGCGTCACGAACAGCACGTTCACCGGCAACAGCGCGACCTTGTTCGGCGGCGGCGGCCTGGTCAGCGCGGTCGGGACGACCAAGGTCAGCGGCGACACGTTCAGCAGGAACAGCGGGCCTGGCGGCGGCGCGATCGACAACGACGCCACCGTGAACATCACCAACAGCACGTTCGAGGGCAACACGGCGGGCGCCAATGGCGGCGGAGCGCTGCAGAACTTCGGCACGATGACCGTCACCCACTCGACGGTGGCGAACAACACCTCACAGTTCGGCGCCAACCTGCATAACGACCCGGTCGCGCCGGCGTCCGTGACGGGGCCCGTCTTCAACCCCGCGCTGCGCGGACGCAGCCTTGCGGCGCTGGCGTCGGCGTCCACGTTCACCGTGACGGCGAGCATCGTGTCCGGCGGCATAAGCGGCACCAACTGTTCCGGCAGCGCTGCGTTCACCGACGGCGGCTTCAACATCGACAGCGGCACCTCGTGCGGCTTCCTGACCGCCAACCACTCGAAGAACAGCACCAACCCGAACCTCGGCCCGCTCGCCGCGAACGGCGGTCCGACCACGACGATGGCGCTGCCGTCAGGCAGCCCCGCGCTCAATGCCATCCCCTCGGTCACGGGTGGCTGCGCCGGCACCACTGACCAGCGCGGCATCCCGAGGCCCCAGGCCACCGGATGCGACATCGGCGCGTACGAGCGGTTGGCGTCCGGCGCCATCACGGGGTACAAGGGCAAGTGCGTCGACAACAGGGGGAATTCCGCCGCCAACGGCAACAGGATCCAGATCTTTACCTGCAACCGCACCGCGGCGCAGACCTGGACGTACACCTTCAACGGGCAGTTGCAGACCCACGGCAAGTGCCTCGACGACACCGCTTTCGGTACCAAGATGCAGCTCTGGAGCTGTACCGGCCGCACGAACCAGCAGTGGACCTGGCAGGCCAACGGTGAGTTCGTGAACAAGTTCAACGGCCTGTGCCTGGACGACCCGGGCTTCAGCACGACCAACGGCACCCAGCTGCAGGTCCACACGTGCAACAACGGCGCCAACCAGCATTGGACGGTGCCCGCCGGCTGACGAGGCCTACCGTTCGCTGGACACCACCCACATCGAGAAGTACTGCGACCCGCCGCCGTAAGCGTGCCCGAGCGCCGTGCGCGCCCCGGGCACCTGGTGCGCGCCCGCCTTGCCCATCACCTGCAGCGCCGCCTCGGCGAACCGCAGCAGGCCGGACGCGCCGATCGGGTTGGAGGACAGGACTCCGCCGGACGGGTTGACCGGCAGCGTGCCGCCGATCTCGGTCGCGCCCGCCTCGGTCAGCCGCCAGCCCTCGCCAGGGGCGGCGAAGCCCAGGTTCTCCAGCCACATCGGCTCGTACCAGGAAAACGGAACGTAGATCTCGGCCACGTCGATCTCGTCAATCGGGGACGTGATGCCGGCCTGCCGCCACAGCGCGGCCGCGGCCGCGGCGCCCGCCGCCGGGTTCACCGGGTCCTTGCCCGCGAACATCGTCGGCTCGGTCCGCATCGCGGTCGCCCGTACCCACGCCACCGGCCCCTGGCTGGCGCGGGCCGCCTCCTCGTCGCCGATGACCACGGCGCACGCGCCGTCCGACGACGGGCAGGTCTCGTCGTAGCGGACCGGGTCCCAGAGCATGGGGGAGGCCTGCACCGATTCCAGCGTGATGTCCGGCTGCTGCAGGTGGGCGTACGGGTTCCGCGCGCCGTTGCGCCGGTCCTTGACCGCGACCATCGCCCCGACGTGCGGCGGCGCGCCGCTGCGGCGGATGTAGGCGCGGATGTGCGGCGCGAAGTACCCGCCGGCGCCGGCCACCACCGGGATGCTGAACGGCGGCGCGATCGACAGCGCCCACATGGCGTTGGATTCCGACTGCTTCTCGAACGCCAGCGCCAGCACCCGCCGGTGGATGCCCGCCTGCACCAGGTTGGCCGTGACGATGCCGGTGGCGCCGCCGACCGAGCCCGCGGTGTGCACCCGCAGCAGCGGCTTGCCGACCGCGCCGAGCGCGTCCGCCAGGTACAGCTCGGGCATCATCACGCCCTCGAACAGGTCAGGCGCCTTCCCGACCACGACCGCGTCGATGTCGGCGAAGGTGAGCCCGGCGTCGGCCAGCGCGCGGTCCGCCGCCTCCCGGCACAGTCCCGCCATCGACACGTCGGTGCGCTTGGCCCGGTGCCTGGTCTGTCCCACGCCGAGAACCGCGGCTTTCCCCGTGCTTCCAGTCATCGCCGTGCCTCCATCACGCAGACCAGGTTCTGCTGCAGCGCGGGCCCGCTGGTCGCGTGCCCCAGGGCGCGGTCCGCCCGGCCGGTCATGACCGCCCGCGCCGCGCTGCCGATCCGCGCGAGCCCCGCGGCGAACATCGGGTTGCCGCAGAGCGCGCCGCCCGACGGGTTGACCTCGACCGGTCCGCCAGCGTCACCGGGGCCGAGCCCAAGCGCCCGGCGCAGCAGGATCTCCTGATGGGTGAACGGCGCGTGCAACTCGGCCACGTCGACCGGCCCGGGGGAGCCGAGGGGCCCGAGGCCGACGCTCAGCAGGTCCCGCGCCCCCAGTGAGCCGGACTCGATCCGGTGCCAGAACGACGTGATCCAGGCCGGGCGGTCGCACAGCTCGCGCGCCCGCGCGCCGGACGCGAGTATGACGACCGCGGCGCCGTCGCCGACCGGCGCGCAGTCGTGCGCCCGCAGCGGGTCGGCCACGTACGGCCGGGCGAGCAGGTCCTCGATCGCGACCTCGCCTGACACCTGCGCCGCCGGATTGCGGACCGCGGCGGAACGGCAGCGCGCCGCGACCTCCGCCATGTCCTTCTCGGTCCACAGCCCGGCCTCGATCCCGAGCCGCGCCTGCAGCGCGGCGACCGACACCGAGTCCGGCCACAGCGGCGCCACCAGGTAGGGGTCGAGCTGCAGCGCAAGCACCCGCCGCAGCTCAGATCCCGAGGACTTGCCGAAGCCGTACGCCAGCGCGATCTCCGCCTCGCCGGACATGATCTTCACCCACGCCTCGTACAGCGCCCAGGCGCCGTCCATCTCCACGTGCGATTCCATGATCGGCGGGACGGCGCCGATCGCGTCCACCGCCTGCACAAAGGAGAACGCCCGCCCGGCCAGGTAGTCAGACGACCCCGAGCACCAGAACCCGATGTCGCCCTTCGCCAGCCCGGTGGCGGCGTACACCTCCGCGAAGATCGGCACCAGCATCTCCACCCCGCCGGTGGTCGCGTCCTCGCGGACCCGGCAGGGCGACTGCGCGAAGCCGACGACGGCCACCTCGGTCACAGGAACCTCGCAACTGTTTCATAGGGAGCGTCCGGCTCGCCGGTCGGCGTGAAGTGACTGATGGTCGACACCGTCGTGGCCCACTCGTCCCGCGGGCGCCACGCGGCGCGCACGCGCATGCCGATCCGCACCTCGCCTGGCTCGCAGCCGAGGATGAGGTGCTGGAAGGCGATGTCCGCCCCGTCGAGCAGCACCGCCGCCGCCACGTAGGGCGGCGTTACCTGCTGGCCTGGATAGGCCACGTTCACGATGGAGAAGGTGGTGACGGTCCCGGTGTCAGGCAGCTCGACCGCGATGTCGGCCGGCACGCCGTCAACCGGGCAGGTCCCCCGCGACGGGATGTACACCTTCCCGCACGCGGGGCACCGCTGCCCGATCAGCCGGCCGTCGGCCAGGCCGCGCAGGTAGGTGCTCTCCCCGGGCGAGGCGGTGTGCTGATAACGCAGCCGCACCGGGGTGACCGTCATCGTGACCGGGGGCTTAGTGACGGAGCCGTCGTGACCGCGGCGGCGCCCTCCGCCTCGGGCGGAGCGGCGTCCGCCCCCGCGAGCGGCGCCTCGGACGCCTCAGGCACCTCAGGCATCTCAGGTGCCTTGCCGCACGGCTCGAAGCACGCGATGTCCCTGATGCTGCCCACCCGCTCGGCCGCCCAGCGCGGCCTTACCCGCATCCCGGTCCGCATCGCGGCGGCGGACCCGGCGTCCACCGCGTGCAGCATCGCGGTGTCCGCGCCGTCCAGCCGGATAAGCGCCCACCCGAACGGGCGGTCGAGGGGCTGACCGGGCAGCGGCTCGGCCAGCCAGGACCACGTCAGCACGGTCCCCGCCGGGCCCACCTCCACCAGCTCCTGCGGCGGCAGGGACGTCAGCGGGTCATACTCGAATGGCGGCGAGTGCACGGTGCCGTCCGCGCCGCGCGCCCCGAGGACGCGCCGCTCCCTGAGCGCGGTCATGAACTGGCCGAGCACCGGCCCGAGCGACCGGGTGTAGTCGAACGCGATCTCCATCGGCGCCGTCAGCGGGGTATCTGTCACCCGCTCATTGTAGAACGTGTTATAGTTCATGGCTTGTCCCAGCTTAGAACACGTTCTAGATTAGGCCCCGTGACTGACATCGGCCTGTGGGCCATCGCAGCGCAGGACCCGGACCGCCCGGCGGTGATCGAGCCGGACGGCACGGTCGTCAGCTACGCCGGACTGGCCGCGCGGGCCGACCAGATCGGCCGGGGCCTGCGGGCGCTCGGGCTCCGCCCAGGCGACTGCGTGGCCGGGATGCTGCCCAACAGCTCCGCGGTCCTCGCGCTGTTCTTCGCCGCGATGCAGACCGGGCTGTACGTGGTGCCGGTCAACTGGCACCTGGCCGCCGCCGAGGTCGCCTACATACTCGGCGACAGCGGCGCGGGCGCGTTCGTGGCGGACGAGCGGTTCGCCGCCGTCGCGACGGCGGCGGCGGATCAGGCGGGGATCGCCCCAGCCGCCAGGTTCGCCGTCGGCGCCGTCCCCGGGTTCACGCCGCTGTCCGAACTTGGCGCCGGAGGCGAAGGCCGCCCGGCGCCGCGCACCCAGGGCGCGCCCATGGTCTACACATCGGGCACCTCGGGCCGCCCGAAGGGCGTGCGGCGCGCGCTCACCGGCGAGGACCCGGACAGCGTCCCGGCCGCCAGCACCTGGTTCTTCGGCCTGTTCGGGCTGGCGCCGTTCGACGGGCACGTGCACCTGTGCTGCTCGCCGCTCTACCACACGGCGGTGCTCAACTTCGCGACGATCTCCGTCCAGCTCGGCCATCCGGTCGTACTGATGGACGGGTTCGACCCGGAAACGATGCTCGGCCTCATCGAGCGGCACCGGGTGACCCACACGCACATGGTGCCGACGCAGTTCCGGCGGCTGCTCGCGCTGCCCGGGCAAGTCCGCTCGGCCCACGACGTCAGCTCCATGCGCGCCGCGATCCACAGCGCCGCGCCGTGCCCGCAGGAAGTCAAGCGGCAGATGATTGACTGGTGGGGCCCGGTGATCGTCGAGTACTACGCGGCCACCGAGGGCGGCGGCACCGGCATCACCGCGCAGGAGTGGCTGGAACGGCCAGGGTCCGTCGGCCGGGCCGTGGCTTGGCTCGGAGGTCCGGGTACTCGACGAGCGCGGCGACGACCTGCCGGCCGGCCAACCGGGCCTCGTCTACCTGCGGATGGGCACCTCCACCTTCGACTACCACAAGGACCAGGAGAAGACCCTCGCCTCGCGCGCGCGGGGCATGTTCACCGTCGGCGACATCGGCTACCTCGACCCCGACGGCTACCTCTACCTCTGCGACCGCAAGGGCGACGTGATCATCTCGGGCGGGGTCAACATCTACCCGGCGGAGATCGAGGCCGAGCTGTCCTGTCACCCGGCGGTCGCCGACGTGGCCGTCTTCGGCATACCGCACGAGGAATGGGGCGAGGAGATCAAGGCCGTCGTGCAGCCCGCGGTCGGCCGCACGCCAGGCCCGGACCTGACCGCGGCGCTCCTGGCCTTCCTCGACGGCCGGATCGCCCGGTTCAAGCTGCCCAAGACGATCGACTACGTCGCCGAACTGCCGCGCGACCCCAACGGCAAGCTCTACAAGCGCCGCCTCCGCGATCCGTACTGGTCCGGCCGCGACCGACAAATCTAAGAACCGCAAAAGATATCCAGAACGGGTGCGGGCTGCACCCTCGGGATCACGCACTACGCCAACCCCGGTTAACGCCAGCTCGCCCATGCCACGACGACAGGGAGGAACCGGGCAAAGCGGGCGGTCTGCGATGCGGGGCCCGGGATAGTGGATCGCTGACCACGCCATAACGTGGTCAGCGATCCGTTATCTTTGCGGGCGCCGGGAGGCTGCCCCCGGCACCCGGTCCCTGCGGGCGAAACCAGCGGCGCGAGCTGCGCTGTCAGGCGTCGCGGAAGTGCGGGCGGCGCTTCTCGGCGAAGGCGCGCGGCCCTTCCCGCGCGTCGTCGCTGGCGAACACCGAGGCGCCGATCTTGGCCTCGAGCGCGAACGCGTCGTTCTCCGCCATGCCCTCGGTCTCCCGCATGGTCCGCAAGATCGCGCGCACGGCGACCGGGCCGTTCCCGGCGATCACGGCGGCGATCTCGAGCGCCTTGTCCAGGGCCCGCCCGTCCGGCACGACGTGCCCGATGAGCCCGATGGACAGCGCCTCCGCGGCGGTGATGTGCCGCCCGGTCAGCAGCATTTCTGCGGCCAACGTGTAAGGGATCTGCCGGGGGAGGCGCACCGCAGAGCCGCCAAGCGGGAACAGTCCCCAGCGCGCCTCGGAGACGCCGAACCGCGCGCTCTCGCCGGCCACCCGGATATCGGTCGCCTGGAGGATCTCGGTGCCGCCGGCGATGGCCGGCCCTTCCACCGCGGCGATCAGCGGCTTGGTGAGGCGGCGTCCCTTGAGCAGCGGCTCGATCACGGCCAGGTCGAAGTCGCCAAGCCGCGAGCCCGGATGGTCGGCGGTCATCGCCTTGAGGTCGGCGCCCGCGCAGAACGCGCCGCCCGCCCCGGTCAGCACGCACACCCGGATACCCGGGTCGGCGTCGACCTGGTCCCAGGCCTGGCGCATGAGGGCCATCATCGCCGGGCTGAGCGCGTTGCGCGCCTCGGGCCGGTTCATCGTGACGATTAGAACATGTTCACGCTGCTCGATCAGCGCGTGCGGCCGCTCACTCGCCGACTCGCTCAAACTCTGCCTCCCGGAGTGACCGCCAGGTCTTGCTAAAGACAGTAACACGTTCTAATTTCTACCCATGGCGCTGAACATGGCCGACCTGTTCGAGCATGCCGTGGATACCTTCCCCGAGCGGGTTGCGCTGATCTGCCGCGACCGCCAGGTCACCTATAGCGGGCTCGAAGCCGAGGCCAATCGCCTGGCGCACCACCTGGCCGCCCGCGGGGTCGGTCCCGGCGGCCACGTCGGCCTGTACGCGCGCAACTCCATCGAGACCGTGACGACACTGCTCGCCACCGTCAAGCTCCGGGCGGTGGTGATCAACATCAACTACCGGTACCTGGCGAAGGAACTGGCATACCACCTGGACGACGCCGGCCTGGGCATCCTCGTCCACGATCAGGACCTGGCGCCGATCGTCGGTGCCGTCGCGCCCGCCTGGCTGCCGCGCGTGGTAATCGGGGGGAACTACGCCGACGCACTCGCGGCCGAGTCCGGGGCACGCGACTTCGGGCCGCGCAGCCCCGACGACGTCTACATCATCTACACCGGGGGCACCACCGGGCAGCCGAAGGGCGTCATGTGGCGCCATGAGGACATCTGGCGCACGCTCGGCGGCGGCATCGACTTCATCACCGGCGAGCGGCTCGAGGACGAGTGGGCGCAGTCCCGCGCGGGGGCCGGAGACGACGGCATGGTCCGCATGGCGCCGGCGCCGCTCATCCACGGCGCAGCCATGGTGGCCACGCTGGCGTGCCTGTTCGCCGGGGACACGGCGGTGATCTTGCCGAAGTTCGACCCGCACGCGGTCTGGGAAGCGGTGCAGCGGCACCAGGTCAACGTGCTTTCCGTCATCGGCGACGCGATGGCAAGGCCGCTGATGGAGGCGCTTGCGGCCGGTGACTATGACACGTCCTCGCTGGTGTCACTCAACTCCACGGCCGCGCTGTTCTCGCCCGCGGTCAAGCAGGCGTGCACGAGCGCGCTGCCTAACGTGTTCATCAGCGAGGCGATCGGCTCGACGGAGACCGGCTTCGCGGGCATCGCGTTCGTCGGCGCGGACGACGAGCAGCGTGGCGGTCCCACGGTCACGGCGGGCCCGGACGTCATCGTGATCGACGAAGCGGGCGGCGCGTGCGGCCCGGGGCAGACCGGCAAGCTGGCCCGCGGCGGGCACGTCCCGCTCGGCTACTACAACGACCCGGTTAAGACCGCGGAGATGTTCGCCGAGGTGAACGGCAAGCGCTACGCGGTGCCAGGCGACTGGGCCCGGGTCGAGGAAGACGGCTCGATCACCCTGCTCGGCCGCGGCAACACCTGCGTGAACACCGGCGGAGAGAAGGTCTACCCGGAAGAGGTCGAGGGCGCGCTGAAGTCTTATCCCGATGTCTTCGACTCGCTGGTCATCGGCGTGCCAGACGACCGGCTCGGCCAGCGGGTGGCCGCGCTGGTCCAGCTCCGTCCCGGCGCCGCCGCAGACCCCGCCGCGCTCCAGGCGCACGTGCACGGCCAGCTCGCCGGCTACAAGGTGCCGCGCACCGTCTGGTTCGTGGACTCGATCGGCCGCACCGTGTCAGGCAAGGCCGACTACCGCTGGGCACGCCGCTACGTCGCGGAACATCCTCCCGCCACCCCAGCGCAACCAGAGAGGGCGTGACCGTGCGGACGCCTGTTTGCGACCTGCTTGGCATCGAGCACCCGATCATCGGGTTCAGCCCGTCCGAGCAGGTCGCCGCCGCGGTTAGCCGGGCCGGCGGCCTTGGCGTGCTCGGCTGCGTGCGGTTCAACGACCCGGCCGAGCTGGACGCGGCCCTGGACTGGATGGACGCGAACACCGACGGGCGGCCGTACGGCGTGGACGTGGTCATGCCTGCCCGGGTGCCCGCGGAAGGGGCGGTCAGGGACCTGGCAGAGATGATCCCGCAGGCAAACCGGGACTTCGTCGAGCGGACGCTGCTTGCTCTCGGCGTGCCGCCGCTGCCCGACGGGTCGCCGGACGCGGACGGCGTGCTCGGCTGGCTGCACTCGGTCGCGCGCAAGCACGTCGAGGTGGCTCTTGCCCATCCCGCACGGCTGATCGCGAACGCGCTCGGCTCGCCGCCGCCGGACATCATCGCTGCCGCGCACGACCGCGGCATGCTCGTCGCGGCGCTCGCCGGGCAGGCAAAGCACGCGCAAGCGCAGGTAGCGAGCGGTGTGGACATCGTGGTCGCGCAGGGTTACGAGGCCGGCGGGCATACCGGCGAGATTGGCAGCATGGTCCTCATCCCGGAGATCGTCGACACGGTCGGCGACCGGGTGCCGGTGCTCGCCGCGGGCGGGATCGGCTGCGGCCGGCAGGTCGCCGCCGCGCTCGCGCTCGGTGCCGCCGGGGCCTGGATGGGCTCGGCGTGGCTGCTCACCAGCGAGTACGCGCAGATGACGGCCGCCCCCGCGGTGCAGCAGGCGCTGCTGGCGGCCACGTCCTCGGACACCGTGCGGTCGCGCATCTACAGCGGCAAGCCCGCCCGGCTGCTGAAGAACCGGTGGACGGCCGCGTGGGAGCAGCCGGGTGCCCCGGAGCCGCTGCGGATGCCGCTGCAGAACCTGCTGGTCGCCGGCGCGCACCAGCGGCTCATGCGCTCGGGGCAGCCGGACGTGGTGCCCATGCCCGCCGGGCAGATCGTGGGCCGGATCAGCGAGGTCCGCCCGGTCGCCGAGGTGATCGAGTCGCTCGTCGCCGAGGCGGACGAGGCGCTGCGGCGGCTGGGCGAGCTGCGGTGAGGATCGCGGTAACGGCCGGCTACTGGGGCGCGGGGCCGCCTCCGGGCGCGGCGGAGCAGTTCGACGCCGCCGAGCGCCTCGGCATCGACCAGGTCTGGACGGCGGAAGCCTACGGCAGCGACGCGTGGACGCCGCTGGCCTGGTACGGCTCGCGGACCTCGCGCGTCCGGCTGGGCACGGCGGTCTCGCAGCTGTCGGCGCGTCCGCCGGCCACCCTGGCGATGACGGCGATGACGATGGACCACCTCACCCAGGGCCGCGTCCTGCTCGGCATCGGCACCAGCAACCCGCAGGTGGTGGAGGGGTGGTACGGCCAGCCGTACCCGCGCCCGCTTGAGCGCACCAGGGAGTACGTGGACATCCTGCGCAAGGTCATCGCGCGCGAGGAGCCGGTCAGCTACGACGGCAAGCACTATCAGCTTCCGCTGGCGGCGGGAACCGGCCTCGGCAAGCCGCTGCGCTCGATCCTGCACCCGTACCGCACCGAGATCCCCATCTACCTCGGCGCCGAGGGGCCGAAGAACGTGGCCCTGGCCGCCGAGATCGCCGACGGCTGGCTCCCCATGTTCTTTTCCCCCGCGATGAACGACTTCTACGCCACGGCGCTCGCCGAGGGCTTCGCCCGCCCGGGCGCGCGCCGCTCGGCCGAGACCTTCGACGTCGTCGGCGGCCCGCTCGGCATCGTCCCCGACGACGATCTCGAGCGGGCCGCCGACCGGCTGCGGCCCTCCCTCGCGCTGTACATCGGCGGCATGGGCGCCCGCGGCCTGAACTTCCACTACGAGGTCTTCGCCCGGATGGGCTACGAGGCGCAGGCGAGGACGATCCAGGATCGCTACCTGGCCGGGGACAAGAAGGGCGCGATCGCCGCGGTCCCGACGGCGATGGTGGAGGACGTGGCGCTGATCGGCCCCTGGGCCAAGATCGCCGATGAGATCCAGCGCTGGAAGGAAACCGTGCTCACGACGTTCCTGGCCAGCGGTGACCCGCGCCTGCTAGCGAAGGTCGCGGATCTGGTCTTACCGATCGCCTGGATAGGGTTCCGCCGTCGCGATGAGGTCACCGAGGCGGCGGAGTTGCGCCGTGGCGCCGCCGAGGGTGAACTCGGCCCGCTTGGCCGCGGTGAAGTACCGGTGCACGGGGTACGACGTGTCGATGCCCATCCCGCCGTGCACGTGGACGGCGGTGTGCGCGACCCGGTGGCCCGCGTCCGCGGCCCAGAACTTGGCGGTGGCGACCGCGGCGGCGACCGCGGGGTCGTCCGGCCGGCCGTCGGCGAGCAGCCAGGCGGCCTGCCACATCGTGAGCCAGACCGCCTCGACGTCGGTGTAGGCGTCGGCGAGGCGCTGCGCCACCGCCTGGAACGACCCGATCGGCCGCCCGAACTGCTCACGGGCGCAGCGCGTACTCGGCGGTCAGCTCAAGCGCGCGCGCGACCACGCCTGCCTGGGTCGCGCACAGTCCGACGGTGTACCGCGACGTGAGCCAGCCCGCCACGTCGCTGCCCCCGCCCGGTTCGCCGAGCACCCGGCTGGGGTCGAGGACGGCGCCGTCGAGGACGAGCCGGCCGGCGTCCGCCCCGTCCGTCAGTTCCTGCGGCTGCACCGCGACACCGCGATCCGCGGGCTGGACGAGGAACGTGAGCACCTCCTGTCCACCCGCACCGCCCGCCCCACCCGCACCGCCCGCGCCTCCCGCCCCGCTTGCGGTCACCGCCGCCGGCACGAGCACGAGATCGGCCAGCGGCGCAGCGGGCACGGCGGTCTTCACGCCGGACAGCCGCCACCCGTCGCCGGCCCGCTCGGCGACCGTCGACGGCGACAGCGGATCATCACTGTCCTCTTCCGCCAGCGCGGCGGTGATGAGGAGCGAGCCGTTCCCGGCGGGAGAGGCCCACCGCCGCTGCTGGTCCGCGGTTCCGAACGAGGCGATCGCGCCCGCGCCGAGCACGATCGACGGAAGATAGGGCACCTGGGAGGCGGCGCGGCCGGTCTCCGCGAGCACCGAGCACTGCTCGAGGAAGCCGAGGCCGGCTCCGCCGAGCGACTCGGGCAGCCCGGCGGCGAGCACGCCGGCCGAGGCGAGGTCGGCCCACTGCCGCCGCGGGGTGTCCCGCTCGAGCAGGATCTTCCTCGCGAGCCCCGCGATCTCGGTCTGCGCCTCGCTGAGCGAGAAGTCCATGGCGGTCCTCCTACCGGCGATGATCAACGGCGGGCGGCAGGCAGCCCGAGCCCGGTCGTCGCGATGATGTCGCGCTGTACCTCGTTCGTGCCGCCGCCGAAGGTCAGGATGAGCGCGGCGCGGTGCATGCGCTCGATCCGCCCGGCCAGCGCCGCCCCGGGAGAACCGGAACGCACCAGCGCGCGAGCGCCGAGCACCTCCATCAGGAGCCGGTAGGCCTCTACGGCGAACTCGGTGCCATACACCTTCGTCGCCGACGCCGCGGCGGGCCCGACAGTTTCCGACGAGGCGATCCGCCAGTTCATGAGCTTGAGGAACTCCGCCTTGGCGTGCACCCGGGCCAGGTTGAGCCTGACCCACTCGGCGTCGATCACCCGGCGCCCGCTGGCCAGCTTCGCCTCCCGCGCCCACTCCAGGACCGACGCGAGCGCGGAAAGCACCGGCGCCGCCGAGGTGAGTGCGACCCGCTCGTGGTTGAGCTGGTTGGTGATCAGCGGCCAGCCCGCGTTCTCCGCGCCGACGCGGGCGGACAGCGGCACGCGTACCGACGAGTAGTACGTGGCGCTGGTCACGACGTCCGCCATCGTCCGCACCGGCGTCCAGGAGAAGCCAGGCGCCGACGTCGGCACGATGATGATCGACAGTCCCTTATGCCGGGGCGCGGCCGGATCGGTCCGGCAGGCGAGCCACACGTAGTCGGCGTACTGGATCAGGCTCGTCCACATCTTCTGACCGTCGATCACGTACTCGTCTGCGTCTCGTGTCGCGGTCGTCCGCAGCGACGCCAGGTCGGTGCCGGCCCCCGGCTCCGAGTAGCCGATAGAGAAGTGGACCTCGCCTGCGGCGATCTTCGGCAGGTAGAACGACTTCTGCGCTTGGGTGCCGAACCGCATGATCGTCGGCCCGATCGAGTTGACCGTCAGGAACGGCACCGGCACCCGCGCTATCGCGGCCTCGTCGGTGAAGATGAGCTGGTCGAGCATGGTGCCGCCGCGCCCGCCGTACTCTTGCGGCCAGCCGAGGGCCAGCCACCCGTCCGCGCCGAGCCGCCGCACCACCGCGCGGTAGGCGTCGCCCTTCCCGTAGTCGCCCTCCGCCGAGTCGGCCAGCCCGGCGCGCACCTCGTCCGTCATCAGCCGTCCGAAGTAGTCGCGCAGCTCCCGCCGCAGCCGTTCCTGCTCGGGGGTGTAGGCAATCCGCATCCGCTCTCCATAGAGCTAGAACGTGTTCTACAAGTGTACACCGGGCACCGGGCGGCGGGTTAGCGTTCCAATCAAGCGCTTGGTAGGCTCATGAGCGTGAAGGAGCCCCAGGACCGTCGTGGCGACATCCTCGCCAGCGCGGCGGAACTGTTCGCCCGCAAGGGCGTCGGCGCGACCACGGTCCGCGAGATCGCGGACGCGGTCGGCATGCTCTCGGGGAGCTTGTACCACCACTTCGAGTCCAAGGACGCGATCGTCGCGGAGATCCTGACCGGCTACCTGCGTGCCATCCAGGACCACTACGCCGCGGTGCTCGCCAGCGGCAAGGGGCCGGCCGACAGCCTGCACGACCTCGTGCTCACCTCGCTTCAGGTGGCCAGCGAGCAGCCCCAGGCGACCACCATCTACCAGAACGAACGGCCCTACCTGCGCGAGCGGCCGCGGTTCGCCGACGTGCTGGCCGGCGCGGCCGACATACAGCGCACCTGGCTGCTGGTGATCGAGAAAGGCGTCGCCGAGGGCAGCTTCCGTGCCGACATCGCCCCCCGGGTGTTCTACCGGCTGATCCGCGACGCGGTCTGGCTCTCCGTCCGCTGGCACCACCCGGCAGGCGAATACGCCACCAGCCAGCTAGCCGACGACGTCACCGCCGTCTTCCTCGACGGCTTCTCCGCCCGCCCCCAGTAGCGCCACGCGCACGGCGTGGGTGATTCCACCCCGGTCTTGACCGCGCGGCAAGAGAGGCGAAACGACCCCTGCCGGGGACCTGGCGCGGCGCGCGACCCTGTGGCTGAGGGCCGGAAAACCGGCCGGCTCCTGGCAGATAGGACAAGGAAATGACCGCGCAGCTTACGCACCAGGGAACTCAGGCCCGCACGACTGGGCTGGCCGCCACGGCCGGCCACGGGCGGCTCCGGAAGGCATGGCACCGGGTCCGCCTGGCCGTCGCGGAGATGAACTACGCGTCCCGGCGGGTCGTCGAGCGGCAGGGCCCCTGGGCCGTTGACCCGGACTGGTACCGCAGGTAACGATCATGACCGTGGACTCGTTCGCTGGCAAGCTCGCGGTGGTGACCGGCGGCGGCTCGGGCATCGGCCGCGAGCTTGCCCGCCAGCTCGCGGCGCAGGGCTGCTCGGTCGCGGCGTGCGACGTGAACCCTGACTCGGTCGCGGTCGCCGCGGCCACCGCGTGGGCGGCCGCGCCACCCGGCGTCGCGGTCACCAGCCATGCCTGCGACGTCTCCGATGAGGCCCAGGTCCTGCGGTTCCGCGACGAACTGCTCGAGCAGCACGCCAGCGACCACGTCGACCTGGTCTTCAGCAACGCGGGCGTCTTCGGCGGCGCCAGCTTCGTCAAGGACTCCCGCGAGGAGTGGGAGCGCACCTTCGCCATCAACTGGGGAGGCGTGTATTACTGCGCCCGCACGTTCCTGCCGCTGCTGATCGCCAGCGGCGACGGCGTCCTCGTCAACTCAAGCAGCGTCGCCGGTTTCTGGGCCACGGCAGGCCCTGGCACGCCGCCGATCACCGCCTACAGCACGTCGAACTTCGCCATCAAGGGCTTCTCCGAAGCGCTCATCGAGGACCTGCGCACCAACGCGCCGCAGGTCCGGGTCGTCGTGGTCATGCCGGGCTCCGTGAACACCGACATCGCCGAGAACTCCCGCCGCCCTCTCGGCCTGCCAGCGTGGGAGCAGCTGAGCGACGCCGAACTGCAGGATCTGATCCCCGAGGCCGGGCGGGCCATCCTCCTCGCGATGGGCCTGCTGAACGAGGACTTCTCCGCCGATGACCTGCGCCAGGCGATTCCGCGACTGAAAAACGAATTGCAGGGCAGGGGGTTCACCGCGGTGCAGGCGGCGACCATCATCCTGGACGGGGTGCGATCCGGAGCCTGGCGGATCCTCGTCGGCGAGGAAGCCAAGATGCTCGACGAGCAGGTCCGCGCGAACCCTGAGGCCCCCTTTAACTACGACAACTACGCGGACATGTACGGCCCCCTGATAGCACAAGCACAAGCGTCAGGAACGCCGCAGCCCTAGCCGCAGCGGGTCGAATTCCCGCAGCGCGGCGGCTGCTCAGGCGCGGCCGCTGGCTGCCCATGCGGCGGCGGTGACCTCTACGGCGCCCGCGGGCAGCAGATGCCGGCATTGCTCGCGGAGCGCAGCCCGGCGGTCCGGGGTCAGGGACGCCACGTAGGCCCCGGCAGGGCCGACGCCGAGCGTGAACGGCTGCCACCAGGCGTCGAAGTCAGCGTGACGGACGCGGACAGTCAGCGTGCTGACCTGCGTACGGCCCAGCCCGGCCTGCGTGAACAGGCTGGCCAGCTGGCCTTCGCGGACGCCGGCGAGGTCCGACTCGCCTGGAGCGGCTGGGTCCAGCTCGCGCACGGCGGACCAGAACGCGGCCAGCGGCCCGCGGTCGCCCGCGTGGTCCCACACGCATGCCGCGACCGTCCCGCCAGGCCGGGTGACCCGGCGCATCTCCCGCAGGCCCCGCACCGGGTCAGCCATGAAATGAACGACCAGCTGCGCCAGCGTGACGCCGAACGTGTCGTCGGGGAACGGCAGCTGCTCGGCCGCCGCCTGCCGGACATCCACTCCCGGCAGCCGTTCCCGCGCCGCGGCGGCAAACGACGCCGACGGCTCGACTGCGCTGACCGACTCCGCGCCGACCCGGTTCACCAGCTCAGCCGTCAGCGCGCCCGGCCCGCATCCCACGTCGAGTACCCGCTGGCCGCCACGGATCCCGGCCAGGTCAGCGAACCGCGCCGCCAGCGGCTCGGAGTACCGCCCCATGAACTGCATGTAGTCACCGGGGCTGCACATCAAAGCTCACCCGGGCAAACCTACCCGCCGCCGGAAGACCCGTGACGTTCCGCCCCGTGAGATTTCCCTGTCAGGTGAGGTCCGCCTTGTGGAGTTCGTTGGCGAGTTGCACCCGTGACTGGATGTTGAGTTTCGCGAAGGCAGAACGCAGGTGCGTGGCGACGGTGTTGACGGATACGCCCAGCTCCGTGGAGGCCGACTTGTTGGTGTGCCCGGTTCCGATGAGCAGGGCCACCCGGCGTTCTGCTGGGGTCAGCGCCGCCCAGCCCGCCGTGGCCTGGGTGGTGGTGGACCATTTTGCGCGACGGCGCCGGCCTCGCGCATCACTCGCTGGGTGTCGGCGCGCCAGGCCCAGGCGCCGATCCGGTGGTACTCGTCCCACGCGAGGTCGAGTTGCTCCAGAGCGACGTTACGTTCCCCGGTGGCGAGGAGCGCCCGGCCGTATGAGTCGGCGCCGAAGGCACGCAGGATCGGCCGGGGACTGAGGGCCAGCACCTCGGCGGACCGCGCCGTGATGTCGAGATCTTCGCTGCTGCGCCCGCGTATGTTCAACGCGACGCCCTCGAAGCTGGCCACGCCGGGGTTGCGGGCCGCCGCTGTCTCGGCGATGTCGAGGCACGCGCCGGTGAACTCATGCTCTCCGGCCTGGGCTCCGACCTGGAAGAAGAGGCCGTTCCAGCATGGCCAGAGCGGCCAGTAGGCACGAGATGGCCCGGCCCCCTCGGTCACCGGCCGGAACGAATGGACGGCCCCGTCGAGGTCGCCCCGGGTGGCGGCGACCCAGCCTTGCATAACGGCGAGTCCTGGACGGCGGACCTCGTCGTCGATCCCGATGAGGCCGGCGGCCTGGTTCAGGAGCGCGGCCGCGTGCTCGGTCTCGCCTTGGAAGAGGGCCACGCTGACCCGGATGATGATCGCGTCCATCGCGTGGATGCCGTTGCCGAGCTGCTGCCCTAGCTCGATGATGGCGCGGGCTTGCGCGTCGGCGTGGTCGAGGCGACCCAGGTTGAAGTCCTGCCACATTTGTGCGCAGGTCAGGCTGGGCAGGGTGACCTGGGTCAGGCCGTGGCTGTCCGCCTTGGCCCGGTCAAGCAGCGTCTGGGCGTGCTCGTACCGGTCCAGGAATTGCAGGGCCATGACCTCTTCGGCAAGGCAGGACACGTCGCTCAGCGAGCGCAGTTCGCGGAAGTGCCGCAGCGCGTCCCGGTGGCGGGCTTGGTTGCGAGCGGCCTCCCCGGACGCCTGCAAGGCTAGTGCGACGGCCTCGCGGTCTGCCGTCGTCCGGGCGTAGGCGAGTGCCGCGGCCGCTTCGCGCGCGGCGGAATCTCCGTCTTCCAGCCTGGTGCCCGCCAGCGCGCGGGCTCCGCGCAGGCGCGCGGTGGCGGAGGCGTCCAGGTCGTCGAGTTTCAAAGCCTGTTCGGTGCGTGCGGTCAGTTCGCTGATCCGTCCGCCGAGCCACAAGGCCTTGGCGGCCTCGGTCTCCACCTTGCCGATGACCTCGCTGTCGTCGGTGCGGGCGAGGATGTCCTCGGCGACGGCCATGGCCTCGGCCGGGCGCTGGGCCCGGGACAAGACCGAGAGACAGCGCAGGCTCAGCTCAAGCCAGCCGGCCTGAACGGGACGGATCAGCTGGAAGGCCAACGTGGCGAGGTCGCCCGCGTCGCCGCCGGCCGGCACGAGCAGTTCGGCGGCCGCGATCAGGATGTTCGCGGCGGCCAGGTCGCCTGGCACGGCCGCCGCGCGGGCGTGCCAGGCCGCGATGAGGGGATCCCCGCCGGACAGGTAGTAGCTGGCGAGAGCGCGGTGCAGTCCGGTTGCCGCCGCAGTGGGCACCGTGCTGCTCGCGGCCTCACGTACCAGGTCGTGCTGGAAGGTCAGGCTGCCGTCGGACGCGAGGATCATGCGGGACTCGACCGCGTCCGCTGCGGCCTGCTCGAGGTCGAGGTCGTCACCGAGTAGTACGGCCAGGTCCCTGACCGGAACCGGGCGCTCGGCCGTAGCCACCAGGTGGACCAGGCGGCGAGCCGACTCGGTCAGCCCGGCAACCCGGCGCGCGACCGTGGCGGTGAACTCCGCGGGAACCGGGTCAAGGCCGGCGGCCGACCGCCCGAGGCTCTCGATGATCTGGCCCGCCAGGAAGGGATTGCCGTCGGCCGTGTCCAGGAATCGGCGCGCCCGCTCGTCGGGTACCCGGCCGAGCCTGTCCATCGCCAGGGCGACGATGTCGGTACCGCTCAGCGGGGCGAGTGCGACGTGCTCGGTCTTGACGCGCTCGTGGCCGTCCAGATCGCTGAATACGCCGCTGTCGCGGCTGGTGAGCAGCCACACGACCGGCAGGCCGATCAGCCGCGAGATCACCGTGCGCAGCGTGAACAAGCTGGTCCGGTCGGCCCAGTGCAGGTCGTCAATCGCGATGAGCAGCGGCCCGGCCGCCGCGGCCTGCTCCAGCCGGGAGGCGATCCGGTCGGCGAGGATCAGCGGTTCGGCGATGACACGGGTGATCTGTTCGTACTCCGCCGCGCCAACCAGGGGGGCAGGGCCGGCCCGGAGCAGCGCGATGACCGGCGCGCCCGGCCAGACCTGCTCGACCTCGTCGCACTTGCTGCCGGCGACCTGGAACTTGAGCGGTACGGCCTGCTGACAGATCTCCGCGAGCAGCGCGGTCTTCCCGATGCCCATCGGCCCCGACACCAGGACCGCGGCATTCGCTCCATGCTGACTGGCGCCGCGCAGTGCAGACAGCGCCCGGGCCATCGGCTCACTACGACCGCGCAGCGGCCAGGTTCGCTCCACCAAATGAGAATACGCCGCATCGCCCCAGGCCCCGAAGATCCCGGACCGGGCTCGGCAGCCTCACCCGAACGTGTGAGAGAACGCGGCTTGCCGAGTGCCGAGCATGAGGGTGTACAGGTCGAAACGTCCAGTGAAGGAGCAGCCAGATGCCTGATTCGGCCGTTACCACCGTCGTTCTCGTGCACGGCGCGTTCGCCGACGCCTCCGGCTTCGGCGGCGTGATCCGTGAGCTTTCCTCCGCCGGCCACGAGGTCGTCGCGCCACCGAACCCGCTGCGGAGCGTGGCCTTCGACGCGTCCGCCCTCAGCGCGGTGGTCAAGGCGATCGAGGGCCCGGTGCTACTCGTGGGCCACTCCTACGGCGGCGCCGTGATCACGCAGGCGGGCGCAGACCTGGAGAACGTGGTCGGGCTGGTCTACGTGGCCGCCTTCGGCATCGACGTCGGCGAGAGCTGCGCGAGCGTGCAGGGCCCGTACCCGCCGTCCATGCTGGCGAGCACGTCCTACCCGACGCCGTACGACGCGGCCGGGGCGCCGAACGGGCCGGACCTGTACATCCGCAAGGATCAATTCCGCGAGACCTTCTGCGCGGACGTCCCGGTCGACGTGGCCGAGGTGATGTACGCGACCCAGCGGCCGCTGTCGCTGGCGGCGCTGACTGAGAACGCGACCAAGGCCGCCTGGAAGACTAAGCCCAGCTGGTACCTGGTATCTCAGCACGACAATGCCATCCCGCCGGACGCCGAGCGGTTCATGGCCAAGCGGATGGGCGCGGTCACCGAGGAGATCGACGGATCCCACACCGCGTTCATCGCCCAGCCCGTGCGTGTCGCGGGCTTCATCAGGAAGGCCCTGGCCGGCTGACCAGGGTACGACCTCACCGCCGACTCCACCCAGGAGGATTCCGCCATGCCCATGATCGATGTCTACGCGGCAAGCGGCACGTTCACCGATAAACACCGCCTCGCCCGGGATCTCGCAACAGCGGTCATGACCATCGAGCAGGTTCCCGACATCCCGATGTTCCGCAAGAACACCGCCGCGTTCATCCATGAGCTTCCGGCCGACAGCCTGTCCAACGTCGACGGCGACAGCAGCTACGTCCGGGTCCAGGTTCTCACCAACGCGGCCGCCCTCGACCGCGACAAGCAGGTCGCCGTCGTCGCACGGCTCACCGATCTGATCGCCGAGGCCGCCGGAGACCCAGGGCTGATCGAGCGTACCTGGGTCCTGCTAACCGAGGCCCCCGACGGGGGCTGGGGCCTCAATGGCCATGCGAACACCAACGAGGATCTCGTCGCAGCCGCTCGGGCGAGGCTTGCGGAACTCGCCGCGAAGTCCGCGCCCAACGGCTGACCTGGACTCGTGGTGAACCCAGCATTAAGGGGGGCGAATGAGCAGCGACGTGATCATCGGGGATGACGGGAAACCCCGCTGCGCCTGGGTCGGCACCGGCAACACCGCAGCCATCCGCTATCACGACGAGGTGTGGGGAACACCTACCTACGATGAGTCGGCGATGTTCGAGGCGCTCACCCTCGGCGTCTTCGAGGTCGGCCTCAGCTGGTCTATCGTGTTCGCGAAGCGGGACGCGTTCCGGCGGGCATTCCACGATTTCAACGTCGGCCAGGTCGCCGCGATGACCGAACACGATGTCAATCGGCTGGTGCAGGACGCCTCGATCATCCGCAACCAGCGCAAGATCCAGGCGACCATCGACAACGCGCGCGCGATGATGGCCTCGTCACCGAGGCTGGCAGAGCTTGCCAGGACCTATGAGACCACCAGCCGCCGGGCACCCAGCTCCATCGCCGAGCTACCCACATCGACACCGCAGGCGGAAGCGTTCGCGAAACGGTTGAAGTCGCAGGGGTACCGCTTCGTCGGACCCACCAGCGTGTACGCGTTCATGCAGAACATCGGCCTGATCAACGACCACATCCACGGCTGCTTCCGCGCGACTGGGGCGCTGTAGACCAGGGCCGCGCCTGGCTCATGTGCGCGGAGTACCCGGGACTACCAGCGCGGATCTGTCAGCGTGCGGAGCAGCTGGCGACCCTCGGGGGTGAGAAGCTGCTGCTTGATCCGCATGAAGCGCGGCCGCGTGCCCCGGTTCGGAGTGCTGCAGTGGACCATGAGCGGATGGCAGAAGACCATGTCCCCCGGCTCGCCCGTCAGTTCGACCACGCGCAGGGGCACGCCCTCGACGTAGGTTTCCCTGTCCATGAACGCCGCGACCCGGTCGGAGGGTGACGCCGCCTGTCCCGTGAGCGCCATGAGCCAGGGGTGCGAGCGGTGGAACCGGTCCCAGGGCTTGGCGGCCGGATCGGGCCGCTGGTCCGCCGGAATCCGGCGTTCCCGCTGGGTCAGCAGGCGAGGTGAGCCGGACAGGATCAGGGTTCCGCCGCCTCTCGGCGCCACGGGGCCGATGAAGCTGACCACGAACAGCCCTCTCGGGTGATCGAGGTGCAGTTGACCAGGGTTGTCCCAGTGCCAGAACCTGGTCGGCAACTCCCAGGCGCCCGGCGCGGGAAAGGTGACGATGGCACGGCCCCAGTCTCTCGGCGGCGACCAGGCGTTCTTGCCGAGCAGGTCGTCGAAGACGCCACGTACCCGCTCGGTCAGGATCTTGGCCTGGACGGGATCGCGCTTGGCGGCCTTCAGGTCGCCAGGGACCTCGCGCCAGCTGGAGCGGTCGTCGGGACGTATGCCGTGCTTGCCTTCCAGTTCCGACCACCATCGCCGTTCCATGGCGAGGCCGTCGGCGCGCGAGAACGCCTGCCTGACCACCACGTAGCCGTCGCGCTCGAAGCGCTCCATGTCTGACGAGGTGAGCGTGGTGGGCTGTGAGCCCATGGGTCCGTCTCCTAACTGACGGCGCCCCGCAGCAGATCATCCGCCTCGGCCCAAGCCGACGCGTTCGATCTACCGCGGGGTATTACCCCACGGCCCACTGCAAGGCGCAGTGAACGATGAGTCAACGCTCCCATGCTCCCGGCCTGGCGATCAACCGCTTTTCCTCCCGGCCCTGAGCCTCGCCTGGCCCCCCGCACCGCCACGTGCAACCAGGTCCTTGCGCAATGCCATTGACTGCAGTGATGCGTGGTGACAGTGAGGGGCCTGTGCGAACCAGCACGCGGCGCCCGCGCTCAGGGCGCAGTGTGATCGCGGCGGATTTCCTTGATCATGTGGGATCCGCACGAAATACGCTGCGGATCCTTCACGATCATGGACCGGGCCGCGGTGCCGCCGGGACAATCCGGACGGAACGGACACGCCCGGACACGCCCGGACACGCCCGGGCCCGATGCGAACCCGCGTCAGTGGGAGTTCAGCGGGAGCGGGGTTGCCGGGGCGGTGAACGTTCCGGTTTGCCGCGCGGGGTCGGCGAGGAAGCTGAGTACTTCCGGCCAGAGGCGCGCGTCGGCGTCGGTGTCGGCCTGGGGCGTGTCGCCGTCGGCGTTGGGGTTCGCTTCGTCGGGTTCGTAGGGGACGAGGACGTTGACCGAGTGGCCGGCTCCCAGGTAGCGGTAGAGCACGTGCGCGTAGCGGTCGCCGGCGGCGGTGAGGTGGCTCTGGATGGCCTGGGCGTACGCGCAGGAGAACCAGACCTGGTCGTCGGTGCCGCAGTCGAGGAGCACCGGTCCGCGAATCTTCTGGACGGGGATGACGGCGGCTGGGTTATCGGTCGGCGCGGGGGAGTCGACCTGGCTGGTGTAGGGAAGCGGTTTTCCGTGCAGGGTCCAGGCGGGACCGGTGCAGCCAGGGAATGAGCAGAGGGCCACGTCGCTCGGCGTGGACGCGATGACCCCGTGGACCAGGCTTGGGTAGTACGCGCCGAGCAGCAGCGCGGCTTCACTGCCGCGGGACGCCCCGGACACGTACATCTCGTTTGCGCGGACGCCGGGCTGACGGGCCAGCCACCGCAGCGCCCCCGCGAAGTACTCCAGCGGGATGTCCTTCAGTTGCGCAGGCAGGCCGGGCTCGCCGAAGTAGGCGATGTCAAGGACCGGGTACCCCGCCGAGGCGAGAGCGGCACCGGAAAGCTCGCCGCTGAGCCCGCCTTCTGAGCCGCCGAACTCCAGCACCGCGGGCCGGGTCGGGCTGCCAGGCGGCGGCTTCCAGAACTGACCGAAGAAGCCCGTGGCGGCGATGGACTCGGCGCTCACGGTGACGCCGGCCGTGGCTAGGGCGCGGCTGAAGGCAGTGGCCGCCACCGCTGAGCCGTTCTGGGTCACGCTCACCTGGAAACGCTGCGGTGTGCTGACGTTCCAGTAGTACAGGACGGCCTGGCTGGAAGAAAGCGCGTCGACCAGCCCCATCGGGTCGACTCCGCGGTAGCTGCCGCTCATGGCCGAGGCCGTCGCCAGGTCAACCGTCCCGGACGAGTCCGGCCGGAACTCCGCTTGCGAGGTCCATACGTGCCTGAAAGCGTCGGCCGAGCGCAGCCCGACGGTGACCGTCTGGTCCGGGTCTAGGCCGCTGACTACGATGTGTACCGGCCGGTCGAAAAGCGATGACGCCGGCGTCACGGAGACGCTAACACCGCGCGGGGAACTACAGCCGAGCAGTGCGCAGGCCGCGAGGGTAGTCAGGCAGATGACACCGCGAAGAAAACCGCGGGTGACGGTGCGGCCTGATGCGGTCACGACTGAATTATCGCACCGATGCCGGTTTTGCCCGCTCGAAGTCAAGATCGATCATCCCGAACGACTTCTGGTTTCTCTAGCACCCAGCCATTACTTTGCGGTGCCGGGCGCGCCCGGGGGAGCGTAACAGCCCTTCACGATTCGTCGCGGCTCGCCTGGGCGCGGAGTTCGGACTTGAGCACCTTGCCCGACGCGTTGCGCGGAAGCCCGGCGACCACCTTCACCGAGCGCGGGACCTTGAAGTTCGCCAGCCGCTGGCGGCAGAACGCGATGATCTCCTCCTCGCTCACCGTCGCGCCGGGCCGTGGCACGACAAAGGCGCGGCCCACCTCGCCGAGCCTGGCATCGGGGACCCCGACGACGGCGGACTCTGCCACCTTCTCGTGCCGGGCGATCGCCTGCTCGATCTCGGCCGGGTAGGCGTTGAACCCGCCGACCACGAACATGTCCTTGAGCCGGTCGGTGATGCGCAGGTTGCCGTCGGCGTCCAGCGTGCCGATATCGCCGGTGTGCAGCCAGCCCGCCGTATCGAGGGCCGCCGCCGTCGCCTCCTGGTCCTCGAAGTAGCCGCGCATCACGTGGTAGCCGCGCACCAGGACCTCGCCGCTCGAGCCCGGCGGCAGCGGGGCGCCGCCGGGGCCGCCGATGATGACCTCGGTGCCCTCGATGGCCCGGCCCACCGTGCGGCACGCGGTCCGCGGCTCGGCGTGCGGATCGCCGACGGTCACCGTGCCGCAGCTTTCTGTCAGCCCGTAGGCGATGACCACCTCGCGGAAAAGCTCGGCGCGCATCCGCTCGACCAGCGTGACGGGAACCACGGCCGCGCCGGTCACCGCCAGCCGCAGCGAGGACAGGTCCTGGCCCGCTCTCGCCGGGTGGTCGAGAAGCGAGGCGTACAGCGTCGGCGGCCCGGGCAGCACGGTCACCCGCTCGCGCCCGATGAGGCGGATCGCCTCGGCGGCGTCGAACACCGGCTGGGAGATGATCGTCGCGCCCCGGATGAGGCAGGCAAGCAGCCCCGCCTTGTAGCCGAAGGTGTGGAACATCGGGTTGATCACCAGGTACCGGTCTCCCGGCCGCAGGCCGACCCCGTCCGCCCACGCCGTATAGACGCGGATGTTCTGCCCGTGCGTGGTCATGACGCCCTTGGGCCGCCCGGTGGTACCCGAGGTGAAGAACATGTCAGAGACGTCGTCCGCGGTGACCGCCCGCGCGCGCGCCAGCGCCTCGCCTCGCGGCACCACGGAACCACGGCGAAGGAACTCCGCCCAGGAGAGGACCGCCGCCCCCGTTCAGCGTGATGATCTCGTTGAGCGACGGAAGCGCGGCGTCCTTGAAGCATTCCGACGTAGTCATTGCCGAGGAAGCCGTTGTCGGTGACAAGCAGCCGCGCCCGGCTCCGGCCGAGGATCCAGGCGGCCTCGTCGCCCTTGAACCGGGTGTTCAGCGGGACGAGGACGGCGCCGGCCGTCACGGCGCCCAGCGCCGCCGCGACGAAAAGGCGCCCGTTCGGCGCCCACACCGCGACCCGGTCGCCGGGCGCGACGCCGGCCGTGATCATCGCCCCGGCGCTGCGCAGGGCGGCATCCGCCAGGTCGGCGAACGTCCACCTGGAGCTGCCGTCGATGAGCGCCTCGCGGTCGCCGAACTGCCCGGCGGCGTGGAGCAGCGCGGCCGGGATGGTCGTCGGCGTGCCCACCTTGCCTAGCCCACCCACCCTGGCAAGTCTAGTTTACCGAGCAAGCGCTTGGTAGCCTGGGCGTGATGGAAGCCTACATCGTGGAAGCCGTCCGCACCCCCGTGGCCAGGCGAGGCGGCGGTCTCGCCGGGGTGCATCCCGCCGACCTGGGCGGAGCCGTGCTGACCGCGCTTGTGTCCCGCGCCGGCATCGATCCCGCGGCCGTAGAAGACGTGATCTTCGGCTGCGTTGACACCGTCGGGCCGCAGGCGGGCGACATCGCCCGCACCGCGTGGCTCGCCGCCGGGCTTCCCGACCACGTTCCAGGCACCACGGTGGACAGGCAGTGCGGCTCGTCGCAGCAGGCGGTGCACTTCGCGGCGCAGGCGGTGCTGGCAGGCACGGCCGACGTCGTCGTGGCGGGCGGGGTGCAGCACATGACCGCGGTGCCGATCTCTTACGCCATGACGGCGGGTCAGCCGCTCGGCTTCGCCGACCCGTTCAGTGGCTCGGCCGGCTGGCGGGCACGGTACGGGGATGCCGAGGTGTCGCAGTTCCGCGCCGCCGAGATGATCGCGGCGAAGTGGTCGATCAGCCGCGCGGCGATGGAAGCGTTCGCGGTCCGCTCGCACGAGCGGGCCATCGCCGCCAGGGCCGAGGGCAGGTTCGCCCGCGAGATCGAGCCGGTGGCCGGCGTCACCGCCGACGAGGGACCGCGGGCGCCGGACCTGGGCAAGATCCGCTCGCTGCCGCCGCTGATCGAGGGCGGCACCGTCACCGCGGCGACCTCAAGCCAGCTCTCTGACGCGGCCGCGGCGCTGCTTGTCATGAGCGAGCGCGGGCTGCGCGTCCACGGGCTCACGCCCCGGGCGCGCATCCATCACCTGTCGGTGCTCGGCGCCGACCCGCTGTGGATGCTCACGGCGCCGATCCCGGCGACCGCCCGCGCGCTGGCGAAAGCTGGGCTGACGATGAACGACATCGACCTCGTCGAGATCAACGAGGCGTTCGCCCCGGTGGTGCTCGCCTGGCTCGCCGAGACCGGCGCCGATCCCGCGCTCGTGAACGTGAACGGTGGCGCGATCGCGCTCGGCCATCCGCTCGGCGCCACCGGTGCCCGGCTGATGACCACGCTGCTGCACGAGCTTGAGCGGCGCGGCGGCCGGTACGGGCTGCAGACGATGTGCGAAGGCGGCGGCCAGGCGAACGTCACGATCATCGAGCGCCTTTGATGGCCAACTCGTGATGGACTACCGGTCATGGACAACCCGGTCGAGCTGAGCGGGCGGGTCGCGGTCGTCACCGGCGGGACGCGCGGCATCGGGCTCGGCATCGCGCAGGCGTTCGCCGCGGCGGGCGCGTCCGTCATCGTGTGCGGCAGGCACCAGCCGTCGTCGCTGCCTGAGGGGCTGTCCTTTGTCGCCGCCGACGTGCGCGACCCGGAGCAGGCGCGGCTGGTCGTCGACCAGGCGACGGAACGGCACGGCCGGCTCGACGTGCTGGTCAACAACGCCGGAGGCGCGCCCCCCGCCGCCGCGGCCACGGTCTCGCCGCGGTTCGTGCAGAAGGTCGTCGAGCTGAACCTGCTCGCGCCCTTCTACGTGGCCCAGGCCGCGAACTCGCGGATGCAGCAGCAGGAGTCAGGCGGCGCGATCGTGAATATCGGCAGCGTGGCCGCGCGCCAGGCCGAGCCGCAATCGGCCGCCTACAGCGCGGCCAAGGCCGGGCTGCTCCAGCTGACCCGGGCGCTCGCGCTTGAGTGGGCACCGAAGGTCCGGGTCAACCACGTCACCGCCGGCCTGGTCATGACGGCGACGGCGGCGCAGTACTACGGCCAGGACGGCGGCGCGTCGGTGGCCGCGACCATCCCGATGCGGAGGATGGCGGAGCCGTCCGACATCGCATCGGCGTGCCTGTTCCTGGCCTCGCCGCTGGCCGCATACGTGACCGGCGCCGACCTTGCCGTGCACGGCGGGGGCGAGCTCCCTGCCAGGTACCTCGCGGCCAAGGCGGATGCGGAACCCGGCGAGGCCAGGCGAACAGGGCCGTTGCATCAACCAGATAGCGGTTCCAACCGCTGACTGTGAAGGAGCGGTGGAGGTGCTTCGCTGATGCCGACGCGGCCAGTAACGACCGATTTCCATCCTGCCTTCACCTTGACCCGCGAGCGTGATCGCGGGTCATAGCGGGGAAACGACAGAGGCGGCACGCATTCCAGCCCGGCAAAACAGAACAAACTACCCCCGGCTGCGTCGCTCCAGCGTGATCGAGGGTCAAAACTGGCGATATTCGCCGCAGATGACCCGCAATGACGGAAACAGCCGACCGGCCGCCAGGGCAAAGCAGGGCGAAGCGCCGTAACCGGGACAGCGCTCCGGGGCCGCTGACCCGGATGACCCGCAGTCTCAGGCCCGTCACGCGTGCGCGTAATTGGTCGACGAGATGCCCTGCGTCGGGGGCACACCATGACGATACCGACAATGCGCAACCTAAGGTTGCGCATCGGACCTCACATATGCAACCATTGGTTGCGCTTAGTTCTCGTCCCGATCGAAAGGAGCTCGACATGACGACAGCGGCATCACGCCGGTTCATCGCGGCGATGCAGGTAACCCTCGACGGCTGCAGCCTCGGCGGTCCGGAAGCCGACTGGGTGGATTCCTGGGCCGACGGCCTCCAACTGCTCCCAAAGGTCGACGCGTTCGTCCTCGGCGGCGGTATGTTCCCCGACTACGAGGCGTTCTGGGCGGCGGTCAGCAAGGACCCGGCAGCCGTCGCAGAATGGCTGGGACGCGATGTCTACCCGCGCGAGGTCGAGTACGCGCGCGTAGCGGCCGAGACCCCGCATCTTGTCCTCTCGACGACGATCCAGAGTGCCGCGTGGCCCACCGCGCGGATCGTACGCGACCTCGACGAACTCCGGGCGTTCAAATCGCAGCCCGGCGGGGTTGTCTACGTCGTCGGCGGCGCCGGCCTGGTCAGGAGCCTGATCGACGCGGGGCTGATTGACGAGCTTCGCCTGATCCTGCACCCGGTCGCGCTCGGGACGGGCGCGGGGCTGTTCGAAGGGATCGCGCAGCGCCGGGACATGGAACTGGTCGACAGCGAGCGCACCCCCACTGGCCGCGTCCACCTGACCTACCATGTCCTGGCCCCCGGTACCGGTCATGCCCGCTGAGTTCATCGAGTCCGTCATCGCCGAGTCACCGGTGCCGCTCACGCCGAGCTGTGGACAAGGCTGGTCACGGCGTCTCCTGCGCTCGCTGGGTTCCAAGCCAAGGCCGCGCGGCAGATCCCGCTGTTCACGCTGACGAGACGCACGCCCTGAGGCGAATCAGCTCAGCACAGCCCGGCGCGCTGACTGACGAGCCGTCGCAGCTCGACCGGGTTGCCGTGCAGCAGTTGCGAGGTCTTGGCGCGCTTGAGGTAGCGGTGGGCCTCGTGCTCCCAGGTGAACCCGATCCCGCCGTGCAACTGGATCGTCTCGGCGGCCACGTGCCAGAACACGTCGACGCAGTGCCGTTTGGCGAGCGGGCCGAGCACGGCCAGTTCGGCCGGCGACCCGGCCGCGCGGACGGCGGCGTACGCGGTCGCCCGGGCCGAGGTCACTTCGACCGCGAGGTCCGCGCACCTGTGCCGCAAGGCCTGGAAGGCGCCGATCGGCCGTCCGAACTGCACCCGGGTCTTGAGGTAGTCCACGGTGACGTCCAGGCAGTGCGCGGCCGCGCCTGCGGACGCACCGCGAGCATGACGCGCAGCAGGTCCTCCGCCCGCCCCGCCGGGCACCCGGCCGCGACGGCCGGGCTGTCACGGAACTCCACCGTGGCCTGCGACCTGGTCTGATCCAGGGTGCCTGCCGGGGTGACGACCGCGTCCGCGGCCCGGACGGCGAACAGCGCGTCCAGCCCGCCGTCCCTGGCCCGGACGACGAACACGTCGGCCTCGGCGCCGTCGAGCACGTGGTGCGCGACCCCGGTCAGCCGGCTGCCCGCCACGGTCACCGAGCCAAGAAGCACGAACGCGGCCCGCAGCGCGCCGGACGCGATGCCCTGCAGGAATTCGGCCGCCTCGCTCCCGCCGAGT